>JAXMBQ010000011.1:0-147742 GCA_046349815.1 Pirellulales bacterium | reverse complement strand
CTTGAGGCCTGTCGATTTAATCAGTTTCGACTGATTAAGGTACGAATCACAACCCGACGCGTAAGCGAGGGATTCGGGTTCCTCGCTTCTGGCTGCGAAGCGTACTCCTTTGAATGTCTATGAGGCTCGGGTTTTAGGCCCGACGGGCCGGCACAACGTCAGCCGGCGGTGTGAGCCGCCGGGCCGTGCATGCACCATTGCATCAGCAAGACCCGAAGGGTCGACACAGAATTGCAATTCTACTTTGAGCTTAATGTGTCGCCCCTCCGGGGCTTCGCCTGCGCGGTGTTCGTTGGGACCGGCGGCTCGCGCCGCCGGCTGATGTTATGCCGGCCTTCCAGGCCTGATCACCACGGGATTCTAGTTTAAATCAACAAGCTCTAATGCGTCGTGTTTCGATTACATCAACTGGATTGTAAGCGAGGGATCTAACGTTCCTCGCTTACGCATCTGGTTGTGTGAGTGTTTCTGCAGCGAGTAAGTGCCCGGGATCGCACGCAACTTCTTGGCGATACGACCGATAAAGGGAAATAGCCTCGAGAGCGAACTCGTGTGCGGATTCGGCCAAACCAGTTCGCATGTTTTTGAACATCAAGTGAATACCATGACTAAGCGACTTCTGGAAATCGAAAACGCGGAACTGTTCGGCCGCGATGCGATCCTCGTATCGATGAGCGGACGCGAAGAGATTTCGACGCCGTTCGAGTTCATGCTGTCGATCGCTTCGCCGAAAGAGAATGTGAAGCCCGAGGATGTCATCGGTCGACCGCTGGCCGTGCGTATCGATCGCGGTTCCGATGAACCTCGCTACGTGCACGGATACATCAGCCATTTATGGGCCGGCGATTACAGTCGGCTCGACGCCGGCAAAGGGATTCCGTGCCGCATGTATCGCGTGCGACTTGTGCCGTGGATCTGGTTCATGACCCGTGCGGCTCGCTGCTTTATCTATCTTCCCGAGAAGAAGGAAAAGTCGATTCAAGAAGTTTTCGATGCGCTCATCAAGCGAGTGAAAGCCTATGGGCATATCGAAACCTGGCACGACGCATCGAGCGCTTCGATTCTGAAGAGTCGCAAGGTCGAGCACTGTGTTCAGTATCGTGAATCCGATTTCAATTTCTTGTCTCGGACGCTCGAACGCTACGGTGGTTACTACTACTTCAAGCATGAAAAAGATAAGCACACGCTCGTACTCTCGGACAAGAGCAATTATCCGATCGCTGTGGAGAAAGAAGTTGAGTATCCCAAGTCGGCCGGCGGACAGACTAATCGCGATCACATCACGGCTTGGGAACACGCTTACGAGTTCGTATCAGGCAAATGGGAACAGACCGACTACGACTTCCTGCAGCCGTCGACGAGTTTGAAAGTCAACACGCCCAAGCACGGCAGTATTCCGCTGAAGAACAACGCGGGTTACGAACTGTACGACTACGCTAACGATTACTTCCAGAAGGAAGACGGTAAGGCGGAAGCAGATCGTCGCATGGAAGAAGAGGAAGCGCGGTTTAATACCGTGCAGGGTGCTTCGATCTGCAAGACGTTCACGGCCGGTTATACGTACAAGCTCACGCTTCATCACAGTTGCCTGAGCGAGCAAGGCAAGTCCTTCCTGCTGACATCTGTATCGCACAGCGCCGTGCAGCCCGGTCCATTCACATCGCAGAGCTCCGAGGCGCGTTACTCGAACAGCTTTACATGCGTGCCGAGCGAGATACAGTTCCGTTCGCCTCGTAGGACTCCGCATCCGGTACTGGCCAGCGTGCAGACGGCGGTGGTCGTCGGCCCCAAGGGGGAAGAGATTTACACCGACGAGTACGGCCGAGTGAAAGTGCAGTTCCATTGGGATCGCGAAGGAAAACGCGATGAGAACACATCGTGTTGGATTCGCGTTTCACAGGCTCATGCCGGTCGCGGCTTCGGCGGCATCGATATTCCGCGCGTCGGTGAAGAAGTCGTCGTCTCGTTCCTCGAAGGAGACCTCGACCGTCCGCTCATCACCGGCCGTGTCTATCACAAAGAAGCCATGCCTCCCTTTGCGCTCCCCGGCGAAAAGACTCGCAGCGGTATGAAAACGAAGACGTATAAGGGGGCCGGTTACAATGAGTTGTCGATGGACGATACTCCGGGTAAGGAGCAGATTCGCATCCATGGTCAGTACAACTTGGACACGGTCGTCGAGCATGACGAGACATAAGATCGGAAATAACCGCACGAAGGATATCGGCGTCGATGAAGTCATGACGATCGGCAACAATCAAAAGCTGAAAGTCGGCGTCAATAAGACGGTCGACGTGGGAACGGATCATACGGAAACGATCGGCGCTTAGAATCAGGCGACCAAAGTAGGCGCGAATCAAACCGTGCAAGTCGGAGCCAATCCAGTCGACAGTTTGCTGCGAATCAATCAATTCAGTTGGTTCTGCCAAGACAGAGAACGTCAGGATGATGAGCAACGAAATGGTCGGCTTTATGCTGAGGCGTGAATGTCAGTGCCGCCTACTCGATCATCTCCGGTGCGGCCATGAATACGGCCGTCGGCTTTGTCAGTGCGGAAGAAGTCGGTATGACGAAGAAGATCGTCGTCGGTTCCAAGTTGGAGATCACGGTCGGCGCCAGCAAATTTGACGATGGATGCCGGCGGGAAGATCCGCTTTGGAAGGAACGGAGTTTTATTCTCCCGCTTCAGGCAACGTAAAGATCAACGGTGCGATAATAGATCTGAACTGATTGGTCTTGCGAGAGACTTTTGGGCACGATGAGTCGACACCATGGCTGATGAACTGATCAACTCCACGCCGTTTGTTCCGTTGCAGTTTGAATCGATCGACAAGCAACTCAATATGTTCGGCGTCATCGTATTACGAGCTTCGTTCGACATTCGAAACGGCGAACGACTGGCTTTGTCCTCTGAGCAGCTTCCGCCGGTGCTCGAAGATCAGTACTTTGGTTCGCCGGGGAGCATCAGCCTGCGCGCGAAAGTGCGGCTGGCTCCGTACAAGCCGAAGACGAAGACGTGATGATCGAAGCCACGGCTTGCGCCTCCCCTTCCGGCGCGATGGAAAAAGCTGGACGGCGGCGTTACGGTCGGTCCCCTCGTGAACGTTTCAAGTCACCGGACCGGCAGGCCGGAGCGTAGGTTCCGGGCTGCCGAGATTGACCGATCCCGGGCCGATCGATCTTGCCGGTGCGGCACCACGAAGTTGCATTCGGTGGCACGGCAGCCGACAAGCCGGACGCCTACTGCCCTTCCAATCCCGTCGGTGTCGGCTTTCATGATCCGGACGGAAGTGTGGATGACCGATGTCCGCAATTGCTGCCCGCCGACCTCGAGTCGATCGAATACGGTCGTCCGTTGGACGTTGTAGGACTGGGACCGATCGCTCCTGCTTGGCAACCGCCAAGCTTGCAGCATGCGGGGACGGCTGACGAGCATTGAGCGCGAACGCGAGCTCCTACCTGCCGCTCAATTTCTCATACGAGTTCTATAACGCAGCGGCTCCCGGTTTGACCTTCTCCGGTTTCGCGGAGGAAATGAGATCGTCACACTGAGCAATCTCAGTCGCGATCGACGACTTGAATTCGGACTGCCGGGGATCGAAATGATCACGCTGATCCAGTTCGATGACGGTCGAGTGATTCCGGCCCGATGAATCTCGACACGATCGAATTAGAAGTGGATGAAGCCAAAGCATTTCTGACTTGGCGGGCTATCTATCCGGCACACATTCCGACTCGTCGCATCGAACTGCGCATGTCGGCCCCTGGCTACTTGGTCGAAGCTTAAGGGGAGCCCGGCATCATGGCGGTACGCGAAGGCACTCGAGCATCCGCTGAGTTCGTATGCATCCAGTCTCGTTCCTGACTTTTGCAAGTCACCGACGATTCCGGTTCCTACAAGATCCTGTCGACCTTCGACTGCGCGATCAGAAGTTCAGTACGAATGTGCGGCTTTCGCACGCAGTGGGTGTTCCGGCATAACTCGCGGTTATCAACCGTTCGTTGTGATGAACCGGGTAACGGGGGCGGCGTGTTTGTCGGGAGTGAACATGGGGTTCTGTCGTCCGATCGACGGAACGTCATCGACGACAGTTCGTGTCAACGGTTCGTTCGTGGACTATCACGAAGGGACCTACATGTTCATGAACTGCGCCCGGCCCCGAAGGTCCGTTCAACACGCTCGGGCGAGTCGTCTTTCTGGGAAACATGCTTCCAGGTCCTGTGGCTCCGGGGCCGAAGGTTCCGAGTTGCATCGGCGGCATGTCGGGCATCATGTCCGACATTCAAGAGTTCGCTGGGTGATGTCGACGACTTGATCGCAGGGAAAGCAACTCTACTCGCTGGCTCAGACTGACTGGAGCGATCCGAGCACTGGTGCTGGGTGCGATCGGCGGTGTCGCCGGTATCGCCGGACTACAAGACGTAGCCAAAACGGTCGGCCAAGACGAAAAGAGTTGTACGATACCGGAAAAAGATCCTCACGACGGATTGGAGCGATCCGAAGCAAGCCCTAGCTGCAGTCGCCGGTGCTGCCAATGTGCTCGGCATGGAAGACGTTGCCAAAGTCGCAGGCTTGGCAAATACGATTCGCGACACGATTAAAACGGATTGGAGCAATCCCAAAGCGGCGTTGGCTGCGGCGACGAAGACATTATGAAGTCGACCGGTCTGAATCAGATGGCGGCTCAAATGCTGAGCAACACGATTCTCGACAGCAACATTCCTGTATCGCAGAACGGTACGACACCTCCGTTCTTTCCGAAGCCGGGTTCGAGTGGATTTCAAGCAATGCGTCGGCGGCTGCTAACCCATCGGCAGCGAACACGATTCCGCCTTCGAAGGAAGGTTTGAACCGCACGGCGGTAACACCCGACTTCTTGAACTACTTAAAGGATGCGAACCCGGTCGCTTACTCGCGCTCAATTCCATGACTCGCGATGAGCAAGCCAAAGCTTTCGTCGAAACACAAAAGTCCTCCGGCTCAGATGACAAGACCAGCGACAATGATCGCACGGCGATCTACATGCCGGGAGAAGGATTTTCAGCGACGAAGGCAAACCAAATGGACTGCCGAATGTTTCGAGCATCGTCCCGCAGGGCATCCCGCGAATTCTTCGTGGCCGGTAAGAACCGAGCGGTGTCGGAAGTTTCTTCGGCATCAAAGAGGAAGGCAACGCCTATCTTTCGGCAGTCTGGTTGACTTAGGATCGCCCGGCATGCCGCGACGCCCGGAACCGTATCGAGCTGGTGGGTACCGGACCGTCTATTGAATATGGACATGTCGCCTTACTACGACTATCACGATAAAGGTTACTACGGCGACAATGTGACTCTCTCTGGTCTAGGTAACATTCTCGAACATGAATGGGGCGCATTAGAAGCTGGTGGATTTCTGCCAACCCTTTGCAATTGCCTTTACAAGCTCTGTATTCAGGCGCCACTGCGGTAGGAATCAAGAACGCATTGGTCAATTCGATGTCGAACATCATGTCGGGTGACTTCCCGTCGATGAGCGATTTCTATAACAGCGTATTCGGATCGACTGCCGCTGATCCATCGTCGCTGATCACCAGTTTTGCGCCCGGGCGGATGTATACCGGGTGATGTCCCGATGATGCCCGGCAAAACGCCGGGGACCGGGTCCGGTGCCCCGGTTCGGCCAGCACCTCCGAAGCCGGGTACAGCTGGCGCACAGCCGAAGGTGCTGCATCGGGCGCGGCAAAGATGGAGTGTTGATCACAACTAAGCAGGGTAATCCGGCCGCGGCCGCTGCGATGATCGAAGCGCAGTTCCGCGCCGAGAACCAGCTGCGCTGGACAAGGCTCAAGCAGAAGAGCGAGCTAAGCAAGAGCAGGCTGCGAAAGATAAAGCGGCTAGGGAGAAAGCCGCTAGGGAGAAGACAAACAAGCCCGTGAAAAGTCTGACGGGAGATTCGCCTGGATTCATCGAGAACGGAAGACCACAACGACAGTCAGACCGCAGGTTCCAGCGCGGACAATCCATCATATACCGATCCCAAGAGGTCAACCGATTCTCCATCTAAGGACACTGATTCCGTACCGGCACAAAATGAAAACCAAAGTAAGGTAAATGCATGTGGTGGAAAGCATCACTTAGCGGCACGAAGGGTAGAGGCAATTCTCAAGGACATTCGCGGACGAGGGCTTTTCGGTTTCGTTCTTGGACCACGCGGGCTTGGGGCGATACGACTTTAAAGCAAACGAACCGAATGCGACTTTCGACGTCTTTGGGAAGACGATGACGTCGGGTGAGTTCGGAAATTTCATTGCCGGTTATGCGGGGAACTACAACGGCGGCGGCGTCGGGATTTTAGGTGTGAAGATAGGCGATTGTCTTGTATGATGCCTCAGACACCGCAGGCTACAACTTGGGGGTCGCAACCGGACGCAATCCACAGCTGCCTTGCGGTAGCGAACCGCCCACTTTTGATTTCGATGCAGACAGTACTCCACCAATTAATGCCGGAATCGTTTGGCCGACAAACACCAAAGAGTTCCCCAATACACATTACCTCCCGGATATATGCGGCACCCTCTGTTTCCTGGCTTCGTTGTCGGACCGAATGGTGAAATGTTGACTGATCGAGAAGCGTACAACAAGTTTACAACCTAGGTCCGAATATGAACTGTATCGAAGTGGCGATTTTAAAGCTGTAACGCAATGCAATACAACATCCGCGTTCGCTCTATTGCTTCGATCGTTGCCGGCATCCTGATCATGGTGGCAGGGATGTTCGGGACCTTTGTTACAGCTTGGACTCTGCTGCTTCTTCCTGTGGGATTGAGCCTAGTCTTCAAACTGGAAAAGGACCGCTTCGCTGCGAAGCTGGCCGTACTTAAGAAGCAAACGGATTCCTTCTGCAAAACCACCGACCACTTTTATGCAACTGTCGGCGGTTGCTTAGTCGAAGGATCGCCCAAGGAGGAACACATCCAGGCAGTCGAACAATCAATGCTGGTTCCGGCTGCGATCGGCACAATGGTTGATCCTGAGAACGAAGGTTTTCCCTCGGGTATGCGTCGCTGGGCATGGAATGAGATTGAACGCATCGAGTATTACTCGCTTGGTAAGACATTGCAGATCGTACACAAGCAAGGTTCCGATGAACTGAGCTTTGCAAGTCCTGAAGAGCGCGAACAGGTGTTGAAACTTCTCAGGCGAGCGACGAATTGGCAGACCGATGAATCTCCGCGCACCGTCTTCATGCTGAACATCGCCGGATCGCTCTCGTGTCTGCCGTTCCTCTTCTTTGCCATGGCCCTGGTATTCACAGCACTCGGCTTGGTGCAACCCAATCAATTGCCGCTGCTGGATTGGAACGACATCAAGAATGTTCGTGCGGGTGCCAAAGGAAAAGGTTGGATGCTGATCTGGGTTCTGATCAGTCAAGGCTACCTGTACCTTGTCAATAATCTTCCGGCGGCGGCTGTTCTCGGTCTTGGTGCCGTCGCATCAATCATCCTCGGCGTTGTGCTTTACAATCTGCAGTGGAAACGTGTTTCGGATATCGTGTGGACTCATCCGCCGCTGCGATTCGGAACAGGCAGCGATAGCCCATCGACCTTTTGAACTGCCGACGTGCCTGCGGATCGGTTGTGCTGCTATACACATAGGGAGACGAAAATGAACAAGGTCTTGATCGGGTCACTATTATTGGCCGGTATGTTCCTCATCGGCGGTTGTTCCGATTCTCAAAAGGCCGCTGCGCTGTCTGCTCAGTTGAAAGCCGCCGAAGCTCAGAGTGAAATGAGGGCTCAAGCGGCAGCCGCTGAAGCTCAAGACGCTTTGAAAGCTTCGGAGCAAGCAAGAATGGCCGCTGAAATGTCGATGCAAGAGTCTATGAAGGCTCGTGAAGACGCGGCATTTTATCGAAAAGCGGCTGAAGAACTGCAAGCCAAATTGGATGCGGCCGAAAAGATGATCATCGATCTGCGTGCGAAGCTCGAAGCTAAATCGGAAAAGCAGTGAACATGTTGATCCTCGATATTCGACGCCGTGACGGTTCCGTACGCAAACTGTGGATGCGACCGGGCGACCTGCTGCGCTTCGGGCGTTCCAATCAAGCGGACGTATGGATCGAGGGTGACGAATCGATTCACGATCTTCACTTTGAGATCAGTGAGACCGAAGGACTTTGGCACATTCGTTCTTTGGGACATGCTCGCGTCGGTATCAACGGTAACGATGGCCATCTTCAGCGGCTCAAAGACGGCGACTTGATCATTGCTGGACAGACCGAGGTATTGGTCGCGATCGAAGGGACCGGACCGAAAGCTGTGGCGCCGGGCCATCGGTACCGCAACAGGCAAGAGTGCATCGGCCACTCGATGTTGTCGCTACTCCTCTCGCTTCCGGAGCCGTGCAGGTGCGAGTGCTCTTGAACGACGATCCGGCGAAGAAAGTTATCGAGCGGATTGCGGCCGGTCGATCGCTGATCGGTATCGTCAATGAAAGGCGATTCGGAGAACCGTTCCCCGATGCCACCAGGCTCAGCGATGACTTGTTTCGGCACGCTCCTCCGGAAGTACGTGAAACAGACTCCTTGCACTTAGCAGCGTTTCCGAGCGCAGAGATCTCGCTCCTCCAATTGTTTGCACACAGCCGCAAAGATGCCGCGATGCTCGTTACTACGGAGCTGCCGTTGCCCGATCTGGTGCAGAGGCAAAGTCTGGTCTGGGCGTGGTTCGCACGTCCGACCATCGTACGTCAACAACTGCAACAAGGCTCGCCGATGTTAGCGGACCGTATTCTGTTCGGTCCGGCATCGATCATCACTGTCGGGAACTCACCGGGCCAAGTGGATGTATTCACGAGGCCGGAGAGTACACAAGCCTTGCTCGACGCATTGAAAGCCGATTAATGCTTTTAAGCAGTTTGTGAACGCGCTGCGAAGCCGGCGATGATTTTACGGTTCAGTCCTCGTCGTCACTTCTCCGAGCGAACAAATCGTGGGCTGTGATCAGCAAGTTAAGATCGCGCTGCAGCGTTCTGAAAAACACGGCGATGACCGCAAAACCGAAGCAGCCGCCGGCTGCCAAGATGCCGACGGTCAACTGCGCTTTCAGGCCGGACGTGACCAGCAACGTGACGGCCAGCATCGGGACACAGGCCGCAAGCGCCATCGCAATCCATGATACGGTCGACAAACGGCGCAGCTCTTTCAAATCATCATCGCCGATTTGGCCCGACGGGATGAGGACCGGATAGAAACTACGCACCGCCAACCATGACGCAGCAAAGAACGGATAGACAGCCGCGATCAATCCGCTGATCGTCAACGAGACAAAGAAGATGACGTATAGCGATGTCGGTACGTCGCCGTGAAGAACATGCAGTGCAAAAGGAAATGCGGGTCCGGCTCCCACCCACAGAGCCAGAATGATCAGACCGCTGAAGACTCCCATCCGCAAGCAACGCTGTCGCAGCTTGCTCGCGGTCTCTTCGCTCATCGGGTCGAGACCGGTCGTCGGTTGCTTTGGATTGATCCGCACTGCACGGATGACCGGCCAGATGAAGAGTGTGATGACGCCGATACCCAGCGGAAATGCAATGGAGTTGATGACGAGTGAAATGCTGATGAATGTCGACAGCGCGTCAGGCAGGCGGTGGCTCAGTTCCGTGGCATTGAAATGAATGTTGAAGATCGAACTGATGACGTTCGGTATCAGAATCAGGAAAAGTACAGTCGTGTACGGCATCCGTCGCAAGCGAGTGAGCAGGGACTGTCGGTCAGGCCGGAGCAAGGCTCGCAGCTCCGGTTCCAAACACAATCGCAATTCACGTTCGACCTCTTCTGCTGATTGGTAGCGATCTTCTCGTTTCGGTTGCAGACAGCGCGCAAGGATCTCTTCCAAGCCGTCGGGCAAGGCCGTACTCATCGACTTGGGCAATGGAGGAACCCCTTGCCGTCGGCGCGAAGCCATGCGCTTGACCAGTTCCGTCCATTCACCGGTTGCCGATTCGTGAGGCCATGGGCGCTCGCCGATCAGTAGTTCCCACAGTACGACTCCCAAAGCATAGATATCGCTGCGACCATCCAAGTCTTTCGGTGTCACCGAGCTCGACGGCAGACTGGCTTCCATTTGTTCGGGTGACATGTACGCCAGACTGCCGCCGAAGTAGGCGGCCGCAGATGTGCCTTCGACGCCGGCTGCATAGCTGATGTTGAAATCGGCCAGCTTCGGTGATCCTTCGGCTGTCAGCAGGATATTGGCCGGTTTGATGTCGCGATGAATGACTCCTCGTTCATGAGCGTATGCCAGGGCCGAAGCGATTTGAGCTCCGAGGTGACAGACGGTTTCAGGCCAAGTCATATGCGCGATGCGACGTCGATTGGCTGACCCGAGCGGCTTATCCTCCCCTCGTCGGCGCATCAAGCTATCGATCTCGTGCAGCAACAATCGTCCACTGCGCACTGCAGGCGCTGTGCTCGCGACAGCCGCTACCGCGTTCTGCAACGTCCCACCGGCGACGTATTGCATATACAGAAGTCGCAGCTTGCGGCCGGAAACGACTCGCAGATCGAAGACGCGTACGATGTGGTCGTGGTCCAGTTGTGCCAGCGTCTGCGGCTCGGACGTATGATTGACCGATACCTTCAGCGCAACAATGCGCTGCATGGATCGTTGTCGAGCTAAGAACACATCGGCAAAGGCGCCGCTTCCCAGTTCCAGTAGCAGGTCGAAGTCATCGACACAGTCACCGGCTCGCAGTCTGCCGGGTCGTTCGAGACAACGAGGGGGCATCGATTCGTCATGCGCAGTTGATTGAGCCGGATCGTTTGAGAGTCGCTCAACATGCGTGATATCCGTCTGGGTCAATCGATCTGAGACCGGTTCGGAATCGCCGGATTCATTCTCGCTACCATTCGCCCGCGGCTGTGCCTGCACCTCGGTGCGAACGGTCATGGATTCGACGATTGCCGCATTTTTCGGTTCGTTCGTCTGAGCCACTGTTGCGGCGAGCATCGCCGTCGCGGACTCACCCTCAAGTAACAGCATACGTTCCAAACGATTCGCCAGCGCCGGAAACCTCACTGCATAGTCCGCGGCCGAAACAGGCTCGCCTGCTTCAGTCGCAAGCGAGTACTCCAAACGTAGGAGCTCCAGCAATCCATCGCTGTTTAAGCGTGTCAGAGTCACTGCATCAAGCAATTGCTCCACACGCTCGCGCCGCCCGCTGCGCCAGCTATCGATCAGCAATTTTTTCAGTTGCTCGACGGCAGGATCGAACGGAAACGCGGGGGTCATTGAGGGCGCACTCGCTTGAGAGGTGAAACACTAATGTTCGCTGATCGACGCTAATGATGAGGAAAGGAGACGGGAGTGCAGCGAGGATAAAAGCTCGTCGACCTATGTCCAGGCTGATCTGCCTTGCTTCTGACTAGCGTAAATTAGAGCAGAACAGTGTTCCACAGATTTTCATATCCAGCATTGTCTACTGCCCGAGGTAATGATGTTGCAGCAAGAAGGTTACGACCTGATCGACGCTAATAGGAATTCGGAGAAAGATCTCGCGATGTGATATCGAATAGGAGGATAGCGATGCTTTCGTAACCTCTCCGCCCTATTAGCGAAAATCAGTGCCGATTAGTGTTCCAATAGTCTCCGAATTTAGCTTGCCCAACGAAATTTTTCGTCTTTGCGTTGCGCCGCGAGCGGGAGCGGTACTCTGCTGGTAGATCACCGTATTATTGCAGTTTTCATTATTGCTGTTTTCGGTGGATCGGAATCGCCTCCTTCCCTCACTGATCGACCATGACAGAACCCGACCGACCTGCACACGACGACACGACGCAGCTCTATCAACAGGGCTCGCCGGCCCACCCCGGCAACGAACCCTCCTCCGCCGTTTCGCAGTCGACGTGGGAGTCCGAGGCGAATGCTGCGGAAGTGGTCCGCGTCTTGGACCAAGTGATGTCGGATCGGCAAGCCGGTCGAGAGATCTCGCGCGAAGCGTTGTTGGCCGCCCATCCGCAGATCGCCGATCAACTCGCCGCTTGTTTGGCCGGGCTCGAATTTCTTCATCCTCCTGCTTCTGTTTCGGAAGCGAGCAAGACCCGTACCATCGGAGACTTTCGACTGGGGCGCGAAGTCGGTCGCGGCGGGATGGGAGCCGTCTACGAAGCCGAACAGATCTCGCTAGCCCGGCGCGTCGCGCTGAAGGTTCTCCGCTTCGGACCGGTCTCGGATCACGAAGCCATCGATCGATTTCGACGCGAAGCAGAAACCGTAGCGACGCTACACCATACCAACATCGTGCCGATTTTTTATGTCGGCAACGAACAAGGGGTCAACTACTATGCGATGCAGTTCATCGACGGTCGCGACTTGGCACAAGTCATCGCCGACTCGACAACGGAAATCACTTCCAAGCAAGTTGCCGAGTGGGGACTGCAAGCCGCTGAAGCATTGGCTCATGCTCATAAACGCGGAGTGATCCATCGCGATGTGAAGCCGTCGAACTTGATACTCGATCGCGACGGACGTGTGTGGCTGACCGATTTCGGTTTGGCTCGGCGGCTGGATGACGTGACGCTCAGTCTAGCGGGCATGTTGCTCGGAACACCGCGCTACATGAGCCCAGAACACGCGCGAGCATCGACGCGTCGCATTGATCATCGCAGCGATTTGTTCAGCCTCGGCGCCACACTTTATGAACTGCTCGCACGTCGACCGGCGTTCGCGGGCGATACGGCGCACGATGTCATTCAGCACATCCTCAGCGAGGATCCTGTACCGCTTAGGCAATTCAATCCGCACATCGATCGCGATTTGGAAACGGTGGTGATGAAGTGCTTAGCCAAGGAGCCGGATGAGCGCTACGCATCGGCGGAAGAGTTGGCCGCAGACTTACGAGCCGTTCTCGAAGAGCGTCCGATCCGAGCTCGTCGTGCGGGTCTCGTGGAACAGTCATGGCGCTGGGTGAAGAAGAACCGTCGCAGCGTTTCGCAAGTGGCAACGGCCGTGGCCGCCACTCTTCTTGTCAGCATCGCGGCCGTTCTCTCTCGTTCAGCATATTTAGCATGGCACGAGGCATCGGTTCTCGTCGAGACCGACGATCTCGGGGCAGTCGCCGAGTTCATCGACTCGGGTGATCGCTCGGTGGCCAGGGAAACGTTACCGATGCAGACTGCATCTAAGTTATCGACGGGCGATTACAAACTGCGTGTTACAGCAGAGCGCACACTGAGTCAATCATTCGACATCATGGTCGACACAGACTCATCCGGGGCACGACGCAAAGCGAATGTCAGCGACCGATGGCTGCAGCCTCCGGTTTTGATCGGAGATTTCTACGATCACTGCGATTTAGGATTGCAGAAGGTTGTAGTGGGTTGGAACCGAGATGGACTCAGCTTGCGAAACCTGAACGGCAACTTAGATAAGCGGTCGATACCGATCGAACCCGGTAAGACGCCGGGGTTCGAGGCTTTTCACGGATTTCAGTTGCCCACGCGACAGAGTTCCGTTACCGCTACGGGATATGGCGAAGATGCAAGCGCGAGACCCTGGCTGCTCAATGGGCCGATGGATGTCAACGGTGACGGAATCGGTGACTTGATCGTCGCCGGTCGCCATCAAGCTTGGGTACTCGCTGTATCGGGCGACGGAAGCGGAGTTCTTTGGATTGCAGGATTGGCTGACGAATTAAAGAATGCCAAGACGAACCCCGTACCCGATTCGAACTTGGTTTCAGCCGTACTCTATCCACCGCAGAGAATCAACGATGCAGATGGCGACGGCCGTGATGATCTGATCGTGGTGTGGATGGAGATATCCGAGCGGACAGCACAGTCAGCCGTCGGTACCGTATCGAGCAACCGCCGCATCGGTGTGATTTCATCGAGCACAGGCAAACCGATTCGAGAGATCACGCTTCCCGATTCGGCGTTTGCATTGCCGCAGAATGTCAGTGCACCTCGTGATTTGAGTATTCCGGTCGGATGGATGGGCGGTCGTTCGATGCATGGCGGTCACAACATGCACGTTGGAAATTTTCGGATCCGATCACCTGCCGTATTTGAACAGACGGGGCCTCATACTTATGTGCCGACTGACGTGCATTTTGTGCACGACGCTACGCGATCCAAGGTTCCGGTCGTCATCGTAGGCGATCGACTCGTGCAACTCGATTTCACCGAATCCAATGAAATCGGGAAGGCTTGGACGCAGGAGTGGACACTGGACTTTCGGCCCGGCAAGGATGTGGAATGGTATGACGTCGACGGCGATGGAATCGATGAGTTGATCGCGCTGGCGGAACGACCTTCCGGGGTGAACCCGACCGATCCTCCTGAACCCGCACTGCATGTCTGGTCTCTGCTGAATGGAAAGTCGCTGTGGTCAAAACCGCTGGACACCTATTGGCCTCACAAGTCGCTGACTCGATACGACTATAGGACACAGCCGCGCGTGATTGACCTGGACGGAGACGGTAAGTTGGAAATCGTTTTCGGAGACGGAAGATCACATGGCCCGAAGTGGTTTAGCGGTGGATCGGGCGCTGCCTTGCTTCCTCGCGGCACGATCTCAGCAGTACGAGCCGTAGACGGAGAGCCGTTATGGAGCACGTCTGTCGCGACCATTGACGCCGACATCGATCGCTTTGTGATCGGCGAAGATATGTATGACAGCGTTCGTGATGTGTTCACAGTCACTGCTTCGATCCGAAAGGGATGGATATCTGCGTTGATGCGATATCCGGAACGAATGGTGAGATATTGCGAACCACTTCGCAGCGAATCGTCCACGACGCTTTTGTCGGGAATATTCGCGCGGCGAAAATCGGATGGTGGAATGCCGGTGAGGATGGATGGCCGCAATTGATGGTCTCGGTGGTCGATTTTCTGGATGCGGCATCGGATCGGCGAGCCGCTCGAGTACTCGGCTTTTCCGCCGGCACGGGCAGCGTCACGACGACCGGATCTTCGATTGCAGATTTCGAACCGGTGGACTTGGACAATGACTCGGTGGACGACTTGCTCGTGGTCTCGCGGGCTTCAAGCAACGATGATACGGGAAGTCTTGTAGCGATTCGTGGAGTGAAGAGGCAGCTCTGGAAACGGCTTGGCGAAACAGGTGAAGCGGCCGGTGACTTCGATAACGACGGAGTGCTCGACTTGGTCCGATCCTTGGGCGATGGAACTCTCATCGCCGTTTCGGGTGCAACCGGTCGACAGCTTTGGAACTCCCGTCACTTGCCGGCTGTGAGCACATGGCGAATTTTTCCGATCTCACATCGGACTGAACGCATCGACGGAGACAAGGGGCTGAGCCGCGATCTTAACGGCGATGGTTGTGATGATTTCCTCGTTGCTACGTCGAATGTATCCGGAATGAAACGATCACCGCTGGCGGCTGTCTCCGGACGTGACGGTCGTATGCTCTGGTCGGCAAAAGACTGCGAAGGATCGATGATCACGGGGACATCCGCAGCAGAGTGTCGCGATCTGGACGGCGACGGGATCAAGGAAGTTGTTTGGGTCTGTTCGATCAATCATGACTATCCCGACACTGCCACCATTTTCTCGAATCAAAACGTACAGCTTTGGATGTTTGCTACGTCGACCAAGGACGGACGGCTCTTGTGGTCACATGCACTCAGTCCCGCGTACAGCGGTGTTTCTCCGCCGCCGATGAGCATGCGATTTGACGGTGATAACAAGGACTTACCGTTAACGATGGTGGATCTCAATCGCGATGGACACTTGGATGTCATTGCACCGGCACAAACGTCAAACGGACTGTGCATGCGAGCCATCGACGGTAAGAGCGGAACCACGATGTGGGAGCGAGAACGAGATTCGGGACTCGGTAATTTCGGCATGGGTAACTCGGATGGGTTTCACATGTGGTCCGCACCTGCCGTCGTTGACTTCGAAGGGGACGGCAAATCCGAATTGGTGATCTGGGAGCCGCTGCGACCGATACCTAACGAGTCGAAAGGTAATTCGACACCACAACCCGAAGTGGCCGTCACAGCGCTGGATGCCCAGGGGCGAACATTGTGGACGCAATCAACCGGCAGGCCCTTTTCGCAGTTCTCGCCATGGGGAGGTTACAAAGAAAATCCGAATCGCATGTTGGCTCTGAACGTCCGCGAGCCGGGCGATAAGAAGAGCGACCGAGAACAAACAAAGTCGAGGGAACAAACCGAGTATGTCGTTCTATTTCCGGAACGAGACGGCACGGTGTTCGTGTGGGATGCGAAGGGCAACGCTGCCGAAGCCAATGCGATTCGTAAAGTAGACGGTAGCTTGCCCTTGGTGCTGGACATCGATGGTGACGGTTCGGATGAGCTGATCGTTGTCGATAGCGCTCGTTCAGACAAACAGACGTCGTCTGCCGGTGCACCTTCCAGTTGGCGAAATGCGTTTGAACAAGATCAAGTTGTGGTGAAGTGCTTCCGTCCGGATGCGCTCGACCATCCGGTATGGATCTCGGAGCTAGGGATTGGGAGATCCATTGGCCAATCCAATAATTCGGAATTGAACCCGACGAGGCCGCAAGAGCTTTACGTGCGCACAGATGCATACGGCAACCACGAAGTCTGTATTCGTTGCGGGCCGATCGGTAACTGCGTTTACGGACTCAAGCCGAGCGATGGCACGATATTGTGGAAGTGTCACGGACCGATCTCGCGCGTGCAACAAGAAGCGAATAGCTACTCCACATTGAACGGCGTCTGCTTGCTTGATGATTCGCCAGGCTTGCCGCCGGTCGTTTGTTTTCAGCATGCTAACTGGACCGATTGCCGAATTGCCGCGCCGACGGAATCCACTGTTCAGCAGCACGCGAAAGCTCCGGATCAAGAGTCCACAAGCGATGATCCGCGCCTCGCATCCGTATCATCGTTGAACCGTGTTTCGGCTGTCAGTCGGCCTGGAAGTTCCGATCGACGCTTGTTGCGCAGGCTTCCTTGGAATCCCGAATTCGCACAAGATCCGAGAATCGTTTCCTTTCTCGCTTTCGGAACCATGTTGTCATGCTGTTTGGTGTTGGGACCGATCTTTTGTGTGATATGGTTGGCAACCCGCAGACCCATGGAACTGAAGCACTTATTCTTAGTGCCGGTAGTCGCCGCCGTCTTTCTTCAAGCCTGGTGGGCTACGCCGCCGAGCGGCCATGAGTTTGAAACCGGATGGTTGAAAGCGATGACTGCATTTTTCTTCGCACCTCCGCTGGCCGCGACGATGTTTGTGCTGTGGCAGATCTGGTTCAGGCGTTGGCCCTCCTTAGTTCGCTGGACTTGCGTTTGGCTCGTGTCCTCGTTGGTGATCAGCGTGCTTGTACTCACCATCAGCAGTCATAATTCTCCGATGAGTCAACACGAGAATTACGACTATTCCGGATGGTATTGGATACTAGTTCCAGGAGCATTGGTCACGGCCTGGATCATGCTTCCCGTCTGTGGTGCGACGTGGCTGATCCAGTCGCTGAATCGAAGGATCAGGTTGCGTGAGGTTGCGGCAAGTCGTGTGTCATGATGGATGAGTCACAAGCGACCGAAAACTCTGCGCTTCCGCCGGGCGAAAGAACGGAGTGGTTGTTGCGGCACGAGCATCAGTTGCGCGTGCTCGCAAGAATCGAAATGCGCGGACGCTTGGCAGGCAAGGCCGATCCGTCGGATTTGGTGCAGCAGACTTTGATGGACGCTTGGCAAGCCTGGCATCGCATGGAAGCGATCGACGAAGTGCAGCGAGCCGCATGGCTGCGTCGTATTCTGGCTAATCAACTAGCTAAGCTCTTTCGGCATCATCGTGGTACAGAGAAGCGAGACGCGTCGCGCGAGATATCCATCGATGCGATGATCGCTCAATCAGTCGATCGATCGGCTGCGAAACTCGACGGACTGCATACGGCTCCAGACGCATCACCCAGCCGAATCGTTGCAGACAAAGAAGACAGCGAGCGCGTGGCTCAAGTCTTAGAGACTCTGCCGGACGACTATCGCGAAGTCATCCTGCTGCGCAACTTTGAAGAGCTCCCCTACGATCAGATAGCCGTCCGCATGGGTCGGAGCGAGCCCGCTGTCCGGATGCTCTGGCTGCGAGCCCTAAGCGAACTCGGCAACCGCTTTAAGAGCGAGCCAAATAGCCTTGTCGCTAAACCGACGGCACCGGATCGAGCTCGCTTAGACCAGCGGCGAGGCGACGGCAGCACTTAGATGCGGGCGTGAGCCCAATACCATCTGCTTTGTAAGCGGTACGGCGCGAGCCGTCCGGTTCTTCGAGATCGATCGTGCTGCACCGGACAGCCGTTGGGATTGCTGATTTAATCGTAACCCGAAGCGTGAGCGAGGGATGCGAATCCCTCGCTCACGCGTTTTGAATGTCCCGCTTTTGGATGGTTTCTCGTACTCGTACTCAATGAAATGGTAATCGTACTCGATGCGTCATGCTCGAGTACGATTACGAGGTCCGCCTGCGGCTGAGTACGAGTATTCCGGAAATGCGAAAGCCTTGGTTCTTCGTACCAACGAGGACCATTCTTAGGTCATGCAGTCCTTTGCGTCTTCGCATCTTTGCGTGAGACAAGTCCGCGTCCGTCTCGGATGTTTGCAGAAGAAGGCGGCACGCAAAGGCGCTAAGACGCAAAGCAAGAAGCAAGCGTTGGCTATTCGCCAATTTATTCGCCGGAATTCCCAATCGCTTCTACCGTGTCTCTTGTTGCATGCGGGTTGGCGAGCTGTGACAATGGGCACTCTCGTGCGGCTGGGCCGCGCTGAGTTTTGCTGACTGTTTTCATTCGCCCGGTGAAACACCAGAAAGCGCCCGCGATATGCTTGCCAAGCTGAAAAAGCTTTCTTTAGTCGAATCGATTTCGACGCCCTGTCCTGTCGTGGACAAATCGACTCGCTCAATTTCTCTACGGGCGATATCGACGACCTGTCGGCGATCACGACGGATCGCACAGAACAAAACGGAATGAATGAAGGAAGGATGGCGTAGGTTAACATCAGTGCTTCTTGAACCGAGTTAAACATGAAATCAACCGCCCGAACCAATCTGGATCACTCAACGCTAATAGCTGCAGCACGATGGTTACTCGTGTCCGTAGGAGCCGTAGGGTTTGCTTTACTGGGCTATTCGGCACTTGCTCGAAAGTCACACGACGATGTCGATGCCGTTACCGTAAAGCCGACCGCATCCTCGGATCCCGGCATGCGGTCGAGTTCTTTCAGCGCCACGACTCGACCGATCGAGCAATTGAAAGTCGGCGATCGCGTACTGGCTCGCAATCCTGAAGTAACACCGGAAGAACGAGCAGCATACGTCGAACCGGAGTGGTCCGAGTGGGTTCATCTTTCGCTGGAGATGCCCAAACCGGATGGCTATGTGCTGAGCATCGAAATGCTCCGCCCCGAGTCTTGGGTCCGCAACCAACTGGCGTTGGTTACGGCCAAACGGCAGGGCAATGATTCATCCAAGCCGACTTTGGATAGCAGTTCGAATGCCGCTGAGAAGATGAGTGCATCGGAAGTCCCGCATAGCACGCATGAAGAATCATCAGCCGAAGCAGGCGCGCCGGAGTCATCAGGCTTCTTGCCATATCGCAAGCTGTATCTTGATCTAGCAGCGACATCCGCAGCGATCGAAACCGAGACAGATGAAGTCATCGGAGCCGTTGTCGAGCTGGATCTTCCGGAGCTCGGCCTAACCGGCCCTGCGATCATCAATAGCATCGAGACCGCCCCCGAGGTCAAGCGCGGCGAGGGCCGAGTCATCACCGCCACGTTCCATCACAGCTCCGGGGACGTGATTGATCTAGTCATAGGCGATGACAAGTCCACAGAGACGATCGGCACAACATCCAATCACCCGTTCTGGTCCGTAGATCGCCAAGAGTACGTCCAAGCCGGCTCGCTGCATCAAGGCGAGCGAGTCCTAACGCTGCAAGGCGACACCAAGCGCATAGTCTCCCACCTCGCCCGCCCCGGCCCGCAACCCGTCTTCAACCTCGAAGTCTTCGCCGAACACGTGTACTACGTCGGCGGTGATGGGGTACTCGTACATAACAACCATGAGTACGACATAACCGCGCAAGCTCGTACTGGCCACGGAGCGTTTGGTTATCCTGCGGGTATAAATCGGGGCCACACAACAAAACTCGAAAACTCCGCAAAGTCTCTTGCTGCTGCAGATTTTGAAAATGGTACGGTGGGTGCCGCGACTGATGTTGCTACACGGATGCGAGTCGTACCGACTTTAAAGTTCGACAACCCTAATCCCAGGGGACGGAACTTTATACGATTTGACGGACAAGATGGCAATGTTATGATTGACAGAAAACTCAATGTAACGACGAAGTCTAAACAACTACGCGACTTGCAGCGAATATCTCAAGCGCTGATTCAAAACCCGAATTACGCTGTTGTCATTGAAGTTCCCGACGCAAAAGTGTATCGAGCGGCTGTTCGAGCACTGAGTAAAGCCGGTGTTACCAATATCGATCTGAGAATTGGCGGAAAATGAAGTTCGAACTAGTTCTGCGTTCCGTTCCAAATCTTTCAGTTGTTGAAAAACACGATCAATTCGTGCGACATCTGAAAGAAATACCAGGAAGCTGGGGCATACCGAATGATAAAAATGTGCCCTGCCCGGACATGGAGTCAAACGTATCCGCTATTCTTTCACTAAAGAGCTATTTGGGTAAGGGACTGGCGGGTCGCGTAATCTACAGGTTAAGGTCCGGCCTCACTGATTGTTCGGAGTGTGACGATATCATAAATGTAGACTTTGACCCACGAAAGCAAGATTTCGCACAAATCTGCCATACCGTGTTTCCTCGTTACGTTGAAGCATTTGATGCGTATTACGGATACATTTCCAATGAGGATTACATTTACGAAGACTTTAGTCGAAGCCGGAACATAAACTACCGCCGCAGAATTGTACGAATGAACGAAGTGAATTTCTTTTCATTCGAGTTTGCTCGGATCGTGTTTCAACAGGACGTTAGCGAGATACTCTCTAAGGCGTTGCACCTCGGGATGAAAGTTCGCGAGATTACTCCTGGGATACTTCTTTCGTCCACGACACATCCCCTCACGCCTGCGGAAGGGAACGCATTGAACACGGAGGCTAGAGCTCAATTCGCTATGATTTGAATAGTAACCGTGGGCACGTCGGCTATGCACCGGTGCCACGCACCCGTAGTGCAATCGGTCGAAACACAGAGCAACAAAGGCCACGGAGAGCCATGCAGTCGAGTCATAATCTACGTCACCTCCAGAATGGAATCGCATTCATTAGTGTCGATTAGAGGCGATCAGTGCTCCATATTCGAGAAACTGAGAGCCACTTCAACTCGGCGGGCTCGGTTGGGAACTATACCTTACAAGGAAGCGGCGAGCGGACGGCCTCTTCGAAGCATTGTCGACGAACGAGTCGTCGTATTGAAGCGGCTTGGGCGCACGTTGTGCGTCGCTGCCCACCTTAACTCCGATCAACGGTCGTACTAACATGGCGTTCGCCTTCGCAATGCGAATGGCCTGCAGACTCTGCGTTAATCGGTGAAATCTGCGGATGAGCCCCACAAACACAGAGCGAGCATCCGTGAGGGACGTATCCCGGGGTCGGGTCTATGTTTCAGGGGGTATAATTGCATCGTCGCTGAGGCTGTGTAATACAGACGTGCCTCGTTAGTTTTTTGCCCGAGAAAGGAATCGATGCCACGGCTAGAGTGACGCGATCTGAAGTCTGCTCGCATGATGAAACTGCCGTCGTTCAGGTGATGTCCGGAATCTTCCGCGATGCTTTTTGTTCGGTACAGATGATCACACCGTCAAACGCTATAACCACCGTCGAGCTTCGGTGGAGACCGAACGGAAGCGATTGGCGACCGGCTTCGGTATCGATCTACACGCCGACTTGAATCCGATCCGTACAGCGATGGCGGAGACTCTCGAGTCCAGTCACTACACTTCGATTAAGACTCGCATTGAATCTTTGCAGCAAGAGGCTGCGAAACAGGATTCAACGAAAGAGTCGGATGCCTCACCGGATCGATTCTTAGCGCCGGTGCAGATCGACGAGCACCAAGATCCACTTGGCCCGAGACCGAGCCGAACGAAGCGCCGAGCCAGTGACAAAGGATTCCTTCCGATAAGTCGGGCTGCCTATATTGAACTCCTGGACTGGACCGCCCGGCAAGTTGCCCCAGGTAAACGAGGGTGCACTCCTGAATCTGCTCCGCCGATCTTTGAGCGATTAGAGATATCACCAGAGACATGGTGTTCGCTAGTGGGAGCGTTCGGCAGACTCTTTCATCACGTAGCGGGCAAGCCGCATATGGTAGCCTCCGCGCGCGGAAAACTCCGACGACGTCGATTTCGTATATCGCCTGAAGCGCAAGCGATCTTCGAATCCTCCGCTGACCCACCGATCGCTTAGATCAGGGAATCGAGCGAAAGAATTTTCTCGAAGTCCTCATCTCGATGATCAGTCTGTAATCGCGGTGAACCAAGCTGCGAGCTTTCGTCTGCATAGCCCACAGTATCCCGCTTCAATCGTTCATGCGCCGCAACGAATTCTGTCGATTATCGAGCAGATTGCATTCTTCCGCCGGTAAATTACCGCAATGCCGAACCGGAAGATAATCCTCTCCCCGTCAATAAGACCTGACCTCGAGATTTCTCGTCCGAGAGATAGCTCAGCTCTTGAGCGTCGCATTGCTGACGGTACGCATGGCATAGCCCGTGGATACGTTGCGTCTCCCACCACTTGCGTGCCTGCTTGCTGAGTCTTTTGTTTCGCATGTTCTTGATCCGCTCAAACTCTAGAAACAGCACGGTCAGAATGGCCGTGTTGACCCAAGCCGTGACTGCACCGAAGTCCTGAAAGCTGTACTGCGCAAATCCGAGTGACGATTTCAGCTCTTTAAAGAAGAGTTCGATCTGCCATCTCAGCGAGTACAGTTCAATGACCTCGGTGACACTCAGATGCACTGCGTTGGTCATCAGGATCTTGACGTCGTCCGGTGTCGCTTTCGTGAGATTGGATTTCATTGTCGAAAAAACAAGCTGTACGCGGCCTACGCTGCGCACTTCCGGTTTTTCCTGATAGGCGTAGTAAACGCGAGGTTTCATTTTCGACCCCACACGCCACTTGGAGAGTCTGCGGTAGTCCGCATATTTCCCGGTGCTCGCGCGAAGTCTGATTGTCGAAAGCGGCAGACTTTTCCAGTCCTGAAGTCGAGAACGCAGTTGTGGACGCCGGCCTTTGGGACCTTCGTACACTCGCTCCGGGTTAGCCGGAACGATCCAGGTGTATCCAAGTTCTTCGCATGCCTGCCGTACGACCTGAGCGTCGTAAGCCGTATCGCCCAGGACGATAACTTCCGTCCCCTTGGGAAGCGGCAAGGTGCGAATCATCTGTGCGGCAGACTCGGCAGTCGTCAAGTGCTCCAGGCCGTGCTCAGCACAGTACTCTTTGGTGTGATGCGGGATTTGAATCGGGATACGAATTCCCGACGGGGTAATCAACAGTCCGAATGTAAAGCTGTGCACCTTCTTGTGCACAACCTTCTTTTTGTTGTAACGCCGTCCCTGGACAGGATGACGCCCGCGATGGCCCGTGCTGAAAGTGTTCTGTGTATTCCTGCCTGCCTTGCTGACCAACGTTGCATCGAATATCAGCACGAACTTGCCGCGCTTCTTCTCTTGAGCCAGCAGTAGTTTCATCAACGGTTGATTGAAGTCATGCTTTCGCCAACGCGGCCTAGCCAAGAAACGCGTCAGCTCACCGCGGTGCACAGGTTCTGTAGCGACAATCCCCGCCGCTGCCGAACAACTCATTCGCCCTCGATGCGCAATAAAGCAGATGGCCATTCGCAAGACCATCGTCCGAGCGTACTCGTTTAGCCCTGTATGTGCCATGAACCTCTTGAGCGAACCGGCCGATTCGGAGACGATGATCATTGCGGATCCTTCCTGTGCAGGGTGAAAATGCAATGAACTCGTCATGGGGGGGATCCGCTTTTAACGCAATAGCAGTTCTGCGACCCCAGACCAAATAGCGCAACTTCAAACGCGTAAGCGAGGGATCTGAGTCCCTCGCTCACGCGTTTTGAAGCTGCGCTTTTGATGGTTTCTCGTACTCGTACTCAATGAAATGGTAATCGTACTCGATGCGTCATGCTCGAGCATGATTACGAGGTCCGCCTGCGGCTGAGTACGAGTATTCCGGAAATGCGAAAGCCTTGCCCTTCGTACCAACGAGGACCATTCTTAGGTCATGCAGTCCCTTTGCGTCTTCGCATCTTTGCGTGAGACAAGTCCGCGTCCGTCTCGGATGTTTGCAGAAGAAGGCGGCACGCAAAGGCGCTAAGACGCAAAGCAAGAAGCAAGCGTTGGCTATTCGCCAATTTATTCGCCGGAATTCCCAATCGCTTCTACCGTGTCTCTTGTTGCATGCGGGTTGGCGAGCTGTGACAATGGGCACACTCGTGCGGCTGGGCCGCGCTGAGTTTTGCTGACTGTTTTCATTCGCCCGGTGAAACACCAGAAAGCGCCCGCGATATGCTTGCCAAGCTGAAAAAGCTTTCTTTAGTCGAATCGATTTCGACGCCCTGCCCTGTCGTGGACCAATCGACTCGCTCAACCTCTCTACGGGCGACAACGACAACGTGTCGGCGATCACGACGGATCACACAGAACAATACGGAATGAAGGATGGATAGCGTAGATTAACATCAATGCTTCTTGAATCGAGTTAAACATGAAATCAACCGCCCGAACCAATCTAGATCACTCAACGCTAATAGCTGCAGCACGCTGGATATGCATGTCCATCGGAGCCGTAGGGTTTGCTCTACTAGGCTATTCGCCGCTTGTTCGAATGTCACACGACGATGTCGGTGCCGTTACCGTAAAGCCGACCGCATCCTCGGATCCCGGCATGCGGTCGAGTTCTTCGTTGCCACGACTCGACCGATCGAGCAATTGAAAGTCGGCGATCGCGTACTGGCTCGCAATCCTGAAGTAACACCGGAAGAACGAGCGGCATACGTCGAGCCGGACTGGTCCGGCGGGGTTCATCTCCCTCGCTGGAGATGCCCAAACCGGACGGCTATGTGCTGAGCATCGAAATGCTCCGCCCCGGAGTCTTGGTCCGCAACCAACTGGCGTTGGGTTACGGCCAAATGGCAGGGCAATGATTCATCCAAGCCGACTTTGGATAGCAGTTCGAATGCCGCTGAGAAGATGAGTGCATCGGAAGTCCCGCATAGCACGCATGAAGAATCATCAGCCAGCTTGGCGCGCCGGAGTCATCAGGCTTCTTGCCATATCGCAAGCTGTATCTTGATCAGCAGCGACATCCGCAGCGATCGAAACCGAGACAGATGAAGTCATCGGAGCCGTTGTCGAGCTGGATCTTCTCCGGAGCTCGGCCCAACTGGCCCTGCGATCATCAATAGCATCGAGACCGCCCCTCGAGGTCATTATGGCGAGGGCCGAGTCATCACCGCCACGTTCCATCACAGCTCCGGGGACGACGATCTTAGTCATAGGCGACATGTCCACAGAGACGATCGGCACAACATCCAATCACCCGTTCTGGTCCGTAGATCGCCAAGAGTACGTCCAAGCCAAGCCGGCTGCATCAAGGCGAGCGAGTCCTAACGCTGCAAGGCGACACTAGCCGCATAGTCTCCCACCTCGCCCGCCCCGGCCCGCAACCCGTCTTCAACCTCGAAGTCTTCGCCGAACACCAGTACTACGTCGGCGGAGATGGGATACTTGTACATAATTCTGGAACCGCGTACGGTGACCCTGGCTCTGCGATCACATCAGCAAGACGTCAGTACCTAGACGCAAAATTTGGCAGAACTGGCAATTTAGACCAAGACATCAGTCTGCGAGGCGGGCTTCCGACCCTCTCAAGAGAGGAGACGGCTTTCGCCACTGTAAAGTCCGTGCGACGACAGGTGGAAAAGATCATGGATACGGACCCTACAATGCAGGCACTTCTGAGTAGAGGCGACACAATGACCTACGGCTTCATTTTTGATGCAAGAATGAAATCTCGCTTAGGCGTAACAAAAGGAAGGGCACCAATTGTGGCTGGACTAGAGGGAACTCACGCCGTAGTCAGGCCTGGTGGAACCTATGGAGTAAAGGGAGATTATCGAATGCCAGACTTGCGGTACCGAGACGAAGTTGGGAAAATAACTGGCTACTGGGACATAAAACCGGCAGGATTTGGTTGGAATCAACAGTTTGCCGATATCCAAACTTGGACAGGAATAGCCCCCAAGAAGCTCGGTTATAATAGATGAACTTTCAAGAACCCACCCTAGGAGCCATATTCTATTATTTCGAAGACCCGTCTGCCATTCGCCCCAAGCTAATCGATACGATTAGCAATTGGATAAGCCTCTGGCAGGATCAACCTGGAAGGGTTAGCACAAATGGAACAAACTTCCGGTCATACCCGTCTACGAAGAAGACAATAGACTGGGTTTTACAAAAAATAAAAAAACATGATTTTACAAGGTCGTTACATTTCACGCTCTCCAATTCCACAAACTTAGATTTACCGAGCCAACAACTGGTATTTTGGGGAACTACGTTAGATCCGAAGTATCCCCTGCAATTACCCAACTACTTCTTCGTCCAATTACCTCCAACCGTCTGCATTGAAACATTTCGACGTACATTCTGGTTCTCTCAGGACAATCTCCCCGCTTATCTTGCTCTCGGCAACATGATGGCAACTTGCGATCAATCAGACGGCCCAAAGGCAGGGGCATCAGCTAGCCGTTTTCTAAGACAGTCCAATTACTTTTTGCACGATTTGGACACAACTTTTCGAAACCCAAGCTATCAGGTCGCAATTCAAAAAAAGTCGCCGCAATTTCTCGTACACCCTAGTCAATTCATCGGATTTCGCAACGAGTTGTGCGAAGAACCCTTGGGTTCCAATAAGACCAAAATCGAGGCAGAGTGCGGATACACGATCAATCGCGACAACAACCACACCAGAATTGAGCTCCTCAACACAACTGGATTATCTCATGCCCAACAGTTTCTTGCGCCTCACTTCTGCAATACGGAGCGACCTCCGATGTATTGGAAAGAGGATGAGTGGAGACAGTGGATTGCACAAATGCAAACGCCGCATTGCAGGGAAATCCATCCGCACGCCATTTTGAAGGAGCTCAACGAGAAACAGGGGGACACCGGGTTCAGGGGTGGTCCTAGCTCTTGTCAATAATTGATTTCATGAAAAGGCCCGGGGACGGGCAGGGTAACCGAATCTAAATCTCAATCAGGCGTTTGCTAGTTTGCCAAGCATCGATTCGGCGGGTCGAAAATTTCCGCGTGCGCGATCGGGCTGGCGCTGCCAACGGAGTGAATTCAGTTTACGCGTTTGAAATAGGATTAAGAGGAGAGTAGGTGATGGGCTTGGGTCTGTTTTCAGGGGGTATAGTTGCATCGTCGTTGAGACTTTGCAATACAGACGTTCATCGTTAGTCCTTTTTTGCCCGAGAAAGGAGGCGATGCCATGGCTAGAGTGGCGAGAGCTGAAGTCTGCTCACATGATGAAACAGCCGTCGTTCAGGTGATGTCCGGAATCTTCCGCGATGCTTTTTGTTCGGTACGGATGATCACACCGTCAAACGCTATAACCACCGTCGAGCTTGGGTGGAGCCCGAACGGAAGCGATTGGCGACCGGCTTCGGTATCGATCTACACGTCGACTTGAATACGATCCGTACAGCGATGGCGGAGACTCTCGAGTCCAGTTACTTCACGTCGATCAAGACGCGAATTGAATCCTTGCAGCAAGAGGCAGAAACAAAGGAGTCAACCGAAGACTCGGATGCCTCACCGGATCGATTCTTAGCGCCGGTGCAGATAGACGAGCACCATGATCCACTTGGCCCGCGACCGAGCCGAACGAAGCGCCGAGCCCGTGACAAAGGATTCCTTCCGATAAGTCGAGCTGCAACGATTGAATTGCTGGACTGGGCAGTCCGGCAAGTAGCCCCAGGCAAACGAGTGTGCACTCCTGAATCTGCTCCGCCGATATTTGAGCGACTTGAAATTTCACCAGTGACATGGTGTTCGTTAGTGGGCGCGTTCGGCAGACTCTTTCATCACGTAGCGGGCAAGCCGAATATGGTAGCCTCCGCGCGCGGAAAACTCCGACGACGTCGCTTTCGTATATCGCCTGAAGCCAAAGCGATCTCCGAATCCGCCACTGCCCCGGCGATCTCTTAGATCAGAGAATCTGAGCGAAAGAATCCTCTCGAAGTCCTCATCGCGCACGATTAGCCTGATCTGCCGATGAACCAAACTTCGAGCTTTCGTCTGCATAGCCCACAGTATTCCGCTTCAATCGTTCATGCGCCGCAATCAGTTCTGTCGATTATCGAGCAAATTGCGTTCTTTCGCCCGTGAACTACCGAAACGCCAAACCGGAAGACGATCCTCCCCCCGTCACCAAGACCTGACCCCGAGGCCACGTCCTCCCAGAGGCTGGTCGCCAATGGAAAACCGAAAAAAGTAGCCATCGTAGCCGTCATGCGAAAGCTGATCGTCACGCTGAACATCATGCTCCGTAACAAAGAATCATGGCGCGAGCCGTCACTCGCTCTTGACAGGACTTAAGACAGCCGATGGCACCTGTAGTTTCTATCATTCAGGATCATTCATCAACTTACAGCTGCAAGCCAATCATCCATCAATTCTTCAAGAGATATATATTTATCAGATGGCGGTCCACCGTCCGATTCGCATTCATAGATGGCACCCGTCGAAACTTCTAACGCTCCATAGCCTATTCCTGCTTGATACATAAATGGCACTGAGTCGCTGGGGAATTCGCATCCACTGGATGAAATCTCTTTCTGTAACTGACCTAATGTGAAAGCAATAGTGACGCCATTTTTGGCTTTGGGATTGCTGCTAGAAGCAATCTTAAAAGTGCTTGAGAACAAGTCCATTCCATCAAATTCGGAATAGACCTGCCCCAGCTTTTTCAAGGCCCTTGGGTACGACTCATCAAGACGTTTCCAAAGCGTCGAATGCTCCCCGCTTTCGTGAAATATCTCGATACGGTCGCCCATATCTTGAATTCGTCCAGGTCGCCTTAAGCTAATCCATTGCAAAATATTCATTCAGTTAATCACCACCATTCAAGTGTTTTTGTTGAAGTGCATCGCGATCCAGAAGCGGTCCGGATGACCCGCCTCTTGAAAAGATCCTAGGGGCAGGTCTGTTTTTCAAGGGTATGGTTGCATCGTCGTTGAGACTTTGCAACAAAGTCGTGCATCGTTTGTCCTTTTTGTCCGAGAAAGGAGTCGATGTGATGGTTAGAGTGACTCGTGCTGAAGTCTGTTAGCATGAGGAGAGGACCCCTAGGGTCAGGTCTGTTTTTCGGGGGGCATGGTTGCATAGCGAGTGAGACTTTGCAATAAAGACTTGCATCGTTTGTCCTTTTTGCCCGAGAAAGGAGTCGATGTCATGGCCAGAGTGACGCGAGCTGAGGTCTGTTCGCATGATGAAGTTGCCGTTGTCCATGTGATGTCCCGAGTCGTGCGCCGCTGCTTTTTGTTTGGCACAGATGATCACACCGGCAAATGCTATAACCACCGTAGAGCTTGGGTCGAAGCTGAACTGAAGCGACTGGCGGCAGGCTTCGGCATCGATCTTCTGGCTTATACGATTCTTTCCAATCATCTTCATTTGGTTTTGCGAACGCGCCCTGATATTGTCGAGTCATGGGACGATACGGAGGCGGCTCGGCGATGGCTGGTGGCTTGCCCGATTCGCAAAGGGGCAACCGAACCGACTGAGGCTGAGCTGAACTCGATTCGCAATGATCCGGTGATAGTTCTGTCGCTGAAAGATTGGCGGAGCGGACTTCGGTGTGGCATCGTTTGCCAGAGTCCCTTGCCTGATTGAGCTCTTGTCTGCTGGTTAATTGGATGAATGTAAACCGCAGATGAACGCTGATGTTCGCAGATAAAGTCCGTATTCTTCGAGCACCTGCGTCAATCTGCGGTTCCGATGACAGTGCCATTCGTGTTGCCGTTCGTGGATTGCACTTGTGGTTGATTTATGAACGAGTTGATCGCCACCGCCACTATCGGGCTACGCTCACTAGAGTTGATGTGCGTTGCGGTAAGCGGAAGATAAGAACACTGATTCTCACTGATCGTTACTAATCATTGCCCGTCTGCCATGATTGGGTATCGGCATTGATGAATCGCTTAGGCTGTAGCTCGATTTTCTAAATCGAGCCTTTCGACGTTTTGCAAGCTGCATGTCTCTATCTGAAAGGTTCCGTGGATCGAAGCCAGTTGAACAGGTCGGCCCCACCCGAATCTTGCCTTACGGCTCGATTCGACCTCCCCTAAGCCGGAGGCTTTGGGGAGGTGTGTTGTGCGCCGAGCACGGAGAAGGGACATGCTTGATGAGAAGTGTGGAGCAGGTGCTCAGAGGTCGATGGTTAGCGTCATGGGTGGGCCGGCGTAGGTGGCTTTCATGACGAAGTTGAGCGATACGTTGGCCATGATCACGAACTGTTGCTGCTCTACCGGCTTTGCGGTTTCGGCACATCCATAAAAACAGGCCCGAGATTGGGATAGACCTTTTCACTCGTCAACGTATTCTCGATGTCCATCCAGAATTCGGTCTCAAGCTCGACGAGACTGCGCTGAAAAATTTCGCGGCATTTGGCATCTACGGTTCCTGGAGAAGCTTCAACGTAGAAAGTCCGGAACCGCAGCGCGTCGTAGTGTCGAATCAAAAACTCCACTAACGCTCCGCCGATCGAGTAGACGGCGCCTTCGTCGCGGTAATACCAATCGGGGCCGAACAAGTCCGGCAGGCTGACTTCCGGGTGTTCTGCTCTTTCCCTCGATGCTGCTTGCGCCAGTTCCAATCGGCTGTCGCCGCACTGAGCCATGGCCCAGCCTTCATGCAGGACATAAGGCGGATCACTCTGTCGCGTGCGAGTCCAATCGAGTACTGCATGCGCAAGTTCATGTCGATCTCCTCGATAGTTTCGGGAAGATTCCGATGAGACTTCCGGGCTCCATGCACTTCCGAGCGACACCCCATGCAGGCTTAGGAACTCTCGTCCGAGTAACGGTCCACGAATCCAAAACACCTTGCGTGTAAGACGAATTCCCAAGAGCTTTTCCAGCCGCGCAAGATGTTCGTCCATCGCTGCTAAATCTTCTGCGGGCCGTTCGACACTTTCCACATACTTCGAGTGATATGGATCGTAAACCATGATCAGTCTGTCAGACTCGATCCGCCGGCGATAGCGAATATCCGCTTCCATTCGCATGAAGGTGGCTCCGAGCACCTTAGCCGCACGCATCGTGAATGTGTTTGGTACTTTCCGCTGCGACCACTGATTGTTTGCTGATAATCCTACCTGACACCAGAATCCGATGGGAATCAAAGTGAAGAGACCGATGGTTGCGGCTCGCCATCGCTTTGGGCCTCGCACAATTTGGCAGAAAGAGGAACTGAGCGCAGCGACTGTCGATAACAGCAACCCGAGAAATAGGAGAGTCAGCGGCAAGTAGTGCGGATGGAATTCGTACCAACTCGACTGATACCACACCAACGCAACGCTCGCTGTCCCACAGAGCCAAGCCCCGATCATGGACCGGCAGGCCCACACCAACACATTCCACCCGCCGGTGTTTGACGAACTGGTCATGCGCCCTTCTTCTTCGCACAGAGGCGTTGCGATCGTTGTATTTCGAAGACAACGCTTGCTCCCGCGAGTGCGGGGAGTTGTCCAAGCACTGTGATTGCAATCACGATGGATGCACGTCTTCCTGTTTTCCGCCGGTTGGCCTGGGTTTGGTTGCCGGCGGAGAATCAGAGTCGACCGGCACAACTCTCTCACGTTCACCAGAGCTCCGTTCTTTCGCTGCTGGATTGTCAGGAGGAACTGAGGCCGGCAATTCGCGGGAAAGACACTCCCAAATCGCTGTATCGACTTCTGAGCCGGCCTCAAAACCCGTGGGTCGAGCATTCGGACGATCAGGGTGGGGCTCAATGAACGTACAAATTCTCAATACATCGCGAGCGCCCGTTGCCGGTTTCACCTTTTTCGGATTCCACTCATAGATGCCTTTCAACACCTTGCCTTTGTCGGGACCATCGCAATAGACGATATCCACCGTTCGCGGATGCTGATTGGGATCAAGATCTAGAAGAACCTCACCCATGCGACGATGACGAATCTGGACTGTTTGACCCATGTCAGCTTTCTGCTCGATTCCGGCCGTCGATCGACTGACAACCCTCCAGGTTCCCGTAAATCGCCTCGCTTCCATATCTGGATCGATCCGGGCGGCGGGAGCGGCATCCGACGTGGGATATTGACGGAGTACAGGTTCACCGGTTTCCCACTTCCATTCGTATACGGTTGGAAGGCGATCCGCTCTGCGATTCGACATCAACGGAGTCGTCGACCCATACCAAGAATCACCGTATACGGAAGGCTGCGAGGAAGTGAGCAGGGTGATGATCGCAGCGTCGGCAGACCAATGAGCACGCACATAGTTGGGCCGTGTAGGATCCCGATGTTCGCGTAAGATGTTACCTGTATTAACGTCCATGACCTTGACATGATTTCCGGAGACCATGGCGAGTTTGCTCCCGTCAGGTGAAAACCGCAATACCGAGGCTCTGAAGAACGTATCGCGTTCGCCATCGGATCGCACCGCGTCTCGTTGGAGTCGTAATGCGCCGGTCTCGACTTCCCACAGAAGCAACTTCCCGTGATACCCGGACGCGGCGACCAGCCGCCCGTCCGCTGACATTGCCAATCCGACAGCGCCATCGACGCCCAGCGGTGGATCATACGTCATTAATATCTTGCCCGTCGGAAGTTCACGCCTAACGATGGCATGTTGATCCGTCGAGTAGATCGCCGAGGATTCGTCCGTCGAAAAGACAACGCCGGGCCTCGCATCCGCGGGATATTCTCCAATACGGTGACCCTGATGTGTTGATGAATCCAGTTGTAGTAGTCGCATGCCCCAGAAATGTCGGGAATCAACCGTCGGCGGATCAGTGGGAAGATTCGTTAAGTCGGTACGGAGATGAACTATTGCCGCCGCATATTCTCGTGTTTTCGAAAGATGCATCGCCGTCACAGGTTGTCCCACAGGTGACGTGAAGCCTGAGAATTGCCGCGTCCGCTTATCGCTGAGGTCGATCATCTCGCCTTCCTGTGTCAGCATCACTTTGCCGTCCGGAGACAACGCGCCGAGTTCGGATCGCTGGATGAGCAATACGCGGCTCATGTCCGAGACATTGCAGTCCCAAACGTGCAGACGTACGACGTTTGGATCGAGTCCTTGGTTGATGTCGGTGAGGGACACCATTTCTCCCAACTTCAGTGGTTGTTCGGGGCCGATGCAGGCGATAATCGGAGCACTCTCCGCCATGACGGGGCGCGTGATGGGCAGTCGATTGCGCGACGGCGCGATGGTCCCCAATGCGTCGACTGCTCCAGTTGCTGCCCCAATCGGCTGATTCAGAGAATCGGACACAAACGGCCCGACATGGAGTGCCAAGAGTTTTTCGGCTTCGCTGAACAGGTAATATGCTTCGACCGCCGCCCCCGAATCCTCAGCACTATTGGACCGCAACACACCGCGGACGTAATACCTAATGCCATCGCGTTCAATCGACTGTTGATCCACACCGGGATGGATCTTCTTCATCAATGTCAGAGTGATCTCGCCGGTCTCGATCTCTCGAAATTCGTGTTCTCGGAGCCACTGTTGAGCTCCTTCGCGGTTTACTGAGTCAGGAACTTCGGCAGAGACTTTTTCGATCCATGCGGAAGTCCATGTATGTTTTAAATCGTTCACAGTTAAACGATCTGTGTTTTCTTCGCCTGCTTTCGGGTCGCGAGGCGATGGCTTACGCATACGCCGGTAGGTCTTGAGAACACGGAGATCGCCTGCAGATGTTTTCAACGAATCGGGACGGGGACCGCCTTCACGCGTCACACACAGCACGAGTTCATCCCCCTTCAGCTCGTAAATCCCGTGAGCCGTTCCTTCCCACATTTTGAAATCAATTCCTGCCGAGGCCTGGCTCTCCGGAATCGACACTCGCCCTGACTCACCTTCGATCTCAGCGCCGTCAGGGGCGGTTTGCAGCTGGGAAAAACTCCCCTTATCGATAATCAGGCGTTCGTTGAAAAACTCATCGGGTGACTTGGCCTTTCCCTCTCGCTCCAAAGCGATGAGTTTCCATTCACCTTGTAGCGAGGCAAGTTGCTCATTGGTCGTACCGCCCTGAAAGCAGAAGGCCATGATCACTCCCACGACTCCAACGAGCGAAACTAGAATTCTGGTCATTGGCGGCCGGTCCTTTCTAAAAAACGAGATGTGCTGACGCGAAGCCGCTTCCCTTGGCAACAATGCAATGGCCTCCATCGGCAGCGGGCTTGCATCTGGATTCTGCACGTGTGCCAGGCATCCGGAGAACAGTTTCGATACTTCCGAAGCGGACGAAAATCGCTCGCCCGGACGCTTGGCCATTAGCCGCTCGACGATCCGGCAGAGCCACTCGGGCACGTCGGGATTGAGCTCGCGAATGGGCGTCGGTTCGCTGTCGGTGATCAGCCGGAGCACTCCGTAGCTCGTTTCTGCGCGAAACGGGGCGCGTCCCGTGCAGATGGCATAGATCACGCTTCCCAAACTGAATAAATCCGAACGAGCGTCGACGGGTTCGCTGCGCGCTTGTTCCGGGGACATGTATTGCGGCGTGCCGGCCAAGAAGCCGGTCCGCGTGATGCTGGCATCGTCCATGGTTCGCGCCAGTCCAAAATCGACCAGCGTCACTCGTTCTACCCCTTGCGCCAGCAGCATATTGGCCGGCTTCACGTCGCGGTGCACGAGCCCTTGGGCGTGGGCTGCTGCCAGTCCCGCCGCCGCCTGCATTCCGATGCGAAGGATTTCGCGCAGCTCAAACGGCCCCTGTTCGATGAGGCGTTTTTGCAAGGTGACACCGCGTGTGAAAGGCATGACGAGATAAGGAATCCCCTGCCACTCCGCCACACCATGAATCGCCATGACGTGTTCATCGACCACGGCTGCCGCGGCCTGCGCTTCTCTGGCAAAACGCTTGCGGGCCGCGCCGGTCGTCGCGAGGTGCGGCAACAATAACTTGATGGCGACAAATCGGTTCAAGGATGATTCGTAACCCTTGAACACGATCCCCATTCCTCCTTGTCCCAAAATGCCGACAATTTCATACGGGCCGATTCGGCCCAACATGCGCGGGTCGTCGGTCGGACCGAGCATCTTTAAGATTTGATCAAGTGAGCTTGAAGCGCTCGCTTCTTCCTCACTCTCGAACAGAGACGTTGATGCGTCGTCGATGACCGTTTTTTGCGTCAATGACTCACGCAGGTCGCCCCATTCGTGCGCGTCGGCGGCGGAGTTGTCGAGCAAGCTTTGACATCGCGGACATTCTCCGACGTGCTCCTCGATCCGACACATCTCCTCGCGAGACAATTGATCAAGCCGCAATTCATCAATTTGCTGTTCCGTCAAACATGGTGTTGCGACGTTCATGATTCTCATTCTCGCTTGTCTTGATGATGCAAGTTACGCCGCGCACTACGACAGCGACACTTCGGCAATTTTTTCCTTGAGTCGCTGCATCACTTTGAAGCGTGCCATATATACAGCCCCGACCGTTCGCGCCGACGAGTGAGCGACGTCGGCCGCGGTGCGACCCACCACAGCCGTCTCCCAAAACAACTGCCATGTGTTCTCACTGAATTCGGGCCGAATCTCCCGAGTAGCCCAACGTATGGCTTCTCGCCGAGTTTCCAGCAAGAACTCGGCCGATGTTTGCGGATCATCGTCGGCCTGCTGATGCAACAACTCGACGATGCTCGTCGAGCCATTCCCCATGTCGGGCCGACGACGTGTTACGGCATTGAGAATCGCATTTTTCGAAATCGTCACGAGCCAGGCGCGAAACGGAGGTTGCCCCTTTCCCGGCGACCATCGGTCAACTGACTGCGAGACGGCAAGCAACACTTTTTGCACGACGTCTTGGGCGTCGGCGTCCTGCATTCGCCGGCGCGCCATGCGGTAGATAACCGGTCGATAGATTGCCGCAAACTCTTCCCAGGCCGCTGCATCAGCCGGATCCTTGATCCGGGCAATCAGCGATTCGCTCGTTCCAGGTGATGTTTGCAGCAACTCTTTCATACGAGGATTCACACACCGTCCGTCCTGATCTTTCTCGGATTCCTGATTAAGACGAGCCCGGAAACACCAAATCTTCAACTCCCGCGCAAATCCTCAGCGGGACAATTGTTCAAGACTGTCCCGCGAACCTCTTTGTCTTGGCGAAGAACGGAGATGGAAACACGGGGAGACGATGAGCACGGAGGAATTCCATGCTTGATGTTCAGTGTGGAGGTGATGCTCAGGGGTCGATGGTTAGCGTCATGGGGGGGCCGGCGTAGGTGGCTTTCATGACGAAGTTGAGCGATACGTTGGCCATGATCACGAACTGTTGCTGTTCGACCGGCTTTACGGTGTCGGCGGCTTTGAGCACGATCTTACCTTTGGTTGCGCCGCCGGTCAGTAGTGTGGTGCTTGCTGCGGCGTCGACGGTCACTCCTTCAGGCAATGAGTTGCCGAAGATCGTACCGAGGTGCGAGTAAGTCACTTCGAGCACCACGTTTTTATCAAAGCCTTCAGCGCGCTGCAGTTCGATTTCGATCGCTGCTGAACCACCTGCCTTGAGATGAATGTCGGTCGTTCCGACACCGACGCCGCGAATGTCGGCTGGTGCCGTGACGGCTACGACGTGTTCTTCCACCGGCCAATGACCTCGGCCTCCGCCCGGTTGATAGATCTCTTGATAGATATGGGCGACCGCCTTGCGCTCTTTCGCCGGTCCTTCGCTTTGCGGGAGCATTGCGGTGCCGATGATGCGGATCGGAGCGGCTGTCGGCGCTGCGTCTGCGGCAGCAGTGAATACGATGCATCCATCTTGAGCTTTGCCTGCCAGTATGCGACCGCAATGGGCTTCGACGCCTGCGGACAATCCGGTCACGCTCAGTTGTATTTCTCCGTCGAATCCATTTTTGCGCTCAGCTCTCACAAACAACGCACCCGAGGTTCCCGGCGCGATCGGTGTCTTGTCTGTGTCAGTGAACAGTTGAAAGTAGGGCTCGCTCTTGGTCACTTGCAACGCATAGGCAAAGCCGGCTCCGCCGCGCAGATGGACATCGCGGAGCTCGATGAAGAACGCACCGTCTGCGGGTGCGGTCCAGTCCTCGATGATCGAATCGGAGAATGTACGCTTGCCGAATCGCATGTCGTCGTTGAGCTGCGCTTGGTTCCCTTTGTCGTTCAGAATCCGAAGATGGGAATCGAGTTCCGAGCCGGCTCGACGCGCGACGACTTCGACCGAGATACGATCCCCTTTCTTGGCTTCGAAGCGATAGAGGTCGACATCACCCGCCGCTTCGATACGTCCGTTAACGGTCGACGGAACCGTGATCGTCTGGGCCATTTCGAGCGAGCTGTTCTCAACAGTGGCTTCCGCGATGGTCTCGCCGTTTACAACTAACAGCGTCTGCGGCTGAGTCGATGACGCAACGACTGGAAGGGGCAAGTTCACGAGCCCCGCTTCGCTCTCTGCGGGAACCGTAAACTCAATATTCTTTTCAGCGGGAATGTTCAGCCCGAGTCTCTCGAATGATTGCGGCTTGCCGGCCGTGACGGCGATGGGGGCCACAGTCGTGACCTGCGGTCGATCGCTGACTTCGATGCAGTACTCCCAGTAGTTATTTCCTTGGAATCGCACATCGCGCATCTCGATCGTGTAATCCCCTTCGCGTTCAAAGCGATGGCTGACGAGCGGATCGCCTGCGGCTGCGTTGTCCGACGCCACGACCACAGAACCGTTGGAGTCGCGGATGGTGAGAATCGGATCGGCGTGATTCTGGAGATCATGGATGCGATCTTCCAGTCGCATGCAGAGAACATGAAACGTCAGAGTAACGGGTGAGCTGATGTGAAATCGGAACCAGTCGACGTCTTCTACTTTTTCGATGCGACCGCAAAGTGCTGCAGGGAGATCGATGGCTTGAGACTTATCGCGTGTGTTGTTGTCGTCCGATTCACGGATGACCGGATGCGGAGTGATAACCAACTGTCCGACTGTACTGACACCGCGCGGTGTAACGATTCGAAAGTCGCGGACACCGAGCTGTGCATCGGCCGCGGCACTGAATCGAACCTTCAACTCTTCGCCGGTGTTCTTCTTAGCATCCTTAGCCGGCTCCTTCGGCGGCTCGGGAGGAATCACTTGACCGCTGACGCCTTGGCCGCTTACCAGAACTTGAAAGCTTCCTTCCATCGAGTACCGGGACTTGAGCGTGACTTCCGATTCGGTGCCGACCTGGACGGCAGTCGGCGAAGCGCTCATGAGCATCGGATACGACACTTGCGACATGGCCGGTGTCGTGCCCAAGTAGAACAGCGCCGACATGAACGATGCGGCCCGCAGCGCCGGCATGATCGTCGCGTGAACTGCTCGCGTGAATCGCAGGTGATGATCGATGAGTCTCATATTCAGAATCCAGGCTGAATGGAAATCGACGAAGTGATCGGGCGCTTGTAAGGATCAGTGGACGAAGAGGAACTGCTTGCTGTTGATCAGCGCCCACAGCAAGTCTTGATAAGCATCCTGCGGCGTGGCCGATTGCTTGAGAATCTCTTGGGAAGCCTCAAGCTCCGCTGTGCTTGGCAGTCGGCACATCGCGGCCAGGTAGAGTTCGCGCACGATCTCTTCATGCGGTTTGCCTGCCTCGATGAGTTTGGAGACTCGCCCCTGCTTCGACGCGATTTTGTTCATCAGTGTCTCGCCGTTGAGCGTGTGCAGAGCTTGAGCCAGGTTGGCATCGGGCGAGCGTTCGCATGAACAAACGCTGACTCGTTTCGGTTTGGCGAAGGTCGTCAAAAAGTAATCGGGGTATTCAGCATCAGGCAGTTCGATAGCGAGTGTGCCCAGCGGCAGGTTCGGGAACTTGGTCGGCACTCCGGTCGCATGATCGATCGCATCCAGCAGCGGCTCAGCGGTCAATCGCTTGACATTGAAACGGCTGTAGTAGCGAGAGTCTGTTGCGTTCTGTTTGGTCGGTTGCGAACTCAGTTGATACAGTCGTGAAGTCATGATCGTGCGGATCAGATGCTTCAGATTGAATTGATGCTTGACGAAGTCTTCCGTTAGAGCATCGATAAGAGCCGCGTTGCTCGGCGGGTTCGTGCTTCGCATGTCGTCGACCGGTTCAACCAAGCCGGCTCCGAGCAAAAAGCCGACGTAGCGATTGACTACCGATCGTGCGAAGTAGGGATTGCTCGGCGCGGTCAGCCATTCAGCCAGTGGAATGCGGCGATCCAATTCGTTTTCCATCGGCTCACCGCGCAGCGGCGTCGGAGCCATCTTTTTGCCGGTCTTAGGATGGTTCACTTCGCCGCTGGGTCGCACCATCACCACGGTTTCGCGTCCGAACAGTCCGAACTCTTCGCTGTTCTTGGATGCGACACGAGAAAAGAATGCCGCCATGCTGTAGTAATCGCTCTGGCTGATGCTCTCGAACGGATGCTGATGGCATTTGGCACATTCGAGCCGCAGGCCCATGAACAGTTGCGATGTCGCTTCTGTCAGCGTTGACGAATCGGGATGAACTCGGAAGTAGTTGGCGGGTCCGTTCGAATAGATCGATCCTTTGGCGGTGACCAATTCATAGACGAAGCGATCAAACGGTTTGTTCTCGCGAAAGGATTGTCGAATCCAATTGTGCATGGCCCACATCCCTTGCTCGCCGAGTGAATCGCTGTTGTTGCGAATCAAATCGGACCAACGCAAAGTCCAGAGGGCTGAGTAGCGATCGTTGTAGATGTCGAGCGCGGGATCGCCGGTTAAGCCGAGCAGGCGATCGACGAGCTGTTCACGTTTCTTAGCATCGGTGGATTCGAGAAACGTGGTCACGGTTTGCGGATCAGGCAATGAGCCGACCGCGTCGAGGAAGGCTCGACGTACGAAAGTGGCATCGTCACATAGCGGTGACGGTTCCAAACCCAAGTCGCGGAACTTGACGGCAGCCAGTTCATCGACGTAGTTGTTGTTCTGCCACGTCGACGGATGTGGTTCCGTGGAATAGGGAACGATGAACGTTGCGATGGCAGTTCGACCTTCGTAACGAACCATCACGGAGGTTTGTCCCTGACCGCACGTCGTGGCTTTGCCGGAGCGAATGACGTTGACGATGCCGGTGTCGAGCGTATCGAAGAGAGTCAGCGGAGTGACATCGCGCGATGAACCGTCTTGGTAATGCGCGGTCACTCGCAACTGCTGCGAATATCCCACGCGGCCGACGCGCTGCGCGGGAGTGACCTCCAGTCGCTCGACGACCGCTTCCGGTTGAGTCGGCTTCGGCGCGCCGGCTTGTATCCAGCGTCTGAGCATTTGGTGCTCGGTTGAGTCGGATGGAAAGCGTACGCCACCGACATGCGGGATACGATTGAGTGCTTTGACGACGATCAAACTGGAGTCGGGACTACTGGGGCAGATGCGCCGACCGCGCGAGGCTGACACAATCTGATCGTAATCCGCGTTCGGATCGTAACCGAAGACGGAGAGCTTAAAGCCCCCTTTGCCGTGCTGAGCTGCATGGCAAGCCGCGGCAGCGCAGCCGGCTTTGGCGAAGATTGGTCGCACATCTTTGATGAAGTCGACGGCGGGCTCGGCATCGACACCGCTGATCGTAATGGGTATCGACTGCGATCGGTCACCGACTCGTGCTTCAATCGAGCCGGTTCCGTTTTGTTTGGGAGTGATGAGCCCGGATGGAGATACTTCGATCAAATCGCCGGCTGCTTGGTAGACGACTTGGTCGGAGAGGTCTTCGCATGTGTCGTCGACTTCACCTTGCGCGTTTTTAGTGCGCACGACGAGTTGCACCTTCTCAAATGGACTGGTCAATCGAACTTCTGTAGGAAAGACGGCAAGGCCGGCCGGATCGTCGGCATGAAGACGAGTACAGAGCATGCACGGGAGCGCGAGTGCGATGGAAAGCGCGGTGATTGCAGCACGCATGAATCGTTTCTCCGAAACGGAACGCGGCGGGATGTTTTTTTGTGGGGTGACATCGGAAGATCCAATCAACGGCCGGAGCGGCGGATCGATTTGGATGCTCGATAGAAAGGCAGGGGGCAAAAAGGCGGGATGGTCTAAGGCGGGAGTGGGCTTGTGCAAGCAACACGGTCGTTTGAAACTCTGTCGACCGAGAGCTTACTACTCGTTCAGTGTAACCCTGCGAGAGACACGGAACTACAGAGATCTCGCCTGAAAATCGTTCAGATTTGCTCCCGTGCAGTCGATTTGTTAACTTAAAAGCAGCCCGTAATGCCGGGACCCCGCCTCAATGAACAAGCCTGCCGGATAGGAAATCTCCACGATGTTCCGTCTCTCTCCTCTTGTTTCGTCCACCTGTGAAGGTGTTTCTCGACGTCATGCATTGCAAGTCGGAGCGCTCGCAGGGCTCGGTGTGACGCTGCCTTCCTTTCTTAAATGGAATCAGCTTGCTGCTGCTGATGGGAAAGCATCGCAAGACGTCAACTGTATCTTGATTTGGACGCAAGGTGGAACCAGCCATCACGATACGTTCGATCCCAAGCCGCATGCGCCGGTGAGTGTGCGAGGTGAGTTCGGAGTGATTCCGACTGCAACGCCTGGAGTGCAGTTCACTGAGATCGTGCCGCGCATGGCTAAAGAACAAAAGCGATTTGCATTGCTGCGTGGTTGGAATCCGCAGAACGGCAGTCACGGTACGGCGGATCAGTGGGTCATGTCGGGACGCAACTTCAATCAAGCCGTTGCATATCCCTGTTACGGTTCGGTCGTCAGTTATGTGAAAGGATTCAAATCAGCTCTACCGCCGTTCGTGCAGCTCGGCAACAGTATCGATCGGCGCTTCGGCGGCGGTACGCCGGGTGTCCTGGGATTAGAGCATGCAGCCTTCGAGATGCCGGCCGATCCGAATGCGAAAAAGCTGGACGTGCGCGATATCACGCCGCCGGCCGGCATGACGGCAGAGCGAGTTGAACGACGGCGCGCGATTCTGGCGAAAGTCGATTCGCTTCAGCGCGAAGCGGACAGTCAGCCGGCTGCGTACGAAGCGCTCGACGAACATTACAAGACCGCATTCAACATGATCACGTCGCCTGAAACGAAGCGAGCATTTGCGATCGATCAGGAAGATGACAAGCTGCGCGATGCCTATGGTCGCAATCGTTTCGGACAGAGCTGTCTGTTGGCTCGACGCTTGATCGAATCGGGGGTGCGCTTCGTGACGGTGACCGACGGCGGATGGGATACTCACACGGACAATTTCAAGTCGCTGAAGAACAGCCGCATACCGCCGGTCGATCAAGCTCTACCGCAGTTGCTGATCGACTTGGAAGAGCGAGGCATGCTCGCAAATACGTTGGTATGCTGGCTAACCGATTTCGGTCGCACTCCCACGGTCAATTCGGCCAGCGGTCGCGATCACTGGAGCTCAGCCGGATTCGCCATTCTCGCAGGCGCAGGCATCCCGGGCGGTCATGTGCTGGGCGCAACCGATGCCGAAGGAGGCACTGTTGTGAAGGATCAGTACTTTACCGAGGATAGCGGCGGCGATTTACAAGCTGGGATTGTCGCCTGAATTAATCGTCCGCAGTCCTGACGATCGACCGGTCCGTTTGATTGAAGGCAAAGTCATCCGCGAGTGGATGTAAGCCTGACATCCATCGCTGTTGACCTGCTAACTGCACTAAATGAAATGTGCGGTTGCTCTCAGAAAATAGCTTGCCGGCTGGTATGATCTAGTTCGTCGAATGCCATGCTCACGGCGGGTGACATGAGGTTCTGACGATACCTCCCGGGTAATGCAACCGTGTCCGATTCGGAAAAATGGGAACCTGATGAAACGCTGCCGCCTGATTCCGGTAGCGTGACGGGTGGAGGAAGTGTTCCTGATCCGGAGGCCACGCAGATTCATGCCTCTTCGGAACCGGGCGTTGATGTCACCACTGGATTCGACAGCGCGCCGTCTACTGTTCCCGACAAGAATACGACCACAGTAGTAACCAAGCCGTCCGTTCAGGTCGTCGCCGGCTATCGCCTCGATCGGTTGCTCGGCGAAGGAGGGATGGGGCGAGTCTTCAAAGGCGTTGACGGTAACGGTCGCGCCGTAGCCATCAAGCTGCTTTCGCCGAAGCTGGCTTGTTCCGACGAAGCCCTGCAGCGCTTCAAGCAAGAAGGTTACATTGCCAGTCAGATCAACCACCCGCACTGTGTCTTTGTGCATGGTGTCGATGAAGAACGTGGCGTACCGTTCATTGCGATGGAGTTGATGACAGGTCGTACGCTCAAGGACCTCGTGACTGCACAAGGTCCGCTGCCGTACAAAGAAGCCGTGCGTCTGATCTTGCAATGCATCGATGGTCTCATCGAAGCGCATCGGCAAGGGATGATTCATCGCGACATCAAACCCGCCAACTGTTATTTAGACGAAGAACGAAACGTCAAGATCGGCGATTTCGGATTGGCTCGTTCGCTCGTCGACGATTCGGAATTGACTCGGACGGGAGCCTTTCTCGGTACGCCGCTGTTTGCGTCGCCGGAGCAGTTACTCGGTCAACCGATCGACGAACGGAGCGACATCTATTCTCTATCGGCGACGCTGTATTACTTGTTAGCCGGTCGCGCACCGTTCGAGAGTCCGAATGCGGCGCAAGTAATTGCGAAGATCGCATCATCGGAGCCGCCTCGACTGCGCGATGAAGGGATTGAGATTCCCTCGCGACTGGAAAGCATCGTGCGCAAGGGGCTCGAGCGCGATCGATCTCGACGTTACGAATCGTTTGCGCAGATGCGAGCCGATCTGTTGCCGCTTGTGGCAGGCGGTCAAGAGCGTGCATCGCTCGTCGTGCGCTGGTTGGCTCTGGTTGTCGACGGCACAACATGTTCCGCATTGAACGGCCTGTTCGCATTGCTCGGGTATTCTCTGACTGGCTATACGATTCTTTCGCATCCGGCTGCCGTACTCGGATTCTCCGCAGCCGTGATGCTGTGTTATTTCGTACTGCAGGAATGGTTGTTCGGCACGACGCTCGGCAAATCCCTGTTTCGTTTACGAGTTGTCGATGCCGAAACCGGTGATCGACCGCGATTCAAACAGGCCCTGCTGCGCACAGGAATCTATCTGGCTGCATTTGATCTCCTGAAGATGGCCATGTTGATCTTTATAGAGATCGAAGCAGAAAGCCCATCGTCGGTTTGGTTTGCGATCGGTGCAGAGGCGAATCAGTTATTGGCCGTCGGTTTGCTCACCGCAACATGGTGGAAACTGCGTCGTCGTCAATTGACTCATGAGTGGCTCAGTCGCACGGCCACATGTTATGTACAGAGCCGTCAAGTTCACAAAGCGGCGGTTATTGAGTTGCCCGAGTGGGAGCCGGCCACCGAACCTGCTCCCGAAGTGCCGGAGACTCTCGGACGATTTGAAGTCATCGGCCGTTTGCCGACGCGCGACGGATTGGTCTGGTTGCTCGGACACGATCGAGCTCTCGATCGCGATGTTTGGATTCGAGCTCGTAGCCGCGGCCAATCGCCGATTTCGGATAGCCGCAAGCACTGCAAGCGTCCGATTCGCATGCGTTTGATCGAATCGGGACGAGACGGAGCCGTGGAATGGGATGCGTTCCTCGCTCCCAACGGAGTGCCCATCGCGCGCTGCATCGAAGGGGGCACGGTACTACCTTGGTCGATGACCCTTTCGATATTCAGGCAACTCATCGAAGAGCGGCAGCATGTCGGACCATGTCGATTCAATGAATCCGATTGGTGCACAAAGCGGTTGTGGATCGATTCCTCCGGTCGATTGGCTTTCGCCGAGGCGGACTGCCACTTCGAGAATGAACCGGCCGAAACAGAAGGGACAAAGCACAAAGGCTTTGAATCACTGCTCAAGCTGATTGCGCCGCTGGGCCTGCCGCTGAAGCACAAGCTTCGGACTCATCGCGGGCCGAAGCACAAGCGTGCACGCGTTCCGGCGATCGACCAACTTCCTCCCTATCGCGGTTTGCAATTTCTGGAGCGAGCAGCGAGCGGACGCGTCAATGCGAATTCGTGTACCGCTGAGTTAGCTTGTGCTGCAGATGCTGCGATCGAGATGACCGGTGTGCGACGATTCTCGCACTCGCTTGCCATCACGCTGCTCGCTGCTCCGCTGCTGATCGCCGTCTTCATGTTCATTACGATTCACAACGTGATTGAAGTCTTTTCTTTGCATCAGGATGCGCGGCAGCTTGCCACTTTCGCTGAGATACTTGATAACCCCGAATTCACCGAACGTGCATTCAGCGGAGTCGATGCCGAGGTGCGCAGTGCCTGGACCGGTGATGCCGCCAAGGTTCGAGTTCAAACCGCGGCCGAACGGCGGTATGAGTTGCTCAAGCATGCGTATCGGGACACCGGATGGTTGGATCACGTCGTATTAGAGCAAGCCGGTATCAATCGCAAGTCAGTGGCTTCGCAGCCGGCTGCATACAAGCTTTCGTTAAGCGGCGAAGTGGCTTCGGATGAAGACGGCCGTACACGCGGCGGTCGAACTCGCGCGGTCGATGCCATTCGCATGGGAAACGATGGTTCGGCCCAAATTAATATTTCTCCCGATGAGTTGATCAATCCGTTCGATGTGGATTATTCAGCCGAAGCGATGATCAAGCGAGTCGAACAGAGCGAAGCGGGTTCGAAGGCGTCCACGGTCGGATTTCCAGTCGGCTTATTCGCGTTCTGGTTCGTCGGTCTTTTCACGCTGTGGACCGGAATCAGTCGCGGCGGATTCGCACAACGATTCACTCGGGTAAGCGTCGTACGAAGAGACGGATGCCGCCTAGGTTGGTTGATCAGTATGTGGCGAGCCGCGGTGTTGTACTTGCCGTTCCTTCTGCTGGCCGCGGCGATTGTTCATTTCGCTGACGCGGGAGTCGGAGGCATCTTCTGGTTGAGGCTCTTGCAGCAGTGTTGTTGGGGACTGCCGCTCAGCTATCTGATTGCCGCCGCGTTTATGCCTCAGGCCGGTGTGCATGATCGGCTCAGCTATACAGTGCTGGTCCCTCGCTGAGCTGGTACTGGGCTGGTACTGCTCTGAACTAGAGCCGCGCTGATCATTCAGGCTCTTGCTTGGTCTCTTTTTTCGTGTCGCGCTTAGGGCCCTTTTTCAAGTCGTCCAGTCGTTCGTCAGCCCGAGCCACGATGTCGGTCAAGTCGCGGTTGTCTTCGTAGAGCGTGACGATGCTCTCCCAAAGTTGACGCGCTGCGGAGACGCGGTTGGATTCATAAGCATCTTCGGCTTCGGCCAATTTGCTTTCCAAGAACTCTCGCAGATCTTTGCGCTTCGGGTCTTGTTCGATGAGAGCGATCTGACGGCGAGCCAGATCGATCACCGGTTTGTCTGCCGGATCGTCAGCCAACAGATGTTCCATACTGCGATACATTTCGAGGGCTGAGATTCGATCGCCGAACTTTTCAAAGCTGCGAGCCAAAGAGTATTGGCGTTCCGCCTCGGTCCGTGGTGCTCGACCTCGCGCCGCGTCGCGCTCGATACGCCGCTCGGCGGCCATCATGTGAACGAAGTCCATCTTCTCCTGAGCCCAAATCGCATTGGGTGAATTCGGAAAGCGTTCGATCAGTTGGCTGAGGTATGGTTCGGATTCTTCCCACTGGGTCCAGTCCTCCGACGCCAACAGCGTTTCGGATCGGGCTCGCAACGTGGCTTCACCGAGCGGTAGGAGAAACCAGACGACGATCGAAATGCACAGCAGCAACAGCGGCACGAGAAACAGTGGTCGCTCCCAAAAACTGGACTCGCTTTCTTTGCGAACCTTTTTCGGTTTGATCCCGAGGATCTTCTCCGCTTCATCGCGATCCGCATTCAGCTTCAACGGACTGAAGCCTGCTGCCGCATGCTGCAGAACGCCTACGCCCTGCTCTTGTCGCCGTTGTGCTTCTTTGAAAGCGAGCTGAACGGCTGCGGCGCTGTACGGGCGACTGCGCGGATCTTTCGAAAGAAGTTGATCGATCACGGCGCTCAACCAGATCGGACAGTCATAGACCTTTGACTGCACGCTCGGCGCGGGTTGTGTGAGGATGATCGGCAGCAGTTCATTCGGAGAATCAGCCGAGAACGGCGGTTCGCCGACGAGCATCGTGTAGAGGATCGCGCCGATAGCGTAGAGGTCGCACTTCTCGTTCGGCACAAAGTTCGGCTCGAATTGTTCCGGTGCCATGAAGGGCATGTCTTTGAGTTGCGGCGGTTGGTTACCGAGTGCCGAAGCAATGGCCTCGCGTCGAAAGTCGTTGATGCGGATTGCGTCCGTTTCTCGCTCGATCAGCAACTTGTCAGGACGAATGCGTCCGTGTACCCAACCGGTGACGTGCGCAATCTGCAGCGTGTCGGACAATCGTTGAGCGTATTCAAAAGCGGTTTCCCAAGCGTAACGACCGCGGCGTGCCAATGCCGTCTCGAGCGATTCACCGTCGATCAACTGATAAACCAAATACGCGTTACGAGCATCGAAGCCTCCGCCGTAACATCGCACGATTCCGTCATGGCGAAGCTGTTTGAGCTGTTCGATCTGCTGTGCAAACGCATGGCGGCTTTCGGGCGTCATCCCCAGCGGCACCGGGAAGACGCGAACGGCAAGCAGCTTACGTTGCTCGACGTGGATCGCTCGGAACACCTGCCCCGCTATGGTGCGAGGGCCCAGCGGAGCTTCCAGTGCCAAGGGGCCGATTCGCGACTGCTGTGCCATGGATTGAGAATGCCACTGAGTGAGAATTCTGGGGTTCGGAGAATTCCGGAGTAGGCGCGGCAGGAACTACGGCCGCGTCCGAGCATCGAAGGACGAAACGGCAGCGGAACGGGGCGTAATCCGGGCTGTTTTTGACAAGTTCGAGAGGAAAACGAAAGGTTTTTCTTAACCGCGATGTATCGTTGGAAATGCTCAATGTAACGTTAAGATGATCGGATTACACGGAAAACGCCAGACCCGATCGTCTCGGCGGCGCAAATCCGCCACCGCGTAACAGGGAGCCTATTACCCAGGTTATCTTGGCGTGAACGCGTTCGGTACGCATAATGCAGCGTGCAGCAAAAGGACGAAAACCAAGCCCAGTTTTCGCAATCGATATGCAAAAAAGGCAGTCGATGAAGGAGTGGTCAGGGTGCAATTGAACGAGCCGGAAATTCTGATTGCGGACGACGACGCCGATTTTCGTTCCGCGCTATCCGAAGCTTTCGAGCGCCGCGGCTTTCGTACTATGTTGGCCGCGGACGGCCAGGAAGCGTTGGAATTGGTGCGTGTGCGCCGCACGTTGCATGTCGCTTTAATGGATGTGCATATGCCGCGTCTGACGGGCATCGAGCTGCTTGCAGGAAATGCGCCGTTTGGATCTACCTCGGCTTCCCTGCCTGTTGATGACCGCAGAGCTCGATCAGCACATTCAGCAACAAGCCCTCGTCCTCGCCGGCTCCGCCGTGCTCTCCAAGCCGTTCTCTTTGCAGACCGTAACATCTGCTGTTCGTGATCTGCTGCATCGAACATACGGCGGTTTGATCTAAGCCGACCGGTGGTAGCAAAACACGCGGTAGTTCAACGCGATGTAGCTCAACGTTCCAAGTTGAGCCCCACGAGTTGGAACTGCCAACCGGTTTGCTGGTCCTAATCCATCACCGCATCAACGTCCGTTCCTGCGTCGAGCCCGGATGGTTCGCGCGAAGATGGTTAGCTGCCCGGGCCGTATGGCTTCGCCATTACGCTCAAGGGATGCCGTATGACTTCGTGCTTACGCTCGCGTTAGCTACCTCTGCCATACGGTCTGTGGCCGGAGCATCCGCGCGGGTAAACTTCTCTTCGGGTAGGGGTGAGTTCGCGGTTCGCGGAACTCACTTCGGTATGAGTTTGAGTTACGGCGCAGTGCAGGTGCCTTTATGCAGTGGTTTCGTCATGTTCATCCGAACATCTGGTTCGGATGTTTCTTCGTTTTACTCGCAAGCAACATCATCAGCGGCGATGCGGCCATAGCCGTCGAGCCGCCGAGCATTTCGTCCTCGGCTGATCCAACGTTGAGCCAAGTTGGGACCATCGTCGGGGCGACAGACGAGAGCTTGCAATCTGCCGGCTCAGCCGTGCACAACGCGTGGTTGATGATCTGCTCGGCGCTGGTCCTCTTCATGACGGCGCCGGGACTCGCCATGTTTTACGGCGGACTGGTGCGCAAGAAGAACGTGCTGAGCGTGATCATGCAGTGCATTACGCTGATGGGAGTGATGACGGTCTGGTGGGCGTTGGTCGGATATTCATTGGCCTTCGGCGGCGAAGGTTTGTTGCTGGGGAACGGAGACCACCTATTGCTGCGCGGCGTTGCCAGGTACTGGGACTATTCGGCCGGCAAGCCGATGACGCCGATGCATGACGATGTATTGCCGAAGCTGACGCATATGCTGTTCCAAGGGATGTTCTTCGTCATCACACCGGCCATCATGTGCGGTGCGTTTGCCGAACGCATGCGTTTCACTGCGATGGTCGTTTTCTCAGTGGCCTGGGGAACGTTGGTTTATTGTCCGCTGGCACACTGGGTTTGGGACGGCGGGTTGTTGGCTTTCGGACCGAAGGGACTGGCCGGCGGATCGCTCGATTTCGCGGGCGGGACCGTCGTGCACATCAGTTCCGGAGTGGCGGCACTGGTTGCCGCTTATATGGTGGGACCGAGACTCGGGCATCGGCACGAACCGATGCCGCCGCATAACTTGACCTATACATCGCTCGGCGCATCGATGCTCTGGTTCGGATGGTTCGGTTTCAATGCCGGAAGTGCTTTGCGAGCCGACGGGATCGCAGCGAGTGCTTTCGTAATGACTCATTTGTGCGCAGCGGCAGGCGCTTCGACTTGGGCTTTTATCGAATGGATCAAGCGTCGCAAGCCTACTGTACTCGGTGCGAGCAGCGGAGCGGTGGCGGGTTTAGTCTGCATCACTCCGGCCGCAGGTCATGTAGGACCTTTGTCCGCGATGATCATGGGTGTTATCGCGGGATGGGTCTGTTACATGGCCTGTTCAAAGCTCAAGTCAGCCTTCGGCTATGACGATGCGCTGGACGCATTCGGCATCCATGGAATCGGAGGGACGATCGGCGGTCTGCTGACCGGCGTGTTCGCCACGCGAGCCGCTTGGAATATCGCGGAGGGCAAGCCGCTGGGAGCCATCGAAGGCAACTTATTCATGCTCGTCGGGCAACTCACCGCCGTGGCGATCACGTGGGTTTTTGTCGCCACTTCGACTTTTCTCATCTTGAAAGCCATCGATATGACGATCGGCTTGCGAGTCAATTCCACCATGGAAAGACAGGGACTGGACGTCACCCAACACGGCGAAGAAGGGTATATCTTTTTGTAATGACGGCGATGGGAATTACGCTCGGCTGATTCTTTCGATGTTTTTTCGGGATTGGGCTACGGAACCAGAATGTCGGTGTCACTAATGAATTGAGCCGCCGAACGGCGGATTGAATTCGCTGAACACCATCGGACACCTGAGAATGCGTCTGACCCTTCGAACCTTGTTGGCGTATCGTGATCGCGTCCTCAATCCTGCTGAGATGGATGACATGCACCGTCGTGTTCAGCAGAGTCCCACGGCGGGCAAGTTGGTCAAGCGGATCGATGAGTTGGCCGCTCGCAAACAGATTTTGGCTCCGCCGGTCGACGGAAAGGGACTAGGATCGGATGCCAATTCGATTGCTGAGTATCTGGACGATACGCTTCGCAAAGATCAAGTGCCGGAGCTCGAGCGTATTTGTCTCGAGTCCGATTCGCAGTTGTCCGAGTTGGCTCAATGCCACAACCTTCTTACCACTGCGATGCTGACGGCAGTCGAAGTGCCTGCCCAGTTGCGAGACCGCGTATTGCGTTTGGCAGATCCGGCTGAACGTGATCGCCTCTTGGCTCAGCGTTCCATGTCAGCCGATGAATTGCCTGCGGTGCGATCCCAGCATGATGGAGTGATAACAACCGGTGGTGCTTGGCGAGTCGATGACGCCATGATGCGCAGCGATCCTGCGCATGCTAAGGACTCTTCGCGGAAAGCAGAGTCTGCTCCGGTATCAAGCAGCGCGGAGCGCGGCGAGGAATCGAAAGCGGTCATGGTCAAGGCTCTGCCTATCGAAGCTCCGATGATGGCTTCGGGCGGAGATTCGATTCGTACTACCGGTCTGGATCTGGAAGGTGCGCAGCTCGCTCACGAAGTCCCCGAGTACTTGAAGGGACGCAGCGGCGACGGTTGGCGCAGTGTTGCGGTCATGACATTGCTGGTCGGTCTGCTGCTTGCTCTGACATGGGCTTCGATCGGTTCATTGGATTCCGTGAAGCAACTGCTGGCCGGCAAGCCGAAAGACAAAAGTGAGCAAAGCGAATCGACTACTGCCCATTCAAACGTTGCGGCAAGCAGTGATACCGATGCGGAGCGAACAAGCAATGTCGGCGGCGCTGCCGGTGGTGTTGCCGAAGGATCGGTTCGACCCGAAGGTAACATGAACGACCGTGACGTTCGAGCAACGAGTGAATCATCGGGGAGCATGTCTGAGTCGAAAGGGAATGCCGGCGATTTGAAGACCAAGACCGCGGCGACGATTCCAGCGGAATCCAGTTCGGCGGTGACGCCTTCCGTCGCAAACTCTCCAAGTCAGGATCGTTTAGTGGCTGCGTGGCAGCCGGCAGATGATGCAGCCGCGCGCGCTATTGTTCTTCGCAAGGCTGCAGAAGGAGTTGCTCAGCGACTGTCGAGCGGTGCGGGAATCGTTGCGGGTGAGCGCTTGGTTATTCCACCCGCATCTCGTCCTATGTTCACTTTGTCAGGGGGCGCAGGGTGGCAAGTCTGCGGTCCGACCATCATGTCGATGAGCAAAGGAGAGCAAGATCGCTTGGAAGTGCAGCTTCTGTTCGGTCGTGCAATGATTCAAACGACGGCGCCTCAACAACTGAGATTGATTACAGCAGCGGGGGTGTGTGATTTGAGCCTTGCTGCCGGCGCAGCGGTCGCAGTCGAAATGATCCGAGTGAATAGCGGGAGAGGCTCGCTGATCGATCCTCAATCGGTATGGCCGATCATGACGATTACATCCGTCGAAGGAACGTTGCTGTGCAGCGACGTCCCCGGTGCTTCTACGCCGACTACCGTGATTGCCGGTAAGACATTAGTCGTCGAGCCTGCACTGCGATCCTTTTCTGACATGACTTCACCTCCCGCTTGGTCATCGGTGGACAGTGAGCGGCCGATCGATTTGCAGGCCGCCGAGGATATCAACAAACGATTGAATGCGGACGCAACTGTTTCGAAAGTTTTGCTCGAGTCGGCTGCCGGTCGTCGTCCGGAAACCGCGGCGATGGCTGCGATGACGGCCGCGATGCTCGGCGATTGGAACTGGGCTGCGGCCGAGAAGAACGTGATCAACGATCCGCGAGCTCGCAGTCACTGGACTATGGTCATCGATTTAGTGCGGCAAGTACTCGCTGCGCAGCCGAACGAAGCTGATCTTGCGATCAATGCGCTGTGTGCTCGCGAGCCCGACAAGAGCGAACTGCGGCGCGCTATGTTGCTCGACTATTCGCAAGGCGACTTAAAGAGCGGGGGCGCGAGCAAACTGGTTGCGGCGCTCGAAAGCAACTCACTGATCGATCGTGTGTTGGCTATTCATCACCTGATGCGTGCCACCGGCAAGGATTTCGGTTATCAACCTGCGGAACCGAATCTCGCGTCGATTCAACAGTGGCAGAAAGAGATCATCGACGGACCGTTGGGTCCGACGAAACCGGCCCAATGAGCGTTCCGATGTAGAGGTTTCGATCGAGAGCGGCATTTGCCGGTTAAGGCAACTGCCAACGCTTGCGCAGCATCCATTCGAAGGTCATGATGCCGCAGAAGCTGATGAAGTAGAGCCAAGCGTCCCAAGTGCCGTCGCCGAGCCGTCGCTTTTCCACCGTGGTCACGCGCGATTCGGCTTGCCGCTCGCGCAGCCATTTCATCGTGTCCGGAATATCGTCGATGGTGATCAAGCGACCGCCGGCCGGTTCGGCCGCTGCGGCGATGTTCTGCAACTGTTGCCAATCAGCCAATGGGTTTTGCAGCTCGCGCGATTCGTCGCGCACGACGAAGGCGACATCGGTGCTATACATCGTATTGTCACTGCCGACAGCCTTGAGCTGCAAACGATATAGGCCGGCTTCGTGAAGGTTCTTCAGCGGAACTCGACGCTTGTTCTCTCCGGCACCTAGGCTATCGAGCTGTACGATCGATTTTCCATCGCGAGACAATTCAAACGTGATGTTCTCAGGCATCGGTTTATTCTGCGAGCCGCCGACCCATTCGACGAGGACGTTCTCTTCTTCGTCCAGCATCAATCGTCGGCGATCAAGGATGAGTCGAAACCCTTCTTGCAAGGAATCGCGTCCTAGCATCCACAACATGCACTGACGCCAGAATTGTTTGTGTCGTATCTGTTGGCCTTGCATCCACCATTGGAAAGTCGAATCGCCTGCAAAGGCCAGCACTCGTCCTCGTCCGAACTCGCCGGTGATCAGCAGCGGTTGATGATCAGGACCTTCTGCGATGGTTTGGACGCCTGGTGCAACTTTCGGTTTGATCTTGTTCACACTTCGCAGGGGCTTGAGCGATTTCCAAATCTCCGTGTTTTCGGGTTCGGGTGCCAAACGTGTAATCGGATGCGGAGCGTTCTCAGCCGGAAGGAACTTGATCGGGCTGGAGATATGAAACGCGGGATCGGGAGGCGATCCGAACTTCTGCTTGGCGCCGCCGGAGAGCACGACTGGAAAGACCGGCGACATCGGGCTATTTCCATATCCGCCGGCATCGTAGCTGTGAAAGCCGCCGAGGATCAGTAGTCCTGCGCCGAAGTCGACTCGACGTCGGATGGCTTCCCAAGATTCTTTCGATAACGCTGATGAATCGAGATCACCGAGTATGAAGGCATCAAATTGATTGAAGTCGTATTCGGCGGATAGATTGCGAGGCCAGGAAGATCGTGTCAGCTCTTGTATCCAGAGATATTCCACTTGGAAATCGAGCGACGAATTGATCGATCGTTTCAAGAACGTGAATTCGTGACGCGGTTGGCCTTCGATGTACAGCACGCGCGAACCGCCGGCTCGAACGGTCAAGAATGAGATCGATGTGTTGTTGGTCAACACTTGTTCGCGCGCCTCGGACTGAGCCGTGACTTCCAGTAAGTACTCACCGCTTTGCGGAGCCTCGATCTCAAGAACGACCGGCAGTACCTGATCCGCAGTCGCCGCGTTCAGTTCAGTCGGCTTAAGCGCGATATCGGGACGACCGCTGCTGCGCAGTGTCATCTTCAAAGTGATGGGAGTGTTTTGTAGGCCGCGAGCTCGAACGACGGCCGGAACACTGAGACGATTCTTTTCAAAGGCAGTCAATTGCTCGGGGACTCCTTCCACTGCTAAGTCTCGCATGCGCGAGGATTCGGAACGAGGGCCGACGCCGAGCACGATGACTGGTTGGTCGAGTTGCGACATTTGTTTAGCGACAAGTGTCGGATCGGTTGTTGCGGGGATGACCGTCTGTACGCCGTCAGAAACTAAGATGGCCCCGCGCAGCGGCGGTTCCTGTTGTGTGCGCTGTAACTCCGCCAGCGCTGCTCCCAAATCGGTCGCTTTGCCAGTCGGCTTTTCCGCAAACCGCGACGTTGTGGGCGACGGGCCGCTGGTTGCAGTCGTTGCCGAGGTAACGGACGGATGGAGTGTTCGATCAAAGAAAAAGGGAACGAAGCGTGTTTTGCCGAAGTCGCGCGCGGCTTCTTTTTCAATCGTCATCCATGCATTGCGGCTGACATCTCTTCGCGAGAGTTCACCGCTGCCGGACGGCATCGTCATACTTTCCGAATCATCAAACAGGACCGCGATCACCGACTCTGTTTCGCGTTCGACGGAACGAATCAGACCGGGGCGCAGCCAGCCGAGCATCAGCAGCGCGGCAGCGATTAATCGCAGAGCAGTCAAAACGGCGCGCTGCAGCTTGGACAATCCTTGGATCGAAAGGGTCAACCACAGGCCTGCCAGCATGACGAGAGCCAGAGGCAGGACGGCGAGCCAACCGAATACGGGTTCCAAACTCCACTCGTTCATGCGGCTCGTCCAGTTGATGAAAGACGCAGTGAGTAGAAGCGATTGGACATGGCTTGCTCAGCTAAGAAGAGGCAAGCGGTCACCAGCATCATCAACGGAAAGAGTTCACGGCCGTATCGAGCTTGACCTACACTGCTCTCGATCTCGGATTTGTTGCGAGCTCGTTTGTAGTTGCCGGTCCCGAGTAAAACATCGAGTCGCGCGGGATCGAGTCGTACCAACTGCGTATCTTCAGCGGGAGTCATCGCGCTGACTGAACGCGCGATCAGACCTCCTTGTGAACCTCGCATGCGATACAGTCCCGCTTGTTCCAACATTCCGACGTTCAACAGACCGTCATTCGCTTGAACACGTCGCGTTCGACCGGTTGGAGTGAAGAGATCATACGTCGATGGATAAATCTTACTATCGTTCGGTAGTGATGCTGATTCACCGACCGCATAGTTGTAACGCGCTCCGCTTTGCTCGCTGAGTACACGTACAGCGCCGAGCATTAGACCGAAAGCAGGCCACGGATCAGAGCCCGCTGTTAATTCGTTCCATGCCGGTTGGCCGGCTTCGCTGACCGCGGGAATCGGAGTGGTGACCGTGAGAATCTGTCCGCTTCCTCGATGTTGTAATATCACCGATGCAACGCTTCGATCACTGGTGCTCATCAACACTTGAGCGTCGGCGGCGAGTGCATCCAATTCCCAGTGTTTGAAAATGGGAAAGCGATTCCATGGGACATCGGAGGCGACAGGGCCGAAGACATGGAACAGTGGATGAACCGCAGACGAACTGTTGAGAAACGTACTGCGATCCGACACCGGTTTGCGACCGATACGGGCCGGTGAGCCCGGCAAGAGTTTGGCGAACGCGGACTTGGCTGCATCTTCGGGTGTGCCGAGCGAAGGACCGAGTGTCAGCAGCAAACCGCCTCCTTGATTGACATGCTGTTCGAGGGCCGCCGTGACACCGGGCGAAAGGGGCGGCGGATCGACAAGACAAATGACTTTGAACCGTTCGAGCGGAACTTGTGATAACTGCGCGAACCGAACTTGCTGAGTCACAGACGTACCATCGTTACTACCACCCGCTGCAGAGTCGGTAGGATTCACGATCAATCGCATCAAGCGACCTGCATCGGCGTTATCAGCCACGATCAATGTCGACTGTTGTGCTTGAACGGCCACGACTGCTGTGCGCGTGTTGTCCGATTCGAGCGGATCAGCGGTTTTCAATCGGAAGATAAAGTTGTGATTCCCGTCCGATTCCAGAGGTGATTTGAGTGATATGAGTGCGGACGTGTCGCGCGTGAGGTCGACTTGTTTGCGGTCCACAACACGCGCGTTCGGCGTTTCAAGATTACCGTCGCGAATCACCGGCAGCTTGGGGTCGATGTCTTCGTGCAGCAATTCGACGTCCACCATGCTGCCTGGTGTTGTCGGTGTTCGCTCGACCGTGACCTGCCATTCAGCTTCCGAGCCTACCGGTAAGTTGTGCAGGTCCGATTTCAAATCGCCGAGTTGATAATTGATCGGCGCATCGACCCCTACATCAATGATCTGAATAAGTACTTCGCCGGGATGCTCTTTCAAACTCTCCGCCAGCTTCGGAGCATCGCCTTGCCACGACGAACTCATCATGTCGGTGAGCACATAGACTTCTTTGCGCTGCAGGTCGGCCGCTCGCACCAATTCGATCGCTGTTTGTATGCGACTGACGAGATCCACATGTGCGGATTGGTTCTGCAGGACATCGATTTGGCCTTTTGCCGTGGCTGGGTCGAGCGACAGACCGGCCATGGGTGCGGCTGAAAGAATTCCGACGCGGCTATCGATCGGAAGCTTTCCGAGTATCCAGCCGGCCATCTCTTTGGCTGCGGCAATGCGCTGTGCATTGTCGCTGCGATACTCCATCGAAGGACCGGTATCGACGATAAGCACGGCGGCAACGGGAGCGGATTGGTCGGAGCTGGGAACCACCGGGCCTTGCATAACAGAGACGGATGCCCAAAGCGCGAAAGCCACCCACAGTGCGATGCTGATCGCCAGGGACGGAATCCATACCGATGTGCCGCGACGTGTGACGATCGCAGTCAGAGTGACGACCGAAGCGAAGACTGCGAAGGCAGCGACGATAGTCACGCCGACGGCTGTTCCCAACATGGCCGAGTGAACGCGAGGTCGAGCCAGCGCCAGAGCCAGTGCGCCGAAGATCGCGACTCGTAGAAGCAGCAGCAGGAAGTGGCGCAGTTGCCAACTACTGCGCTGTTGCAGAACGGTGTGTTTGACGAACCGGAGAGCGGGAAACGTGACCGGTTTGGGTTGGCGTCTTGAAAGAAGATGCAGCGCGACGGGGATGACCATCGCGGCGAGACCGGCGAGCATGGACAGGTGCAAGAAGTTCATAATGCCTGCCGGTTATCGGACGCAGTGCCCGATCCACGCTCCATCCGTGATGGTCACTCTTCCACAGGGTTGCCCTCAGGGGCCGGCGGCGGAGTGAACTTCGGAGCCGCCGCTTCCACTTTTTCCGTTTCGGGAGTGTAGGCAGGTTTGGGAGTCGACCGCGGATCGGGCTTGTCCCAGTCCTGAAACTCACGCTGAAAATCGTTCAAATTCTTTCGTAACTCGCGGTATGTTCCGCCGAGATTGCGAGCCACTTCCGGAAGTTTACTCCCGAAAAGCATCAGCGCAATCACGCCGAACATCAGCATTTCCGTGTAGCCAAGACCGAACATGGGAGGAGCTCGCTGCGGCGCTGAACTGAAGAAATCAAACCAAAAGGTGTTTCCGGTTCGGAAACCGGAAACGAAAGCTGGAACCAACTTCTTACCGTTCGACCCTTCCCTGCGATTCACTATCGGCTGGAATACGCTGAAAAACAGCATTTGCTGTCACTCAGATATACCAGATAACCAGGAATCCCAGGGTGGCTATCGGCAGGCGGAGAGTCTCAACGAGAGGTTTACTCCCGCGAACCGTCTTCCAGTTTTTGCCGAGGTTCTTCGACTTCTTCTCGCATTCCCTTCTTGAACTCAGTGGCACTACGTCCCAGATTGCGCATCAAACTCGGTAGTCGGGCACTGCCGAAAACCAGCAGAACGACCACCATGAAAATCAAAAGTTCGGTAGTCCCCAATCCAAACATCGCATAACGCCTTAGCACACACAGCCAATCGGCCTGCGGAGAGTCCGCGAACCGATGCCGACAATCAGCGAAAGCAGGCCGGTCCCCCTCAACGCGAGAGTACCGCCGGAACTGGATGTCGGCAATTAGTGAACACCTTCCATTCTAAAGACGGGTTTACCACTGTCAAACCGCCCCGCCCGAAGCTTGCGTTGACCTCCGATCAGAGTTTGAAGAGGTGTTGTTTATTTTGACGCCGCTATAGAGAGATCGAGCGCCTCAAAAGGCGGCCGAATGGGCTTTCGTTCATTGACTGGTTGATTGTGGCCCACCAAAATAAGGGTCCGGCCGGTCCTGTGAATGTAGGTTCCAGAGCTGTCCCCATTCATCCGTTCCGATTAACAACCATTTCTCCAAGAGGCATTTGATGGACTTCGGTAATCCGTATTCGACGTCATCCGACTACCGCGTTGCGGCTTTGGCGGAAGTGTCCGAACGATCCGCGTTTATTCGACGCACCTATCTGCATCTAGGCGGAGCGGTGATCGCGTTCGTATTGCTCGAAACCCTCCTGGTCCAAATGTTTCCGTTGCCTGCGATTGCGGACACGTTGATGAAGATCGGGCCCTGGGCGGGACTAATCTTCATTTTCGGCTTTATGGCGGTAAGTTGGTTGGCTCGCTACTGGGCTGATTCCGGCAGTAGTCCGGCGTTGCAATACGCGGGTCTGAGCTTGTACGTCGTTGCTGAAGCCGCCATCTTTCTGCCGTTGATGGCGATCGCTTTCAACATCGATGAAAAGATTCCGATGAACGCGGGAATCATTACAGCGCTCGTGTTCGGTGGATTGACTGCCATGACGTTCATGTCACGAGCTGATTTCTCGTGGATGGGAAGATTGCTCTGGATCGCAGGCTTGGCCGCGACCGGTGCTGTGTTTTGCGGATTCATCTTCGGCTTTTCACTCGGCCTTTGGTTCTCAGTAGCCATGGTCGTGATGGCCGCAGGCTATATCCTCTACGACACATCGAACGTTTTGCATCACTATCGAACCGATCAACACGTGGCCGCTTCGCTGGCGCTATTCTCTTCCGTTGCACTACTGTTGTGGTACGTCGTGCGCATCTTGATCGCTCTGCGCGACGAATAGTCATCGTCGCATCGTTTTGCCGCTGACATGTTTACTGGGTGAGGGAGTTGCCATGAACAACTCCCCTGCTCTTCAGCGGTTATAGATTTAGTTCAAAGCGGAACGGTGCAAGCCGTCCGGTGAAGCACTGTCGCTTGTGAAGAACCGGACGGCTTGCGCCGTTCCGCTTGAATTAGATCAATAAGACCGTCAGCGATGGGGTGACTGAGGACCGCCGGCAGCCTTGCGATAGAGTTCGACGTGGTACGGTCCGCGGAACTGCAGCATCAGAGCTCCGGGTCGTGCGAAGCGATCGAAGACGGCTCGCATGAAATGTTCTTCACCCGGCCACGGATAAATGAATATCAGCGCGAAATCGCTGAGCAGCACATCGTGTTCAGCATAGGCCGACGGCAGCGTATGCGTGAGACTAACCAACGGGTCTTCATCTTCAGCCAGCTCGCGAGCACCGCGCGGTAGAAAGTTGCCGTGCCAGATTTCTCCGGAGACACCTCCGGCCGCGAACAGTTTCCGAGCCTCTTGGCAAAGAAACTCTTCGGCCTCGATGCCGACTGCATCGAGACCCATCAGCGATGCGATCCCGGCTACGATCCCGAAGCCGCATCCCCATTCACAGAACAACCGACCGTCGACCAAGTTTTGTTCGGTGCAGGCTCGCAGTGCTCGGGCCACATAGTCGAAATCGCATTCGATGTATTGAGCCAGCGGCTTCTGCTTGAACTGGTCCCAGAACTGTTCGATACGAGCTCGTCCGCGCGCGAGCCACTGCTCGACTTCGCTCGGCAGCGGCGAGTCATCAATCTTCAGTTCGATCTGTCGTAAAGCCATAAAAGTTCACTGAACTCGCAAAGTCATGTTGCTCGGCAAAGTCGCGCGCGATGAAGCTGCGACCGGCGGTCGTCAAACTGGGGCTGAGTCGATTACCGGATGATCGTGTGCACCGGTTTCGAAAGGACGCGGCATCTTAACAGCTTGAGCGAAATTGCTCCATAAAGCTGCAATCCCGTACGACTCGCCGATACGATCCGCGCGTCCCGCACGCCGGCCGTTTTGTGGCGAGCATCTCGGGAACTTCAGCGAAAAAGCGGGAATCGGGGACGGGGGCCAAGTCGATATCGGCAGAGAATGCCATTTCTCGCTCTTCCCGTCAGGCATGGCCTATCTCCTGACCTGATCGAGATCGGTGTGTTCCGTAATGCTTGGAATTGCTCGCAAGCAGCAACGACCAAGCGGCAATCCGAAGTACCTACCGATCGTTCCAACCCTCGGAGCGATCCCAGAACGTTCGGTCCTTGAAGTGGTCTCCGGCATGAATCTCACACGCGTAACCAGCTTTACCACCGACCTCCCCGCAACGACTGTTCTACCGTCGTTGGGGCGATTGGTGCTGCGCGATACTCTCGGTCGACGATTGCAGGCTTGGGAGCTGACCCATTCGAAGTGCATCATCGGAGCCGGTAGCACTTGTACCGTCCGATGTTACCTTCCGGGAATCGCCGAGCATCATGCGCTGATGGTCATCGGCGGCAAGCAGATCTTCCTCCGCGCGCTGGCTGACGGACTCACCCGAGCCGGTTCACCGGTCGCCGAGTTCATCATGAAGAACGATGAGGACTCGCTCGCGTTTGAATTGGCCGGCCATCGCTTCGAATACGAACGACCGCAGAAACCTGCGCTGCCCATCGAGTCGGCGCTGCCGGTCAGTGTGATCTCCACTGATCGTGAGGAATCCGAATCGATCGAGCCGCCGCGATTGAAGTTCGCGCTGGTACGTGCGATGGAAAAACAACGTCGCAGTGAATCGGAACAACATGCTCATACGTCGACAGAAGCATCGACGAAGTCGGCCGCAATGCAGTCCGATACGAAGATTGTTGCCGAAACCGTTGCCTCGCCTGTAGTATCGAGTAACGCAATGGACACCGGCGCGCGTCCGGCTTGGTTAGACGAAGCCTTGCAAAGCGTCGTCGGTCCGCTGCAAGCCAAGATCGACGCACTTTCTGAACCGATCGAACAAGTTCAGAGAGCGCTGCGCAAGCGAGTTCTCGATCGTAAGAACAAGAACGAAACGAAGACGGAAGCCGACAAGGCCAAGCAACTCGCCGCGAATGACTTGACGGCCGCTCCGCTTCAAAACAGCGATTTGGAAAAGTGGATTGATTCGCAGCAGCGACTGCAGCAAAGCGTCGCCGGCCAAGGAACGCGTTTGGAACTGGTCAACGAGCGCGTCAACGACATCCTGTCGCAAATTGCCGTGCTGGAACGATTGGTGACGGAAGAGAATCGAGCCTCGGCCGAGCAAGCGAAACTGCCGTCCGAATGGCAACGCGAATGGCAAGCGGACATCGTTCGCCTGCAACAAGAGACGCTTAAGATCGTCGACGATTTGAAGCAGCATCGTGACGCTCCGCATGTTGAACAAGCGGTCGAAGCAGAATGGCGCACGAATCTGCAATCGCAATTATCGAAACTGCAAGAGCAGATCGATTCGTTGACCGGCAAGCACTCATCGAGCGAAACCCGTGCTGCTCGAATGGAAGGCTTGTTGGAAGAGCAGCGGACCGCGCTGGAAAGCATGGACCAGCGGTTGCACGCGAAGCTCTCTGAGCTGCCGACGATTCTGCTGGCTCAATTGCCTCGAGTCGTTGAAGTCCCGATGGCCGATGCGCCGTCACCTCAGCCTTCAGCCCTCCCCGACTCTTCATATGCGGCACCGCAAGCAGAACAATTTGTAGCGCCGTACCGATCCTATGATGAACAACGGATCGAGCCTCAAGCGTCGGCGCAGGGGTTTGTTGAAACACCCCAATGGACCGATAGCGCCGCAGAACGCTATGTGACAGCGGACGATTCGGATGCAGAGATCCCTACGGCATATGCGCATTCCGATGCCGTCGTCCATGATCGCGAGTCTGCGGCCCGCGATGTTGATTACGCAAGCGAAACGACGAACGCTTCTGCATCGTTCTCTGACGATGAAGCCGATCCTGTATTCCAAGCTGCTTCACTGCCCGATTGGTGGCGACGCGAAGAGTCTGCGGAGCAACCGCACGGCAGCGAAGTACAGGATGCTCCGATCCACAGCGATAGTAACTTTGAATTGAACGCTGAGCCGATCGCAACCCCGGGTTTGTCCGGCAGCGCGGGTATCGACGAAGGATCGAATTACGCGGAAGATTTCACCTACTCTGCCGAGAAGAGTCCGTACACGGATCCAAGCGACCTCGATCATCTGTCAGCGATGTCTGCGTATGATCGCGAGACGGCTGAGCATCATTCTGAGCCGGATTTTGATTCGAATAGTCCGGAACCAGCCCCATATTCAGAGTCGTCGTATTCAGCTTCGTCGTATTCCGCTTCAACGTATGCAGGTTCTGAATACAACAGCTCTTCGACGCCATCGCTCGATGCACCGGCGGAAGCGACGGCCGAGCAAAATGGATTCCCTGCGGCGCAACATTCGGACTACGAGAGCGAAGCCTATCACGACGAATCGAGCTATAACGCTTACTCGCCCGAGAACATCGGGATTGGGGCTGATGCCCTCACGCATGAAGCGGATGCAGACGAATCGGATACGCCTACAGCAGAGAAAGCTTCCGGAACCAGGTCAAGCGCTTCGATCATGGAAGAGTTGCGCCGTCAGTTCCGAGATACGGAAGACGATCCCAATGATGTTGCCGAAGCAGAAGCACCGCAGACCGGCTTGAACCGCGATTTGTTCGGTCGCGAACGAACGCCGAGCAGCCCTGCCCCTTCTTCGTCTCTGTTCCCTGCAATGCAGCCTGCCACGCCGAGTTCGCTCGGAATCGGAACGGCGGCCGGAGGGAACACGCCCAAAGCCGCGTCTGAAGAGGCCGGTGAAGAGTCGGAAGAAAGCGTCGAAGACTATATGCGACGGCTGCTGGCCCGTATGCGCGGTGTCAGCGAATCCGAAGTTCAAATGCCTGCGGTTCAAACATCTGAACCGGCTCGCAATGAGCAGCGATCGATGCGCTCGGAAGCGACGCCGGAACGAGTTGAAGAAGAGTCAGACGGTCCGGTTTCCGAATCATGGACCGCACCGTTCGATCCGCAAAGCTACGTTCCGAAAATCGCAGCCCCAGAGAAAACCAAAGATCTCAACGCGATGCGTGAGCTGGCGAATACATCGGCCAGATCTGCGATCCAAGTCAGCGCTCGTCGTCGCCACAGCACGGCTCTGCTGATGAAGATGACCATCTCGGTCGTCGGATGCGTCGCAGGAACGGCGCTGGTGATGATCAACGGCTTTCGACCGAACGTGGCTTTGATTGCGACTCTGGCTTCGTTCTGCGTCGGTATCATCTGGGGCTACGATGCAGTGGTCAGCTTTAAACCGCTGCTTTCCGGCGGCCGTGATTCCGACCGCGATGCTCGCTCTTCGGCAGCGAACATCGATGATGATGATGATGACGACGAAGAGGATGAAGACGATGAGTGATCATCCATAAGATTCCAACGTACACTGCAAGCAATAAAAACGGCCGTCACTTTCCAGACGGCCGTTTTCGTTTCGTGAAGACCTGCGATCAGCGAGACTCTTTCAGTTGTTGTTGCTTCTCGCTGTACTTCTTATAGAGCTGTGTATGCTTGTTGGATAAATCTACGACGCGACCTTGAACAAAAGCCGCGGTGACCTGAGTCTGCGTTTCAAGGATATCCCCGTCTGCCAGGAAAAGCGTTGCGTCTTTGCCCGGTTCCAAGCTGCCGACACGATCGGCCACGCCGAGAATCTCCGCAGGTGAGAGAGTGATGGCTCGCAGCGCTTCATCGGGTTCCAAACCGAATCCCGCCGCAGTCGCCGCGTTATACGGCAAGTTGCGTAGGCCGGTGGCTCCGAATCGCCCTGCGCTTGATATACAGAATTTGACTCCGGCTTTTTGCAGGCGACCGGGCAGTGTGTATGCATCGTCATAAGGCTGATCTCGCCGTGATGGGACGCGATAGACACCTCCGACGATGACCGGAATCTTTTCTTGAATCAGCAGCTCACTGCAATCCATCGCGTCGTATCCGCCGTAGATGCGGATCTTCAGCTTCCACTTTTTGGCAAAGGCTACGGCCGAGCGGATTTGCGATGCGCTGTTGGCGGATACCGTCAGCGGTAGTTCACCTTTTAACACAGGAATGAGCGCCTTCAGTCGCGAGTCGAATCGAACGGTGTCTTGTTCGACGCCGGCGGCATAACGTTGTACCGTAGTGAAGAGTTCCTCGAGTGCCTTGAGGTCATTCCCTCCGCCTCCGGCTCCAGGACCACCTTCACGATTGCCTCGACCTTCCCGGCCTTCCCCGAAGCCGGCGAAACCGCGAGGCCAATTGAGTTGCATGCCGATGTCGGCTTTGAGCGTCATGTCTTCCCACGTCCAACCGTCGAGCATCATCAGTGCGGAGCGACCTGAAATCAGTCCGCCCTCCGGTGCTGAGACAGCCAGCAGCACGCCGTTGGCGCGAGCTACCGGAATCAATTCACTGTCCGGATTAAAAGCGGCCGCGGCTCGTACGTTCGGATTGATCGAGCCCGTTTCGCTCGAATCGATCGTGGCGCGAATCGAATCGATCTCCACCAACCCGATGTTCGACTGTGCATCGATCAGGCTCGGATAGACATGGCTCCCCTTCGCATCAATAACTTCTGCGTTCGGCGGAATCGTGACGTTCTCGCCGATCTCAGTGATCTTTCCTTCCTTGATGACGACAGCACCTGCGCGCACGTTCGGTCCTGACACGATGTGCAGGACACCGTTCTTGATGACGATCGGTTTCTTCTGCGGTGCCCCGGGGATTTGGTCCGAAGCGGATGCGCAGGCGGTGACTGCCGCCATCGAGAGCAAAGCGAGTGCAGAGCGGCTGAATTGACGAATCATGGAAACGGTCCTTACGAAGTTTCGACGGCGGTGACGAACGGATTCAATCTTCATGAGTGTGTCTCCTATTCGCCTTGAGCTTCTTCCGACGCGTGTTCATGCTCGGCGGCATGTTCAGCTTCGTCTTCGTGATGATGGTGATGGCAGAATGCATCGAAGCGATCAAACCACAACGACGGGTCGCGGCGATCAATGCCGTTTCCACTTTGCTTTTCGCCTGAATCAAGAATCTTTTGTACCAGTGCGCGAGTTAACTTCTCCGCGGCCTTACGAGCTTCCATATCTTGCTCGCGATCGAAGTACTTGCGACCGTCGATCCAAGATTGCTCGACGCGGCTCATCACCGACAGCGGTGAACCGTTCCAAATCACGAAGTCCGCATGCTTGCCCTTGGCGAGCGAGCCCACATACTTGTCGATGCGGAGTTGTTTAGCCGGATTGAGCGTGACGAATTTAATGGCTTCTTCAGCCGGCACTTTGCCGTACTTCATCGCCTTGGCGGCTTCGTGATTGAGATGGCGAGCTAACTCGTCATCGTCTGAGTTAAAGCTGACGACGATGCCGGCTTGATGCATGAGGGCACCGTTGTGAGGAATCGCATCCCAGACTTCAATCTTATAAGCCCACCAGTCGGAGAAGCTCGAAGCGGTAGCTCCGTGCTTGGCGATCGCTTCGGCGACTTTGTAACCTTCGAGAATATGCTGCAGTGAACCGACGGTGACACCGAACGATTCCATGTTGCGTAGGAACGTCAGGATTTCGTCTTGGCGATAGCTGTGGCAGTGAATCCGCCGCTTGCCTTCCAGGATTTCCACGATCGCTTCCAATTCCAGATCACGACGCGGCGGCAGTCGTTTCTTTTGTGCTGCAGCGGGCGACCACTCTTCGCGATACAGCTTGGCCGCTTCGAAGCGATCTCGCATGATCTGTTCGACACCCATGCGAGATTGCGGGTAACGCACGCTGCCTCGATCTTGCGGCGTGAAGTTACTCTGCTTGACGTTCTCGCCGAGCGCGAATTTGATACCCGCCGGTGCTTCCTTCATCTTCAACTGCTCGTCGCCGGCTCCCCAGCGCAGTTTGATGACTTGATTCTGGCCGCCGATCGGATTGGCGGAACCGTGCAGGATGTTGGCGGCTGTGACACCGCCGGCGAGCTGCCGGTAAATGGTCATGTCATTCGGATCGATGAAGTCACCGATGCGGACTTCGGCGGTGACCGCTTGTCCCGATTCGTTGACTCCGCCGTCGGTTGCCATGTGCGAGTGACAATCAATGATGCCTGCGCTGACATGCTTACCGGTCCCGTCGATGACCATTGCTCCCTCGGGAATAGCCAGACCTTTGCCGACATCAGCGATCACGCCGTGATGTACCAGCAGGTCACCGTTTTCAATGATGCCGCCGTCATCGCAGGTCCAGATTGTTGCATTGCGAACGATGACCCACTCCGGTTGTTCCGGCAGTTTGTCGACACCGAAAGCACCGAGCGGATAGTTGACATCGCACAGCTTGGGTTCAGCTCCCTTGCCGTCGGGTTTCTTCGTATCGTCCTTCTTGTCAGCATCCTTTTTGTCAGCGACTTTCTTGTCGTCATCGGATGCCGCTTTGTCTTTACCGACATTGTCTTTACCGGCATCGTCCTTCTTGCCTTCTTCTTTTTTGGCGGCTCGCGATGCGGTAAACGTACTGATGCGACCGTCGGCCCAAACGATGCGACCGATGATTTGGTCGAGCTTGGCAGTGTTGTCTGCTGCGGTCAATCCGACGGCTGAAATGAGTCCGACGCCGGAGCCTTCGACTTTCAATTTCTTCGGTTCGAACTGTGCGTGGACTCGGAAGTCGACAAATGTGAATTGTTTGAGCTCGGAGACGGCTGCTTCCGATTTGGCGGGCGCATCGGGCTTGGTATCGGCAGGCTTTGCATCAGTCGGCTTCGCGTCTTCAGGCTTGGTGGCCGTCGGTTCTCCGGCGGGCTTTGAGTCCGCTTTGTCAGCCGCCGGTTCCGCAGGTTTGTCAGCGGGTTTATCTGTAGGTTGCTCAGCAGGTTTATCTTTCGGCTCTTCGTCTTTCTTCGGTGGAACCGAATCGTCCGTCGGTTTGACATCGCTATCCGGCTTCTTCATCTCGAGCGGTTTGTCAGGTGTTTGAGCCGGATCCTTCTCTTCGCCGGGAGGACTGCGGCGACCGCGACCCTCACCACCGACGGGTTTAGCCGGCGCTTTGTCGATCTCACCGGGAAGACCGATGCGACCCTTGGGGCGATCCCCTTCGTCCCATTGCAATTCGAGCTCTGCAGGTAATCCTTCGGGTCCGGTCAACTTCATTTGCCAACGGCCTGTACCGTCGGTGCCGGGTTTATCTTTCCATGCATAGCGCTCACCCTGAACCCATGTCTCAACGATAGCCGTGGTCTTCTTGAACAAGGGACCGTCGGTGATGATGAAGTTCGCTGACTTGCCGCGCTCGACGGAGCCGATCACATGATCGAGTTCGAGCAAGCGAGCAGGTCGAGTGGTCAAAGCGGCCAGAGCCGTTTTCTCGGTCAATCCGCGTTCGATCGCTTGTCGAACTCCTGCGAGGAGATCGGAAGGGTTCGAAAGGCCGTTAGCGGTGAACACAAACGGAACGCCGGCTGCTTCGAGGCGCCCCGGATTCTCGGGCGCGAGGTACCAGTGCATCAGGCTTTGTTGCGAGACGGCGGCGAGTGCTTCCGGTGTGCCGACTTCGGGCGGCTTAGGAAAGTCGACCGGGATGATGAATGTTCTTCCGGACGCAGCGATCGCATCCAATTGACGGTACTCGCGTCCTGACCCGCGAATGATCGATTGCAGTGAGAACTCCCGAGCCAGTCGATCGGCTCGCAATGCATAAAGTTCATTCTGTCCGTCGATGATCGCCGTCTGTTCACCTTTGATCAACTTGGCCAGTGCTTCGAGTGCCGCGTTGCGATCCGGTGTCGGAAGCGATGTATCCGCACGGACTGCTTGCAGTGCTCGTTGATACCACTCAGCGTCGCTCAGCGTTTGTCGCAGCAGCGCGACACAGCCCATGGGGCTTGTCGGATACGAACCTCGTTCACCGCGCGCGGCCACCAACTGAATATGTTGAAAAGCTTCGCTGCGCAGAACTGTTTTGGGGACGGGACGTCGCGCGGTGCTGACCACGCTGCTGATGCCCTTCATCAAGCCGTCGTTCGGTGCAATCAAGACCGCGCCGAATCCGGCTCGACGATACGGTCCGCCGATCTTGTCATCGGTAGGCAATGCATCGACGGCGCGTCGTTGTGCTTGGATGTTGGAGTTCCAATGAGCATCGGGAGTCTCCGATCTCGGAACAGACGATTCGACGTATGTATCGATGAAAGCGGGATAGATTGTCTTGCCTTTGAGGTCGATGACTTCCGCTTCGGGCGGTGGCGAGACGGATGGTCCGATCTCGGCGATCTTTCCGTCCCGAATGAGAAGATCAGCCGATTCGATCTCTCTCGAATCATCGACAACGACATGAGCTCCTCGCAGGAGCACCGTTGCCGGAGGCCGCGACTGAATGCCTTCATCCGGATGTGTGCCGGTCTGTGCGTGAAGTGACGAAGCTGCGAAGGTCAAGAGCGAGACTGTCGTCAGTAGACAGTGGTTGACCATCGAAGCGCCCTTGGGAAGCGACGATTGGCGATACAACATGAACGATCCCGATGATTGAAACGAGAAACGAAGCGGCCAAGCGCGAAATGGTACGCAGAGAAACGACGGGCCGTTGCCGCATTCATTCGGTGCGGCGGGCCTGTCTCGAGAGTTACAAGAGGTTTCTAGGATAGTTCCGTCCGCTCTCAACTGCATCACCCGGCCGCGGGAAAGTAGATATGAAAGGAAGTACCGTGACCGAGTTCGGTCTCGATTCGGATCTCGGCGCCGTGCCGCTTTAAAATGCCATGCACGACGCTAAGGCCGAGTCCTGTCCCTTCCCCGTTGGGTTTGGTTGTAAAGAAGGGCTCAAAGAGATGATTCAATATTTCCGGCCGGATGCCGGTGCCTGAGTCGCTGACGGAACAGCGGGCGTAACAGCCGGCCGGCAGTCCGACGGAATTATGAGGTTCCATCTGACAACACGAAGTACGAATCGACAGTTTCCCGCCGTCGGGCATGGCTGTATCCGGCAATAACGGTCAGCACGTTGTTGAAGTCGTGTGCAATGCCCCCCGCCAGTCGTCCGATCGCTTCCATCTTTTGCGACTGAGTCAGTTGCGCTTCACTCGCTCGAAGAGCTTGTTCGGCGTGAATGCGATCGGTGATGTCGATGTGTGCGACGATACAACCCGGTCCGTAATTCGGTTCACGGCTGCCTGTATCAACGGGAAGACCGAGCGGTGCGGCGGTCAATAAATAAAAACGACTATCGTCATTCAGCTGACAGGAATACTCATAGCGGAATGCGCCGGATCGGCCTTGGATGAGATCCCGAATGCCATGTGCGATCAGCGTCGCATCAATGCAATGATCGGCAGCACTTCGATCACAGACTTCTAGGTAATTCGCACCGATCAATGCCGAATCAAAGGTAATACTGGTCGCATTATAGGCCTTCAACCGATCCTTCCAGGTTCGGTTCACGGCGATGATTGTTCCGGCAGCGGTAATTTAGACCGTAACCAATCCTGCAGAGAGAACGTCAGCTTCTGTTCATATTTGGCGAAGCCCCGATTTATTTTTTCGGGCAACTTACGGTTGGTCTCTTCCAATTTGTCATCGAGGACATGCTTGAGACCTTCCCCTAAATGTTTTGCGGCCGGACCTCCGACTTGACTGATTCGACGCACTCGAAATTCGTGAATCGTTATTTCGGCTGTATCGACGTGAGGCTGGACGATGATGTCCGGAGGGAGTTTCAGCGGATTCATGCGGACGGCTACCGTACCGGTAGTGCGCATACTGCAATGGGCATCGGCATTGGCACTCAGGCTGATCAGTTGAACGTCGCGAACCCATTGGCTGAGTCGTCCGAAGACATCCAAGACCATGTCGACGCTGACATCAAAGGCAATACGACCGTCCGGCATGGCTTGCAAGCGATGGAAGTGGATCACCAAATTCCGGTCGGGGTCGACCATCGTCAGTTTATAACGTGTCCATGTCCCGTCGTTGACGAGTTTATGTTTTCGCTTGGTCTTTATCTTGAGACCGTCATGCGAAACGTCGAGCCCGTCCCAGACCTCTTTTTGATGACCCCATTTCTTCGTGTCTTCATAGTCTTCCGGCAGATTCTCACGCACGAGTTGTTGCAGCCAAGCGATCATCTGCGGCGAGCCGATCGAATCTTCTCCCGTACTCGGTTCGCCGGCTGTATCTGGAGCCGTCAAAGCCGTGCCGACGGTACGAGCCGTGGTTTGCGCTGCCGAATAGGGCTCGGTAGTCAGCGCGTGAATGATCAGCACGGCTGCGATTGCGCCACTGAGTCGCAAGAGGCGAAGAACATCGCGGCTGCTTGATGCGGAGACGAGATTTTGCGACGGAGTCGACATGCGTCGAATTTCCTTACGGCAAGCTGGGATAAGAAAACGGAGAGGCCCTGAGCCTTTCGATTGCTTCCGCCGGTCCGTTTAGTTACCAGAGTTCCGCTTTCTACGGCAGATCAGTATCGAACGAATTGATCTGGACGGTGCGCTTACGATTTGCGACCATCCCGCGCGCCTCGGACTCGATCTCATCAGATCCGGTATTCGAGCCGTATGTTCATTCACTGCCTCCAGACAGAATGTGTCGCCGTGTTTCGGGAGACAACACTATGTTTCATCGCTTTGTCGTAGTTATGTTGGCCATGGCTGTCGCCGTCGCGTCGGCTTCATCTGCACATGCTCAATTTGGTTGGATGACAGGCAAGGACTCTGCCTCTTCATCCAAGTCAACTTCAAAGAGTTCATCGGATTCGTGGTGGAACTGGTCCAAGAAGTCGACTGCGGCCAAGCCCAAGAAGCCTTCGACGATGCATAAGATGACTCAATCCACCAAGAACGCTTGGAATAAGACGGTTGATTTCGTCAATCCGTTTGATAACGACAAGGCGACGAAGAGTGCTCCGAAGACGCAGTCATCAAGCTCTTCGTTCTGGGGCGGTAATTCAACTTCGTCATCATCTCTATCGAGCAGTGATAGCAAGAAGTCGACAGGCTGGTTCTCGAGTTGGGGTAAGCCTAAGGAAGAGGATCCCAAGCCGCTTGATATGCGCGATTGGCTCGGTCAAGATCGACCGCAATAACAAGCACTCAGCACACGCTCATGTGCGACTTCATGCGCTCCTGAATGCCCTAGATGAACTTAGTGAGTTGTGGCATACTGACGGCCCGATCGTCGCTATACACCACACCTCCGGGGGTTCCCGGTCATTTCGGAGACATGCATGTATAAAAATCTGAATCCCCTTGCCATCGGTGTTTCAGGACGCCAGAGCGAGTTGATTGAACTCGCTCTAACCTACGGTTTCAAGGGAATCGAGATTGATCTGGCAGACTTGGTAAAGCGCAGTCAACGCGCATCATTCGATAAAGCGGCACGATTCATCAGCAGCGCGGACAAGATGAAGGTCGGAGGGTTTGAAACTCCGATCGATTTAGACGACGACGATACGACATACGCAGGTAAGTTAACACAGTTGGCCGATGCAGCAGAGATCGCAGGACGCGTCGGAGCTCAGACCGCTCTCCTGCGTATTCCGCCCGCGACAGATCGTCTGCCTTACCATGAATTCTTCAATGTGGTCCGCAAGCGCATCGATGAAGTAGCAGCGATTCTGGCTAAGCACGGTTTGACTTTGGCCTTGTATTTCTCAGCAGCTTCCGATGCGGGCACCGGCAAGCAATTCAAGTTCGTGAACGATGTCGAAGGCTTCTTGGCCTTGTTCCGCGCTTGCACGGCTAAGAACGTCGGTATTGTCTTGGATACTTGGAGCTTTCACGTCGGCGGCGGAAGCTTTGATCAAATTTCGGAGATCCCCGCCGACCGCGTTTACTCGTTACGCTTGGCTGAAATCGGCGAAAGTGTTGATATTAAGAAGGCTACAAACAGAGATCGTTTGATGCCTACCGTAGAAGGTGTGATCAACAACGTGCGCGTTGTTGCGCACTTCGCTAAAGCCGGATATCAGGGGCCTATCACACCGATGGGGCACAGCACCAATACGACCGGAATGACTCGCGATGCGCTGGTCGCTGCAGCTCAAGATGCGATCGATCGCGTGATGCAAGAAGCCGGTCTGCCGCCTCAGACTCGCAAGCCCGAAATGTTCTCCGAGTCGAGCTTCTCTTACTCACCGGCTTAAGCAGCGAGTGAAGGGTATCAGTCTGAACGCGAGGGACTTGTTGATTTATTTGTAACCCGACGCGTAAGCGAGGGATGCGGGTCCCTCGCTTACGAGTTTTGAAGTTGGGCTTTTCGAGAAATCCGGAACCAACGCTTTTCGCATTTCCTGAAACCTCGTACTCAGCCGCAGGCGGTACTCGTAATCGTACTCGATCATGACGCATCGAGTACGAGTACCATTTCATTGAGTACGCGTACGAGAAACCATCCAAAATCACAACTTCTGAATTTACGAGTCGGGTTTCAATTTTTTTGTGATGCGCCTAGAGTCGCTCGTTATGCTTGTGCGTCGAACGACGAAAGTGATCCGAGCAACTGAGCCCAGCTTGAATAGGGTGAGTTGCCGTCACCGAGTAATTGGCTCAGTCGTTGCTGCAGTTGGCTGAGATCGGAATTTGTTCCACTGTTCGATGCGGATGATGAAGAGCTTGATTCATTCAAGATCGAGATCAGGTCTGTGGATGTTGCGTCGGTGCCGGCTGTGGACTGCGAGGCAGAGATCGCATTGCTCGACGTGGAGCTCGAACTAGAGCTGCTCGACTTCTGCAACTCGTCAAGCTGCTTGAGCAGGAACTTCAGGAACAGATCGTTCGACTGGGCGTCATCCGAATCGCTATCGCGTTTCGGCGGAGGACCACCGGCACCCTGAGGACCACCGGCGCCGTGAGGGCCGCCGGGACCGCGCGGACCGCCCGGCGGCGCGTCAGGGATCTGGTTGACAAAGCTCGTTCCGTCAACGCCGTTGTTCTGAAGAACGCTTTGGATCGTCTGTTTGAGAGTCGATTGACTGGGGCGATTTCCGTCTGCTGCGCTTGTTTTTAGCGATTGCTGAATCTCGGTGAGGATCTTCTGTTGGCTGGTCGAGTCGACCCCTTGGTCGCTCAAGAACTGTTGCAGATCCTGTTCGAGTCCGTTGCGACCGCGACCGCGACTTCGTTCCGTAGAGCCGGAATGGACTCCGTAACTACCTGAGACGGAAGAGATGGAACTCATAATCAGAGCCTCGCTAAACGGGACGGAATGCCTGAATCGTCCGCCTATGAACCTTATTTCCGTGATCGTCATGTGCGCGATGGCGACTGAGGTTAATTTTGCGGGTCAGGCGAAGCTTGCGAGAAATACTTTGGCTATTGCAGTCATTGCTCGGAACGCGAGAAGTCCGACGATTGCGGCCAACTGCTCTAGGATCGGGGGGAGGAATTTGCTACGAAACGCAGGCAGAGGATGCTCTGCGCCGGTGAAGGAAAGGATTTCCGATCCGGCAGGCCGTTAGGGCGAGAACTTCGGGTCGTTTGCGACATGGATGTCGACCACTCATGAAAAAGTCAACCGTGCGCTTCGCAATAGTCGGTGCCGTGCTGGTCTTAGGCGCATTGGTGATCGCTTTGGCTCAGCACGATGCGCGAGAGCGCGTTCGCGAAACGCCGCCGCCGACGAATCAATTGGCGGCCGAACCGGAAGTCATTGAAACGCCGGAACTCGTGCCCACCTGGAGTCCCGTCAATCGCTCCGAGTCCTCACCGCTCGTCCGAGCCAATGACGATGGGAATACGACCGCGGGAGCGGTTGAAGCATCGGGACGAAAGTCATTCTTGGCCGGTGCCGCAGCGCAGCGCGGCGGTAATGAAAGTGTCGCAACCGCAGCTTACGCGCGGCCCGATTCAACTTCTGCGAACAATGAATCGGTACCTGGTAATCCGCTGCGTCGTGGTGGAGAGACAGGCCTGAATTCCGGTGTCGCATCCTTGCCGGACCTGACCATTCCGACCGAAGACTTCGGAAATGCCGTCGAAGTTGAAGGTACGTCTCTTCCGAATTCTTCCTTGGTGATGCCGGCCAATGCTGAGTTGCCGCAGTTGGGATCACAGCCCGCAACACCCGCTGCAACCACGCCCGCGCTCTTACCTGCAGAAGCAAGCGGGCAGGCGACACCGAATCTACCTACGACAAACATGCCTTCTTCAGGTACGGCTCCTTCCGGTCTTTCTGCGCCGAACTTGCCCGTGCTCAGCTTTCCCGGTTCAACATCGTCGGGCATCGGACTACCTGCTCCATCGCTTCCCAGTTTGAACAACAGCGGCTCGAATACTAACAGCACCCCAGCACCGCTGAGCTCGCAGTCGCTACCTACTTTGCCTGTCGGCAACTCTACGAGCTCTTCGGCATCGAGTCGGCCGACGGCGGGCCCAGTATTGAATGGTGCCTCATTCAATAATGCGTCAAACAATGCTGCTTCTAACAGCTCGCAAAGCCCACCTGTGCAAAGCTTGCCTCCGGCCGGTGTTTCGATAGGAAATCCCACGCCGTTGGGATCGAACGGATCGAATGGTCCTGTGCCGAATACGAGCCCATCGAATGCAGGTGCCGCAGCGGCAGGTGCGCAATCGAACTCACTCGCGCCCAAAACGAACGGATGGTTGGATGCTGCGCCGGTTGTGCCTCCTGCTTCCCAACAGCAATTGAATCAAAACTTTCCGCCGACTGCCGCGGTCAATGATCCGAAGCGACCGTCAGTCAGCAATGATGTACCACGCGCCGCTGCCGGACCGCGAGCACTTCCGACTTCGACACGACCTGCATTGACCGACTCAACGCTCGTCGCAGGTTTGGTCAGCAAGCAGCCCGGCAATCGATACTTGGATGGTTCACAGAATCCGATCATGCTCATTCAAAAGCGTGCGCCTGAGGAAATTCAAGTCGGCAAGCGTGCAACGTTCGTCATTACTGTTCGCAACGCGGGTAATACGACAGCGCATGATGTGACGGTCACCGATAGTGTGCCGGACAAAACATCTTTCGCCGAATCAATGCCTGAAACTCAGCCTACCGGCGACGGTCTATTGGTTTGGAAGCTCGGTGAAATGGGGCCCGGCGATGAACGCACAATCAATGTTCAGATTGTGCCGGAAGCTCAAGGTGAAATCGGTAGTGTCGCAACCGTGCACTTCGCTGCTCAAGCGTCCGTGCGTACGATCGCGACGTCACCCAAGCTCGAGATCACTTACACGGCACTCCCCGATGTACTGATCGGTGACAGCTATAACATCGAAGTCAACGTGAAGAACGTGGGGACTGGAGTGGCTAAAGGTGTGCGATTGGAAGCCGATCTTCCTTCGCAACTCAAGCACGAGAGCGGCGACGCCCATCTCGAAGCTGTCTTCGGCGCACTCGCACCCAACGAAAGCAAACGCATTCGACTGGATACTCGCGCTGTGGAGCCCGGTGCCGGCGAGTGCATGATTCGCGGAATGTCGGAAGACGGTTTACAGCAAGAACAAAAGGTCGCATTGCAAGTGCTGGCTCCGAAGCTGGCTATGCAGATCAGCGGGCCGGCTCGCCGGTTCGTGGATCGACAAGCGAAGTTCGAGATCGCGATTCAGAATGCCGGCTCCGCTGCGGCCACCAACTGCAACATCATGGTCCGCTTGCCCTCCGGATTGAACTTTAACGGAGCCAACAACAAGGGCGAATACATACCGCAAGAACATGCTGTGTATTGGAGTCTGCCGGAACTCCCCGCCGGCCAAACCGGCACAGTGGAGTTGTTGGTCCTGCCGGTCCAAGCCGGAGTGCAATCGATCGCGGCGCAGACGACAGCCGATCTAAGTTCGCAGGCTGATGCTCGTGCCGAACTGGCTGTTGATGAGCAAGGTGAGCTGGCCTTTAGCATTCAAGACGACAACGATCCGATCGAGCTCTCCTCGTCGACGACTTATACCGTTGAGATTCGCAATATCGGCATGCGGCCTGACGGCGATGTGCGTTTGGCGGTTCAGTTGCCCGCGGGGAGTGAAGTGCTGAAAGTAGACGGGGGAGTCCATTACGCGGTTCGAGGCGGACAGCTCGTCTTCGATGCGGTGCCTCAAATGGAAGCCCGCAGTACTCAGACTGTCCGATTTGAAATTCGCCACGCACAGCCGGGCATTCAAATCGTTCGAGCTCAACTGACCAGCCGCAATCGTCCGTCACCGGTGCTCAAAGAAGAGTCGACGGAAGTCTACGACGATCGCAAATAGAGCGGCCACTCGCGAGGGATGCGATTGATTTTTCAGGCTTTCGCATCTGCGTGTCGGAGAACTCAAGTACACTGATTCACGTCGCGTCGAACCGGCAACCTCTGAGCCTGCGAAAAGTGAATGAGTCATGAGCAATGATTTCGGAAGCGAATCGAACAATCCCTACGCCCCGTCGGCCTTTCACAATTCGCCGAGCCCGATCGCAGGCGGGGGGCATAGCAACGCCATGTTTCAGCAGATTACCGTAGTCGGTATTCTGCAGATCGTCGTCGGATCGCTGGAAGGTTTGGCTGGTCTTTTGTTCACCATGTATGCCTTTATATTTCCTTACATTGCGACCACTGCTATGAAAGCCTCGCCTCCACGAGGCCAACAACCTCCCGTGGAGGTCTTTTACGGCATGGCGGTTTACTTCGGCGTGGTCGCCGTGATTCTCCTTACATCCGCGACCTTGCGCATCAGCTCCGGCGTCTCCAGTTTTTGGTATTTGCGCCGCGGCATGATGATCGTTTCGCTGATCTTCGGATTGCTTACCACATTCTCAGTCTATTGCTCTGTGCTGGCCATTCCGCTTGGCATCTACGGAATGGTTGTCATGTTCCATCCGACCGTCTCGCGAGCCTATGAGATGCGCAAAGGCGGAAGGACACCCGACCAGATTCGCGCGGAGCTGGGTCGCTGATATTGCGCCGCTGACATTGAGAAGCAGACAGCGTCTTTTTGTCTGTACAGCTCGGTTACGAAGTCGACAAAAATCATCTAGGCTCGCCTTCGCAAAGTTGCTATCGTCGCGACAGGTCTGAGATTGCCGCTGCGCGTCAAGGTTTACCAAGTCGACAGTCTGAGCCCAAATGCCGTGGTTGTCGAAGTTCGGACGGTAAAATCCGTAGTCGACGGGCGGCTGTTTTGACGATGCATAAAATGGTCGCAACATCGACGGCAGTTGAAAGCCGGCAAATCCGGCGTAAACCTAGGAATCTGGCCGGCTGGGCGGTGGCGGCAACTCGGAACAACAATTGCATCACGCCACCCAGGGAGGGGCGAAACAATGAATCAATTTGACCGTCGTCGTTTCTTGGTAGGATCTGCTCTGGCCGGCAGCGTTGTCGCAGTCGGCAGTGTCGCTTCGGCTCAACAACCTCGATTAACAGAACCCTTGTACGTCGCTTCGAAAACAGAAGCTGCGCGTACGGAGGCTGCATCCGCCCATCCGCTCGATCCTGCCCTGCAGATCGCTCGCGATAGTCTGAAGCACATTCGCGATAACATCGTCGACTACACCGCGGTCATGATCAAACGTGAACGAATCGGACAGACTTTGGGCGATTACGAGTTCATGTTTGTCAAAGTTCGCAACCGCAAGGCGAACGAAGGGCAAGTCACATCGCCCTTCAGCGTCTATATGACCTTCCTCAAGCCGGCTGCGGTCAAAGGACGTGAAGTGATTTACGTCGAGAACCGCAACAACGGCAATATCACTGCTCACGAAGGTGGCATGAAAGGCCGCTTCTTACCGACGGTGAACTTAGATCCGAAGGGTATGCTGGCTATGCAAGGTCAGCGCTATCCGATCACCGATATGGGTATCGAAAATCTGGTTGTGAAACTGATCGAGAAAGGCGAGCGTGATCGCCGTCACGATGAGTGCACCGTGCAGTTCATGAAGGGTGCGAAAGTCAGCGGCCGCGGTTGTACCGTGCTGGTTGTAACTCACCCCGAACCGCGACCTCATTTCGATTTCCATATCGCTCAGATCTTCATCGACGATGAACTGCAGATTCCGATTCGCTATGCCGCCTATAGTTGGCCGACGGCGACCGGTGGCGAACCCGAACTGCTCGAAGAGTACACATATCAGAACGTGCAGCTTAACGTCGGATTGACGGAAACGGATTTCGATCCGAAGAATACGAAGTACAATTTCTAACGGTACTCGCTGATCGTCTGCAGTCTCGATATGAGTGCGATCGAGCTGGACCAAAAACAAACTCAGGGCATCGACGAAGATTCAGTCTCGTCGATGCCCTGTTTCATTTCAAGCGACATAGGTTAGTAGCGCTCGGCCCCCTCCCGCAGCCTAGGCTGAACGCCTCGTCTGCGACCTCCCCCGGCTGCGCCTAGGGAGGTGAGTTAAAACGCTTGAGCAGGAGCAGTGTAAAAAACTCTCAATGAGTAAAGAGAAACTCGGGGCTGGTCATCAAGCTCCAGAGAATGTCTTCAAGCACCGCGCGACGCTCACTTCCGTCGGCCGGCGATTCGGAAGCAATCGATACGACGCGCTTGCGTTCTTCCGCTGAGGGCGAGCGACTCAGAGCGGCTAAGTAGGCGGTGTCGACCACATCTTCGATCGGTGTCGCCTCGGTGACCCATTTGGTGACAATCGACTTCGGATCGGACAGCTTGTCATTGAGCGTATCCCCGTTGTGCAAGTGCAGCACCTGCACGACCGTCGGTTGATCGCTCCGTTCGCAGTCGCAGGTGATCCGTCGCTGATGACGTCCGAAGGTCCGCAAGAAGTAATTGGCCACAGCGGCATCGGTCAGCTTCAAGGCGTCGGTGCCTTCCGGGTAGACTGCTGTTTTTACTTTGTCGGCACCTGCGTACTCAATCTCGGTGAACTTGGTCGGTACACCGGTGACTTGGCACACGGCATCATGCATGACTTCAGCCATCAACCGTCGCGGGTTATGGCGACAGTACATGCGATGGTCCGCCGCGTTCATCTCGTTCGGTTCTGCGCTGCGACGATAAGTGTTCGAGTTGAGTATCAACTGCATTAGACTTTTTAGATCGTAGTCCGAAGCAATCAAGTGCTCGGTCAGGGCCTGCATAAGGCGTTCGCTCGATGCCGGATTGCTGGCCCGAAGATCGTCGACGGCTTCGACCAGACCGATACCGAAGAAGTTAGCCCAAACACGATTGACGATGGCTCGTGCAAAGTACGGATTCTCACGAGCTGTCAGCCAGTCGGCGAGCACTTCGCGCCGATCGCGCGGATCGTCCATCGTGATCGGCGGAGCATCGAGCGCAGCAGGAGGTTGCGGTTTCCCTTTGGAAGGTTGAATGAGATCACCACTGTCCAGCACGACCAACGTACGTTTGCCGTCGCCCGATCGTGCATCTCCGCCCCAGCCCTTCGCGCGAACTCGCGCGTACATATTCGCCATGCCGTAATACTGATCGTTCGTCCATTTTTCGAGCGGATGGTTGTGGCACTTTGCACATCCGATCGACAGTCCCAAAAACGCTTGGCACGTGTTCTCGGTGAGGGTTTCAGGGTCTTGATGGATTGCATAAAAGTTCGTCGCCCCCTGCTCCATGCTGTCTCCGCGAGCCAGCACAATTTGCTTTACGAACTCATCCCACGGTGTATTGTCTTCCACATTCTTGCGAATCCACTTGTAGAAGGCGGCAACGGCATCGGGTCTCAATAAGTTACCGTTGAGCAACAGGAGATCCGACCATTTGTAGCTCCAGTAATCGACGTAAGCTTCGCTGCTGAGCAGTCGATCGATGAGACGAGCTCTCCGATCGGGCCGAGTATCGGACATAAAGTCGCGAACTTGATCGGGCGTCGGCAGTCGTCCCACCGTATCGATGGTGGCACGTCGCAAAAAGACTTCATCGGAACAGCCTGCGGAGGGCGCCAGTTTGAGCTGCTTCCATTCTTCGAGCAGGATCTCATCAATGATGTTGACGGGACGAAAATCTGCGTAAGCCGCTTCGTTGACGTTGTTCTCGTACGGTACGACGATCGATGCGATGCTGACGACACTTGCAAACCAAGCCGTTACGGCTCCTTTACCGCTGCCTCGTACGGTGACCGATCCGTTTTCGTCGACCGAGGCGACAGCTTCATTGGTGGCTGCGAACTTCGCCCAGCGCGTGACATCGGCTTCGCGTCCGTCGGAATAACGAGCGATGACCGACAACTGTTGCTTGGCAGGTTTTTCCAATTGCAACAGAGAAGGTTTGACTTCGACGGAAACCAGCTTGGCATCCGTCGATTGAACCCCGGGTGCGCCTGCAGCAATCCAACGAGCCAGGATGCGGTAGTCTTCGGAATCGACTTGCAGTCTGATGCCTCCTTTGTGTTCGACCAGCCCTGTCGGTTTGGTCAGCAGCAGACTTCGCCCCGGTTCAGACGGATCGATGCGACGACCTCTGTCTTGTCTCGCGATATTGAAGTGATCCGACTCGGGGTCATAGCCTCGCAGCGACAATCGAAAGCCCCCTTTGCCTGCGAGTGCACCGTGGCATGCTCCACTGTTGCAACCGGCGCGAGTCAGGATCGACTGCACATGCGCTGTAAATTCGGGAGGACGAGCGGTATCGTCTTCTCCGTGAGCAAGACCGAAGATGCCCATCAGCGCAGAGAAGAGTATGGCGAACGCGAACGTGGGTTTTCGCATGACTGAAATCTATCAGTGACGTGGTTGGGGATAGTGGTGCGAGAGTTTCGCCGGACCGATCCAAAGAGATGGGTGATTAGAAGAGTTCACGGATCTCGCGGAAGCCTGAGTCGACTATCGGGAATGGTCGACCTGCCGGACCGGGAAGAATCGTTTCAGGACTTAGTCCCAAGCTATGGAAGATCGAGGCCACCACCTCCGGCGGTTCGACCGGTCGTTCTGCGGGAACGGCGCCGATCGGGTCGCTGGCTCCCACGGCTTGTCCGCCGCGGACGCCGCCTCCTGCGAAGTAGACCGTGAAGCATTGAGGCCAATGATCACGACCGCCGGCAGGATTCACTTTCGGCGTGCGCCCGAACTCGGCCAAGTTCACCACCAGCGTGTCACCGAGCAGTCCTCGCTCGGATAGATCTTCGATGAGCGCGGCATAAGCTTGATCGTACATCGGTGCCACGATGTTCTTCATCCCTTCGATCGACGTGAAGGGTTTGCTGCCGTGGATGTCCCACGTGATTTCATCGAACACTGTGAGGAACGTGTTGATCGTGACGAAACGTACGCCCGCTTCTACCAAGCGACGTGCAAGCAGGCAGCATTGTCCAAAGCGATTCATGCCGTAACGCTCTCGCATGGTAGTCGACTCTTTAGAAAGGTCGAATGCATCGCGAGCCTGCGGGCTGGTCATCAGTCGATAAGCCGTTTCGAAGTGTTCGTCCATCAGCTTGGCACTCTCGCTGGCCTCGAACGCTGTCATCGATTCTTCCACTGCTTCACGCAACTTGCGACGTCGTTCAAGTCGCGCGGCCGGGATGGAAGCAGGAGGCAACAGGTCGGGAACTTTGAAGTTCTCTTTGGATGGGTCAGCCATCAGCGAGAAAGGATCATAGGCTTTGCCTAAGAATCCGCCGGCTTGACCGTTGGGGAGATTGCCTCCGCCTCGCCCCATGGTCTCGGGAAGGACCACATGCGGAGGCAAGTCGCCGCGAGGTCCTTTCAGATACCAGACTGCGGACCCGACGTGAGGCGTATTGATTCCCCCTTGAAACAGCCGGCCGGTCTGCATGATCTGCCAGCCTGCATCGTGAACAGCGGCACCGCGATGAAAACAAGAGCGAACGAAAGCGATCTTGTCGGCGATGGCTGCGTGCCGAGGAAGTATCTCGGAGAGTTGAATGCCGTCTGCTTTGGTGGAGATCGGCTTGAACGGACCGCGGATCTCGGCCGGGGCATCCGGCTTCATGTCGAACGTATCAAGCTGGCTGGGGGCACCTAGGTTGAAGATCAAGATGCACGAGCGATTGTCTTTGCTGCGATCGGTGAGTCCGGCTTCACGAGCTCGGACCAGTTCGGGCAAGCCGAGGCCGATGGCCCCCAAGCTGCCGACTTGCAGGAAATCGCGACGCGTAACACCGGTGCATGTATGGGTAGAACCACGACCGATTAGATCGAGCATCAGCGAACTCCTTTGCGGTGGCGGGGAGCGGTTGGGTGAGGTGGAGCGGGAAAGAGTACGAGTGAAGAGCTTGCCCTGGAACGTTGCAGGCTGAGATTCCGGCGCATCAGGAAACTCGGCATGACTCAAAACGGGCAATCATGCAACATACCTGTTATGCTTAGCAAGACTTTGTATCGTAACTGCCGTAGACCTGCCGTGTAAAGTAAACGGAGCTTCTACGCTCGGTTCCGGCAGCGAACCCGCTATGCGATTCCGAGCCGTTCGGCCAGATCGGCAAGGACCTGGGCTGCACGATGAGACTACGTGTCTGAGAGACCATATATCTGATCAAGAGGTTTGAGCCTGCGAATGCTGACTCGGGAACTGGAAACGGAGCTCATGGACGATCCGAACGAAGCGATCGCCTATGACGAGATGGATCATGTTGAAGTAAATGCCAAATTTGTGACCGATCTCTTGGCGGCCGGTTTGGTCGGGACCGATGTGCTCGACATGGGAACCGGGACGGCTCGCATTCCTGTCGAGCTCTGCAAACGCGAGCCGAACTGTCGCGTGTTTGCGACCGACGGCGCGACGAGCATGTTGGAGATCGCTCGTTACAACGTTTCGCTGGGTGGATTCGACGAGCGGATTCAGTTGCACTACGGCGATTCAAAGCAGCTCAATTTGGCTGACGAAATGTTCGATACGATCATCTCGAACAGCCTCATTCACCACGTACCGCAGCCGGAACGCGTAGTGGCTGAGATCGTCCGATTGATTCGACCCGGAGGGCGTGTATTCATTCGAGATCTGTGCCGACCCGCGACACTCGAAGAAGTCGATCGACTGGTCGACGTATATGCAGCCGACGCCCCGCCGCTGGCCAAGCAGATGTTCGACGACTCGCTTCGCGCCGCCCTGTCGCTCGAAGAGATCCGCGATCTGGTGGCTCGTTTCGGTTTCCATCGCGACGATATTCAATTGACCAGCGACCGCCACTGGACTTGGTCCAGCTTACGCGACTAAAGAAACCGCCCTACGCCTCCTACTCCCCCCTTCGTACTCGTACTCGAATTTCTTTGAATCCGAGTACGAGTACGAGTACCGCTTCGCTGAGTACGAGTAAGAAGATGAGGAGGAGGACTCCGAGTGGGAGTATGAGTTGGTAGAGCGGACGATTTTTGATCTGACCTTTTTTAAGACGAAGAAACAAGTTTTCCATCAATGAAAATTACCCGCATCTTTGCTCATCGTGTTGAGTTGCCTTTGTTCGAAGGGACTTACAAGTGGTCCGGCGGTAAAGGAGTGACGGTCTTCGACAGTACGATCATCGGCGTGGAAACCGATTCGGGGCTGACCGGATACGGCGAAGTCTGTCCGCTCGGTCCCTTCTACTTGCCGGCTTATGCCGATGGAGTGCGAGCCGGATTGAAAGAGCTCGGGCCGCATCTGATTGGTTATGATCCGCGCGAGCTGGGCAAGCTCAATCATCGCATGGACGCTGCTCTCAAAGGCCATCCTTATGTGAAGTCGGGCATCGATATCGCTTGCTGGGATATTCTCGGTAAAGCGGCCGGCATGCCGACTGCGATGTTGATGGGTGGACGGTTCGGAGAAAGTGTGCGACTGTACCGCGCCATCTCTCAGGAATCGGCCGAAGAGATGGCTCGCAAAGTCGCCGGCTATCGCGCTGACGGTTACACTCGTTTTCAGCTCAAGGTCGGCGGTGATCCGGACGTCGATATCGATCGCATCCGCGCCGTGCGAAACATCTTAAAAGAGGGTGAGCGTCTTGTGGCTGATGCCAATACCGGTTGGACGCAGCACGAAGCAGTCCGCGTCGTGCGCGCGGTTCGTGACTTGGATGTGTATATCGAACAGCCTTGTTTGACCTACGAAGAATGTCTGGCTGTGCGCCGCGCGACCGATCATCCTTTCGTGCTCGATGAAAACATCGATTCGCTCGACATGCTGCTTCGCGGCAAGAGCGATTTGGCGATGGACGTCGTAAACCTCAAGATCAGCAAGCTCGGCGGACTGACAAAGACCAAACAAGCTCGCGATTTGTGCGTATCGATGGGGATCGCCATGACGCTCGAAGACAGTTGGGGCGGCGATATAACGACTGCAGCCATTGCTCATTTGGCTCACAGCACCCCAGAGGAATATCGCTTCACCAGCACCGACTTCAATAGTTATGTGACAGTGAGCACGGCGCATGGAGCTCCGCGTCGCGAGAACGGTATGATGCGAACCACCGATGCACCCGGACTCGGTATTGAACCGAAATGGGACGTGCTGGGTCCACGTGTCGTCGACGTCTTTTAATGCATTGTTCTTGCGAGCCTAACTCAACATGAACCGATCGATTCGTACGTTCGTTTGTTTCGCATGGATCGCCATAGTCTGCGGCTCCGCGGTTGCACAGGAATCTGCGAAGGCCTCGGCGACGGATGAAAAGTCGCTGACGGTCGATAACATCTTCGCGTCCGGCCAGTGGCAGGAAGAGCGAGGTCCGTCGCTGGTCTGGAGTCGCAAAGAGCCGGCTTACTTCCTGTTGGAAGCGGAAGAGAAAGGACGCACAGGAAAGCGGTTGGTGCGAGTCGACTGCGCCTCGGATGCTCGGACGGTGATCGCAGGCTCATCCGCCTTCATACCGACGGGAGCCGACAAGCCGCTGAACGTCGAGGGCTTTATCTTCTCAGCCGACGAGCAACTCGTTCTGCTCACTACGGAAAGCCGGCGCGTTTGGCGCCGGAACACTCGCAGCGATGTTTGGTTGCTTGATCTGCGAAGCAACAAACTTTCCAAGCTCGGCGGCAACGCGCAGCCCTCGACGTTGATGTTCCCCGCCTTCTCACCCGACGGCTCGCATGTCGCTTATGTTCGCGAACATAACATCTATGTGCAGTCGACAGCGTCCCTCGCCGTACGCCAAGTCACATTCGATGGATCGGAGACGATCATCAATGGCACGTCGGATTGGGTCAACGAAGAAGAACTGGATATACGCGACGGCCTTCGTTGGGGCCCCGATAGTAGCTCGATCGCCTTTTGGCAGTTCGACACCAGTGGCGTGAATGTCTTCACGATGATCGATAACACGACGGAGAAGATGCCTCGTCTCATTCGATTTCCCTATCCCAAGGTGGGCGATAAGAACTCTGCGGCTCGCATCGGAGTAGTGAACATCGAGACCGCGTCGGATGCCGAGCCGCCGGTGACCTGGCTGCAAATTCCTGGCGACACACGTGAAAATTATCCGGCGCGAGTCGAATGGATTCCGCAGAGCAAGCGATTGATCGTGCAGCAATTCAATCGACTGCAGAACGTCAATCGTGTTTGGATCGCCGAGAGCGCCCAAGGCTCGGTACGCGAAGCATTCAACGAGACCGATGAAGCATGGCTCGAGAACGAGAATCCCGTGCGCTGGATTGTCGAAGGTCGCGAACTCCTCTGGATCAGTGAACGCGATGGTTATCGTCACGCCTACCGAGTCAACATCGAAGACGGCTCGCGCAAGCTACTGACCACGAGCAACTATGACTTGATCGAAGTCGATGGAATCGATGTTGCAAACGCCAAGCAACTTTACTTTGCTGCATCGCCCGACAATCCGACGCGTCGCGCGCTCTATACCGTTTCGCTCGACGGCGGCCCTGACAAGCGTTTGACTCCCGCTGACCAATCCGGTTGGCACACATACAACATCTCGCCCGACGGTCGATACGCGGTACATAGTTACTCGACCTTCTCGCAACCGGCGACCGTCGAGCTCGTGTCGCTGCCCGATCATCGAACGGTGAAGACGTTCACGACCAATCGCGAATTGAAGCAACGCTTGGCAGCTTTGCCACTCCCCAAGTCAGAGTTCTTTCGTGTAAAGGTTGATCAAGAGGTTGAGCTCGATGCCTGGATGATCCATCCGCAGTTGAGAGACGACAAGAACGGTGCTTCGCAAAAGGCTCCGTTGGTCGTGCATGTTTATGGCGAGCCGCACGGTCAGACGGTGCGCGATGCATGGCAAGGGCCGCGAGGACTTTGGCACTTTATGTTGGCTCAGCAAGGCAAAGCGGTGGTCAGCATCGATAATCGCGGCACGATGTCCCCTCGCGGTCGAGCTTGGCGGAAATCGGTGCATCGACAGATCGGCATTCTGGCATCTGCCGAACAAGCTGCGGCCGTGAAAGTGATTCTGCGATCGCGTCCGGAGCTCGATGCAGGTCGAGTTGCCGTGTGGGGGTGGAGCGGAGGAGGCAGTATGAGTCTCAACGCCATTTTCCGTTATCCCGATGTTTATGGCACAGCGATCGCCATTGCGTCGGTGCCGGATCAGCTTCTGTACGACACCATCTATCAAGAGCGATACATGGGACTGCCTGACAGCAATGCCGAAGGATACAAGAATGGATCGCCGATTACCTTTGCTGACGGGTTAAAGGGTAACTTATTGATCATTCACGGGACCGGAGACGATAACTGTCACTATCAAGGTGCTGAGCGTCTGATCAACACGTTGATCGGAAAGAATAAGCAGTTCGACTTGATGAGCTATCCGAACCGCTCGCATTCCATATCTGAGGGAAACAACACGACTCGTCATTTATATGGATTGATGTCGCGCTATTTAGATGACAAACTGAGCAAGTAGTCGCAGTAGTTCCGTTGTAGATCCATTTTCTGTTGCAGATCAGTTTTCCAAATTGATCGCCACAAGGTTTGAAGTACCAACAGTTCTCCTGGTGACGAGTAGTACTTGGTGACGAGGCGTACCGAGTGACGGGCTCACCTCGTCACCCGCTGCACGGCAGGCTCCAGCCTGCCGCCCGCGAGGCTGGGCCTCCGCATCCAGTGCGTGACGAGGCCAGAGCCTCGTCACGAGGTCATGAGTCAAGCAGCTTACGGTTGAGAACCGTTAACTCAGTCGAGGATCGATGCGATGTCCGACAGGTCGAACTCACTTGACCAGCGTTCTGCTCACTCGCATCCCCATGCGTTTCTCGACTACAACGCACTCGTGCGTGAAGGGTTGGTGGTCGGCAGTCGGCGGAACATGCTCAAGGTCGGCATGGCCGGGATGGCCGGCCTATCGCTGCCGACTCTCTTGGCCGCGCGCGATCAAGCCTCGCGCAGCGGAGCTCCGATGCCGAAGCAGAAGAGCGTTATCCTGCTGTGGATGACAGGTGGTCCAAGCCATATCGACACATGGGATCCGAAACCGGATCGTCCTCTCAACAATCGCGGACCGTTCGGTACGATCAAGACCAAGCTGCCCGGCGTACTCATTTGCGAACACTTGCCGAAGCAAGCGGCGATGCTCGATCGCTTTACCATCATTCGCTCGGTCGATGCTCGGCACAGCAATCACGAACCGAACATGGTCTTTCAAACGGCCAATTCGGAAGCTGAGCCGCGCACGAATCCTGAAGCCAAACGCTATCCGGCTGTGGCCTCGATTATCGCTAAGCATCGCGCCGAAACAGCAGCGGCGGCGGCCGGCGGCGTGCCGCAACCCGTCCCTGTTCCGCAGTACATCGGGTTCTATCGTTCGCCTAGTCACATCGCTTTCGGCGGCTACCTCGGCCAGCAATATGATCCTTTCCAAGGCAACAACGCATCGAAGCTGCCAGTGCTGGACTTGGTCGGCAATTCAACCGGCAAATCGACGAATGCCGAGCTGTTTCAGTTTCCCGGCGGGCTCAGCCAAGAGCGTATTCATGATCGGCGCAAGTTGCTGAGCGATCTCGATCGCATTCGTCGCGACATCGATAATGGCGGAACGATGGAAGCGGTCGACGCGTTTCAACAGCAGGCGGTCGATTTGTTGCTCGGGCAAGAAGCTCGCCGCGCATTCGACCTGTCCTTGGAACCCGATGAATCTCGGCGACGTTACGGTGATCATCTTTGGTGTCAGCAGGCGCTGCTCGCACGTCGACTTGTGGAAGCCGGCTCAGCCTTCGTAACGATCGACCTTAGTTACCATACGGCCAGCGGCACTTGGGACAATCACGGCGACAACATTCCTCCCTACGGCGGCATCTCGCGCGGACTCAAGCCGCTGTTACCTCTGTTCGATCATTTGTTGACGACACTTGTGTCTGACTTGGACGAGCGAGGCAAACTGGATGATGTATTGGTGATCGCGATGGGTGAGTTCGGTCGCACGCCGAACATGGGAACGCAAGGGAGCACTGATGGTCGCGATCACTGGCCGCAGGTTATGTCGATGGCTCTGGCCGGCGGCGGCCTGAAGCATGGTCAAGTGATCGGGGCCACCGAAAAAGACGGCGGCACGATTCGCGAGCGACCGGTCACGCCGGGCGATCTTGCGGCAACTCTTTATCGTTACTTCGGCGTACCGCTGACCACGCAATATGTCGACCATCGCGGTCGCCCCAGAAACATCATCGACCAAGGCTCTCCCATCGAGGAGCTGGGCATCTGAAGTAGCTATTCGCTTAGCAGGTACTTCTTCACGAACAGCACGGTGGAGTAGAACTGATAGTCGGCGTTGTTCTTTTTGCGAAAGCCGTGGCCTTCGTCTTTGGCCATCAAATACCAAATCGGGCTGCCGTTGTTTTTGACTTTAGCCACCATCTGTTCCGCTTCGCTCAGCGGCACGCGCGGATCGTTGCCCCCTTGTACGACGAACAGCGGCTTGGTGATCTTGCCGGCTTGGTTCAGCGGTGCCATCTCCTCGAAGAAAGCAGCCAACTGCGGGTCTCGTTCGTCCCCGTATTCGACTCGGCGCAGATCGCGTCGATAGCTCTCCGTGTTCTTGAGGAAAGTGCCGAAGTGCGAGATACCGACAACGTCCAGTGAACAAGCGATTCGGTCGTTGTAAGTCACTGCACCTGCCAGAGTCATAAAGCCGCCGTAGCTGCCGCCGGTCAGCATCACTTTGGACGAATCGAGCCGAGGCTGGGTCTTAATCCAGTCGAGCAGCGCGCCGATGTCGCGCACGGAATCCAGTCTCTTCAATCCGTTGTCGAGCTTGAGATAAGTCTTGCCGTAACCATCCGAGCCGCGCACGTTCGGATAGATCATGGCGACGCCGAGCTCATTGATGAAGAAGTTGTTGCGCCCGAGAAATGTCGGTCGCGATTGTCCTTCAGGGCCGCCGTGGATGTTGATGATCACCGGTCGCTTGCCGCTGAATTGTTCCGGCGGAAGGTATTCGAATCCGCTGATCTCCAAGCCGTCGAAACTCTTCCACTTGATCAGCTCAGGTTCGACGAGCTGTTCGGCCACCAGTCCGCCGAGTTCGCTTTCCGTCCAGCGGAAGACTTTACTTTTCTCCGTATCGTAAGAGTAGACATCAGCGGTGCTGCGAGCCGAGCTGATCGACATCGAAAACTCAGGCAACTTCGGATGCCACTTGCCGAGTGTGATGACCCCTTGCGGCAATCCTTCGACAGCGGAGATCTTCTTGGTAGCAGTGTCCAGCAGATGGACTTTCGATACGCCCGCTTCATTGGTAACGAAAGCGATACGATCTCCGGACGGTGAGACATCAAAGCTCTCCACATTCCAAGGGATGTCGCCTGTCAGCGGTTCGAATTTGCCTTGGACCGTATCGTAGATTCCCAATCGTTGAAATTCACTGTCGCGATCACAGGTGACGTACAGCTTGGCGGCATCGCTTGTGAACTTGGCTTCGCCGAATGCGACTTGGGCATCCAGCGGAGTTACGGCTCGCTTGCTGCCTGTGTCGACATCGACGATGTAGATATTCGATTTGTTGATCGAGAGCATCTCGATCACAGCCAAGTGTTTGTCGTCGTGAGACCAATCGACCGCTTGCCAGCCTCCCCCTTTGAGTTCGATCAGGAGCTTGTTCGATTTTTTCTTGGCTGGGTTGATGATCCACACATCGCGGTCCGCCCCGTTGCGCTGAGTGGATGCGTAGACAGCCGTATCGCCGGCACGATTCCAAAGCAGGCCGCCGTTTTGCGATCGACCGCCGTCAGTCAACAGTGTGACTTTGCCTGATCCGCGATCGTAGCGATGAAGTTGTCCGAATTCGTTACCGCCGATGTCTTTGGAAAATACGAAGTAGTTTCCTTTCGTCGGTTCGAACTCAGCGCCCGCAATCGGTTCGTCGTAGAAAGTAAGTTGCGAACGCGCGCCGCCGGGTCGCTTTATGAGATGAACTTGGTTGGCGTTTCCGAATCGAGTCCCGATCAGCATGTGGCGCTGGACCGGATGCCAGTCCATAAAGTTCGCGCTGCGGGCCTCCGTGTACCGTCGCACTTCATCGACCAAAGAACTGTCGATTGTCGGAACCCCTTCGACAACGAGGTTGACGCCCGGCTTGATCTCGCGCGTCGCGGACTGCGACTGAGCAACGGCCTGTGAGCCCATGAGTGACGCAGCGAAGAGAGTGGAAAGAAACAAAGATCGCAAAGTGCGCATGACAAAAGTCCTTTGTCTCGGATGGAATGACGGGCTCGGGCCGATCAAAAGCCGCCCTGTGTGACGGATCGGACGCATCCGGCAAGTGTATTCAGGGGCGGCGCCGCATACTACCGCCTCTCCACTCAGATTGAGTCAGTGCCGTGATCGAATGAGTTATTCGGGGGTCGCTTTCTGCAAAGGATTTCACCTCTTGTTTTTCTTCGAGGTTTTTTCTGCGGGGCGCTCATTTGTCTGCTCGGAGTTGCACTATTCTCATGCCGACAAATGACGTGAATTGGCTGAAAGGTTTTGCGAGTGCAACGGACCGTAGAGGAACTAGTGGAAGCAGCAGGTCGAGGTGACATTGCAAGCTTCGGTCTGCTCTACGAACGATACTTTCGCCTGGCCGTTTCCGTGACTAGGGCTAGATCGGCTGATTCACACCTGGCCGAAGATGCCGCACAGGAGGCCTTCGGAATTGCATTTCGAACGATTAACAAACTGCGGGATCGACGCCGTTTTCCACAATGGTTGACCACCATCTGCCGGCGTACGGCTTCGAGACTGAGCAACAATCGTCCGATTCACGAAACGCTGCACGAAGCACCCGAGAGCGATCGAGACTCTGTGGATCAAGGGCTTCGCGATCATGTGCAGGAAGCGTTGAGCCGGTTAGATGCGTCCGCGCGTGAGATCGTCGTGTTGCACTATTTCGGCAAGCTTACTTACGAAGAGATCGGCGAAGCGCTGCAACTGTCGGTTCCGAGTATTCACGGAAGGCTGCAGCGAGCGCGCGCTAAATTGGCTCAGCTTCTTGACACCTATTCCAATCATGGAGACTAAATCATGGCGGCACTTCCGAATCATTCCGCTTGGGAACAAAAGCTAGTCGACGGACTCGGCACGGCTCCCGCCGGTGATTTCGAGCAATGGAAAGTGAAGTACGTGGAATCCGGTTTGCAAGGCAGCAATTCTTCTTCGACGAATCGAATGCAAACTCGGCGATTGTTACGTCCCATTCTGCGCCTGGCGGCCGCAGTTTTGCTGTCGACTGCGGGCATCTACTTTTTTGTCATCCGTGGTTCGGACAAGCCTGCGGTTGCAGCGGTTATTCAAGGTGTCGATAGTCCTCGGTCCATCACCTGGACCACCGTCTTCTATAGTCGCATGACCAGCGCAGACGGAAATCGAACTTGGATCGTTCCCGAGCGTCGGCTGCACGCGTACCGAAGTCCGGGACAATATCGCGAAACGCGACTCGATGACAAAGGCGAAGCTTATGCCGTTGAGATCACCGATGTTCGAGCCGGTCGAACGATGTTCCTGGATTTAAAGTCGAAGAAGGCGGTTCTCTCCGCTCCGAAGAATTCACTGGATATCCGAGGCCCGTTTGCTTGGGTCGGTGAAGCGTTGCGCGATCGTATGGTAGCCAAATCCCTCCCGGTCAAATCCGTGTCTTTGGCCGGGAAAAAAGAATTCGATAATCGAAAGACAGCCATCGTGCGAGCGATGATCGATGAAGGGGCGTCGCAAGTTCTTCGGCGAGATTTTCTGTTCGACGAATCCACCAAGGGTTTGGTTGGAATCTGGTTGCCCAACGAAAAGGATTTCGATGTTGATTCAGCACCGGATTTGGGTAAGCCGGCAGAAGAAAAATGGTCAACTTCGACGGCCTTGGGCTACTTGGAACATCAAATAGTTGTCGATGCCGATACCAATGCGGATGATTTTAGTTTGGAAGCGCCTGTCGGTTATGAAGTGGAACGGCTGGTGAGTGCAACGGTTACCGAAGAGGAAATGACAAAGTATCTCGGGGCGGCAGCTCGATTCAATCAAGGCACGTTTCCCGACTCGCCGTTCAGCCCATTCGATTCAGAACAATTTAATGCAGCGTGTCAAAAGGCTGTGGCGCTTCGCACTCCGGCTGAAGCAGATATGATCGCGCAGCATGATAAGTTCCTGTTGCGTGAGATTCATCGTTCCCCTGTACGTCAGTTCTTAGACGACCATACCGTCCCCGGATCGTTCCATTACCTCGGAGCCGGGGTCAAATTGGACTCGACGACGCAATTGATCGGTTGGTTCAAGCCGAAAGGGGAGAGTAAATTGCGAGGCATCTTCTCCGACCTCTCCGTGCGAGATTTGCAGGACTCGGAAGTGCCGTTTGAATTGTCGAAGTAGGGACGAAATCATTTGACCATCGTAGCTGCCACGCCCCGAGTGGCAGCTAATAATTGCCACTACTTCGCTTTGGTGGTGCACGGGGCTTTGCAGATGCTGCAGCCGCCGGCTGTGCCGCAGCCGCGAGTGGCTTTGTCGGTACCGCAGCCTGGGCCGCAGCCATGTTCGAGCAACTGAGCGAAACGGCTTGCCGCTACGGTTTGTCGATACTCTTCTGCGAGCTTATCCAAGTGCGCATCGAGATCGACGGCTGTGGATGCGGTTGGTTCGGTTAGAAAGTGGAAGAACAAGGTCTTACCATCCAGCAGCGGTTCGACATCCGTGAGCGGCACAGCGCAGCCGAGGCGTGCCAGCAATTCGATGCAGCGACTGTGAGCATCTTCGGCAGCGGTTTGCAGATGCGACCACAGCAGGTGATCCTCCGGCGTCATCACGCGCAAGATGCGGCCCGATGCTTGGCCTTCGGTATCAGAGGCGTGTCGCAGAGAGCCCAGCACGACACCGGTTTCGATTCCGCGAGCCGTTCGGCAAACGACTTTGGCTCCGCGTCGGACTGCGATCTCGGCCGTCATCCGAAAAACCGATCCGGCCAGCCCCGCACGCACGGCAAAGTCGTCGAAGGCCCGCTCGATCGCAGAGGACTCATCTGGTGTGGGGCGAATGGATTCGGCGCTGCGCATGGAGGAAGCAAACGGTTCGCGGCAATAAGATCGAAATATCGGAAGTGAGAGACAGATGCCGGACACCGCACCGCGCGGGTGCATTTCGGTCCGGGCATTTTGGCTTGTGCAGTGTTCGACTACATTATGAAACGCCGGGCGGGCCGGATGGATGCGGGCGCTGCATATTGCTAGCCAAAGTGCAGAGCTCACTCGTTCGCCGGATCGGTCCTCATGTCGCAACAGTTTAACACGCGCTCGTCATTCGAGCCGCATCCCTGATAAAAAAGCAGACCCATGAATCGTATGAGCACGGAACTCGACTCGTCAGCCGGTTGTACGTCCAAGTGGCACGCGTTGGCGGAAGAGGTACTCTCCGGCTACTCGGTTACTGCGGAAGAAGCCGCGGCGATCCTCGAGTCGGACGATGCTGAGTTGCTCGACTTGATCGCGGCTGCGAATCGCTTGCGTCGACGCTATTTCGGCAATACTGTGCAGCTCTATTTTCTAGTCAATGCGAAGAGCGGTTTGTGTCCTGAAGATTGCTCGTACTGTTCGCAGAGTAAGATCTCGTCGGCTCCGATCGAAAAGTACCGCATGCTGAGCGCCGATCAATTGCTCGAAGGCGCTCGGATCGCCAAAGACCGCAGTTCGAAAACCTATTGCATCGTGATCAGCGGTCGAGCACCCAGCGAGCGCGAGATGACGGCCGTCGAAACGGTTGTCCCCAAGATCAAAGAGCAATACGGTTTGAAGATTTGTGCTTGCCTCGGACTGCTCACTCCGGAACATGCTCAACGGCTGAAGTCGTGCGGAGTGGATCGCGTCAATCACAACTTGAACACGAGTGAAGAGCATTACAGTGAGATCTGTCGCACTCACACTTACCAAGATCGCTTGAACACGTTGCAGAACGTACGAGATGCGGGCCTGGAGTTATGCAGCGGCGGCATTCTAGGGATGGGAGAGCAGCCGTCGGACATGATTTCGATGGCTATGGAATTGCGACGTTTGGGAGTCGAATCGATTCCGCTCAACTTCCTGCATGCGATTCCCGGTACGCCGCTCGAACAGCATAACCATCTGACTCCGCAGTCCTGCCTCCGCACGCTATGCATGTTCCGATTTGTGAATCCGTCTGCGGAACTGCGAATCGCCGGCGGACGCGAAAAGCACTTGCGCTCGTTGCAACCTCTCGGACTCTACGTCGCCAACAGCATTTTTGTCGGCGACTACTTGACCACCAAGGGGCAAGCTCCGGAAGAGGATTACAACATGATCCGCGATCTCGGATTCGAGATCACACCGAATCCGGAAGCAACATCGGAACCACAACCCGCGTAACAGGAACTCATTCATGCGGCTGTGTCGTTTTCGCATCGAGCAACAAGTGCGTTGGGGTCTTTATTCCCCTGGGTCGATCTTCGCGATCGATCAAGCGGTGCGCCGTGAGTTTCCCGATCTTTGGTTGACGGAAAGCTGGGAGTCGCTGTTGCCGATCGATGCGCAGGCATGGTCGAAGTTCAGTGAATTGGTTGCGTCGGGACAGTTGCGAAGCGATGCTTCGACGCGCGTTTTCGCTGAGCAGGATGTGCAGTTATTGCCGCCGCTCGCCAAGCCGCCCAAGCTGTTGTTGTTGGCGGGGAATTACGCCGAACATGTGAAGGAACAAGGTGACTTGGCTGCGGAGAAGCGAGACACTTTTCCGTACGTGTTTATGAAGCCCCCTTCGACGACACTCATCGGCAGCGGTACTCCGGTCGCGATCCCATCGATCTCTCCTCATAAGATTGATCACGAAGTGGAGTTGGCTGTCGTGATCGGCAAACGCATCAGCAAGTGTTCGGCTGCGGAAGCGATGTCGGCTGTGGCGGGTTATACGATTATCAATGACATATCGGATCGCGGCTTCAAGCCCAATCCGGGCAGGCAGACGCGACCGCGCGACGGCTTCTTTGATTGGCTGCATGGAAAATGGCATGACGGGTTTTGCCCGTGCGGCCCCTGTTTTGTGACGACCGATGAAGTGGCTGATCCGCAGCAGCTCCCTTTGACGCTGTCGATCGACGGCGAGGTTCGTCAAAACGGTAGCACGGCGCAAATGGTCTTCTCCATCGCAGAGGTCATCGAGTTCGTCAGTCGCTTCGTGACGCTTGAACCTGGAGACATTATCTCGACGGGGACACCTTCCGGAGTCGGCAATGCAACGGGTCGTTATTTGAAGCCCGGCCAGTCGATGCGAGCTGCGATCGAAGGGATCGGGGAATTGAACACTCCGGTCATCGCCGAAGCGTAACGAGGCGCTGCCTGAGATTGCTTTCTTCCATCGCAGTCAGAGATATTCTCGGCAGTGAACAGATGCGGTTCAGTCGCCGAGATCGACTTTGCCGCGAAGTTGTTTGATCGCGCGGTGCAGAAGTCCGGCGACGGCGGCCGTCGACTTGTCCATCTTTTCGGCCAGTTCATTCAGCGAAAGACCTTGCCAGTATCGCAAGATGATGACTTGGCGTTGATCGTTCGAAAGGCTTTCGATGGCTGCGGCAACGAGTCTCGCCTGTTCTTGGCGCGAGACACGCACGCTGGGGGAAGAGCCGCCGTCGGCGAGGAAGCCGCCCAGTTTGAGGCTGGATGAATTGATGGATGCCTCGATTGATCGTTCACGGTTCACATCTCTTTTCTGAGTTCGCAGGTCGCGAGTCGCATGGGAGATGGTCCGAGCCAGGATCTGTCGCAACCAGCCCACGTATTCCGCTTCTGTACCGCCGCGGAACTGATCGCGAGCTTCGTAAGCTTGCAGCATTGATTGTTGAACGATGTCGGATGGATCGAGTTTGCCGCGGAACTGGTCGTCGAGTTGCACGCGGGCCAAGAACTGGAGGTAGCCGCGAAACTTATCGCAGTCGAACGCAGCGGGCGCGGGTGTGAGCGGTTCGGTCATGCGAAGAACTCCCAAGTATCAGAGCGGCCGTCATCTGGCAGCCAGGATTGTGGCCCGCCCGCATAGCGTTCGTCAAGAAACGCTCAGGCCCTTCAAATCGTAGCTGTCCCAGTTGCAACTCTTCCTCCTGATGGTTAGCCTACTGAGTGCCGAGTGACGGGATCACCCGGCGATATCGCCGGGAACGCCGGAAGATTTGCGTCTTTGAGTCCTAAAAGTCCGTTCGGACGATTCTCTCTCGGCGCTGTCCTCCCTATTCGGGGTTCTTGCAAGGACTCGCTTCGGGTTTGCCGTGCCATGCAATCGGGTCCGTCATCCGCATAATCGCGTTTCGCCAGTTTTCTAAATCAACACAACCGCCCTGTGCTTCAATTTGAGAGGAATTCAAATGGCTGATCGCCGCCGAATCACTGTATCTGCCGTAGGTGATCTGGCTTTGGTCAGATTCCTTGACCGAAAGATCGTCGATCCTGCGAACATCGAAGAAGTCGGTGATGAAATGTTTCAGCTTGTCGAAAAAGACAAGTTCAAGAACATCATCCTCAATTTTGACGGAGTCGAATTTCTCGGATCTGCGGCCTTGAACAAATTGATCATGATGGAAAAGAAAGTGAAGGCATCGGGCGGCAAGCTCCGATTATGCGCACTTCGGGCGGAGATCATGGAAGTTTTCACCATCACGCGTCTGACCAAAGTTTTCGATATCAAGAAGACGGAAGCGGACGCACTGAAGGCTTTCGGCGTGTCGCTTTAGGCAGCGATCCAGCCGTTATCGAGGTGGAGTACACGCAATGCCGGATACCGCATGGGAATGGAGTCTGACTCAGACTATTCCCAGTTCCCTGGACGCCGGGCACAAGTTGATCGAGAACTACGTCAAGGTCTTGGAAGAGCTCGGCTGGGAAGGTCGTGATCTTTTCCACGTCCAATTGGCAGTGGAAGAGGCTGTCGTCAACGCGATTACCCACGGTAACAAAGAGTCACCCGATAAAGTGGTGGAAGTCGAACTGCACATCAGCAAGCAATCGACGTTCATGCGCATTCTCGACCAAGGTGCGGGATTCTGCCCGGCTGACCTCCCTGACCCGACCGACGACGAACATGTCGATGTGCCCCACGGTCGCGGCGTGATGCTCATCCGCGAAATGATGGATGAAGTGACTTACAACGAACGGGGCAATCAGGTCACGATGATCAAGCATCGCGGCGAGTAAGAGCGACCCGCGTGCTCTATGGTTTTAAGCCGTTGAGCCGAACATCTTGTAGGGCGGCCGCCGTTTGCGAAGCTCGATCATGATCGACATTCTATAATGCTCGCCTACGTTGCTCTTCGACCATGCTCGCAAGTCGCAGGATGGATTGAGCCTCGTCGCTGCATTTTTCTTACCGCGACCTTGCCGATCTGAATTAGACAATCGAGCCGGCCGTGCGCCGCCGTCTTGATCAAACCAGTGCACAAGAAGGAACGAAACATGATTCAGCATGCTTACATCGAACGCGTTTTCGACTTGATGGATCCGTCGCAAAACATCCTGCTGAATGTCGACTATGCCGATGCGATTGAACGAGTCCGTCGCGGTGATGCCGAAGCGGTCGGGCAAATCGAAGGTCAGTTCGCTCTCATCGCCGTAGACGGAAAAGATGTACGGCTGGCTCGATCCATCGGCCGACCGATGCGTTACTTCCTGGCCAAGCAAGTCGACGGCCCCTGTTTGATCGTGGCGGAACGCATCGACATGATTCGTGAGCAGTTGCAGAAGCTCGGCTTGGCCGACCAGTTTCATCCTTCCTACACACGCATGGTGCCCGCTCATCATGTGCTGCATCTCAAGCTGATCGGCTGCCCCGACCCGAATCCGATCTGCACTCGATTCTTCACGCCGCAGCGCAATCGCTTGCCGGCTGATGTTGAAGAGATCGGCCGAGCGTACATCGGCATGCTGGCAGAAGAGTGCGGTAAGTGGCTCGATCGAATCGAACGGCGCGAACCGATCGGCGTACTATTCTCCGGCGGCATCGACAGCGGCTCTGTGCTGCTGGTCCTGTATCACTTGCTGCTCCGTCGCGGTGAGAATCCGGCGCGACTCAAAGCATTCACCTTGGCTGTCGACGGACAGAGCGATGATGCCCGCCAGGCCATGGAGTTCTTGCAGCGATTGAACTTGGAGATGTTGTCGGAAGTGATCGACGTACCCGCATCGAAAGTCGATTGGCGACGAACAGTGCGCGTGCTTGAGGACTACAAGCGACTCGATGTTGAAGCGGCGACGATGGGGCTGGCTCTGTGCGAAGGGATTCGTGATCGTTATCCGGAATGGACGTGGCTGGTCGATGGAGACGGCGGCGACGAGAACCTCAAGGACTATCCGATCGAAGAGAACCCCGAGCTGACGATCCGCAGCGTGCTGAACAACATGATGCTGTATCAAGAAGGTTGGGGCGTGAACGCGATCAAACATTCGTTGGTCTACAGCGGCGGACAGAGTCGCGGCCATGTGCGGACTTTTGCACCGGCCAAGCACTGCGGTTTTTCAGGATTCAGTCCCTACGCGCTGACTCGCGTCATCGACGTTGCAGAAGGAATCCCGTTCATCGAAATGACCGACTGGGACCACGGCAAACTATATGGCCTCAAAGGGGCAATCGTGGCGGCTGGTGTTAAGGCGGTGACGGGGCTCGACATGCCTGTCTACCCCAAGCGCCGATTCCAACACGGCGGTGCCGACTTGCGGAGAGCCGAGTCGCTCTTTCCGCAGGACGCGGCCAGCTATCGCACAGAGTTTCTATCGCAGTTCGCCTAACGCAGCCCCGGCCTTGGGGAGTTCGGCATCTGAAGTAAAATGTGTCGCTCTAAAATAAGATCCTCGTGACATGATCCTCGTGACGAGGCTCCAGCCTCGTCACGCACTGCCGGCGAGGCTCCAGCCTCGCCGTCCTGAAGATCTGCGAGGCTGAGCCTCGCGAGCAGCGGGTAACGAGGCAGGAGCCTCGTTACCAGGAAGTGCCTCGTTACCGAGAGGCCGTGCGACTAACCAATACCGACAGTATCCAATTCCGAAAGCCGAAACTGCGATGAAGTTTACGAAGATGCATGGTGCGGGCAACGACTATGTCTATGTCGATTGCTTTGCACAGCCCGCTCCTATTGATCCGGTCGAGACCTCGATCAAGATCTCCCATCGACGTTACGGTGTCGGGGGCGACGGCATGATTCTGATCCTCCCTTCCGATAAAGCCGATGCGCGAATGCGCATGTTCAACGCCGACGGCAGTGAATCGGAAATGTGCGGCAATGGTATTCGATGCGTTGCCAAGTATGTCCACGATCACGGCATCTGCAGTCGCGATCAGTTGAAGATCGAAACCGGCAATGGCGTGCTTTCGCTTCAATTGGAACTTCTCAACGGCAAAGCCGAATGGATTACGGTCGATATGGGTGAACCGCGAATCAAGCCGGAGCAAGTGCCGACCACTCTGGCGACGGAACCCGTCATCGATCTGCCTGTCGAGTTCGCCGGTACGACATTGCGAGTCACTTGCGTATCGATGGGTAACCCGCACTGTGTGATCTTCGTGCCTAAGGCAACGGATGACCTGGTGCTTGGGCTCGGTCCTAAGATCGAGAACGATCCTCGTTTCCCAAAGAGAACCAACGTCGAGTTCATCGAAGTCATTTCGCGAACAGAAGTACGTCAGCGGACTTGGGAACGAGGATCCGGTGAAACGTGGGCGTGCGGTACCGGCGCCAGTGCTGTATGTACTGCCGGTGTACTCACAGGGCGAACCGATCGTGAGATCCTCAATCATCTCGTCGGCGGTGATTTGCGACTGCGTTGGGATGAAGCCACCGGTCACATCATGATGACCGGCGGAGCAGTCGAAGTATTCAGCGGCGAGTGGGACGGATAGTCGATTCGTTCAACTTGTAAATTGATCGGGAGGATCCGCGAGCAGCGAACGCATGAACGGTGTGAATCCTCTGCGTCAGTATCTGCGAGATAATCCGCCCTCGCGCATTGTGTGGCGCGGGTGCGGACTGATGCTGATTCGCCTGATCAACGGCTGGATGTCGACGCTCAACTATAGAGCGGCTCGGTACGAGGATGCCGCGGATCCGGTTACGGATGCTTTCATCGGCCCGAACATCTACTTGTTCTGGCACGAGTACATTCCGATGCCCATGTACCTGCGACCGAATTGCCGGTTGGCTATCTTGGTCAGCCGTCATCAAGATGCGGAGATACTCTCACACGCAGCTCACTTCGCGGGACTGGAAACGGTCCGCGGATCATCCGGCAAAGGAGCCATAGGAGCGCTCCGCAAGCTGCTCGATCAAGGCAAAGGGATGAACCTCGCGATCACGCCCGACGGACCTCGAGGTCCGCGACGCGTCTTGGCGCCCGGCTGTATCTATCTGTCATCGCGCTTGCAGATTCCGCTTGTACCGATCGGCTGCGGGTATGACACGCCGTGGCGTTATCGTCGCGTATGGGATCAGTTCGCGATACCGAAGCCGTTCTCTCGCGCTCGCTCCGTGTGCGGTCCGCGCATTCAGATTCCGCCCGACCTGGAGAAAGAAGAGATCGAGGTCTATCGCGTCTGGATCGAGAATGTGCTGAATCAGCTCACTGAATCAGCCGAACTGTGGGCGGAAGGCCGGTTACAATTGTCGCGTGAAGTTCCCCTCTATCCCTCACCCGGACACGTCGCCCCGAATCATGGACGGACACGCAATCGACTCGACAGCGTCTGACGACGAGGATCCGTCCGGTGTCCAAGGTCTCGATGAAGACAATCCGCTGAGCGTGACGCAGCTCACGTTATGCATCAAGAGTCTGATCGAGAACTCGTTGCCGCGACTGTGGGTCGAAGGTGAAGTCAGCGATCTGAGTCGACCGTCGAGCGGGCACCTGTACTTCACTCTCAAAGACGCGCAGTGTCAGATCCGCGCCGTGATGTGGCGCTCGGCCGCCCAGCGCTTGCCGTTCCGTTTAGAGGACGGCGCTCAGATCATTTGTGCCGGCGGTATCGAAGTCTACCCGCCGCGCGGCAGCTATCAGATGGCCGTGACACGCGTGCAGCCGCAAGGCGTCGGCGGCCTGCAACTGGCTTTTCGACAATTGCACGCCAAGTTGGCCGCGGAAGGTTGTTTCGATGCCGAGCGAAAGAAGCCGCTGCCGAAGTTTCCGCGACGCATCGCTTTTGTGACTAGTCCCAGCGGCGCAGCTCTGCATGACTTCATCGAAGCCGCCGCCCAACGTTGGCCGCTCTTTGAGCTCACCGTGGTACCGGTTCGAGTGCAAGGTGAAGGAGCCGCCGAAGAGATCGCCGCCGGGATCCAAGCCGCTCAGCGACTGAAGCCAGCCGTCGACTTGATCATCGTGGGTCGCGGCGGCGGAAGCTTGGAAGATCTCTGGTGCTTCAACGAAGAAGCTGTGGTCCGAGCACTTGTCGCTTCGCATACGCCGACCATCTCGGCTGTCGGTCACGAAGTCGATGTGACGCTCAGCGATCTGGCGGCTGACGCTCGCGCGCTGACTCCGACCAACGCGGCGGAGGTCGGACTGCCGAGTCTCAGCGAAATCTCCGGCCGGTTGGCTCAACATGAACTTCGCTTGACCGGTCTAATGCATACTCGAGTTCACCATTTGAACGAAAGGCTCAGGCACTTTGCCGAGTCGCGAGTCCTGCAGAACCCGCACGAGCTGATTAAGATGAGAAGACAGCTTGTCGACGAATGGGAGCTGCGTGCTTCCGCCGCCGTTTGGAATCGGTGGCGAGCCGGACTGGAGCGATTGCAAGGAACAGCTCGGGCTGCTCATGCCCTCAGCCCGCTGCAGGTCTTGGCCCGCGGCTACAGTTTGACATTGAAACAATCCGATGAAACCCTCGTTCGCACGGCTGCCGACGTTCAGCCCGGAGAAACGCTTATTACGATCGTCGAGGCCGGCAGAGTGGAAAGCCGCGTTACCGCCGTCCTACCTGATGAATCGATTTAACGTTTCGGAAAACTTCAGACTCTGATCCCAATGCCTACGGCGGGATGTCTGATCCACCCGCAATTACCCCACACGACATTCGATGACCTCGACCTCTTCCCATACCAACCATTCCGTTTTGGCCGATGCATTTACCGAGAACGAAGATCGGGCTCGATGGCATGACGGCGCTCTATGGTTCGTTCGACAAAAACGCGATCGCATGGCTCGCGCGGTTCCCGAATGGGAAGAGCTTCGCGAGTTGGCTTCGCAGATCAAGCAGCACACTTTGGCTCGCTTGCCCGCGTACCTCGAACAGTTCGAGCGCGAAGCGATCAAGCTCGGAGCGGTTGTTCACTGGGCGGCCGATGCGGAAGAACACAATCGCATCGTGCACGGCATCTTGGCGAGCAACAATGTCAAGAAGGTGGTGAAGAGCAAGTCGATGCTCACTGAGGAATGCCACCTCAATCCTTATTTGGAGGCCCGCGGCATGCAGGTCGTCGACACCGACCTCGGCGAATGGATCGTGCAACTGCGCCACGAACCTCCCAGCCACATCGTGCTGCCTGCGATTCACATCAAGAAAGAAGAAGTCGGCGACACCTTTCATGAACACATCGGGACGCCGGCAGGTAACGCAGATCCTGTCTACTTGACCGGACAAGCTCGCAATCATCTGCGAGCTCGATTTATGGACGCGCAAGCTGGGATCACCGGCGTCAACTTCGCGATCGCGGAAACAGGCGGCTTCGTGGTCTGTACGAATGAAGGGAACGCCGACTTGGGCGTATCGCTGCCGCCGATCCATATCGCATGCATGGGTATTGAAAAGTTCATCCCGCGGCTGGCTGATCTCGCCGTGTTCACTCGCCTGTTGGCTCGGAGCGCCACGGGCCAGCCGATCACGACTTACACTTCGCACTTCCACGGTCCGCGACCGGGAGGCCAACTGCATATCGTCTTGGTCGACAATGGACGGATGCAGTTGCGAGCCAATCAGACCTATCAAGAATCGCTGCAGTGCATTCGCTGCGGCGCGTGTATGAACACTTGTCCCGTGTATCGACGCAGCGGCGGCCACAGCTATTCGAATACCGTACCCGGTCCTATCGGCAGTGTGCTCGCTCCCGCCATGGACCCGGTCAAGCACTACGGTTTGCCGTACGCTTGCACCCTGTGCGGATCTTGCACGGATGTTTGTCCCGTTAAGATTCCTTTGCATCATCAGTTGCTGGCTTGGCGCGGGGAACTGGCTGAGCAAAAGCACATTCCGTGGACGAAGCGCGCCAGTATGAAAGCCGCGTCGGTCGTCTTGGGGAGTCCACTACTCTATCGCGCCGCCGGTAAAGTGGCGCGGACGAGTCTCCGGTGGCTGCCGCGCTGGATAACGCACAATCGTTTGAACGTTTGGGCGAAGCGGCGCGATCTCCCGACTCCGCCTCCGGAGTCGTTCCGTGAAATGCTGCGCAAGCGACGCAAATAGATAGATCAGTCGCGAGACATATAGCTACGGCGTTCATCCGCGCTGAAATGCTCGATGGCATAGCGCAGCATCGTGCGCGGCATACGCCGCGCGTGTTTGTCGAGAAAACGCTCCAGCACTCGGCGGTCGCGCGCGCCTACTTCTCGTAACATCCATCCGCAGGCCTTGTGCATCAGGTCCTCGCGATCTTCGAGCAAGCTCGCGCAAAGTGCGAGCGTATCATCAAATTGGTTATTGCGAATGAAATGTTGAGTCGCAACAACCGCGACGCGTCGCTGCCAAAGGACTATAGAGGTCGCCAGTTCGGCCAGCTTGCTGCGCGGTTTGTCGATGAGGTACCGGCCCACAATGCCGGGCGCCGAGGTATCGACCAGATCCCAGTTGTTGATCCATCGCGTGCGACGTAGATAGAGTTCGTAAATCGACTTCTGCTTCGTTACTTCACCGCGGTCGAACTGCCTGACTAAGATCAGCAGAGCCAGCAGGCGGTCTTCGTGCACACTCGATTGCAGCAACGTGTCTACTTCTGCCGGCGACAGTTTTTCAAAGGTGCGAACGATGCGGCGAACGACCGGCACTCGCACTCCGATGAAGACATCTCCTTCACCGTATTCACCAGGCCCCGTTTTGAAGTAGCGCGCAGATGCGATTGCGACTTCCGGCGAAGAGACATCGCGCAGCGCTGCTTGAGCCGCAGCGCACGTTAAAGGCTCGCTCATACGACTTCGTAACCGAGTTCGCGGAGTTTGGCGGCTAGCGCTTCCTTCGCGGGAGGCTCGCCGTGAACGAGTCGAATCGCTTTGGGACGTTCTTTCATTCCTTGTACGAAGCGCAACAGGTCAGCTTGGTCTGCATGAGCCGAATAGCCGGTTAGGGAATGCACTGCAGCGCGAATGTCGTAGCGGCCCCCTTCGAGCTTGACCCAACCCGACTGATCCTGGATGTAGCGCCCGGGGGTACCGGTGGCTTGGTATCCGACGAAGATGATGTCGGTCGCGGGATCGCTGACGAACTCTTTCAGATAATCGACAACACGTCCTCCCGTGCACATGCCGCTGCCGGCGATGACGATCGCGGGCTTCTTCGACTTCTTCAAGTAGTTGATCGTACCGCGATGCTGATCGTGATCCTCGACGTGTACCAAGTTATTGAACACCAGAGGTTGATCGTCATAGGTCAGCACATGCTTGGGTTCATCATCCCAGTACTCGCGCATCGAGTCATAGATTTGAGTGAATCGGATAGCCAGCGGCGAATCGACGATGACATCGACCGCGTTCAGGAGCGCACAACCACAGCGATTCTCGACGCGATGAAAAATCTCGTTCAGCTCATAGAGCAGTTCTTGCGTGCGACCGAGACTGAACGCGGGAATGATGGTGACTCCGCTGTTCTCCATCGTCTTGCATAGAATGTCTTCGAGCGCCAAGCAGCGCCCTTCGCGACCGACGTGCAAGCGATCACCGTAAGTGCTTTCCAGCACCAACAGGTCGGCTCGTTCCGGACTCTCCGGTTCCTTCAGTAACGGCGCATGCGTCGAGCCGAGGTCACCGCTGAAGACAAACCGCTCGTCGTCGTATTCCACTTCTACATAGGCGGAACCCAATACGTGGCCGGCCGGTTGAAAGCGAATCGACGAACCGCCGTCGAGCTTGTGCCATTTGTTGTAGACGAGCGGACGCAAGTGGCCTCGCAAGTCTTGCAGAAATCGTTCGATCAGGCGTCGATTGCGAGTGACACCCAGTCGCATGGAATCTTCGAGCATGAGCGGCAGGAGTTTCGCAGTCGGCGGCGTGCAATAGATCGGTCCGCGATATCCCGCGGCCATGAGATACGGGACGCGACCGATGTGATCCAAATGAACGTGCGTCAGGATCAGGCCTTGGATGCCGTCGATTGGAAAGTCGATTTCTCCTTCGTCGCGATTCTTCGCATCCGAGCCTTGAAACAAACCGCAGTCGATCAGCAGCGATCGCTTATCGTTCAGCATCACTTGGTGACAAGAACCGGTAACACCCTCATGCCCGCCGTGATGAATTACACGCATCGCCGCCTCGCCTGTGATTACTTGGTTTCTGCTTGCGGAACAGGCAGGAATGTCTCTTCCGCTTTGACTACGGCCGGATCGACCAGTTTGAGTTCGACGAATTGGTCGACCAACTGCTTCCATCGCTCCGCGGTCATCGTTCCCAATTCTGATTCGGCCATCCCGTCGGGCAAGCACAAAGGTTTCAGCTTTTCAGCTCCGAAAGCCAGCGCTTCGGTGGTCATATTGTCCTTGTTTAACGAATGGATGTATGCATTCGTTTCCTTGGCATCCGACAAATACTTTTGCCACCCGGCCTTAGATGCCAGTGTCATGCGTTTGACGATGTCGGCCTGTTCGGTCGCATAGCTGCGAGTGGCCATGAGGCACGAAGCATACGGATTAAAGCCGATATTCGACAACATGAGTGTCTTGGACTTGACACCTTGTTGTTCCGCGACGAGCGGCTCGGAAAATGAGTAGGCCTGCACAGCCGTTTTTTCATCGGCCACAAAGCGAGCGACCGATCCCGAGTAGGGAATGACTTGAACTCCGTCGAGCATTCCGCGTTGCTTCATGAACTGCATGAACGATTGAGCGTCGTTCGCTTGCAGTGTCAGCCCTTTGAGCTGCGACAGGTTTTCGATACCGCTGTTCTCTCGCACCATGATGCAGCGCGGGGTCAGTTGAATGGGGGCGAGCAAGGATACGATGTCGGCCTTGGCATTGCGGAAGAGCAACACATCGTCGGCGTTGCCGATACCGAACTGCACGCGACCTAGGGCCATCTCCTGAGCCACCGGGATATTCTCGGCACCGGGACGGATTTCGACATCGAGTCCATACTGTTCGTAGATGCCGTGAACCTTGGCTGCATAGAAGCCGCCATGTTCCGCTTCCGGATACCAGTTCAGTAGCAGCACGACTTTGTCGAGCTTCTTCCCGTCCTTGCCTGAGGATGAAGCTGACTCGGTCTTCGACTCGCCGCCGCAGCCGCTCACGACTAGAGCGAGAGCCATGCAGATCACACTCAGGGAACCGTTCAGTACATTCGATCGGTATTGTTGCTTATGCGCCACTTTCAAACCCCACATTGCTTGTCCAGCGTTTCAAGATTGTTTTCGAAAGTAAGTTGACCCAGCCCAGCATACAAAGGCCGACTAGGGTGCTGGTGATCACTGCGGCAATCACGTCCGCAGTGCGAAGAGTCGTATTCCAAGTCGTGATGATCGTTCCCAGCCCCGACCAACTGTTCGGCATTTTGCCGACGTAGAACTCGCCGATGATCGTACCGATGACTGACAGTCCCGCACTGACACGAGAACCGAGAATCAAGTTGCCGATCGCCGACGGAATGCTCAGCTTCGTAAGCGTTTGAAACCGTGTGGCGCCGCTGAGTCGGAAGAGATCGCGTAGATTCGCATCGACGGTGATTAAACCTGCTGTCACGTTGGAGATGATCGGAAACAGACTGACGATCATCGCCACCAGTATGACCGTACGACGATTTTGTCCTGACCAGACGATCAGCAGCGGTGCGATGGCCACGATCGGTACGGTTTGCAGAAACACGGCATAGGGATAGAGCGATTTGCGCAGGATGCTCGAAAGGCTGAACAAGATCGCGATCGTCGATCCGAGCAGCATGCTGCACTTGAGAGCCGCGAAGGCCGTCAGCCCGGTCGTGGCGGTCGCTTTCAGCAGCGTCTCACGCTCTTTTATCGCAGCCTGGAGGACTTGGCTTGGTGAAGGAAGAATGAACGGCGGGATCTTCCATATCCAGACGATTGATTGCCAAGCACAAACGAAGAACACCAGGGTCAGCAGAACGAATCCGATTTGTTGCAGCGACTTGGTCAGCTTCACAGTTCCGCGATCTTCACGATAGTATCTGTCTTCGCAGGTCTTTGTCTCGGCAACTAATTGAGCGGTAGTTTCACTGTCTTGCCGGTCTTGGCACTCTTGTAAATCGCTAAGATCAGTTCCACGCTTCGCCTACCTTCCGTTCCATGCGTCGAAGGTGTCTTGCCTTCTTTCACGGCTTTCAAAAAGTCGCGGAACAGCGCGGCATGTGCATGATGCCCGATCGCCGCCGGGTCGGCGGCTCCCCCGCCCGTCTTCGTGTTGTTCAACATCTCTTCGCGGAGTTGTTGATCGCGTTTCGACATCTTAGCGAAGTCCCACTTGATGATGCTCTCTTCTTCGAGCACAGCCATCCCTTCCGTACCGCTGATCTCGATCTTCTTGAGCGAGCCGGGATAAGCCGCGGTAGTGGCTTCGATCACACCGAGTGCACCGCTCGCGAATCGAACGGTTGCTGTCGCCACATCCTCTACTTCGATTCGTTCATGAGCCAATGTCGCCGTATGCGCCGAGACTTCGACGGCAGGTCCCATCAACCACAAGAGCAAATCCACACTGTGGATCGCTTGGTTCATCAACGCGCCGCCGCCGTCGAGTTTCCAAGTGCCGCGCCATGCGCCGCTGTCGTAGTAGGCCTGCGTGCGATACCACTTTACATACGCATCACCGAGTGTCAGTTTGCCGAAGCGGCCTTCATCGATCGACTTCTTCAGCAACTGACTCGACTTGTGAAACCGCGACGGAAAAATGGTCCCGAGCTGTACGCCGGCCGCTTCGCAAGCGGCGATCATTGCGTCACAGCGTTTTAGCGTTACGTCAAGCGGCTTTTCAACGATCACATGTTTCCCCGCTTTCGCTGCAGCGATGCAAGGTTCCATGTGCGCGCCGCTCGGTGTGCAGATGGTGACGACGTCGATGTCGGGTCGAGCCAACATCGCATCGAGATCGGTCATGGCTTGGCCGCCGAACTCAGCCGCCAACTTCTCGGCTTTATCCGACGTGCGGTTGTAGCAGGCGACCAGCTTGGCACCCTTGATGTCGGCGATCGCGCGTGCGTGAAACTTCGCGATCATGCCGCAACCGATGATTCCGAAACCGACTGCCATCTGCCTGGTCCTTTGCTGAACACTGCACTCAAAAAACTCATTGTCGTTCACGGCTCGCCGCCCATCGGGGCGGCTGAACCGTGCGAGTCAGCAGTGTAAACGAAAGGACCGGCGACCTACAACGGTGTCGATTACTTCAGCGTATTGAGGTAAGCGACCAAGTCTCGCAGTTGGCGGCGCGTCATGAACTTGGTCAAGTCAGACGGCATCGAGGACTTCCCTTTCTTACGCGTCGCGATCGTATTCTTCGGCACCGTGATCGACTTTCCTTCCGGCGTCATCAGTACGACAGCTTCCGCCGTTTCTTGCTTGACGATCCCGGTGAACAGTTCTTCATCCTCGGTCAGGATTTGTACCGTCTCGAAGTTCTCTGCGATCTTTGCATCGGGGTTGACGATCGCTTCCAACAGATATCGTGCATCCTTGGTCTTGGCGATTTGCGTCAGCACCGGTCCGACTTCGCCCCCCTTATCGCCGACTTTATGGCAACGGACGCAGGAGAGTTCGGCTCGCGTGAAGAACAACTTGCTCCCTGCGCCGGCATCACCGCCCGACAAGCAGTCGCGATAAGCTTCGAGAGGATCTTTGGTTGTTGCTGCTTCATCAAACTTCTTCAAAGCGGCAAGCAGTTCTTTATCACCCTGCCCTTCAGCGGCTTCGATCACGTTCATCCACACATCGGTAGGTAGTTTTCCGGCGATGTAATCTTGGACGCCCGTCTTAACCAGAGCCGATGCTTCCGCCGTGTTGCACTTGGCCAGCACATCCCAAGCGTTCTGTCGTTCGGCAGAGATTTCGGATTGAGCCGCTTTCTTCAAGAGCGGAAGGGCTTTGTTGACGTCGATCTTGGCCAGTTCCGATACGGCTGCGATGCGCAGTTCCGGAGCACCGCCGGATACGAGCGCTTCGATGAACGGCCGAGCTGCTTCGAGGTCTAGTTTTGCGAGACTTCGCAAGGCCTGAGCTTTCACTGAGTCAGCGGCTTGCGTGTTCTGCAACGTCGTCTTCAGAATCTCCGCCGCTTGAGTCACACCGAGCTTCGCTGCAGTCTCAAGTGCAAAGGAGCGGAGCGAGGTCGGCGCGTCGAGCGTGCCGACGAGATGATCGGCCAGCGCCTTTCGCGCGGGTTCAGCATCGCGATCGGGCAGCGGTAGGAAGCGATTCATGACGCGATCGAGCTCACCCGGCTTGCTCCACGCGGCAAGCATCTCCAGCGCTTCGCGCCGCATGGCTTCGGATCGTTCTGAATCCGCAGCAACCTTGGCAATGGCTGCAGCTCCCTCGGGTTTGCCTAAGCGGAAGTTGGCATTGAGCGCGCGATGCAGCATGGGTTCGGGAATACCGACTTGCGTTACCGCTGCCGCCAATTGAGGCAGCGCTGCATGCAGCGCCGTTACATCGTTGATGGCTCGCGCGGCTTCGACGCGCACTGCGATGTCGTCATCATTCAAGAACGAAGCAATGCCCACATCCTGTCGTTTGCGAAGGGCGACAACTGCGGCCAAACGCACGGAGCGTGAGCTGTGTCGGCTCAGTTGAATCAATGCTTCCGCTTGAGGTTGGCCGGTTAAGCCCATGATGCCTGCGTGTCGCAAAGCGGGATCGCTGTCGGCATTGTCCGTCAACAAAGTTACCAAGCCGTTGAACGCTTCGGCGATCTTCAGCTTGCCGCAAGCCACGGCCGCTTGATAACGCACGCGCGGTTCGCTGTCGGTCAGCATGGAGGCGATCTTCTTGTTCGCGGTGTTGATCGAGGCATCGGCCAACACATGAGCCGCGGCTCCGCGGATCTCGGGATCGGCGTCGGAGAGTAGCTCAGCCAACAGAGCACCGCAGGCCGTCTTGTTTTGCGAGTGGATTCGAGCAATATGACCGAGTCCCCACACCGCATGTAGGCGCGCGATCGGCGATGCGCCGCTTTCAGCTACAGCCTTGGCCAACTCGTCAACTGCGCCGCGAGTCGCCAGTTCCCACTGAGCGCCCGAGCGCACGCGTCGATCTTGATGCGACAGCAGCGTTGCCAAACGTGCGCCAGAGTGTTGTTTGAAACCGTCCTTGAGCAGTTGCTGCGTCTCAGCCACCACTGCTTGTTTCTGCGATTCGGGTTCGAAGAAGCGATAGACGCGGCCTTTCCCTTCGCCGACCCAACCATCGACCCAGTCGGTGACCCACAGCGCGCCGTCCGGACCGAACTCGGCATCGGTCGCCAGCATGTTCCAAATCAACTGCTCATTCCGTTCAACTTCCCAAAAGGCACCCTTCGGTTTGACTTTGATTAGTCGAATGCCGCTGTTGCTCGGTCCGCCGCGGAAGTCGACCATCAGGAAGCAGTCTTGATACTCTTCCGACAAACCGGTGCCGGGATAGTAGGTGAGCCCTGATGGACCATCGCCGATGTTTTGAATCGGAGGGACGATGTATGCCGGCGTTTCGGCTGAGAAGGGATGCCAAATCTTTTCGCGATTGAACGGGCCGCGATCGGAGATGTATTGATACATCATGCGCCAACCGGTATCGCCCCCTTCGAGCACGTTGACCCAGCGCGCTTTGTCACCTGAGTCCGAGTTGTTATCGCCGGTGAACAAGTTGCCGTGATCGTCGAAAGCGAGTTCTTGCGGATTGCGCAGGCCGGTGGCAAAGACTTCTAAGTTTGATCCGTCCAGTTCACAGCGAAACACCGCACCGCTTTCCGGATCAAACAACTTGCCGTTCTGCGTATCGACGTTGTAGCCGCGATCTCCGATGCTGAAGTACAAGCGACCGTCGGGACCGATCACCAGACCGTGCATATCATGTCCGCGAAATGCCACGCGAACGCCGAAGCCGTCGGCCATCGCTTTGCGCACATCGGCCTTGCCGTCGTTGTCCTTGTCCTCCAACCACCACAGCTTCGGGATGCAGGTGAAGTAGACGACTCCCTCATGAACCAATACGCCCGCGCCGGTTCCGTCTTCGAGATTATTGAAGCCCTCGGCGAAGACCGTGGACTCGTCCGCTTTCCCATCGCCGTTGGTATCGACCAGCATGCGAATACGATCATCATGCGCGGTGAACTCAGCCGCTTTCTCTTTCATCAAACGACGATGGAAGTCGATGCGATCTTGTACGCTCATGGCTGACAAGTCGGCCAGCAACCATTCTTTGTCATGCTTGCGATTGTCAGTAACTCCGGTGTCCTGGCGGAACGATTCGCACACAAAGACGCGACCCGTGTTATCGACGGTGAAAGCGACGGGGTTTGCCAGATTCGGCTCGGCGGCGAACAGCGAAGCTTGCCAGCCTTCCGGCTTGCGAAAGCCTTCGATGGCATTGTTTCCTTCATTGGATGCCGGAGCGATCTTCTCCGGTTTCTTTTTGGCGTCGCCGGCCGGATGTCCGTCCCCTTTTCCTTTTTCAGTCGGCGGCACGGCGTGTGCCGCGGTGGTGAGGGAGAGCGTTAGAGCGAAATGCAAGAACCAACGGAGAGTGCGATGACGGGCCTGCTTGGGGCTGCGCATTTGGGATTTGTCTTACCGGAAAGCCTGAGAAAACATACAAAAGCGACCGACCTTGGTGATCGGTCCGACGTGAGATCCCATGATAATCCCCGCAGCGAAATTCGGGCGGATGCCGAGTCCTTCGGCTGTCAGAAATCGTTGCGTTTCCCGGCGTTTTTCGCCGTCGAAATAAGTTGATCCGGTCGCTATCATCCTTGGCGCCGCGATGTGCTAGAATCCCGGCAAAGTGCATGAGCGCTCGCCCTGTGCGTCCAGAAGGATTCGAAAATGCCCGCGAAAATCAGTCCCAAAACCGGAAAACCGAGGCATGGCGCTGTGGGCATCGTCGTGGAAAACGGCGAGTTCCTAGTGATCCGCCGCAGCCCGTTTGTTCGCGCGCCCAACATGATTTGCTTTCCAGGCGGGACGATCGAGATCGGTGAGACACCGCAGCAGGCTGTGGTGCGCGAGCTGAGCGAAGAATTGGGACTGCACGTTGAACAGCCGCAACTGATTTGGCAGAGCCGCACATCTTGGGGTACGTTGCTCGATTGGCTGGTCGTCGATCGGCATCCCGAATCCTCACCGACAGCCAACCCGCGTGAGGTGGCTGAGTTCATGTGGGTCTCGGCTGAAAAGCTGCTGACTCGCCGCGATCTGCTGGGGAGCATGCCCGACTTCTTCGCGGCTTGGGCCAATGCGGATTTCGAATTGCCGCCGCGAGCCGGCGCCGCCGAACCCGCCTGGCGCCGCTTCGCCCGCGCCTAATATCTTCTTGATTTAGGTCAAACGAAGTGATTTTCCTCCTGCATGCATTCCTAGTGCGGGACTATCAAGCCGGTTCGATCGTCGAACGCGAGAATCGAGGCCACGGTCGTTTGCCATGCAGCATCCAACCGATCGGTGTGAACCGGACGAACAACACATAGCTGACCAGACAGGGGATCAACGTTCCTGCAATGCAAAGCGGCAGCTTCACCACTACGGGCCAGGGCAGAGGAATCATCAACGTCTGCAACCCGAGGACGATCGGCAGGTGAACGAGGTAGACCCAGTACGAGGCATCGGATAGCCAACGAACCCATCGCACTTCCGATTCCAAGAATCGGCGTCCCAGCAAGATCGCGCAAATGGTTAACCACACTGACAAGTAGGCCGTCAATAAAGACGACACCGCGTGTTGGAACGTGAACGCCGGCTTCAATAGATGCATCAACTCGTCGATTTGCAGGACCGGCATGGTGATGTAATACACGATGTAAAGTAACACGGACATCGAAAGCAACACGCGGAGTTTCGGCTGCAGTTGATCTAGCAAGCCTTCACGGTCGTAGATTTGCCAACCGAGCCAATAGAAAGAACCGTAAAACAGGAACGGCCACCATGTCGGGATAAAGGATTCCGGTGCCGGCAAGGGTACGCCGGAAAAGACGACGGCCGGAAAGATCACCATCGGCAAGACGATCAAACAGCGACTGCCCGTGATTAGGAAATCCAATTTCACAAAACGAAAACGCGCGCAGAGTGGGGTCAGTAAAGTAAAGAACCCCAGGTAATACAAAAACCACAAGTGCATGGTCGTCGGTGCATTCGACGAGGGTTGATTATCGGCGGCCTGATCCGCCGACGCAATTAAGCCGATGATGCCTCGCGGTTCATCGAGGTACTTGAGCGCAAACACAATGATCGACACGGTGGCGACGAGCAACGGAACGTAGAAGAGCATGAACGGCAAAAAGATACGGACACCTCTTTGCCTGAGGAACTTGGCCCAGCCTTTCTTCGTGACCACCAGTTTGGCGAAGTAGCCTGATAACAAAAAGAAGAGGCTCATCCGAAACAAATGGATGAACCACAGGGACATGTCTACTGCAATGCTCGAACGTGTATCGGTCGCGAGCCAGACTGACTGGGCAGGGTTTGCATAAGCCAGCCCGGCGTGCAGGACAACGCCCAAAAACATGGCCGCTGCACGAAGGTTATCGAGGTAATGGATGCGCTGAGCCCGAGCATTCGGATTCGGGTCACCGCTTGCCGAAGTGCTGGAAGTCTGAATGGACGGTGTTGGGGTCCGAGGTTCGATTTCCACTAAATTCCCATTTGCTACCGGAGTGTCTTTTGGCGCCGCGCTGTAAGTCGCAGGCAGACTGGCAGGGATCGTATCTCGGATAGGCGCTCTATGTAGAATTCCAGCGATTAATTCTTTGCTCTACTCGGCTGTTAACCCTCGTCTTCAGGTTGAAAAGAATCTTCTTGCGGCAGGGTGGAGCATTCTCTCGCCGCAAATCTAATCGTAAGCCCGCGAAAATGCCCTTGCCGCGAAGGGCACACTATTGCGAAACTCTGGCGGCATCCGGAGATGATCTATTCGGCATTGGAAGTGCCGGAGGGGATGTGTTGTTCGCACCGATCGCCAAGGATGGCCATGACGCGCATCGACCGCTACTTACTCTTCCTCTATTTCCGCGTGCTGTTGATCGCCTTCATGTCGATCTCCGGCCTGTTGATCGTCGTGCAGGCGTTCACGAACCTCGAAGAGTTCATTCAGTACGGTCGGCAGCGCGGCAGCTTGATCACCGTCTTTGTCGAGTACTTCGGGCCCAATCTTTTATCGTACTTCGAGCGGCTCAGCGGCCTGCTGGCAGTGATGGCCCTCCTGTTCGCCATCAGTTGGCTCTATCGCACCAACGAATTGACAGCATTGCTGGCAGCCGGGATTACCAAGCGTCGAGTAGTCTTGCCTTTATTGATCGCATCGGGGTCGGTGATCGGACTGGCCGCGCTGGCCCGTGAGGTTTGGATACCTCTTTATCAGGATGTACTCGATCGGAACCCGCAGGATTTAACCGGCGAATTGGCTCGCGATGTCCGGCCGACGTTTGATCAAAAGCTCAACGTATTGATGAACGGTCGCTCTATCATTCCGGCTCGACAGGAAATGGTGACACCCAGTTTTCGGATACACACCGGTCCTTTGGCCGAGGCGGTCGGTCGTCAGATTGCAGCCGAGTCGTTGGTGGCAGTCGGTGCTGACGAGAATCATCCGGCGGGTTTCTTGTTGCGCAATGTTTCCATTCCGCGTGGGATCGATGAAGTCTCTTCGGTCAGCGATGCCGACGGCAAGCCGGTTTTGCTGACACGAAAAGAGTGCCCGTGGTTGGAACCCAGGCAATGTTTGCTGGTCACCGAACTGCAACTGGACATGTTGCGCGGCGGTAGTGCGTGGAAGAACTATGCATCGACGAGCGAGCTGATCGCGCAGTTGCGCAGCGGCAGTACGCACGGAGCGGATGACTTGCGAGTTCAGATTCATAGCCGCTTCGTCCGGCCGCTTATCGACTGGACCGTGTTGCTGATCGGATTGCCGATCGTCCTGGTACGCCAGGACCGACACATGTTTTGGATCGCCGGTGTTTGTTTGCTGCTCGTCGGCGGTTTTACAGGCGTGGTCTTCGGATTCAACGCGGCGGCCGGAGCGGGGTACTTCGGTTCTCCTGCGATTGCTGTTTGGTTACCGCTCCTGCTGTTCCTGCCGTGGAGCTATCAAAAAGCTGCCGCTGCGCTCGAAAGCTGAAACTCTTGGCAGGATTTGCCGACAGGGCAAACTATTCCTCTAATGCCGAAGGCTGTCTCGGAACGAATAAAAGAGATGTCGGCGCTGCGCCGTTGATATCGAATTCGGACTGAGGAGGATGTTCGCCATGGTGGAAATCGAGACCAGTGTCGCACATGAGCTCGGCGATTCCGCTGCTCTCCATCGTTTGCATGAAATGGTGGATTCATTAGAAGATCGCTACCGCGACCAGGTCCACCAAGTCCACACCGAGTGGAACGGCAACGAAGTCGAACTGAGCTTCGCTGCTTATGGTTACAACATTCGCTGGCATGCGACTGTATTGAATGATCGAATCGCACTGGTGGGCCGAATCCCGACCGCAGCACGTGCTTTTCGCAGCAAGATCGAGCAAGCGATTGTGGCTCGAGTCGAAGAAGTGTTTCATGCTGCCTCTGAGCCCACTTCGCTCAGCCGTCGCGCCGCCTGATCGGTTTCTCGGATAACCGTCGACCGAGCCTTGCCCTATCGCATCGTCCAAGGTCTGTTCAAGCGATGACGATGCTAAGTCGGTTGTGTTTAGCGACAGTTACATGTCTTGAAGCAGAACAGGTCTGTTGAACATCTATTGTCTGTCGCTCGAACAGCAAGTCTGAATCACGGCTGATTGAAATCGCGTAGCGATTCCGGCACGTAGCCATAGGGCGTCAGCCTGGAACTTGTAGGAATCGAACCACATCACTGGGCCGTGAAGCGGCGTTAGCGATCGTCGATCGGCGCGTTCGATGGCCGCCGCTCCTTCGCGGCTCTTCCTGATTTCGACTATCAAACGTGCGGGGCTCACTCGCAGCTTTGTGCTACTGCCGTTTCGCGGCTGGTCTAGATGGCGGCCCTTCTGCGACGGAACGGGCGGAGGTCGCGTAGTAGATTCATTTATGTGGCGTCGTTGCTTATCTTCTCTGGTTTGCCTGACCGGAACAGCGCGAACAGAATTTTCCGAAAAATCGATTCGCATTTTTGAAACACTTCCTGTTCGCTGGGGACAGCACGCCGCATCTACTGCGTAGCCGTGTCGCACTTTCCCCCAGACGGTGTGCGACCAAAGCGCATTTGCATGCTCTTGCATGCGGTAATTCCGACCCTGCATGCACAGTCGATTACGGTTAGGCAAATTGGCGAATTGCTTATGGGGGAAACACGCGGCTGAGATGTCTATTCAAATCTACGGCGATGATTAAGCCGATAGTACAGCAGTCGCAAAGCCATGGCGATGTTGGAGCAATCAACTCGGTTTCATGGAAGAAGTTGATTGTGCTGCGCCTCCGAATGGCTGAGCTGCTGATTCACATCGGCGATATTTGTGACAGACACAGGGAGGGTCCGTCTATGAAAATCAATTTCCGAACTGCACTGCGCATGTTGTGCATTGCAGGCGCGCTGACGCAATGTGCTTCAGCCGCTACGAAGTCGAATCTGCCTTGGGGCGATAATCCGCCTGCACCGGTCGAAGCTGGTCCTTCGCAGGCTGCGAAGATGATTGCACCGACCGCTTGCGGTGGATGCGATACAGCATGTGATGCAGGTGCTTGCGGCGGCAACACCTGCGATAGCGGTTGCGGATTGCTCAAGGGCGGTTGCAACAGTTGTGACAACGCTTGCGATTCGATGGGCTGCGGTTGCGGCAGTGGATGCGGATGCGATTCCGGCATCCTCGGACTCGGGCTCGTGAAGAAGAGCGATACGTGCTTCAACGATTTCGTCAGCCCGATCAGTAATCCGACCTACTTCGAAGATCCGCGTAACCTCAGCGAATTGCGCTTCATCTATCTGCATCACGAAGTTCCGACTGCGGCTGCAGGCGGACAGATCAATGCGATGGCCATGCAGTTCCGCGCACGGTTGACTGAGCGCTTGAGCTTGATCGCCGTGAAAGACGGTTACGAAGTCTCGACCAATCCGCTCATCAACGACGGTTGGTTGGGTGTTTCGGCCGGTTTGAAGTACAACCTATTCGTCAATCCTCAGGCCGGTACGTTGACCAGCGTCGGTACTACCTATGAAATGCCGATGGGATCGCGAGCCAACTTCCAACGTTAAGGCAACGGTCAGTTCAACTTCTTCGCGACTCATGGACGTCGCGTCGGTTGCAACATGCACCTGATCAGTGCCGCAGGCGTCCGCGTTCCTACGGATGACAACCTGCAGAACCGTATGATGTACTGGTCGAATCACCTCGACTATGCCATCACCAAGAAACTGTACGCACTCACCGAAGTGAATTGGTACAACTGGCTGAGCAGCGGCAACGGTCCTTTGGCCGGCGTCGAAGGTGGTGACCTGTTCAGCATCGGATCTTCCGGCGTGACCGGTAACGACATCGTTACTCAAGCTGCCGGTTTCAAGTACAAGGGGCGTCCGAATCGCGAGCTGGGAGCTGCCTTTGAGTTCCCGCTGACCGACCGCAAAGATGTGATCAAGAACCGCTTCACTCTTGACTACATCATTCGGTACTAAGCACGCAGTCGGCGCAGACGCTTGTTAGTTTCACACAAAGTAGGACGGTCGCGAAAGCGATCGTCCTACTGGTGTTTTGTAACCGGTCGGTTTGTAACGGGCCTACTATCGACTACCATGATTCACTCGCCGGCTGTGCCTTCGACGTCCGTTGCTGATTCGTCCGCTTTATTCCAACAATCGAACTTGTCTCGTGAAGAATGCCGCTCAACAGGATGCTCTGCCGACGATCCATCGCCGGCTGATGGGCGGCTTTGAGGTCTTTCTGCCGCGCTACCTCAGAAAGCATTTTCATGTCGTCGCGGTGAACGATTCGGCGGTGCCTGACCAAGTAAGAGACGGTTCTGCGCCATTGGTTGTATATGCCAATCATGCCTCTTGGTGGGACCCGCTCATCGCCCTCTATTTGAGGAAGACCCTCTTTCCGCGATTCAGTTTGTATGCGCCGATCGATGCCGACGCCTTAGAAAAATACCGTGTCTTCAAGAGTATGGGATTCTATGGTATCGAGGCAGATTCACTGCGCGGCGCAGCCGAATTCCTCCGCCGTAGTCGGCGCATTCTGCAAGAGTCGCACGCTTCGATATGGTTGACACCCGAAGGACGATTCTGTGATGTGCGCGATCATTCGCAACCCTTGATGCCCGGACTCAGCCATTTAGCGGCCGGCATCGCTCGCGCATCCGACGCAAAAGCGGTTCATCACGAAGTGTTCTTCGTTCCGGTAGCGTTCGAGATCACGTTTTGGGAAGAGCGCTTGCCGGAGTGTCTATGCTGGTTCGGAGAGCCGCAGCGCATCGAGCGTGGTTCGGACCCGCGGGCATCGAAGGAAGGTTGGAATGAACGTCTGACGATCGGACTGCGCGGTACGCAGGCCAAATTGGCTTCCGCTGCCGTCGCGCGGGACACCGATGCGTTTCGTGTGCTGCTCAGTGGGCACACAGGCTCTTGGTCAGTGTACGATTTCTTTCGGTCGAACTTGGCTCGTCTTCGAGGTCGTCGAGTTGATTTGGAACACGGACGAAAATTCAGTCGCGAAACGTAGCGCGTCGGTTCTTGATCGCGATGGGTATGTGTAAATGTTGCTGGTTTGGTTTCATCCTCGGCAAGTAACATAGTCGGAGCCGAAACAGGTCGTGGTTCTTCTGGTCCTTTCCGTCTTTGCCCTGCTGCTCGCGCTTCTGCCGCTTCTCATGACAGCTCGTAACCTGGCTGCATTTCAGCCGCCGGTTGACGCCGGTACGGACTCGTGTAAGGACCGACCGGGCGTATCGGTGTTGATTCCGGCTCGCAACGAAGAGCGATCGATCGGCGATTGCATAATATCGATACTTGCGTCCGACTATCCGCAATTCGAAGTCATTGTCATGGACGATGCTTCGGCAGATCAAACCGGCAACATCTGTCGCGAAATCATGGATCGCGATGCAAGAGTCAAGCTGCTGAGCGGCAGCGGATTGCCCGACGGTTGGAACGGTAAGCAGCATGCCTGTTGGCGATTGGCTCAAGCCGCCATTTACGATCGCTTGCTGTTCATCGATGCCGATGTGCGATTGAGCTCCGATGCGCTGAGCCTTCTGACGGCTGAGCAGGATCGAACCGGCACCGACTTGCTCAGCGGCTTTCCCAAGCAGATCACCGGGTCGCTCTTGGAACGACTATTGATTCCGCTCATGCACTTCATCTTGCTCGGTTACCTGCCCTTGGATCGTATGCGAACATCGACAGGTCCCGAGTTCGCTGCCGGATGCGGCCAGTTGTTCTTAGCGCGACGCTCCGGTTACTTTCAGTGCGACGGTCACAGATCGATTGCCGCATCACGGCATGACGGAATCAAGTTGCCTCGATCGTTTCGGCGATCCGGGTTGAAGACCGATCTGACCGATGCCACGCAGCTGGCGACATGCCGTATGTATCACAGCGCTGCGGCGGTGCTGCGCGGTTTGTTAAAGAATGCCGATGAAGGGATCGCTTCGCCGAAGACGATTGTGCCGTTCACAATCCTACTGGGCGGAGCGGCAGTCCTGCCTGCAGTGCTGTGCGCGATCGCTTGGTTGGACGGCGCATCACCGTTGGTCAAAGCCTTGTCGACCGCTGCGCTCGTGATCAGTTATCGACCGCGTGTTTTGTTAAGCGGTCGATTCTCGCAATCATGGATCGGAGTCATTCTGCATCCGATTGCTGTTGCAGTGTTTCTCGTCCTGCAGTGGACGGCTCTCATCATGAGCCTCTTCGGATGGAAGCTCGCCTGGCGCGGCCGCATCTGAACTCTCGCCGATCTGAGCATGATGCTTGCATCGCAACCGACGCGCAATGTGTTGACTGAAAGCGGAACGGCGCAAGCCATCCGGTGCATCACGCTCGATCTTGAAGAACCGGACGGCTTGCGCCGTACCGATTTCATTGAGCCGACAGACCCTGCGACTGATTCCGTCGAATGCTCGGTCGATCGATGGCGATTTCACTGACAACGTCGTCGGCCGCGATTTACAATGTCGCACTGGAAATCGCGTGAGGTTGCGCGCATGAACGTTGACGATTGGGGGCTCGCATGTTTTCGGTGTTCTCGCGGTGGATCGGTGTACGGATCATTCTTGCACTGTGCATAGCCTCATGCTGGTCGATGATGATCGGCGGTGTGAGTACGGCGCGCGAACCTTGGACCACATCGCGCTTGATCGGTTCGCCTGAGCCGCCGCTTCCTACAAAATTGGTCCCGGCCTTTCCGAAGCTTGAGTTCGACAATGCCGACTTGATTGCCTGGCAGCCTGACGCAGCTCGCTACTTCGTCGGTGATCTGCAAGGCAAGGTCTGGACCTTTCCGCATGACGAAACGGTCGATCATGCCGACCTATTGGTCGATCTGAAAGCCGATCTGAAGACGATCGATCACGTGCGTTTCGAGGGATTCGGTGAACTGTACGGCATGGCGCTTGATCCCGATTTTGCGCTCAATCGATTCATCTATCTATGCTGGACAATGAAGCCGAAGAACGGCGCGAGGCCGGAAGACGGAACGCGAGTCTCTCGCTTTTATGTGACAGAAGCGAATCCACCTAAGCTTGACTTGAGCAGTGAACTGCCGATTATCAGTTGGGTGGTCGGAGGTCACAACGGCAGTGACTTGGCATTCGATACAGCCGGCAATTTGTTGATCTCGACAGGCGATGCGTCTGATCCCAGTCCGCCCGATCGATTGTCCACCGGACAGGATTGTTCCGACTTGCTGTCGTCGATTCTGCGCATTGATGTCCGCGGTGCGACTCGCGAGCGACCGTATCTCATTCCGGATGACAATCCCTTTCGACAATTGGAGAAGATCAGACCCGAGGTCTGGGCCTTCGGTTTTCGCAATCCATGGCGCATGAGCGTCGATCCTGAATCAAAACAGCTCTGGTTGGGTGACGTCGGTTGGGAACAATGGGAGATGGTGCACCGCGTCGAGCGAGGCGGCAACTATGGTTGGAGTGTGCGCGAGGGCTTTGATCTTCTGTTGCCCGACGCGCCGATCGGACCCGCACCGATCTCGTCTCCCAAGGCCGCGCTGCCGCATTCCGAAGCGGCATCGATCACCGGCGGTTTTGTGTATCGCGGAACCGCGATCCCGGAACTAAAGGGACATTATCTCTTCGGTGACTGGGTCGTCGGCGGCATTTGGTCGATCCCGATCGAAGGCGTGAACGAGTATCGTAAGATCGCCGAAGACAAACTGCGCATCGTTGCGTTCGGCAAAGACCGAGACGGCGAGCCTCTCGTCGCCAATCACCAAGAGAACTCGACTCTCTATCGACTGGTCAAGAATCCGAACTACGAAGCCGAACTGGCTCAGTCCCGTTCGTTCCCGAAGCGATTGAGCGAAACGGGTTTGCTCACTCGCTCTCAATCCAATCCGGAAGATCCGATTCCTTACCGATTACAGAGCGGTGTCGAACCTTTCACGATCAATCAACCGATGTGGATGGACGGCGCTGATGCTCTCTATCACATCGCGCTCCCCGGCGATTCGAGTGTCCGAGCCTACGTCGATCCGAAACCGTTGCCCGGAATCGCGATGTTCGGCGGACGGATGCACTTCCCTCCCGGCGCAGTTTTGATGAAGACAATTTGCTTGCCGAGCCGATCGTCGATCGGAGTTTCTCGCAAGGCAGTCGAAACACAAGTGCTACTTTATGACGGACGATTGTGGAACGGCTTCTCCTATCTCTGGAACAGCGACGGAACAGACGCTGAGTTAGTCCCTGCCGGCGGCGTTGAAATCACTCTGCCGGTGTTGGATAAAGCTTCCGATACGACTCAATTGCGAACGTGGAGAGTTCACAGTCGCACGGAGTGTTTGCAATGCCACAATCCGTGGCCCGAAAGCACTCTTGCGTTTCGTCCCGAGCAATTGCATCGCAGCGGCATCGCTTCCGAATGGAAACGATTGGCGGCAGGCGGATGGGTGCAGACTTTGGGGAATGATGACAAGAGTGTGCCGCCGGAGGCGTGCGCCAAGTTCGTGTTGTCTGTGAAAGGAGATAAAGAACACGAACCGATCGACAAACAGGCTCGTTCCTATCTGGCTGTCAATTGTTCTCATTGCCATATGTTCGGCGCCGGTGGTTCTGTTGAAATGTCATTGCGATTCACCGATACACCGGAACAGCTCAAAGCGATCGGAGTGCCCCCGGCGAAAGGTTCGTTCAACATCGCCGATGCCGCCATCATTCAGCCGGGGCATCCCGATCAAAGTATCTTGATGGTCCGCATGGCCACTGTCGCTGTCGGTCGCATGCCGCATATCGGATCACGTGTCGTCGATGCCGAAGGTGTGACCGTGTTGGCGCAGTGGATTCGCGAACTGAAACGCGATAGCGAGCAGTCTTCGGCGGCGAGTGATCCTACATCGTTATCCTCGCAAGCTTTATCCGAGTTAATCGCATCGCCGGATACCCAAAAGTCGCTCTCGGCAGTGTTGGCGTTGTGTGCGCGCGATGTCGAGCGAAACGGTAGTAAGAAAATGTCCGACGACGTAAAGCTCACGATCCGCGATCTGGCCGAGTCAAAAAATCCGATCACCGCGGGCTTGTTCGAAGCGCTTGTACCCGAATCGGAGCGACGACCGCGGATGGGAATCAGGCCTCGCATCGAAATGCTCGGCGGACTTGATGCCGATGCGATGGCGGGTGAAAAGTTGTTTCATGAAGCAAGCGGCTTGCAGTGCGCGAAGTGTCATCGAGTCGCAGGACGCGGCGGCGAGATCGGTCCGGACCTTTCAACCATTGCCGACAAGCTGGCTCGCAAGCAACTGTTCGAGAGCTTGATTGATCCGAGTCGTGCGATCGATCCGAAGTTTCAATCGACAGTTATTGTTACGGAAGACGGTCGAGCCCTGACCGGATTGGTTATTGACGATTCCCGCGGTGAAGTACGATTGCGAACCGCGCAAGGTGAAACGATTGTCGTCGCTTTGCAGGACATTGCTGTTCGTAAACTGGATTCGAAGTCGTTGATGCCCGGCGGATTGATTAGTGAGCTGACGCCGCAGCAAGCGGCGGATCTGCTGGCCTATCTCGAGAGCCTCAAGAAACGCTAGTCGGATTGCTCTTCAGCAGGCGAGTCGGGTGCCGGATACTTGATGCGGTTTTTGATCATCTTGCGCCGGATGGCTTGAGAGATATCGATATTGAGCGCGTTGGCCAGCGAGAGTGCATAGCAAAGAACGTCGGCCAGTTCTTCGCCGACACCGTTCAAGTCGAGTCGCGAGCGATCGGCTGCTTCGTCCGAGGTCAGCCACTGGAAATGCTCCATCAATTCGCCCGTCTCGATGGCGATTGCAGCTGCGAGATTCTTAGGGTTATGAAAGCGTTCCCAATTTCGCTCGCGCACGAAACGACGCATGATTTCGCGCAGATCGTTCACGGTGGTTATAAAATCGTCCGGGTAATCTACCGAGTTGTTCATGGCATGCGGGTTTTTCTGCGGGTGAGTGAGCCGCGGGAGGATCGCGCCGACCCTCCCCAAGTCGGCGGCTAGCGAGTACGATACCTGCCGAGCTTTTCTGCAATCTACAATCTCGCCGAAGTGCGTGACATTACCCGAATCGGAGGATATCCCATGAGTGTTTTGGTTCAAAAGCCGGCTCCTGAATTCAAGGCTCAAGCCGTGTTGGCCGACGGCAGTTTCAAGGAAGTCTCCTTGAGCGACTACAAAGGCAAGTACGTTCTGCTGTTCTTCTATCCCCTCGATTTTACGTTCGTGTGCCCCACCGAAATCATCGCCTTCTCGGACCGTGCTTCTGAGTTCGAGGCTGAAGGGGTTCAGATCATCGGCGTCAGCATCGACAGCCACTTCTCACACTTGGCCTGGCGCAACACGCCGCGCAGCCAAGGTGGACTCGGCCAAATCAATTACCCGCTGGTAGCCGACCTCAAGAAGAGCATCGCGCGCGATTACGACGTGTTGGTTGACGATGCCATCGCTCTACGTGGTCTGTTCCTGATCGACAAGGCCGGAGTTGTGCGTCATCAAGTGGTGAACGATCTGCCGCTCGGTCGCAGTGTCGATGAGGCTCTGCGCATGGTTCAGGCGCTCAAGTTTTTCGAAGCCAACGGCGAAGTCTGCCCTGCCAACTGGAAAGAAGGCTCGCGCACGATCAAGCCCAACGTGAAGGAAAGCAAGCAGTTCTTCGCAGCGGAATACACTGCCTAGTTTGATCGTGGTCGACGATGTTTTCGGCTAAGTCCGGACTCGTCGACTCGAGCGCACATTTTCCAAGCGCACTTTTCCCGAGGCTCGCGCTGATGTCCACCCATGCTGACGTTCGCTCGCTCGCGCAGTTGCAAATCCTGCGCGAGCGGCTCATTAACTGGCGCGGCAGCACGATCAAGGAAGCTGAGAACGTGCTGGTCGAACTCAACAAGATTTCGACTTGGGTGACCGAAGAGGCGCGAGCCTACTGGCAATCTCAATTGACGGCCGCTGAGCGACACTGGAACGAGTGTCGCGAGGCGCTCCTGCGTTGCGAAGCTGCAGTGCGCATGGACGAGAAACGACCTTGTACGGACGAACGAAAACGATTGGAGCGAGCGAAGCTGCGTCGTGTGCTCTGCGATGAAAAACTTCGCGTAGTCCGCGAGGCAAACCTCGTCTGGAGCCGGCAGTTGACGAAAGTGCGAGGCCGATTGCAAAGCGTGGCCGACATGGCAGATGCCGATGTTCAAGTCGCCATCGTCAAACTGACCGACATCGTTACTTCGCTCGAGCAGTACGCGCGAATCGTATCGGGTTCGAACTCGCGAAGTGCGACCGAAACCGTTACGACTTCAGAAACTCCGCCAAGCTCAGGCGATGCAGCGGACCTCGGTCCCGCTCAATCCGCCGGTGATGCTTCTCCTCCCGCATAGCGCCGTTCGATGCACTTGTTTGAGCATCGTCGGCATTCCCTCCGCATCTTCCATCCAAAGTAAGTGAAACACGAGTCATGACGCACAGCGGTTCTGTTTGTCGTTGGGGTATTTTGGGCACAGCCGGTATCGCTCGTAAAAACTGGCGAGCTGCAGGCCAAACCGGCAATGCCGTCGTCACGGCTGTATCTAGTCGCACTTTGGAATCGGCCCAGCGATTCATTGATGAATGTTCGCTCGATGTGCGTTTCGATAGGCCGGTGACCGCTCTGGCTCCGTACGAAGCGCTGCTTGAGCGCGACGACGTCGATGCGATCTACGTTCCGTTACCCACCGCGATGCGGAAAGACTGGGTGATCCGCGCGGCGGAAGCAGGCAAGCATGTGCTGGCTGAAAAGCCGGCTGCATCGAACGCATCCGAAGTGCGAGAGATGCTGGCGGCTTGCGAGCAGCATGGTGTGCAGTACATGGATGGAGTGATGTTCATGCACAGTTCCCGTCTGCCTCTGATACGATCACTCTTGAATGATCCGAACAAAGTCGGTCGAGTAAGACGCTTGGCCAGTCAATTTTCCTTCTGCGGTGACGAAGCGTTTCGCACTCAGAACATTCGCACCGACAGTCGGCTGGAACCGCACGGTTGCTTGGGTGACTTAGGTTGGTATTGCATTCGCTTCTTCCTGTGGGCCATGCAGGGGCAGATGCCCACGGCCGTGCGAGCTCGAACGCTGTCGACATTGCAGGGTGTGACGAGTCCCGACCCTGTGCCGGGTGAATTCAGTGCGGAACTGGTGTTTCCGGGCGGCGTGACAGCGAGCTTTTACAACTCATTCGTTACTGAGAATCAGCAATGGGTCAACATCAGCGGCGAAAAGGGTTATCTCACGATCGACGACTTCGTATTGCCGTTCCATGGAGCGGAGTCGGCTGTTGAGGTGCACAACCATTCGTTCTTTGTGCAGAACACGAACTTCCACATGCGACGCCACTCACAGCGTTCGGCCGCGCGTGAGTTTTCGAGCGGACTCGTCGATGCTCAAGAAGTGCAACTGATTCGCGAGTTCTCACGCATTGTCGTGTCGGGCAAGCTCGATCCGCAGTGGCCTACCTGGACTCTCAACACGCAGCTCGTCCTAGACGCCTGCTGGGAGTCCGCCAAACGCAACGGCGCCGAAGTAACGCTGTAGATCGGCACTGTAACAAAAAGCTGTAGACAAAAAGCTCGTGATCAATTTTCCCAAATTGATCCCCAAGACTCTGCGCACTAACCCAGTCCAGCACACACCAACTCGCTGACACAACGCAGCGCACACCAATCCTCAAAGCTCCAAGCCTGAGGACTTATTGTTTTAATTCCAGCGGAACGGCGCAAGCCGTCCGGTTCTTCAGCATCGACCGTACTGAACCGGACGGCTCGCGACGTTCCGCCTTTTTACTTCACGGTTGTGATTTTTGCCCAAGCCGGAAAACTGTCCGGTTAGACACTCTAAATCAACCGTTAGATTCTCGGTCTGGGCGCAAGTGAGTGAAGTCGCTGGAACCTGCCTGCGCCAGTTTGTCTTCCTGCATTCCATGACCTATTTTCTACCTAGGTGCCCCGAAGTGCGCAGGCGGCAAAATCCTCCCAGCCTGCTTGTACGGACACCCTGTTCAGCTATCCTAACAATGCAGACCGGATCTACCCGCGGATTCGGCAATTTCGTTTTGATAACGGCCGTGGAGTTGGCGCACATGAAGTTCACGATGGTTCGTTTGAGTATGTTCGCAGCGTTCTGCTGCGCAATCACGCTCACCAGTTCGGCGTTTGCCGGATGGGGCTATGGCAGCAGTGGAGGTTCCTCCGGTTCGTACGGCAGTTATTACGGCGGTTCGAGCGGCGGATCCAGCGGTTCTTATGTTGCTTCGTATGGAAGCAGCGGCGGATCGAGCGGTTCCTATGTGACCAGTTACGGCAGCTCGGGTGGATCGAGCGGAACAGCCTATTACGGATCGAGCGGAGTGGCAGCCGGACCTGGTCCGTTGCGACGCTTTGCAGCTCACGTTCATGACTCCGTTCATGCACTGCATGATCGCGTTCATGCTCGACATGCTTACTACGGTTCGTACGGCAGCAGCGGCAGCTATGCAGGATACGGATCATCGGGCGGCAGCTCGGGTTACTATCGTTCGGGTTACGGTTCTTCGGGATCGACCTATTACGGCAGCAGCGGATCGACCACCGTTACCGGTTACGGTTCGTCCGGAGGCAGCTCGGGCGGCGCGGTTAGCTACGGCAGCACTGGCTCGACCTACAGCAGCGGATACCTCGGCGTTTCGAAGGCAACGCCGGCTCCGGCCGTCGGTCTGGTCTCGAATCAAACCGTCGTCGAAGATGCAGTGTTCTTGAACGTCACCGTTCCGGCCGCAGCCAAGGTCTTCGTCAATGGCGCAGCTACGACCAGCACCGGAACCGTTCGTCAGTTCGTCAGCCGCGGCTTGGTTCCCGGTAAGAATTACAAGTTCGAGATTCGTGCTGAAATGACCGATGCAGCCGGCAAGTTGGTTGAAGAAACCAAGACGGTGATGGCTTCGGCAGGTCAGCGCGACGATGTGCAATTCACGATGGCAGGCACCCAAGCGGCTTTGCAAACGACTGTGACTCTGCACGTTCCGGAAAACGCAGAAGTTACACTGGCGGGCAACAAGACTTCCGCATCGGGCGCGACCCGCACGTTCCGTACGGCTCAACTGAAGGCCGGCGAACGATGGGACGACTATGTCGTCGAAGTTCGCGTCGGATCGAATGTGAAGCGAGAAAGCCTGCGATTGCTGGCCGGCGATGACATTCAGATGAGCTTCAACTTCGATGACAGTAAAGATCTGGTAGCCAGCCGCTGACGTGCGGTTTGCCGATCAGTAAAGGATCAGTTCGATCGGTCTGCGGGCCTTGGATCGAGCGTCTGATCACGACAGCGATTGTCAACACAAAAACAGTCGAGAGCCTTCGCTACCAAGCGAAGGCTTTCGCGTTTTCAGGTGTTGGGTTTGCCTGCCTCGCCATTCGCATGTCGTCTTGAGTGATGCATCCTGCGGAAAGCGATGTGTCTCGGTACAATGAAACCGGTTCGACGTTAGGTGAAGCTGAAGAATTCGAGTCGGGCAATCGGTTGAGCTCGACGGATCGACGAAGGCGGTTGAAATGAGTGCGGCAGGGAAGCCAGAAAAGTTGCTGACGCGCAATGCCGACACGGCAGCAAGCGCGGCTGGACTTCAGGCTTCGAACCTGCGCTGGAGTTCCCTTGACCGGCTGTGCATGGCGCTGTTCGGGTTGGGAGCAGCGGCCCTCTTGGCATCTCTCTTTTTGCTCGGGCATGACCTCACACTCTCGCAGAGTTTGCGCAATGCTCATGTCCCCGGAGATATTCGCAAGGCGGTCGAACTGAGCGAAGCATTTGCGCACGGCAGCGGCGCGACGATGATCTTGGTTGCCATTTTTGTCGCGTCATCGCGTCGATCCGTGGTATGGATTGCCGTCGCGATGACTGCGACGAGTGGTGTGATCGCCAACATCTTGAAAGCGTTCTTCACGCGTCCTCGGCCTTATACCTACGATGTCGCGACCGACATAACTCGCGCAGTATCCGGCGATGTGACGGGCTGGCAGTTTCTGGGTAGCGGTAGTTTTTGGGATGCGGCCCACCGGAGCTTTCCGTCCGGACACACTGCCACGGCTTGGGGCTTGGCGATCGGACTGAGCATGATCTATCCGCGCGGCACCGTCGTCTTTATTTGTTTGGCGATGCTCGCGACCTATCAACGGCTGTACAGCGGAGCTCATTTCCTGAGCGACGTGTGTGCGGGCTTTACTGTGGCGTGTTGGTGCTGCGCTGCGATTTTGTGCATTCCGTACTTTAGACGGCTGCGAGACCAGTGTCGCCGCAGTGCCGCGTAAATCGAGCGAAATGGGAGATTCGATGACGATGGTTATGGATACCTCACGTGCAAGCAGCAACTTTCGACCGAAGTGTCCGGTATGTGGTAATCGAGCCGTAGATTTGCAAGCTGCTTGCTTACCGTTTTGCAGTGAGCGATGTCGCCTGATCGATTTGGGGCGTTGGCTGGATGAGCAACATGCGGTACCCTGCGAACGTCGCGAAGAAGATGAGGTTGAGGTTGAGCAGCTAGGCGATGAGGTTAGACCGCCGGTCCGCTTGCCGCCCGGATGGCATGACGCATAGCGGCGTTAAATCGTATTCATGACGCAAAGTGTAAGGGCTTGTTGATTAAATCAACAAGCTTGTGGGCGAGGGGCCGGCATCACAAACCGACCCTGCGCGTGGAATGCCAAGAACACACAACAAAGTATCGATGACCGCGCTCGTGAGTTATACGAGTCGGTGACTGAACGAAGACCCCATTGCTAGAAGAAGCACCGAGCCATGGAAGAGATTCCTTTCGAGGACCGATTCATACCGAAAGCGGAGATCCAGTGGGAGCGGTCTTTGTGGTGGTGGTATCCGGTGACGCGAGCCATTCATCCGGCGATGCGCATCACGGCCTTGATGACTTCGGCGGTCGGATTGATCGTCATGGTGCTGGGGCTCAATCTGGCGGACTGGTTGTTTTCACCGAGCTGGATGGATAACGTCGGTGCCGGTTGGACTTGGCGTTCGATGGGCTCGCTGCGCGTAGCACAAGTAGAGGTCGGTCAGAGCCGCTTGTTCCATCAGATCGGATTGAAAGAGTTCGCTTACCTGACCTTCTGCTTGATGTGGCTCACCGCCGTATCGGGTTTATTCGGCGGTATCCTGACACGGCGAGCCGCTGTTGAGCTCGGGCAACGGACCGTGGCGCCTTGGGGCGAGACAATCAAGCTGATCCTGCGGCGCTGGGTTTCCGTGTTGTGGGTAACCGGCATGCATCTGGTCGCGTTGTTGTTGCTACTGGCCGTACCGTTTCTGTTGGGTCTGATTGCGCGAGCCAGTGCGTTGACGCCTGTGGCCTGCGTGATCCTGTTGCTCCTATTTCCATTGACCTGGGCAGTCGGTCGAGCCGCCATCAGCCTGGTCGCTTGTTTCCCGCTGGCGCTCACCGCGATCACCGTGGAGAAAATGCCGATGCCTTTGAAGGTGTCAGTCGCTCGAACGCTTGTTTCTTTCAGCGTCCGGTCGTGACGGCTCTGCTCATCATTGCGGCACACGGGTGGGCTGGGTCGGTTATCAGTTGATGTACTGGTTGTTCTGGTTGGTTGGCACTGGATGCGATGCGTTCTTGTCGGTGCGGGCTTGAGTCTTTCGACTTACACCAACGCTCCGACTCAAGAGGTGGGCGAGCATGCGAGATTGATCTCCGAATGGTTATGGTGGGGCGGTGCGCCGTCTCGCTTGTTCCTGGCATCCTTCTGGTTCAGCTATTTCTGGAGCGCCTCGGCGGCCGTTTACCTGGTCTTGCGCAAAGCGGTTTACAACGCCGAACTGGATATGATCGACACGCCGGTGCAGTCCGCCGCGGCCGAATTACCGACTCTTCCCGCATCACCTGCGTCCACGCCGGCTGCCTCTGCGAGCACATCTCCCGCTGCGCCGGGCGAGGCGTGACTACATTTGTAGTTGACTACAGTTGTAGTTTTGCTAAACTAGTCTCTGTGCGAGCGACGATGGAACATTCGGTGCGCTGTTTAAGGTGAATGGCAAACGCTGCCTGGCACCGAAACTCACACGCAATTCGTGTTCTTTGAATGTAAGCGGAACGGCGCGCGTATCCGGTTCTTCAATATCGATCGTGCTTTACCGGACGGCTTGCGCCGTTCCGCTGAATTAAATCAACGAACCTCCAGCAGGATCGTCAATGATGAAGCGCGGCAAAGGGACTGAAAGCTTGGGGAAGGTCGAACTGGAGTTGCTCCAGTTCGTCGACTCGCGGCAGCCTGTCTCTGTCGGAGATGCTGCTGTCGAGTTCGGTACCGAGCGTGGATTGGCTCGCACCACCGTGCAGACAATGCTGCAGCGCTTGCTTGAAAAAGGCTACTTGAAACGCAAGCAAGCAGCGGGTGTCTATGTGTACAGCACCAGTGTTCCCGTTGCCGGCGTCGTCACGAAACTCATCGGGGACTTCGTTCGCGGCGTACTCGGCGGCTCGGTCTCGCCGCTCGTTGCGTATCTCAGTGAACAACAGGATCTAACGGAACAGGAAGTGGCAGAACTGCGCAAGGTGGTTCGCCAACTTGACGAATCTTCCGCTGCACAATCGTCCGGCGATGTGCGGCCAAAACCGAACAAACGGTGATTCGATGCTGGAGCTGCTGCGCACGATATCCGATAGTTGGGCGAGCACGCTGTGGGGAGCGATATGGCAAGCCTCGATCGCCGTCGTCTTGATGTTGAGCATCGAGTCGTGCCTTCCTCGGCTCAGCGCCGGTGTTCGCAATTGGCTGTGGCGCTTGGTCTATGTGAAGATCGCCTTCGCCCTGCTCTTCCCCAATCTCTTCGTCGTACCGGTTTTGCCTCGGTGGCCGGTTGCCGGTCATATGCAATCGGCGACCGCGAAGTCGTTGGACTTTGGTAACAAGAGTTTGCTCGGCGCGAATCGGCTCGATGCCGGTTCTGTGAACAGCTTTGGAGAAGAGGACAGTACTGCAGTAACCGCGAGTGATGCGAATGTCTCGAGCGGTTCTATTCTTCAACATGGTACGACACAGACTCCGAGTTCGTGGACTTGGTCGATGATGCTGCTCATTCTCTGGAGCGTCATTCTGTACGGACGGTGGGTTCACTTCGCATGGCAGTGGACCTGGTTGGCTCGAACACTGAAGCGAACTCGCAAGCCGGCCGGACCCGCGCTCCATCGTGCTCTGCGCGATGTACTGAGAAGATTTGGAATTCGAAAGAAGGTCCGCATTCGAGTCATCGAAGGATCGGGGAGTCCCTTTGTGGTCGGAATCTTTCGATCGACGATCGTATGGCCGACCGCATGTTTGAACGACGCGGGCAGTCGAGATGAATCGCTCTCCGATGACATGCGGATGGCGCTCGCTCACGAGGTGGCTCACGTGATGCGACAAGATCTCCTGTGGAACTTGCTTGCATCCTGCGTGCACTCGTTCCTGTTTTTTCATCCGTTGATGTGGTCGGCTCGCATTCGATACACAGCATCTCAAGAATCCGAGTGCGATCGTTTGGCCGTGTCTCGTTTGTCGATCAGTCGAGCTAAATTTGCAGAGCTGTTGATTCGAATTGCCTCCGCGGTCCCGCGACGTCGCCGGACCGTATACGCCGCAGCGTTTATCTCCGCGCGACCATCCGACCTACTCAAAGAAAGGTTGACGAACATGAAATTGATTTCGCAGACCGGACGCAGTCGACTCGCCGCCTGGCTGGTCGTATTGCCTGCCGCCGTGGCGCTGACTCCTTGGAGCTTTGCTCAGACGGAGACCAAACAGCGCGATCGTAAGAGTGCGCTCACCAAGCCTCGCGATTATTCTCAGCCTCAGCCTTCCGGCGGCACGGTCACCGCGCATAGCTTCGGTTCCGCCGGTGCGTTCGGTTCGAGTTCAGGCGGTGCCTTCGGCTCGGGTTCAGGGAGCAGCGGAGGATTCGGCGGAGGGAACGGATCATCGGGCGGCTTCGCTGTCGTCGGCGGCGGTGTCTCCATCGGTGGACCGCAAACCCAAGTTAGTCCCGGTCAGTCATCAGCATCCGGCGGCAATCGGCCGTCGACTTCGCAGACCAGCACGCAATCGAGCTTCGGCGGAAACGGCAACAACATTTCGCTCAGCCGAGAAGTCGACGAAGACGGAGAACTGTTGCGAGTTGCGGTTCAAGAACGCAATCGCGATATCTTGATTCGCAGGTCGGACGCAGACGGTATCCACGTGACGATTCAAGAACGTAAGAAAGGATCGAAGAAGGAACCGATCGATGTCTCCGCCGATACGGAAGAGGAGCTGAAGGAGAAGAACGCCGAAGCCTACAGCGTCTACCGAAAGTATCTCGTTGCCAATTTGAAGCGACTGCGAGGGATGCCTGCGGGCGGTGGTAACATGGCGGGATTCAACGGAGGTGATGCGGGCGGGTTTGCTGGAGGGTTGGCGAACGGATTCGGCGACGCAGGTGCGGGGGGCGGTGGAATCGCCGGGGGCGGAAACAACGCCGCTCAAGAAATGCTGCGTCAGCAACTGACGGAAATGCTCAATAGCGGCAATGTCGATGAGAACAGCCGCAAGATGATCGAACAGGTGCTCGGGCAATTGCCGCAGCAGTAGTCGATCGGCATCGCCGCCGTTCCGTTTGAAGTCTTTACAGAGACTGGGCTGCTGTGGAAGGAAGCCAGTGCGCTGCGACCGTCATTCACCATGGAACTTGCGGGCGGTTCGTACGGATATTTGCCGACGCCGGATCAACACGAGCTGGGCGGTTATGAAACGTGGCTGGGTACGAACAAGGTGGAGAAAAACGCTTCGCAAAAGATTCTGGAACGGCTGCTGAAATACGCCGAGGAACTGCAAATACCGAGCGGGAAGTGATTCTGAAAGTGGAAACAGTGGGCGATCGGCTACAATGCGACCTCCACACCAGTTACCACGTCGAGGTCTTGCGAGTACGACGCAAGCGTTACTGCGATGAAGATCGAACCGACGTCAGCAATTGAGCCGACGAATCCATCGGACAAGACATCGGATCCGGGGGCGACAGATGCTCTCGAAGGTACATTAGCCGCGGATCGCGGTAATCTCTCGCTGGATGAATCTTCCGGCGATTCCAATGGTGTGGTGTTCAACAAGACTCGCATCGGCCGCTTTCTCATCGAGTCCAAGCTGGGCGAGGGCGGAATGGGAGCTGTATACCGCGGGCGCGATGAATCAGACAGCTCCACGGTGGCCGTCAAGTTGCTCGCTTCACATCTGATCGGCAACGAGCGAGCTCGGCTCCGTTTTATGAAAGAAGCGAGGCTGTTGGCCCGCGCGGAGCATCCGAACACGGCACGGTTGTTGGAAGTAGGCAGCGAAGAAGACAACGTGTTCTTGGCGGTTGAGTATGTACCGGGCGGTAGTCTCGGTTCGCTACTCGTTCCGGGCGAGCAACTCGATCTCACCTTCGTCTTGCGAGTGGCGGCGGATGCTGTGCGCGGTTTGGCTGCGGGGCATGAAAGAGGAATCATTCATCGCGACATCAAACCCGACAACATCCTATTGACCGAGACAGGCAGAGCGTGGCTCGATGCCCTTCGCAGCAATTCAGGTTCAGTTGAGGAACCGCCCGTCGGCGAGATACTCGCAAAGCTGGCCGACTTCGGTATCGCGCGGCTTGAACATCAATCCGAGTCGTTAGCCATGACGCATGAAGGCGCATTGCTCGGTACGCCGATATACATGGCTCCGGAACAATGTCTCGGTTCGACTGTCGATGCGCGAGCCGACATCTATTCGATCGGAGTAACGCTCTACCAGTTGCTCGCCGGTCGTCCTCCGTTCCAAGCGGATTCAAAGATCGGCTTGATGACATTGCATGCCAACGAAATCCCCCCTGCACTCAAGAACGTACGTCGCGACATTCCGGATGCGTTGAGCCAAGTCGTTGAAAAGTGTTTGGCCAAGACGAAAGAAGCTCGATACGGAAATGGTCGTGAGCTGTCGTTGGATCTCGAAAGTCTGCTGCGAGGAGAAGCGACATCGATTGGGCTGCATCCTCCTATCCTCTCGATGAAGGGGGCGAATGCGCTAACCTTTCAACACAGTTGGGATTTGGCATCGAATCCCGATGAACTGTGGCCTTATGTGTCTCATACCGATCGAGTTAATCACGCGATCGGATTCGGTGCGGTGAATTACCGGATTGAGAAAGACCCTGTTCACGGCGTGCAGCGTTTTGCCGAAACGCGGGCGGCGGGTCAAAAGATTCGTTGGCAAGAGCATCCGTATGAATGGGTCGAAGGCAAGCGTTTGAGTGTCTTACGTGAGTTTACGCACGGTCCGTTTCATTGGTTCGTGAACGTGGTGGAACTGCAACGACGGGCCGACGGTGGAACACGGATCGTACAGACATTTACTTTGTCTCCAAAGAACTGGTTGGGGCGATTACTGGCCAAGATCCAGTTAGGAGCCAAGTCGAAACGCTCGTTCGGCGATGCCTATTCGAAGATTGATCGTTATGTTCAGCAGTCGAAGAGCGATCCGATCGCAGATCCATGGGGAAGCAACGTCGACGCTGGTCCTGCGGTACGCGACAAGTTGGATGGCCGTCTGAGTCAAGCTGCGAAGCGAGGAGCCGATCCTGCGGTGCTCGACGCGTTGCGAGAATGCTTGCTGCGGAGTTCCGAATTGGATGTGGCACGCATCCGTCCGATCGCTTTTGCTGAGTCACGGCAATTGGATCGACGCAAGACGATCGATGCTTTCTTGATTTGCACACACACGGGAGCCTTGCGTCTCTTGTGGGACATTCTCTGTCCCTCGTGTCGCATTCCGAGCGATATTCGCGAAACGCTTTCGTCGATCAAAGATCATTCTTATTGCGAAGCCTGCGACTTGAAATTCGAAATCGATCTCTCGCGCTCGGTGGAGTTGATCTTTCGCGTGCATCCGGAGATACGCAAAGCGGAGACGCGGACGTATTGCATCGGTGGCCCTGCATGGTCGCGGCATGTGGCGGCGCAGGTTCGCGTCGCCGCCGGTGAAACGTTCGGATGTGAGTTGGAACTACCAGTGGGTGATTATTGTGTGCGGGGGACCCTATTGCCGTTCACGGTTCCCTTCAGGGTGTCAGAAACTGGTGTGGAAAGCGACTGGAGTGTTTCGCTCGCAAAGGCCGCGAGCAAGCGAGCGCCTGTAAACCTAACGCCGGGCTCGCAATTCATTCGACTGATCAATGATTCCTCCAAAGACTTCGAGATTCGATTGGAACGAACGGCTCATCGAACCGATGCGCTGACTGCGTCTCAAGTTGTCACGTCGGCTCTGTTTCGAGAGCTCTTCGGCGACCAGGTCTTTTCGCAAGGGAGCATGTTCAGCGTCGAGCATATCGTCTTACTACTCGTCAAACTCTGTGATTCCAAGCAACTGTATTGCGAACTCGGTGACGCGACGGCGTTCTCTCGCATTCGTGCTCAACTGGATCGCGTGTGCAAGATCATTCGCGAGCATTCCGGTGCCGTTGTTAAGACGGTTGGTGAATCGATCGTGGCGGTCTTCCCCGATGCTGAGTTTGCGCTGCATGCAGCAACGCTTGTGAAAGAGCAGGCAATCGCCTCCGAGTTGCCGGTGTCGAGTGTGATCATGTCGGGGCCGGCTATGGTCACGACCATCGATGAACGGCTCGACTATTTCGGCCGCATGCCTCATGAGGCTTGGGACCATCTCCAGCAGTCAGCACCCGGCGAAGTACTGACGTCCGCCGACATCGCTGCTCGGACCGAGATCGCAGCCTGGCTGAACAGCCGGGCAATGAATGCGGTCGAAGTATCAACAGCCGGTGGCCTCGACAGACCACTGGTCTCACTTTGTCCGAGCTAACGCGATCTTCATCGGTCGAAATCCCTGGGAAAAGTTGAGTTCGCCGCTCATTTCGGCGTAGAAGGCATTATTTTCGCGCCTCGAGAAAGTTGTTTTGTTGCCGTGAGTGGTAGCTGACTAAACTATCCCGAGGTTCATGCACTGCGGTCGCCGAAGGCCCAAGTTCTTGGACATTGCCTGAAGCGGAACAACATCGTGTCAGAATTCCTTTCTTATCTCGTGGCCGCTCCCGTTCTACCCGCAACCTGTCTTCTCTGTTTGTTGATTCTTTGGAGTTTGTGGTCGCTGATAGGCGGTCTCGATCTCTCCGTTGAAGGCGGATCGGTCGATCTTGAGACGGTCGACGTCGATCCCGGTTCTGCCGGCGATGCGTTGAGCGGACTGGCCTTGGCAGTGCTCAAGGTGTTGAACCTACGCGATGTCCCGCTGATCATTTGGAGCGGTACTTTCGCGATTCTTTATTGGCTGGTCAGTATCAACGCTTGGATCTTGTTGGATACTCGCGTGTTCGGCACTCCCGGCACAGCGATGGTCATCGTCTTGATCGTTCGCAACGTAATCTTTGCAACGCTCTTCACGAAGTTCGCGACTCAGCCGTTGCGAGGCAAATTCACTTCTGAAGTTGCGGACGATGGAGTGCGCATCGGCAACGAATGCGAGATCAGTACTTACGAAGCTACGACCGAGTTCGGTCAAGCCCGATATCCGACGGGCGGTGCACCGCTGTTGTTGAATGTTCGTACCGACGGTCCGCATCTGCACAAAGGCGACCGCGTCTGGATCACTCACTACGACACGGAACATCGCGTTTACATCGTGTCACCTACTTACAAAACCATAAGCGAAGTTTCTTCCACGCCCTCATCTCAAGAGAATGAAAATGAGTAGTTCGTTGATTCTCGGTCAAGCCGTGTTGTCATCCGCGGCGCTCACTTGGTTGATTGCCGCGGGCGCAGTTTTCTTATTTCTGCTGGCGCTGGCTGTCACGATCAGTCGGTTCTATCAGAAGGTCGGACCGGACGAAGCGATCGTACGCACCGGGATGGGCGGCATGCAGGTAGTAACCGCCGGCGGCAGCTTTGTCATACCGGTCTTTCACCGCGCAGAACGGATGGACCTGACGCTGAAGAGTTTTGAAATCGCGCGCGAAGGTTCGGAAGGGTTGATCTGTAAAGACAACATTCGCGCCGACATCCGAGTCGCCTTCTTCGTGCGCATCGACAAGACTCAAGAAGAGATGAAGGAAGTCGCTCAATCGATCGGCCAAGGCCGCGCGAGCCAAGTCGAAACGCTACGAGAGCTGTTCGACGCCAAATTCTCCGAAGCTTCTCAAGACGGTCGGAAAGCAATTCGACTTCATCGAACTTTACGACAAACGTGAGAAGTTCAAGCAGGAGATTCTGAAAGTCATCGGTACGGACCTGAACGGTTACAAGCTCGATGACGCCGCGATCGACTACCTCGAACAGACTCGATTGGAGTTGCTCAACCCGAACAACATTCTGGATGCCGAAGGGATCAAGAAGATCACGGAGCTGACTTCTTCCGAGAAGATCAAGGAGAATCACTTCACTCGCGAGCGAGAGAAAACGCTGAAGAAGCAAGACGTGGAAAGGCAGGAAGCGATTCTCGAACTGGAACGGCAGCGCGTTGAAGCAGTTCAGAAGCAGCAACGTGAAATCGCCGAAATCGAGGCTCGTGAACAAGCGGCTGCTGCCAAAGTGCGAGAAGAAAATCGATTGGCTTCTCAACGTGCACGCATCGCCACCGATGAAGAACTTGGAATCGCCGAAGAAAATAAGAGTCGCCAGATTCTAGTGGCTCAGCGCAACAAAGAACGAACCGACGCCGTGGAGCTCGAGCGCCTCGAACGCGATCGCACGCTGGAAGCGACCGAGCGCGAACGTGTGGTCGGTATCGCTCAAGTGGAAAAGGAAAAGGCTCTTGAACTGGAACGTCGTAACATTCAAGAAGTGATCCGTGAGCGAGTGATGGTCGAGCGTTCGGTGGTCGAAGAGCAAGAACGCATCCGCGATACGGAAGCGTTTGCGCAGGCTGAGCGCAAGAAGAAGGTCGAGGTCACGGCGGCGGAAGCTGCTGCTGAACAAGCGATGGTTCGCGAAGTGAAGTCGGCGGAGGCGGCTCGCAAGTCATCGGAACTTCTGGCCGAGCAAGTACGCATCGAAGCAGAAGCCGAACGCGATCGAGCAGAGAAGAAATCGGCCGCCGCCAAGATGATGGCAGAGGCGACCGGTGCGGAACATGCCGCTGAAGGATTGGCTGAAGCTCGAGTTCTGGAAGCGAAAGCGACAGCGATCGAGAAGCAAGGTCTGGCGGAAGCACGTGTCCTGAAGGAACGCTACTTGAGCGAAGCGGAAGGGATCACCGGCAAAGCGGCTGCGATGAAAGAGCTCGATGGAGTCGGCCGCGATCACGAAGAGTTCAAGCTGCGGCTCGAGAAGGACAAAGCTGTCGAGATCGCCGCGATCGAGGCACAACAAACGATCTCGGTGCAACAATCGACGGTGCTTGCGGAAGCGATGAAGTCGGCCAAGATCGATATCGTCGGCGGCGACGGACAGTTCTTTGAACAAGTGGCTGCTGCGGTCAAAGGTGGAAAGACCATAGATCGTTTCATGGCCGGTTCGCAGACTGCGACCGACATCAAGAACACGTTCTTCACCGGAAGTCCCGAACACTTCAAACGGAATCTGGCGAGCATGTTGGATCAGTTCCAGTTGTCGGCAGGAAACGTCAGGGACCTGAGTGTCGCGGCACTGATTGCACAGTTGCTCGCGGGCGGATGTTCCGACGGTCTGCGCGGACAGTTGATCGGTCTGTTGAGTGCAGCCGGTTCCTTGAATCTCGCCGATCAATCGGTTGCCAATTTGCTGGGTGAACCAAAAACCAACGGTAAGGCATAACGTCGGCCATGACGGAATCACTTGCAACCGGAACGTATGAGGTGCTCCGCAATCGGCTGCGCGAAGCGTCGGCCGATTTGCGAGAGCGGCTCGAACGACTGAACACGGCTCGCTGTGCCGTATTCGGAAATATCGAAACCCGCCTGCTCTCGACTCTGCATGTCACCACCGATCACAACTGCGTTCCGCGCGACTTGATGACTGTCGCGGATCGAGTGCTGGTCGGATACAACGTCCAGTTCGGGCTGAAGACAGAGATTGTTCCGGAGGATGTTTTCGGTCTGTACAAGATCGACGGCGAGAACGCGGTACTTCGTCCGACGGACAACTTGTTCGATGATCGCTTCCGCCGCGATTTTGCGGAACTCATTCGCTACTACAAGCACACCGCTCTGCAACGGTTCTTTCACCGCGGCCCGCATGTCTACTTTGTGTTCCAAGTCGGCAAGAACCCGACCGATATCAAGGCGTTTAAATGGACGATCGACGGTGATCAACTGATCTACGTTGACAATCGCAGTGAGCACGAAGTCCGGTTCCCTGCGCAGCAGGCTTTCCGATGGACGCGCGCGACACGAGAGTCCCATCGGACGGGGAAGCATCCCCACATCTCAATCGAAGAGATTGTTTTCGTCGAATGCGTCGGAGGCGATCTGACGATTAAGGTCGAGGACAACACCGACGACGGCTCTGGGATCTACAGTGAGCCGGTCGAGAATAGCGATCAGACCCTCGATGATGCCGAGATCTATTACTGTGTGCTCGGCAATCTCGTTCTCTTGAAGATGCGTCCGTATCAAGAGAAGACCTTTCGACATCTCGTATTCAGCATCAAGCGCAGGCAGGTAAAGAGGCTGGATGGGATTGAACGAGCCTGTGTGTCACTGCCCGATGATCACGGCGTTATTTTTCCGGATGGTGTAGTGTTGCAGTCCGGTGAGTCGAAAGTGTTCGATCACGGTTTGCAAGGTGCTTGCTATGAACGAACAGTGGCTGCGCCGAGCGGTGAGGATTACCTCTATCTGTTTTCGGAACCGGCCAGCGGCACGTACTTGCAACTCCGTTACAACTTGATTCGCCGTGAAGTCGACATTCCCTTCCTATGTCACGGCCAGGCATTCTTTGAAGACGGTCGCATGCTCTCCTTCCGTGCGGAGGATCATGCTCAAAAACATCACGTTCTGCAAATGTGGCAGACTCCGTTCTTGGGACCGAATGCCAAGCCGAAAGTGTCAGTCGATTCCATGTTGTACAAGATCGGAAATCGAGATCTTGTGCGCGGAATGGCCGAGTGTCGCGAAGTGCTGCAGTTGACCGAGCGCGATGAGTCCTATGCGGGTCTCTATGTGGACTTGGTGAAGCAAACAACCGATCTTCTCGACGGGATTTACTGGATCAGCCGTCCGGAGGCGGAGAATCTAGCCGAATCCCTGAGCAAGATCCGTCAAGCCGCCGCCGCCGCCGTCGAAGAGTTCGACAAAGTCGTTCGCGTTCGCCAAGAAACAGAAGCTGCTCTCAGTACTGCATTGCAGCAAACCGATGAAACATTGCGAGCTGTGGATCGAAGTCGCTTTGAACAGATCGGTGACTTTACCGGACGCGGCCGAACTGAGAACGCAGCGCGGTCATGCCTTTGGGACTGCGAGGCACGGCATAATCGATTTGCAGGCTGTCACGGAACTCGAGCGTTTGACGGAGGCGGCGGATCGGCTCGGTCATAGGTGTGTGCAGTTTCTGCTCAGCCCCGGTGCGCTGGATCCTTATCGTCAGCGATTGCAGGTCGCTGAACGAAATTCCTTCCATAGAAGGAACTGCCGGCGGCAAGCAGGTGCAGGGAGATTTGGATGCGATTGCGAGCGATCTGGAATTACTCATCGATACGATTTCGCAATTGAAGATCGATGATCTGGTGACGCGTACTTCGATCATCGATTCGGCGGCCGATGTCATGGGAGGATTGAATCGTATCCGCAGCGGCAGCGTCGGCTCGGCTGCGCGATCTACTCTCCGGTGAGATGGAGGCCGAGTAGCAGCGCAGCCAAGCTGCTCAACAAGCGGCCGCGGCGATCGCAGCGGCGGGTAATCGTCACGCCATCGAAGGTCGACGATGCGCTGACACGTATCCTGCTGCAGATCGAAGAACTCGAAGGACGATTCGTCGAGTTCGATGACTTGTCGAGTCGGTTGAACGAGAAACGTGAATCGCTGTGCGAAGCGTTTGAAAAGCGTCGCCAGCAATTGGTCGAACAACGGGCGAAGCGCTGTGAAGGATTGGTGGTAACCGCCGACCGCTTGTTGCAAGGAATTGCTGCTCGCGCACTGCGCATTGATAGCGAAGATGCTTTACGAAGCTATTTCGCCTCGGACTTCGTGGTCGACAAGGTTCGTCGCATAGCCGATCAATTATCCGAACTGGGAGACTCCGTTCGATCAGAAGATGTGCTCAGTCGATTGAAGGCTGTCTCGGATGATGCACTGAGACAATTGCGAGATCGTCGCGATTTGTTTACTTCGGCCGATGATCAAATACGACTGGGCAAACATACGTTTCAGGTTAACCGTCAACCGCTTGAGATGACGACTATTGTAAGGCGCGATGAATTGCATCTGCATTTGACCGGTACGCAGTTTTTTCAGCGGCTGAGCGATACGGTGCTCGATGAAAATCGCGACCTATGGGATCGCGAGTTACCGAGCGAGTCGCCGCAGGTCTACCGTGCCGAATACCTCGCTGCCGAAATCTGCGGCGATTCATCGACGATAGAAACATGGTTGTGAAACTGGATCGGGAAAGGAAGCTCGAACTGGTTCTAGCTGAGATGCAGCGTCGCCATGATGAAGGATACGCTCGCGGAGTTCACGACGAAGATGCGACGGCCATCATCGACTTTCTGTTTGCGTGTCGTTCGCAATTAGGCGTGTTGTGCAGCACATCGCCGTCCGTTCGGGAGCGAACGGGATTCGTGTGGAGAATGCTGGTTCCGAAGGAAACGGCGAAGCAGATCGAAGCATGGATCGCAGGCGTATTTTTCATCGCAGGCATGTATCCGCAGTCAGTGAAGGACGGTGTATCGTCGTAAGCTGCAGGCGACCTTGCGCGTACGGCAGTCGACTGTTTTCCACTTCGCGAGAGCTGGAAGAAGCCTCACGATACTTGATGCAGGGACTGGCGTGCGGCCGTAGCAGGATTCACGGCATCACCCACCGCTCTACGAGCTGTCGAGGCGATTCGCAAGCACTCTTCAAGAGTGAATGGTGATGCACTCGGTAATCTGTTGCAGGCCGATGTCGAGTCACCGAAACGGGCCTGGACCCACGCGCTGAGTTTGGCTGATGCCTTTCTACAGTCGTCTTCTGACGAACCCTTTTCCAGACACGGGAAACTCTACCGAGAAGAGATCGCTCTCTTACTCATGCTTAAAGAGGATGAATGGACCCTCGGAGCGAGCGTTTGCGTCCACGACCGTATCATCGAGCCTACTGCAGGTGATCACCCACGGATTCAATCAGATTCGACTGGCACTCAACTACTACGAGTTCGTCGAACGTGTCAATCGTTTCCGAGTAGCTGAGGCTCCCCGAGTTCGCGAGTTGAGGCGTGAATGTCGGCTTGACCGCGGCGGCGGAACAAGAGCTGAAGACTCGCGAGCTAAAAGCCAGTGTGCTGACAAGCTTCGTACGCAATCGTTTGATCGACGAAGTTTATCTGCCGTTGGTCGGTGACAATTTGGCTAAGCAGATCGGCGCGTCAGGCGATTCGAAACGTAGTGATCGTATGGGCATGTTGCTGTTGATCAGTCCGCCGGGATACAGCAAGACGACGCTGGTTGAGTACATCGCTAATCGTTTAGTGGCGATGGTCAAGATCAACGGTCCTGCGGCTCGGACATGATGTCACGTCGCTTGATCCCGCGGAAGCTCGAAACGCGGCCGCGCGAGAAGAACTGCGACGTTTGGGTTTGGCCTGGAAATGGGCGACAATGTCATGTTGGTGATCGATGACATTCAACACTGCCACCCTGAGTTTCTTCAGAAGTTCATCCCGCTTTGCGATGCGACACGGCGCATCGAAGGTGTGTGGCAGAGGCAATCGAACCTGACCTCCGAGGTCGTCGTTTCGCGGTGGTGATGGCTGGAAATCCGTACACCGAAACCGGTCATCGGTTTCAGGTTCCGGGTATGTTGGCCAACCGGGCGATGGTTACAGCCTCGGTGAAATCATCGGCGTTTCAGAAGAAGCGTTTGAGTTGAGCTACTTGGAGAACTGCTTGACTTCAAACACAGTATTGCATCCGCTAACTCGCCATTGTGCCGAGGATCAGCGTGCGGTGATTCGTGCGGCCATGCGAGAAACGGTCGAAGGGTTGGATCTGCGTACGAGCATCGCCGCTGATTCGCTCTCCGAAATCCTGTCGGTACTCCGCAAGCTGAATCGCGCCCGCGACATCGTGCTCAAGGTCAATCGCGAGTACATCCGCAGCGCCGCCCAGGCAGACGCCTATCGCACCGAGCCTCCCTTCAAATTGCAGGGGAGCTACCGCAATATGAATCGCATCGCAGAGCGGATCGTGCCGGTCATGACTGACGACGAGGTCTTAAATACCGTCGTCACCAACTATGTGCAGGATGCCCAAACACTGACGCGCGACAGCGAGTCGAACTTGCTGAAGTTTAAAGAGCTGGTCGGGATCTTGAGCGCGAGCGAACGTGAGCGCTGGGAGCAGATCAAATACGCTTATGTCGAAAGCGTTCGTATGCAGGGAATCGGCGGGGATGATCAAGCCGCTCAGTTTTTGAAAATGTTCGCCGGACTGCGAGACGGACTGGAAACGATTCGTCGAGCGATCTCGCAGGCTGTTGCGACTGTTCAAGAAGAGAATCGCGGCCATGGTCGGGTCGAGAGTGAACAGCTCATCGCGAGCCTAAGCGATGTGAACGCTCGGCTGCAGGCGATCGAAACTGCCGCTGCAACCGGTAAGTTGACCGAACAGAAAGTCATCGTGCAGCATGCAGTGCCGAGAGTGATGACCGATCTGGTGCGGAGCCAGTTTCAACTGCTGTATGACGGACTGCGTCCGGTGTTGGAATCGGCTGCTTCAGGACGGGCGCAGCTCGAACAACTTCAGAGCTCGATCGACGACTGTTTAAACCGCTACCGCGCCATGCAGACGGAGATTGATAATTCTCCGCAAGGTTCTACAGGGCTGGATCTAGACACAGGCGCATGACCTCGATCAAGGTTGCTGCCGAAGGATGCACTTTCGTAATTAATTCGTGTCCGGCGGCAGGCGATGGCCCATCTTTTCACGCTTGGTCGCCAAGTAGGCGGCATTGTACGGATTCACGGCCGAAACGATCGGAACTTGATCGACCACTTTGAGATCGAAGCCGCGAAGGTTGAAGGCCTCGGTCTTCTTCGGGTTATTCGTCAGCAGGCGGACTTCGGTGAGGCCGAGATCCTTGAGGATCTGCATGCCGACGCCGTAGTCACGCATGTCGGCTTTGAACCCGAGTACGTGGTTAGCTTCCACCGTGTCGAGTCCTTGTTCTTGCAGCGCATAGGCTCGAATCTTTTGAGCCAGCCCGATGCCGCGTCCTTCCTGCGGTAGGTAGATCAGGGCACCGCGTCCTTCGCCAGCGATCATCTCCAGCGCCATCGTCAGTTGATCACCGCAATCGCAGCGCAGCGATTGCAGCAAGTCGCCGGTAAAGCAACTGCTGTGCATACGCACGAGAGGAGCTGCGCGGTCGGGATCGTTTACAGAAAGATCTCCCATGAAGATGGCGATCGGTTCCTGCAGTTCGAACTGAACTTGATAGACGGCGATCTCAAAGTCACCGAACTAGGTCGGCAGTTGCGCGTGAGCCACTCGCGATACGAGTTTTTCATTGACGCGACGATGAGCAATCAATTGCTCGATGGAGATGATTTCCAACTTGTGTTTGGCAGCCAGGGTCAGCAGATCATCTCGCGTAGCGCGGTCTCCGGACTCATCGAGAATCTCCGTCAGGACGCCGGCAGGAGCCAAACCAGCCATGCGTGCGAGATCGACGGCGGCCTCGGTGTGGCCGGCTCGACGTAGCACGCCACCTTCCATGGCGAGCAGTGGATAGACGTGTCCGGGTCGGACAAAGTCGTTCGGCGAAGTGGTGTCGGATGCGAGTCTCCGTATCGTTTCTGCTCGCTCTGCCGCCGTGATTCCCGTTTTGGAACCTGCGTAATCGACCGGCGTCATGAAAGCCGTTTGGAGGGGCGCCGTGTTGAGGTCAACCAGCGGACGCAGCTCCAGTCGCTGACAAGCGGCCGGCAGAATGGGGGCACAAAGTTGCCCGCGGCCGCGGAGCATAAAGTTGATCGTTTCGGCCGTAACCGTCTCGGCGGCACAGATGAAATCGCCTTCGTTCTCGCGATCTTCGGCATCGACGACGATTACGACTTCGCCGCGACGGATAGCAGCCACAGCGGCTTGAATCGAACTATAACCGGGATTTTCCAGTGTCATTCCATCTTCTTCAATTTGGTCGACCGCAGGGGCCGTGAGTTAGTCACGGCACTATTATAGGATGGTGGTGAGGTCTGAGCAGCCGCAATGCGGTTTCGGCACGCGGATGTGACGATATGGCCGCAGGCAGGTTCGAGCGGTATCCAAGGAGGATCATGTGGTGAATTCAAAGAGACAACGAGTCGGTGCGTCGCGCCGTTGGACAGAAAGGATTTCAGTGCTTGGTCGAAACTTCGTCAGCACATTCTCGTCCAGCAGTGTCTGTCTGGCCTGGATCGTGTTCTGGTTCGCCTCGGCAGCGATTTCTTCAGCGGCTGACCCCATCTCGTTGAAACGTCCGATTCGAGCCGACAAGGATGTCGTGTTTGCAGAAGTCAAAGGGCAAAAGTTGCGGGCTGATGTCTATCGACCTGACGACGATAAACTTCGTCCCGCGGTGATGATGATTCACGGCGGAGCGTGGAGCAGCGGAGATAAGTGGAACCTCAGCGATCACGCTCGCGAACTGGCCCAAGCCGGCTATGTGGCTGTGTCGATCAATTATCGTTTGGCTCCGCAGTGGAAGTTCCCGGCACAGA
>JAXMBQ010000010.1:0-183206 GCA_046349815.1 Pirellulales bacterium | reverse complement strand
CAATCCCAAGTGCAAGTCGTTCATCACGAAGTGAATCGCGGCTACGGTGCCGCCCTCGTCTCCGCATTTCAATTCGCCATCGACAACGACTACGAATACATCGTGACGCTTGATTGCGACGGCCAACATCAGCCGCAGCGCATTCCTCGTTTTATCGCTGCTTGTCAAAATGCCGATATCGTTTCCGGCAGTCGCTATCTGAAGAAGTACCCGGGCGATAGTGAACCGCCGGCTCAACGTCTGTTCATCAATCGGCAAATCACGCGCGAGATCAACCAGCGCCTGGGACTCTGCTTGACCGACACGTTCTGCGGTTTCAAAGCCTACCGAACCGAGGCTCTCAAGGAACTGAAGATCACCGATTTCGGTTATGCCATGCCGCTGGAACTTTGGGTTCAAGCCGCCATGCTCGGCTTGCGCATCATCGAAATCCCGGTGCCGCTCCTCTATCTCGATCTCACGCGATCGTTCGGCGGGTCGCTCGATCAAGCAGATACGCGACTTCGGTACTATCACGAATGCATCGAGCGCAGCATCGCGGACATGCAGGCTCGGGGCTACCGTATTCCTCAGCGAGAACGAGCCTGCCACGAATGTCCTTGATGACAGACTCTCGCATCCTACCTACCGACTTCAAAGCTCAGCCCCGCTATCGTGCTCCACGTGAACACGGTCAGTGGTTGTTGACCCCTACGATCGACGCAGCAGTCGATGCGGCCAAACTGTTCGCCGCAGACGAGCGAATAATCGGCGGCCCGCGATTCTGCGGGCGATCTATTGCAGAGCTGCGTGCAGAAGCCAAACGCGAAGTGTTTATCGCGGCGCTGGTTTCGACTCGCCAATATCGCGACAGCGTTCCACTAGGATGCGAAGCGATCGATGCCGCGGCCGCCAGACCTTGGTTGGTCGCAGGTCATCAACCGGAACTGTTTCATCCCGGCGTGTGGTTCAAGAACTTTGTCCTCAGTCGCGCTGCCGAACAAACCGGTTATCTGCCGCTGAATTTGGTGATCGACAACGATCTGTGCCGATCACCGGGTATCAAAGTTCCGACGCGTCGACCGATTCACGATCGCCCTGAGGAAGTGAATCGCTTGCGAACCGAATCCGTTCTGTTCGACGGGCCTGCCGCGGGGATTCCATGGGAATGCCGAGCTCTCGTCGACGAATCGTGCTTTCGTTCGTTTCCTGAGCGAGTTCGCGACGTCTTGGCCTCTGAAATAACGGAGCCGTTGATCAGTCGCTTGTGGCCGGCCGTTATCGAGTCACTCACTCGCACCGGTCGCTTGGGCGCGGCACTAGCCGAAGGTCGTCACGGCCTCGAGGCCGACTTGGGACTGAAGACACTCGAACTCCCGCTGAGTCGCGTCTGTCGTAGTGCCGCATTCGCTCGTTTCTCGCTGGAGATACTCAGCCGCATCGACGCGTTTCAGCGATCGTACAATACTCAGCGATCCGGCTATCGACAGGCCAACAGCATTCGCAATGAGGCTCATCCGGTCCCTGCTTTGACGGCCAAAGCCGGCTGGTTTGAAGCGCCGTTCTGGGTCTATCGATTCTCCGCTCCCACACGTCGACGGCTATTCGTCAAACTGCAAGGAGACGATTTGCTGCTCAGCGATCAAGCCGGCTGGCAAACATCGATCGAAGGTCCGCTCCACTCCGACGACGCAGTAGCCCAGTGGCAGGAACTCAGCTTCGACGGAGCCTTCGTACGTCCGCGAGCTTTGATCACCACCATGTTCTCGCGCTTGGCTCTAGCCGACATCTTTTTGCACGGCATCGGAGGCGGCAAATATGACCAGATCACCGACGCAATCCTGTTCGATTTCTTCGGTCTGACTCCTCCTCCGATGTGCATCGCAACATCAACATTAACCTTGCCCATTCAAACATCGCCCGATCGTGAGAGCGCCAACCTTCCGATCAGCGGACGGACCGATGAGTCACCGGCGATCCATCTACGTCGCATGCGCTACCACGCGGAAGAATATCTTGAGTATCCCGATGACGAGGCCGAACGATTGATGCAGCGGAAGAAAGAACTTACCTGCCGCCGCTCCGCCGCGTGGTGAAAATGGGATTGGTATCGCGATCACGGTAACTGACGCTTGGCCGAGCTGAACCGCCGCGCGAAGCAGCCGAAGCGCTGCAAGTGAGCGGCGAACGCTCGCGAGAAAGCTCGATTGCTCGCTCGCGCAGGAATTCAGCTTCTGTCTCTTCGATTTCGATCGTATCCGCGACGAATTGACGGTGATGGCCGAGTCGGCAGTTAATCCGCCCGTGCGTGCATCAGCGGCTGCTGCGACACAGCATGTCGGCTTGCCGGCGATCGGAAACGAAGAGCACAACATCTTCAGGCTGGAACTGAGCGAGCTTCAAATCGCCGGCGCCAGTCGCCACCATGTCGCGCCCAATCCTGCTCAGACGGTTCGGATTCCGCGACAAGCCATTGCCGAAGTAAACACGATCCGGCTCGGGTAGCTGACGATAGTTATTTTCTTATCTCCATACAATACCGGCCTCGCCCCCAAGCGTTCGAGGGCTTCGCGGCGAATCATCAGGCCATACGGCTCCCAGTCCCAGTGTTGCAAGTGCGACTGAAAACTACGACGCGCGACCAACTCGTCCAACGGCACGGATGAGAAAGAGATACAGGGTGTCTGGGTTCGCAATCGAGCGCAGAAATTAATGCAACAGCCCGTCATCGAGGATCTGTAAAAGCGTGTGGATAGCATGTTGTTCGGAGAGCGAACCGTCTTGCCATGCGACTGACAAATGACATCTCGTCTTCATGAGGTCTCGGACCGACGTTGCTCCGTACGCAATGAATGAGATAACGAGCCGCATCGTCGGCGTGTCGATCATCGCCGAACCATGAGGGGAGATAGGGGATTTGCAGTTGAATGCAGCATCCCGATTGTCGCTGGTTGCGACATCGACTCTTGAGCAGAGGAGCAGTAGGCGGCAGATACCAACCGACCGCCCCGGCATCGAGAAAGCGATCGAAACGCAGGCCTGTTCACGAGCTCGACCCCAACTTGGGTCGAGATCGGGATCGATGGTCACGAACACACCGGCAGCCCCGCGCGGTTCTTCGGTCAATCGCTGCCGCACGAGAAACTCGATCGCACCGCCGCGGCGAACATGCAATGCATGGACTTCATCCGCCATGCATACAACGGCTCGATCTTGTGCCGGTTGCTGAGCAAACGTCACTTCCGGTGGACCGACGACGGAGAGAGATCAATTGTGTTTGAGGGTGATCGATCGTCGAGGCCGCTTTTCTGCTTGGTGAGCATATCGAGCCAACCACGCCTTATATGCTCTATCGATGTCGCATCCGCAGATGGAGCCGTATCGCTTGCCACTGCAACAGAATCATATGTCGACTGAAGCCGAGCGGCCATCGGTCGCGCGAGCTTGCCGAGGCTCGATTGGTCCGCGATCAACAAGCGGCGTCCACGTGACATGCCGCATGATCTTCGAGCAACCTCGGCCAAGTCGGCAAAGTGCGAACCGAACTTACCCAGCCGCGAACTGACCAGCCGCTGTGAGCGGCGAGGCCGGTGAACCGGGAAGTTGAATCGAAGCCCGAAAACCAATCGCTCTCTAACCAACGTGCCGATCTCGAATCGGCACGACAGTCTTCAGGTCGCATCAGCGAAAATCAGCATCGACCAACTGGCCGGGCCACGCTCTACCGACGGCCGTCAATCGAATTGATCCAGAGGCTGCATCCAGCTCACACTCGACGCAGGAAACAGTCCGGCTGCGATTCATCGCTTATCGTGTCGCTGACAGATGGCTCCGTGAAAGATCGCAACCACTCCATGCGACGGAGAGCCGACAACACGATTCGAAGAGACAAGAGCTGTGCGGAATCCCGTTGCGACGAACCTCTATGCTCCGCGGCTGATCGATGCGATTCAGTTCGTCACCGCCGGCCGATCTTCCTTCATGATCGACATCCTTGCGTTTTCGGGCGGGCAAGAAGCATGCAATCGCACAGACGACGAAGGACACCAAGCCGGGCGAGTCGCTTCCACACTTGGCACAGTCCCCAACGATTATCACGAGTGCATTCCGCTCTAACGTAGCCTTTCTCGAGTCGCTTGGTCACTTGTCGAATACGACCGTTGCCGTCGATCCATGCAGACAATCCTGTGTTGGCAGATACCAACATCGGTCTTCTGCTCTCGACGCAGATCAGAACCTCAGACGCCAAATGATGGTCCAAGATCGCCGATCCGCGAAACCAACTGTCATTCGTGATGCATAGCAATACCTGCGGATCGTGACCGCGACTCTTCAATCGTCGAAGCCAGTGAATGAACTGCGGCAACGTACTTTCGAAACAATGCTCGCCGCCGTTTCCACGCCGTTGATCTCGAACTTCACTTCGGTTCTTCACCGAATGTGGCGGAGTGCATCTCCTAATCTTTATTGATCGCCGCGATCCATGACATGAAAGGAAAGTACTCGCTGAACATGACCAGGTGGATCTTGTCGTATCGATTTCAATCTTCCCGTCCGGCCCGATCAAAAACGCGGCGTTGCAGGTGCTTTTGCATGTCATCGCTCGCGAAACACAATCGCATCGTTACCGACCAAGAGGTGGCGCGACTGGAGGTTTCCGATCTTCGGTCGCTGCGACGCCTGGACGGCATCGTACAACTTTCATGCGAGAACGAACTGCTCTCGGTATACCAAGTAATCTTCTGCGAGCATGTCACGACGGTAAACGCTGGAAGTGTAATCGGTGTCGCATCCTGAGCCCAAACCTGGCCGCCTGGCGGTGGCCGATTCAGGCCAGACGACCAAATCGGCTTCGCCTCCTTCCAAAATCGCCATCGCTGTCGTGTCGAGATACTGGCATTCACGCCTTTGCAGCCGCTGGAGATCGGCCGAAGATCGATGGAGTGTTCTCCTTGAATCCTCAACGCGGCTTTGAATAGCGGTTTCGCCTCCGCAGCCAAGCGATCTCCTACGCCGAGCTGCCACACTCCGTAACCGATCGACGCGCATAACAAGCAGGCCGGCAGCACCAGATCGATGACCGATCGGCGCCCTTCGCGCACGTGAGAGATCAATGCGTAGACGGCCGTTGAACAGGACATGATCACAAAGCTCACACCGTATCCACCGACTTGATCCGCGATCTGAATCAAGACCGGCCATCGATACAGAGAGTGGGCCAAGGTACAGGCAGCGAAACCGGTCACAACGTAACTGCGCAACAGCTCCATGGCCACCCAAGCCATCGGAGCCGCAACACATAGCGGCCACGCATGACGATGATGCAGTCGCCTAGCAATCCCCGTGAAGAGCGGCCAGTACACGGCCAGATACAGACTCAATGCCATCCAACCGAACACCAGTGGACCATACGCAAGTCGAATGCCTTGTAACATGGCCAGCCAAAAGAGACACCCGCCCAACCAAACCGCTGTGTAGCCGCCTCGCTTGAGCGGTTCTTCGCGCGCAATTAGTCGAAGCAATCCGAGCGGTGCGAAGAAGATCAACAAGGACCAGCCCAGCGGGGCGAAGGAGGCCCACATGACTAGACCGCTCGCCGCCGCATAGAGAATCGCAGACCGAAACGATTTGGGTCGGTCGCCCGCCGACGACTGTTCCGTGGCTTTCAACGTGGCTTTGGATGAAGCCTGCGATGAAACCTTCTTTGACTTCCCTTTACCTGACAATGGACTGGCGATGGCTTTCATCCTTGAAAGTAAGGTCTCGTTGACGAACGAATCAGCTTATGAGTAACTGAAAACGCTGAGCAGTTTACACCGAAAGGCGACTATTGCTGGAGGGCAAAAAGAATGATGTTGATTCCGAGCTTGGCGGCATCTTCGCGATGATAACCGCGACATTGTAAGGAGTGTTTGCTTTCGAGAGCACAGCTCATGTCCCACGGCGAGAACACGCCGACGACGCGATCGCCCAGCACCAGCATCTCGAGCTGCGGTGCCGTCGTACGTTCGCCCGCCAAGACTTTTTCATCGGTCGGAGTCGGATCGAGTACACGCACGCTGCGGACATCGAATCCGCGAAAGGCTTTCGACAGCATCGGATGATCGACCGGAACCTTTTGCAATTTGGCCTCAGGCAGAGCCAGCTCCCACTCGCGCCGCAGGCTCGATGCGAATTCTTCGTTCGCGCAAATCGCATCACCGAACAGAAAGCCGCCGTTCTCGAAATACTCTCGCAGCGCCGCTCGTTGCCTTTCCGAAAAGCGCAACGTGCCTCGACCGTGTATGAAAGTCACTGGATAGTTTTGCAGTTCCTTATTATCAATCGCAATCATTCGCCGCTCGTTACTGATCTGGAATGGATTCTCGCGATCGAGCCACAGCATCAGAGTCGAGAGGGAGCGAGGAGCGTCATCCGCGCCGGCATTGTGTTGCAGCTTCGGGATGATCAGCGTGCCGCGATCAGCCGGTGCCGAGGGCAGATCCCCTTCTAAGATCGAGACCGCATCGAGCTTGTCCTTGAGCTGCTTGCCGGTCGCATAGGCCAGCACGTTGATCCCGATCTTCACCGCGTTATCGAGTTCGGATTGCAACTTCGGCTGGAACGGCTCATGGCGGCCATAAGGCATGTCGAGTTCCCAGCGACACGACAGGCTAATGGGACTGTAGACCAATCCCAATCGACAGCAAGATTGAACGCCGTATAACCAAAAATCGTGCGGTAGCGATTGCGGATCGACACGAGCTTCCGCGGCCCAGATCGGATGATCCGGCGGGAGCTTTTCAAGGGGTTGCTCGAACACGTCGGTCACGAACTTGCGAAACGAGTTCTCAAAGGCTTCGCCTCGGCATCCATCTTGGTTGCAGGCTTCTGCAAAGATGAAACCTCCTTGTTCGACATAGTCGTGAAGGACTTTGCGCTGAGCTTCCGAGAGCTGAATGGCTTGCGTGCCGCTGATGAAAAGGACCGGTGTTTCGAGTAAGTCCTTCACTGTCGCGCGATTGATGTCGACCGATTGCCAAGCCAGATCTCGCTTCCAGACACGTTCCGTATGAGCCGTCAAATGCTGCATGGCTCGACTGTGGTGGTTCCAATCATCCCCCAGTCCGTACTGCATGCGACTGATGACAATCTGCCGTTTGCCTTTGGAGAGGAACAGAAGTGCAAACGAAGTATTAACTACATCGGAGTTTTCATTTGCCCCGCCTTGGAAGGAACCCGCTCCGGGAATTTGCCGCGCACGCAAGACTTGTGCACCTTCGCGATACCAATCAATGTTTCCGATGAATCGATTCCCGGTCATGCGTCCAGTCCGCTCCAGCGCATACATGTAGTACAGATACCACGAGTTCCCACCAGAGCCGGGATTGCCTTGAATAATCTGTTGACGTTGATCGGTCTGCATCTTGAACCAATGCAGCGCTTTGCGAATAGGCAGATCACGATTTTCATTGGCTTCGCAGCAAGCGATTTGATTGCCCCGAGCCTGCGCTTCGAGAGATTGCAGACCGGAGCCGGTGATGATCAAGGATGCGATTCCGGCACAGGTCATACTTCCTGAATAGTCGTTGGATCGATAGGGAAAACTTCCGTTGTCCTTGTTCTGTATATCCAACCAATACTGTTCGGCGCGTTTGTAGCATGTCTTCATGCGCTCGCGATCGAGCGGACATCCGACGCTCGGCCTCATGCAGAGCCAACAATGCAAATTGGCTGTTGAGGATCGCCGCCGCCCGAAGGATAAGACCACGATCCGTCTTCGAGCTGCGCCTGGAGCAGCCACCGTACTGCGCTCGATGATCGTCATGTCGGCTTCGGGCTTGGCGCGCACAATGCCATCGTCTGTAATGCGGCGGAATAGGTCGCCAAGTTCTTCTTGCCGCGCAGGTAATCAAGCCCTTTCTTCAGCCGCGGTTCATCCGGCGACACGCCACAGTTGAGCAAAGCCAGAACAGCCAGAGCACTCGCACCGCAATTCTGCCGTTCGTCGTTATTGCTCCACTCGTTCCATCCGCCGTTGGGATGCTGAATACTGAACAAGTAGAGTACGCCGCGATCGATCGTCTGCTGCACTTCTGCAGTCGTGATCGGTGCTGCGGCAGGATTTTGGGCAGTAACCAGCCGCGTACATCCCAGCATCCAGACGGCTGCAATCAGCACCGCCGATACGCCGCATGTACGGTCCCCACCAAGTCCATTTTCGGTAACAATGTTCTGAACACGGCGACGAAGATCGGTCCGCAGACCCGCTCATCAAACAGCACTCCGCGCATGGTTCGATCCGTCTCCTTGAGTGTACCAAACCCCATCTCGTTTGAATCCGTCCTCGGTAGCCTAGGTCGCAACGTCGAACAAGCCGAAGAATATCGGAGATCTGTTGCGAATTCCGTGAACACAGCACGGTCATGCGACAGGAATTGGCGAAAGTCGTTATCGGACAAGAGCAAGTCATCGAGCAATTGCTCGCAGCGATCTTCACTCGCGGCCACTGCTTGCTGGAAGGTGTGCCAGGACTGGCCAAAACGCTGATGGTCAGTTCGTTGGCCCGAATACTCGACGTCAGCTTCAAACGTATTCAGTTCACTCCGGACTTGATGCCGCTGGATATCACCGGCACGAATGTGCTCGACGAAGATGCCGACGGGAAGCGAGAGTTCCGGTTCGTCGAAGGGCCGATCTTCACCAACATCCTGCTCGCCGACGAAATCAACCGCACGCCTTCTAAAAATCCAGGCCGCCCTATTGCAGGCCATGCAAGATAGAGGCCACCGCTGGCCGTACGACATACCAGCTTCCCGAACCTTTCTTTACCATCGCGACTCAAAATCCGATCGAGCAAGAAGGAACCTATCCGCTTCCGGCGCCGCAGCTCGACCGCTTTATGTTCAACATCATCGTGGGCTATCCGACGGCTGAAGAGGAAGAACGCATTCTGTTGGCTGGGCGACTCGCAACGAACGGCCGGAAGTGAACAAAGTCCTCACGGCGCGAGCCATTCTCAATATTCAGAAACTAGTCCACAGCGTTGCAGTCAGCCCGCATGTCGTCCGCTATGTGGCACATCTCGTTCGAGCCACGAGGCCCGCCGATGAACGTGCGCCGAAGTTCGTGAAGGAGATGGTTGATTGGGGAGCCGCCCGTGCGCAAGCCGGTCAGTTCTTGATCAACGCAAAAGGCGATCGCGGCACTGACGGGCCGCTTCAGCATCGATTTCAGCGACGTCAAACGAGTCGCCGTGCCCGTCCTGCGACATCGCATCAGCACGAACTTCCAGGCTCAGGCCGAAGGGATGAGCAGCGACAAGATCGTTGAACGATTGGTGAAAGAGATCCCCGAGCCGCCGATCCCCAGGTGCCTGTCGGGGCTCCGGTTCCGCCGCCTCCTCCGAACGCATAGGTGTTTCTCGCGGATTTAATCGAAACCTGAGGCGTAAGCGAAGCGACCTGCATCCCTCGCTTACGCATCGGGTTACAATTAAATCAACAGACCGTAAGCCGTCCGGTAAACCACCATCCATTTTGAAGAACCGGACGGCTCGCGCCGTGCCGCTTGAATTAAATCAACAAGGAAACAAAAAAGGCGAGCCGATGATTCGACTCGCCTTTTTGTTTGTTGTATCGAGTACGTCAGCTCTGCCGAGCAGCGGCTTAATTTACCGAACCGTCCCACCACCAGTTGCTGCCGGGTGGCTGATGCGGGTCGCTTGTTGACCAGTTGCTCGTCAGCCTTCAGCTTTTTGAGCAGCGATCTGCCACGGATTGATTTCAACACCGCCGCTGGCCGAAACGATCCAGCCTGCGTTGGACTTCACAAAGCTGCAATGCGGAGGAATGGTCTTCGGCGTGGTCAGGCCGTGATTGTCGATGTTGCCTGCGGTACCGCGGAGAACACTCAGGTCGCAACCTGCAGCTTGATCGAGTCCATGAGCAGAAAATGACAGTAGCCACAACACTATGTCGATCACATTGCGAAGTTCGCCGAACGAAGCGTTGAACTTGCACAGTTCATCAAACTTCTCGGTGAACTGATCGGCCCACTTCTGAGCGACCTTGTTCACATTGCCTGCGGCCGACGAACGGATTGCCTTGAGCATCGACGAACTCTTCGCTCATCGCCTTCAGCCAACGCGGTTGCCGAGGTGCCGTGCCAACTTGTCTTGGCCGTGACGAACGGCATCAATCGCAAGCGATCCACCAACGAGGTTGAGTCTTCTGAGTGCCGCCGTTGCGAATCATTTCGAGATAGCTCGGCAAGCCCTTCACCGGTGACTCTTCGAGGTTCATGGCCAGCAGTTTGCCACGATAGTCGGCAGCGACCAACGTTTGAGCCATGCGAGTATCGGTCGAGACGGTGGTGAACTTGACTTGCTGAGGTCCGAAGGCTTCACGCATGCCTGCTTCCAAGCCGGCGGGATTGAATCCGCGCTGCACGACCGGGAACTGCTTCAGAAATTGATTCAGTCGCACTTCGCCTTCCGCAGTCGGATCGATCGAAACGCTGATCGGTGCTTGGCGAGCAGCTTCGACGGTGCGGAATGCAGTCAGAATATCTTCGAGATGAACGACAGGTCGCGAGCTCTTGGTGCCGACGACGCTCGCATCGGAGCGAACGGTCCAACCTTCAGCCGGACCGGCGAGAACAATGTCGTTTTCTTGCGGATAGACAAAGACATATTCAATGCGTTGCAGGCCGGCCATGAATTGCATTTCTTCAGGCAGCGGCTTGCCGTCCTTGCGAGCTTCGATCATCGCCTGCTGCAAGCGCTTGAGCGAGATCATTCGCAAATCGTGTTGCTTGGCGACATCGCCTGCGGCACCGGCCACAGCGCGACGCAATTCGCTCAGCTCATTGTTCTGCTCGACGGCCGAGGCGGCCTGCACGACACCGGCTGCATCGACGCTGACACCGCCGACGACACCTTGGCGGAAGAACTGTGCATGAGACAAATTTCCGAGCACCGAGGATGCGCACAAGGCTGCTGCAAAGACTGCGAGACGAAGCCGGCGCGGGCGGTACGATCCGCTACTCATATTTCACTTCCTCAAATTTTTTACCTACGGCACGCCCAACGCCGCCGAAGGTTAAGATTAGGGCTCGGGATAAGAAGAGGCTTCTCTGAGAATACTTGCCCAGCCCAGGATTTGCAACAAACTTCCATGCAGGCCTACCTAGTCATCAGTCAAGGGTCGCGGTGGACGGATGTTTTCCGTCTTCAATCGGGCGTTTCCGTCTCCATCGGTCGCTCGTCCGACAACCAAATTGTGATCCGGGATGATAGGGTCAGCCGCCATCACGCGGAGATTTTCCTGGCCAATGGGGGGTGGCAAACCCGTGACCTCGGTTCGCGCAACGGCACGCAAGTGAATTCGGTAACGATCGCAGAAGCTCACTCGCTCAATGAAGGAGATGTGATTCAGGTCGCCGATTGTCGGATGACTTTCGCGCTCGACCTGGCCCGCGCCTTCGGACCGCCGCCGGTTCCGGCCGCCGTCGGCAACAGCCAAGCCTCTGCCGCTCAGACCGCCGAACTCGGGACAGCACCTCCTGTCATCGTCGACCGGCGCAATCGATCTCGCTGGGTTGCCTCGGGTCGAAACGAAGCATCTGCTTCGGGCAAAACCGTCGGCGCCGAAGTCGATGAAGCTCAGTTCTTAATTCGCTTGATGTTCGAACTCGTATCCACCAAGACACCTGCCGAAGCGGCGCAACTGTCGCTCGATCGACTCCTGGAACGATTAGGTGTCGGGGCAGGCGGAGTAATGTGGCTGGCCGATGATGATGCCAAACCCAAAGCCGCTCGCACTGCTAAGTCGGAGGATGCGGGAGCTCGCAGCTCGCTGTTGGCAACCAAACAAGCCGCGGGACAAGCCTATCATCGCATCAGCGATTTTTTGGTCGCAACACTCCGCCGCGAACGCCAAGCGGTATTGGCTCGCAACGTTCAGATGGATGAACAGTTAGCGGCAGGCAGCGAATCTTCCGCTCGTCAAACGAGCAGCATCATCGGCGCGCCGCTCGTCACCGACGGCACCGTCATGGGACTGTTACACATTTACACATCGGTCGGTCAGCGCATGCTGGAGCAACAAGACCTGGAACTGACTGTGGCTGTAGCGGATACGCTGGCCATGATGCTCGCACAGCAGCAGGAGCGGGAACGCTTGGCCCTGTCGCTCGACAAATCGAGACGTCGTATCGATCAGCTCGAACAAGAACTCGGGCATACCAATGAGATGGTCGGTGATAGCCGCGCGATGAAGGTGGTTCGTCAATCGATCGAGCGCGCAGCACCAACGCCGGCTACGGTTCTCGTACGAGGCGAGAGCGGCGTCGGCAAAGAGTTGGTGGCGAGGGCGATCCATAACCGCAGCCAGCGCCGCGACGGACCGCTCGTCTGTTTGAACTGTGCAGCGTTGGCACCGACTCTATTGGAAAGCGAACTTTTCGGCCACGAGAAAGGTGCCTTCACCGGAGCCACGGAGCGCAAGATCGGCAAGTTCGAAGCGGCCGACGGAGGCACTTTGCTGCTGGATGAAATCGGTGAGATGAGCCCCGAGCTGCAAGCCAAGTTTCTGCGCGTGCTGGAAGGCCAACCCTTTGAACGACTCGGCGGCAACAAACCGATTCAAGTCAACGTGCGAGTAATCGCGGCGACAAACCGCGACTTGGAGCAAGCAGTTCGTGAAAAACAGTTTCGCGCCGACTTGTATTATCGCTTGCGTGTCATCGAGATCTTCGTTCCTGCGTTGCGTGAAAGGATCGAAGACGTGCCGATGTTGGCAGAGCACTTTCTGGCTGTGCTGCGATCCCATGCCGACAGACGCCTGGACGGATTCTCGGATGCCGCCCTATCCCAGTTGCGTTCGCATGATTGGCCCGGAAATGTCAGAGAACTGAAAAATGTCATTGAACGAGCTATCGTGCTGGGGCAGGGACATCTGATCGAGGCTGACGATTTGTCGATATCGTCGCTCGGTAAACCGCTGACACCTCATATCGATGACGATTCTGCAGGCGAGCGACCATTCCGTTTCATCACGCTGGATGAACTGGAACGGGAGCACATCCAGGCTACGTTACGGGCGCTCGACGGCAATAAGAGCCGAGCTTCCGCCGTTCTCGGCGTCGAACGTTCGACTCTGGACCGTAAACTGAAACGATACGAATCCGACGGCAAGAGTTGAACGCGCTGTCACTTGATCGCGAAACATCACCCGCCGCAAATTTCGTGGGTGAACTGCAACGGTGTGCGGGCAGAGCGAGACTGGTCGAGATGTTACACTCGGGGGACTAAACGTTTCGCATTGCCATTTTTCGGCGTTACAATGCGACTTCGTTTCGCCCGACTCCTTACGCAATGATCCCCGACGCAAAAGTCATTGCCCGCCGACACCCCTCCCGACAAAGACGCATCCGCGTTTTGAAATAGCACAGTGAACTTGGAAGTTCGACCGTTCGAGAACACCGACACCGCCGATGTGTGTCGACTATTCCGCGCGCATTATGCCGGTGCGGGATTGTTCGTTGAAACGACTCCGATGAGCTTCGACCTGTGCATCTTTTCTAAACCGTACTTTGATCCTACAGAGTTAATGGTAGCCGAGTCGGATACAGGAGAACTGTTCGGCTTCGTACATGTTGCGTTCGGGCCGAACGAAGATCTAAGCGGGCTGGACCCACGCGATGGTGTTCTGTGTTCGTTGTGCATCGTGCCGGGTGATCAAGGTGAACTCGCGGCGCAAGCTTTGATTCAAGCAGTGCAAGCTTGGATCACAGCCCATCAAATCCGTCGCATACGAACTTCCCCGTTGCCGCCGAGCTGCCCGTTCTATGTCGGACTCGCACCCGGCGACGGAATGATCGGAGTACCCGAGTGCGATGTACGAAGTCCCGCTTGGTTGCAACAGCTCGGAATGGTTCCATTGAAACGGGTGTCGGCATGGGAGCTCGATCTGGCGGCGTTCCAACCCCCTGTCGATCGGTTGCAGATTCAGATCCGTCGCACCGCTCACGTCGACCGCATGCTCGAAGAACCGATTCAACCGTGGTACACCGCGTGCATGTTGGGTCATACGGAGCAGATCGGATTCCAGTTGACGTCGCGAGCTGAAGGGAAAGTCGCCGCGGAGATCTCAGCTTGGGCTATCGCCAACGATGTGCTGCCGGATCCGTTCGTCACAGCTCATCTCTGGCCCGTCGAACTGCAATCGGCATCGGTCGATGAAATGATCTTTCTGCTGGCCGAATCTTTGCGACAGCTTCGCGACGAACGATTCGATCGTGTGCTCACGACCTTGCCGGATGAAGCCACCGCCATGGAAGCGGTCTTGGGACGTTTAGGATTCCGGCCGCAGGTCAGCGGCATCATCTTCGGCTCGGACTTCGCTTAAACCGGCGACTGCAGCCTCACCATCGATATTAGAACGGAGCGACAGTGGGCAAGTGACACTTTCGCGCGCACGGTCGGTCATTGCAACGGCACAATCGGCAAACGACAATGAACCACCCTGCCTTCACGCCCCGCCTCGGAACCATTCTGTCCTACCTCGACCGTTCGCATCACATCGGAACAATCGCATGTCCCGTCTGCTCCACCGTCGCGCACGTCACCTGCTGCGCACATTGATCGTCCTGAGCTGCTTCGCCGCCCCGTGTTCGGCTCAAGAGACGCCGGCTGACAACAAACCTGCTGAACCGGAACTCGCAGCAGGTCATTCGATGCACGGTGAGACCTTTAACGAAGGTCCGCGGCAAGCTGCTTACTTGATGGAAGGTATGGGGCAAATTCATTTCCCCGTAGCGACCGCCAAGCCGCTTGCTCAAAAGTTTTTCAACCAAGGCGTCGCGCAGCTTCACGGTTTCTGGTACTACGAAGCGGAGCGATCCTTCCGACAAGCGGCGGTGCATGATCCCGAATGTGCAATGAACTATTGGGGGATGGCGCTGGCAAATGTCAACAATGTGAAGCGAGCGCGCGGGTTCATTGCAGAAGCGGTCAAGCGAAAAGAGAACGCGTCGGCTCGTGAGAAGATGTTCATCGAGTCGGCCGATTTGCGATTCAAAGAAACGAAAGACGGCAAGCCGTCGAAGAAAGAAGTCGCTGAGCGTTATTCGCGCGACCTGGAAGATATCGTCCTCGCATACCCGGAAGACATCGAAGCCAAAGCGCTGCTGGCTTTACAACTTTGGGAAAACGAACGGAACGATTCACCGATCGTCAGTCACGTGGCGATCAACTCGGTGCTCGATGAATTGTTCGCACTGGCGCCGATGCATCCGGCTCACCATTATCGCATCCACCTCTGGGATCGTCGCAAACCGGCTCAGGCCCTGAAGAGTGCGGCGCTTTGCGGACCGAGCCTACCGGGCATCGCACACATGTGGCACATGCCGGGTCATACATACTCCAACGTGCAACGCTATTCCGATGCCGTGTGGCAACAAGAGGCATCGGCTCGCGTCGATCACGCGCACATGATGCGCGACAAGATCATGCCGGATCAGATCCATAACTATGCGCACAACAATGAATGGACGATACGCAACTTGCTGAAGATCGGTCGAGTGAGCGATGCACTATCGCTGTCGAAGAACATGATCGAACTGCCGCGGCATCCCAAGTTCAACACGCTCAAAGGGGGCAGCGCGCGCTTCGGACGCGAACGCTTGATGCTGACACTTTCGACTTATCGGCTGTGGGATGAAACGCTCGCACTGGCCGATACGATGTACCTCGAAACAACAGATGACTTTGAACAACAAGTCGAACGTCTGCGGCTTATCGGTATCGCAGCCGGCTTTTCGGGCCGCGATGACAAGACAAACGCCGTCGTCGAAGATCTGGAATCGAGACTGAAGAAAGTCGAAGAGGAACTTGCTGCCAACCAGGAACCCAAACCCGAGGAGAAGAAAGACGAAGAGAAAAAAGGGGAAGAGAAGAAGGAAGAACCGAAGCCCGACGCCGTAGCGACTGCGGATGCCAAGCCTGCCGCAGAAACAAAAGTTGCAGAGAAGGCTGCGGGCGAAGAAAAGCCGGCGGCAGAAGCGGCCAAGACCGAGCCGGCGGCTAAGGCATGCGATGAAGCCAGTGAAAAGAATGCCAGTGAAAAGAAAGACGGCGAAAAGACAGACGATGAAAAGAAAGCCGAAGAGAATCGCAAGCGACGAGAGAAAGAACGAGCCGATGCACGTAAGAAGCTTGAACCGCAACAAAAACAATTGAAGGCCGCGCTGGCGGCGATTGCAGCCGTGAAAGCTTCGAAAGCCGGCAACTGGAACGAAGCGATTGAGAAGTTCGACCAAGCCGGCAACTGGGACAAGTCGCTGAAGGCCGAGTGGTTGGCTGAAGCCGGAAAAGGCGAAGAGGCTGTGAAGCTCTGTGACGGCGAGATCTCCGGCAAGAAGAATGAAATCCTACCGCACGCCGACGCGGCTTTCGTGCACTGGAAACTCGGCGAGAAGGACAAAGCTCGAGCCGAGTTCGATAAGATGCGAGAGCTGTCGAGTGAAGCTGAGATCGGAACACCGCTGCTCGCGCGGCTGGCCGATATGGCTCGCGAGTTCTCCTATCCGGCGGATTGGAAGAAACCCTATGAACGCCCTGCCGACATCGGGCAACGACCATGGCTCGATTCGCTCGGTCCATTCCGATACGGTCCTTACGCAGCGCCTCAGTGGCAAGCTCAAGAGCGCGGCGGCGAGGCAGTCGAATCGAGTCGCTTTGCAGGCAAGCCGACGATCGTCATCTTCTATCTCGGCTTCGGTTGTTTGCACTGTGTCGAACAGTTGAAAGAGTTCTCGCCGGCTGTCGAAGAGTTTCGCACAGCGGGAATCGAACTGGTCGGGATCAGCAATGAAACACCCGAGTTGCTCGGCAAAGGAATGGATGCTTACGACAAGCCGCTCAATTTTCCGCTGTTTGCCGACGGCGAGATGAAAGTGTTCAAGACGTATCGCTGCTTCGATGATTTTGAACAAAAGCCTCTGCACGGAACGTTTTTGATCGATGCTCAAGGTCAAGTCTTGTGGCAGGACATCAGCTACGAACCCTTCAAAGATGTCAAGTTCTTGCAGGCAGAAGCCAAGCGGTTGTTGTCCCTGCGACAAGAACCTGTTAAGCAATGAGTCTCGCGCACGCGAAACGCCGAACAATACGCGTTTCAATAACAGCGCTCTTCAACCCAACCCCGCAACTGATCGGTAACCCATCATGAGAACGCTCGACGCGTGCCGGCCGCTTCGTAACCTGTGCTCGCAGCTCAGTATGTTCGGAACGGTTTTTGTTGTCTTGTGCGCGATGAGTGCGCTCGGCCGCGGAGCTGATCCGGTGCGGCCGAACATCGTGTTGATCTTGGCGGATGATATGGGAGTCAACGACCTGCATTGCTACGGGCGTGCGGATCACAACACACCGCACCTCGACAAACTCGCGTCGCAAGGAGCCAGATTCACCACGGCGTACTGTGCTCAGCCGATTTGTTCGCCGTCGCGAGCCGCGCTCATGACCGGCAAGTGTCCGGCGCGACTCCATCTGACGAACTTCCTCAACGGACGAGCCGACGCGCCGAGCCAAAAACTGTTGCAGCCGGTGATCGAAGGTCAATTGCCGCTGGAAGAACCGACCATCGCGGAGTGGTTGAAGGGAGCGGGTTACGCGACCGGACTATTCGGCAAATGGCATTTGGGGAACAAAGGTTTCAGTCCGCTGGAACAAGGTTTTGATACGGCCGTCATGCCGCCTGCGAATACGGAACCGTCGGACGTCGAAGGGGGCAAAGGCGAATACGCGATCACGGCTGCCGCGGAGAAGTTTATCGAAGCCAACAAAGAGCGACCATTCTTCTGTTACTTGCCGCACAACAATCCGCATATTCCGCTGGCTGCGAAACCTGAGCTCGTCGAGAAGAACAAGTCGTCCTTCCATCCGACTTATGCAGCCATGATCGAAACCATCGACGATGCAGTGGGACGACTGATGCGCAAGATTGATGAACTCGGATTGACCGAGCGCACGATCTTCATCTTCACTGCCGACAACGGCGGGTTGCATGTGCTCGAGTTCCCCGGAACGCCGGCGACGCACAACACTCCGTTTCGCGCCGGCAAGGGTTATGTCTACGAAGGTGGTCTTCGCGAGCCGTTGATCGTTCGATGGCCCAATGTGATTCAAGCGGGCAAAGAGATCGGCACGCCGGTTGTGCTGACCGACCTCGTTCCAACCTTGCTGGAAGCCGCCGGTATTGAACTGAACAAGACAGTCGGTCCGCTGGATGGAGCGAGCTTGAACAAATTATTGCGAGGCGAATCGATGCCTGCTCGCCCGTTGTTCTGGCACTTCCCGAATTACACCAATCAAGGCGGACGTCCTGCCGGCGCGGTGCGAGTCGGTGACTGGAAGTTGGTCGAGAACTTCGAAGATGATTCGCTCGAACTCTATAACCTGGCGGACGACATCGGCGAGACGAAGAACCTGGCATCCGCCGAACCGGAACGTGTGAAGACATTGCATAAGCAGTTGCAAGATTGGCGCAAGCGAGTCGGAGCTCAGATGCCTGTTCCGAATCCTGAGTTCGATGCCGTGCTGCACAAGCAGCTCTATGTCGATCAGGATTCCTCTAAGCTCATACCGAAGGGAACCGCAGCGGAGACCGAACCGGATTGGAAGAAGTGGCGCACGGGAATGAATCAAGCCGTGAACGGTCGCAAGCCGCGAGTGACTCCGGCTACCGGAGATATTCGCCTGCACGCCAAAGATGCGATCATACACGCCGAAAAAATGCGTTATGAAGCCGAGTCGCATAAGAATGTGCTCGGCTACTGGACCAATCCGGCCGACTGGGCTGAATGGAAGTTCCAAGTCAAGAAAGCCGGCAAGTACGAGATCGAAGTGCAACAGGGATGCGGAGCGAACTCAGGCGGTGCTGAAGTCGATGTAGAAGTAGCCGGCAAGTCGTTCCGATTCACAGTTGTGGACACCGGTCACTTCCAAAACATGATCCAGTTAGTCGTCGGATCGATCGAGCTCGGCGAAGGAGAGCAGACGCTGGCGATTAAGCCGCGCACGAAACCGGGTGTTGCAGTGATGGATGTACGCCGTATCGTGTTGCGACCGGTCGAATAGAGCGGGAAAAGAGCTCACGATTCCACAATCGCTCGTCAATAGTCACGATCATGATGCAGCCGCGCCGAAGCGAGACTGCATCGATCAGGAATCGATATGGTTTGGCCTCGGATGAATCACCGAGTCGGCGCTATCCCTTGACGAACCTTTCAAACACTTCGCGTTGTTGCTTAAGCGCAGCAACTTTATCTTTCGGATCGGTGCGAGCTTCCAGCAGAATCCAACCGTTGTAGCTGATGCCGCGGAACAGCTTCATCAGCTTAGCATACGGATAGTCACCGATATCTAATTCGCGAACATGACAGGTGTCGCCGAATCGATCCTGCACCATTTTGAAATTCGCCTCGAGCCCATCTCCTTTGAGATCTTCATCGTTCGAGTTCCAACAGACGCGGACGTTGGGATGGTCGGCGACTTTGAAGATGTCGCGAATCACCGGTAGTTCGCTCGTACCGGCGCCGTGGACTTCAACCCGGATCTGCTGACCGTATTGAGCTCCATAAGCACCGACGACGTTGAGCGCTTTACCGATCTGCTCGATCGTCTTCTCGCGCGGCACATCTTTCGCAAAGCCGTTGGGTTTAACTTTGACGCCGCTTCCGCCGCAGTCGTGCATAAGCTGAATGTACTTCTTGGTGAGCTCGATATTCGCCTTGACCTTCTCCTGATCCGCTGCATGAAACTCGGTGTTCGAACCGTAGCCGATGAGTGTCACGCCGGAGTCGGCGAATCGTTTGCGCACATCAGCGCGTTGTGCGGGAGTGAGCGATGGTTCGACACCGTGTTTGTGTTCGGTACGAACTTCCACGCCACCCAGCCCCGACTGCGAACAAGCGTCGAGCAAGGTCGGCAGATCCATGTGCTGGCCCCAAAGGTATGTGACCAAGCCGAAGCGCATGTTCGATCCGTCGTCGGCCAGTGCAGCAGCAGACGGTGAAGCTGCAGACAGCGGCTTCGTCATGTTGCCGGCGAGTGCCGCGGCTCCGATACCCAAACCTGTCGTGTGAAGAAAGCGGCGACGATTGTGCGGGTTATGCATGGCGTGCTCCGAAAAAGGGTGGGAAGAGCGAGGTGCCATCATGATACTTCACTTGCCGGTCGGTGTCGGGAGTGACAGGTTGCACAATATGCCGACGGTGACGGTCCGCAAAAGATTGGCCGGCACGCGGACTGTCCGGTCTTGTGACGAATTCATCAAGCTCGGTCGCGAATGCGTACGAACAATGATTCGATTAAGGGTTTTCGTCTCGTGAATAGACGGCAGCCATGATATTCGGAACGGAACAGGAAGTTCTGAAGAGTTGCGAGCAGGGAAGTTCGTGCGTTGCATCACCATCCGCCTGAGCGGGATTGGGTTTGGAAGCGATGAGCGAACCGCGTAAAGTTCAGTTCGATGTCGAAGCGATCGTGCTCGCCGGAATCTGCGGATTCCTGTGGGTCAGTCTGCTCAGCTACGATCCGGCGGATCCCGTCGGACCGATGCATGCGCCGTTTGATCGCCTCTACAAACCGACCTTCGATGTTTATCCGTTGAACGATGATGTTCAGAACGCTTGCGGTTGGGCAGGCGCTCTGGCGGCTCGCCTGCTGGTCGAGAGCTTGGGAGTCGGATGTCTGTTGCTGGTCACCGGACTGACGGCCCTGACAGCTTGGATGTTCCGTGTGCAGAGCAACTATGTGCCGATGCCGCGTCAGCTCGGTTGGCTGCTGGTGATCCTCGCCTTTACGACATTGGCTGCACTGTTCCGGATCGAAACTCAATACACTCCTGCGATCGGTGCCGGCGGCACGATCGGAGCGCTGACGTCGACATGGTTGGATGAACACTTCGCGATCGTAGGAAGTGTGATCCTTACGCTGGCTGTATTGGCAGCAGGTTTGTTGCTGAGTACGGACTACCTCGTGATTCATTTCTTGGCATGGCTCCTGCGGAGCGGTGCGAAGATGGCGACCACCACGGCTGAAGCCGGCAAGCGCGGCATGGCCAACTTGAATCCCCTCGTTGCACTGCCTTCATCAGCGGCAGTAGCCGGTGCGCTGGCGTTCAATTGGCCGGCGGCGCAGGAGAAGGACTCTCCGTTCGTATCCGCGGGCAGCAGGTGGAACTCAAGCCGGACCTTTCCGGTCCTGCGGCATCGCTGGTGAGCCCGAATACATCGCGCGGCAAAGCAAGCGAGCAAAAACCAGAGGCAGCCGCCGCAACAGCGACAGCGGCGCCTGCGGCGACAGCCAAAGGTTCAGATAGCTTACTCGCATCTGTCGCCGCAGCAGCAGGCGGATTGCTCGCAGGCAAGACAAAGAACGGCAAGGACAAAGAGGCGGCCAAAGGTTCGACGAAAGCAGAACTGAAGAGCGATGTCAGCGAGTTCGATATCGATGAACTCGACGATGAAGTCGCTGAAGATGAAGCATCGGAAGAGGAAGAGCTGACTGCGGAAAGCGATTCAGAAGAAGCCGCGACCGTCGATGAAGAAGAAGGGGGCCCGCGCGTTCGGCGCAAGAAGAAAGGCGCCGCGGAGAAGTCCGAGCGTGATTCGCTGGAACACCTAGATGATACCAGCCTGCCTGAAGGGACCGAAGAATATGTCCTGCCGGGTTTGGATCTATTGATCGAGAGCGACGACATCAACTTCGAAGATCAGGCAGTCGAAGTCCGACGCAAAGCGAAGATTCTGGAAAAGACCTTCTCCGATTTCGGTTTCAATGTCCGCGTCGTAGAAATCGAAACGGGTCCGGTGATCGCGCAGTACGAAGTCGAATTAGAAGCCGGTCTGCGACTGTCGAAGATCACCAGCCTCGCAGACGACTTAGCCATAGCGCTGCGAGTTCCGAGCGTGCGTATCGTCGCGCCGATCCCGGGCAAGAACACGGTCGGTATCGAAGTGCCCAATGAAACGCGTCAGATTGTGCGACTGCGTGAAGTGATCGAAGAAGGAGCCGCGGGATCGAAGAAAGCCAAGATACCGCTGTTCCTCGGCAAAGACGTTTCCGGTAACGCGCTCATCGCCGACTTGGCATCGCTGCCTCACCTCTTGATCGCCGGTCGAACGGGTACCGGTAAGAGCGTGTGCTTGAATGCGATTATCGCGTCGATCTTGATGACGAAGCGACCGGACGAAGTGCGCATGCTGATGATCGACCCGAAGATGGTCGAGCTGAGCGGTTACGCAAGACTGCCTCACTTGATGCACCCGGTGGTCACTGACATGCGCAAGGCCGAAGCCATCCTGGCATGGGCCGTCGATAAGATGGAAGAACGTTATGCGCTGCTGGCTCGCGCCGGTGTTCGTCACCTTGTGAACTACAACCAACTCGGTCGCGAAGAGTTGATGGAACGATTGAAGCCTGAGTCGTCCGAAGAAGAAGCCGCCATTCCCGACCACTTGCCGTTCATCGTGATCGTGGCCGACGAAATGGCAGACTTGATGATGACCGCCGGCAAGGAAGTGGAACAGCACATCATTCGTTTGGCACAGAAGAGCCGAGCGGTAGGTATTCACTTGATCCTCGCAACGCAAAAGCCGACGGTGGACGTGATCACAGGTTTGATCAAGAGTAACCTTCCGGCCCGTATCGCGTTCCAAGTGGCCAGCCGCACGGACAGCCGCGTGGTGCTCGATGAAATGGGTGCGGATAAGTTGCTCGGTAACGGGGACATGCTCTTCTTGTGGCCCGGCACCAGCACGTTGCTGCGCGGTCAAGGTACTTATCTCAGCGACGATGAAATCAATCGCGTCGTCGATCACTGCAGCACAGGCGAACAGAACTTCGTCAACGAATTGGTCAATTTGAAGATCAAAGCCGAAGGTGATGAAGAAGAGGGGGGCAAGCTGACTTCGCTGAAGAAGCGAGACGATCTCTACGAAGCTGCAGTCGATGTTGTCGTGCGTGAAGGACGCGGCAGTGTTTCGCTGTTGCAGCGAACGCTCGGGATCGGATACGGCCGAGCCGCTCGGTTGATCGACTTTATGGCGGAAGATGGAATCGTCGGTAACTACAACGGTTCGCAAGCGCGCGAAGTCGTGATATCGATCGCCGATTGGGAAGCCATGCAAGCCGGTGGCTCCCCCACGGATTCTTCCGAGTCGAAGGGGGGAGGTAAGTCCGATCCGCCGGCTCGCAAGAACCGCATACGCCGTGATGAAGGCTGGGACGACGAAGACGCATCACCGCAGCCTCATGCCAAGGAAATGGCTCATACGCTGAAGATCGAGCGCGGCGGAGCGGTTCGACAAGCGGCGGAAGCGGACGCTGCAGACGGCGAAGCCGAGGAGGATCTGTGGTCGGCGAGCAAGGAAAGTGAAGAGGAAGATTTCGAGTCGTATGAAGGAGATTTCGACGACTCGGAGGGAGAGGAATGATCGAACGGTCGGCACGCTTTCGCCGAATCGGTTAAACTCTGACGCAGTTTTCAGGTTGCCGGTGCACGACACTCGTTACTCGGGATTTCGGCTTTGCGGACGCGAGGCTGGAGCCCCATGCAATCTGCATCATAGCGGTACGGCGCGAGCCGTCCGGTTTTGTGGAGTCAAACGCGGCGCAACCGGGCAGCTCGCGCTGCTCCGCTTACAATTGCTGCGATGCTTGAGCTGGGTCTAAGGAGTTTTGGTTGCTTCGCTATCGTCTGCTTTCCGCACTGATCGTCGTAAGCCTTGCGTTCGGCTTCGTCGCTTTGGATGGCCTATGGCCGATCCATGCGGACTGTCATGGCGTATGGATGTCGGCGCTGGCCGTGTTCTTAATGTTCGGCAGCGCGATGGAATGCACGATTCTGCTGAGGCATCGACCGGTTCCGTTCGATGCTCGACCTGCTCTGTTCGGAACGGCGGGCATCATGGCGGCATCCCTTGTTCCGATGCTGTGGCCATTGAGTGGCGAGCCCTATCCGGCCGACTGTCCGTTGACGCCGCTCGGCTGGCCGCTGGCTGCGGTGGTGATAAGCGCTGGCCGGGTGTTTCGCTTGGATCATCCCATCTTACAAGAGCGGTGCAGGAGCCGCTGGAACAAGCGGTACTCAGCGGCTGGCTCGCGGCGTACTTCGGCGGCACCTTTGCGTTTTGGCTCGCCGTTCGAAGGCTAGGACCGGAGCCTTGGGGGTTGGTCGCTGTGGTGGGCATGATCATGGTCATCAAGTTCGCCGACGCAGGTGCTTACTTCGCAGGGCGAACTTTAGGGAAGCGAAAGCTCTCTCCGACTGTCAGCCCCGGCAAAACCGTTGAAGGCCTCATCGGCGGCATGGTCATCGCCTCGTTGGTGAGCTGGCTTTATTTCAGCCTCTTCGTCCCGCGTTTCTACGGTGACAGGTGGGTCGATACGAATTGGGTGGGAGCGATCGTACTGGGCGTAGCGTTGACATTTGCGGGACTGCTCGGCGATTTGCTCGAATCGATCGTGAAACGTGAATCGGGGTGCAAAGACAGCGCACAATTTTTTCCGGGGCTCGGCGGTTTGTGGGACGTTACCGACTCGCTGCTGCCTGCCGGTTTGGTCGGCTATTTGATTCTGACGGCGGACCTTTTGGGGCATCCCCGATAGACTCGTCAAACTGTACGGAAGGATGTGCGGGCTGTGAACATGTTTCGCCGATGCGAAACGCTCCTATAATTCCGGAACGCAACATGCCCTATTGTCGGGCGTCCTCAACGGGAATGAAATCAGGATGTCGGAAGCCAACCTCAGCCTAACGGATCCCGCGATCGTGCTCTGCCTGTTCGGGCCGCAGGATCAATACCTTCGCATGGTTCGCAATCGTTTCGGTGTCGCGATCACTCACCGAGACGGAAGAGTTCGCATCGTCGGCGAAGAAGATGCAGTCAAGCTCGCCACCGGAGCGCTGGAATCGCTGCGAGATCGAGCCGCCAGTCGAGGTCGCTTGACGCTCGACGAAGTACAAGATGTCTTAGGTGTGACGAGCGGCGAAGCAAAGCAAGAAGCGGCCGGCGGCGTCGAAGTCGATCTGGCACATCAGCATCGCAAGATCAAGCCGCGCACGGCCGGGCAAGCAGCGTATGTCTCTTCGATTCGCGCACATGACCTCACGTTCTGTCGTGGGCCGGCAGGTTGCGGTAAGACCTACTTAGCAGTGGCCTTGGCTGTCGAGGCCCTCAAATCCCGCGCAGTCCGCAAAATCGTTTTGGTTCGTCCGGCAGTTGAAGCAGGGGAAAGCCTCGGATTTTTGCCCGGTGACTTACAGGCCAAACTCAACCCGTACTTAAGGCCACTGCTCGACGCACTCAATGAAATGCTCGATTTTGATCAGGTGAAGTACCTGATGGAGCACGATGTTATCGAGGTGATTCCCCTCGCGTACATGCGTGGACGAACCCTGAACGAGGCATTTATAATTCTGGACGAAGCGCAGAATACTACATCCGCTCAGATGAAGATGTTTTTGACGCGGATGGGTGAAGGGTCCAAGATAGTGGTGTCGGGCGACATCACTCAAGTCGACCTCCCCGCCGGAGTGCTCAGCGGCATGCGCGATGCATGGCGACGATTACAAGGTCTCGACAGCGTTGCCTTCGTGACGCTCAATCAAGCCGACATCGTTCGCCACCGCTTGGTCCAACTGATCGTCAGTCGATACGAAGGTCCGCGCGGCGACGAGCCCGACGATTTTTCCTCACAGGAGACTAGCGAGCCCGGCTCGCACACCTAGCCGTATGGCCGTAAACACTTCGAGGCGTACGCGATCCGAGCGAGTCGCCTCACTACAACTCGGACCATCCTCCTGGAAACTCTGGGTCAGCGGGCTGTTCAATGCCCCGTCTCTCCTGCGAATTGCCGTCGCTCTCATCGCCGCCATAGCGATGCTGTTCATCCTCAGCGGTTGGGAGCCTCCGTTCGCATATCGCGAAGGATTCGTGCCGCCCCGCGCCGTCATGGCTCGTGTGGCCTTCGAGATGCCCGACCAAGCCAAGACAGCCGTGCTGCGCAATGAGAAGCGACGCACGGTACTGTGTTACTACGAGAACCAGCCGCGAGCCTTAGTGCAACTTCGCGATACGGTCAGCGGCATGATCTTCCCGCTCCGAAGCGTTGCTGCCGTAGAGGATCTCGATGCATCCCAGCGCCAAGCGCTGTCGCTGCTATTGCCGGGTAAAGACGGTGAGCTCGAGTTCACGGAAGACCAAGCGCTGCTGGCCGTCCGCAGCTTGCTCGCGCAAGAAGAGCAGCTCGAAAAATTTCGCCTCGTACTTCACTCGGTGCTGGAGCCCTTCGAAGAAACTGGCGTACTGAAGTCGCTCAGCCATGAACCGGATGCCGGTGATCAACGCTTGCTGAATGTGTTTTCGGTGGGACAGAAGAGCGACGAAGCCATTGCAGTCCCGGTCGCGAGAGTCCGTCAAGCAGAACTCTCCGCTCAGTTACCGCAGCAAGTCATCGATCGTTTCCAAAGCGAATACAAAAAACCGGAAGCCATCACCGTCGCCAAGATGGTGACCACTTATTTGATTCCCAATCTACCGGTGACTCTCAAGTATCGCGAAGATCTCAGCGAACAAGCTCGACGCAAAGCAGAAGAGTCGGTTCCGCAAGCCACAGTCAGCTATCTGCCCGCGATCAGCACTCTGGCTTACGCGGGAAAGCCGCTGACGGCCAAGAGTGAATTGCCATTGCTGCGAGCCGAACATGCAGCCTGGTTGGCTCAACGCTCCTGGATGGATTCACTGCTTCGGGCGACTGCATTCGGGGGCATGATTGCGGCGCTGTATCTTTTATGCGGCATCTACATCTATTATCAGATCGACCACAGCCTCATCACTGACTTGAAGAAACTATGCAGCCTGCTCGGCCTGGTACTGGTGACCGCGCTGCTCTGTCGCATCATCTCAGTCGATCCATGGCGAGCTGAAATCGTGCCGCTGGTAATGTGCGCGATCACAGCCACGATTGCCTATGGCAGACAGATCGCTCTCTTGATCACCACCTGTATAGCGCTCGCAGCTACGCTCGCCTTAGGTCTCGATCTCGGTGAATTCGTTACGCTCGGGGGCGGCACATGCTCAGCGGTTTTGTTGCTGGGTCGCATTCGGACTCGTACTAAACTGATCTTCGTCGGCGCAGCCGCCGGCGCGATCGTAGCCATGACCCATTTGGGCGTCGATACATTGCTGGGACAGATCAACGGGTCGGGGGGCGGAGCGGAAAGCCTGCCGACGGAAGTTAAAGTCACCACATGGCGAGAACTGTTGCCGGTGGTGGCCTTTGAATCCGGACGCATCGGGCTCTTCGCATTGCTGGCCGCCGCGTTCATGACCAGTCTACTCCCGTTCGTCGAGTGGTTCTTCGGCGTACAAACCGACTCAAGTCTTCTGGAGCTCGGTGATGCCAGCCATCCGTTGCTCCGTCAATTGGCTCAGCGAGCCCCCGGTACTTACAACCACTCGATCAACGTTGCGGCCATCGCTGAAGCGGCAGCCGATGCGATCGGTGCTCACGGTCTTTTGACCCGTGTCGGCGCTTACTTCCATGACATCGGCAAGATCTTCAAACCGAATTACTTCGTGGAGAATCAAGGGCAGGGGGGCAATCGTCACGAATCGCTGCAACCTGCGATGAGCACGCTGGTGATCATTGCTCACGTCAAAGACGGCGCCGACTTGGCGCGACAACACAAGCTGCCTAAGCCGATCATCGACTTTATCGAACAGCACCACGGTACGACGCTCGTCGAGTACTTTTTCCGCGAGGCCACCAAGCGCAGCCAACAAGATCCTCACGGCGAGGAAGTGTCGGAAACAAGTTATCGTTATCCGGGACCTAAGCCGCAGACACTAGAAGCCGCCGTGCTGATGCTGGCCGACAGCGTGGAGAGCGCAAGCCGTTCGCTTGTCGAACCGACTTCATCGCGCATTCAGAACTTAGTAGATCAGATGGCGATGAAGAAGCTGCTCGACGGACAGTTTGATGAATGCGGGCTGACCCTCAAGCAGCTCGACTTGATCAAATCCTCACTCGTCAAATCCTTGAACGCCATTTACCATGGCCGCATCAAGTATCCGGGACAACAGTCTGCGTAGAGCATCCGCTCCTCGCAACTCCCGCTCTCGCTATTCCATGTCTGGATCGTTTCGGGGAACGCATCGTGGCTGAACGAAAACCCAAGTGTCGACTGGAAGTGAATTACCAGGTCGAAGGTTTGAAGAACGATACAGCTCGGTTTCGCAAAGCGGCGGAGTGGGTGGCTCGCAAGTTTGATCTGGCTTCGATGGATGTGAGCATCGCAGTCGTCGATGACCCGACCATTCACGAGCTGAATCGCGAACATCTCGAACACGATTGGCCGACGGACGTGATCAGTTTTGTATTCGAGTTCGACGAAGAGACCGGTGCTGTCGAAGGCGAGATCATCGCCAGCGTGGATACGGCTCGCCGTTTAGCTGAGCAAGCAGGCTGGCAGACCGACGACGAGTTGCTGCTCTATATCACGCACGGTTTATTGCATCTGGCCGGACTAGACGACATCGAACCCGAAGAGCAGCTTGAGATGCGGCAGAACGAACGAGACTGCTTAGTCGATCTCGGTGTCGTCGGAGCCGAAGAGCATCTAGCTCGCTGGAACGGCATTTCGTATTGAAAACCCACTGCCGGCAAGGCTCCAGCCTTGCATTCCCGTCGCGCCATCTCACCACGTCCGTTCTTACCGCCGACGGTTTTCATGCTCCCTACCTGACCGGGATCAATTGAGGACAATTGATCTACACTGTGTGATCAACTCTGTGTGATCTACAGCTCGTTTCTCCGCGCGAGTGGTTAAGAGGCTCGCGAAAATATCGGTTCACCGTATAGTTCGTTTCGCCCTGCGTAACCTAATCAGAACCACCTGGCCCTTGGAGAATGTGAGCCACGGCTTGTCGCATAGGCTATAGTTTTCATACCTTCACAATCCGCTTTCAGATTAATCGGCAACAATGGCTTATCGCAGTACACGTGCTCTCGTCGAAGAACTTCGCCGCGATGGTCAATTGGTCGAAATATCACAACCAGTCGATGCAAGACTGGAGTTGGCTGAGATTCACCGACGCGTTTTTCGTCGGCGCGGTCCGGCACTTCTGTTTTCCAATATCATTGGTTGCAAGTTTCCCGTCGCTACGAATCTGTTCGGGACAATCGAGCGTGCACGCTGGATCTTTCGTCATACCATCGCCGGCGTGCGCCAAGCCATTGAATGGAAGACCCATCCCGAGTCGGCATTCAAGCGTCCGTGGGAACTGCGCCGCGCTCCGATCATCGGCATCAGAATGCTGCCGCGTCGAGTTCGGTCCGGGGCGGTAACACGCCATGAATGTCGCTTGTCGGATCTGCCGCAACCGGTCTGCTGGCCTGATGACGGAGGCCCGTTCGTCACGTTGCCGCAAGTCATGACCATGATGCCCGGCAGTTCGCGAATCGCCGACATCAACCTTGGTATGTATCGAGTCCAGATGGCGGGCAATGATTATCGTGTCGATGAAGAATGCGGGCTGCACTATCAAATCCATCGCGGTATCGGTGTTCATCACACTCAAGCTTTGGAGAGAGGCTTGCCGCTCCCGGTGAACATCACCGTCGGAGGATCGCCGGCGATGACATTGGCCGCGGTGATGCCGCTGCCTGAAGGGATGAGCGAACTCGGGTTCGCAGGAGCGCTGGCCGGTCATCGCATTCCACTTGTCTGCCGCCCGAATCACGCACCACTCTATGCAGACGCCGACTTTGCCATCGTCGGAAGTGTCGTCCAGGATCGGCTCAAGCCTGAAGGTCCATTCGGTGACCATCTCGGCTATTACGCGCGCATTCATGATTTTCCCTTCGTGCGTGTTCACAAAGTCCTCCACCGCCCCGGCGCTGTTTGGCCGATGACCGTTGTGGGAAGGCCTCCGCAGGAGGACACCCTATTCGGTGAATTGATCCATGAACTCACCGGCCCAGTCATACCGACCGTGTTACCGGGTGTAAAAGGCGTTCACGCAGGGACGCAGCAGGAGTGCACCCGCTGCTGCTGGCCCTAGGCAGTGAGCGATACACTCCTTATCTGAATAAAGAACGACCGCAGGAGTTGTTGACTCAAGCGAGTGCGATTCTCGGTCAGGGCCAACTGTCTTTGGCTAAGTATCTTTTGATAACCGATGCAGCGTCGAACCCAGAACTCGATATTCACGACGTGCAAGCCTTTCTGCTGCACATGCTGGAACGAGTCGATTGACTCGCGATCTTCATTTCCACACACGTACGACGATCGATACGCTCGACTATTCAGGTGACGGACTAAACGCCGGATCGAAGTCGGTCATTGCATCAGTCGGGCCGCGGCGTCGCGAGCTTCCGACTTCGATTCCGGCTGAGTTGCGATTGCCTGAGCATTGGAAGAATCCGCGATTGGCCATGCCCGGTGTGCTGTGCATCGAAGCCTCAAGCGAGGCATCGCCATCTACTGGACAGTCCGATTGGACGCGGCAATGCGATGCGATGAACACGTCTGCCGAGATCAATCGATTTCCACTTGTCGTTTTATGCGATGACAGCGCGTTCTCAGCTCGAAACATCGACAATTTCGTCTGGACGACATTCACACGCAGCAACCCTGCTGCAGATATATATGGAATCGGCGCGTTCACTCAGCAGAAGCATTTCGGTGTCCGCGGCTCGTTGGTCATCGACGCGCGAATCAAGCCGCATCACGCTCCACCGCTCGTCGAAGATCCCGAGATCACCGCTCGAGTCGATGCCCTGGCGACTCGCGGTCTACCTATTTCGAAGTACTTGTAACCGAGTTAATTGCGGCCCCCGAATCCGCAGGCTTGGCACTGCGAAACGGATAGACCTCGAACTTCTTCCACACGTTTTGTGTGACATAGGGATCACTTTGCAGCCACTCCTCCATGGCTGCCTGATCGGGGAACTCCACCACGCAAACTGAGCCGATCATTCGGCCGTCATCACTGAGAATGGCTCCGCCCTCGCGCATACGACCATCCGCAAACAGCGGCGCGATGCCGCTTAAGTGACTGGGTCTCGCAGCCATGCGCCGCGCCGGTGCATCAGCATCCGTTCCGTCCCAAGCAATCACCACCCACTGCGGCATCGTTGATCTCGCATTCCGTAATCGTCTAAGCGTATCGTCGCGAAGCGGCGATCAATTCCGCGGCGCCTCGAGCCAACATATGATCCGCTAATTCGCGACCGATCGATTCGGCATTACCGAGAGACCCTTCGGCAGACGCGGCCAGCATTTCGGTGCCGTCGAGCGACAGGACGCGAGCCGACAAGAATAAACGGTCGTCATCGACCGTGGCACGTGCCGCGACCGGAGCCAAACAACCGGCCAGCAGTTGCTTGAGCATGGCTCGTTCGGCTGTCACTTCCGCTTCGGACGCTGTATGGTTGAGTTGACGTAGTGCGGCGATGACGTCGACGTCGTCGACTCGACACTCCAGTCCGAGAGCACCTTGTCCCACAGCAGGCAACATGCGATCGCTCGAAAACCGCTCGGTGATCTTGTCAGCCAAACCGAGCCTTGTCAGTCCTGCGGCGGCAAGTACGATCGCATCGAATTCGCCGGCAGTTAACTTGGCAAGTCGCGAATCGACGTTGCCGCGAATCTCGTGAATCTCGACATCGGTCCGCCAGTTCTTTAGTTGAGCGGCTCGCCGCAAGCTGCCGGTCCCGATCCGGGCTCCGGACGGCAACACTTCAAAGGTCTCGCCGTTCCGACTGATTAACACATCGTCCGTCGTTTCACGCTCCGGCACCGCGGCCAGACGTAGTCCATCGACAGGGATCGTCGGCAGGTCTTTGAGCGAATGAACCGCCACGTCGACGTTGTCCGCCAGCAACTCGCGTTGAATCTCTTTGGTAAACAGCCCCATGCCGCCGACTTGGCTGAGCGGTTGCTTCGCCACGTCGCCCGTCGTCGTAATGATAATGCGTTCGACTTCATACCCGTGCGAACGCAACTGAGCGGTGACCCAGTCGGCTTGCCATAGGGCCAACTTACTGCCGCGAGTGCCGATACGAATAGTCTTCAAAGGTCTGTCTTCCGCGGGGTTTTCGGGAGGGATGATCCGAATATTATCGACGGTCGAGGCTCGACCACAACCCGCCCCGGGCTGCGTATTGCTTTTCATCCGGCGACCGGTAACGCTGCGGCTTGTGGGTTGATACCATAATACGAGTTGCAGCCGATGGCGACGTTGTCGCCGATTCGATTTCGAATTCCTCAGCCGGGATCCAGTTCCAATGTCAGCCGATGACTCCTTGATTGCTTCCGCCGTTCACGGTTCCACACTGTCGGCAGTCGTCCTCAGTAGCCAACTCAAGGACTCGAAATGCGTCGACCAACTCAAGAAGGAACTGATGGCGGCACTTGCGGTCGGCTCATGCACGAATGTCATTTTGGATTTGTCGAACGTTCAGTTCATCGGCAGCATCGCCTTCTTGGCATTCCTCAGCATTCGCCGCCTAGCCGGCATCCAACGCGTGATTCTGACCGGACTCACCGACCAAGTACGCGAAGTCTTCAGCATCTGCCGCTTGATCCCGACCGTCAATTCACCCACCGCCCCCTTTGAAGAGTGCGAGTCCGTGGCCGACGCGCTTCACATGTGCGGCGAAGGTGGAAGCATATGGAAGTGATAGAGGCTAGAGGCTAGAGGCTAGTGGCTAGTGGCTAGTGGCTAGTGGCTAGTGGCTAGTGGCTAGTGGCTAGTGGCTAGTGGCTAGTGGCTAGTGGCTAGTGGCTAGTGGCTAGTGGCTAGTGGCTAGTGGCTAGTGGGAAAAACCAATAAGAGTGAATTTGAGATTCTTAAATTTCAAATTTCAAATCTTAAATCTCATGTTTTAAATTCTTCCCATTTTAGATTCTGGATTTCCGATCGACGATTCCCCACGCTCAGTGAGTCAGCGGCTGCGATGCGATCTTTTGTGCCCGCTAAACATCAACTGACATTGAGCGTTTAGCTTCGATCATGTGATGATGTCGTGTAGAACTCGCGATGGCTCGACTCCGGTGAGTCTGGCATCGAGCCCCTGAAACTTGACGGTGAATCGTTCGTGATCGATTCCCATCAAGTACAAGAGCGTGGCGTGGAAGTCTCGCACGTGGACCGGATTCTCGATGATGTTGTAACCGAATTCACATGTCTCTCCGTAGACAGTGCCTCCCTTAATTCCGCCGCCTGCCATCCATATCGAAAAGCAACGAGGATGGTGATCGCGTCCGTAATCGGTCGCCGTCAGTTTACCTTGCGAATAATTCGTGCGGCCGAATTCTCCTCCCCAAATCACCAGCGTATCGTCGAGCATTCCGCGCTGCTTCAAATCTTTGACGAGTGCTGCAGCCGGCTGATCCGTTTCAGCGCATTGACGACGGATGCCACCGGGTAGCCCGCCGTGCTGATCCCAGCCTTGATGGTAGAGCTGAATAAATTTCACGCCGCGCTCGGCCAAGCGACGAGCGAGTAAGCAATTCGCAGCGAAGGTTCCCGGCTTCTTGGCATCGGCACCGTAAAGGTCAAACACCGACTCCGGTTCGCTCGACACATCGGTCACATCCGGCACGCTCGACTGCATACGAAATGCCATTTCGTATTGTGCGATCCTGGCTTCGATTTCCGGATCACCGGTCGTCGATCGTTCAAACTCATGCAGTCGTTTGAGTGCGTCGAGCTGCTTTCTTCTCGCTACGGAGTCGATGCCGTCGGGATTGTTCAAGTAGAGCACGGGTTCTTTGCCCGACCGAAATTGGACCCCTTGGAATTCGGACGGTAAGAACCCGGAACCCCAAAGTCGCGAATAGAGCGGTTGATCGACTTTGCCTTTCGTGATCAGGACAACGAACGTCGGTAAGTTGTCGTTGTCGGAGCCAAGCCCGTAATTCAACCACGCTCCGATACTCGGTCGTCCCGAAATCTGCGTACCAGTTTGCAGCATCGTAATAGCCGGGTCATGGTTGATCGCTTCGGTATAGACCGATCGCACGACACTGATGTCGTCGGCGATCCCGGCGATATGCGGCAGCAGGCTGCTCATCCAAGTACCGCACTTTCCGGCGCGGTGGAACGGAAAGATCGAACCGGCCATCGGCAGGATCGCTTGGTTCCCCGACATACCGGTCAGTCGCTGTCCCTGCCTTACACTGTCCGGCAAAGGCTCCCCATTGCGCTGTTGAAGAACAGGTTTGTAGTCGAACGTTTCAAGCTGTGAAGGTCCGCCGCTCTGAAACAAATAGATGACCCGTTTGGCTCGGGGCGCAAAGTGCGTGTGCGCAAGTGCACTATGACCGCCGGCGGAAACATTCGCAGCATCAGCGCCCGCAGCTCGATTCGTCAGCAATTGGCTAAGCGCCACTGCGCCGAGCCCGCCTCCGAGTTTGCAGAGCAATTCGCGTCGCGATCCGCTTCGCAGTCGCATCGGTCCCATACATGGTTTCGGTTGCATCGTATCTACTCGCTCTTCGCGGTTATCGCTTCGTAACGCATTCGTCAAAACTCATGATCAACTGCACAGCCGTTGTCATCGCCGCTAATTGATCAACTGGTATCGATTCGTTGCGCGGGCTCTCGCCGATCGAAACAAATTTCTTGGCTCGCTCGGAATCTGCCGCGAATGCCTGCAGCTCTGCGATTCGTAACTCATCGATCAACTTCAATTCCTCGGCGCTCGGACTTCGACTGGTCAGCATGCGAAAGGCCCGACTGACCGCCTTCGCCATATCGTCCGGATGAGACAGAATTACACGTTCGCTGATGACGCGAGCCGCTTCGACGAACTGCGTATCGTTCAGCAATGTGAGTGCCTGCATCGGAGTCGCCGTACGTTCGCGCCGAACCATGCAAAACTCACGTGACGGAGCATCAAACGTGGTCATCGACGGCGGCGGCGATGTGCGACGCCAGAAAGAGTACATGCTGCGTCGATAGAGATCGGGACCTTTCGATTGGTTGTACGATTTGCCCGTGCCGGAATCCTCCCACACACCTGCGGGTTGATAAGGATAAACACTCGGACCGCCGAGCTTGCGAACGAGCAAACCGGATGCGGCGAGCGCGTTGTCACGAACTTGCTCCGCACTCAATCGATGCCGTGGTCCACGCGTCAAATACCGATTCGAGGGATCGAGCCCGTAATAGCTCGCATCCGCAGGTGTCGAACTTTGTCGATAAGTCGCCGACAGCACAATCCGCTTACATAGCTCGCGAACGTTCCAGCCCTCATCGACGAATTGACGAGCCAGCCAGTCGAGCAATTCGGGATGCGAAGGGACATCGCCTTGGTTGCCGAAGTCTTCGACCGACGACACCAAACCTTGTCCGAAGAAGATGCGCCAGTAGCGGTTCACGGCGACTCGCGCCGTCAAAGGATGCTGCGGCGAGATAACCCACTGAGCAAACTCCAAACGATTCTGCGGAACGCGATTCATACCTGGCGAGATGGCTTGCGGCACAGAGGGAGGAACTTGAACAGTCGGAGCATCGTAAGCCCCGCGGGCCAGCACGAATGTCGGTCTACGCCCTGACATTTCTTCCATGGTCATGATCTGCCGTACTCGGCTGACCAGTTCATTTTCTTGAACATGGAGTTCATGGAGTTCTGAAGCCAATCTGCGACATGTCTCGTTGATGCGCAGAGCCGCGTGTCGCGATCGATCCGCAGGCGCAGCTTCGATTTTTATACCGGCTACCGCAGCCATTTCCATCGCGGATAGTTCTTCGGTGTAGACAGCCAAGTCGTCAACTTCGCCGTTCTTGAATCCGACATCGCGAAATCTGGCACCCAGTGCAAACGGCGTGTTACCTGCATCGGAATCACCCCAAGCGGCAAGATGAGTGAAGTCGCGAGTCAACTTGTCTCGTACCACTTCCACATCGATACGCAAGCCGTCGATGAAAACGTTCAGCCCATCGGCACGACTACCACCGTCATAGGTGATGCCGATTTGAGTCCACTGGTCGATTGCGATAGGTTGCTTGGCTCGAACACTGATCGCATTGCCGGGCCAAAAGTGGATGAGTGACACGACGGGAACACCGCTATCGAGTACAAGCGAAAAACCGCGGAAAGCCGAGTCCTCCGCAGCTCGCGATTGATGAGCCACAATCGCACGCGGTACAAACTCATGCGGTCGAACCCAGAGTGAAACGCTGAAGGGCTGAGTGCGAGATAGCTGCGGTACTTCCTTGAGCGTCAGAGCATCATCGCCGCCGAATTGAATCGCTTTGCCGCTGCGTCCGTCTACCGATTGCATATCGCCGCCGACTTTGCGATCGTCGAAGTTCGTCGCGAATTTCGCTTCGGGCGGTTTTGTTTCAGCGATAGCTCTCGCTACTACTTCCGATCCGCCATCGACTTGGGCTCGTGCCTCATCCAGCTCTCTGCGTTTGTCGGCGATCTGGTTCAGTAGTTCGCGATGTCGATCTTCCTGATCTCCTTCATAGAGAAGCAATGTCGGCGTAGGCGCGGTTTCCGTGAAGTGCGAATATAGACCATGTTCATCGATGTTATTGAAAATCGATTGCAAGCCGTAGTACTCGCGCTGGTGGATCGGATCGTACTTGTGATCATGGCAGCGAGCACACTCGAGAGTCAGGCCGAGCATCGAAGTTCCCATCGTGCGTACGCGATCCGCCACGTACTCGATGCGAAACTCCTGTTCGATACTTCCACCTTCGTTCGTTTGACGATGCAGGCGATTGAAGGCCGTCGCCAACCGCTGTTCACGCGTGGCATCGGGGAGCATATCACCGGCGAGTTGCCAAAGCAGGAATCGATCGTACGGCAGGTTATCGTTGAAGGCTTTGATCACCCAATCGCGCCACGGCCAAACGTGCATCTCGCGATCTGATTGATAACCGAACGTATCGGCGTAACGAGCCGCGTCGAGCCAATCGGCAGCCATGCGCTCGCCGTACTCGGGTGACGCCGATAAGCGATCCACGACTCGCTCATACGCCTTGTCCGACCGATCTGCCAGGAAGTTGTCGATCTCTTCCAACGAAGGAGGAAGTCCAGTTAAATCGAACGATACGCGGCGCAGCCAAGTTTCGCGACTGGCCTCCGGTGCATGCTGCCACTGACGTCGATCGAGTTCAGCAGCCACAAACCGGTCGATCGGATTGCGAATCCAATTCAACTCCGCTTTGATCTCGGGTTCCGGAACTCGTTGCGGGACAGGTACGAATGCCCAGTGAGCTTCATAGGCTGCACCGGAGTTGATCCATGCTTTGAGCGTAGCGACCTCAACCGCTGATAGCGATTTCTTCGTGTGAGGCGGCGGCATGACCTCTTCCGCATCGGCCGTCTCAATGCGTTTAATGATCGGACTGGCGGAAGCGTTGCCCGGAATGATGGCTGATCGCAAAGCGGCATCGCGATCATCGAGCCGCAAGTCGCCCTCTCGCTTGTTTTGATCGGGACCATGGCATGCAAAGCACTTGTCGGACAAGATCGGCCGCACATCGCGGTTGTAAGAAATCGTATCGGCCGCCTTTAGAGACGTAACCGTAGCCGGACTGATCGACCAGATCGCCGTAACGACCAACAGACTGGGTATCAGGGTGACGTCGAATCTGAGAATGCCATGCGAAAACGGTTGCCGATGGGGACATCGAGGTCGAGACATCAGTCGCTTCTCGGAGGGTCGAATGGAGGACGAACGGACAGTTCGTCGAGGTGGGGCTCGATGATTCGAGTTATAGTGATCGATTCTAACCTACTCTGCTGAGAACCACCCGACAAGATTTGGATTTCGCCGAGTCGGACATCAGGCCATTCGCCGCACCCACCCCACCGAAAGCCCCGTTTCCGAAAAGGTCGCCTCATGAATTGGATGACAGTACGCTCGATCACTTGGTCATTAGCCGCACTGCTCTGCTGCAGTCCCTCGATAGCTCAAGACAGGTCCCCGGTCGTTACGATCAAGGTTCAACCCGACCGCGAGAATGCGATTTACAAAGTGGGAGAATCAGCCGAGTTCGCTATCGAAGTCAGCAGCGATGGAGGGCCCGTTCCCGACAGCGTGACTTGCATCGTCACAGAAGATGGTATCCATCCCCAAGCACCACAGAAACTCATGCTCGACGGCGGCAAGGCCAAGATCCGTACATCGCTCGACAAGCCCGGCTTCATTTTGCTGAAGACGTCGACCGGTAAAACAACCGCGCTGGCTGGAGCAGCCTACAGTCCGCTCGAGATCAAACCGAGTCTGCCTGTGCCGAATGACTTTGACCAGTTCTGGGCTGAGCAGAAGAAGGCTCTGGCTGCTGTTCCGCTGAGGGCAAAGTTAGACAAAGTCGATCTACCCAAGCCGGAATACGAAGCCTTCGATGTGAAGATCGATTGCGTCGGTGCGCCGGTCTCGGGTTACTTCGGCAAGCCTCATTCAGCGAAACCAAAGAGTCTACCGGCGATCCTGCTGGTTCACGGTGCAGGCGTGCGCAGCGCGAGTCTCGGCTCGACCGGTTGGGCTCTGCGCGAAGGAGGCATGCTGGCGATGGACATCAACGCACACGGTATCGAGAACGGTAAGCCGGAAGAATTCTATAAGCAATTGGCGGATAACGAACTGAAAGACTATCGCTATGTCGGTCGCGATGACCGAGCCAAGTGCTACTTCACTGGAATGTTCCTGCGACTGATCCGAGCCATCGACTTCTTGACTGCGCAGCCCGAGTGGGACGGCAAAACACTGATCGTTTACGGCAGCAGCCAAGGAGGCTTTCAAGCCTTGGCCGCAGCAGGACTAGACGAACGAGTCAGCTTTATCTGCGCCGGTGTTCCGGCCGGATGCGATCATACAGGCTCGGAAGTAGGACGCATCAACGGTTGGCCCAAGCTGGTTCCTCTCGATGCCGAAGGCAAAGCCGATCCCAAGATCCTGCAGGCTGCACGATATGTGGACTGCGTGAACTTTGCATCACGAGCCAAGTGTCGCGGAGCAGCCGTGACGGTCGGATACATCGACACAGTCTGTCCGCCGACCAGTGTCTATGCAGCTTACAATGCTCTGCCGATCCCGAAATCGATCCATGCAGATATCTTGTCCGGGCACACCAGCACGCCGGCCGCATCCAAGTTCATGACCGATGCCGCAATCGCGCACATCCGCAGCCAGAGGGAGTAGCCCAATCTCAAGTCGTAGATCCATTTTCCAAATTGATCCGAACCAGGTTCGCTGCACCGACAACTCATCCGGTGATAACCAACTGCGCTGAATCACACGTGACGGCAAGGCTGGAGCGTCGCATGTTGAAGAACATCGCAACTATGCGATGATACGATCCTCGAACTTTCGGCGAATACGACATTCACTTGGAATAGGCATCAAACGCCGGAGGCGTTTCACCGACGTGACAACCAATGTTGTAAAAAGCCCCGATTATCGGGGCTTAGGACAAAAGGGTTTGGTGGCACCTTGTACACCAGTCTGACTTCGTCACGATGGATCTCGATTCTTTCAATCAAGAGCTTCATCAGCTCTCGCTTTAGAGACCAGTCTGCATCGGCTAATCGCGTCGTCACTGTCTCTGCCAAAGCCGATAGCGAGACGCTTGCGGCATCGACATCCACGTCACCCGACGCCTGCCCCTTGAGGCTGGCCAGTGCTGCTTGTTCGCGACTGAATCGCTCCCGAAGCGGGCCGATACGAGTCTGGAATTCTCGAAGCTCAAGCAACCCCGATTCATAGCCGTCGATGAGACGGTCTAACCTACCTCGAAGATCACTCACTACCTTTTCGAGCTTTGCAAGCTGCTCGGTGGTGGCCTTGGGTTCATCACGACGACGTTCCAGTTCTGAGCGAAGACGCCCAGGGTCTCGCAATAACTTGCAAACTTCCGACCATACCAAGGATTCTACTTCGTCACCCTTCACAGAAGTGTTATCGCACATCGTCGTGCCTCGATGACGATACTTGTCTGTACCGATACATCGATAGTAGTGGTACTTTCCGACTTGACCTCGACGCGAGCAGTAGGCGGATCCGCATACGCCGCAAATCATAAACCCTGACAGTAAGTACTTGCCTCCCTGTTTGTGTTCTCTTTGTCGCCTCTGATTCTCATCCATCGTCGCACGAACTCTTTCAAACAGTGATTGATCGATGATGGCGGGGACTGAGATTACAACCTGCTCGGATCGGCTTGATGCGACTGCCACTTTGGCCTGACGAGGTACGATAGGATCTCCTCGCTTCGCTCTTTTTCCTGCTTTTCTCGGTACTAAACGCTCTTTTCCGTAAACTGCATGTCCGTGATAAGCGGGGTTGATCAGGATACCACGAATCGTCGCCTTGTCCCAATGTGAGTTGCCGTGAACTGTTTTAACTGAGCTTGCGTGCAATCGTCGAGCGACTTCAGCTAATGAGCAACCGCCGTCTCCGACCCATTGAAAAATGTTCCGTACATGCTCGCTGTGTACCGGATCGATTTCCCATCTCGCTCGACCGTCGCCGAGAGCTTTGCTGATGTAGCGATAGCCATATGGCGCCTTACCGAACACGCTCACGTTACCTTGCGAGGCCGAGTGCTTACGTCCTCGTCTAGTCCGCTCAAGAATCTTCTCTCGCTCATACTCAGCGATCATGCCTTGCATTTGGATAAGCAGGTTCGCCTCCGGACTGGCGGCGATGCCGTCTTGATTGAGGAAGACAATTTCGCAGTCCAACTTACGAAACTCCTCAATGAGAATCGCTTGATGCGCCATCTTGCGGCTGAGGCGATCCGGCGAATGAACATATATCCGATCTATTGACGAAGTAGCCGCAAGATCACGCAGGCGTTCCAGCGCCGGGCGAATGAGGTCAGCACCAGAGTATCCGTTGTCACAAAACTCCATCTCCGGCGCAATCTGCATTCCGTCACGGCTGATTCGCAGTCGAAGCGCTGCAAGTTGCGAGTCTATAGTGTTCTCGTCAGCTTGCTTTTGCGAACTGACTCTCGCGTATAGAGCAATCACCTGAGGAAGAGTCATCCTTGAATCTCCACTGTTAGGTTCGCCGTCGGTAGGGAATTCCATGAGTCAGATTGAACGCTGTCTTCGAGTTGCTCTTCTTCGTTAGCTAGCCTTGCGAGCAGTCGATACGCTAGGTCGATACGACTTTGAGCAAGTCGATTGGACTGAAATTGGATGGTCACCATCCGATTTCCGAGCTGGCCGGTACCTTCCATGGCTGAGAACTCCACGAAAACACGAGGATTCCCGATCCGGGCTGAAAGTCAGCACTTTCGCCTTGCTTGCGTATTAATCCCGGTTCGGGGGAAAGTAACGTGGAACAACCAACCGCTTTTTACAACATCGGTTGTCACGTGCCCAAGTAGCCGGGGGTTCGAGCGCATGCGAGTACCCCCGGTTTGCGTCCATAAGAAGGTCGGCGGCGAGTAGATGACCTATTCATTGCCAAATGAGGTAATCGAGCCGCAACGTGCAGCTGCCAGGGTGGAAGTCAACCAGATTGCGGCTCGTTCTGCCTTGATCGTTCCGCAAAGCGGAGTGCTCGCCGCAAGCTGCTTGGACGTATGAGTCCGGGGGATACGAACTGCGGCTTCGAACCCCCGGCTACTGAAGATGCATCCCTTACGGGGTGGATCATCTTCGGACGGCGAGGCTGGAGCCTCGCCGCTTGCAGTGGGATAACAGGCTGGAGCCCTCTTTTTCCCTACAAAACTCATTCGTTAAAGATTGTGAGGTACACGTCGCGGTATGCTTCCATTTTTTGAAGGCCGCGGCAGAGGTTTCGGAGCCTGGGGATCGGCCTGGGCGGTGGGAGTATCCACCGGCTTGCCGCGACCATAAGAATGAACTCAGCCATCGTCGGCGGCTTGTCCGGCAACTTGCGTGTCTTTTTCTGACCATGTATAGAGACTTCCATTCAGCCCGCCAGACGTATTCACTGCAAGGAGCTTCCGGCAGCTTCTCTGGCTGCCATTTTCAGCTCTTCGACTCGGAACGCTGCGATGTACATCAACGCCGCAATTGTTTGTAATGCGGATAGCGATTCGTATTTCAGCTTTCGATCCGCATACCTGACTTGAGCGTTTGAACAGCACCTCAACTTGCCATCGCTTCTTATAAAGCTCAATGATGCGTCGAATCTCGTGGAGCTCATTGATCGGCAGTGAAGTGATCAACACCCAGCGAATCGCCTCTTCGTCTTCCGGCGGCGAAGGTTCTACCGCTTCTACAACATTGAGCTCTACATCAGGAAGGCGTTCGCCGGGACGTCGCGGGCCTTTTAGCGTTATTGTCTTGGCTCGGACACTCACAACGGGCCTGTCGTGCAGGCCGTGCCTGACGACAGGCCCTCGTCTCGCCGCTGATCAATGCCTCTCGATCGCCGACATCCACAACTTCTTCATACAGGACCGACAGCTTGGACAGTAAGGTGCTGAGCTTTTGAGTTCATCCGATTCATCTGAAACAACCTCTCGATCGCTCGCTCCTCGGATGATGAAGTGATGGTTCGGCGGCTGACCTTCTTTCTCCAAGTCTCGTGGATGTCGCATTCGCTATCCGCGACGTGAACGAACTGCGTATTCGGATGGAGCATGGCCAACTGCTCACTGCTTTGAAACATCTCCAGCCAACGGGAGCTTTCTTTCAACGAGAAGTCAGTGACTCGCCTATCCTTAGCTCGTTGCTTGCTGGTTTTGTCTTTCTCGATTTTCGCGAATCCACTGGACTTGATCAACAATCCCCAGCGGAATCCCGTTTTTCTCGCACGGCATACAGCGGATGCCAGAAGTATCCGCAACTGGAATTGGTTTCCAATACACCTGCACCGCTGACTTGTAGTGTAGGCTTCGTGAGATCAATGACTGATTGTGTCCTGAATGGTGGCAACAGTATCTCCGTCCTGAATTCGCCGCAGCGTTGCATCACGATGAGCACTCATGATTACTTCCGGCAGGAAAGCGTAAACTCGGAATTGGCGAACCGATAGGTCGCTTCCAAAGCCGCATTATCTGCAAATGCCTGCGGAGTAGAATCTGGGCATTTCACCAAGTGTCGAGAATGTATATCGCTCGATCATTCCTCCGCTTGTGCCCGAAATCCAATGTAGCGAGTTCGTTCCGTTCCCAACTCAAAGCTATCAATCCGTTCCCGGCCCATCCCGTGAAGCTCACTTTGCCGAGCAATTAATACGCTTCACGTTTTGTAGGGAAAAGAGGGCTGGAGCCTCGTTACCAGGTGAAACGCAGTTGCGATAGTCTTTAATCGCCGACGTATCGTACCACGGAGATGTGTTGGTACTCTGAGCGGTGTCGGGATCAATTGAGGACGATGGATCTACAGCTTTCCTCATTCCGCTTAATTGCTTTGGCGGCGGAATTCGTCCAAGCAAACGGCCAAGACTGATTCGAACGTAGAGGCGGAGACTTTGTACTGCGGCTCTGCAGAGGTGTATTTCTTGCAGTGCTCGCTGACGACACGATATAAAAATCGAAAGAGATTCCGAGGCACGCGGAGCTCGCGCATGGCAGAGATCAATCGAGCCGAATCGATCGGGGCCTCGAACAACTGAGTCGGTAATGGACTTGCACCGCCAGAAGCGCAGGCTCGCATTCTTGCCGCGGTCAGATCGAAAAGAGCTTCGCCGGTCCAATCAAAACCGCTGATCACATTCTGCTTATCCAATCGAGCTCGTTCGTGAAATTCACGACTCTCACGCTCGACGAAACCGTGTAGTTCCTGCGGCAGCAGTAGTTTGAATCCGACACCGGGATGCTTGAGAAGTTTGTTGTCCAGCAGCGGCCAGACGAGCAACCGCATTCTCTCCGGCTGACCATTCACGAGCTGCGGCTCATCAACGCGATCTACTAGGACGAGAACTCCTGGGAAGCCGAGCGTGCGCAGAATGTGTTGGAACTTTTCGAGCAGCTCATAGCGAGGTGCGGAGACGCGATCGGTCGGCATCGGGACCGCTGACCACACAGACCAAGACTGTCGGCGCAGCAGACGAGCTTGCTCCGAAACGCTCTGCCTGCGAACGCGACAGTTGCTCGACATCTTCCAGGCTCGTACGTAGCATCGAAAAGCTCGCCAAAGGTAGCGAGCACTGCTGAGTATGGCTACGACGACAAACAAACCGAGCGCCCAGGGAAGAGACAAATACTCTTGCCACCAAAGTGCGCCGGCTAGCACACTGCCCAGTACCGTGCCGGTCCATGCCCCCAGCCAATCGACGGCCGTCTGCCACTTGGAAATGTGCAGTCGTGAACGAAGCTGTTCCCAGCGGGCTGCGGTGATACCGAGAGTGGATTGGTCATAGCAAGTCGCCAGCAACAAAAGATCGCGCCGCTGGTTTTTGTCGAGCCGGTCCACTGCGTCGGCTTTGACTGCGAAGTCAGGATGTACCGCGCTGTGCGTTGTCTGCAGGATTTGGTCGATGAGTTCCGTCACGCCTTGCGACAGAATCGCATCCATGTGATCCTGCAATTGAAACTGCTGCAGGACTTTCTCGGGTTTGCGAGCCGCACGATTGCTGAGTCGATTCTGCAGGTTACCGATCGCGCTGTTAAAGTCGTCATAGTGAATGACGAACACTCGCTGTTCCGGATTTTCGCGATTGTGCAAACGGAGACGCTTGTCGAGTTGCAAGCGCATGGCCGTCTTACCGGACCCTTTGGGACCGAAAACAATCGAGGTCGACGGATCGTTCGGGCTGCCGTAGACCTTGTCCCAGGCCGGATGAAATGTGCTGTCGATACAGAACTGCTTGAAGACCGCGTCCGTCTGCGCATCCTCTTCAGCGAAGGGGTTGCATTCCAGTTGATGATGCTTCAAGAAGTCTTGCAGGTTCATATATTAACTACGACGTGCGATAAGCAGGAAAGTAGGATTGGCAGAATCCAACCGCAGTTCATCCAACTGCTGCGTGCTGCGAGCCAAGTTCACCATCAGCACATGCACGTCCGCCGTCAGGCTTTGCAGCAAGCGCTGGGCCATAACCAAGTATTCCATACTGGCTAGGCTGATTACCATCCGTCCGCCGTGACGCAAGCGCGGCCAACCGACTTCGATCAGTCGCGTTACGGCTCGTCCGGTACCGCCGATGAACATCGCATCCGGATCAGGTAGATCGCTCCAAGCCGATGGGGCTTCGCCGAGCACCGGAGTGAGATTGACGGTACCGAAGCGACGTGAATTCTCGATGAGCAGATTGTAGTCTTCGGCATCCATCTCGATCGCATAGACGCGACCTGAGTTCGCAATGCGAGCCGCTTCAATGGCGACCGATCCGCTACCCGCACCTACGTCCCACACGATGCTCTGCGGCCCGAGGTCCATTTCGCTGAGCGCAATCGCGCGAACTTCAGCCGGTGTCAGCAGACCTCGCTTCGGGCGGCTTTGTAAGAACATTTCGTCCGGGTTACCGAACAACCGTTTGCCGATCATATCTGCGGGTCGGTCAGGCACGTTCGGATCACGCACCAACACCACGACATTGAGCGACGAGAAACTCTGCTGAGCAATGTCCGCGGCTTTACCTCGCGTTACACGTTCATCGCGTGAGCCAAGATTCTCGCAGACGTAGAAGGTAAAGTAATCGATGCCGCGACTTCGCATGGCTTCTGCCAACGCCCGTGGTGGTGTGCTTTCCGTTGTGAAGACACCAACCTTTTCCGCACTGCGAATTTTCTCGATCACGCGATCCAAGGACTGGCCCGCGAGGTTGGTCAGATAAGCTTCATCCCAACTTTCCTTCACACGTGCGAAGGCCAGTTGCATACTGCTGACGTGCGGGACGACTTCAAAGCGATCTTTGCCGAGCCGATCACAGAGGAAACGAGCTGTACCGTAGAAGAGCGGATCACCGCTTGCCAGCAGCACGGCAGGCAGCTTCTTGATCGAGTTGACCGATGCGACGGCTTGTTCCAGATCCGCCGACAGTACGACGATCTCTTGGCTCGGACCGGCGATCGATTTGACAAGGTTCGCAGGACCCAGCAGAGTACCCGCAGAAGCGATCCATTCGCGAGCTTGTTTGGTAAGCCCCTCCAGGCCGTCGTCCCCCACGCCGATGATCGTAATCTTGCTGTTCAACGTCCTGCTCCTGTGGAATGCCGACGCACCGGGAACGGCACGCGTTTTCGCTCATCGCAATTGCGATGCGTCTGAGCGGCAAGCATAACGCAAGGCCTCGAATGTTCCCAGCGGATGCCCGGGTTAAGGCATATATTGACGAATGGGAGCCGGCGCACCGAAATAGAAGCCTTGAGCCGTAGTAAAGCCCATTTGTCGGCAGGTGTTGGCTTCGGCCACGGTTTCGATACCTTCGGCGAGCGGTTCGATGCCCAATTCCAGAACCATCTTCACGAGCGAAGCGAGCATGCGCTGACGCTCGGCAGGAGCTCGATCGATACTGCGAATCATCGACATATCGAATTTCAGATAGTTCGGCGGCGCTTCCACGAGTTCGCTCAGTCGAGTCTGACCGGAGCCGAAATCGTCATAAGCCAATCCGATGTTCAGCCCGCGGAGTTGCTCCGATAGTTCCCGCATCTTGGCCGGGTCCGTGATCGCTGCTTCGTGGACTTCCAACACGATTCGCACATCTTGGCTGAGCGTACGCACTTGAGCCAAAGACTCGATCAGTCCGTCTTGAGTGATTTCTCGAGGATGCGTATTGACGAAGATCAAGTTGTCATCGGGCAGAACCAAACCTTCTCGCACTCCTTCCCAGCGCAGCATGCGACTGAGTTCGGTTTCCATGTTCAGCCGAGCAGCGGCATTGAACATGGCGGCGCACGATTCGAGTCCGAAGACGCGACTGCGAGCCAAGACTTCATAGCCGATGGCTACACCGCTTTGTATCTTCACGATCGGTTGATAGAACGGAGTGACCAGGCGGTTTTCCATCAGCCGATCAAATTGGACGAGCGCCAATGCTTGGTCGCAGACATCTTCCTGCAGTGTGTTGCAAGCCGTTCGGCGTACGTCGACCTTCACACGCATGGCGATGTCGGCGAACTGCAGCAGGTCTTCTTCTCTCAGCGGAGTCGGTTCAGTAATCCGCTGCCCGTTGACGTAAGTTCCGTTGGTGCTCTTGCGATCGATCACCCACAGTTGACCGCGGTCGATTTGCAGTTCGGCATGGTAGCCGGAGATGGTGCGATAATTCAGTTGCAGGCAGCAACCGGGTTGACGCCCCACTGAAAACGGAATTGGGTCGACGACGATTTCGCGATGATCGCTGTCGGCAGAGCCGGTGCGCATCAACATCCACACCGGCGATTCCGCTTGTGCGGAAGCCCCGGCAGCGTCAGTCGAACTTGGATTGGAAGGTAATTGCATGACTCTCGTCATTCCTTGTCGATGAAATGTCGCGGCACCTCGCGACTCTGGGCGCTGTTCTAGGTTAGGTCACAATTCCGAGCAGGTCGAAACCGCAAATAACTTTCTCGGTATTTCTCAACCGACGATGCAACCGTTGCAATCGCATCGATAACACCCCTCGCGAAATCCAAGCGGCCATCCCTATTTCGCGTCCTCCTTACTCCTCGTCATTCCTCTTCTTCGTACTCGTATTCAAAGAATCTTCTTCGTACTCGTACTCGTACTCAGCGAAGCGGTACTCGTACTCGAATGGTATTCGCGAAATTCGAGTACGAGTACGAGTACGAGAAGGAGAAGGAGAAGGAGTACGAAAAGGAGTGAACCGAACATCGATCGGATCGCCTCCACGCGGGCATAGACTGCACGATCGGTTCAATCGGCAAGGTCGCATCGCGAAATCTTCAAATCGGCGGTCGCCTGCGGGCTTCCGAGTCGGCGCGCACTCGTTCGTCCTACTCTTGGGATGCGTAAAGGTCTGCCCGCCCTCAGTACCTATTGGATCGCCGCATTTAGAACTGATCGCTCGAGTTCCCTTCGCACATTTTCATTGGCCTATCGTCACGGCTCGGACCAATCTCCAGCCATGAACGAATAGCACGAGAGCAGCATGCATCCGACAGAATCTCATCCGCTTAGAAATCGCACCGCTTCGGCCTCAATGGCTTCGGCGCCGCTTCCCAGCGTATTGCATGACGACCAATATTGGCCGACCGAACCGACGTCGATGGAAGACGCGGGCCTCAGCGAGAGCTTGGTAGAGTCGCTCATCTGCCAATTTCTGCTCAGTGTCGGAACGATGTCCGGACGCAAGATTGCAGAACGGCTCGGATTACCGTTCGGAATTCTCGATCGACAACTCGGTGCCATGCGAGCCCGTCAAATCGTGGCACATGCACGCTCCGCACCGCTCAACGACTTTTATTACAGCCTGACTGAAAACGGACAGGGTCGAGCCCTCAACCACCGCAAAGCATTTTCGTACGTCGGGCCCGCTCCCGTTCCGCTGGCTGACTACATCGTGTCTGTGGAAGCTCAGGCTTCGCAGTTCGAACGGGTGCGCCGCGATCAACTGCTCAAGGTTCTCTCCGACATTACCTATGAACGCAACTGGCTCGACTTTCTCGGTCCGGCGGTCAACGGCAACGGCGGGATCTTTTTGTACGGACCTCCTGGTAACGGCAAGACAACTCTCGCCAAGTGCTTGACGGCACTGCGCGGGACGGGCGTCTGGATTCCGTATGCCATCATCGACGACGGCTTGATCATCAAATTGTTCGACCCTGCCTACCATCGCATCGCCGATCGCAGCCAAGAGAACGGCAGCGTTATGAAGATGCAGGACTTCGATCGACGCTGGGTGCGCATCGAACGTCCGACAGTCGTGGTCGGCGGCGAATTGACACTCGACAATCTAGAAATCCGACACGATCCGCGCGGCAACATCTGCGAAGCTCCGCTGCAGATGAAGAGCAATTGCGGCAGCTTGCTGGTGGACGACTTCGGCCGTCAGCGTTGCAAGCCTGAAGAGCTGCTCAATCGCTGGATCGTGCCACTGGAAAATCATTACGACTTCCTTACGCTGCCGACCGGCAAGAAGATTCAAGTTCCGTTCGAACAGATCATTCTGTTCTCTACGAACCTGCAACCGCAGGATCTGGTCGACGAAGCCTTCTTGCGCCGCGTTCCGTTCAAGATCGAAATCAGCGATCCGAGCGAAGCGGAGTTCATGGAGCTGTTCCGACGCACGTGCCAAGCGATGAACTTGCCGTGGCGACCCGACGTCGTCCAGCAGTTGATTCGCGAAGCATTCCATCGCGTCAATCGCCCGCTGCGCCGCTGCTACGCTCGCGACTTGTTGGTGCAAGTGCGTGCCTATTGCGCTTACATGAATGAACCGCTCGACCTGCGACTCGATTACCTACAACACGCCTGCCGCAACTACTTCGGCACCTTGGTACATCCCGGCCCGACAACGGCCGGCCAAACAGCAGCACCGCGCCCCGCCCCGCAAGCCGCACCCGCAACCCCGAGTGCGCCTGCAGTCGGTCCTGCTACGGTGGCTCGGCCCGTGGAACGATCCGCGGCGGCGCCGTCACCGATCATGTCGCTGCCTGAAGACTATGTCCATGAAGGAACGTTGGCCACTCCGATCCAACCGATCCTGCAGAACAATCGATCCTAGATTTGCAACTTGAATGTCCCTGCGTCGCCCGGAAAAGCTCAGGCATGTTGAAACTGAAACGCACAACTGCTTAATCCATTTCTCTGACTGCCGATCGTAAACCATGTCTCATATCACTGGAATTGCCCGAGCCGGTTATGAACCTATCCCTGGTTACGTCCTGCGCCAACGACTTGGGGCAGGCGGCTACGGCGAGGTGTGGTCAGCCGATGCGCCCGGCGGCCTCCAAAAAGCAGTCAAGTTGGTTTACGGATCGCTGGATCAACATCGTGCCAGCAGCGAATTGAAAAGTCTGCAACGCATTCGCCAAGTCCACCATCCGTTCTTGCTGTCGATTGAACGCATCGAAGTTATCGACGGGCAGTTGATCATCGTGTCGGAGTTGGCCGAAAGCAGTTTGATGGAGTGCTTTCATGCGGCGCGCCGTCGCCAACTGCAAGGCATTCCCCGCGATCAGTTGCTCGACTTCATGCGCGATGCCGCAGATGCGCTCGACTATCTTTCGCAAAAACATGATTTGCAGCACTTGGACGTTAAGCCCGGCAACTTGTTGCTGATGGCCGATCGTATCAAAGTCGCCGACTTCGGTTTGATCAAAGACATTCATGATCCCAATGTATCGATGGTCAGCGGCTTGACCCCCAGTCATGCTGCACCGGAGATTTTCGAAGGTCGTCCCGATCGACTCAGCGACCTCTACTCGCTGGCGATTGTTTATGAGGAAATGCTGACCGGCAAATTACCGTTCGACGGTAAAACAGCCGGCGAACTCGCTCGGCAACACTTGCATCAACCGCCGAATCTCGAGCCTCTGCCTCCTGCGGACCGACGCGTCGTCGCCCGCGCTCTCAGCAAACATCCACTCGACCGATACCCGAGTTGCAAAGCATTCATCGAAGAACTGCGCAACAGCCGCAGCCACGAAAAGTACACCGTACCCGCGCAAGCTCGTCCTGAGCCGGAAACAACGGCTTCAACCGGCGAAACACAATCGGAACTCAGTGAGCCTACACTCAGCTCGACATCGACCAGCCCGGCGGCCTCCGCTTCGCTGGCGATCATGCCTCCGCTGCCGGTGGTCGATTCTGCCGAAGGATGGCAAGCACCGTTCTGCATGTTTATCGGACTGGGCGGTATCGGTAGCCGTTCGCTCACCAGCCTCCGCAGCTTGATGAAACAAAAAGTCGACAACCGTCGTCGACCGCAAGACCATCGCTGGTTGGCCATCGATACCGACTTCGATTTGTTGTCGGAAGTATCCAGCGACCTGCAACCCGGCGCTCTCGATTATTCGGACACCATGTTCCTGCGTTTGTATCGCCCGCAGGACTATCGCGAACGAGCCAACGATCGCTTCGGACCGATTTCGCGTCGCTGGCTTTACAACATTCCTCGCTCGCTCAAGACCGAAGGGGTTCGTCCGCTCGCGATGCTTGCCTTCCTGGATCACTATCAGGATGTACAAGCACAGATTACTCGACAGTTGCGAGACTTGCTCAACGAACGCAGCGAGCGAGAAGGGGAATACCGACAACCGATTCGCGTCTACATCTGTGCGTCGACACACGGCGGAACCGGCAGCGCGCTGCTGTCGGAGATCGGACTGATGGTTCGACGTGTGCTGGCGCAACTGAAGTGCGACGACTATGTACTCTCTGCACTTGCCACTGTCGCCACGACGATGGGCGGCGGCTCCGGTGCGCTCGCTGCCGCCGCCGGTTTGGCATGCATGAATGAACTACAAGCCCACATGCGCGGAGGCACTTTCGTCCCGCCGCTTCCCCAAGAACTCGGCATGCCCACCGTTTCGCAGCGACCGTTCGATTGGGTCACGCTGCTGGAAGGAGGCATGCACGGTATGACGGATGAAGAAGCCACGGCCATCGACTCCATCAGTCAAGCTCTATGGATCGACAGTCACACGCTGATCGGCGCAACGCTCGATCCCGTGCGTTCACCGCGTATCCGCGCCGGTGAAGAAGCCGTCGACGGACCGAACGGTTGGCTTCGCGCTCAACGTTCGGCTATCGTTCAATTGGGGCAAGCGTGGCGACCTCTGCAAGTGGCTCGCATGTGCTGCATCGAAGCATTCGAGCGTTGGAATTCGTGTCTCGCAAAACAGAATCGCAAGCCGTCCGACTCCGCGGTCAAGCGAGGCGAGAGCGAGCACCATATTTTGGGATGGGCTCCGTCGCAAACCGAAGCCGTCATTGAACACTTGGCTGAAGAATGCCTGAGAGCTCTTCGATTCGCAGTAAATACCAATGGCGTGCCTGCCGAAGTGGGCAGTATGCAGAACGCCTGGCGCAACCGAGTTTCGAGTTCTCCGGAAGCTGTCCGCACACAAGTGGAACGAGACGTTCGAGCCTGGCGAGCTTGGCTGGGGGCCCAGATCCGTCCGACGTTTGTGTCATGGGAACACTTGCACAAAGTCATGCTGCGCGCCGTCGACAAGCTGCTGACGCTGGCAGACTGCGACGATGAAACGTTGCTCAATATCATGCAACAAGACGTCTGTGATGAAGAGAAGATCCAACTTCGCGACGTGAAAGCGGCTCGCGCCTACATTCGCAATCTGGCTCAGAAGTATCTGCAGCAGTTGAAAGATGCTCAACCGCTCGTCGAACAACTGTCGTCGACCTTCAACGGTTGGATCAAGTCAGTTCGTGCGGAACAGACAATGGGCGGTGCGTCGGGAGCCTTTGAATCCGGAACAAATAACATGCCGTTGGGCTGGCGGCACATGCTCCAACGCGTTCATTCGGTACTCGATACCACGCTGCAGCGTTTCGTCGTCAGTCGTTGCTTCCAGAGCATCCGTCCCGAAGGAAGCGAAGAATCGAATCCCGGCTGTATTTCGCTCGACCATGTCTTGCGATTGTCGACCGATCTGCTGACCAAGTTGATGCGAGAAGCCGGCGTCGACGTTTCCGAGACAGCGAAGGCACCGCGCGCCGATACGAACTGCACACGTACGATGACTCTTCAAGAAGTGCAAACAATGGTTCCGGCCGCAGCCCAGCGCGGCGGCAAGGCTCGTCGACTGCTCTCGGTAACGACTCGGCAACAGTCCGAAATGCGTGAACGCATGCAGTCGCTGGATATGGCTGATTCGTGCACGATCGTCCCGGCTCAGTTCGGAGAAGAACCTTGTGCAGTTTGCGAAGCCTTCGATTTCAGCATCGCACGCTTAGCCGGCAATCTTTGGCATCCGAACTCCGAAACTCTCAGGTTGGCCGAGCGTCTGCAGACTCGTTGCGACGTGTCGTGGCCCGAAGTCGAAGAGATGCTGCGAGCCGAAACAACCGTGCCGGCGTTTTAGCAGAGTTAGCGGCGGCTAAGTAGTCGCAACTTCCCTGAGCGTAACGGCGAAGTCGTACGGCCAGGGCAGCCGCGCAAGCCGACCGAAGCGATCATCGTTTCTTCCCCTATCGCCGACTAATGCCACTCGATGCAAGGCGATTTAGACTTGGTCAGCACCAGTTAACGGCTGCGTGCTTTGCGGCTCGAAAGGCTCAACATGGAATGTCGAGCTACATCGGCACTACAATGTGGCGGCTTCCATGATCTTGTGTTCGGTTGCTTCTGCTCGATTGAACTCACCGGTTAATCGACCTTCGGACAAGACCAGGATTCGGTCGGCCACCGTCAGCAACTCGGGCAACTCGCTCGAGGTCAGAATGATCGCGAGACCATCGGCACACAGGCGGCGCATCAACGTGTACAGCTCCGCTTTCGCACCGACGTCGACGCCGCGCGTCGGATCGTCGAGCAGCAGGACTCGCGGCTTCGTCAGCAACCAACGCGCGATGATCGCTTTCTGTTGATTGCCGCCGCTGAGACTGGTGATTGCCGCATCACGTCCGGCTGTCTTCACTCGCAGCTTGGTGATCATCTCATCAACGATTGCAATTTCTCGCGATGGAACGAGTCGGCCTGAGGCACAGGCATCGTGCAACGTACAGAGGCTGATGTTATGCCCCACCGACATCTCGGCGAAGATGCCCAGTCGCTTACGATCCTCGGTAACCATCGCCACACCAGCGGCAACCGCTTCTGATGGATGCGTGAAAGCCACAGGCTTTCCGTCAAGCTTGATCGTGCCTTGCGGCACTTCCGGTGACGCACCGAAAAGACACTCGAGCAGTTCGGTCCGTCCCGCGCCCATCAAACCGGCGATGCCGAGTATCTCGCCGCTTTTCACTTGAAAGGAAATGTCCTGCAACCGCCATCGCTTGGCATGACCGGGACGGGGCAAGTACAGTCGTTCGACTTCCAGAATCACGTCGCCGATACGCGCTGAATGGTCAATGTCGAGCTGTTCTATCTCTCGACCGACCATCAAATGCGTAACTTCTTTGGGGGACGTTTCACTGCGCTGCATCGTGCGCACGTGCCGACCGTCGCGTAGAACTGTAATGCGATCCGACAATCGAAAAATCTCATCCATCTTGTGCGATATGTAAAGGATCGTCACCCCTTTCTCACGCAAGCGTCCGATCACGCGAATCAGTCGCTCCACCTCTGACTCGGTGAGCGCGCTGGTGGGCTCATCCATGATCAACGTGTCGGTCGCAAGCGAAAGCGCCTTAGCGATCTCGAGCAACTGCTGATCGCCGACTCGCAAGTCACCGGCCGGCGTACGAGGATCGATTTGGCATTCGAGTTCTGACAGCAGGCCGGCGGCGGCTTTCTCCATGGCACGGTCATCGATCAGACCCAGCGATGTCCTCATCTCACGTCCGAGAAAGATGTTGGCCGCGGCGGAAAGCTCTTCGACCAAATTTAACTCTTGATGGATGATGCTGATCCCTGCTCGTTCCGCATCGCGAGTTCCGCCGAATCGAACGTCTTGACCTTTGACGAGCAACTTGCCTTCAAAACCGATTTCGACTCCCGAAAGAATCTTCATCAGCGTACTCTTCCCCGCACCGTTCTCACCGCAGATCGCATGCAGCTCTCCCTGCTCGATGTCAAAGCTGACTTCGGAGAGCGCGGTGACTCCGGGGTAACGCTTGGTGATGCCTTCGATCTGAATGTGCATGAATTGCTCGACGGGATAAATTGCGGCAGCTAGGGGAGATCCAGAGTAAGTTCATGAGCCTGGAAAATCAACGCGTGCGGGAGACGCGATCAATTGCAAGCCGGTTGAAAACCGAGTTACTGCGAGGCTGACTGCGATCGGCTCTATTGTGTTATCATCTGCGTTCTGCTGCATTTCTCCTAGCCCTTTACGACTCTCATGCTCAACGCTCAAGCCGAACTTTCTCGTGGTTGGACCATCCACCAACAGCAACGTCCCCGTGAAGCAGAGCAGATTTATCGCCGTGTGATCGCCGCTGAGCCCTCGAATTCGGCGGCGTGGTGTTATCTCGGTATCGCGCTGCACGATCAACGTCAGTTTGCTGAAGCTGTCGAATCCTATCGACATGCCCTCAAGTTGCAGCCGCAGTTTCCGATCGCACTCAACAATCTCGGCAATTCACTCCGTTATGTCGGCGAGGTCGAAGAGGCCGACCGATGTTTCGAAGAAGCCATTCGACAACGACCGAACTACCTGAACGCGTACAAAAACCGCGGTACGCTGCATGTTTGGACCGGATCTCTCGAACGAGGATTGCAATGGTACGAACGCGCGCTTGAGATCGATCCGAACGAGGCTGAACTGCATCGCAATCTCGGCGTGATCTACTGTTGCAAGGCCGCTTTAGGGGAAGGCTGAAGAGCACGCTGGCGATGCGAGTCGGGGACTTGCATCGCCCGAATACTCAAGCCCCGTATGGGGACGGTAGGGACCTCACAGGCAAGACCATCTTGCTGTCGGTCGAACAAGGTCTCGGCGATACGCTGAACTTTACCGTTTCAGTCGACTACTCGCGAACGAGGAGCGAAAACAATCGTGCATTGTCAAGCAGCACTACTCGCACTGCTGCAGCAATCACCTGAACTGGGACCGATGTATCCGAATACACTGAGCCTCACCGCTCCGTTCCACTGCCACTGCTCGTTGCTCGATGTGGCTGACCTGCTGCATGTCGACGCGGATACGATTCCGACATATCCCAGGCTACATCAAACCGGCTCCGCACTTGGTCAGCTATTGGCAGTCCCAACTTCCGCGAACGGATAAGTTCCGCATCGGTATCGCCTGGCAAGGCAACCCCGATCATCAGGCCGACGTTTTTCGTTCGGTGCCGCTGAATCAATTTGAAACGCTGGCCGATGTGCCTGGTATCGAATTTATCAGTTTTCAAACGGATTCGGCAGCGAACAACTACAGTCTTGAAAGCGCAACACGCCGATCACGTCATTCGGCGGCGACCTCGACAGGTCAAGCGGTGCGTTTATGGATACATCCGCCATCATGTCGCAACTCGATCTGGTAATCACCAGTGATACATCGATCGCGCATCTAGCCGGCGCTCTCGGCGTTCCGACATGGATCGCACTGAACTACATGCCCGATTGGCGTTGGTTGTTGGATAGAGCCGATTCACCAGGTGGTATCCATCAGTACGTTTGTTCCGGACAGCCTGGGCTAGGCGACTGGACCAGTGTCTTCCAATCCATGCGAGCAGCTCTATCGGAACACCCGGCGTTACTGCACGCTGAAGAATGAAAGCTGAACGGCGCAAGCCGTCCGGTTCTTCGAGATCGATGGGGCTTCACCGGACGGCCGCTGCGCCGTTCCATTTTGGAGCTAAATCAACAAACCCGTAAGCCAAGGAACGTTCCGATTTCTAGACGAAGTCGTAAAGAACTGAACCACGAAGAGCACAAAGGGCACGAAGACAGATTGATGCATTTCACTCGATCAACGCCGGACCATGCATGCATCATTGAATCAGAAAGACCCGAAGGGTCGAAACACAGGTTTCATTCCTCATTGTCTTTCATGTTTCGCCCCTCCGGGGCTACGCATCCGCGGTGTTCGTTGACTCCGGCGGCTTATGCCGCCGGCTAACGATGTGCCGGCCCTCCGGGCCTGATTACCGGGGTCCTGACAGTGTTGCTGACCCACTCAGCCGCGGCTAAATCAACACGCGCTTACGCTTCGGGTTACGATTAAAAATTCGACACGCGCTGTGCAGCCATCTCATAGCGAGCCGCAAAAGCAAGTGCGGCATAACGCGGTCGAACTACTTCGCGCACATCTGACGATAGTATTCGATCGTCGCCCGCAGGCCGTCTTCAAGCGATACTTGCGGTTCGTACTTCAGAAGTTGTCGAGCCATCGATATGTCGGCCAAGCTCTCGCGAACGTCACCGATTCGAGCCGGTTGGAAATCCGGCTCGACATGGACTCCCAGCAGATCTGCCAGCAGTTTCAGCAGTTGCAACAGACTGGTTCGCCGACCGTCAGCCATGTTGATAATGTGTCCGGGCGCATCGGGAGCGAATGCTGCCAATAGATTGCCTTGGACGACGTTGCCGACAAACGTAAAGTCTCGCGACTGGCCACCGTCGCCGTAAACAATCGGTCGTATTCCGGTCAGCAGTCGAGTCACGAACAAAGGAATGACTGCCGAGTAAGGACTGTTCGGATCCTGCCTCGGACCGAACACATTGAAGTAGCGCAGGCCGACCGTTTCGATCTTGTAACTGTGATGAAACGATTGCAGATAGAGTTCGCCGGCTAGTTTGGCAGCAGCATAGGGGCTGAGTACTTGCGGCAAGTCGGTTTCCCGTTTGGCTGAAAACGGACGATCACCGTAGGCACTGCTGCTGGCTGCGTATACGACTCGACGCACTCCTGCCTTCACTGCTTGATGCAGCATGTTCACCGTCGCTGTTACGCAAGCGTGATGAACCATCAGAGGCTTTTCCACGCTGAGCGGGACGGATGCTAATGCGGCTTGATGGAAAACAATCTCCACACCGCGCACGGCTTTCTCAGCCGCCGACTCGTCTGCACAATCTCCTTCGATGAACTCGACGTCATTCTCGATATGCGCCAAGTTCTTACGAAAGCCCGTGCACAGGTTGTCGAGCACGCGAACTTGATGACCCGCTTCGACCAAGCCGGTGGTGATATGCGAACCGATAAAGCCCGCACCGCCGGTGACCAAACATCGAGCCATAGAACCGCGCCTCTTGTAGTATCGAAGAATCTATTGAACGTCAAAGATGGATGAATGAGACCAGCCGGAGATCAGGCGGCTTCAGCATCGGCGTCGGTTGTGATCAGCAGCGAACCAGCCACGGCAACATGACAGTTACTGAGAATGTCGAGTTGATCGCGCAGCCACTGACTGCCCGCACATGCATTGGGACCGAGCAGCAGAAAACTCGTGTCGCAATAGCGACCGATGGTTCTGCACACCGGCAGGTTGATCGCACCGAGATCGATGACGATACGAGAAAAATCTCTCTTCCATTTCGACAGCCAGCGAGGCAATCTTTCGAGGTTCGGCGGCGCAGTCAACCCGAGCCGCATGGCGACCACAGTTTCTTTCCACGGCCCTTGCGGAGACGGCGTCAGCGGGGGGCCTGCCTCGACAGTCTTGGCTGCTCGCAGAGAGCGTCGCGGATCGATTTCCACTTCGCTGTTGACTCGCACCAGCAGGCCTTTCCCTGCAGCGCCGGCGAGAGCAGCAGATGCGAGTCGATCGACGGCTCGGCGATCGTTACATTCACGACTGCCGCCGATCAAACCTACAGTGAAGTTGATCGCGCCGGTGCCGAGTTGATCGAGCACGGCTTGCCAACCATCGAGTAGATCGTCTGCCATGTCGCTTCTACGCATCGTCATATCCGGTGCCGCTGGTGTGGTACGTGATACATGTGGAGGATCTGATCAGCTTCTCAATTGCTGAAACAGTTCCGGATAGGACGGTGGTGCAGTGACGCCTGGAGGCATGCCTGCGCCGGAACTTGTCGCATGCCCAGGCGGATTGAACCGTACGCTGGCAGGCACATCTTCTTCGATCACAAGCAGATCACGATCATCGTCGAGCAATGTAATGTTGACTTCTTCGATCTCTTCATCCGTATGCAACGGATATACACGATAGGAACCGTCGGTAGAGGAAACCGGTGCCTGAGCCGCCGGAGCTCGATTGAAATCGGGGGAAATGTGTTCGACGTTGCTGAGTTCGACAGAGAAAGCGGAGAAGTTCAGTTGTGAAATTATCTCTTCGATCTCTTGCTGCAGCGCTTCCGGAGTACCGGAGGCTGCGGCCACGGCAACGAACTGGGCGTCATAGTCGGAGGCGAAATCGCTGCCGCCCAACGTCGTCGCGGTTGTTGAGGCGAACGGCTCGGAGATGGGAGCAACGGTCGGCGACGTCGGCTCGTATTCCGGCGCGAGCGCGATCGCCGGCGAGCGAGTGTCGGACTTCGCTACTGCGGACTGCTTATTCGCTTGCCAACGTTTGACATCTTCGGAAGCAATGCTGAACTCTTCGTCGAAGTCTTCGCCGAACGGGTTGCCGGCAACGGGTTGTACAACTGCATTTTGTGCTGCAACCGACTGCTTCACACGAGACAACGTCTCCGACAGGTCGCGGCGATCGATCTCAATTTCAAAGTATTCGCCGGCAGGTTGCGGAACGGATGATTTTGGTTGGAACGCTTGAGCGGCGGCATGAGATTCGTCAAGCGCCGAAGTGTTCCAAGTCGCGAACATGTTGCGAGTTTGGATCGCAGCTTCGTCGAATTCCTCGTCGTCTTCTAGAACGAGCATATCGACATCGCTTCCCTGTTCGGGACCGAAATCTTCGAGGTCATCACCGGCAGGCCAGAACGAATGAACGTCTGCACGAGTAACAGTCGGAGCGATGGTCGGTAATTGGCTTTCGATTCCGGGGACATCAAAATCTTCAGCCGGATCGTTTTCAAAGTCTTCCTCTTCCGAGAGCACACCGAACTCAATCGCCGGTCCACTTTTCTGCTCAGGTGTCGCCCATGCGACCGGCAACTGCTGCAGATCGGACCAAGCCTCTTGAATCAGCGCCGCAGAGATCGGCGTCTGACCATTGGCCACAGCCAAAATCAACGCGTGATCCATGACTTGGTTGATCAATCGCGGAATTCCGTCACTGGCAACGAAGACACTTTCCATGGCGTCGCTGGTAATGATCTCTTTCGATTCAATACGAACGCATTGGAATTGATGACGAATGTAATCAAACGTCTGACGACGGTTCATCGGTTGCAGAAAGCAACGAGCGGCGATGCGCTGATTAAACGAATTCAATTCCGGTAGCGCAAAGGTCTCTTCTAGTTGCAGATTGCCGACCAACACCAGTTGAGCTCGACATTGTCCGCCGCGAGCAAAGTTGGTGATCAAACGGAGCTCTTCGATCAGCTTGACAGGCAACGTATGGGCTTCGTCAACGATCAACACCAGACCGTCGGCAGCATGCCCCGATCCCGGCTCCATGCGTTCCATCAACGATAGACGGAGTTCGCCTTCCGAAAGATCGCGAAAGGGCAGTTTCAACTCGAACAGAATGTTCTGCAACAGCGCACGGCGGCTGCACAGACGAGTCGCATGCAGTCGAACGACGTCGAATCGGTCGTAACAGTCCTCAGCAAGGATCAGTGACAGCAAGCTCTTGCCGAGACCGACGTTGCCCATGACGACAGCCGGTCCTTCGGCGCGACGAACCACGCGAAGGACGGTTTGACGCGTCTGTTCCATACTTTCAAACGGAAAGTAGTAACGCGGATCCGGCGTCGCGCGGAACGGACGATTGGTCGTCTGAAAAAGTTCTTCGTACATGGAATTGTCGTTCTTATGAAAGAGGGACGATTCGTTGTTCAATTTAAGGCATGCCGATAATCATGCGGCTGAGGGCAGCCAGCGGATTATCGAACAGCAGGATTCGCCACAGCGGGTCGAGCGCAGCTCGTACCACGAGGGCCGTGCACCAAAACATGAGTGTGAATTCGCAAACGGCAGTGAGTCGCCGAATGGCAGTTCGACGCAGCGTTTCAGCCCCGGCCGCGGTGCGTTCGATCCAGTCGCCCGTTGAGTTCGACAAAGGAAGAGCGATGACGCTTACCAGGGGCAGGCCTTCGAGCTCCAAGTCGCGTGAGACTTCGCTCGGCAAATGGATACCGCCCGACTCGGCACGATAACAGCTCCAACCGCCGATCGCTCCGACTGCCATCGCAAGCACTAAGACGCCGGCGAATGTTTCGGATGTCAGGGGAGCCGGTATCGGATGAACGCGGGGTGAACCGGAAACGGCCAGAACCGCTTTAGGTTGTGACATTTGCAGGCTTGCTGCCAGTACCGGCTTCTGTCTCGTAGGGCCGGCCGGCGACGATTCGATGGCGAGTTTTAGAGTCTGTCGAATTGTGTCGATCTCACGCAGTTCTTCACTGGCTTCACCGCGCGGTTCGCTCTTTGCGGTGGAGACAAGAGCATTCGTGCCGGAGTTCGAAGGATCGAGCGAAGCAAACTTGGCCGGAATGCCCGATGACGGTGAGGTTTGGTCGGCGTCGAGTCCGGCGGATGGAACTGTCGCTGAATCGCGTGACGAGACTAAGCGCTCGCGAGCTCTATCGACTTGATTCAAGTAGTGAGCTGCGGTTTCGGCATACCAAGTTGCAAAGCGATCTTCGGGTGTGCTCGACTTGCGAGCCGTTTCCGTCGCCTGTGAACCGGAGAGATCCTGTAACCATTCACGAATGCGCGTCGTCGTCGTTCGCGATGTCCACATGGACCGTACAGCAAGCAGAGCCAACGGTTCACCGTCGGCAATGCCGGGATAGGGACGGTCCAAAGTCTTTTCATCCAGCACATGCATCGTGACGAGTTGCGGTGCGGACACTTCTTCGCTTGCATCGACCGTTGCTGCGGACTTCGCCTCTTCGATTCGTTTCAAACTCTCGAGCGGTTCAGGACCGGCCAAGACTTGAGCATCAATCTGATAGCGGACTTCCATCGGACAGAGATTGAGGGCCGTGAACACGGCGGACAAGGAGCATACGAGTCCGCACCACACTGCATTTTGCAGCGGCGAAGCGCGACGTCGCACTCTCTCGTTCCCTTTCGTTGCCATCCTGGTTGTTCCTAAGCCCGATCGGCCTGTGCATGCAATGAATCGATTCCGACCTTTGTCCCTATCGTCCACCGAATCGTTACAGCTTTACAAAACTAGATGACAAACTCGCGATGACCATTGCATGCTATCGACATGACAAAGTGGGTTATCAGCAAGACAATAAACACGGCTCATACAGCGATCGAATTACGAAGCAGCCAACTCTTTCGAGCGCTCTGTGGCGGCAGCCACCGCTTCAATAATCCCGCTGCGCACTCCGGCTCTTTCCAATTCGCGAATCGCAGCGATCGTCGTTCCACCGGGGCTGGTGACTTGATCGCGCAAGACACCTGTGTGCAGCTTGGTCTCGAGTACCATCTTGGCGGCACCGAAAACAGTTTGAGCCGCGAGCTTCACAGCCAAGTCGCGCGGCAAGCCTTGCACCACACCGGCATCGCTGAGCGCTTCGATGACAAGATATATGTAAGCCGGTCCGGAACCGCTGAGACCGGTCACTGCATGCAACAAGTGCTCGGGGACGGATACGGCAGTACCGACCGCTTCCATCAGCTTTTCTACTTCCTTGACATCGGCGGCTGAAGCGCCGCCCGCCGGCGAAATCCCCGATGCGCCGGCTTTGATCTGGCAAGGCGTATTCGGCATGACTCGAATGATGCGATCCGTTCCCAGCCACTCTTGGAGTTTGGCCAGTGGTATGCCTGCAGCGATCGAGATGAATAAGTGTTTCTTGTTACCGGGCGAGGATAACTCGCGGCATACGCTCGGCATCACTTGAGGCTTGACCGACAGCAGAATGATCTCGGATAGAGGCATCGCTTCCGTCGCTTTGCTGACGACGGTCGCAGCCGGAAACCGAAAGGTCAGATTGGCTCGCTGCGATTCCACAGGTTCGGCGAACACAAGATTCTGATCCGCAACGATCCCGGCTTCGATGGCTCCGGTGGCCAGAGCGATCGCCATTTGGCCGCCGCCGATGAATGCGAGTTTTTCCATGACTTACCTTATCCGTTTAGGGTGCGGAATGTTTGGTCAGGCCGCATGAGACATTCTGTGCGGCAGGCTTCGACGAAGTAACTCGTCGAGCGCTTCAAGAGTGCGTCGAGTTGCACCTTGTTGCGTAGCGATGAATTGTTTGGCTCGCAAGCCGCGAGCTCGACCGTCTGCAGGGGACTCCAGTTGCGAGCGAAACCATGTTTCGATGTCGCTCAGTTGGGCGAGCTCGACGACGGCGTCTGCCTTCTTTAAAGGCCGAACGATATCACGAAAGTTTGATGTGTTGGGGCCGAACGCGACGGATGCACCGTAGGCTGCAGGTTCGAGCATGTTCTGCCCGCCGCGCGTGCCGAAGCTTCCGCCGACGAGTGCACAATCGGCCAGTCCCCACCACCATCGCAGTTCGCCGACCGTGTCGACGAGCAGCACATCCCAATCTCGGCAAGCAATCGGTTCATTGAGTTGCGACCTGCGCACCACGTTCAAACCCAACTCTTGCAATTCGTTATAAACGGCATCAAATCGTTCAGGATGTCTCGGCACGACGATCAGTTTTGAATTGCCGTGATCACGATGAACAGCCATCCAAGCTCGCGCGGCCGTGACTTCTTCCGGTGATTGAGTACTCCCGGCGATCAACACACGATGCGGGTCCTCAAGTCCGACGAGCTTTCGCAACCGTTCCACTTCCGGTGCAAAACGGTCCGCATTCACGTTGTCGAACTTCAACGAACCGACGGCGCTCACTCGTTCGCTCGACGTCCCCAATTGAACGAAGCGAAAAGCAGTCTCTTCATTTTGAGCCGCGACGAGACTGAGCTTCGAGAAGGTCGGTTTCAGCAAACGTCGAAAACGCTGATAGCCGCGAAAACTGCGATCGCTGAGTCGTCCGTTGACCACTGCCACGGGAACGTGATCTCGATGAGCTGTTGCGACCAGATGGGGCCACACTTCGAGTTCGCCCAATACGATCAATGCCGGCCGAAGCCTTCGGACTGCAGTTTGCATGGCCCATGAGAAGTCCCACGGGAACGTAAACACTTTCGTGTCAGGGAGACGCTTGCAAGCGACTTCCATACCGGTCATCGTCGACGTGGAGAGGACCACCTCGAATTGCGGATAGCGCACGTTCAGTTGTTCGACGATGGGGACCAGCAACTGAACTTCGCCGAGGCTGACTCCATGAAGCCAGATGCTCTGCCGGTCCCGGTCCAGTTCGGGAACTCGTCCGGCCAAACGTTCAGACCATCCGCTGCGATAGCGTCCGGTTCGGATCGATCGCCATAGTAAATACGGCGATGAAACAGCCAGCGCTGATGCGTATGCAGAATCGAGGAGTAAGCCCATCCGTGTGCAATCTCCGGCATCTTGCCCTCTGCCCTCTGACTTGCATCCTTGCAGCCGAGAACAGGATCGGTTCGATTTGGGTTCAGTCAGCGTGCAACGCTTGGGATGCACGCGACGAACTATTCGCGACCGCAACAGTTCTTAAATTTCTTGCCGCTGCCGCAGGAACAAGGATCGTTGCGTCCGACTTTTTGCGATGTGTTGCGAATCGGTTCGACCGCAGCGGGTTCGGCAGATCGGCCCGCTTGATCGGCAGTCTTCAAATCAGCTTCTTGTTGAGCCAGCAGCGGAGCAGCGGACGATGCATCGTCTTTGCGAGCCGTAACTTCGCCCATCGTGCTGCTGACGAAATCTTCGTCCAAGCCTTCCATGTGGAAGATCAACTCGGTCATGCGATCGCCGATGGCGAACCACATTTGCGAGAACATCTTCATCCCTTCTCGCTTGTATTCGACCTTCGGATCCATTTGTGCAAAGCTCTTCAAGCTGATCGCACTTCGCAAATGGTCCATCGCGAGCAGGTGGTCTTTCCACGTCGCGTCGACGATGCCGAGCAGAACTTGACGTTCCATCATCCGCATCTCGTAGTAATAACGATCGTCGATCGCTTGCGAGACCTTCCGGTCAAGCTCTTCCTTCGTCATCGCTCCGAGCTCGTCGGCGCTGAGATTCAGTTGCAGTGTGTGTGACAGCCATGCAGTCGTCGACTCGACAGCCGCGCTGCCCGCTTCACGCGCTTTAACCGTAGGCGCCGCACCGCGGAAGAGTTGCTCGACTTTGGCTTTCGCTTCAACTGATTGCTGCTTGCCTTCTTCGTAGTTGGCCAAGCTCAACTTCATCAATGCATCGCGAACTTCATTCAGCGTTTCGCCGGAGAGGTCAGTCGGTCCCAGATCCAGCCGGAAACGCTGCGAGGCCCATAGAGCCAAATTCTCTTGGTCGAGTTGGTATTGGTTCTGACCGACGATGCGACCGTACTTGCGAAGAGCGCCGAGGACGGGGTATTCGGATTCGCGACGTGTATAGTTCTCGGTCGCCGCTTCCATCAGCTTGCGCTTGATTGCATCCGCCTCCAGCGACTTGAGCTGTTCGACCGACGTGTCGATGCTGAACTTGGTGCGCATCAACGTGATCAACATGCCCAGTCCATAGAACTCGCCCAACAAGGGAGCTCCTTCGGACAAATCAATTGCATGCAGAACTTGGAAGGCTCGCTCCATCAACTTTTCATCGATCTCATCGCGCGGAATGCGTTTCAGATCGCTGACTCGGTATTCAGTACCGTAGCGCGAGTTCATCCACTTCGTAAGCGCTTCCCAGTTCCACTCACTCTCTTCTTCGCTCTCGGGCAAGTTCTCTTCGATGGCGTCGAGTATCTGAGTTTCAGCGGATCGTTCCGCCAGATCGACAGCAAAAGCAGCCGCCGTTTGGGGATCGAGGTTGCGGAAATCGCGAGGTTCGAGCTGGCAAGACAGTCGCGTTCCGGCCCAGTTGGCATAGGCTTCTGCGCCGAAGAGCGGATCGGTGTAGGTCTTTACATAGTGATCGATCTGCTGCTCGATCTGCTCCAGGATCATGTGCCGGCAACTGACACCCTCCAGGATCTGCTGACGATAGCCGTAGACCCGCTTGCGCTGCTGGTCCATAACTTCGTCGTATTCGAGCAGGTTCTTACGCACGTCGAAGTTGCGTTCTTCGACTTTCTTCTGAGCGCCGGTGATACGACGGCTGACGAAGCTGTTCTCGATTGCTTCGCCGTCGCCCATGCCGAAGCGTTCCATCATGTTGCGAACCCAATCTCCGGCGAAGATCCGCATCAGATCATCTTCCAGCGATAGGTAGAAACGGCTGCTGCCAGGATCGCCTTGGCGACCGCAACGACCGCGCAATTGCAAGTCGATACGGCGTGATTCGTGACGTTCGGTGCCGATGACGTACAAGCCGCCGATGCTCAGCACATACTTGCCTGATTCCTTCATCTTTTCGCGGGTCTCGATCTCGTGAACGAGACCGTCCCACTCTTCACGAGGCACATCCAAGCGCGTCGGGTACTTGTCTTGCAGTTGAGCCCATGCCATCGTCTCGGGGTTACCACCGAGGATAATGTCGGTACCACGACCGGCCATATTGGTAGCGATCGTAACCGCACCGAGTCGACCGGCTTGCGCGATGATCTCGGCTTCGCGACGGTGATGCTTCGCGTTGAGCACTTGATGCTCGATGCCGCGACGCTCGAGTTGATGAGAGATCTGCTCGCTCTTTTCAATCGAGACTGTACCGACCAGAACCGGACGACCTTTACGCTGAACTTCGGTGATCTCCGACTTCGGAATCCGCTCGGTTTCGCGAGTCTCTTTCGTCTTGATCGTGTATTCGTCGTCGGTCTCGGCCGTGATCTCGCCGAATACTTCTGTGCCGTCTTTGCGAACCAGAACGTCCCATTTGTGAACGCGTTCGATATCCTCGACGACCGCTTGGTACTTTTCTTTCTCGGTCAGGAAGATGATGTCTGGATATTCGATGCGCTGCAGCTTGCGGTTGGTGGGAACCGCGGTCACATCGAGTTTATAGATCTTCCAGAACTCGGCGGCTTCCGTCATGGCGGTACCCGTCATGCCGGAGAGCTTGTTGTACAGCTTGAAGAAGTTCTGCAACGTGATCGTAGCCAGCGTCTGGGTCTCTTTCTTGATCTTGACCCCTTCTTTGGCTTCGACAGCTTGATGCAGACCGTCGCTCCATTGACGACCTTCCATCAGACGACCGGTGAAGTCGTCGACGATGACGATCGCCCCTTCCTTCACTACATAACGCACATCGCGCTGGTAGAGGTAATGAGCTTTCAATGCGTTGTCGAGCAAGTGCGGCCATTCCATGTTGCCGGCGGTATAGAAGCTCTCGACACCTGCCAGCTTTTCAGCGAAACGGACACCGTCGTCGGTCAAGTTGACCGTATGATCTTTTTCATTGACGACGAAGTGCTCGTCCTTCTTCAGTTGCCGAGCGACGCGGTCGGCCTCAGCGTACTTGCCGATGTCTTGGTGAGCTTCGCCGGAGATGATGAGCGGCGTGCGAGCTTCGTCGATGAGAATGTTGTCGACTTCGTCGATGATCGCGTAGTTGAGCGGGCCTTGGACCTGCTGCAGATAGCTCGGGAATCGATTGTCGCCGCGAGCGGCCAGGCGCATGTTGTCGCGCAAGTAATCGAAACCGAGCTCGTTGTTCGTCGCGTAAGTGATGTCGCAAGCATAAGCCCGCTGACGCTCGTCGTTTTCGAGTCCGCTTTGAATGGCACCGACGGTCAGTCCGAGGCCCATGTACAAAGGAGCCATCCACTCCATATCGCGACGAGCCAGATAATCGTTGACCGTGACGACGTGGCAGCCTTTGCCTTCAATCGCATTCAGATAGGCCGGCAGAGTAGCGACCAGCGTCTTGCCTTCGCCGGTGACCATTTCGGCGATGTAACCTTTGTGCAGAACGATGCCGCCGATGAGCTGGACATCATAGTGCCGCATGCCGAGGAAGCGTTTGCCCCCTTCGCGACAGACAGCGAAGGCTTCGACCAAAATGTCGTCGAGCGTTTCGCCCTTGGCCAACCGCTGGCGGAAGACCTCGGTCTGCTTGCGCAGTTCCTCTTCCGATAGGGCTGCGTATTTCTCCTCCAGCGCGTTGATTTGACGCACTTTGTGCTCGAAACGCTTGATCTGACGAGCGTTCTGCGAGCCGAATACACCGGTCAAACCTCGTTCGACCCCTTGCAGGATACTGGAGAAAAAGAGTCCAGTCCCTTCCCAAATTTTTTCCAGAACTTCCATGGCGTCCAGAAGCTTCGAGTATCGAGTGCGCAGCAGCGCAAGTTTCGTAGAGCAACTAATTTACCGCATCTAAAGGTAGAGGTTTTCGTGCGTGGGGTCAACCGTAAACAGGCCCCCGCCCCAGGTGGGCTTTTCCCTTTAGTTTCCTTGGTTTTCATGAGTTCTGAAGGTCTTGCCGAAGAAATGCCGATAAGACGATTACCGGATCGTGCCGCTATCGGGATGGCTGCGCATGTCCGCTGTCGGATTCAGGAAGAACAATGGCTCGGTCTCCGGTCTCAAAAGAGTATTGCCAAAGCCTGCTATGCGTCGAAGTGCCGGTCGTGGTCACTTTGGCTCGCAAGAGCATCCCCGTGGAGAACGTCCTGAAATTCGTGCCGGGGGTGATGATCCAGTTCGACAAAAACTGCGACAGTCCACTGGCGGTCGAAGTCGGCGACCAGAAGATCGCTGAAGGGGAAGTCGTCAAAGTCGGTGACAAATTCGGCTTGCGAGTCAGTAACATCCTCCCCCCCGAAGAACGCTTCATCCCTCTGCACACCGCCGCCACAAAACCGAACTGAAAGTAACAGTTCGTCCGCGCTGAGCGAAACGGCGCAGCCGTACGGCCCGGGCCGCCGCCCAATGCAATCGCAGCATTCGACCGTCCCGACCGCAGGTTTCCCAACAGGCGCCAGCCACCCGTTGTGCCCGAGAGGTGACAGAGACCTATTGGCGCGGCGGTTGAGTCTTGATTGGTGCGGGCTGGGCTCGTCTGGTGCTGGACGTCTTGCCGTAGGACTTCGTCCTTACGCTCAGCGCGCAGAGCGTAACGGCGCAGCCGTACGGCCCGGGCCGCCTCCCGACTCATCCAAATCCACTCATCGCGCACGGATAGTTTGCTTTCCAGCCCCACTCGAACCGACGGACTAACCCGCGACAATCCACATGATGAATCGATCCTGGACCGGAACGACCGACGCGCGATGGCTGTGCCGTTTTCAATCGCGTCGTGATAGAATCCACGCCGGCTGAGAAGCTTCTCGTGTATGGCAACTTCTGTTTCATCTACGTCGGCAATCACACTTTGAAATAGTGCGTGAAAGCCGATGATCGCTTGCACTACGGAGGTACGCCTTTGAAAGACAACAGTGCAACGTACGCAGCGCGAGATGCGTTTGCCTCGTCGCTCGGAACGGTATCGCCCGATGTACTGGCCCCCCTCATCAATCCGTCGCTTATGGGGGGACCGGCTTGGCCCGACCTTCGTCAAGCTTGGCGGGTTATTCGACGAACCAGCGGCATCGCCATCATGAGCGACGGATTAGCAGACCCGTTCGATGACACCGACGAACCGAATTGCGGCTTTGAACTCGAAGCCATCGCAGAGACGAACGACACACTGCCCACACAACTCGAAGCCTCGTGGCTATTCGATCTTGTCTATGGAATCTCCCAACAATGCGCTCATCATGGTGGTGTCGCCGAGATCGTCGATGACTTAGGCGTGGTCTCACTCGAGTTGCCTGTCGGCGAATCGCTGAAGGCTCTAGCTACCGAAAACGAAAGAGTCGGGGTGCTACTCGGTGTTGAAGCGGATAACATTCCCCGGTACATCGAGTTGCCGGGCGGTACAGCCCTCATCATGACCGCGACGTTGATCCTTCCCAGCGAACTTGAGTTCATCATCGCGAACGGACAAGAAGGAAGAACGCACTTGGCCCGCCGTCTCGCAGAAGCAGGGATTCACCACCGCTCTTCGCTCACTCGAGCATCTTTGATCTAAGCCGAAGATTCCGAGCAAGTACCACCCGCTTGTGGTTGCTCACCTGCTGCTAAACATCAATGCGATTTCAATCCTCACTCCGGCCGGTCCAGGACATATAATGCGTTTAGATGCTTATCTCCAACGTCATTGGTCGCGCGAGGTGCACCATGTCCCGATTGAAGAAAGAGCAGTTTCAAGGCGTTGTGCTCGGCTTGGCAGTCGGTGACGCCGTCGGTTCGGCTTGGGAAGGTATTCCTGCCGACATGATCTTTGATATGGGGCCTGCAGATCGAATCGTCGAACATCCTTCGGCTGAACCGATCTACTACACTGACGACACGCAAATGATGATCAGTGTCGCTCAAGAGCTGGCTCAATTCGGATGCTTGGAAAAGCATCGGCTGGCAAAGCGGTTCGCGGAGAACTACCATCCCGATCGCGGATACGGCCAGGGCGCTCGCATCATTATCAATGCGATCGGATTCGGCGAGGATTGGGAAAAGGTCGCAGCAACCATTTTCCGCGGAGATGGCTCGCTCGGAAATGGCGCGGCCATGCGAGTCGCTCCCGTAGGAGTATTCTTCAGTCCCGACATGCAACGCGTGATTGAGCAATCCGACGTCAGCGCTGAGCCTACTCATTGTCATGAAATAGGAGTCGATGGGGCTCGCCTTATCGCGACCGCGGCTGCATTGGCAGCAGAATCTCACGGCAGCAAGTTTGATCGCCATGCCTTCCTACTGCGATTAGCGGACATAGCCCAAACGGAAGAGTTCCAGTGGCAGATCGAACATGCACTGGAACTCGAACCGTATCAAACATTGATCGCGTTCGGAAACTCTCTGGAAGCACATCGCTCCGTGATGACGTCGATACTCTGCTTCACCGATTCGACCCGATGACTATGCGGCGACGATTTCGCGAGCCATCGGCCAAGGCAATGACGTCGACACGCTAGCAGCAATGGCAGGCGCGCTCAGCGGTGCCAGGCTCGGAATCTCCGGTATTCCGACCAAGCTGCTTGATTGCCTCGAGGACAACCATCAAGGCAAGACATTCCTATTCAACCTAGCTGATGAATTGTGGGCGAAGTACAACGATTTGGCTAATAGCGGATCGAAAGGCGAGTAACTTCTCAAGCCGCCGGAAAAGAGATACATGGATTCGAACTGAGATCGGAATCCACTTCTCATCCACAAATGATGCCGATCATCTGTCGACTGCCTACCGGTTCGTTGCGGACGTCCGTTAGGGTCTGGGTTGGTGCGGGCGAGGCCGGATTGGTGTTGAACGTCTTGCCGTAGGACTTCGTCCTTACGCTCAGCGCGAGCTCTTGAGTATGCGAAGAACGTCTTGGAAGCTCTTGGCACTCACCACGCAAAGCACTAGAGCGATCACCACGATGTAAAGACGTGGCAGACAACGATCCAATGTCATGCCCGGTCTAAAAACAGAACTGTTCGGGAAGCTTGGGTTGACGTAAATGTGCAACGGGGAACCTGGCGACAATCCTTTCAACCTATTGATATCCGGGTCATCGTTGAATATCGGCACCTCCATGAATTCGAGGCGGTCCCCTGTATAGTTTTTTGAACCGACAGCGTATGAATACCGCAGGTGCACCTTGTACTCGATGCGTTCCCCGAGAGTGTGCCTGCGTGGGGCCTGCTCCACAGTGCTCTCTTCCACTCGAGCATCCACAATCGGCCAGTTGACACTTTCGGTTCCGTTGTAGATCTCTACGATCAGATTTGCAGAATACGCCAGAAAAGGTATGGCAACGATACCGAAGACAACACTGAGTATGAGATGGATGGAGATCCGGTTGGTTCTTTCCTTCCGATGAGCCTCGTCACTGGCCTGTTTCCAACCGGGATCGAGCCGCGGGTAGACGACGCTCTCAATTTCAGCGACTCGCCTTTGACTAACGACGGCCCTGTAGCGTTTTCCGTTTTTCAGCCCCACCGTCATCCTGCTTCTCTTCCAAGCGAGTCCGATAGCAAATTTCAGAAAGCCCCCGTCTTCGTCCTCTAGTAAAACGTATTGAACATCATTCCATCCAAACACGAACTCTCTTGTCAACGTACGGATATTGACCTTTTCCGCAAAACAAATCGACCGCGTTACAAGGGATAGTAAGGGGAGGACTACGACGATGCAGACGCATGCATAGACGAGCACCACGAGCCATTTCGGGTTATCGAACATGGTGGTGTAGGCTACTGCAGGAGCGACGAGCAAGATAATTCCCGCAGGAATTCGTGCGAGTTCGAGATTCGTAACGCAAAGAGAGGGCTCGTCCATAGGGCGTGTGCTTGTGATGAGTAAATGGAAAAAGAAACACAAACTCCTGGCGAATTCTAACTGGAAAACCAAGTACTTCACCCGCACTTTTGGTCCAATGGAACACCGTTCGACACATTATTCACCCATCAAATACAAACCAGCAGTTAATGCGAACAGCGTCGATGCCTGTAGGGTTGGTGCGGGCTGGGCTCGTCTGGTGCTGGACGTCTTGCCGTAGGACTTCGTACTTACGCTCAGGGGAGGTTGGGTTGCGGTTAGAATGTCGGGGCCGACCTATGCTTGCTCCCTTCCCCCGATTCGGTTTGATCTATGAACCCGCCTACGAATCTGCCGCCGTCGCCGGCTCATGTGGCTGATATCGATGATGTTCGCGCTGCTGAACGTATCATCCATCAACATATTTCTTCAGTGCCGCTCATCCGCTCTTATGCCCTCGAAAAGCATCTTGGGCTCGCACCGGGTCGGCGAGTTTGGCTCAAGGACTACGGCTGGACTCCCGTCGGCTCGTTCAAACTCATGGGGGCCCTTAACTGGATGGCCAATCATGCAGAAGAGATCGGCGATCGCCCTGTTGCAGCACACTCTTCCGGCAACTTTGCGTCCGGCATTGCATTCGCCGGGAAGCAGTATGGCAAGCGAGTCATCATCGTCATGCCGGACTCAGCTCCGAAAGTGAAGTTCGAAATCACTCGCTCGTTCGGCGCGGAGATTCGAACGTATGACATCGCCACCGATCACGTTACCGGTGTGCGCGATCGACTGACTCGCGAGATCGCCGAGACGGAACAGGGCGTTCAAGCTTCGCCGTACGACGACAATCATGTGATCGCAGGCAATGGCGTCGGCGGTCTTGAGATCGTCGAAGCGCTGAAGCGGGAAGGTCGCGTACTATCTCACTTCCTCTGCGCAGTCAGCGGCGGAGGCTTGATGGCCGGTCATGCATTGTCCATCGCTGACGGCTTTCCCGAAGCAGCGATCATCGGCGTCGAACCCGAAGGAGCCGATGACTTTCGCCAATCCCTCGCGTCAGGAGATCGAGTCCGCGTCGCGAAACCGACTAGCATCTGCGACGGGCTCTTGTCGTACGACGTCGGTGTGCACAACTGGCCGATACTCAGTCGATTGGTTCGGAACTCCGTGGCCGTCAGCGATACGGAAACCAAGTGCGCTATGCGATTGCTGATGGCCAAGCACGGACTGCGCACCGAACCGTCGGGAGCAGTGACAACGGCGGCAGCATTGTCAGGCCGAGTCGATCTGTCGGGGTCGGGCGATATCGTGCTGGTCGTCAGCGGACGCAATGTTGACGAAGATCAGTTTGCAAAATATATGTTGGATATAAGTCACGTGACCTGATTTCGTAATCTGCGAGAGGTCGTCATCCACACCATGCCGCTATACGTTTACCAAGTCATCAAGAGCGACGGCAGCGAAGGGGAAACCTTCGAGGTCCTACAGAGCATGAACGATCCGGTTTTGACGGTGCATCCCGACACAGGCGAACCGGTTCGCCGCTGCATCTCCGCCCCGTCCATCGCCAGAAAATTTTCTGAGCTCAAGTCGACGAACAAGCTCTCCAATCGCTTGTCCGATAAGAACCTCGGCGACAACGGATTTACGAAGTACGTCAAGACCGGCGACGGCAGCTACGAACGATCCGCAGGCAAGGGGCCGAAGAAAATTCAGCGTCGCAAGTGATCGATGCGCGCGTCACCCTTGTTCGAATCATCACCACTCGACGCGATAAGACGAATTTCAATCGTGCATCAACTTCGGCTCCAGCCACAGGCCCCAGTCGGCGCTATTGCCGTCCCCCGCGTTTTCGACTCGCAACTCAAGCGACCGGATACCGCCGACCTGAACCTCGACGGCTCGCAACTTCTCGTCGTCGACCTTCGATGACCGCCAAAGTTCTTTGCCGTCTCCGAGGACGACGAAGACCACGCTGCCGTCGTGTCCGTCTGCCAGTCCGACTTGTGCCGTAACGCGAGTCCACTTAGCGCCGAGCTGCCATGTGTAGCTTGCCGGAGCATGTGAGTAGAGGCCATGAACGAAGAGCTTTCCGCCGGCTCTAAGGAATGGTTGATCTTCCGGCAAGCGATCGGCCTGCGGTCGTCCCCAGCCGACTTTGGCCTCGGACCATGTGCAGTCAGTCAAGTTGCATTCGGCGCCTTTCATGTCGGCCGGCGAATTCATCGGCCGCTTATCGAACGATGCTCGCACCGAGCGCACCGCAGCCAGGGTGTGCTCTTCGACGTTTTCAGTTTCGAGCCGCTTCAGCTCGTGATCTAGCGCGGCCGTGTTGCCGGCAGCGGCGGCTTTCGTTGCAGCGGCCAGAACGAGTGCGGACGTGGCCTCGGTCAAATCTACTTTACCTTGCCGGTCCACTTCATAACGCACCGCGTACGTCTTGTCGCCGATTCCGCTGCCTTGAGCCTGCAGCGCAACGACTCGTAGTTCGCCGGCTTTGCCCGCTGTGAGCGCATCGCAATGCAATACGAATCGTCCCAGCGGGTCGGGAACAGCGGTGCATGTCGTCGCGTCGTAGTCGCTCCCTCCGGCCGGGTCCATATAGCCGATCACCGCATAACAGGGTGGATCGGCGGTGACAGTGGCTGCGAAATCAAATCCATCGGCAGTCGGTGTCAGTTTGATCTCCGACAGAACTGCGTTGGCCGGCAAGTTCATCCCTTTAGTCGATCCCGAGAACATCGGATGCGAAGCCAATCGCAAACCGTGTGCGAGTGTGATGAAGCTTCCCTTGCCTTCGCCCCGTCGTTCGTCTCCGTACGTACGGTTACCGCTTCCCATCAGTGCCGTGGCAAAAACCTTCGCCTCATCCGTTCGCTCCTTGCAATGGGGCAATCCGAGAGCATGACCCAGTTCATGCGCCACACCGCCGATGAAAATGGAGTTGTACTTGCCGACCGAGATGGGACCGTACTGACCGTCGGTTACCAGCGGCATGCGCTCATCGAGCAGTTCGACATTCAAGATCGGCGAATCGACTTGCCAAGCCGTTCCGTTGCGATGAGAACCACCGGCGTAGTACGGACTGTTCTGCCGAATCGTCCCTTGCTCGGCATCATAGACACTCATGTTGCAGAAGATGACGATCGTTTCTTGATCTGCATTAATCCCCGCTTCGCGCAGCACAGGGATGCATTCACGCCGAATCTTGTTGCCGCTCGATACGTCGTAGTTTGCATACGGTTCGCGACCTCGAACCAAGCGAATACGAATCGTCCGCTCATCGACTTGATCCAAGTGAATCGAGCGAGGCCCGAAACCCATTCGCTGCATATTGGTCGCATAGAAACGCTGAATGTCCAGCAGCAAGCCGCTCAATCGCTCTTGATAGCGCGGTGCCGGTTCGCGATCAGACGGAGTCCAGACCACGATATGGAGTTTACGATCCGCCGGCTCAGGTTGATGCGCATGCCAACCGTTGAGTATTTCGATAGCCCGCGGAACTTGATCTACGATGCGTTGTTCGGCAGGCGACTTTGCGGCGGGCCGTTTAGAACCAGCGACGTCCTGGGCGACGGCCTTGCCGGTAATCGCCATTGAGACTACCGCAGAAAGCCAGACGAAGCTTAATCGGCTCAAGTGCATCGTATTTCCTTGCGGCAAGTTTGCATGTGTTCAAAGTATCCGGCCAAGAGTTTACCGCACAAAATCGCGATTGTAGGGATTAATCGGGCGCTGCCGTTTGCGAGGCCGCCGAGTGCCGGGCTTCCGTCCTGAGTCGAGATTGACTTGTCAGGGGTGGTTGTTCAAATTGAACGAGTCAACGTGGGCTGCTCAAAGCTTACGATCATCTGCACTCGGACGCACCCCTACCTCCTTCGGTACCCTCCATGGCTTCTGCAGAGCTCCCTCCGCTCGATGCGTCTCCCCCATTCATGCATTTTCGCCGCCTGATGTTCCTGCGCGGACCGAATATCTGGTCGCGTCGTCAGTGCATGGAAGTCTGGGTTGATATCGGCCCCTTTGAACAGCTACCGAGCGACAAGATCCCCGGTTTCAACGAGCGATATAAAGCTTGGTTGCCGACGGTCATTGAACATCGATGCAGCGTGGGTGAACGAGGCGGATTCTTCTCTCGCATGGATGACGGAACGTACCTCGGTCACATCCTCGAACATACTGTGCTCGAACTACAGACTCTGGCGGGCAGCGAAGCTGGTTTCGGTCGCGCTCGTGAGATGAGTGAAACGGGCGTATACAAAGTTGCGATTCGTTACGAGGAAGAATCGGTCGGCGAAGCCTGTCTCTACGCGGCTCGCGAACTGCTTAAAGCCTGCGCTTACGACTTGCCGTTTGATGTCGAGTCGGAGATCAAGCGCCTGCGCGACTTAGCCGATCGACGTTGCTTGGGCCCCAGCACCAAAGCCATCATCCATGCAGCCGGCGAACGAGGCATTCCGTTCCGACGCTTGAATGCGGGCAGCTTGGTCAATCTCGGACAAGGGCGCTTTCAACGTCGAATTTGGACGGCCGAAAGCGATCGCACCAGCGCGATCGCCGAGTCGATCGCGCAGGATAAACAGCTCACCAAACGCCTGCTGCATACTGTCGGTGTACCGACACCCGAAGGTCGTCGTGTTACCGATCCGGAAGACGCTGTGAAGGCCGCAGCAGACATTGGATCAGCGGTCGTGGTCAAACCGGTCGATGGCAATCACGGTCGCGGAGTCATTCCGCAGTTAACTCGCCCCGAAGATATTCGCCAAGCCTATGACGTGGCGGCGCGCGAAGGGAGCGGTGTGCTCGTCGAACGTTTTGTGCCGGGCAACGAACATCGCTTGCTGGTCGTGGGTGATCGATTGGTGGCGGCATCGCGAGGCGAACCGATCACGGTCGAAGCCGATGGTGTCAAAACAGTCGAACAGTTGATCCATACCGTCGTCAATGCTGATCCCCGGCGCGGCGAAGAAGAGAACTGTCCGCTTTCACCGGTCGAGATCGACGATGCTCTGCGTCTCGTATTGGCTCAGCAACAACTCTCGCTCGATGCGGTTCCCGCAGCCGGCCGTCGCGTGCTCGTCAAACGCTATGACAATCTGTCGGCCGATGTCACGCGCGAAGTGCATCCCGAAGTAGCCCGACAAGCAGTTCAAGCGGCTCAGATCGTCGGCCTCGATATCGCCGGTATCGACGTAGTTGCAATCGATATTTCTTGTCCGCTGGAAGATCAGCGCGGAGCGGTTGTCGAAGTCAACGCCGGACCGGGCTTGATCATGCACCTCAAACCATCAAGCGGCGAACCGCAGCCGGTCGGTCGTGCGATCGTCGAGCACATCTTCGGCGCCGAAGGAAACGCGCGCGTGCCGATGATATCGGTGACCGGTTCCAAAGCCGTCAAGGAAACCGTTTCGCTGTGTCAAAGGCTTTTGGCTCGCGCGGATCACAAAGTCGGTTGGTTCGACGAAGGGGGTCTGCGACTGAACGACTTGTTGCTGGATGCAGGTAAGCAAAGCAACACGGAACAGACTCGGCGTCTCATCATGCATCCTTCCGTCAGTGCGATCGTCGGACCGGTTGACGCCGCGAGCATCCTGCGCGAAGGACTCGGTTTCGATTTATGCGATGCCGCGATCGTAACCGGAGTCGATGTAGAAGCGAACCTCAACGGCGAGTTCGATCTATTCAACCCGGAGAAAGTGTACGCAGTCTTCCGTTCGCCGGTCGATGTCGTATCACCACACGGCGTTGCGATTCTGAATGCGGATGACTCAACCGTTGTGCCGATGGCGGCGCTCAGTCGCGGATCGGTCATCCTTTATTCGCACAAGCGAGATGCCGACGCGATCATCGAACATGTCAGCGCCGGCAAACGCGCTGTTGTTGCCACGGCCTCAGGGATCGATCTGCTCGAGGGTGCCGAGTCGCGAACGCTGCTGCTGCGCGATCAATTGGCTCCGACGCTGCGAGAGCAGATCGATGCGGTGTTGCCCGCGGTTGCGATGGCTTGGCATCTCGGCTTATCGATGGACGATGTGGCCGGTGCACTTCGCATTCCACCGGAGCAGATGACGGAACGTCAGATCCGTGCGCGATCGAGCACCGCTTTATAGCCGGCTCGCTGTAGTGACCTGGACGAGAACGGATTCGAATTACACTGGAATCAAACCGGTTTCAATTCCGTAGAATTCATTCGACAGAGCAAGCTATCGTGAAGCAATGGAATTTTGTTGCCGCCGCCATCCTATGCGGGGCGGCTGTGTTTTCTGTGCAGACCCAGTCTCAGGCCGCATCACCATCGAGCGTTTATCGCGGCCAGTGGAACAGCGGCTCGACCGGCCATCAGGGTCCGATGCGAGTGCGGCTGACTCCGCGCGCCGACGGCCAAGTGGATGCACGGTTCACAGGGCGGTTCGCTGTGGTGATTCCCTTTACATACAAAGTGACCATGACGCCGGTGGCCTGCGACAACTGCGGAACACAGTATGTCGCATCCAAGAAACTGGGGCCGATCCTAGGTTCTTACCAAATGTCCGCCCATGTAACGCCTAGCGGCTTAAACGGTTCGTTTTCGGCCGCCGGTGATGTCGGAACCGTCATGATGCGCCGCGTTCGCTGATTTCCGCAGCATCTCGGCAGGGGGCGGCAAACGGCCGTCTGCTACTGGAAAGAGGCTTGCTTTCTGGGGATACTCTAGGGGACGACTGTCGACCTGCAGTCGTTCCTTCCAGTTCGCTACGCTTCTAAAGGTGGGATGCAATGACGCGTTTGTTAAGCTGCGGTGTCGGACCTCGCTTGCCGCTCCGCACTTTCTACTCCTTCGTCGGCTTGGGACTGCTCAGCCTGCTGAGCTCGCTCCCCGCAAGGTCTGTCCAAGCTGCCGATCCTCTCGACTGGGTCCATTGGCGCGGACCTGAATACGCGGGTTACTCGCGCGAGAAAGGGATTCCCGATAAGTGGACCCCGCAAGGCGAAAACGTTCTGTGGGCCAAGACCGAGTTCCCGACTCGTTCGACACCCATCGTCATGAACGGCAAGTTGTACTTCGTGGTTTGGCATGAACCGAACACAACGAAGGAAGGTGAGAAGACCGTTTGCCTGGATGCCAAGACAGGTGACCTGATTTGGGAGAGTGTCCACAACGTCTTTCTTTCCGATGCGCCCTCGGAGCGTGTCGGTTGGTCGAGCGTGGTGGGCGATCCGACTTCGGGCAACATCTATGTGCTGGGACTCGGTTGCCAATTCCAATGCTTGAACGGTGAAACCGGTCAGGTCATTTGGGAACATTCGATGAGCGAAGAGTACGGCATGCTCAGCACTTACGGCGGGCGTACGAACTTTCCCGTGGTCTACGACGACTTGGTGATCATCAGCGGCGTGATGACTCAATGGGGCGAAAACGCCGTGCCCGCTCACCGCTTCGTCGCTTTCGATAAACGAACGGGGGCAGCGGTGTGGTTCATGAGCACCAAGCTGCGTCCTGAAGATACGACTTACTCCACTCCGGTCTTCACCACGTTCAACGGTGAAGCAGCGATGGTCTTCGGTGCGGGCGACGGCGCGGTCTATGCCGTGCAGCCTCGCACTGGAAAGACGATATGGAAATACGATGTATCGACGCGCGGTTTGAACTGCACGCCGCTGATCGTCGATAACATTGTTTATTGCGGCCACGGTGAAAAGAACATCGCAGACCTGAATGTGCTCGGCGCCGTGTTTGCATTCGACGGTCGCAAGAAGGGCGAGATCAAAGATGCCGATCTGATCTGGAAGGTGAACAAGAAGACCGTGAGCCGCAGCGCTCCGCTGTACGTCGACGGTCGTGTCTACTTCGTTGAAGACGGCGCGAAGATCATCGTCGTCGATGCCAAGACCGGCAAAGTGATTGAAGAGAAGAAGATCGGTACAGCCATGTTCGGTTCGCTGCTGTATGCCGACGGCAAGATCTACGCAGCCGAAAACTCCGGTCGCTTCTGGGTCTTTGAACCTGTGGAGAAGGGACTCAAGCAACTCTCGACCATGCGACTGAAAGATGAAGAGATCTTTGCGTCGCCGATTGTCTCACACGGTCGAATGTATGTCGGTACCACGAAAGCCATGTACTGCATCGGAACCGGTGCCGAGCCGAAGTCCGACCCGATTCCGCCGCAACCGCCGGAAGCACCGCTCACGGATAAAGAGATCGCTCACATCCAAATTGCGCCGGTCGAGGCGATGGCTGCTCCGGGTCAAAAGATCAACTACCAAGTTCGAGGCTACAATAAGCAAGGTCAATTCGTGAAAGTGGTCGACGCGGAACTGACGGTCGGTCGAGCCAAGCCGGCGCTGCCGACAGCAGCTCCGGGAGCACCGGCTCCGCCGCCTCCTCCGCCGGAACCTACCGACCTACCTCCGCTGGGAACCATTGAAAAGAACTCGCTGACCGTCTCGGCAACGACCGGTCACTCGGCCGCTTCAGTTACAGCCAAAGTCGGTGAACTGACCAGCTCGGCTCGCGTACGCATCATTCCGCCGCTTCCGTGGAAGTTCGACTTCAACGACAAGAAGGTGCCGATCACTTGGATCGGTGCCGCATATCGTCACAAGCCGATCGATGCGGAAAACGATTCGATGTTGGTAAAGATCTCGACGATTCCGAAGGGGATGCGGAGTCAATCCTGGATGGGCTGGCCGAACCTGCACGACTACACCGTGCAAGCCGATTTTTTCGCCGTCCCCGGCACTGATCGTCGTCCCGATATGGGACTCATCAACCAACGTTACACGCTGGACATGATGGGCAAAGACGAACTGCAGATTCGTTCTTGGACTAGTCGCCTGGAGAATCGATTCGCCAAGACCATCCCATTCGCTTGGAAACCGGGTACTTGGTACACGATGAAGTTTCAGAGTGAAACAGGCAAGGAAGGGGTGACCCTGCGAGGCAAAGTATGGCCACGCGGAGAAGCTGAACCGACCGAATGGACCATCGAAGCTACCGATGCTGTTCCGAACCTCCACGGCAGTCCGGGAATGTTCGGGAACGCCACTGTTTGTGAGTTCTACGTCGACAATGTTTCGGTCACCCCGAACCAATAGTCACGCTCCTCAACTCATCGCCCGACCATCCACACAATTCACATCCACTGCAAAAGGTTTTTCACGTATGCGTAAGTCTTTCCTCTTTCAATTCGCGCTGGCTGTGCTGGCTACTGCATCCGCAGCGACAGCACAGGATGCCAAGTTCGATCCGGTTGCCGAAACGCTCAAGGCCATGAAGCAACTCAAGGTCGGTCCTCACGACTGGCCGCAGTGGGGCGGTTCGCCGTTCCGCAACAACACGCCGGACGCGACCACGATTCCGACCGAATGGGATGTGCAGACCGGCAAGAATGTCCGCTGGTCGATGCCGCTCGGATCGGAAACGTACGGCAACTCGGTCGCTGCCAACGGTAAGGTGTATGTCGGAACGAATAACGGCGCAGCTTATATCAAGCGATATCCTGCCACGGTTGATCTCGGCGTGCTGCTGTGCTTCGATGAAAAGGACGGCAAGTTCCTGTGGCAGCACTCGAACGAAAAGCTCCCGACCGGTCGTGTGCACGACTGGCCTGACCAAGGCGTCTGCGCCGCTCCGATGGTGGATGGCGATCGCCTGTGGTACGTCACCAATCGCGGCGAAGTAGTATGCCTCGACACCGAAGGCTTCCACGACGGCGAAAACGACGGTCCTTTCAAGAAGGAACCGAACGAGAACAAGGACGAAGCCGATGTCGTGTGGAAGCTCGACATGATGAAGCAGCTCGGCGTGTCGCAACACAATATGTGCAGTTGCTCAGTAACCTGTGCAGGCAATCTGCTTTTCGTCAACACATCGAACGGTGTAGACGAAGGACACGTCAATCTGCCCAACGATGCAGCCCCCAGCTTCATGGTTGTTAAGCGCGACACGGGTGATGTGCTTTGGACCGATAATTCGCCGGGTCGCAACGTGTTGCACGGCCAATGGTCATCGCCGGCTTACGGCATTCTCGGCGGCGAAGCCCAAGTGATCTTCGGCGGCGGCGACGGATGGCTCTACAGCTTTGCAGCCGAAGGAGCCGGCGGAAACAGCAAGCTGCTGTGGAAGTTCGACTGCAACCCGAAAGAATCTGAATACGTGCTCGGCGGCAAAGCCACTCGAAACCACGTGATCGGTACACCGGTCATCTACGACGGACTGGTTTATGTAGCCGTCGGTGAAGACCCGGAACACGGTGAAGGCGAAGGTCATTTGTGGTGCATCGATCCGACTAAGCGAGGCGATGTCAGCCCGACGATCGTTTACAACTCGAAAGATCCGAACAAGCCGGTCGCGCACAAGCGTCTCAAAGCCCTCTCGAAAAAAGATGGGGACTTTGAACGAGACAACCCGAACTCGGCGGCAATTTGGCATTACACCGGTTCGAACCCCGAAGAGTTCGAAACGACCATGCACCGCACATGCGGATCGGTCGCCATTAAGGACAACTTGCTGTTCGTCGCCGACTTCAGCGGTGTCTTCCATTGCATCGATGCCAAGTCGGGCGAAGCCTACTGGACCTACGATATGTTCGCTGCCTCTTGGGCATCACCTCTGATCGTAGCCGACCGCGTCTACATCACCGACGATGAAGGTGAAGTGGCTGTGTTCAAGGTTGCTAAAGAGATGGATAAGATCAGCGAGTTCAACATGGACAGCGCCGTGTTCACGACTCCGATTGTAGCCAATGAGACGCTTTTCATTGCCAACCGCAACCGCATCTACGCGATCCAAGAAGGAGCGCAAAGCGACCCGAACGGCGGCAAAGCCGGCGCAGAGTAATTCTGCACCTACGATGAAGTGATCGTTCCGATCACTTCATCAAGGTTATCAACGCACAACAGGATCGAAGCTTGCTTCGGTCCTGTTTTCATTTCTGATGTTCGCAACCGGCCATCTTAAGACCTTCTCCACTCGTCACCCGAACGGAAGCTTGTTTATGTTCTACCGATGCCGTTTTCCTGTGATTGCATCGATCGTCTGGTTGCTCATGAACTTCTTGATGACCAGCCTCGAAAGTCGAATGCTAAATGCTCAAGACACAGAAGTCGATTTGCTAATCGTAGGGGGGACGAGCGGCGGAATCACAGCAGCCATCGCGGGCAAAGAAGCAGGGCTCCGTGTTTTGTTGATCGAGCCCTCTGCGCACTTGGGCGGCCTTTCTTCAGCCGGTTTGGGCGCGACCGACATCGGCAACAAAGTGGCGATCGGCGGGTTGTCTCGTGAGTTCTACAAGCGAATCAAATTGTTTTACGACCGCCCCGAATCCTGGACCTTCGAAAAGAAGACGGATTATCGCAGTCCGCGACAAAAGCCCGGTGAAGACACTCTGTGGACATTCGAGCCGCGTGTGGCTGAAGCGGTGTTTCGTGAGTGGCTGGATGAAAAGAAGGTCCCCTATCGCCTCCGTTGCCCGATCGATCGCTCGCCTAGTTCGGTGGTGCGAGAAGGAAAGCGGCTGAAGAGCCTCCGAACCGCCGCCGGTGAAGTGCTCAGCGCTCGTTACTTCATCGATGCCACATATGAAGGTGATCTTCTACCGCTCGCATCTGTCGACTTCATCATCGGTCGAGAAGCGAACGCGGCCTACAACGAAACGCTCAATGGGGTGCAGACTCGACAGGCAACCAAGCACCAGTTCTTTCCGGGTGTCGATCCCTATGTTCGACGCGGAGACAAGTCCAGCGGCTTACTGCCGGGAGTTCAACCCGAAGGACCGGGTGACGAAGGGAGCGGCGATCATCGATTGCAGGCGTATTGTCTGCGCATGTACTTGACCGATGTCGAGCCGAATCGCATCCCGTTTGCCGAACCGCAAGGCTATGACGAGCGGGATTACGAACTGCTGCTACGCAACTTTGAAGCGGGGCTCAACAACCTTCCATGGCATTCGATCATGATGCCCAATCGTAAGACCGATACGAATAACAACACCGGCTTCTCGACTGACTTTATCGGAGCCAACACCGACTGGCCGGAGGCTTCGTATGCGGAGCGAGAAGCGATCTATCGCCGGCATGTGCATTATCAAGCCGGATTGTGCTGGACCCTAGCCCACCATCCTCGCGTGCCGGAGAAGATTCGACGCGAAGCTCAGCAGTGGGGATTGGCTGCAGACGAGTTCCGCGATTCGCAGAACTGGCCGCATGCTCTCTATGTACGTGAAGGAAGACGACTCGTCGGCCGAACGGTGATGACGGAACATCACTGTCGCGGCAAACAAACGGCGGCTCACAGCGTCGGGATGGCGGCATACACCATGGACTCACACAACGTGCAGCGTTATGTCGATGCGAATGGACAAGTTCGCAATGAAGGGGATGTGCAAGTGGCCGGCTTTCCGCCGTACCCAATCGACATAGGAGCACTGATCCCGAAAGAAGAACAGTGTGAGAATTTGGCGGTGCCGGTGTGCTTGTCGGCCAGCCACATTGCGTACGGTTCGATTCGGATGGAACCCGTTTTCATGGTGCTCGGACAGAGTGCCGCACTGATGGCAGCCGAGGCGGACAAGGACAATCGCTCGCTGCAATCGATCGACTACACAGAACTGCGAACCAAGCTGCTCGCTGCGGATCAAGTTCTGTCGCTGCCCGTTCAGTGAGCGACGTCTTGCCGAGTGAGGCCGGCACTCAAAATTAAAATCCGGGGCGGGGAGAAACTTTACCGACCGTGGCGGGTTCATTGCGAAACCTTCTCCTTCCACATCGAAATGCCGATGTCCGCAGCCTGCAGGGAGCGCAATCCGAACGTGCTCCCGCTAAGATGCTGCATACCCGTTTCTAAGGCCTTATCGGGCCGCCAGTCTTATCTGATCAAGGGTCGAACATGCGCATTTTCCGGGCCGTGTGCTGGTTGTTCTGTATCTCCACGACGTGCGTTTCGTCGTGGTGCCGAGCCGCTGATGAATTTGTGTTTCATCATCTGAACGTACTCGGCACGCAACTGGAACTGCGTCTGAATGCAGAGTCTAGTGACAATGCGACGGCAGCCGAGCAAGCGGCACTCACGGAGATCGAGAGGCTGAATCGCATTCTCAGCTCGTACGATACGAACAGTGAATTGAATCGTTGGGTCGCTGCATCGAACTCTACACAGGTCTCGCCGGAATTGGCGGATGTACTGCGAGCTTCGGAGAAGTGGCATCGGTTATCGGGCGGTGCCTTCCATCCGGGAATCGAAACGGCCACACGGTTATGGAAACAAGCGGAAAAGAAACAGCAATACCCTTCGAACGACGAGCTGGCCGCTGTTGCGAAAGGTTTGCAAGAGGAACTCGGATGGAAGTGGGACAACGAAGCATCGCATGTCCGCTCCAACGGCAATGCGTTGTCATTCAATGCGATTGCTAAAGGCATGATCATCGATCGCGTTTGTGAGCATCTCGCAACTCAAGCCGGCATCAGCGGCGGACTGGTGGCAGTCGGTGGAGACATGCGAGCCTTCGGCGATTGCACTCGCACTGTTCGCTTGCTCGTCCCGGAAGACAACTTGGCCGCGCCGACGACGGCTGTGATTGAATTGCATGATCGAGCGCTCGCAACCAGCAGCGGTGCATTCCGCGGCGTGACCATCAACGGCAAGAAGTACAGCCATCTCATCGACCCGCGTACAGCTCGACCTGTTGACCAAGTTCTCAGTGTCACCGTAACGGCCGATCGAGCCGGCGATGCCGATGCGCTCGCTACGCTGTGCAGCGTACTCAGTCCGAGTCAGAGCCTGGCTCTTGTCGACAGCACACCGACCGCGGCTTGCATGATCACAGACGCGAGAGGCTCGATGCACACATCGGCACGCTGGCCTAAAGCCGCGGCGGCGTCGCTGAAACTGGTGAGCCTCACTGCGCGGGCTGAAGACTGGAACGGAGGGATGGAGATGAAGGTCGACTTCGCCATTAATCAAGCCGACAGCGGAGGTCGCTATCGTCGTCCATACGTCGCAGTGTGGGTCGAAGATAAAGATGGTTATCCGGTGAAGACGCTGGTGTTGTGGGTGCAATCAACCGGCCCCGGCCCGCGCTGGATCCCCGACCTACGACGTTGGTACAAGAGCGATCAACTTCGCAAGCTGGTCGATGAATTGAATCTTGTACAAACCGTATCCGAAGCGACTCGTAAGCCGGGAACGTACAGCGTTGTGTGGGACGGGACCGATGACAACAAGAAACTTGTAAAGCCGGGTGAATACACGTTGTATGTCGAAGCGGCTCGCGAACACGGCACCTACCAGCTCGCGAAGAAGAAACTCGCCATCGGCACCGACGCTTTCAAGGAAAAGCTCGACGACAACGTAGAGGTGAAGAGCGTGGCGATCGATTACCGCAAACGAGCCGCTAAATAGCTCACGGGCGGTTCTCGACAAACATCATCGCTTCACGTTATCGAAAAGCTCGTTTACTGCCGATGGAATCTCTCTCCAGGCCTACTCGGTCTAAACGCAAATTCAGCGCGTCGTTCAATATGGCGGTGCGCTGGTTGCACATCTACATCTCGATGCTGGGTTTCCTGACCCTGATCTTCTTTTCGTTCACCGGCATCACGCTGAATCATCCCACGTGGTTCGGCGGTGAAACGGCCGTGAATCGCAATGTCACCGGCAAACTTCCGCTCGAATGGTTAACTCCATCCGGCAGCGAACCATCGTTGAACCAGTTGCAGATTGCTGAAGAGCTGCGTGAGAAGAATAGACTTCGCGGTCGTGTGGCCGACTTTCGAGAAAGCGAAGACGATTGCTCGCTCACATTCAAAGGCCCAGGTTACAGCGCCGATGCACTTATTGATCGCAAGACGGGCGACTATGAGCTGACGATCGTCGAGTTCGGATTGGTCGGTCGCTGGAACGATCTGCATAAAGGTCGCGACAGCGGATTGGCTTGGAGCTGGCTGATCGATATCTCGGCTGTCGTAATGATCATCAGCGCCGTTACCGGCCTCGTCATGTTGCTGTTCATTAAACGCAAACGGAACAGCGGCTTAGTGACGACGCTGGTCGGCGCCGTGCTGTTCATGATCTTTTATTGGTGGCTGGTGCCGTAGTCGATGGCACTGCGTTTACGGCTTGGATTCAACGCGATCGAGTTGGGTTAATCGCGCTGAATCGACAGGTATTGGATGAGTTCACGTTCGGCTTGATCGATGGCTTAGGTGCTACCACACGGAGCGATGGCAGCTACCATGGGCAGCTACTTTAGGACCGATCTTAGGACGGGTTCGAAGATGTCAGCTTGGCGCATGAAGCCGAGGTCGCTGGCATGGGATGCGTCGGTCGCTCCTTCGGTATCGGTGCCGTAGAGTGCGTCACCCGGAATGTACGACAGCCCTTTCACCCCATCTTTGATCAGCGACTCATACGCGGCTTTCAGTGCCGCGTGATTCTGCGTATGAAACTCCTGCTTGGCCGGAGTGATCCAGTCGTTGGTAAAGCGACGGTCTTCCACCAAAATGATCGGCGTATCCGGTTTTGCGGCTCGCAGTTGTTCGACGAGCGGTACACACTTGGAGGCCACGTCCGCCGGCTGCATATTCGGCAAGCAGTCGATGACATAAGCAGCGGCATCCACTTGAACCAAGTAATCCCCGACCGCTTTGTCCATCTTGCCGTTGCCTGAAAAACCGAGATTGACAACCGGCATATCGAGTCGGCGACCTAGAATCGCGGTATGAACCATACCCGGCCGGCTGGCACACGCGCCGTGCGTGATGCTCGTCCCGTAGAACACGATCGGTTTGGCTCGCGGTGCCGATCCTTCGAACTTGCTTCCTTTCTTCACGCCGATGCTGAGGAACTCAGTACCGTTGTATAGCGGCAAGTAAGCCGCATATTCACGTTCGCCGGGAGCGAGGCCTTTGATCACTTCGGCAGTGATCTCTTGCGTGGCCGGCTTCGTCACTTGTACCCATTTCCATTTCCCATCTTTGTCACGTGCATACAGATCGATACCGCTCACACCTGTCGCAGGCATGTGCGGCATGCCGAGATTGCTCTTCGTCACTTTGTAATGGACGTGAATCGATTCCGAATCGGTACGGAAGCGGACCATCATGCCGGCGCTGTCGCGACTGAGGTTCCAAACCGCGCCTGTGACTTGTCCTTCCGCAGAGCTCGGTAGCCGATCAAACCACTTGAGTCGCGGTTGGTCCGGCAAGATGCGACCTTCCACACCCCATGACGTTACATCATGCCAATCGACATCGGCTGCAGCAGCTTGTTTGCTCGCAGCCATTGCCGGATCGAGCTTCGATACATCGGCCGAGGGCTTCTTCTCTTGTCCCAAGAGAGGACTAGCGACTGCAGTCAGAAGTGCAACCAGAAAGAGGCGTTTCAGCATCGGGAAAATCCTTCGATGAGCGGGAAGGGGAGGGGAGTGAACCGGTAGGCCGAACAAGCAGCCATGTAGGTCCGGCAGCAGTATACTGTGAGACCAAACGCACTGCATAATCTCGAAATCAACATCCAGGACGATCCATGCGAATCGCTGTCTTCAGCACCAAAGCATATGACCGACAGTTTCTCGGCTCGGCACTGACAGGCACGAACACGGGCTCGACGGATCACGAACTGACATTCTTCGAACCGCGTCTGACGATTGAGACTGTCGGATTAGCCTCGGACTTTTCGATCATTTGCGCCTTTGTAAACGATCGCTTGGACAGCGAAGTGCTCGAACGACTGGCGGCCAGTGGAACGCGCGGCGTGGTGTTGCGATGCGCCGGGTTTAACAACGTCGACTTGCCGGCGGCGAAGCGACTGGGACTGCGCATCCTGCGTGTGCCGGCTTACTCACCACACGCCGTCGCTGAATATACGGTCGGCCTGATCCTGACGCTCAATCGTAAGATCCATCGCGCCTCGGCTCGTGTTCGTGAAGGGAACTTCGCACTCGATGGATTGCTCGGATTCGATCTGCATGGAAGAACAGTGGGCATCGTCGGTACCGGCCAAATCGGAATCGTCGCCGCACAGATCCTCGCGGGCTTCGGATGCAAACTTTTAGGCTTCGACGTTCGCCCCGCCTCGCGGTGTTTGGAATTGGGCATGCATTATTGTTCGATCGATGAGTTGCTCTCGCAGTCCGACATCGTCACTTTGCATTGCCCGCTGCTGCTGGCGACTCATCATCTGATCGATGCCGCTGCCATTGAAAAGATGAAACCGGGAGCGATGCTCATCAACACAAGCCGTGGAGCCGTGATCGACACCAAGGCCGTTCTGGCGGGGCTCAAGAGCGGTCGCATCGGTTCTCTAGGACTGGACGTTTACGAAGAGGAATCGGATTACTTCTTCGAAGACCTGTCGGACACCGCCATTGCCGACGACGTACTCGCGCGGCTGTTGACGTTTCCGAACGTCATTATCACCGGCCATCAAGCCTTCTTCACGCAAGAGGCGCTGAGCGCCATCGCATCGACCACAATAGCCAACATCGCCTCGATCGAATCCGGATCACCCTCACCCAATGAAGTGCGAGCAGCCGACTAACCGTTAATTTGCTTTACCGCGAGCTCGCTGGAGCCCGAAGAGCGGGTCGATCGACGGACCTTCGAAACCGCTTTCGAGAATATGCAGCCCGTATCGTTCCGAGAGCTCTCTAAAGATGTGGATACCGCGCACGCTGTTCCCTTTGTCGTCGAGCATCGGAGAGTAGACGCCGATGCCGAATTTGCCGGGCACGACACCGACGATACCTCCCGCCACGCCGCTCTTTGCCGGTATGCCGACGCGATAAGCCCACTCGCCTGCGTAATCATACATGCCGCATGACAGCATGATGCTCAATAAGTATTTGACCATGCGCTGATCAACGGCTCGCTCTCCCGTCTGCGGATTGATGCCTCCCTTGGCGAGCGTGGCGCCCATCATGGCCAGGTCGACACTATTGACCAGGATCGAACATTGTTGGAAATAAAGCTCGAGCGATTCTTCGATCTTGTCACTGACCATACCGAAGTTGAGCATCAGGTGACCGATGGCTCGATTGCGATGACCTGTGACCCGCTCGGACATGAAGACCGTGTTGTCGATGAAGACTTCGCGTCCGCAATAACGAGCGAACATCTGCAAGACACGCCGTACACGCTCCGGATAATCGGCGCCCCTTATCAAGTCTGCCGTGGCAATCGCCCCTGCATTGACCATCGGATTGAACGGACGATTGGATGCTTCGTCGAGTACGATCGAGTTGAACGCTTCGCCGGTCGGCTCGACACCAACTTTTGCGAGCACCGATTCTAATCCGTTGTCTTCGATCGCCAGGCCATACATAAAAGGCTTGGAGATCGACTGGATCGTGAACTGTTTGCGACTATCACCGATCTCAAAGACTTGGCCGTCTACGGTGACGATAGTGATACCGAACCAGTTCGAGTCGGCCTTCGCCAACTCGGGTATGTAGTCGGCAATCTTGCCGGACATATCGCTTGCGTGCTTTGTATGCAACTCGCGCAGCACTTCGCGAATCGGTGCCGTCGCAGATCGCATACGGCCGACCAGGAAATCCAATTCTTTTTCATCGGACGAATCAGACAACGGGGCTCATCTCCGGTTTGAGTGCGATGATGCGTGTGATCGAAGGAAGGTGACGAAAGGAACATGGAACAGGCAGATTACGATTCGCCGTGAACGATGCGGCGCACCACCGTGCGAAGACTCTTCGTCAACGGATGATCGGGCAGCACGTTGCAGAACAGATCACTGCTGGCGATCTTGGCCATTTCGATGCTTAGCGGCAATGCGGCCGCCACATCGACTGAGAAGATGTTGGTGACATGCGAGATCAGCGCACTGACATCGGTCCCTTCAGGCACTTTGTTGATGACCATGAACATATCAGGGACCTCAAGCTTACGAGCCAACTCGACGGTGACTGCCGTACCTTGAAAGTCCTGTTGATCGGGGCGCACCATCAGGATCAACGAGTCGGAGACGGCGATCGACAACAACGTCTCTTCATTGACTCCCGGATGCGTGTCGATGAAGAGGTAATCGAGCGCCAGCGACTGCTGCAATTCTTGAAATCCTTCGTTCAGTCGATGGACGTCATAGCCCTCGCGCAAGATACGAGCTATCTCGCCCGTGCGGATACTCGAAGGAATCAAGAATATCCTCGAACGATCTGATTCGGGTTGTTCACCGAGAGCTTGGAGACTGACATCGTAAGCCGCGTCTTTGGCCGCGCACTTCCCCCACAAATAATCGTTCAGCGTACTGCCGATCCGTTCCCTACCGAGCTGAAACAGAACGTGGATACCGGGTGACTGAATGTCGGTATCAATCACTCCCACGCGATATCCGGCTTTTGCAGTGAGAGCAGCGAGGTTGGCCGTGGTATTGGACTTGCCGGTGCCGCCGCGAAAAGAGTGTGTCGAGATTACTTGGCTCACAGAGTGCTTTCCTGGTGGTTGTTCTTGGCGAGGTTGAGAGCGGGGACAAACTTCAAAAGAGGGGCTCAGTTCGGTTCTCTCGGTTTGCGTTGCCGAGCCTCCCGAGCCAAGCTCTGGAGTCGCTGAAAGTAATCGCCGTCTGCGATCTCTTGGACTTCGCACTGGAGTTGTTCGCGATCAAGCTGAAAGACCAATTGCTTGACCGGCGGATCGAACGCAAAAGTCGCGTCCGGCGCGCCGCTTGAGAATTGTTCAGCGACTTTCAACGTCGGACCGTTTACACCGAGCTGAAAGATGAGCTCTTCATGAACCGGGGCTTCTTTGACCAACTGGTTGTTGACCACTACACCGTTGCGGCCGGTGGAGAGCAAAACCCAGCCGGCCGCACCGCGGACCAAGGTCGCATGGTTTCGAGACACAAACGGATCGCTGAGTTCGATATCTTGATCGGCGGAGCGACCAATGGTGATCTCGAATTTATTTCGAAAGGTCCACGACTGAATAGGCCGACCGGTGGAACGATCAATGATGTGCAGGACGAGATCGCCGTCTGCAGGCGATGAAGAGTCAGATGGAAACATGAGAATCGGCCCGAACTACGGCCGCTTCCCGTCGCAGATACCGCCTCTGCCGAAAACCGCCGGACTGCAACTAATTCAATGCAGCGTTGCCTGTGGGCGGAATGCAATCTTTGGGCCGGCACTTTGCGTGCATTTGAAAAAGTTTCAAATACACTGAAAAACAAAGGAAAAACCGATCGATCGGTTTTAGGATGTTGCTAAATTGGAAAGGACTTGCTGAGTAGCTCGGCAGGACCTTGCCGAAATTTAAAGCAGAAATGCGCGCCCAATGCATTCACTTGCAGGCCATAGACACTACTTAGGTGCGGCGTCCGTAAGGCGACCGAGCAACTGAAAGAAGCCCCGCTTGCGCTCGCTGCTGATTTGCCAATTCACGGGTACGCTTTGATACCCTTCGTCGAAGCCTTCACCTTTCATGCGGTAATCAAAGTAGCCCCACGAGGCGTGTTCCTTCACAGCCGCCGTGAAGTTGTTCTCCTCGCGGTCGAAGTCAAAGTGGTCGTCTTCGTTGAACAGGATCGGCTTCGGTCGATAACTCGATCGCGCACGCACCTGCCGCACCATCTCGCCGATGCGCTCAGGCCGACTCACTCCGTTGCCGTGCAACAAAACAAAATCTGAAACGGCGATCACGCTGTCTTCGGGAATTGTCCCGCCGCCGTAACTGGTACCGGCTAAGTACCGATAACCACCGGCATCGAATGCCTTCACTTCAGCGATCAACTCATGAATTCGATCGGGTTTGAGGATCGCATGGTCGTAGCGCACATTGCATTCGTTGTTCACCTCAATCAACACATTTCGGTATCGACGCTCTGCCAACCATTTCAGCGTCTCCTGCACCGCTCGTCGCACAGCCGCTTCGTCCGAAATTCGTTCGTCTTGTCCGAAGTAGAACAAACCGAGGATCGCGACCATACCATGCTCGTCGAGCGCCGTGAGCACCATTTCCAGACGAGCCATCGCAACCGCATCGAGCGATCCGTCGGCGTTGATGGCTGAGTTGTGCCAAGGCTGAGTCTTGGAATAGCCTTGAGGACTGCCTCCTTGCAAGTTCAAGGTGACTGCGAGCAGACCGTGACGTCGCCAATCAGGGATGGCAGCAATGAACTCGCGAGTATTCCGATCTGCGTCCCAGACTTGAGTGTCGCTGTAGGCCCACAAGCCGCGAGTCTCCGTGTTGCGATCATCAAACGTGGCTTGCACCATGCGACTGTTCATCAGCAAGCCATCGATGCGATGCCCGCTCCATTCGACTCCGCGACAGGTCGGCACTGAGTTGATATGAAACGCGTCGCCCGCGATGGAGATCACTGTCCGGCGAGTCGGTTCTGCGGCTCTGCTCGGGTGCGATGTCGAAATCATCGCCGTCACCAACACCAGAGCGAGCCAGTGCACAGCGTAACTTCGAAGCCAGTGGCGATCGAACATGATTGAGCTCAACAAGCAGGCGGTCGGTTTTATTCGTCAACGAACAACGGCGGCAAGTTGGACTTGCCGCCGTTGTTTTCAATTTGAATTGTAAACCAAGCCGCTCGGTCGCGTGCTACTTGAGCACCGGTTGAGCTTGCGGCGGCTGAGCGACTTTCGGTTCTTGCTGAGCAGGCGGAGCTTGATAAGGTTCGACGATCGTTTTCCAGCCGGCCGGAGGATTATCCGGGATGAACTCTTTGAGCATGTTCAGCGGATTAAGTTTGCCTGCGATGCCCGAAAGATTCTTGCGATCTTCGAACTCGTACAGTTCGCGATGCGGAGCTTCCGGTCGCCAGTTCGGCAGGAACACGATCAGACCTTTCGGCATCCAATCGTTTTGATCGATCACCACCTGCACGCGTTGATAGTTGGCGGCATCGTTTGGAAAGCGAGGCCACGCTTCCAACCAGACTTCTTTCTGACGATCTGCCGGCGGAACCAACGGCTGTACCCAGTAACGTTCCTTGATCTGCTGTGCATTGACGCCGAACAAGAACGGCAGTGGACTGTTGTAGATCGATTGACCTTGCATCTCTGGGGGCAATTCGATCTTGGTGCAGATTTTTTGATCGCGGTCCATCATGTGGACGTACTTACCATCGCAGATCCAATATTCACCGAACTGATGCTTTGGATCGGTGTTATAGATCGGTTTGTTTTGCGCATCGCGCCCTTGATGGTAGTACAGGCTGTCGACACGGAAGAGCCCTTTATCAGGCTGCATGTACTTCAGTGAACCACTGGCCACCGTGAATGCATCGTTTGCCTGCAAGCTCGGGTCGTATTGGAATCGCTTGAAGGTGCATTCGTATTGGGTCACACCCTGGGTGCTCTTCTCCCAATGCGTGAGAACTTGTTCGAGGTATTGTTCGAACTGTGGGCTAAGCGGCGGAAAGGGCTGTTTGCTGAGAGCCGCTGCGGCTTGTTCGGGACTCATCTGAACGATTTGTCCGGCATTTGGCTGCGCATTGGCATTTGGCTGCGCATTGGCACCGACGCCAGTGTTCGGCTGAGCAGCTTGCGAAGCCTGATTGCCGGTACCGACCGGATTGCCCGGCCGAGCAGCAGGCTGTTGCTGTTGCTGCAGTTGTTTTTGATAAGTGCCGTTCGCCTGGTTACTAGCGGCTTGGTTGCCGGCACCGGCTTGAGGCTGCACACCGCCGACGTTCGGACGCTGTCCTGAATTGCCGCCGGCCGATTGGGGTTGTTGAGCATACAGCGCCGGGACCGCGGCGCTGATTGCGGCTGAGAGTACAACTGCCGCACACCAAGGACGGCTCAGTCGGAGCATTCGTCGCATGTGCATCTTCCTTGACGCAAGTGTCATTTGTTTAGATTGATCGCGAATCGGATTCCGATGGATGATTCCATCGCGCAGGGTTTCCTCCCCTCCGATCATGCGATCCTATCAAGTCGCTCGATTCTCCCCTAGACCGGTTTTCCCATGCAGCACGAAACGGACCTACATTGCATGCATTGGTCTACGCACGTTTAATGCGCAACCGTAGACAAACGAGCTCAATTGTCTTCGGGACCAACGGCAGTCGTATCTAAATGACGAGGCTGAGAGGGTTGCGGCGGGTCCACGCGAACAACTTCGCCTTGGAACAATTCGCAGACTTTGCTCACGAACGGATGCTCGGACATCTGCCGCATCATTTGCGATCGAACCACGGTGGCAGAGACCGGTACGTCGACTTTCGTGCGCACGGGTTGGCCGGGCTGAACGCGGAGCAAGATGTGAATTGTTCGTCCCGTGGCGGCGGTGAGTGCTTCCTGCAAAGCCTGTTTGCGCTGCGGCACTTCACAGTATTCGAGCGTCTTGTTGTGACCCGCCGGAAAGATGACTGCCCATTCATCCGCCGCGGTACATTCCACTTGAATCGCCATGCGTGCGAAGTCAGCCAACATGCCGTCGACTTTTTCTACGGCCGAATTCCAAATCGAGAGAGCGCTTCCGTCCGTCGCTTTTGCAGAAGGTTGCTGCGAAGCCGGAGACGGAGCGTCACCGGACACTTGCGGGACAACCGGCTGCGATGACTCTTGTACCGTAGAGCCGGCTACAGAAATCGATGGTGGGGGCGAATCCTCTTTCTGCTCTGTCGAAGGCGATTCTTCGGCTCGGTTCACATGCGGCTGAGCATCTTCACCCCGGCGACCACTCGCACTGGGCGCCGCAACAGTGTGAACTGTATTCGATTCACGAGGTTGAGAAGGTGCCGACTGCGCATCGCTCTCAGGAGACGCTGCACTTTCACGCACGGTCGAAGCGACTACGGGCTCAGGCTTTTTTTTTTCAGCCGGAGCAGGGCGAGCAACCGCCGCGAGCGTCGGCAATGGTCCGCCTGCAGAGAGTGCCTCCAACAACTTGGCCACGGCAGCCAGATCTTGGAGTTGCGTGATCTGAATCAAAGCCACTTCAAACAAGGCCTGTGACTGCACACTGGTCCGCATGCGAACGAGCGATTCGTCCAGCAACTGTACCGCCGACAGAATCGTCTGCAGTCCCCAGCGCTGAGCCAACTCCTTGAGCGCATCGTAGTTCGAAGGATTCGCCAGTTTCAGCAGTTCGCGACTCGCGCCGACGGCGACGGCCATCAAGTCGCGAAAGTAGCTGAGCAGTTGTTCGGCGAGTTGTCCCGAGTCGGTGCCGGCGGCCACTGCAGCGGCTACCAAGTGCAACGCACCTGCCGCATCACGATCAACGAGCAGCTCCGTGAGCTCGCGCAGTCGACTTTCATCGGCTGTTCCCAGTAGCATATTGACTTGATCTAGCGTGATCTTGCCGCTGGAAAAACTCATCACCTGTTCGAGCAACGATTGACTGTCTCGCATCGAACCTGCAGCGCGTCGCGCGAGCATCGCCAGCGCATCATCATCGGCTTCAAAACCCTCGGATCGACAGATCTCCGCCAAGCGTCCTTTGATCGCATCGGTTTGAACCGGTGCAAAGTCGAATCGCTGGCAACGAGACAGGACTGTGATCGGTATCTTTTCGGGATCGGTCGTACAGAAGATGAACTTCACATGCTCGGGGGGCTCTTCCAGAGTCTTCAGCAGCGCGTTGAATGCTTGCTGGGTCAGCATGTGAACTTCGTCGATGATATAGATCTTGTAGCGAGACCGGCTCGGTCGCACACTGACGTTGGCTCGTAGTTGACGGATCTCATCGATTCCGCGATTGCTCGCGCCGTCAATCTCGATCACATCCACATCTTCGCCCGCGTCGATCGCTTCCGATACATCATCGCCGGCGACTGGTTCGGAGGTCGGACCATCGGGGGCATTCAGCGCCTTAGCAAAGATCCGCGCCGACGACGTCTTACCGACTCCCCGCGCACCGGTGAACAAATATGCGTGGCCCACGCGTCCGGTAGCGATGGCTTTGCTGAGCGCTTGTCCGATGTGCTCTTGGCCGACGAGCTCCGCGAAGGACTTCGGTCGATAGCGCCGAGCCACGACGGTATAGCCGGCGTGGTCCGCGCCGCTTGAGTCGACTTGTTGAGCTCGGTCCGCCATCGGATCTTTCCAAACGGGTCGTCGCTTGAGCCGCGAAGCCAAAGAATCCGCGCTGCTCGAACGTGAATCGGGTGACCCATTGTATCCGCAACGGACCGACCGCGAAGGGTCGCGCCGAACGAGCTCGGTGGAACTCGAAAGATGAGAAATTGGCCGTCCTTTTCAGGCAATCGGCTGGGAACAGCCGATCAAGCGGCCTATTATACGGCTTCGTTCGCACTTCCTGCCCGCCGCCTGCGCCTCAGCCGCTCGATGCAAGCACCGCTTCATTCCGTCGCCGGTTGGAAAAGGTTCGCGAACTGCTGTTCGTCTGAAACAATCGAGCGACCGATGCTTGGCTTCATCCGTGATTTCCGACACTACGCAGGCATGTTCTGCATCGGCGTTTTGATGTCGGGCGGTTGCTACGAGTCGAACTCGCTCATCCAAGTCACCGGCAGCATCTCCGTCGGGGGCAAACCGGCTCGTGGTGCCAGCGTGCGATTCTACCCGGCATCGCAAACAGACAGTCTCTTTCCCGCCATGGGAACCGTCGACGAGGAAGGCAGATACTCGCTGTCGACACGCGGAAGCGCGGGCGTTGCGGCGGGTAAGTACCGAGTCACTATCGTGTGGCCCGATCCATCCGTCCGATTCACTGCCGATCAAATTGAGGCAGGCGCATCACCGAACGATGCGCCTGATCTATTGCACGGCGAATACGCATCACCGCAGAAAACTCCGCTCGAAATCGAAATTACTCGGCAGACCAAAGAAGTACGCAGCATCGAGCTGCCGTGAACGGATTGCCGTCGGAACGTATCGCTCTCAGCCTTCGGTCTCAGCCGACACTTGCTTCAGCAGTTTGACGAACAGCTCCATCGATTGAACCCGTTCCTGCGGCAATGGCTTGATGGCTTGCATTACGAGACCGCCGAGCTGTTTATTCAAATCAGGTCGAAACCGAAAGATATCGACGGCGGTGGAAGTGTCGTGATTGAGTGCCGCCAGACCGCTGGTTTCGCTACCCGGCCATGGATGCTCAAAGGTCAGCAGTTGATAACAGGTCACTCCGAAGGAAAACACATCGACGCGCTGGTCGGTCGCTTTGCGGCGCACGATTTCAGGAGCCATATACAGCGGCGTTCCCGTTCGGTTTCCGGGCTGCATGAATTCCTTTGTGGCAGGAATGGTAAGTCCGAAGTCGATCAGCTTGATATGGTTGATGTCAGCCGTACAAATGAAGTTGCGAGGGCAGATATCGCGATGGATATATCCCTTGCTGTGCACATAGAGCAAGGCATCGGCCATCTGCCGAATGAGCGACAAACGTTTGCCTTCCAGTAGTGCCGCTTCGCGATTGTGTATCAGCGTTTGCAGACCGGGGCCGTCGATGAATTCCATCACGAGATAGGGTGCACCTTTGGTGCTTAGACCGTACTCGAGCGTCTTCACGATGTTCGGATGGCTCATCGACGTAGCGATCTCGCCTTCCGAGGGTTTGTTCAATCCTTTGAAGCGGCTTTCAAAGAAAGTGACCTTCTCCAGATCACACAGTTTGACACCGACGATGCAATCTTTCTCGCGGTCACGAGCCACGATGAAGTTGCTCATCGTACCGCTGACCGCGGATCGCAGACGCTCAAAGCGACTTTCAATATCGGCGGCACCACGGCGTTTCGCACCGCTGCCACCTCCGCCGCCGCCCCCTAGAGCGCCTTTCAGTTTGTCAAACAAACCCATCGAGGATTACTTCCCGCAATAGTCGATCGCCCGAGCAATTTCGCTCTTCAAGCGACTGCGTTCCACAATCCTATCAATGTAACCATGCTCAAGCAGAAATTCACTAGTTTGAAATCCGGGCGGCAGCTCAATCTTGATCGTGGCCTTGATCGTGCGCGGTCCGGCAAAACCGATTAATGCCTTCGGCTCCGCGAAAACCAAGTCGCCCAGCGATGCGAAACTGGCGGCCACACCACCCATCGTCGGATTGGTCAAAACAGAAATATAAAGACCGCCGCCTTGATGATATTTAGCGAGTGCCGCAGAGACCTTCGCCATTTGCATCAGAGAAAGTATCCCTTCGTGCATCCGAGCTCCGCCCCCCGAGGCGCTGATGATGATCAGCGGCAGCGACTGAGCTGTGGCTCGTTCAACCAAACGCACGAGGCGCTCGCCGACGACCGAACCCATGCTGCCCATGATGAAGGAGGAGTCGGTAATGCCGATCGCCACGCGGCGTGCTCGGATCATTCCGGTGCCGGTCATCGCAGCATCCGACATCCCTGTTCGCTTTTGCTCGTCGACCAAACGCTCTGAATAGCGCTTCTTAATGTCGGAGAACTCAAGCGGATCGGTCGATCGAAGATGTTGATCCCACTCTTCAAAAGTCCCTTCGTCGAGGACTTGTTGAATGCGTTGCGGGGCCGAGACATAGAAGTGATATTGGCACTTCGGACAAACGTTCTGCAGTCGCTCGGCTTCTTTGCGATAGATACTGCTGCTGCATCCCGGGCACTTGACCCACAGACCTTCGGGCACTCCCCGCTTCTTCGGAAACGCGTTTTTGCCCGAGCTGCCGTTGCCATCGGATTGGGACTGCGAGGAGGTGTCTTCGATGGTCGCCATGAGCTTGCTTTCAGCCTTTTAAAGGACCACTCAGTTCGAACTTAAACAGGCGACCGAGTCGCGTGAGAAGCACTGAGAGTGATTCGACTTCAGGAAGTACCGAGCCGCCGACCGGCTGAGGCAGAATAAGCATTATCCAAGCCGAACGATGCTGCAAGCCATCTTTTCCGGCCGGCAGCTTTGGTAAGACATGCACTCTTATACGGGAACAGCCGCCGGTTCCAGGTCGAGAACTTCCCATGTTCCCGCGTCGCGCTGATGATTCCAAACATCGTCAAAACTGATGCCCAGCAGATAACATCGCACAACCGAGGCCATCGGTTCAGGTACGACGAAACCGATCGAGCCGCGACGATGCTTGCGGAGCAGCTTACCCAGCGAGGCTTCGACGCGCTCGTAAGCGGTGCCGAGCATTTCACCGCCGGGAGGGCAGATTCCGACAGGATTGTCTTGAAATTGCTTGTAGAGACGAGGCTGCAGTCGGCGAACTTCTTCTACCAGTTTGCCTTGCCACAGCCCGTGATTGACGTTGCGAAAGCACTCCATGGTCCGCATCTTCCAGCCGCGATTTTCGGCGATGATGCGTCCGGTCGCTTGAGCCGATTCGCACGGCGCGACATAGAGACAGTCGATGGCAACGTCTTTTAATCCATCCGCCGCGGACAGGCTTTGCTGTTCACCTAGCGGACTGAGAGGGATATCGAGCGAACCCTTGATTCGCCCTTGTTCGTCGAACGTCGTCGAACCGGGACGAACGAGCACAACTTGAAACATAAATTCCTTTTGAAACCGTGGTGCTAGCTTCGCAGTTCCGCTTCCAAGCGACCGACCGCAGCTCCGTAGTCAGCTTGACCGAAGATGGCCGAGCCCACCACGAACAACGTTGCACCCGCCTGGCTGCAACTGCGAATCGTCGACAGATTCACTCCCCCGTCGACTTCCAGCAAGGTATCCGGGGAAACTCGATCGCGAAGCGAACGGAGCTTTTCCAGAGCAACCGGATTGAACGCCTGGCCGCCAAAGCCCGCGTTAACGCTCATAATTAACAGCAAGTCACAAAGCGGCAAGAGCGCTTCGGCCGCTTTCAGGTCCGTTCCCGGATTTAGTGCCAGGCCGGCTCCACACCCACCCGAACGTATGGTTTCGAGCGTAACTCCAACATCCTCAGCCACTTCGGCGTGAATGGTGAGTATGTCCGCCCCGGCAGCGATGAAATCAGCCACATACCGACGCGGCTCGGAAATCATCAGATGCACATCCAACGGCAGATCGGTCAGCTTTCGAATCGCCGCCACCAGCGGCATGCCGTAAGACAGATTCGGGACGAAGTGACCGTCCATGACGTCGAGGTGCAAACCCAGGACGCCGACTTCTTCAAGTCGCCGAATCTCTCGCTCGAGGACAAGCCGAAATCGCACTGCAGTAGGCTCGGCAAGTGACCTGCCGACCTCGCAAATGAAGCAACGCTTGCTTTCCGAGATGACTTCCATGGGCTAAGAATGTAAGCCCATTCCATCCAAGCGTCCAGACTGGAGCTATGGTGAGCGACCAGTCCCGATAGGGACGAAACAACATCAGCCGACTGCGTGAGCTGCCGGATTGCATGCGACGTGATCATCCGAAGCCCCGACGGGGCGATACATCATGCAATTTCACGCCGCCGAAATCAGGTCGCCCCTCCGGGGCTTGTTGTGTTCGTGTGGCCCGCAAACCGGCGACTTACGTCGCCGGCTGATGTTGTCTCGTCCCTTCGGGACTGGCCGCGCGGCGACGCATGCTGATCATTCGGACTTGGCCGTAAACGCGGGCAAGCTTGCTTGAATACAACGCTCAGACCGATGTGACGCTAGCGACTCACCGCTTGCGGTTGCTCTCGCGCTGAGGGACTTTCATGAGGCTGACGCGGTACTTCTTCCAGCAACCGTTTGTCGGCTCGCTCCGGATCGAATTGAGTCCAGGTCTCGCGATACAGCCGTGAACGAATCTCTCGCTCGGCTTTGGCGTCTCGATCGAACCAGCGCACAACGTAATCGCCGCCGTTTCGTGACTTGACCGGTATGCGACTGTCGTCATTCTCGACCAGACACCAAGCCATCACGTTGTAACGCGCATACTCATCCGACCACTCATAGAAAATGACTTGGTCGTATGCATGTCGCCCGAGGTCATCGTAGAAGTGATTGAACTCGATCAAGTCGACGCGCTGGTTCAACCGTGTCTCGCGATCACTCGGAGCAGCGGCAACCGCCAACAGTGGCAATAGAAATGCAGCCGAGACCATCTTCGATTCTCCCGTGCAAGAGTCAGCGACACATCACGAGTCGACGAAAGTCTGTCGCTCGGAATGCTCCCCCAAGATGCTGCAGATCAGGATGCACGACAAAGAAAATCACTGTTCGACCGCTGATGTCGACGATTCGCAACCTAGTCCGGTAAGACTATCTGCACGGGTGCGTTCGACCACCAAAGGTTTTCGCGAACATGTGGTTCATACTTAACTTCGGCCCGCCGAATCAAGGCTGATAACGCGAACTTGAAAAAAACTACGGTCGATACGGCAAATCCATCGCAGCTTCCATCGACTACACTGGATGCAACTCTTGCCGCTCCTGCACGGATTGCAGCCCCACCCAGCATGTCGAGCCCACTGCCATGTCGCATTCGACGTCCGTCGCTATCTATCGATTGATCTTCGGTCTGCTTGCGTGCGTCCTCATCGTTTCAGCCGCTCAGGCGGACGATTCCAAAGCGATCCCGCCGCGGGTAATGGTTCTATCGGGAGCGATCAACACCGTCGCGATCAAATCAGGCGACAAACAACTTGCCGTTTACGGTTCATCCTCCGCTTCGCAACCACCGGATCTCCTGTTGCTGACTCATCATCGCCGCGATGTACTCAGCTACGTCGATGTCGGCGCCGGAGTTCCGGATCGCATCGCAGCTCCGGCCGCCGAACGCGAATGGATCTCGCAGCCGGAATTGTTCTGGGCTCAGTACCCGAAGTCTCGCTTTCATGACTATGCCTGCAAGACCGCCAAGATCGTGACACTACCGCTCTCGGTTTCGCAGTGGGTCAAGCCGGGCGATACGATCACATGGCAAGACCTATCCGTCCAAGTGCTCGATCTAGCCGGCCCAACAACGGGCTCAATCGGATACATGACCGAGATCGACGGCAAACGCATCGCGTTCACCGGCGATCTGATCCTCGCGGGTGGAAAACTCGCTGACCTCTATAGCCTTCAAGACGCCATCCCGACAGCGGATATTCGCGGCTATCACGGATACGCAGGGAGACTCGGCGATCTCGTATCATCCTTGAAACGATTAGCCGCCTTGAAGCCTGATGTGATCGTACCGGTTCGCGGCCCAGTCATCACCGATCCGCAGAAAGACATCGCTCTCTTGATCGATCGAGTTCAACGGCTATATGCGAACTATCTCTCAACCAATGCACTCCACTGGTACTTTCGCGAAGAGCGCATGAAGAAGTGTGCGGCTCGTGTGCTCGACTCCACCGACGGCCTCGAACTCATGCCCTTCGCGCATCACGAGAAAGCTCCGGAGTGGGTCGTTGAAAATGCCACCAGTCGCTTGATCGTCTCCGACAGCGGCCGAGCCTTCTTGATCGACTGCGGTTACGATCGCGTCATCGAAGCTGTTCAAAAGATGATCGATACGCAACTCATCTCCGGAGTCGACGGCATCTTTGTGACTCATTACCACGACGACCATACCGATCGCGTCCAAGCTGCGGCTGAAAAGTTCCACTGTCCGGTCTATGCACTGAACGAGTACGCCGACATCCTGAGCCGTCCGCATGCCTATCGCATGCCGGCGATGACCGACATACCGATTCAGAATATTCAGTCGCTGACCGACGGTCATTCGATGAAGTGGCACGAATACGACTTGAGCTTTCATTTCTTCCCTGGCCAAGCCATCTACCACGGCGGTCTGTTGGTGCGACGCCATGGCGAAGCGCCGATTTTCTTCATCGGTGACTCCTTCGCACCATCCGGAATGGATGATTACTGCTTGCTCAATCGCAATCTGGTCGGCCCCAAACGCGGTTACAACTACTGCCTCGATAAACTCCGGTCCTTCTCTGAACCGATGCAGTTGGTGAATGAACACATCCCGTTTGTATTTCAGTTCACCGCTGCCGAACTCAAACAAATGACCGAGCGTTACGAGGCTCGCACTCGCATCCTGCAGGAGCTGTTCCCCTGGGATTCGCCCGACTACGGGCTCGACGAGCAATGGGCCGCGTTTTATCCCTATGAAGCCAAGATCGAAAAGCAAGAAGCCGACACGTCGCTTCCCAAAACATTGTCTTGGTCCGTGCGAGTGAACAACCATTCGCCTGCACCTCGCCTATTTACGGTGCGACTGCGAATGCCGAAGGGGTTTGATTCAACAGAAGCAAACAAACAGATCAAGATCGAAGCCGGCGGTGTCGCGGATCTCCCGTTTGAACTCACCTGTAACGCGGAGGCAGGTGTGCACGTCATCACGGCTGACATCCTGTCCGAGGGCATGGAGTTTCATGATTTCATCGAAGGTCTGGTGACGGTTCCATGACTCGTTTGACAGCTCTCTTCCCGGCGGCATGGATACAATGCGTGTCCGCAATGTGTGCCTTGATCCTATTGAGCTCAATCGCTCAAGCACATCCGATCTCGCTCAGCGCCGCAGTTGCCGACATTCGCGAGGATCGAGTCATCATCGAGCTCGACATCATGCTCGAAGATTTGGTGATGATGCACAAACTGCAAGCCGACGGCGACATGCGGTATTCAGCCGCCGACCTCTCCGCGGCCGCCAAAAAACACCGTGACTTCATCCTCAAGTCGTTTCACGTCATCGATCCGGCCGGCAACAAATTGAAGGGGAGCATCGAGTCGGAGAACTTTGAACAGATCGACGCCGTGGGAGTCATCCAAGCCGATCTGATGCGACACTCCATTGTTTATACATTGGTCTATCCGTTCGCTGAAAAGCAACCGAAGTACCTGACCTTCGTGCAGTACTTCGGGGGTACTAACGCACCGCTGCCCGCATTGATGGACCTGCACTTCACGCTCAACGGACGGTTGTTCGATCGGTCGGAACAAATCACGCATGGACGTCCGCATACCATCGAGATCGATTGGAACGCCAAGTCGGACGGCAAACTTCCGACATTCGCCGAACTGAGAAAACGTCGCAGCGAACAACTCAAAGATCGTCTCGGGATCGGCAGTTATTCGGGCTTGTTCTCGTTTCTCTACATCACGCGATTCGAAGTTCGCCACGAGATTCTCTTTCCACTGTTGACGCTGGAAAAGTGGGTGAAGATCGCCCGGCACGATCCTGACTTCCTCGACGTCGACGAACAATCGGCGGCACGCGAACAGATCGAAGCGTTTCTCAATGAACATAGTCGTGTGCTGATCAACGGCGGCTCCGTGAAAGGAAAACTCACTCGCCTGAACTTCTTCTCGGTCGATATCAGTGACTTCGCACTGAATGCAGAACCGCGTCGTGTGAGCGTGCATCAAGCACGTGTCGGAGTCATTCTCTCGTTCGCAGCTCCGCAAGTCCCCAAACGCGTCGAAGTGCGCTGGGATGCATTCAACGATTTCGCTCCTTATGTGCAATCGAGCGTCCTGGTGGGCAATCAAGCTCCGACAAGACATACGTTTCAACCACAGATGACTGACTTCACCTGGTCCGGCGAACTGACTCCGGTGGAAATCAAACCTGTTTCAACTGCAGGTCGTTCCAATGACGAAAAGACGAAGACCGCGATGATGAAGAGCCTACTGGTGAATATCTATCAAGCCTTCGAGTTCCGCGATGACGAAGCAGTTTACGATGCACTGCAAACATCAGTCGACGGTCGATTGCTGCAAGAGCTATATCTGAAGATCAAACGCTCGCTGATCGTGGCAGAGCAGGGGGGAGCGATGAGCACGATGACCGACGTCGATGTTCGTTCTCTGACGCCCGTCTCCTCGGCGAAGGGGGCCATGTCCGAATGCGTGTGGCAGGTGAGCAGCGTCAGCGAGCATTGGGGACACATTCATAAACGCGTCAGTGAGTATCGGGCTCGCATCAACACCGTGGATACAGCAGGCGTCCTCAAGATCGACAAGTTCCAACTGTTGGAAGAGAAACGCATCCAGTTCGAGACGAGCATTCGCGGCTATGATCCGAATTAGCGATTACCAGTTTCGCTATCCCGACGGCGACTTTACGTTGCTGATCCGCGAGCTGTGTGTTTCCACCGGCGAGCGTGTAGCGATCATCGGTCCGAGCGGTTGCGGCAAGAGCACGCTATTACAAACGATCGCCGGCATTCTGCGGCCTGAAAGAGGTCGAGTCGAAATCGCGGGGCATGATCTATTTGCCTTGTCCGAAAGAGCGCGACGCCGATTCAGAGCTTGTCGAATCGGCTTGGTCTTTCAAGACTTCCAACTGCTCGACTATCTCTCGGTCAAAGAGAATATCCTGCTGCCGTACATCCTACATCCGACGGCAGCTCATGCGGCGACTCGTATGGCGAGACTGATTCAGTTAGTCGATGCCGTCGGTCTATCCGACAAATTAAATCGTCGTCCAGGTACGCTGTCGCATGGAGAGCGGCAACGAGTCGCGCTGTGTCGGTCGCTGATCACCGAGCCTGAGTTGGTGTTGGCCGACGAGCCCACGGCGTCGCTGGATGCGGAAACCGCCGACTGGACGATTCGTTTATTGCTGGACGATTCCAGGCAGCGAGGTTCCACTCTGCTGACCGTAACTCACGATCGTACAGCCGCAGCCGAATTCGATCGCGTTCTGGACTTGCGAAACATAGCCGACGGCGCTGAACTCGCATCGCGCGGAGGTACGCAGTAGATGTTCGGCGCGATCTTGCTGGCCTATCGTTACTTGATTTTCGAACGAGTGAAGACAGCACTGTTGCTCTGTGCGATGATCCTCGTATCGAGCGTGATCCCGGCGGTGCAATGGACGATCCGAGGATTCGAACAAGAGACTCGCAAACGATCCGAGACCACGCCGCTGGTCATCGGTGCGCCGGGAAGTCGTTTCTCGCTTGTCCTACAGACGCTCTACTTTCAAGGCGAAACGCTTCCTCGCGTACGCGCGGACCAAACCGAAAAGATACAAGAGTGGCAACGAGGTACGGCGATCCCCTTGTATGTACGATTCAAAGCTCAAGGGTATCCTATCATCGGAACGACGGGTGACTATTTTGAGCTGCGCGGGTTCAGCTTGTCCGCAGGGAATCCGCTCGAACGCATCGGCGACTGCCTTATCGGGTCCGAAGTGGCAGAGTCCTTAGGACTGAAAGCAGGTGATCGCCTGCTATCCGATCCGGAGAATGCGTTTGATCTGGCAGGGCCATCCGCCTTGAACTTGCGAGTGCAAGGTGTTCTGAACACGACACATTCACCCGATGATCATGCTGTGTTCTGCACGCTGGACACAACTTGGATTATTGAAGGTCTGGGGCACGGTCACCAGCCGGCGGCAGCCGTTGATCGTTCGCACGCAGCGAACGATCAACAATCCGTAGGTAATACGAGCGTTGCCACCTATCATCATGCCGGCGGGCGCGAGAATCCGCAGCGCTTCGCAGAAGTTACCGATGACAACGTTTCATCGTTTCATTTTCATGGTTCCAAAGATTCCTTTCCGATCACATCCATCATTGTGACGCCAGAGTCCGAGAAGAGCGCAGTGATCCTGATGGGCAAGTTTCTGGAGCCTGATGCGAAGTGTCAGATCGTGCGCACGCGAGATACCGTTGATGAAATGATGCAGCTCATCGGCCGAGCTCGCCGCGCAGTCGATATCGGCGGCGCGGTCTTGATGTCGATCAGCTTGCTACTTGTAGGACTCGTGATCAGCCTGTCGTTGCGACTGCGGCAAGGTGAGATGCAGACCTTGAAGAGGCTCGGCGCCGGCCGCTTCGATATCGTGAGACTGCTGACTGTCGAATACGCCATTTTAGGCGCGATCAGTCTGACGATCGGATTCGTATCCGCAGGCTGGATCAGCGGCTGGGCGTTATGGTGGCTCAGAAGTCTGCTGTAGAGCGACCGAGCTCCGGCGAAATGCGCGGCAGCGAGCGAAAAGACGGTCTAGCGTCAAGAAGCATTTGCGACATGCGATGACTCAGTTATTGTAGTGGAACGGGTTGTTCGTCGAGCCGAAAGCATCGGCGATCGGGCCGTTCTCTCACTTGGGATCTACTTCCACCGCTGTTTGCATCCTGCGGCGAGCACCTTCGGCACCGGCTTAATGAAACTTAAACGACTCCGCGAAGACTTCGTCGTCGACGAGATCAGCGACTTCAGAATCGACGGCGGACCATTCGCTGTCTATCGGTTGGAAAAATCGGGCATCGGAACGCCGGAAGCCATATCCGAAATCTTAAAAGTCTGGAACATTCCGCGACGTGCGGTCGGATACGGCGGCCTCAAGGATCGTCATGCCGTGACGAGCCAGCACATCAGCTTGTTTCGCGGTCCGCAGCGCAACATGGAACAGCGCGGCTTTCGGTTGACCTTCCTGGGGCAAGCCAAGCGTGAGTTCCATGCCAAAGACATCCTCGCCAATCGCTTTCGCATCACCCTGCGAAGTCTTACGGATGCACAGTCACAGCAGATGCTGGCGATGCTCTCGACACTTCGCCAAGGAGTTCCCAACTACTTTGATGATCAACGATTCGGTTCGCTCGGTGAGAGCGGTCAGTTCGTAGCGGAACCTTGGTGTCGCACGGATTACGAACGAGCTCTCTTTCTGGCGATGGCTGAGCCCAATCCGCATGATCGCCCGCGTGAACGTGAGCAGAAGGATATTCTGCGCAGGTTTTGGGGCGACTGGAACAAGTGCAAGGATTTGCTCGACCGCTCGCATCGACGCAGTATCGTCACGTATCTCGTCGATCATCCCACCGACTTCAAACGCGCCGTTGCGCTGATTCGAATCGACTTGCGCAGCCTATACGTCGCGGCTTTCCAAAGCCATCTGTGGAATGAACTGGCATGTAAGTGGTGGCGCAAGTTCCTACCGCCTGAACATCTGGAAGCGGTACAAGGTCGAGCCGGCGAGTTGTTGTTCTTTCGCAATCTGCCGGAAGGTGCACTCACTTCTTGGCAAGACGCTGAACTGCCGCTCCCATCAGCACGTCAGCACACATGGCCCGACGGTGCGCTGGAGCTCTTGAACGAATCGTTGTCGAAGTTCGAGATGGATTACAAGCAGATCCGTTTGAAGTATCCGCGCGACACGTTCTTCTCGAAAGGCTCGCGATCCCTGCTTGTTCGTCCCGAGGATTTGCAAGGCAACGTCGCTGCTGACGAGTTGTCTCCGGGTGGTTTGAAAAAACTGGAATTGTCTTTCTCGTTGGCACGCGGCAGCTACGCCACGATGGTTGTGAAAGTCCTCAGCCATAGTCTCGACCGCGAATGGGAAGACGAAGACGAACAGCCGCCAATCAGCGATGAGGGCATGCAGGAGGATGACGCCGGAGATGAAACCGAAGAGACCGAGGGATCGATGAACCGCGGGGATGGCAATCCGGCCTGAGTTGAGAGAGCTCGCCGTACAATCGCTACAAACGGAACGGACGTGGGTTCGTGAGGAATCGTGTAAACCGCCGGGAAGTTCGCTCGGCCGCCTCGTGACCCACGGTCAATTACAATAAGCTTGTCTCGAACCTTCAGAAATGCTTCTCATCGCGAGTTGATCATGATTGATGTGCTGAAGACCCGATCCGGTCGTTTGGGTTTCGTGGCCGGTACAAGCGCCATGTTGATTGTGCTGGGCGCAGGAGCGATGGGATACTTTCTCGGTTCGCAGCGCACCGCAAACTTGAATGACTTGTTGCTGCGAAACGTTTCCACTGCGGCAGCCGGTTCCAACATGGCTGTGGCCACCGGTCAGATCAGCGACGAAGCAGAAGGGGTCTTCTTTCTCGACTTCACGACCGGCGACTTGCAATGCTTGGTCTACTATCCGCGACTGGGAGCGTTCGGCGCTCGTTACTACACGAACGTGCAGAATCAACTCCCGAGCGGAGGTCGCGGTTCGAACTATCTACTGGTCACAGGCAACGCGATCGGTAATCGCGGGACATCGAATGTCCGCGCAGCTAATTGCCTGGTATACGTGACCGATGTCACCAGCGGCAACTTCGCAGCTTATGTTGTCCCTTGGAACAAAACTGCAGAGAGCAGTGCACAGGCACAGGGCGGTCCGCTGCTGTTCGCCGGCGGCGGTCCCATCCGCAACTATCAAGTCCAAAACCAAAATGCCGGCAACAACGCTGGTAATAATGGGCAAGGCAATGCAAACAACGCGGCCAACGCACCGGGGAACAACCTGCAAAACAACGGCCAAAATAATAACGCTCAAAACAATAATGCGCAGAACAACATGCAGGCCGGTGCCAACGGTGGTCGCCTCGGCGGCGTCGTGAACGGAAATGCCTTGAACGGAAATGCCTTGAACGGAAATGCCGGTGCGGTTAACGCAGCGGGTCAAAACATGGCTAATCCCAACAACGGGAATGCAAACGGTGCCCAGAACAATGCGGCAGGCAATAATCCGGGACTCGGCAATGGAGGACTCGGCAACGGCGGGTTAGGAATCGGCGGCCTCGGCAATGGCGGCATCGGAGGCAAGCCTGGCGCAGCCAACGATGCGGGGAACAAGCTGCCGCGCGGCGGCGACAAGAAAAAGGGAGCGCCCGCCAAAGGGAAGGGCGACGACGGAGCCGATTAAGCGGCTGGTGTACCGCGCCGCTGACTTCTAAACTCGACCGTAACGGAGCGATCGACGGTTGACAGGACTACCGAGCGGCTTAACCTTGCAACGAGGCAATCAACCGAATTGCCTCTGATTTGCAAACGGTAGATTGTTTACGGAACACGCCCCATAACGACGAAGCAGGCAGGGATGCAGACTCGATTCTTCAAAGAGTTTTTCAGCAGCGAGCGCACCGCAGGTATGGTGCTCTTGTTCATCACGATCGCTGCACTGTCGCTGGCTAACTCCTCTTTCGGTCCGGAGATCGAACACTTTCTCCATTCGAAGTGGGGCGATTGGCCGGTTGAATCTTGGGTCAACGATGCGCTGATGGTCTTGTTCTTCCTCATGGTCGGACTGGAGCTGAAGCGTGAGCTCTTCGTCGGAGAATTGTCGAGCCTTCGCAATGCAATGCTGCCGGTGGTGGCGGCTCTCGGCGGAATGCTCGTTCCGGCAGCGATCCACGCGGGCTTCAACTGGGGCACTCCGGCGCAGCGCGGTGCAGGCATCCCGATGGCGACGGACATTGCCTTCTCATTGGGTGTGCTCAGCCTCTTTGGAGCACGAGTTCCCTATGCGCTCAAAGTCTTTCTCACGGCGCTGGCGATAGCAGACGACCTAGGAGCGATCGTCGTCATCGCGATTTTTTATACTCAACATCTTCATCTCGGTTATCTGGCCGGTTCACTGGGAGTGCTCGCACTTCTCTTCATACTCAACAGAGCTCGAGTGCGAGTCCTCGCCGTGTATCTCATCGGCGGACTGGCTATGTGGTGGTTGCTGCTGCACTCCGGCGTCCATGCAACACTCAGCGGGGTGATGCTCGCTTTCGCCATTCCGTTTGACCCGGACCCGGATCATTGCATATCGCATCGACTGCAACATCGATTGCATCTGCCGATCGCCTTCGGCGTGTTACCGATCTTTGCGTTCGTAAACACGTGCATTCCGATCGAAGCCGGCTGGACATCTCATTTGACTGAAGGGAACAGCCTTGGAATCTTTCTCGGTCTCGTAGTCGGCAAGCCGGTGGGGATTCTGCTCTTTTGCTTCGTTGCCGTAACACTGAAACTCGGCTCGCTCGCAGAAGGTATCACGTGGCGTAATTTGGCGGGTGCCGGAATGCTGGCCGGTATCGGCTTCACGATGTCCATCTTCGTTTCGCTCCTTGCATTCGAAGATGAAGGACTCGTAAATATGTCTCAGATCACTGTCCTCATCGCCTCGTTGACCAGTGCCGTTCTCGGATCGATCTGGTTTCTCTTTCTCCCCTCTGTCGAAGCATCCAGACAGTAGTTGTCTGGTACGTTCTCGTACGTGCATTCGCGCGCAGCGATTCTGTTGAACTGCAGTCGCGAGACGTGATCGCGTGCGCTCTGCCGTCGCGATGGTACAGGCTTTGCAAATATGCGTCTTGATAGGAGCAACGCGTGTCATTGTGACAACACGTTGCAGCGCCTCCGCCGGGCAATCGAATGCGCTTGAATTCACCGGTTGTAACAAGCTGCGGACCTGCATCTTTGCCTGAAAAACATTGCGAATGCCGCGATTATTTCGGGGCCATGGTGCGGCTGTGCAGCGGATTCGAAGTGCGGCCGATGACGGACAGGCCGGCCGGATAAGTTTCGGTCACGGCGTGGCCAAATTCTAGCGGCCGTTCGAAGGTATGCGGCTCGATGTCGCGATCAAGAGGCGATACGAGTTCGAACGAAGCCGTACTGAAAGATCTTTTAATATGACTGAACAGGTTGCGACTGACGGTCGCACTCCGCGCTCGTCTGCCGAGAGACAGCGAGCGGGCAAGCGTCGACGAGCTTGGGTCGTCGTCTTACTATTGTTCCTGGCCGCAGTCGTTGTACCGATGTGGTTGGTCCCGAAAGGGGTTCGCCTATTACAACGACAGCGAGATTTGGCCGAAGCGGCGACGAAGGAAATTCCTCCGCCGCCGCCAATTCGATTTCCGGAACATCCCGGCGACCCGTTGATGATCGACAAACATCGCTGGGATGAAATCGGACTTCGCTTGGGTGAGATTGATGCTGCCCCCGCACCTCAACCATTGGTCATGGACGGCGTGTTGTACATCGACACGGATGACTATGCCCTCGTGCGATCTCGATTCAACGGCGAAGTTGTTTCCGTCGCGGGCGTCCCTCGATCAACCGCATCACCGACACAGACGAAAGAGTCATCGACCTCCAGACAGTCCTTCACCTCGATCGTTACCGAAAGCGAACGGCCGATTCGATTCGGTGATGATGTAAAGAAAGGCCAAGTCCTGGCAGTCGTGTGGAGTCGCGAGTTCGGAGAAAAGAAAAGCGAACTCGCCGATGCGCTTTCATCACTTGAGTTCGACCGTGAAACACTGCAACGCTTGTCGAGCAACGAAGGAGTCGTGCCGCTGAAAACAGTTCGCGAAGCAGAACGTCAGGTTAGGCAAAGCGAAATCGCTGTCGACCGCATCGAGAAAACTTTGCGTTCGTGGCAGCTTTCGCAACCCGAACTCGAACAACTCAGAAACGAACTGAAGGCCGGCACATCGCTCAAGCCTCTTTCACGCAGTGCGATCGGAAACGAACAAGTCGATGCACAAAGCGTCGGCGATTGGGCCCGAGTCGAAATACGTTCGCCCATCGACGGAACGATCGTTGAAAAAAACATCACCGTCGGGACGTTGGTCGATCCGAATCTGACTCTATTCAAGATCGCTGATCTGCGTCATCTCGACGTCCGTGCATTCGCTTACGAAGAAGATCTGGCTGCGCTCCAAAAGCTGTCACCCGAAGAACGACACTGGACCGTTCGGCTCAAAGGGGATAAACAGGCACGTCCTATCGACGGCGACATCGATCGCATCGGCAACTTGATCGACCCGATTCAACATACCGGCATCGTCATGGGCTGGGTCGATAACACCGACCGCTCGCTACGCGCCGGTCAATTCGTAACAGCCACCGTAACGCTGCCCGACAAAGATCCGTTGATGAGCATCCCCGCAACTTCGGTGGTGGATTCTGACAGTCGACTGATGATTCTCGTGCAAGCGGATTCGAATCCCGAAGCTTTCGAACCGGTGGAGATCCGTTTGATTCGGTATCAAGACGAACAGGCCTATATCTCCGCGCAGGCGGTGAACTGTCCTCGTTGTTTAAGAGCGGGTGCCAAAGTCGTTGTTTCGGGTGCCGTCGAGATCATGGCTGAACTGCGCAGTCAGCAATCAACTCAAGCAGCCGCTTCCCGCGAGGTCTCGCCATGATTGCCGGACTGTTGCGATGGGCCGTTCACAATCGATTGGTCGTGATCCTGGCCGCGTGTGTCTTAGCGGTAGTGGGCGGATATGCATTCGTTCATGTCAATGTGGAAGCCTATCCCGATCCGGCTCCGGCCATTATCGAAGTGGTGGCTCAATATCCGGGCGCTTCTGCAGAAGAAGTCGAACGGCAAGTCACTGTTCCGCTCGAAATCGGGCTGGCCGGTATGCCCGGATTGCAGACGACGCGCAGCAAATCGATGTTCGGCTTAGCGCACCTTCGCAATCAGTTTTACTACGGCATCGACTACGGCGCAGCCAAGCAAGAAGTACTCAATCGTTTGGCCCAAGTCGATCTGCCGCAAGGAGTGAAACCGCAAATCTCGCCGGCCTCTCCGATCGGTGAGATCTTTCGTTACACACTCTCCTCACCGTGCGATGCTCGCGGTGAACCCATCTATACATTGAATGACCTCAAGTCACTGCAGGACTGGACGATCAGTCGCGAACTACAACGGATCCCCGGTGCAGCCGGAGTTGTCGGCTGCGGCGGAACAGTGAAGCGCTATGAGATTCGTCCCGATCCGGATCGCATGCGTCAATACGGTGTGACACTCGATGACCTGGAACAAGCTGTCACGCAGAGCAATGCGAACGTCGGCGGTAGTTTTGTACGTCAAGGCGACAACGTACAGATCATTCGAGCCGTCGGATTGCTGGGGGCAGGTAACGATCCGATGGAAGCGGCGGTGCGCATGAAGACGCCCACCGAAGCGGCGCGAGTCCTGCGATCGGAAGAGCGCAAACGTATTCGCGAGATTCGCCAGATCGTCATCTCGGCCGTCAACAATATCCCCGTGCGTGTCGGCATGATCGTTCAAGGCGGCCCCATCAGCGACGATATGGACCTGGGACTGGAAGGTGTCGTCGTCGATCATCAAATCCGCCAAGGTCAAATCGGATTGGCTCGGCGTTTGATCGGTCCCGAAGAGTCCGGCAGTGAAGAGACGATTACCGACGAAGTGGACGTCGTGCAAGGCATCGTGTTGCTGCGCAAGAACGAGAAATCGCTGCCCACACTGGAACTGGTGAAGCGCAAGGTCGACGAACTGAACAGCTCGGGAAAACTGCTTCCTGGTGTAAAACTGGTTCCTTATTACGACCGCACCAGCCTTATCGGTGTAACAACCGATACGGTGCACGAAAATTTGCTCGTCGGCTTAGTGCTCGTCACCGGCATCCTCCTCGCGTTTCTAGGAAACGTGCGCACAGCGGTCATCGTTGCCGTCAACATTCCTTTGGCGCTGATGTTTGCCTTCGGCGCGTTGATGTTGCGAGGAAAATCAGCCAACCTGCTGTCGATCGGAGCAGTGGACTTCGGCATCATCGTTGATTCGACGGTGATCATGGTCGAACACATCTATCGGCGCCTCAGCCACGCATCCGCAGAAACAACGGATGACGTTCAAACTCGCGTCCTTAAAGCCGGCTTGGAAGTCCAACGAAGTTTGTTTTTCTCGACGTTGATCATGGTGTGCGCGCTCCTGCCGCTGTTTACGCTGCGCGGTCCCGAGGGACAGATCTTCGGTCCGATGGCCGACACATATGCCTTTGCACTCGGCGGCGCTCTCTTACTGGCGCTCACCATTTCGCCGGTGCTGTGCACGTTGATGTTCGGCAAGCTGAAGCCTGCTCGCGACAATCTACTCGTGAGAACCGTGCAGCGTTTCTTCGTCGGACAATTGCAATGGATGCTTAATCACCGCGCGGTTGCACTCTCGATAATCGTGGCGGTAACGTCCGCCACGCTGGCTGCGTTGCCGATGCTCGGTCGCGAGTTTATGCCTGAGCTCGAAGAAGGGAACATGGTGATTCGCGGCACCTTTCCGGCCAACATCGCCTTGGAAGAAGTGGCTCACAACGCAGATCGGCTCCGCTCTCTGTTGATGGAGTTTCCCGAAATCGAATCAGCGGCTACTCAAGTCGGTCGCCCTGACGACGGGACCGATCCGACCGGAGCCAATGAACTCCAATGCTTCGTTCCGTTGAGGCCGATGAGCGCCTGGCCGGTAATGCCGAACCTACATCGGCCGCGATCTAAGTCGGAATTGGTGGATGCCATCAGTACACGACTCGAACAACGCATTCATGGAGCGGAATGGGATTTCTCGCAGATTATCCGCGACAACGTCATGGAATCGCTCTCCGGTGTCAAAGGAGAAAACTCGATCAAGATCTTCGGACCCGACCTCGATGAACTCGAATCGTTGGCGGCGAAAGTCAAAGCCGAAGTCTCGCAAGTACCCGGCGTGGTCGATGCAGGAGTGTTTCGCATTCAGGGCCAAACGAACCTCACATTTCCCATCGATCGCGCCAAGTGCGCTGTATGGGGCGTCCGAACGGCAGATGCTGAAGATGTGATCGCAGTGGCCGTCGGCGGCAAGCCCTTTACGGAGATGATTGAAGGAGAACGTCGCTTTGACATTGCACTGCGCTGGCCCGAAAGACTGCGAGATACAGTCGATGACATCCTGCGCATTCCGGTGGATGTCGCGCATGATGAAGACGCACAAGACGGCTTGAGCGCCGCCGACACGAGAACCGATTTCACCGGGTCGCAGTTATCCATGCCCGCGCTGATCGGTACATCATTGCAGGATTCCTCAGCGGCTCATCCCAAGCGACCGCGCCGACGATTGGGCGAATTGGTTACGGCTGTGAATTCGAATGATGGATCGGGAGCCGCTGATCAATATGCTTCCGGCGGCGCATCCGTCATCAACCGAGAACAAGGCCGACGATTGATTGCAGTGAAGTTTGCAGTTCGAGATCGCGACTTGGCAGGTACTGTCGCAGAAGCCAAAGAGCGAGTTGAACCGCTGATGCGAGGCGCTTATTCGACGGTGTGGAGCGGCGAGTTCCAACAGATGCAGGAAGCGGAGATGCGCATGCTCGGTACAGTGCTGATCGCACTACTGCTGATCGTCGTGATGCTCTATTTGGCATTCTTGTCCATGCTCGACGCTGCAGTCGTTTGCATGAATGTTTTGACGATGTGCTTCGGCGGCGTGTGGGCATTGATGGCGGCAGGCCTGCATTTCAACATCAGCGCCGCCGTCGGATTCATTTCGATTCTCGGAGTAGCCGTGATGAATGGATTGTTGATGGTCAGCACATTCAACGGCCTCAGACGTTCCGGTCACACTGTAAAGCACGCGGTGATTCGCGGAACCGAAACCTTGGTAAGACCGATCGTCATGACTGCATCCGCTGCGATTCTCGGACTGTTACCAGCCGCACTCGCCACCAAAGTCGGATCGCAATCGCAACGCCCGCTGGCCATCGTCGTCGTGGGTGGAATGGCGATGACTTTGGTTCTATTCAACCTCGTGCCGCTGCTCTATTCATTCTACGGACATCGAGAGCCGCCCAAGGGTGCGGCTGATGTCGGGCACTAGGAACTTTGAACGTCGATCCTTCACAGATCTGAGGTTGTTACTTCGCACGCGGCGGCGCCAGTTCGGCCGGAGGAGACTTCGGCGGCTTGGCGAACGAGGCTCCGCTGACGGCTGATTTGCCTGGTGTCATCACCGCGCTCGGAAGCGAGAACGGTGAGTGTGCAGCTACGTTGCTCGGAACCGAGGGAATCACCCCGCCGGGTCCTTGCATATTGGCTCCCGGTGCATTGGCACCTTGCGGTGGTTGGATCGGTGCAGGCTGAGCGGGCGGAACGTTCGGCGATTGAGTCGGACGCATCTCCAGCGGCATGTCCTCAATCGGCATCGCATTCATCTGCTCTTGTAAGCGCATGTCGGATTCCGAGAGGCCGTAGTTCATCACGGCGGGTCCGAAATTGCCGCCCAACAAATCGGCTCGGATCGGACCCGGATCAATCCACAGTCCTTCACCGTCCAGCTGCATCGTTCCCATGTCCAGGTCCAAGTTACGCCGCAGAGCTTCGTAGTTGACCCAAACTCCGATGAACAAGTTCTGCGCGTTGAGCAAGTCAGAGAGTGCGGAAACGGCGTCACGAGCAGCGGTGGGACCGGAGGCTTGACCGAGCGATTCGAGAATCTGTCGACGGTCTTCATTGACGCTGATCTGTTGAGCCGCAATGCGGACTGCGTAACGTTGAAGTTCAAAATTGTATTGATTCAGACGAATGGTTCGCAGCGTTGTGCGCAGCGAGTTCCAAACGGTATCTTCGAATTGATAATACGTTCGCTTGGCTTGCTGATACTCGATCAACGATTGGCTATAGTTGTTGCGTTCTTGAAATCGAGTGATCGGCGCGTCCCATTGCAGACCGGCGCGCAAGCGACCGGTCGCACTGCGCAAGGCCAGCGGATTGTCGCCTACGTTTTGCATGTCGCCGCTGAAGACGATATCCAGAGTGCTTTCCAAGTCGTCGCCGACGACTTCGACGGCTCGCCAACTGTTGACGAGTGCAGCTCGGTTGTTGAGCCAGTCCTGGCGCGTGCGACGGGCGATCTCGACAGCGTCGCGCGGTTCGATATCGACATCACCCAGCAGCGCCGTCTCGGTTCGTGCGCGAGCTTGAATCAGTTGCAATGCGAGAATGTCTTCAGAGACGGCTGCGATCAAGTCTTGAGCCGCGAGCAATGTGGATTGGCTGAGCGTCTTGAATCGCTCGTCGCTCTTCACAGGTTGATCCAGTCCGGCGATCGCCGACTGGAGCGATGCCTTGAGCTGATCCAACTTACCGTTGTTGACTTGGAAACGATCCGCCAGCTTTTGCAGTTCCTGGGTTAATTGATCGGGAAGCGATTCGACTTCTTCAGAGCTCAACAGCGAGAGGTCGAACTGCGGCAGCGGCAACAGGCGGCAGACCATCCCTTTTTCACGCTCTGCGATATCCCGCAGACGCGCTAACTGACGACGCCGATCGGGAACGACGGATCGTAGTTTGGCAATATCTTCTTCGACTGCCGATATGTCGCTTGGGATGACGATCTTCTGAATTCCGGCAAGCGAATCGATGCTGTGGTCGAGCGTCGACAGTTCGCGCAGCAGCGGTTCACTCGGTTCGATGACTCGATAGCTGAGCCCGGTGTTGGGATCTTTTTCAAGCTTGCTGAGATTCAAGATCGACGTGTTCGTACGACCGATTTCGTCGCGCATGTCGGCAAGCGAGTTTCGCCGTTGCTTCAGCTCGGGCGAAATCAACTTGAACTTCGAGATCAACGGATCGCGGATCTCCACGCACAAATACGGAGGCAGACCCATCAAGCGTTTGAAGGTGTCGAGTTGCTGTTCGTACTGCGCTTGCTGAGTCAGCAAGTTGTTCTGGCTCGAGAAGAGAGCTTGTCGCGCTTGAGCCACCTGCAGTTGCTGTTGCGGAATCGTATCTTGAGTCGGAGGAATCGTCTGCAGTAACTCGCGATAGGTGTCTTCCAAACGGAATAAGTTCTCGCGCAGTCGTGCAACGTTCTCTTCGATGTTTTCGATCTGCAATTGCTGCTGCAGGAGACCGAGGTAACCACCGGCACCGGGCGTACCTGTATCGGTGAATCCCCCTTGCTGCGTTCCTCCCCCTACACGTCCGAAACCGCCGCCGAGCGCGTTGAAGCCTTGGAACCCTGAGCCGCCGAAAACACCACCGCGTCGCTGCGGACCTTGTTCGGCTTGCCGCCCGGTCACCACTTGCAGATAGAACCCGCGACGATAACGTTCCATCGCGCGGACGTTTGCGAGGAGTGTTCGTTCAGCAAGGGTCAAACGTTCGAGCACTACGTCGCGACCGGCCTGGCGCAAGAGCGGCTGCACAAGTGAGAAGTCGAGGATCGTATTGGCGGATTGAGTATTCGGCCCTGCGACTTGCCAAGTCATCGAATTCGCCAGGCCGACGATCAAGTCGGTACCGGTGGCAAACTTGCGGCGCATTGCGATGGGTCGCGAACCGTTGCTGAACAGCGAACCCGATACGGTCGAACTGCTGTTCGGTGTACTCGGGTTGCCGCGTCGCGGTCCATCGGTCGTTGCAAACGTGCTGTACCCGCCGAAGAACTGCGAATCCAACAAAAAGCGTTCGCTGCTGACGTCGAGCGCGGAGAGGAACAGTGTTTCGAGGTTCTGCTGATATGTCGGTGAATGAAGCAATGACATTCGCACGGCTTCATCCAAGTTCAGAACAAGGACACCTCGTTCGTCGAGCGGAAGATGTGTCCACCATTCCGGATTCTCAGCCGTGTTAGTGCGTCCATTTGCTTCCCACAGCGGGTAGCCTCGCTTGTTATCGACCATCTTCATGTATCGATTCGAAACCGGATCGTCTTCCGGCATCGGAGGCCGATCGGGATTGAACGGGTCGAAAAAACGAGATTGCGGATTGACTTCGATGCGGTAAGGAGCGGTGGCTTCGCCGCTGTGTGCGATCTTTTCGTCGATCAGGTAATAGGCTTCGTTGTTGACCTTGGATCGATACTTGGCTCGTGAGCATCCGCCGACGGAGGTCAAACCGATGCCCAGCGCGACGACCGTTAAACTGCCTGCTAGAGCAGCTCGGAAGAGACGTTGCCTGCCGGTTCGTCGTCGCTTGCCGCGAGCCGCCATGCTGCCGGTGTCTCTGGAATGGCCGGTTGAGTTCATAGTGAAGCCGTGAGGTTGGTTAAGTGCTTGGCCCCAAAATCGAATCGATCTGTCGAGCCTGCTGTTCCGACTGATCGATCAAAGCAGTCCGCCTGACGTAAGCCGCCGGCCTTGTTGCAGGTCCGGTCCGTGTGGCCGGAGGACCTGCAACGATTCGGGCTGTCGAATCGAGCATCCGGAATATGCCGACGGTACTCGCCATGCCTACCATTCGGATTCTGACGGCAAAGGGCTCCATCTTCTCCGGATCGCCGGGAAGACTCGCCGCAAGCGTCAGAACAGGTAATGGCGCACGAGTTTGCCTCACCGTCAAAGTCGAATGGGAAGCAGCTTGCACCTGCACTTCGAGGCTTCTTGGTCTAATCTCAAATCCAGAATTTGAGATCAGTCGCTTGGTATTAGCCCTGCGGTCCTGGACCGCGAAGCAGACCTAGCCTGAAGGTCGATGAGGCTGGGACATGAGGTCCGTAGTGCTGAGCCACTTCCTGGGTTCTCGGCAAGCTTCCTATCAAAACAGAGGAGGTCACCCCACCGAACGCGGGGAACTCAACCAATTATGCCGGGAGGAAATTCTCGGGGTTCTAGCTAATCTGGGCTAGGAAACGCGCGTTTTGGAATCCGGTAAGTATGATAGGGCGTAGAATTTCCTTTTCCGGATCAGGAATTCGCGGGCATCCACAGCCTATTCGCCCGTCTCCTGATCAGCCGTTCGTTGCTGCACTTGAAGCGCTAGGGAAGCACACCGCCATGTCGTTGGGTGGAATTCTATTCTTAGTGGTAGCCGTAGTTTCGTTGTTCGTCTTCATCTACTTGATCGTAGTGACGGCACGGAATTGGGGCGTGCTGCACACCATCATGCTCTGCTTTCTATTTCTGGAATGCTGGACATTCATGGTCTTCACCGCGGGTGTGCTGGAAAAGCGCTTGCACTGGCTGAAGATCGCCGATGATCGCAGCCGCAAAGCCGTCGATGAAGAAGCCAAGAGTCGCGTAATTCTTTACGGTGCCATCGGTCAACAAAGCGACCTGTCTCAAGCTCTCGTACCCGTACGTGCAGAGCTGAAGCGGATGACGTTCGACCGGGGTCGAGTATGGCGTAATGCCGACTTGATCGACAGTCAAAACAGCCAATATCGTTTGCGTCTGAAGTCACAACAACCGGCTGCAGCCGCCGACCAAGCCGGCGCTGATGTAGCTGCGGCACCGGCTGCTCAACCTGCAGCAGGCCAAGCCCAAGCCGCCAACCAAGATGTTTCGCTGCCTGCGGAAATGGTGGTGTACGGATTCAGCCAAAAGGAACTCAACGCTACGACGCAAGTTCCCAGCAAGTACCTCGGTGAGTTCGCCGTGACCGAAAGCAAGAACGGCGAAGTCCTGTTGAGACCGACCATTCCGCTCGAACCGGGCCAGCGCAAAGCGATTGAAGACGGCGCCGCCACGATGTGGACGCTCTACGAACTGCTCCCCCTCGATTCACATGAGTCATTCGCAGCCGAGGGCTCGACATCGTCGGATGGTTATTACTTCGGACGCATGGACGAAGAAGCACTTAAATCGCTTCTGCAGGGACTTCCGGAAGCTCCTGAAAATGTGCTCGCTGAAGTTGTCGAGCGGTACATGCGAGACGGAACCGATGCAAAGGAAAACGATCTGCCGGCAAACGTTTGGACCTTGGTTGAAATGACTAAGGACGACTCGGTTACGGTCAACAGTGCCGAAGAAGCGAACGCTACGGTGGGCGGCTACTTCGACAGTATCGGTGCTGCCGTCGATGTGCGATTGAAGCAAGGCACCGAGCCTAAGGTTGCGGTGAAGGCGGGCACGAAGTTGCTGCTGACTCAAAAAGCGGCACAGACGCTGATCGATAACGGCTCAGCCAAGCTCACCAAGAAGATCTTCGTACGACCCTTGAATGCGTACGAAAAAGCCTTCAGCAAGAACTTTGTCCATCGCGATGACACGAACAAGCGAACGCTGGTTTATCAACGCGAGTCGACTCTTATCGATCGCGCTAATCAATTGGGCCAAGCCATGATTACGGAGCGTCAGGTTGAAAACCAAAAGCTGACGGCTGATGTCGGCCAATTCCAAAAAGAGGCCACATTCATGACGGCCCAAGCCCAATCGCTCTCCGGCGAATTAGAACAGGCTCGCGCCAAATTGGTTGAGATGTACCGAGCACTCCATGCAGAACACGATCGCATCATGAAAGAAGCGATCCACTAAGCGCCCTCTGAAGCTCGCTGTAAACAAACAATTCTCGATGAGAACGCCTCCGCACGGGGAGGCGTTTTTCTTTGCGCTCTTGGAAAATTACCGACGCGAACGGCAGCGAGCTTACTTGCCAGGCGCGGTCGGTCTCTTCACAATCGAGTCTCCGCTCTACTCCCCTCACTTTTTCCATCGCGGAGAATTCAACATGTTTCGATTCGGATGGGTTGCGCATCAGTCTTCATCCACGACCGACGCACCGCTTGCACGTAACGCTCGACGTACACCTCGAGCCGTCGCCATGATCGCGGCGCTGTCGGTAATCTGCTTCGCCAACATCGGATGGGCTCAAATGAAACTCGGATCGATCGAACGCACGGATGCGGAAGTCAATGCGTTGATACCGGCTGATGCCGCAATGGAAGTTTTGGCCGAAGGCTTTACATGGACCGAAGGCCCCGTTTGGATCGGCAGCGCCGAGAAAGGTCATCTACTCTTCTCCGATATTCCGCGCAACTGCATCTTCCGTTGGTCGCGCGCCGACGGCATTTCCTTGTTTATGAATCCGTCGGGATACACGGGTGTCACTTACTACGGTCTGGAACCGGGCAGCAACGGTTTATTCTTGGATGCTGCCGGACGATTGGTGATGTGCGAACACGGCGATCGTCGCTTGAGCGTTCTCACGAAAGATGGCGGCAAGATGACGCTCGTCGATAAATACCAGGGCAAGCGCCTGAACAGCCCCAACGACGGTGTGCTCAAGAGCAACGGTGACATCTATTTCACCGATCCGCCTTACGGTCTGCCGCAGCGCTACGATGATCCGCGCCGTGAACTGGAACATTGCGGCGTCTATCGCTTGGACACCAAAGGCAATCTCACACTGCTCACCACCGAACTGCAAAGACCGAACGGTATCGGATTCTCGCCTGATGAAAAGACGCTGTATGTAGCTCAATCGGATCCGGCCAAAGCAATTTGGATGGCGTTTCCGGTGAAGAGCGACGGAACATTGGAAGCGGGCAAGTTACTCCACGATGCAACGGCGCTTGTCGGTGACAAACATCCAGGTCTTCCTGATGGATTGGCCGTCGATGTCAAAGGCAACATCTTCGCAACCGGCCCCGGCGGCGTGTGGATCTTTTCACCGACCGGTAAAGTACTCGGCAAGCTGCTCACCGGACAGAAGACCAGCAACTGCAAATTCGGCGAAGACGGCTCGACGCTCTTCATCACCGCCGACAGCTACTTGGTCCGACTGCGAACCACCACCAAAGGTCTGACGCCTAAGCAAAAGTAATCGGTGTCAAACGCTATTCTTTGTCTTCACACTGAGCCGCGAACGCATGCGTCGTTCGCGGCCAGTATTCCGGTATCGGCGCCGTAAAAGCGAGATGTTCGTCGCGCGTAGGATGTTTGACGGTCATCCTCAGACAATGAAGCGCGATGCCGGTTGAGAACTTGCGAGCGGCTCCGTACTTCGTGTCGCCGAGGATCGGACCGCAATGCGCCGCGAGCTGTACACGGATCTGATGCTTGCGCCCGGTCTCGAGTCGAATCTGCAATAGACTCCGATCGGCTTCGACCGTCAGCAATCGATAGCGAAGACGAGCCTCCAGTCCTTCGTCTCCGGATGCCACCAGTTCCATGCGCTGACGCGATTCGTCTTTGCTCATTCGATCGACGAGCAAGACATCCGGCCTTGGATGTTCTACAGTCGCGGACTGAGAGTGTGATGGTGCCGTGAGCTTTCCTTCAACCCAAGCTAGATAGAGCTTATCGGTCTGCCGATCGCGGAGTTGCTCAGACAATCGCGATGCCGCTTTGCTTGTGCGAGCCAGAACAAGAACACCCGATACCAGGCTATCAAGTCGGCTGACCACTCCGACAAAGACATTGCCGGGCTTGGCATACTTCCGCTTGAGATAAGAGGCCGCCGACGTGACCATATTCACGGTCCCGGACGGCGTTCCCATAGTCGCAATGCCTGCCGGTTTGTTCACGACCAGCAGGTGATTGTCTTCGTAGAGAATGGAGAGCTCGCCGTGCACGGCTGGGAAGCGCCTAGCTATGCGACTGAGGAACTTCGTCCATCGAGATCCGAGTGGCGACGACTTCGTTGCGAGGTGCGAACGTGCGACGCGCTACGATGGTAATGATGCGACCCGATTGAACACACTCGCCACGCGAGTTCATCAGCTTGCGATTCCAAACGACTTCACCGCTGCGGCGACCGCGCGGCGTGATCTGCTCAATGACATTCACCACGTGAATCGTGTCACCGATGTAGATCGGTCGGTGAAAATCCCAGCTTTCAATGCGAACCAGAGCAAGGTTCTTGAGTCGCGGAGTCGTGCTGCTCAGGCCGGCCATGAGCGAGAGGCCGAGCAGGCCATGAGCGATCGGCTTGCCGTAGTGGCTCTGAGCCGCGTAGTCGTGGTCGACGTGCAGCGGATCGAAGTCCCCAGTCATGCCGGCGAAAAACACCACATCAGTTTCAGTGACGGTGCGCGAGGGACTAGTCCACACGGCACCGGGCTCGAGCTGTTCCAGGTAGAGGCAGTCAGACATTCTCGCCGTCTTCCTTCTGCGAGTTTTCCCGCCCGTTGGCGGGGGTAAGGAATTTGCTTCGGTCGGTGAACAGTCAGTTTCGTTCATATCCACCGATCGCATGGAGCTTATTCCTCGCCGAAAACGGCCTCAAGTCCGGTTAAACCAATCCAATTGGTAATGAGCAAAAAACGGCCTGTAGGACCATTTTTAACGTAACCTTCGGCTAAATCAACGCAGAATACGCGAATTCCCCATTCTTTTAATCCTGCCAGAATGGGAGGAAAGCTAACCAGCCGAGCGAGGATCCGGAATCCCCAACCTGCCCAGCAGGTGGATCGCCCGGAAGTGGGTAACGACTCTTTCGGTTTCAAGCAGATGTTTGTGGCAAAACACTGCTAGCCATCCGACCGCACATCGTGCTACAAGGTCACTACCCTGAGCCATTCTCGTCACACACAGTTGCAGAATAGGACTGTATCACAGATGAAAGAAGTCGTGATTTGCCTATGCACTGCCCTTTTTCTCTCGACGGGGGATTCACCAAAGAAATATCTGCTACGACTAGAGGGCGACATGACAGAGTGTTCGTTCGTAGAAGAGGGACAGGTACCTCGCACGCGAATCAAATTGCCATTGGGAGTGACAAGATCTGTTAAGAGCGAACTGCCGTTCGATCTCTTCTTGGAATTGGAAGCCAAGAATGCGGAACGGACTCTTAGGTTCATTTCGCAATACCCGCAGATAGATATAGACGAGTCAAAGACCACCGTAAGAATTGAGATCCGCAAGATTCTGGAGATGTCGGACGGATACGAAATCCATGTTGGCAATGAATTGCGGACCAGCCTGACAACTGGTGCGATCTTGAGTACTCGTATGGTGCGGGAAGTCTATCGATATTCAAAGAAACGACTGACGCTTGTTGAATTTCAACCGTACGGCTGCATCATTCTCTGAAATTGACATGCCGACCTACGAACATATCCCAAGGGTGCGCTCGACCGGAGGGTGGCAACTGCCTTGACCTTTGGCGAATAATGTGCGGGACTCATTAGAATTAGGGATCGGCTGAGGACAGTCGACCTACACTAGACTCAAGGTGTGTCCATGCAGATGATGATCAGGTTGCTTACAGCTTTACTGCTCTGGCAGGTTTTCGGGCCGAGTCTCGCTGGAGCGCAGGAACGTAAACCGAACATCATTTTTCTGCTGGCGGATGATCTCGGAAAGGGCGACTTGCATTGCTATGGTCACCCGTATGCGAGAACTCCGAATATCGATTCGCTGGCTCGCGATGGAACTCGCTTCACTCAATATCACGCCACGGGAGCTACCTGCTGTCCGGCGCGGACCGGATTGATGACCTCTTGGTTCCCGGCTCGCTATCCGACATATCCGGCCAACGGCGGTTTTGCGGATCGTGTCACGATCACTGAACTGCTCAAGAAACATGGATACGCGACAGGTCACTTCGGAAAATGGCACATCGGTCCGGAGACGAGGCCGGGCACCTACGGGATCGATGTTATCAACGGTACCCAAGAAGAGGACGGCAAGAAAAAGAAAGCCGGCGATCCTCGCGGTCGTGATGCTCATATCTACGATGACGCCATTCAGTTCATCGAACAGCACAAGGACGTTCCTTTCTACGTCAACGTATGGGGACACATTCCACACAATCCCGTGAATCCAGTCGATTCGCTGGTGGCTCGATGGAAAAGTCTGAAGGTTAACGACTCCGACTTTCCAGAACCGATGCATGCGAAGTTCAAAGACGTACGTGGGGCCGGCGGTGACGTGAATGATGCGATGCGTCGCTATCTGGCCGACGTCGAGTCGCTCGATGACAGTGTCGGTCGCATCTTGAAGTGCGTCGATGATCTCGGGTTGCGAGACAATACGATCGTCGTCTTCAGCAGCGATCAAGGGGCCGACATGTTGAAAGCAGGTAACGGTGGCTTGCGTTTCAATCAAATGGGATTCAACGGATCGCAGCGAGGCGGCAAGCACACGCATTGGGAAGGGGGCGTGAATGTGCCTTGGATCGTGCGCTGGCCGGGCCAAGTTCCGGGCGGTCGCGTCGATAGCGAATCTGTTCTGAGCGGTGCCGATTGGTTGCCTACGCTTTGCAAGATAACCGGCATCAAGTTAAAGGAAGGCGATTTCGATGGCGAAGACACGAGTGCGGCATGGTTCGGTCAAACGCTATTCGTGCGCAAGAAACCTCTTCTCTGGAAAACAAGTGCACCGGGCAGTGAGAGTTTGATACGCGACGGCAAATGGAAGCTACGATTGCCGACTCGCAAGCGAGACGGAGCCATTGAGCTCTACGATCTTGCGTCGGATCCGACTGAATCCAAGAACGTCGCTGTACAACACCCCGATGTCGTTCAAGAACTATCGAACAAGCTCACGTCGTGGACGGCGACGTTACCTAAGGAATACATCAAGACCGAAGACAAACAGGACTGATGCTTACTGATAAAATCGAAGCACTACGGTGGATCTAGAGCGTCGGCAAATTCAAGCGGAACGGCGCGAGCCGTCCGGTTCCTCAAGATCGATCATCAAGAACCGGACGGCTTGTACCGTACTGCTTTTGTTGAATCTGGAAGCTCTTACTTTTCGGACTCAGACACGTCGACCACTTCGATTGGCCGTCTACGCTGCACAGCCGTACGGCTTCGCCGTTACGCTCAGGAGCGAATTTCGGCCCTTTTCATTCTGCGGGCCGAACGGCAGGGCGCAGGCCTCCGGCTACGCTCCACTGGACATTCGATCCCGTGCAACATCCCCAGCTTCGTTGATCCGGCCGCGCTGCACAGCCGTACGGCTTCGCCGTTACGCTCATGAGCGGATTTCGGATGTTGATGTTTTTGAGAATCAGTCTTCGCCCGGTTCGTGCACGGGGACTTTGTAATTCAACACGCGGTTGGTCAACGGTTCGACACAGTTGAGCCAAATGGTCGTGTCGGCTTCTAGATTGCCTATCGGAAAACGGAGATCGCGGATCGTGTGGCCGGGCTGTGCAGATGGGATTTGGAAACCGCGATATGGTTGATTCGGTGCATGCAGCTTGCACTTGAAACTGAGCGGACGATTCGTCTTGTTATTCAGCTCCATGTGCAACGTGATGTTGCCGTTGCCGTCATGAATTGCATCCCACAGGATCTCGACGTCACCGATCCCCAGTGACAACGATTCATAACAACTGAACGACACGTCTTGGTCACCCGATAGAGTGAAATCGAATCGCAACGGGTGCTTGCCGGCCGAGGCATCGGGCTTCAACGCCAACTGCACATCAAAGTCCTTGCGGTCGGTAGCGCCCAGTTGAATACGAACAGGGTTTTGGTTCGACTGCAGCAGCGAGTTCGATTTCATCGTAAACGCGCCCTGCACACTATCGCGGAAGGTATTTTCGACGCTGACTTTGATCTCAGCTCGATGACCCGATTGATTAGCGAAGTCTGCCGCGTTCAGTTGAAACTGCATACGCCACTTGGCGACCGGAACGCTGATGCCGGTCACAAAGATGGGCCAAGGTCCGACCTCGATCTCTTGTTCGGGAGTTCCATGATCCGACGGTTCCTTCTTGACCTCAACCGTGCGGCCCCACAGATCAATCGCTTGAACATCATCCCCCAAGTAAAGCCGTTCTTTGACCTTGCGATCGTTCCAGAGGATCATCAATCCTTGATCGCCGTCAGCAAATGCATGATTGGTACTGCCTGAAGGAAGTTTGACGGAACCCAAATAGTCCGCAGATGCCAAGTGACGATTCAGGTTTCGCCACGGCAACAGCATTTCACCGGCAGACCCGTCCGGATTGAAGATGCCGGTCTCAGCGCTGATCGGAGTGGTCACGAATGCCGCTTGAGCTCCGGTCTTTTTGACCGCGATCATGCGCTCGGTCAAATCTCTGCAGCGGTCCAGCAATGAATAGACTTGAGCCGGCAACGGATTCAACGTGGCCCAGGCAGTGCTCCCGTTTTGCTTTGAGGAGGAAAGGTATTCCGTCAGTTCGCCGGCGGTCAGTTGCGGCGTCGCACTCATTTGGCTGGCGCGCCAGGGCAGGTTCTTATCATCGGGAAGATCTTCCGACCATTCCCACGCGATCGCCAGTTGCATTTCCTGGCTGAACGACTGCATACGGTTGCGAATATCGGTCAGCAGCGGAATCAGTTTGCTGTTACCGATGAAGCTCAAATCGTTATCCTGTCCGAGTTGGAACCAGGACAACTTCATCGACATGCGAGTCAGCACCGGTTCGAGCTGCGGTTCCCAGGTCTCGGGGTTGTTGAAGACCGACGCCGCCGGCATCGACTTGCCGAAGTTCGGACTGTTCGGATCCTGTGGCGGATTTTCAAGGCGTCCGATGCACGAGATCTTGCGGTGATCCAAGCGCTCAAGAAGTATCGCTAAACTATCCGCATGCTGGGGTTGATCACTGCTGAACCAAACCGGCAACTTGATCCAACCCACTCCGGCCGTGTTTAAATAGCCCGGCACATCCTCCGGCTTATAGGATTCGTTGAACGCGGGCATCGACCAGCCGAATGGTCCGCCGACGCCGAGAGATGTTTGTGGTGCGATTGCAAGCGATACCTGGCGTGTCTGTCTACGATGCGTGGTTCTACCGAGATCGACAACGATCGTGTAGAAGCCCGGTTCAGCGACTTGAAACTTCCACTTCGCAACGCCGTCGACTCGCTTTTGTTCCGGATGAGCGAGAAGGTTATTCTGCGCGGCTGCCGTACGTCCCGAGACCGGAGTTTCTGGAGGAGCGACCGAGTTGCGATTGCGGCTATCCGCTCTCGAAGGCCTGGCGCTGACATACTTCTTCGCCGCAGGTGTTTCGTTCGTCGCAGGCGCGGCAAGCGGCTGGCTCGGCAGTGGTACCGATTCGGGTAACGATTGAAGCGAAACCGATGTCCGAATCTTTTCGTTGCCTTCAAAATCCAACAGCTTGAAACTCACACGGTTATCGATGTTCTTGATACCCAGAACTGCACAAGTCACTTCGACGGGTTCATTGGGGCGTCCGACGTTGTGGGGCAAATCGATTTTGAGTTCGATCTTCGGCATGCGATAGATCCGAATGCCGTCGACGCGAACCGTCCCGCCGAGAGCTCGGGGCGATGTGGGATCGATATGCACAATGACCTGTGCCATGCGCAATGACTCGTGCGTGAACGCGCTGGTCATATAGGTGTGCCAGTCTTTATCGCCCGTCACGGCCGGTGTGCGCAAGTGGCCGATCGCAGCTCCGTCCGCATCATTGAAGATGAGTTCGACCCAAGCGCGATGCCCTTTGAGACCGTTTACAGCCAGCGATGCATCCATGCTGTAGGTGTAGCGAGGGTCGAGCGCGAAAGCGGGGCTGAGCAATTCACCGGCCCCGCCGTTCATATCGATCTGCAGGCACGAGTCGACGCCCCAGCGATCCATGAACGAGACGATTTGTTCGGGGGTACGTTCGGGCATGACCTGATGCGGCCATTTGCCGAGTCGATAGGCGAGCATCCAACGGCTGAGCGTAAACTGTGCATCTTTGGCCATGTCGGCCGCCGCGGGATCGCGAGGCTGGATTTTCATCGAGATATACGATGGGAACTGGCGGCCCTTCGGGCGCTGCCAGCCGTCGGGCCACTGGTCGGCATTGCGATCTTCGCTACGCTGAAACTCCCAGGCGCGAATCTCTTCGGCCTGGAGGTCGTCGGCTCGGACCGAATCCGAAGAGCCGAAACCGAATAGAACCATAGCAACGATCAGCAGCGGCCGTACGGCTCGACCCCATCGTGCGCAGCGCGAAGCGCTTGCCGGTATCGGTCGCGCGTCGGACGTTTTCCATCGATGAATACTGCGGAGGGTCATAGTGGCCGAAGTTAAAATCGGAATCCAATTGGCCAGCTTGCGAATGCCGCTGAAGAAAGCTTTGCTTACAGCCGCGCGGCTCGGGGCTCATGGCGTAGAAATCGACGCCCGAAATGACATTCGCCCAGAAGAACTTACCGATACTGGTCGGCGTCAGCTTAAGAAATTGCTGGAAGATCTGAATTTGCGGGTTGCAGCGATTCGATTTCACACGGCCCGCGGCTTCGACACGCCGGAAAACTTGGAGCGACGGATGGACGGGACGAAGCAAGCGATGCGATTCGCGTACAGCCTGGGGGCTTCTGTGGTGGTAAACCAAGCGGGACGAGTCCCCGAGTCGGCCGACTCAGCCGCGTATCATCTGATGCAACAATGCTTGGCCGATCTGGCTCGTTACGGTCAGCACACCGGGGCCATGTTCGCGGCGGAGACAGGTTCCGAACCGGGCGAGCAGTTGGCTCAAATGATCGGCAGTCTTCGCGAAACGGCGGTGGGAATCACTTTTAATCCGGGCAACTTGATCGCCAATAACTTTTCAGTGGAAGATGCACTTCCCGCTTGCAGCGCATACACGTTACTCGTACATGCCAAGGACGGAGTTCGCGATCTGGCTCGCGGCCGCGGCGTCGAGGTTCCGCTTGGTCGCGGAACAGCCGAGTTTCCGCAGATCATCGCGACACTCGAAGAACATCAATTTCGAGGTTGGTATGTGATCGAGCGAGATTACTCCGAAAACATCGGAGCCGAACTGGCCTCGGCTATTCAGTTCCTCAAGAACCTGTGAGCGGAGTTGGCACTTTGATGTCTACAAATCGGTGTGACTATCCGATTCGCCGATTCTGCAATTGCCGTGGATAAACAATTCCGTCGCGCTGAGTTTCAAACGCCGCAGGCGTAGAAGTCGGTTGTCGACGTATTCTTGGTAAACGACTCGTCCAGCTCGCCACGTTGAAACATTGCAATCGCTTTTGCAGAAAGCGATCACTGTCCTTGTGATCCCTCTAATCGACACAACCGGTCGTGATTAGGTAGGCAAGACGATCATTGAAGGGCAATGCGATTTCATATCGCTTGCCCCCGACTTATGGTTCAGAACAAACGCCCATCTGTTTCGGACCCATGCCATGATCGATGTCAAACACACCGAACGCTCTCACGTGCGTATCAGCTTCGGCGGTACTGTGCACAAGAGCTATTTCGGAGCGGGAGCTCGAGAGCGCATGGAGAACGAGATCAAGGTGCTGGAGTATCTCACTCAGCGCCGTTGTCCGTTTGTACCGCGACTGGTCGACGTCGATCGCCGTGAACTGACGATCGAGATGACTCAGTGCGGTTATCCGGTGCAGCAGATCGGCGATGAAAAGCTGTCCGATCTCTTCGAAGAACTGATGCAGTTCGGTGTCGATCACAAAGATCGACACGTACGTAACGTCACCTATCACTCGGCGACAGGCTGGTTCTTTATCGTCGACTTCGAATTCGCCGACATCTGCGAAGTCCCTAGTCTCTATCGCCTCGATGCTCTGCAGCGTTTGATCGCTGATGAGCTCGCCGGCTTGAACGATCTGTACTAGGCACTGTGTCAAAACATATGGCTGCGTCACTCGGAGACGCAGAATCATCAGCGTTTCGGAGAAACGCTGCTACGTGGATTTATCTTTTGGACAGTGCTTAGAACTCAGCGAACACTTAGCGCTGAATCGGATAAGCACCTGGCAGAGCCGGAGCTGACATCGAGTTCGGCTGCGATCCGGAGACAGGTTGTGCACCGGTCATCTGCGCAGAACCGGGAAGCGAACCGACAGATTGTACAGGTGCATTCTGATATCCCGTCGGAACTCCGCTAGGAAGTTGACCGACCGGCACCGAGCTCAAGCTCCCCACACCGCCTGCCGGGAGTTGAGCCGGAGGATATTGCGTTGCAGGCAACTGAGCAGTTGGAGCTTGCTGCGCCGCACCCGGCAATCCTTGCCCTTGGAACGTTTGATAGATGTTGCCGGCCATTTGATAGGCACCGGCAGCTTGCTGCGCGAATTGGCTGCCGCCGATCTTTGCGTAAAGATCGCGAGCTTCTTTCATGTTCGGATCGGCCTGCAGTGCCAACTGCAATTGCTGTTGAGCGGCAGGAATGTTCTGCTTCGTGAATTGCATATAGGCGACGTTGTAGTGTGCTACAGCCGGCGGGAAAACCGTCTTCAACTGAGCTAGGGCGTCTTCGGTTTGTCCACCTTCGACAAGCAACGTGGCCAAGTTGTTCTTGTACCGGACGTTGTTCGGATCAAGACTGGTCGCCTTGGCTAAGCTCTCGCGAGCCGCAGCCGTGTTACCGGCTTTTTGATAAGCCAAACCGAGGTCGTTGTGAATGGACGCATCATTCGGATTGACGTCGAGTGCCTTGCGGAAATACTCAGCCGCGCGATCGGCTTGACCTTGGCGTTCATACAGCCTGGCCGTGCTGACCATTGCGGGCACATTCCGCGGTTCTGCCTCTAACGCCTTGTTGTAGTTCTCCAGCGCCTTGGCATGATCGCCCTTCGCCTCGTACATCTGTCCGTTGGCGACATAGACTTCCGGATTAATCGCCTTGGGGATGTTCAGCAAGCTCGTCGGATCGTCTTTCGAGACCTCGCCTTCTTTTTGAGTGAAGGCACCGACGACGGAGTTCTTCGTCTTACCAAACGCGCTGGTTACGGCTGAACCCATCGACTTGAATTGGTTACCGATGCCCGAGGCGGTTTGTCCGATGCGTCCGGTGATGCCCTTCGATTCCGTCGAGCTCGCGCCGAACATCGACGAACCGGGGGACGACCACCAGCCTTTGCCGCCGGACATCGACGAGCATCCGGTGCTCAAAGAAAGGGAACTTAGTACCAGTCCCAAACTCAGGGCCCTAGTCGTGCGACGGAGCCGCTGAGCAATGTGTTTGTTTGTCGGATTCACCGCATAAACTCCCGGCCCGATGATGAATGCTGTTATTGCATGTCCGTACCGAGCTCTGAGGGCGCGGACGGATATCATCGTTATCGGAGATCCGGTTATGCGGACTTTACTGAATAATCCACGCCTTACGGAGTGCCGCCGCCGGAGCTCTGGGGAGCCAGTCGTGGAGACGGAGTCGATTCAACCATGGCTCGGTGAATCGCCGTTTGATAAACACCGGACGAAGGTGTGGGGGCAGTATCGGTAACGTAGATCGGCGGCAGAGTTCCAACCGGTAGAATCTCCGAAACGGCCAACTGAGTTGATTCGATGCGCTGTGCGGTTTCTTCTGCAGAAGTTCCCTTGAGGACGAAGATCACTCGTCGTCCGGCGGGAGCTTGCGTCAGAATCCAACGGATATGCGTTTTGCCGGCGTCGGTAAGCTTTTGCTGTCCCGGCTCGAACATCGGATTGCCGAGCGTGTTGTACAAACGCCAGCCATTGTTTCGCTGAATATCAAACGCGGTTTGCACAGCGATGGTGTCTTCGGCGCGGAAAGGATTCGGCCAAAGATTATTGCGATGATAGTCCGTCCAGAAACTCTGCTTCTTCGAAACAGGTTCTTGTGCAACAACAGGGCTGCAGGCAAGGCCCAACAATCCGAGCGTAAGAAGAGCTGAAGACTTGGCTTTCACGGTTCGCAATCCTTTGCACGTTTTCAGCCTTGGGTCGGCCGGCAGTTCCTGGACGATCGCCTGCCGAATGATCCCGGCCGGCGTTTCCAGCATCGGCCTCGTTCGACGTGATTCTTCTCGCCAAAAGCGCCGCGTCCCATGGCTTGCCCAACCGTTACAGTTTCCGCCGACCGCTCACCGGTTTAGCGGGAATCAGCAAGAGGTGACGGATGCGAAGAAAGTTGCTGACACATGTTCCACATCGCTTGTACGAGTTGGCGCGGCGCAAGTCCAAGTAAAACCGGCCTCTGACGGCAAACCGCTGACCTGATGCTTGCGATTCCTGCAGAGTCAGTACGCTATGCGTGAGTTGTTGGCAGCTTTGTCACCTTGGAGTTAGTTACGTATGGCCGTCAATCAGTCTCATTCCATCGATGCCGAATCGGACCCGCACAGCACCGCCGTTCACGACGTGGAGTCTGTCGAGACGAGCAGTTCGCCAGAAGCCGCAGGCATTGAGGATGCGCTGTTCTTGAACGATCCGCGCGGCGAAGAAATCTCGTCGCCGTTCGTCAATCGTTGGGAAGTGCTCGTCAGCACCACGAACTGGGAAAAGGGTCGCATCATCTGTGAATGGAGATCGGCGCTGGAAAGCGACGGAGCTCCTGTTACGGCATACAGCGATGAAGCCTGGAGTCGACGTGTCGGCGGAGTGACCAGTCAGCATGTCGGTCGACTGCGACGCGTATTCACCAAATTCGGCGGATCGTACGGCAGCTATGCCAATCTCTCGTGGACCCACTTCTTAGCCGCCCTCGAATGGGATGACGCAGAGATGTGGCTGCAAGGAGCCTCGGAGAGCAAGTGGAGCGTATCCGAATTGCGCAATGCGCGTTGGGTCACTCTCGGGAGCAAACCGGAAGAACAACCGATCGCAGCCGACATATCTGCCTCAGCCGCCGACGAAGATTTCACGCCGCTCGCAGAGCCGATTGCATCCAGTGCCACAGCGGATCGAGACGGCGAAGTGGCCGAGGGCCCACGCTATGACGGCCCGGATTTCGGTGATGAAGAACAGCCCAGCGGCGCGTCGGCCGAAGCCTCGGACGATGACGACGAGATGCCTTGGGATGAAATCACTGCCGAGCCGCTTTCGAGCCCGTTCGCCACTCTTCCGAAGCTGCCCGTCGATGTGGCTGATGCTCTCGAGCAGTTCAAGTTGGCGATCATTCGGCACCGAGCCAATTCGTGGGAAGAGATCCCGCAAGAAGACATGCTGCGAGCCGTGGACGCTCTGCGTCAGTTCGCTTCGCAGTAATCGGCCGGAAATAATCGGCGCGCAGTGAAATGCTAAAACAATAGGCCGCAGGTTCGGATCCTGCGGCCTGTTTGTTTTATCGGGGCGTATCGATTCACGCGGTAGTGATTCACGTAGCTGTGAATCACTTGCAAAGGGCGATTACTCTGCCACTTGCTCTTCGGCCAACTCAGATGCGGGGACCGGTCGGCGACGACGACGCTTGCTCTTGGAACTGCTCCACTCTTTGGTGAGCGTCTCAAATACTTCCGGAGATTCGTAGCGGATGATCGACTTGCCTTCCGGCATGGGACCGATCAGACCGCGAAAGACCGGGAGACCGCGCAAAGCCAAATCGGTGCTGCAATCATCGATGCCGATTTGCGTGTGCATTTCCAGTAAAGGGGCGCTGGACGGAAAATCGCGAATGCGGAGTTTGCCGTCGCTGCCGCGTGTAACGACGCGGAATGTCTCTTTCTTGGACATAGGAAACAGGATCTCCCGAGTTAACTGCGGACAAGCAGAAATGCTTGAACCTCGGAGTCCGTTCCTAGGCTGCGCATCAGTTCGCCCTGACCTTCGACGGCCAATCCTTCAGCCGTTGCTTGATGAACAATCAGGTAAGATGAAACATCGGCAGGCCATGTCGCCGCACTGTTCCCTTTGACCGACTGCCTGCGTTTCGCCGAGAATCCTCACCATCCGCACAATCGCCTGCCTGATCAAGATCCATTCGTCTGGCATGACCCGTTCAATCGGATGTCATCCAGCCATGCCAACGCTGACTGCGGCTCATTAATTCTTTAGCGAGCCTTCTTTAACGAAGACTCCTCGAGCTCGATCATCTGTCGATACCGCTCGACAATCTCGGGATCGGCTACTTTCGGAAGATTGATTTCGAGCACTCGAGTCTCGAGCTCATGGACAAAGCGGCGGAACTTCACCGTTTGCAACTCGCGTTCATCAGCCACTTCGTCAGCCTCAGCCAACTGTTCGCGTCGTTCGCTATACAGTTTCCAACTCGGTAATGACTGCATCTCTTGAAACAGCAATGCTTGGTTCTCTTTCTTGAGCAACGCAGATTCACGCCACTTCTCGGCGTCTCCCAGCTCCGGCCACTTATCAGCGACCTCTTTCAAGAGTTCACGACGACCGGAACTCGGACGAGGCTGCCCACGGCCGGGTCCCATGCCAGGGCCGAATCCAGGGCCGCGACGCGTTTTACGCAACTCTTCATATCGCTTGAGAACATCAACTGCGTCGTCCTGCAGAGAAACGTCCAGTTTTTTCGCCAGTTCAGTGATGATGCGGCGCGTTACCGGTCTTGCATCACGCACGAGCGATTCCAACGGACCGCTGAGTGTGGTGAGCTCCGGCGCAGCGGTGGATTCCACGGCTTGAGGCGGCTCACTATCCGTGGAAGGAGCGTCGACAACCTTGACGACATCAGCATTCGTATCACCTTCTTCCTTTTTGTTGTCGCTATCGTCATCTGACTTTGCGTCACCCGCTTCGGCACGAAGGCGGCTGTACTTGCGCAGTAGTACTTCGCTGGTCCGCAATGGTACATCGATTGTTTCCCCTGCGATCACGGCATGCGCATACGCTTCGGCAAAGGAGATGACTCCGTCTTGGTTCGCATCGCAATCGGCAATCGGCACACCGTTACGCGTCTTACCGGCGATGGCACCCCAGAAGTAACTACTGAACTCTTCGTCGTGTTCGATGTCGGGTCGGCAGCCCGCAGCAGGCAGATCGTGCTGCTGTGCAAAGAACCCGGCTCGCAAGTGAGGTGATAATCCCTTCGCTTCATCCAAGTCAGTGAAGATCGTATGACCGAAACCGCCGCAATAACATTGAGCCATCACCATCACAACCGGCAACTCCGTGGGCAAAGCATCGAGCCAGCCGGTGAACTCGCGAGCCGAAACCTTGCGATTGCCCCAACAGTCGAGCGATGTGTTGTACGGATCGTCTTTCTTGCCGCCGCTGCCGTGGGCTGTAACGAAGATGATCAGCCGATCACTGGCGCTTGCTTTCTCCGTGAATGTTTCCAGTTCCTTGTGAATCAAGTCGGGATCGAGCGAACCGGCCAGTTCCTCGACGCGATGATTTCGATAAGCCACACGCATGGGAGCTCCGCGACCTCGACGATGCAGCATCGCCAACAAATCCGACGCCGGCGTTTCACTCTTTCCTTTGAGCGGTGCCAAAATCTGAAGGTCGGCTTCCGGATTATCGCCGTCGGCAAAGAAGATCGTATGCTCCCTCTCACCGCGATGCTCATCCTTCAACAAACGCTTGAAGAACAACACGTTGGCTTCGAGCGACGCTTGGTTACCCGTTCGACTGTACCCGCCGCCGATCGTCAAAAAGTAATCGGTCGCGTTTACTCTGCTGAAGCAGGAGATACCCAGCATCAACGGAACAGTGATGAAGGCCGTGAGCGCAACACGGACCGGAAGACCCCGTTTCATCGTCGGCATTCTCGCAGTGAACGACTGATCAGAACGTACAGCGTCGTGAGAGACTACGTGATCGATCCGTCCGATGTACGTACCGGCTCGACCGAGTCGCCATTGTAATCCGCTACCGCGAGTTGCAATCTTTTTACATTAGACGACGAGTGTTATCGCGAGATTTCCTGCCTTCGTGTTCTTCGTGCCCTGCGTGGTACAAAGTCCTCTCGCCTTTCAGCGCACCCACTGATTACCCGCGTCGAGAATCTGTACGGCCGGTCGCTGCGGCGGTTGCGGTCGAGAAGCTTCGTGAGGAATTGCATAAGGTTGCAGCGGCATGGCGACGTGCGGCACTGCCTGAGGTACGCTGCCTGAGCGATCGATCGGTCGGAGGTTACGAGCCAGTTGCTGTCGATACCAGCTGTCGTTCATCGCAATTGTGTCCCTCGAGCCGATTGGATTCGCAGGCGAACGCAACGACGCGGATAGCGACGGCGGGTCCGATGCCTTCGTCACGCTTCCGGGAACACTGGAAGCAACCAGTAGAACGCTTGGCCCTTCCGGTTGATCGCGATCGGCTTTGACGGCAGGAACAGCAGATACCACTGGGCCAAGACTGCGCTGTGCAGCCACGGAATCGGCGACATAGAGATCGACTTCTTTGCGACCTGCGATCAACCAATCGTTCCACTTGACCTTCAACTCGCCGAGCGTCTCATAGCCGTACTGGTCTCGAACGGACTGCTCCCAGTTGTCGGTCTTCAGTCCTTGTTCGACGAACTTCACAAAGGTCTGCGGTCCGCCTTGAGCCAGCAGGAACTCGACTACTGCATGGCCCTGCGCATACAGCGGCAGGATATCGCGCGGATAATCTTTGAGGCTGAACATGCGATTAAACGAGAGGCCGCGACCTTGCTGCAGAAACTGGTTGAGCATCACTTTGTGTTTGTTCTGCTCTGACGCATGCTCCACTGTCGTGCAAGCGCCTTCATCAGCCCAGCGAGGAACGTGTTTGTTCAGCGGAGCGAAATGACTGGCGAAGATCGTGTGGGTGATTTCGTGCGGCAGCACACTGTCCATGATCCGCTCCGGCGTTCCTTGCACGGACATCATCCAGTTGCCGACCGCGCCGCCGTACAGAGTGAATCGTGTTTCACCGCCGGCGCCGAGATTCGCTGCCAATGTGACATGGATCGGGCAGCGTTGACTCCAATTGGGCAGTTCATGGCCCAGCCAGTGCACGGCCAGATCGCGACGCCACTGTTCGGCTGAGCGAACGACTTCTTCCGCCAGTTGCGGCGTCGAAGCAAAGACGATGAAGTTCTCGCCATGAGCCACGCTGCGTCCGCGACCGACTTGAGCGGCGGCCGGATGTGCATTGCCGACGACGGAGACCAAGAGACAGAGAAACGGCACAGCCATGCCCGACAGGGGGCGGCGATAGCGAGCTTCCATGCTCGAACACTCCTCAAGCGAATACCGCGACGCGCGACAACTCTCTGTCGCCGCGAAGGGCATGTGGTTAGTCCGGGTCACCCTCAGAGTCGCCGACACATCCTCATACGAAACGCAAGCTTGCGTCCTTGGGACCAGTCGAAGACTCCACCACGATCGAATCCGAAATGGCAATTCCTCCAAATCACCAGACCGTCTCCGATCGCCACATCTTTCTCGAACCGAGTGTTGAGTCCATTCGATCGGCCGTTTCGAGAATGACGAGGCAAGTCTAGGAAATCACGGTTCGATCCGTCCAGGGCAAACCGTCGCAAAACCGGCATATTCGGCCTCTTCGGCAAAATTGTCATTCCTTTGCCAAGCACTTCTCTATTAATCCTAGCCGCGTTTGAAATCGATCTGAGTTCATCTCTTTGGATGCTAGCTTTTCAGACCCGCAATTCCGTCCGCTCTCAGTCTGTCGCGGCTGTATGGTCTTCCGAGACAACATCTGGTCAACCGCTCAACACCGGCTCAAGATGATTCAAGAACCCAAACCTTGCGCTGCATCAGGCCGGAGCCGCCGACTATCGATGTGGTTGTTAATCATGCTGGGAAGTTGCTTCCTCGCGCTGGAAGCCCGTCTGGGTTTGGTAACGCATGACGCGTTTCACGAGATGGCGTTATATCGCGAATATGTGCGCACGGGAGAGTTTCCTCAGAACGATGTGTTTGCGTATACCGATACCGTCAGTCCGTCGGTTCACCATGAATGGGCGACAGGTGCGGTGCTGTATTGGGCGTCTGTATCGAGCGGTTTGGGATTGGCCGGTTTCAGCATCCTCAAATTGTTCTTATGCGGACTGATGTGGTGGTTCCTCTATAAGACCGCCGGAATGCGAGGAGCTCATCCGGTCCTATTTGCTTTGTTTTCAATCGCCGTCTTCCCGTTTTTCTGGGTCGGTTTTGCGACGATTCGCGCCACGCTCTTTACGCTTGTGTTCATCGCTGTTCAGCTCTGGTTGCAGGAACTCGATGTGCGCGGCCGGCGACTGTGGGTCATCGGTTGGCTCGCCATGATGCTCGCGTGGCTCAACATTCACGCCGGCTTCGTCGTAGGCATCGGCCTGTTGCTGTTTCACACTGTCGAACGTTGGGTACTGGTGCGCATCCAATCACGTTCCGGCATGGAAGCGTGTCGAGCGACTTGGCATCTGGCAGCGGCCGGCTTCGGAGTGATATGTATTCTGCCTATCAATCCGTACGGTTTGCAGTACATCAGTTATCTGCTGCACGGCCTGACGATGGCTAGACCTGCGATCACCGAATGGAAACCGCTCTGGCATACTTATGAACCCGTTCAGACGGTGATCATGTTCGCTCTGTCTCTTTTCCTCGTCGGCCTCATCGTAAGGCAATCTCGAGGACGATGCTATCGAGGACTGCCGACTCTCGGCCTGTGTGCACTCGAGACACTCAAGCACATTCGTCATGGAGCAATTTACGGGGTGATCTGGATCGCTTACGTGCCGGCATGGCTCAGCCGAACACGGCTGGGGCATTCGATTATCAAAGGAACTCGACAGTACGAACGGAAGTGCATTGTCATGGCACAATGCATCAGCGCCGTGGCATTCGGATTCAGTCTCTGGCACGGTTTCGGCAAGTCATCGATTATCGATGGTCCTGGAGGAGACGAGATCTTCTATCCGACCGGAGCTGTGGATTATCTGGAACGTCACCAGTTTCGGGGCAATCTTCTGACACCGTTTCGCGCCGGTGCCTACGTCAGTTGGGAACTCCATCCTGCAGTTCAAGTCAGTTTCGACGGTCGATACGAAGTAGCGTACAAAGATAATGTACTCGACGAGCACATCGCATTCTTCGACGATACGGAGAACTGGAGCCTGTTGCTCGAGAAGTATCCGCATGACGCGATTCTGATTCATCGAGCTGCGAAGGTGAACGATCATATAAGGCAGTTGCGAAGTGCCGACGGACGAGTCGCTTTGCCGACGCAAGCTACATGGCGAGTCGCCTATGAAGATGACGGCTTTCTATTATTGATGAAGGAAAGTCCCGAGTTAGTCGTTGAGGATCAGCGCGGCCTGCCTCAATGCGATCGCTCGCAGAAAGTCTTCGCTCTACGGCCGGAACCGAGACGAGTCGTTCCAGGAATGATGATCTCGACTCCTCATGTCGATCTAAACCGCAATTGGGACGCCCGCCGGTAGATCGATTGATTTGTCCCGACCGATGCAACACCGACCTTTCGTAGAGCGAAAGTCGACATTGGCTTCGAATGTCGACTTGTGCTCCTGCAAAAGCTCGTCACCACCCGCGCGGCTAAATCCATCGGTTCGCGCTTGCCGCACCTTCGGCGTCCTTTCGCAGGAGCGAAAGGCGACTTTGTGTGAAAGGCACCTTGTGCCGGACACCACTCTTCAATGCTTGCAATTAATTTCTTGCGGCAACATTAATTGTGATAACACAGGTCGGATTATTCCTATTCGGCAAGCCTTGCGGCTGACGAAAAAGCTCCGTAGAGCCGGAAGCGGATGTCGGCTGTCGTCGCTTGAGGAAAGACGGACATGTTTAGGAAAATAAATCGCCCTGTATCGATCTTAGCCGGGCTGTTCGCAATGGCCTTGACCGCCTCGCAGCTTGATGCGCAGTTCGGAGGCCGGCCGACAGCGCCCCCCAGTTTCGATTCGTCCTCAGCGCCGTACTCAGTGCCAGGTCAGGGTCTGAGTCAGGAAACGACTAATGGTGATGGAGGATACTACGCAAGCGGTTATACATCCGGCGGCTACGGTTCGACGGCTGTGGGCAACGGTGTAGTAGCCGAGCCGAGCGGCTACGCGTCGTCCGTTCTGCCGACTTTGCCCGTCAGCGCATTGGACCAAGCCTCACCCAAAAAAGATGAGCTCACTGAACGCATTTCGCAGCTTGAAAAGCGTCTCAACGATGCCGATGCGGCGAAGAAGAAACTTCCGAGCGTTCAGATCAATGGCGTGTTTCAAGCAGATGCCGTGTTGTTTCATCAAACCGATGAATCGATCGATCAATACGGACGCATCGAAAACGGTGCTGACTTCAGACGCACTCGTTTATCCGCCAAAGGGTCCGTGACAGAGACGATGAACTACTTCGTCCAAATGGACTTCGGCTTCTTCGGACGTCCAACCTTTACTGACGTGTGGGTTGAACAAACCAAGATCCCCTATCTCGGCACAGTTCGTGTCGGACAGTGGAAACAACCTTTCAGTTTGGAAACGGTCAGCAGTTTCCGTTACACGACGTTCATGGAACGATCGCTGCTGTTTCAAACCTTCGATCCGTTCCGACATATCGGCATCGGCTTTTACAACAATACCGATGACTTGATGACCACATGGGCTGCCTCGTACTTCCGAACCGGGCAAGATCAGTTCGGCGGTTCACTCAGCACCGACGGCGGCAACGGCTTGGCCGGCAGATTGACTCACCTCATGTGGTACTGCGGTGACAAAGGCCAAGACTATTTGCATATCGGAGCGGGTTACTACTACAACGCACCGCCTCGCGATACCGCTCGCTTCCGCACGATTCCCGAGATCTTCGTCGGTGAGTTCGGAACCACGGGCTCACCGGGATCCAGCGGCATCGGACTGCCTAACACATTTAACGGAACCCCGTTCTTCGCCGACACCGGAAACATCACCGACGTCAACTCGATCAATACGTTCGGACTCGAGTCGCTCTGGGTGCGAGGGCCGTTGTCATGGCAGACCGAAGCGATGGCAGTTAATCTATCTCGCGATGCGCAACCGGGTCTTTTGTTCGGAGGAGCCTATTCGCAAGTGGGTTATTTCCTCACCGGAGAACATCGTCCGTATGATCGCAAGGCAGGAGCCATCGACCGCGTCACACCGTTCCGCAACTTCGGTAAAGACGGCGGCATGGGTGCATGGGAAGTCGCCGCGCGTTGGTCCTACTTGGATGTAACGGACCGCAATGTCGTCGGCGGCATGCTGCAGGATTTGACCGGCGGCGTGAACTGGTACTTGAACCCTTACTGCAAGACCGTGTTCAACTATGTTCACTCTTGGTCTGAGGCTCGCGACTTCTTCCCCACACCGACCGCCAGAGCGCTGAACAGTCAGACCGATGCCTTTGCCATGCGAGTCCAACTCGATTTCTAATTCGATTGGATACGGCCACAATCGATTTAGATTGTTGCTGAATAATTCTTGCTGCAACTCCAGCAGGCCTACGCCAGTAATTCCATCAGGCCTTCGGCGGTCACTCCCCCTACGCTTCTCCCCGGGGACGGGCTTAGAATGACGCCTTCGGCCGACGACCGAAATTTCGGGTGTTCGTCGGCCTTTCATGCGATGAGCCGGGAGTGATGGAATGACCTGGGTATCTGGCATTGTGCGGTTCTGTGTTTGGTCGACGGCTTGCATGCTGCCGGCGTTAACTTGTACAGCGGAAGATTCGATGGCAAAGCAGATTACGTCGATTGAAGGGATCACCGAGCTGCGTTTGGACAACGGCACGCAAGTGCTGTTGTTTCCGGATCCAAGCAAGTCGATGGTGACGGTGAATATGACGGTCTTCGTCGGATCACGGCACGAAGGCTACGGCGAAGCCGGCATGGCTCACCTCCTCGAACACAGGCTCTTCAAAGGGACTCCCAGTCACGAGAAAATCCCTGACTTGATGAAGTCGCGCGGCGCCGACTTCAATGGAACGACTTGGCTTGATCGAACGAACTATTACGAAACGCTCCCGGCAGCTACGCCTCAACAGGCCGATGAAAACCTCGAGTTCGCGATTCGATTGGAAGCCGATCGCTTGGTGAACAGCTACGTTCGCGGCGAGGATCTGATCTCTGAAATGACCGTCGTCCGCAGCGAGTTCGAGAGCGGGGAGAACAGTCCATCTCGAGTTCTGATGCAGCGAGTCACTGCAGCGGCATATGAGTGGCATAACTACGGTCGCTCGACCATCGGTAACCGCAGCGATATTGAACGCGTGCCGATCGATCGCTTGCAGGCGTTTTATCGAAAATTCTATCGCCCTGACAACATCATGGTGGTAGTGGCAGGTAAGTTCGATAACGAGAAGTGCGTGGCGCTGCTCGAAAAATACTTCGGCGCTCTTCAACCGCCGGAAACGCCGATCGATCGGACCTACACGACGGAACCGGCACAGGACGGCGAACGCACGGTCGTGTTGCGACGAGTCGGAACCACGCAATTAATACAGACCATGTATCACGTGCCGGCCGGCGGGCATCGCGACTTCGCCGCCGTCGAACTCTTGGCTTACATCTACGGCGCCGAACCAGCCGGACGTTTGTACAAGGACTTGGTGCTGACGGAACTGGCCAGCCAGTCGTACGCCTACTCAATGGGGCTGCATGATCCGGGCTTGGCCATGTTCGGACTGGAAGTGTCCAAAGAGAAGTCGCTCGAAGACGCTCGCCAGGCACTGATCAAATCGGTCGAAACAGTAGCCGAGAAACCGATTACGGCTGAAGAACTGTCCCGAGCCAAAACGCAGTTCATGAAGGATCGCGAACTCCGTTCACACGACTCAAAAGAAATTGCAATCGAACTCAGCGAGTGGGCCGCTCAAGGCGATTGGCGTCTCTATTTCCTCTTCCGCGATTACATCGAATCGTTGACCGCGGAAGAGCTGACTCAAGTCGCATCGAAGTATTTCACTCGCAACAATCGCACCGTCGGCCTCTTCATACCATCGGAGAAGAGCGAACGCATCGAAGTTCCCTCCAAACCCGATCTGAAGGAACTGCTAGCTGAATACAAAGGCCGCGGCGATGTCGAGCACGGCGAAGATTTCGATCCCGATCCGATCGAAGTCGAAAAAAGAATCGTACGCGGAAAGTTGTCGACAGGCATTAAGACCGCTTACTTGCCGAAGAAGACGCGCGGCAACTTGGTCAACGTGCAGCTCTCCTTGCGTTACGGCAATGAAGAGACGCTGACGCCGCTGGTGACGGCCGCTGAATTCTTCCCCTCGTTGCTGCAACGCGGCACGGAATCGTTGGACCACGAACAGTTGCAAGACAAGCTCGATGAATTACGGGCCAAACTGAACTTCGGTGGTACGACAGGCTTGCTTCAAGTTTCGCTCGAAACCAAACGCGAATACTTGAAGGACATCCTGCCGCTGATCGGCGAGATACTGCGCAAGCCGCGCCTCGATGCTGCGGAACTGGAGATCATGCGCCGCCAGGCCGTTACGCGGATACAAGCGCAACTGACAGAACCAAGAGCACTGGCCCCAGTCGCGCAGCGACGCATTTCGACGCCGTACGAACCATCCGACATACGCTATGTACCCACATTGCAAGAACGGATCGATCGTTATCAGGCTGTTAATGTCGAACAGATTCGCAAACTCCATTCGGAACTGCTTAACGGAGAGAACGGAGAACTGGTAGCGGTCGGCGATTTCGATCAAGGGGAATTGGAAGCTGCTGTTGAGAAGTTTCTGGTCGGATGGAAGTCCGATGTGACATTCCAACGCATCGCTTCGCCGGCTCGCACCGACGTAGCGGGTCGAACCGAAGAGATTCAGACTCCGGACAAAGAAAACGCTGTTTACTATGCCGGTGAGCAAATCGAGATGCGCGACGATGACCCGGACTATCCGGCCCTCATCATAGGTAACTTCATCCTCGGCGGCGGATCTCTTTCGTCACGACTCGGCGATCGCGTTCGCCAACAGGAAGGGCTCTCCTACGGCATCGGTTCGGGAATCTCATCGCATCCGATCGACAAGCGTACGACGCTGACGATCTCGGCGATCACCAATCCGATCAACCGTGATCGACTGGCAGCGATCATTCTGGAAGAACTCGAAAAGCTGCAAAAGGAAGGCATTACTGCTGAAGAGCTCGAGTCGGCGCAGCAAGGCTATCTGCAGAACGAGCAACTCAGTCGTACCGAAGATTCGGCTTTGGCTCAAATCATCAGCAGCAATATCTTTGCGGGTCGCACGATGGAGTACGAAGCGAAGTTCGAAAAGCGAGTTGCCGACTTGAAGATTGCCGAAGTCAACGCGGCTCTGAAGAAGTACATCGACCTTAAACGTTTGATCGTGGTTACGGCCGGCGACTTTGAAAAGGCGAAAGCCGAATCGAACTAATCGATTCAGCCTCGGATTCTTGATGTCGCGTTCACCCCCGCTTTGATCCGGCTGTCCTTTTCAAGGATGGCCGGACAAACGGAATCGAAGTCCGGTGGAATGCGAGTGTTGATGTGTCGTCGTCCCATGCGACGAGTGGTTGTGCACCGCGCCGGAACCGTTCATGTTGCCGGCATGATGATCTTGCTGCGCCGGAAACTGCATGACCGACTGCTGCGGTACATGATGGTGATGGACAGGTGCCTGCGACACCGATCCGCCGAAGTAGCTTACTCCGCCGTATGACTGAGTAACACGCGGTTGCGCCTGATAGGGATTCCCGCCGACGAACCCGCCGTAGTTGCTCGAGTACGGATAAGACGACGGTCCGAACGATTGAAGAGAATTACCGTTCGACTGACACGATGGTTGCGTTCCGATCGGTGCGCCGAAACTGCCCCATTGTGCATTGAAGGAAAGGGAAGGGGACTGCGTGACGATTACCGTGGGTTGAACTGGAACGGCGACGACCTGCGGGCCGACGACCGGCGTTCCGAGTATCGGAGAGACTCGCGTCAGCATGGAATTCACCTGAGCGGCTGTCGCGGAAAAATACTGTGCGGCCCGTTCGAGTTCTTGAATTAGCTTCTGATCGCGACGCATAGAAACAGAATACGAAACAACGGCCGTCGCATCAGCCAACGCGTTTTGATTCAGATTCAGCAGAGCCAGAATCTCCGGTTCGGGTCGATTGGCCTTCAAGCTCTTGTACAGATTCTCAGCCGCACCCTCGAAGGCGGCAGCCGCTTCCACAAGCAACGGATCGCGCAGCGAACGAGCTCGATCGTGAAAGTCGTCGGCGGCATCTTCGTATTCGTCTGCATTCCCCAGCACCGACTTCCAATTGCCATGGTCGGCCGAAGCTGTGGCCGAGAATAATCCGACTAACATTCCCACCGAGGCCAACATCCTCAACTGCCGCAACATCTCGGGCTCCCTCAATCGCGTTTCTTCGCGCTCTGTTCATTCCTCCGAATCGACGCAACGCTTGCGTCTCGATGCCGAGTCCATAAATCATTCTGCGTACCAATTCGAAAGAAATTTGTACGCGGCATGCGCTCTGATCGCTTTATGCCGATGAATTCGGCCTGATTGTCGCAGCGATAGGTGTTGAAGGACCTCGAGATCAGGTCGGCTGCGCAGTCAGAATGACACGAATGAAGTCACAAACACACAGCAATCGCAACTCGACGCGAGAGGGCTTCTCGATCCAATTCCAGCGGAACGGCGCAAGCGGTCTGTTGAATTACTGCATCCACAAGTTGGGGTGGATTCCCGGACGGCCTTCGCGCGTACCGCTTTCGAGAACTCCTGCTTCGATATTCGGTGCGACCAGACGTCCGGGTTGCGGACGTCCAGCCGCGTTCTTTTCGCTGATGAAGCGACGTCGTACTGACTTTGTCACCCATCAGCACGCGGAATATCGTCGGCGGTTGCGGTATCGGCGAGCGTGACTTGACCAGGGTGCGTTGGTCGGATCGAGCGTCGTTTCTTGTGCTCTTCCGGATTCATTTTACCCAAGCCTTTAAGCGAGTGACCTGCAAAGCCTTTTTCGCCGCAGCCTGTACTGCGCGCCGTGCGCTCTCAAGTCTTCGATGCCGATCGCGCTCTTCGCGATGTAGCCGAATTTCGCTTCCAGTCGCTCCCGTTCGCTGTTCTTGTGCGAAATCCTGGATCGTGAAACCGTGCGTTTCAACTGCTTCAAACCGGCGTTGATCGTCTTCATCTCATGTAGTTCATCCAGATGCACAGCGGATTTTCGGCAAGACCGGTTGAACTGTTGGCCGAACCGTTCGCATCCGCGACCTCTTCGCCGTGCGCATCGACCGTCACATTGCTTTGCAGAGAAACTCGTTGAGCTGTTCGCGAGCATTGAGAACCAATGCAAATTGTCTCCGACGGTCAGCCGGAAAATCGGCATACGAGGCGGATTCTCTTCCATGCGACAAAAAAAAAAAAAAAAGGGCTGGGCCTTGAGCCGGCTACCGCGGCGTTCGAGAGCCACCAAAGCTTCTTCCATACCGGCCAGCGTACGGCAGAGAGCTCGCATCGCGTCTCCTTCGACGCGCTTTCCTGATCTGGTTTCCAGCCAACTGCCACCAATCCTTTTTCGAGCAACTGGCCTTTCATCTCTTCTTCGACCGGAACGTAGTAGCGATCCTTGCCTTTGAGCACGCGGAACAATGGAGGTTGAGCTGCAGACGTGTCCGTCAAGACGAGCTGGTATGATTCGTCGATAGAAGAAGCAGAGCAGCAGCGTGCGGATGGGAACCGCTGTCGACGTCGGCGTCGGTCATGATGATATGACTTTGCTGTACCGACGTTTACCAATGTCCTGGTCGGTACCGATACCGCCGCTGCCGATCGCCTGGATCATGCTCTGCACTTTCGTTGGCGAGCACCTTATTCGCGGCTCTTGTACGCGTTGATGATCTTTACCGCGCAGAGAGGCAGGATGGCTTGATAATCGCGGAAACGTCCACTTTCCAAGCCCGCGCCTGCCGAATCACCTTCGACGAGGTAGAGTTCGCATTCTTCCATCTGCCGCTGATACAGTCTCGCAACTTACCGGGCAACCTGCCGCCGCCCGCCGCGTCCTTTCCGCTTACGCAGTAGGTTTTTAGCTTACGCGCCGCTTCGCGAGCTTCTGCGGCAAGCGCGTTTTCTTCGATCAGCTTCGCATTGCGGGGATTCTCTTCCACATTTTGCAGGCTTCGCCTACGGTTGTGCTGGCTTGATCTCTTCCACTTCGGCGCTTCGAGCTTGGTCTTCGTCTGGGCCGCCGAACTGCGGATGAGCCACTCGGAGACTGATCACGGCCGTCGACCTTCACGGAAGTCATCGCCTCCGGCATCAAATCTTTTGGAAGAGGCTTTTTTGCCGGGGCGTTGTTGAGCGTACGCGCCGCCGGATCGAACCCGGCCACGTGCGTTCCGCCTTCGATCGCATGCACGTTGTTGACATACGACTGCAGGTTTTCCGGCACTCGGTCGAATACTGAGTGCAATCTTTATAAGCGGTATCGTCGGTCTTGCCTTCGATAACGATCACATCGGGGTGGACCGCATCGCTCGAACGGGTTCAAGTACTGACGAACCTGATAATGCCGCGCTCTGCGCACAAAACTCATCCCCTTCGTTGCTGCGCTGATCATGGAAGCGGATGCGAACGCCGCTGTTCAGAACGCGAGTTCCTGCATGTGTTTGTAGAGCGTATCGAAGTTGTACTTGGTGTTCGGGAAGATTGCCCTGTCCGGCTGCTTTGGCCTTGTCCTGTGTCGTTTGGAAGGATTGCCTTCTGCACCGGAGTCATCGCCACGCCGCGTTCGTAGCTGCGTCCAGACGAAACCGTCGCGATTGACCTCCACTTCGCACTCATTGCGATAGGAAGTTGACGACCGTCGCCGCCGACGCCGTGCAGACCACTGGATGTCTGGCAGGCTTTCTTTTTCGAATTTGCCGCCGAACTTGAGCACTGGCCATCGCCACCTTCCAAGGTGCTCATGGTCGCGCCCGAACTGCTCACTGAGCTGAGCATGACGACGTATGAAATACCGCGGCCGTCATCTTCCACCGTGACAGAACCGTCGGGTATTGATCGTGACGGAGATCATCTGGCGAAGCCGCCATGGTTTTGTCCATCGAGTTGTCGACGACTTTGTGACCAGGTGATGAAGACCTGAGGTCGGTGTCACCGATGCGCATACTCTGCTGCCTGCGGACGTGCTTCAAGTCGCTGGCGCCGCCTTCAAATCCTCCGGCGAATAATCCGAACGATCGAACCCCATTTCTACTTCATCGGAGGCACCGACCGCCGCGGCAGGCTCGGAAGGGGCGTTTTTCTCGGGGAACTCCGGGTTATTTTCAGAGGGCTTTCGGTACTCATCCGGGGTTTCGACCGAGCTTTCGCTCAGCTCCTTAAAAAGTCGTTTTCAGCCTGATTTCGGGCAGCGGACATTGTGCCTCAAATGTCCCTGTTCTGGAATGGCCCCTAAGCCTGCTGATGCTAAGTGCCTGTGCTGGCACATTTCGCTCCTTGGGAGCAGCTTATGAGCCAAACGATTTTTGCAGCTCGGATCGAGCAACTGATCCGATTCCAGGGTGCGATCTCACCCCGCAGCTAATCAACGAAGTCGCCGTGCGGCCGCTGACTCGAGACGCCGCTGACGGTCTACCCGAACGATTTGCCGTGATCGTCGATAGTCGAGCCGCGCCTGTTCGACCGTTGCCGCCCACCGCGATCGACTCTTAGGAATCAGGATTCGCATACCGGCCCCTGCTCATCTCTGTTTCCGGCAACCGTGTGCAATTTGGGGCAAACAACAGACGGCCGTGAAGAGATCAAATTCATCGAGTGCTGCGAAGCAGAGCGATACATGATCGAATCGATCCACCGCACCCTCGCAATGACGTTCCTCCCCCATACGCTTCCGTCAACTCGTTGCTCTTCGTGCCCGCTGATGGAGTGCCAAGCAGGATCTCAGTCGCGCGCTTCACACCCCACAAAACCATGCGCGATGCCGTACTGCAGCGGATCGATGACGCCGACCGTACTGCGGTAATGCCACCATCGCCGTCGTGGCTCCACGACTCACAGTCGACTTACGCGCGGCATCCATCCCAACGCGGTTATTGTCCTTCGCGATTCATCGGACTGACGACTCCGTATTTTTTCATGAGCTCCGCCAGCGTGACGGATATGCCGCCAAGCAGCCTTCGCCACCACTCGCGTTTCGCTCCTCTGTTTGGTTCGCACCCGGCCAACGATCGGTGGTTTGACTAAGCCTACCGAGGCATGCCGCATGAAAATCGCAGCAATCCAAACCCAGCCGTCATCGAGCATTAGCTGATGCTGAGCCGCATCATCTCCGTTAAATGGATCATCTTCTATCGGACAGCCGGATGCTCTGCCAGGTGCTCAGTCATCGATCCGCTCGCGAGCATAGCGAACAACGCTCCTGTTCGTGTGCAGAGACTCGCTTGGCGTCTTCCACCCCGCAAGCCTGCGTATCACCCTCCGCCGCCGCTCGCATCGACCAGCCAATCCCGGTGCATGAAGCACGATCGAATCGTCGGCCGAGGCGATCGACAGCTTCCAGCCATCACCGTACCGTGCGGGTTGATCGACGATGGAATAGCCTCTTCGTAGACTTCGGTGCCGTAAGCTTCGCATTGCCGACAGCTTACTGATCTACATCGCAAGCGCATCCAATGCGTATCGCTGACTTCATCACCGCTGCACTCGCAGGAAACCAACAGTGATCGGATCGAACGACAGATTCAGCAAAGGCTTGCTGTGGACGATGTGAGTAATAGCCAGTTCTGCTTCTGCACGCAAGCCGCAACTGAGGTGTAGCTCGGCACCAGCTTCCTCTAACGGGCCAGTGGTTTCAGTTCAGGCAACTGAAATCGATCGCTTATCTGTCTAACAAGAAATCAGCCAGCGGTGTCGGTGACTCGCCGATGGCAAAGCAGGTGCCCGGCTTTGTCGACGAGGGCGACGCTCAATCCGGAACGACTGAGAATCCGCTTTCAACAAACCGCCGCAAATCCGGAACCGAGAACGACAACGCGATAGGCCCTGTATTGCGGGCATGCGTTTATAACAGAATATTAGGCCTGCCTGACGCCCGCCACGCGACGCGATTCTTCGATTACGATGCGATCCAACGATCCTGAACTCGCTTCTGATATCGATCTGCCGGGTGTCGGCGCATGTTCGACTCGATCGAAGCGGCGGCGGTCTTCGTGACTCAACGACAATCGGTACCGTCATGCAAGTGAACACGATTGCGCCCGCCTTGCTTGATGCATACAGCGCTTCATCGCTGCCGCGACGCACCAATTTTACCGGGCTTTATTAACGGCAGCGATCATCGAGGCCCGCCACTGAGCGATACGGGAATGCGAGTCGATTCATGCACGAACCTTGCCCCGCCACTTCGGCTCGCACACACGGCCGCTTCATTCCGCCGTATCGGTCAATGGTAGAAGAGTGAGCACGGCGAATTCTTCTCCGCCGTAGCGCAACGCAAGCCGCATCGCGAAATTCCGCGTAAGATTTTGGCCGCCTTTTTTAGGACTGTATCGCCCGCTGGATGCCCATACGTATCGTTGATGCTCTTGGTGATCGATGTCGATCAGCAATAAACTGAACGATTGCTTTTTGGTCGCTAAGCTGTAATGAGTTCGTCCAGCGTTTGATCAGTTGCCTTATGATCGGCTAAGCCGGTCAAGCCGTCTGTACGTGCCTCGGTCAAATAGTCGGCGATCTGGATGGGTCTGATTCCAGTCGAGCTTCTGCCGAATCGAGACGGTTCTGTGCCGATTTGTCGCGGCATACGATCTTGCGGCGCGAGCCGATCTCATGGCGGAACATCATCGCCTTGACGCGAGCACTGGTAGAGGTCAATTCCGTTTGATACTTTGAAACATCCCCCGCAAACTCACTGGTCCACCCGATAAGTTGCGGCGTTAAAGGAACTGCTCGCGGTCAACAACTTCATTACCACTCCTGCTGCCGCCCGAAAAATACCCCAACATCAGTCCCATCACTAACAGGACGGTTCCGACGCAAAGCCTGAGTAGGAAAACAGAGTATTCGAGGCACGTTATCCTGCTCCGCTGGTTAATGCGTTCTCAATTGCTCAAAAACGCAGGCCGCGCGATTGTCAGGTCGCCGAATTCTCTTCCGGGTCCTTCCAGAAGAGCGTTTCCGGATCACGACGATCCCCGAAGGGCTGATCGTAAAACCGTTGGCGGTCAGCTTCTAAATCGTAACCGATTTCCATCCCGGCTGGATTCGACTCGTTTATCGATGATTCGCGCGACGCACTCGAGCCGACGCCCGACTTCGACACCTTCGAATAGGATGCTGTCATCGACTTGTGCGTAGCTGTTTTCATGCACATTCGGACTGATCACGCTGCGTGACGCACGCTGCCGCCGCCGATCACCGTCCCCTGACATACGATGCCAATGAGCTGCCCGATTACGGCGATCCGAATCGCCGTGACTGCCGAAGACAAACTTAGGCGGAGGAAGATTCGGTTGCAGAAAGTGTACCGGCCAGCGATTGTCGTAGAGTGTTCATGATCGATACCGATCAGATCCGTCGCAGGCTTCGTAGTAAGCATCCAGAGTTCCGGACATCGCGCCAGTAGGCCTTGTTTGCGATTCTCGTCTTTGAACGGAAAGGCGAAGACGCGATGTTCGTCGATGATCGACGGGATGATGTTCTTGCCGAAATCGTGATCGCCGGGGTCGGTGGTACCGGCAGAGCTGCTCGAACAAGAATCTAGCGGTGAAGACATAGATTCCCATTGAAGCCAAAGCATACCGAATCGCCCGGGATCATCTTCGTCTTCTGGCAGGTTTTCCTGAATCAACCACGTTGATCCGGATCAATTTGCATCACACCGAACTGCTTGGCCGATTCGCGATCGACTTTTGTGCCGTCGATGGTGAGGTCTGCACCCATGCGTTCATGCAGGCACGGTGATCACCGCCCCGGTAGTTCATCTTGTAGATGTGATCCCCGGCCAGATCAGCACATACTTGTATCGATCTTTTCGATCGCAAAGCGCTTGCTCTGCATCGGCCGTTCCTTGATACCACTGTTCAGTCGATGCAGCGGCGGCGGCACGACGTCAATGTATTCCCCAGTTCCGCGCAGCAGTATTGTCGCCAGCCGGAGGTTGGTTGATGTGCCGATCGAGGCTGAACGCTTGTATTGGGTCACGAGGATGCGACGTAAGCCGGAGTTGATGCAGCGGAGAGGATGAAACGATGATCGATAACTACCTCCGAACGGAACGGCGTGGCTTAGCCCGATCGCGTCAGCGGCTCGAGCCAGGTCCCTTGCCGCCGCCAAACGATCGAGAGAGTTTCCTGCATATTCAAAATCAACACCTTCCCGGTCACTGCAGAACGCCCGGCCTCCCGAGGACGCCAGAACTCGCAAATTAACTGACGCAGAATACCACCCTTCTCTACCGAGATAACATCGAAGACCGCCGCCGGTTGAGACGCCGCACCCGATTTGCGGGCAATCGAGGCCCGGCACCTATCTCTACCGTACGGGCGGCGAGTAACGATTCATGTTCCAGCCTGTCGATGCATTGTTCTGAGTCTGCCGGACGCTGTTCCGGCTTGAGCGTCACGTTCGCTGCCGATCCTGAAACAGCCCTGGCTAACTGAAAGACATGAAGGCGATCTTCAACGGCAAAGCATTCCCATGGCTGACGCAGACCCAGTTGTGGAGCGTTAAGGACGGAGCGCGATTCACGGCGAGACCACCCGGGAGAATCCGCCGCGGGCAATACTTTCATCATCTGAAGGAAGGCTCGCTAAAATCTCGATCTCCGCCTTTCATTCCGGCTGCAAATGCGACCAACAACTCCGGTATCCAGTATCGATCGAAGCATATCACCGACGGTTCGCCTCCTGCAACAAGGGTCAAAGTGCGGCTATCAGCATGTGGCCTGCGTACGAACCGATCTGCCCAACGTCATGGATCTGGCGATATGACGCCAGCAAAGGGCGGAGGATGCATTTGCTTTGGTCGGCGAGAAAGCAACTTCTGAAAAAGACGGTAAGAAAGTCAATAAATTTCTCGGATCACCGGCGACGAGTTCGGCGAAGCTCTTCAAACTCGATGATCGGGAATGATGTGGTGATCATCGGTGAAGGAAATCATGTCCGCCATTACCCCTAATGTCGCTTTGATTCTGGACTTCACCGATAACGATCCGGCTTCCGGTACCGGAAGGTATCTGGCTCCTGCCGTAGCGTTGAAAACCGATGTGGGCCGAGTTCAATATCCGCGTTCACGAGATGAAGTAACGCGCAGCTCGTTATCACACCGACCTCAACTTTCACTTGCTTCCCATCATTGCTGAGCCACCCGCTGAGATGCAGACCAAACGATTTGGCAAAAACTGATCTTGAGTTGACTCCGTTATGTAGGCTGGACGGGGCGATCGGAGGAGGCAACTGGCGTCTGGTTGGGGACCACAGGACGATGACCGATAGCCGCATTCCGCGCGTTCTGATCTCGGCATCAACTGGATCGATGGGACGCCGCCTCGCCTACGGACTCGGGCACTGCGAAGAAGTCGTAGGCCGCGATCAAGGGTTGAGCAACGGCCGATCATCGCCACCAGGCGCGAACGCTGGGGTGCGGATCGTCAACTGTTCCCGTGCCTCAAACGGGAAAGCATCTTGCTGGAATGGATGCAAGTTTGAACGCCTGGTGTGTGGACGTCATCGATCTGTATCAGATCCACTGGCCGCAACCGAAGAGGTGATATCGAAGAAGGCTGGCAAGCGAGCAGTCGCTCATTCGCCGGCAAGATTCGCTTCTGGCGGTAAAGTAATTAATGCTCCGCAACTTCTTGAACGCATCCGACCGTACGGCGAAATCGCGTCGCTTCAACCTCCTTACAGCATGCTGGCCTGGCGCATCGAAGCAGAAACACTGGCCCTACTGCGGCACGTATCAATCGGTGTCATCGTTTGGCAGTCCGATGCAAAAGGGAATGCTGACCGGCAAAGTGATGGCCAACGGTTGGTGAAGTTAGCCTTGAGAAGATCATCGCCGCGCCGATCCGAATTTCAACCAGCCGAAGCTGTCGAAGAACATGCGATCGTCGAAGGGCTGAAGCCGGACGCCGCTAAACACGGTCGCACGCCCGCTTCGTTGCCATCGCGTGGGCATTGCAGCGACCGGAAGTCACTGCCGCCATCGTCGGCGCAAGGCGGCCCGATCAAGTCGAAGAAACAGCCGCAGCAGGCGATCTGTCGCTCGACACACAAGATCTATCTACTATCGAAGCCCTCTTGGCTTAATAAAGAACGGAACCTCATTACGGAGAGGAACCGCGAAGCGGTGCATGTTGATCCATACGAGCGGAACGGCGCAAGCCGTCCGGTAATGCACCATCAATACTGAAGAACCGGACCGCTCGCGCCGTTCCGCTTTCTTCCATTCAACAAGCCGATGAACGTGGGATGCGGGCGATCGGACTTTGCCGTGCACTTACATTCTGCCAATTAATCTCCGATCCATTCCATCACTCGGATCGGATCCGCCATCAGCAACGCGATCAGGCAAGTGTAAAGAACTGCGAAAAACAGGATCAGCAACACGACCACCGCCGTGCGCCTTTTGCCTCGAGTCGGATAGTAGGCGACGAGAAAGAAGATCACCGGCAGGAGGATCGGTGAAACGCTGAGCGAGATTTCACTGACGGTGGTCAATATCGTTACGAGGCTGTGAATCGACTTGGGATCATCCACGTTCGGTACAGGCGGTCGGCCCAAAATGATCCAGGCCAGAAACCAACTCGCGTACGCCAGAGCCGTAGCGTAAGCGGGAAACAACGTTACCAGATACCAAAGCCAAGCTGGTACTCTTACGGTGTGCGAGGCGATTTCGGTGTTAACGCGATCGGCAGCATCCACGGCCGATGCGCTCGGCCGATAGGCAAGATCGCGCAAGTCGGATTCTGCCGAAGGTTTCAAGATGAACATCGTACCTTGGATTGAATTACTTCAAGTTCAAGACGTATCCGATCAAGTCCGCCAGATCTTGATCGCTGAGTTCCGCTTCTAAGCCTTCGGGCATCAGCGACTTGCCGGTACCTTTTAGTTGCTCGAGCTCCGTGCGCAGCAACGAGTGCTCTTTACCTCCTTGTTCGCGAATCGTCACGCTGGCCGCCGACTCTCCGGCCAGCAAGCCGGTGATCGTTCGACCATCGGCAGTCAGCGCTGTATAGCTTTGATAGCGGCCGTCGACTTCTTTGTTCGGATCGAGAATCGCCGAATAGAGATACGGCACCGACTTGGCAGTCAGCGCGACCAAGTTCGGACCTACGTCCGCACCTTCACCGGCGACTGCGTGGCAAGCGATGCAGCGCTTCGTATAGAGCAGCTTGCCGTTTTGCAAATCGCTCTTGAGCTGCAGAGCCGGTTGATGCTTTTCGATTACAGCGGTTCGCGCCGGGTTGCTTTCCGAAAAGATCTTGGCAATACGCGGCTGCAATTCAGCATTCGGGCCGCTGAGCAATCGTTCGCGCTGCGCAGCATCCATATCAGCCGCGCGCAACTGCTTGGTTTCGAGCAATTCCACGATGATCGCAGACCAAGCTCCGCGACTCAGTGCCGCTTCGAGAATCTGTCGCTTGATTGTCGGAGTCGCAGTGCCCGCGCGACTGAGCAGCTTGCGAATCTCGGACTCGTCAGCTCGACGTACCAATGCATCCGCAGCCGCCCCTTGAACATCGTTGGCTTGCTGCAACGAAACGAGCGAAACAAGCAGATCACCGTCGGCCGTAGACTGCTGGGCAGTGATCATACCACCCCAAGCCTTGCCGGGCCGAGCCAAAAGCAACAGAGCGTTCTTCTTCAGCGCGGGGGAGATTTCGCTCTCGGCCAGAATGCGACGAGCTCGATCCAGCATGTCACTTAGTCGTTCGCGGCACTTTTCGCTCAGCGTTGGCTCGAGACCGAAGCCGCGACGCTCAATACCATCGAGCAAGCGGGCGGTCGACTTCAATTGCCACGCTTCCCATGTTCCGGAAGACACGGTCACACGGTCGAACAGTTTTCCGATGAGAGCCGCATCACCAAGGCCGATAGCAGTGTCGATCAACGGGTCGCGCAAGATCGATCGATTGGCCGGACCATCTGCAGCAAACACGGCATCACAGATGACGGCGATGTTTTCAGTCCGCACCGATGACAAAACTGCAGCTGTCATGTAGGCATCGCGAGACTCGGCCGCCAATCGAACCAGCGCGTTGGGAACACGCGAGTCCGATGCCGCAACAAGGGCGGCTGCGACGGCGAATCGCACTTCAAACTCCGCGTCATCAGCAGCGGCGATCACAGCGCTGAGCAACTCCGGTGACTGTTCGACCTGCGGTTCCGAGAGACGGACTGCATGCCGTCGCACGGCAGGATGAACATCGCGCATAGCGGCGATGAGCACTTTCGGCTTCACCGATTGCAGACCTGCGAGTGTGCACAGTGCCGAGACTCTCACGGCCGGCGTACTGCCCTCAGTCACCAAATTCTCGAGTTCGCCCGCGACCTCTTTTGCATCGCGCCACAACAACATCTGTTGCACGAGATCGCGCACGGTTCCGTTAGCGGTGTCCATGGCACGACCAAGTTGCGAATTATCAAGCTTCGACAGCGACAGCATCGGCTTGGTCTGCGTGCCCTTTGGGACAACGCGATAGATACGGCCGAGTCCTTGGCCGGAAAAGACATTCAGTTCGGCTTTGGTTTCGTCCGGGATGAACTTGGGGTGTTCGATCACGTAGCGATACATGTCGACGACCCACAAGCCGCCGTCAGGCCCGGTGCGCACTTGGACCGGGCGAAACCAACTATCGGTGCTGCGAAGGAACTCAGAGTTCGCTTCATCCGTTGATCGCGTACCGCGAACGACACCTTTGTCTCGCGATAACACTTCGCGATGAACCAATTGATTCACCGGCTCGCACACAAATGCGTTGTTGTTACAGGCTGCGCCGAGCAACTCGTCGCGATAGAGATCGAGCCCGCAGGCCGATGTAGCTTTGCCTCCGGAGCCCGAAAGTTTGAAGAGCACCAAGTCGCCGGCCGGAAAGAGCGATCCGGCGCCTGGTCCCGAAGGAACATAAACACCGGTCGGCGGCGAAGCCACAAACGGATTTCTTGCGGCAAGTTGCTCAGGCCAAGGATAATGTCGAACTAGGGTTCCATTGTCGCATCCGAACCAATCATCCCAATCATTGCGAGCTCGCCCCTGTTGCGTGCGACCGGTCATCGGTTCAATCTTGCCGGTGTCGGGTTGGAATCGAAAATCGCGGCTCGAAAGATCGATCTGCTCTCCTTTTTCCGTCGTGATTACTCCGCCGAACAATCCGCACGAAACAACCATCCAGTTATCGAGGCTCCAGCGCAGACTGTTGACGCGAGCCTGTGCGTTATGCGTCGCGAATCCTGTCAGTAACACTCGACGCACATCCGCTTTACCGTCGCCGTCTGTATCTTCTGCGTAGATGACATCAGGCGCATCGCAAACGATCAAACCGGATCGCCAGACTTTGACGTCAGTGGGAAAACGCAAGCCGGATAGAAACGTGTCGGCTTGATCAAATCGTCCGTCGCCGTCGGAATCGCGCAAGCGGCGGACTTGGCCGGTCTGAGTGAACACATCATCGACGGCATGCGCATAGTCGCTCATCATCGCCACCCACAACTCGCCGTCGGGGCCGAAATCGATCGCCACCGGATCGGAAACGAGCGGTTCCGCGGCCGCGAGCTGCACTTCGAACTCGGGATGCGTTTGCAGTTTCAGGCGTGATGCCTCCGGATCAAGCGGCTTGGAACCACCGGCGCCGCCGGCAGGATGAAAAGCCGGCGGAACTTGCCGCTTGACCTCTTCAACAATCTGCCTTTCCAAACCGGTCGCGAGCTTATCAGGCAACGCAAAGTATGGAATCTCTGCGCCTGCACCGTAGCCTCCTTCGCCAAGCAATCGTTCGGACGGAATGTAGGCTCCGAAGTCATTGCTGTAACCATGCAACCAAATGCGAGACTTTTCCAGCTCGCGTTTCAGCCGCAACGAGTAGTCGACACAAACTTCGCCGGCGAGAAAGACCATGCACAGCGAATCACCGAAGCGGAGCGTTTGAATCGGATAGTCGAGATAGCTCGGCAGCGTTTTACCGCGGCGGAGGCGATCAAGCTGAGTCTGCGCGTTGTAGCCCGCGGGACCTCCTTTAGCGACGAGCGCATTGAGCTCTTCTTCCGTCGGCACCGATGCGAACTTGAGACCGATCGAGCTGAATGTCGTGCGCGGCGATCCGACAACGGGCTGCATGCCAGCCGCGATTAGTCGGGCGACTTCATCTCCGATTTGCAGTCCTTGCGCCGCGGCGATATCCGTCTTGTCACCAGTTACACCGGAAGACGGATTCGAATCGGAGCCGCAACCGATCGAGACCAAGCCGATCGCGCCTGGGAAGCGACGCTCGATCGCGTCTTGCGCATAACCTGCCCAATCGCCGCTGATGAGATTGTGGGAAAGAGTCACGCAGTGACAAGCATAGGTCGTGTACACCGCTTTCACACTTGAATCAGCTCGACGCACGACGAGCACCGGTAGATCGTGATCGACGGGACCGTCCTTCAGACGACGGTTCTTGGCGAAACCTACCGAACCGACACTCCATGACAATCGACAAGGACTGCGGTCAGCCAGTGCGGCCAGCGCGACCGATTCCAGCGCATCGGTCAATTGCCGCGTGTATTGATCGATGTGCGCCTGATCCGCTGCACTGATCGGCATAGCAAAGATGTTGTCTGCCGAGCCGCTTACTTTCGGGCAGCAGTGTGAATGCGAGAATGTGACGATGAAGCGATCGCGAGACAGCTTTGCCTTTGCTTCCAGCCGGCTGACGACTTCGTTCACCATGGCTGTGCGAATGCCGAGGTTATCGAGCGTGATCAGTACGACAGGTTGCTCAGCATCACTACCGAAGGCGAGCGCTTTCGCGTAAATGCGTTGCGATACGCCGTCCGATTCCGTCTTGCGGACGGCGAAGCCGGAAAGCCGCACAGGATAGTCCGGCGTAACATCGACCCGTGCAGCGCCGACATCGATCACGGTACCTTGAGTCTGCGATGCTGGGGACTCACTATTCTTCTGGTCAGCAGTCTGCGCTTGAGCCGTGTGAATCGGCAGCATGGCGGCGATGATGATCAGCAGAATGAAAGGCTGCAACGCGGAGAGGGAACGACGAAGTCTGCCGAAGGAATCGAAAGCGAGCATGGGCAGCGTCTCTGTGGCTAAGGAAAGGCAAAGGCGACCCGACTCATGATACTGCAGGCGATCGGCCTGCGAATCGGAAGAGAAAAAAGTGGCGGCATCCTGCCGCCAAGTTCCAGCGTTCCTTGCCGGTCAAGTTCGTAGACACCGATGATCTCCGGCTGAATTCCCTGCCGGTCGCCTGATCAACAGCGGGCTTTCCTTAGTCCAAATGCCGTCCCTGCACTGGATTGCTCTGCAAATCGATCAGACTTGGGGCCCGAGTTCCAAAAGCAAATCGACTTGAGGCGGTACCAGAAACTTCTACGAACTCCGCGACTCCTGTCGCGACAGCGCTTGCTGTAATGGTGAGTGGTGATATGAGGGTGATGAACGGGAGTGTCGAGTAGGATGAGCGGAATGAACGCTCGGTTGGTGATAAGCGTAAGTTAACGACTGACGCTAACTTGAAATCAAACTCAGATGACGACTACTCGCGGTGCGGCTCTAGATCGGTCAAGATACTGGCGATCCCAGGAGTGTCAACTACTACCTGACATTTTTTCCACAATCGCGTGACATGTCTTATAGTCCTTCCTCTTCACTCGATCGAGCCGCCGGCGCAAGCGCACACAACATGCAAGCACAAGATGGATCACCTTTTCCGGAGCGGCTCGGCGGCATTGATGTATCTCGTTTGCAGGAGACGCTCACGAGCGATGTCTGTCGAAGACTAGGCATCTATACATTGCCTCCCGATTTCCGATTGTCGGTCGTGATCCCCGTGTTCAACGAAGTGAATACGGTGCTGGATGTGATTCAGCGCGTTCGTCGCACTCAGTTGCCGCTGGAAATCATTCTGGTGGATGACGGCAGCGTCGACGGCACGCGCGAGAAGCTCGCCTCACTCGCAGCCGCAGATGACTTGAAGATCATTCTGCATGATCACAATCGGGGTAAAGGAGCCGCGTTGCGCACCGGTTTTTCACATGCGACAGGAACTGCCGTCGTCGTGCAGGATGCCGACTTAGAGTACGACCCCGACGACTTTCGCTTTTTGATTCAACCGATCGTCGAAGGTGAAGCCGATGTGGTCTACGGAACTCGCTACGGACATCATGATCGGCAAGTTCCGCCGCTGTGGCACGTGACCGTGAATCGCTGGATCACTCGCTTCACAAACCTGCGCACCGGACTTTACTTGAGCGACGTCGAGACTTGTTACAAAGTCATACGACGCGAATTGATCGCCGAGCTGGCTCCGAACCTCAAAGAGAACCGCTTCGGTATCGAGATCGAACTGACCGTGAAGCTGGCCAAGAAACGCGTTCGCTTTTACGAGCGTCCGATTCGGTACCATCGCCGCAGCTACCACGAAGGGAAGAAGATCGGCTGGCGCGACGGTGTTCGAGCCCTCTACTGCATGATCCGCTATTAAGCCGAAGCGACCCCACTGCTCCCGGCGCTACCCTCGCCGGCACCGGGAGGATTTGCGACGAGTCCAATACGTTGTAATTGGGGGCTCGCCGAGTATATATTCTGCATGCTTCTCTTTCGGTTTCCCCAACCCACCCCATCACGAAGCCCGAGAACCATGAGAACTCTATGCCTGGCCTCTCTCGTTTGCCTTGTCGGTACACTGCTGCTTGGAGGATGCAGCAACAATGCACCTCAGGCCGAGCGAGAATCCTCGAACTTGAAACCGCTGGCCGTTTATTACGGTCGCTATGTCGGACAACATCGGGGCAAGAGTCCCGCGGATGAAAAGGAGTTGAAGGAGTTCATTCGCAAACAACCGACCACGGAACTGGAAGCTTTCGGCATCAAAGATGTCGACGCGCTGTTTATCTCGTCCCGAGATAAGAAACCGTACAAGTTCAGTTTCCAACAAAAGAGCGTGATGCCTGGGAGCATCGCAGTCTTCGCTTGGGAACAAGACGGCGTCGACGGCAAGCGTTATGTCGGCGGAACGCTGGGCCAGATTGAAGAAGTGGATGAAGCCAAGTTCCGCGAACTTGTGCCGAACCCGTAACAATCGTCACGCAAAAAACAATCCGTCGGCCGCGCTGATGCGAGGCCGACAGACAGAGTGATTGAGATGGTCAAGCCTGCGGTCGAGACCGCAAAGATGACGGCTATTGTTCGGGAATCACTTCCGCGCCGTCACGTGTTCCCATGTTATTGAAGACTGTGCCGTCAATGCTGTAGCTGAGCGACGATACGCTGCAGTCTGCCTTCAAAATATTCATAATGCTCGGGTGCGCACCGCCGAATCGATAACCTTCCCAGCCCCCTTGGTTGCCGTAGAACTTATCAGGCTTCGGTGCGAAGCCGGTGTAGCGAATCACATCCGGATCCCAGCCATCGGCCCAGCCGGCATCATCATGCCAATCCCCGGTCTCGTAATTGACAGGGTTGAGCTGCTTTTCGCCGATCATCAGTGTGTTCGATGTTCCGTCGACGATGTCCGAGATGCGCACTTTAGTTCCGATCCAAACCCCGTTCGTTTGAATAGCTCCGCGACCGATCACTCCATGGTATTGGTTGTTGATCCAACCGAGTCCCCATGTGTCACCGAACCAGAATTGATCCCAACTGTTCGGAGCCGCGGCCGGAGTCGAAGCGGCATAGTCCATCAGAAAACGGCCGCCTTGTGACGTGGTTGCTTTCGATGAGCGGCGAGATGGACAGAAGAAGACGGTCGGCCCGGCTTTGTACCGAAGCGGGTCAACATTCTTATTCGTGTTGAGCGAAGCCAATGCGGTCTGCTCGATGAACGGAAGGATGTTCGACGCCCAACTTCCTTCACCTCCCCAGGGATTGAGTCCACCCGGAGGCATGTACTTGAACGTGTCGTGATGCATGTGGATCGCATCACCCTGCTGCTTGAGGTTGTTAATGCATTGCGTGCGCCGAGCAGCTTCGCGAGCCGCTTGCACTGCGGGCAACAGAAGACCGACGAGAATGCCGATGATCGCAATCACGACCAACAGCTCCACCAATGTAAAACCGAGACGCGAGCGAGAACGAATGAAATGAGAACGCATGGGCGAATACCTCAGATAAGGAAGGAATCCTTGAAAGAGAGGTATATATAACTGAAAGCAATGGGCGGGCACAAGAAATTTCCCCACTGCCGCAGACACAAAGGGGAAATTTACGCCACCGGAAGGCCAGAGCATCGGAAATCAAGCCGCACGCTCTCAGGCCGGAAAGGCCAGCCCATCTTCTCCAAGTCGCTGCCACTGCTCCGCATGGCAGCTTCGAAGCAGTTGACTTCACAACCACAGTCGACTCTTTACGCGACTTCGTTCTGTGAAATGTTTCTGCGTAAGACGTCGCTGCCGATCCAGACTCGGTCGCTTCGATGCTGCCTCAAAGGATTGAGGCAGCTACATTAGGCAGCAACTTTTGCTCAAACGACTTCGCTTACTCGTGGTCCGGCGTCTCTACGGAGATGGGCTCATGAAAAATGCGTCCCATTACGTCAGCACCGCGACGTGAACCGGTTTGCGGCCAACTGCCGACTTCCTTCAGTTCGGGCATGAGGTCCAGCAATTGATCACACAACATACCCGCCAACCGTGCAAGTCGCACATTAGATTGACAAGCATCTTTCAACGAGACGGCGGTCTTCATGATGCGAACCATTTTGGCTCGCTCTTTTACCGGTCGAGACAACGACTGATCGTCTTCTAGCAAGTCGGCGACCGGGACTTCGAGTGCTTCTTGCCATTTGCGAAGAATGCTCAGCGGAAGGTCGCTGCAAGGATCCTCGTGTCGACGCAGCTCCTTTGAATCCAAACCCGTCCGTCTAGCGATCGTACGCAACGACAAGCCTTGCTGCTGTCGTACATCTCCGATGCGATGCAAAGGCACACTCGACTTAGCAAGCACTGAGGGAACGGCCACATGCGGCGTGCCTGACACGAGATTAGCGTCACATGAGCCTCGCAATGACGGCTCGGGAAGAGCGACATCCGCTGCACTAGGACCATCATGAGCAGGTACGTTGCCGGACGAGCAACAGCCCGCAGAGCATGCTGAATCGCTGGCTGAACAACTAGCCAAAGAATTTGACTGGGTGACGATCGAAAGGGGCTGTGCCTCACCCGGGCCGAACGACGGGATCGCCGTGGGCATGTTAGGAAATCCTCGAGTGCCGTTTGGCTCCCCCACCGCTGAGAGGCCCCGCCGGCGGCACGCTCCGGCAAGACAGGGCGTTAGAAGCCCCACCATGCGGAAAGTTCCTCAAGAATTTTCCTTGCGTCAATTCGCCCGCGAACAGCCTGCAAACTCGTCGCATTCAGGAATATTTGTGCGGTGTCGGCGAATCAGTTGATGGACATTGCTCGCAATCGATCGAACCACCGGACGCGAATTCACTCGGAACATCATTGTCTTCGGCTCGATCGATAACGATATCAAAGCATTCCAAGCTGATCGGTCCGACAGTTCTCAGCCCGGCCTCTGCTTCTAACAAATCGTCCCCTTCGGCTTGAACAAGAATCAAGATCGAACCGTCTTCGAGTCGCTCGCTGTACGACCGGAGTGTTGCGTCGGGAATCTCCCAGCGCGACTTGGGTGCCATCGCCCCTCCGGCAACTGCACCGACAACCACTGCTGCCAAAGGTCCGGCCACGAAGAAGTTGGCGATGAGGCTGCCGATCGCGAGCGGTGCGGCCATGCCACCAGCCATAAGAGCACCGGCACCGGCGCTCTGCCCGACGCCGGCTGCATCACGCTTGGTTCGCAGGCTTTCTTCCAGCGCCTCCAAGTCGGCCGCGTCTTGCCGAGTGATTACCGAGACGCGGTCGTTCATAAAGTGACGCAGTGCCAAGACTTCCAAAGCGGTTTGCGCCCTGGACATGGAATTGAATTCAGCAACGACGCAAGTGGCTTTCATGATTCACCTCCCCGGGTTACGGATGAATCATGTATCGGTCGCAATCAACGTGCCAATTACATGCGTACAACGTCTACATACGTTCGACGATGTCGATGCCTAGCAAGTCCAGGCCGAGCTTGATGGTCGATGCGGCTGCGTGACACAGCAACAATCGGCTCGCGCGCAGCTCTTCCGATTCCGCTTTGATCACGTGGCATCGATCAAAGAAGATCGCAAACTGCTTGGCCAGTCCGTACAAGTATCCGGCTAAGACGCTGGGATAGTAGCCGTCGAGGCTGCCGCTCAATGACTCTTCAAACTGCAACAGAGCCAATGCCAGATCGCGTTCGGCGGGTTCGACCAATTGCAGCTTGGTGCTTGCGACCCAATCGTCGGTCGGTTCCACTTCCGCTCTTCGGAAGATGCTGCGAGCCCGTGCGTAGCTGTACTGAATGTAAGCAGCCGTGTTGCCTTCGAGCTGCACCATCTGATCGACATCGAACACATAGTCGCCGGCTCGATTGTGACATAGGTCAGCGTATTTGATCGCGCCCAGGCCGATCGTCTCCGATACGCCTCGCTTCTCCTCCTCCGACATCACCAAGTCGGCCTTCTGCAGTCGCTCGGGATTGCAGACCACTTGATAGGCGCGATCGACCGCTTCGTCGAGTAAGTAGTCGAGCCCGACGACGGAACCGGATCGAGTCTTAAACGGCTTACCGTCTTTGCCGGTCACCGTTCCGAAGGCTACGTGTTGGAGCTCGACAGCTTCATAGCCGAGTACACGTGCCGCTGCGAACAGCTTGGCGAAGTGTTCCCCTTGTCGGTGATCGACAACATAAAGAATCGCATCCGGATGAAACTCCTTCATACGATACTCGATCGTGGCGATATCTGTGGTTGCGTACAGGAACGCGCCGTCTTTCTTGCGCACGATCATCGGTGCGTCAAAGCCCGGCAAGAAGACACACAGCGCCCCTTCGCTCTCCACAGCCGTTCCGTTCTTGGTCAGTTGATCGACCAAGGGACCGAGCATCGGATGATAAAAGCTCTCGCCGTATTGATAGTCAAACGTGACGTTCAAGCGACGATAGACCTTTTCAATCTCCTCGATACACAGCGGCAAGAAGCGATTCCACAACGCGAGGTTCTCTTCGTCGCCGGCATGCATCTTGGCGGTTTCAAGCTGTGCTCGTTCATCGAGGTCGGGATGCGCAGCGGCAAATCCCGCAAGCTTCGCATCGGCATCGACAGCAGCGATCTTCTCTTGATCTGAATTGAAATCCTTCTGTAATTCATCTGCCGCTTTGATGGCTGACTTCAGTTCCTTTTCGGCCTTCTTGTCACCGCCTGCTACTTTTTCTTCCAGCGCGGAGACTCGACGCTTCGCCGCTTGAACTTTTTCCGCTCGAGTTGCGTGCGATGCTTTCAACTCTTGATACGAAATGATCTGCTGCACCACTCGATACAGTCGGCTCAACTCCGGCACCGGATCTCGCTCGAATGCAGCATCATCACGAAAATGTTTGTAGCCGTAGATCACCATGCCGAACTGAGTTCCCCAGTCGCCGAGGTGATTGTCGGAGATCACTCGATGACCGAGGAAACGAAGAATGCGAGCCAGCGAATCACCGATGACGGTCGATCGAATGTGACCGACATGCATCGGCTTGGCCACGTTGGGTGCCGAGTAGTCGATGACATAAGTGCGCGGCGCATCGACATGCGTGATGCCGAGCCGATCATTGCGAACTGCAGACGCTACGCCATCGGCCAACCATTCACTGCGCAGGCGAAGGTTGATGAAGCCCGGACCGGCGATCTCCGGAGGCAAACAGAGATCCTCAATCTTGAGCCGGCTGACAAGCTGCTTCGCAATCTCTTGCGGCTTCATCCCCAACTGCTTTTCCAGCGGCATGGCGATGTTGGCTTGATAGTCACCGAAGCGAGGATCGCGGGCCGGCGCGACTCGAGCCGCATGTTCAGCAGGATTCTCTACCCAACCGGTTAGCGCATCGACGAATCGCTGACGAATCGTGGCGAGGAGTTTCATAGCAAGAGTTCAGCCCGAGCGGAGGGGTAACGAAACGACGACGGTAAACGAAAAAGCGGTCGCCGGATGACGACCGCATGTTGAATTGAAGCACGGACAGCTTACTGGCTGAAGCGAGTCATTTGAGCGGAGGCTGCGTTCACGATGTCGCTGACATCGACTACTCGGCCGTCTCCCCACAGCGATTCGAGATCGTAGAACGCGCGGGTCTCTTCGTCGAAGAGGTGGGCAACGACCGAACCGTAGTCGAGCACGATCCAGCGGCTTTCATCGTAGCCGGCGATGTTCAGTCGCTGTTCGCCGAGCTCTTTGCGCAGCACGCGATCGATTTCCGAGGCGACGGCATGAAGCTGTCGGCGGCTGGAACCAGTCACGATGAGGAAGAAGTCGAACATCGAGGTCTGAGCGGTCAGGTCGAGAACCAGTATGTTCTGTCCCCGGTTTTCCGCCGCTGCTTTGACGGCAGCTTGAACCAACCGCAGAGAGTAAGCTCGCTGTTCTTCAGAAATGTGTCCGGCCGTAGTCGTTACTTCAGTCGATTCTTCGGTCGTAGTAGCTTGCTCGTTCTGCATGTCCGGAGGTCGCAGCCTCAATCCTTCAAAAGTGGTCGACGGGGAAAGGTCGGTCAGCAGCCTCGGTTCGGAATCATCCGGCACGCAATGCTCACGTGGTTCGAGGTTCTGTATCCATCAGCAAGTATACCAAGAATCCCGACTTCGGAATCGGGAAAATGCCTGATAACAAGCGAGACTTTTTGAGCCGGAAAGGTTCAGACTCGCCCCAAATTCGCCTAAACTCAAGGTCCACCGAACTCGCACGCTCGATTCAGCCGGAGGCGATCGCCTCCGGCAGCCGCACTTCTTCTGTGAAAGGCCATTCGCATGTCTGCCGCTTCGCAATCGGCCGCTTCGGCAAAATCATCCGATCCGTTGCGACGCGGTCCCGGTGCAGCGCCAGGGGTCGGCCGAGCCATGATTCATCCGGCGGCTTTGATGCAGATCAAGAATCTGTCGCTACGAGCCAAATCGGTCGTTGAAGGTTTTTCCAGCGGCATGCACCGCAGCCCATTACACGGCTTTTCCGTTGAATTCAGCGAGTATCGCCCTTACGTGCTCGGCGATGATCCGCGGCGCGTCGACTGGAAACTGCTCGCACGTACCGATCGTTACTACGTGAAGCAGTACGAAGACGAGACCAATCGCCGCTGCTATATCGTGGTCGACCAGAGCCGATCGATGGCTTACGGCAGCTTGGCTTACTCGAAAGCCGAATACGGTCGTACGCTGGCCGCGACCTTTGCCTACTTTCTAACGCAGCAGCGTGACGCAGTCGGCTTGATGACTTGCGGCGAAGGAGAACCGGACTTCATCCCGGCTCGTCATCGACCCGGACATTTTCAACAACTGATGCGACACTTGGAAAAAGAGAGCCTCGGTCAAATGTCGACGTTGGCCGAAGGTCTCTCCGCACTGGCAGCTCGCAGTCGTCGTCGTGGACTGGTGATCATCATCTCCGACCTGTTGCTCGACCCCGAATCGCTGGCCCTGCCGCTCGGTTACCTGCGCGGTCGCGGACATGAAGTCATTCTCATTCGAACGCTCGATCCGCGCGAGGTGAACTTTACGCTCGATCACAGCACCATGCTCCGGGACATGGAAACCGGCCGTCAGATCTACGTCGATCCGGCAGCCGCCAAGCAGACCTATGATGCCAAGTTCGCTGAGCATCGATCGCAACTGACCGACCTCTGCCATCGCCGCAACGCACGCATCGAAACCGTTCCGACCGACTCACCTCTCGAAGCCGCCCTCTTCGAGCTGATCACGCAAATGATGCCGAAATAGCGTAGATCCATTTGTGTAGATCAACAAAGTGTAGGTCAATTGTCCTCAATTGACCCCGCCCCAGTCTGCACTACCAACACCTAGAACGGTAACAAACGATTCAGATTGAATGTTCACGAGGCGATGCCTCGGCGAAGAAGGTTAAGAGATGATCTGCTACGGTTGGTTCCGCCTTAAGTTTTGGCGCGGCGAACCGCATTAGGATCAATTGAGGACAATTGATCTACACTGTAGGCGCGTCGACGATTCTGTGAAAACTGCTACTATGCAAGCGCGGTAGCGATTGAGTTTTCCATTGAGTTGGCGGAGGTTGCGTTGAGCAAATTTGCAGTCATTCTGGCGGCGGCAGGCAGAAGCGAGCGATTCGGCGCAGCGCACACCAAGAAGGTCTTTACGCTACTGGCCAATCGTCCGATGTGGATGTACAGCGCCGAAGCGTTTTCCAAGCGAGACGACGTCGGTCAGATCATCCTGGTGATCGCCCAGGAAGATCGTGAAGTCTTCTCGGAAAAGTACGCAGCCAATGCGGCCATGCTCGGCATCCAAGTTGTCATCGGCGGAGCAGAACGAGCAGACAGCGTGTTGAACGCACTCAAACAAGTGCGCGGCGACTTGGAATATGTCGCCGTCCACGATGCGGCTCGCCCATGCATAGCGGATCCATGGATCGATGCGGTCTTCAAAGAAGCCAAGCGATCCGGTGCTGCGATCTTAGCATCTCAAGTTCACGCGACGGTCAAACGTGTCGGGCAAGACAATCAGATTGTCGAGACCGTGCCTCGCTCCGGACTCTGGTTGGCTCAAACTCCGCAAGTCTTTCGTACAGACTTACTCAAACAAGCCTATGCCAAGCATCCGGCCCCGAGCTCTGCGACAGACGAGGCTTCGATCGTCGAGCAATTCGGTCATGCAGTGAAGGTCGTGCCGTGCAGCATGATGAACATCAAGGTCACGACCAAGGAAGATATGAAGCTGGCCGAAAACGCTCTCAAATCACTTCCCAAAGCTAACCCGTTCCCGTTCGGCTGAGCGAACACTTGTCGGCTCAGCGTGCGTTGACGGTCGTGGTCTCTCGCACTTCGCGCGGAGTGGGATGCAGTTCGGAACTCACCTGAGCTCGCAGCTCCATCACTTGAGCCACCTTCGGCACGATGATGAAGAGGTACTCGAACTTCTCGCCCGGCCGCACGAACTGCTCTTCAGGCAAGGTCACCCATGGACTATCGACGGAGAAGGTCGTCTGCAATTCAACGTTGCCGCGCGAGACGCTGCGAATCTCGGCTCCCTGCGGGCGACTGATCTGCACGCGCACGCGTCGGTCAGGAGTGCTCTTGTTGTTCACTACGGACAGAACGTAACGCACTTCGGCGCCGACGACGACGGGATCTTGCAAGTCGAATATTTGAATGGCGAGATCGCCCGATTGAGGCGAAGCGCCGCCGATGCCGGGAGGATTCACCGGTGCGGTCGGAGAGCCGATAATCTGCACGGGAATTTGTTTTGTGTCGCGAGCTCCCTCAGCCGTCGCAACCTCCGCGTTGATGCGAGCCTGGGCTGCAGCCGCGCGCGGCATGTAGTAGATCTCTGCTTGCAAGAACTGACCCGGTCGTAGCTCAATTTGCTGCGGATTCCACAACAACTGCGTGCCCCGCCCTTTGATCCATTGACTGTTAGCCCGATCGCTGTCTGTTGCTTCCAACACTTCGTCGCTGGTGATCTGCACTTGGATGTTTCTAAGTGTGGTTTGTCCGGTGTTGCGTACATCGAACAAGACTTTGGCGCGATTACCTACGACGAATTCACTTTCAGGACGAATGGAAACTTCGACCGCGGGCTGCTGCGGACGGCGTGGCAATCCGACGACGGAGATGTCGCGTGTCGCGATGACCGAGTTAGTGGGCGACAAGACCTTCACGGTACCGCGATGTTCACCCTCTTGTTGAACCAAGAAAGCAATGCCCATCTGAACCGGAGCGCCGCGAGCCAACACAGGAAGTTCGCGTTCAACGTGAGTCGCGCGTTGATTCACTTCGACAAGTCCGGGCGACGTATCGACGACCAACTTCAATCCGGTCATCGTTTGGCCTTGGGTATCGACGGCGATGTCGTATTCGATGACTTGCCCGGCTTCAGCTTGTGCAATGCCGCCTGCGGCAGCCACGGTCAAGTTGACTTGAGGCTGCGACACGGTGATCTGTTTGTTGACCACTTCCTGCATATTGGGTTGACCAACCGCCTTCGGTGCGGCGACCGCTTGCAGTTCGAGGTTGAAAGTCCCCGGAGCTTTCATGGCAAAGGTCAGCGCTAAATCGAATTGTTCACGAGCACGCAGTGTGCCTTGATCCCACGAAGCGCCGGCATTTGTTACAGCGCCGGTCGGTTGATAACTGGCGGAGATCAATTCCATGGCACCGGGCCATTGAGCGATCAAGCGGACATTCTCGTCATCCAAGTCGCCGGCATTGCCCAAAGCAATGTGGAAAGTGACTTGTTCGCCGATCGCGGCTTGATCGGGACCATTGGCTGCTAATTCGAGAGCCGGCGAGCTGAACGTGACCATCGCTTCGCCCCGACCGAGGATCAGTTCCGGCAAGCTGTCACTGGGCTGCGCGGGACGAATGACTTCGATCGAAACTGGAGTCGTGCCGCGCGGACTTTGCGGATTGGCTCGCAGCGCAACCGCAGCTTGGCCATTTGTGTTGACTTGAACAACGGCGATGTTCGTTTCGATGAGACGGCCAGTCTCAGGATCTACAAACGCAGCCACAGTTTGATCAAGAATCGTATAGCGAACTCGCCATCCTTCGGCAGGGACGAGATTTTCAGATCGAGTGACGCGTGTCGTAAGCACAACAGGCTCGCCGGATCTTACTGCACGCGACTCTGGGAAACACCACTCAGCGTCCACCCAATAGATCGTTGCGGTTCGGCGGCGTCGGTCCCAGATCTCGCTTTCCGGAGCAAGCACGGTGACGCGACTGATCCCTTCACTGGGAGAACTGATACTGACCCAAGTCTGCCCAGACTTCAGTTGCAAATCCAAATCAGGCGTTCCGCGTTTGATCACTGTCTCGCGCGCGCTCGTGCGACCTCGTGCAAAGTCGACGTCGAGCTTTTCGACTTTCGGACCGTGACGCAGCGATGAGATGAGTTTGCCTTTGGCATCGTCGCCGACTTCGATGATCTGGCCGACGCTTTCCGGTGACAACATCCATTCGATCGGCTGTCGCTTGACGAGGTAACCGTCTTCACCGCAAACACCGGCCAATAAAACGACTTCACCGCAGACAGGAGCCACGACGCGCAGCGGCGTCAATTGTATCTCACCTTTGGCGCCCGCACCTTTGTGAGCAAAGTGATCGTGGATCTTGGTGAGCGAGTGCTTTTTGAACAGATTGCATAGCCCAGGGTCTTCAGGGCAACTGCCGTCTAAGCAGGGAGGAGGATCGACCGGAGTCGGAAATGCATCAGGTTGAAAGATCCCCGGATTGTCGGGAGTCGCGTGAACTTGAGGGATCGTCAATTGAGTCGTGTTCGGACAGGGAAGGAAGATGCTCTGCCCGGTCGGATCGATGCGAGGCAAATTAAAGGTGCGGCAGCCGACGGAGAGGCTGAACAGTTGCAACAGCAGCAGAATCGATGCAACGGAGCGCAGCCGAGACACAACGGGTGCCCGATGCTGCGCCGAGATTTCGAACTGTCCTTGTCCAGCCGACGTCATGTCCGCAAGTCCAATGCCATGTGGGTAGTCTTTCCGCCACGGCAACCGTAGCACATGCTTTTCAGCACTCGGGCCGGACATTCGTCAGAACCCGCACACCTTCAGAAAAAAACTCGGCTTGCTCGGCAGCGTATGCGACCTTTAACGATTGCATGACAGTCACATGCTGCGTCGGCGTACATGCTTGAATAGAACCATCGATCAAGGCTCGTGATTCGAACCGTGAATCCGCGCAGCGTAGACATTACGCAGAACACCGAGACGTGTATCGAGAAACTACAATTCAACGACAATCATCTTTTCCTATAACCATCGGAACGCCGGCGTGAACGCGGAACATTGCGAACAGCAGCGTGCATCAAGCAGCTCGACGATATTGCCGAAGTGGCGATATGCGCTGCTCATCAGCTTCGGGATTGCGGTCGTGCTCGCTTGCCTCGGGTTCGGGCTGTATGGCAAACTGGCTGCGGAAAAAATCGTCACGGCGCTGGTCATGCCTGTCGGTTTCTGTTGGTTGGTCGTCAGCGGTCGATTCATTCAGTTACTCGCCGCACGATCACGAGCCGCTTTCATGCCCGGTCTGCTATGGTTCTCTCTCATGCTCTTCGGCACCAATCCGTTACCGAGCTACGTGACGCATCGCATTGAATCGAGCGTCACGCCGTATCGTCCGGACAAAGAAGGACCGCTCGACGCCGTGATTGTGCTCGGCGGCGGGACGACTCAAGGAACATGGCGAGCTCAAGTCGGCGGGGCAGGGGATCGAGTGGTTATGGCTGCCGAGCTCTATCACTTGGGCTACACGGATCGGCTCATCACGACAGGCACGGCCGCGTCCGGCGTATCGGGGACGATGATCTCTCCGACAGATCAAACGATCGAGATCTGGACATCGCTCGGAGTTCCTCGCGATGCAATCATGACTTCACCCGGTAAGACAACTTTTGAAGAGCTGCAAGGGATTCGTGAGCGACAAGCCGAGTTCGGTGACAAGCGGATCGGCTTGCTCACCAGTGCGCTGCATTTGCCGCGAGCCATGCGGCTGGCTGCAGCAGCCGGACTGGAAGTCGAACCGCTGGCAGCAGAGACTTCGTTTCGCGATCAACCTTGGCAGATCATCGACCTCATTCCCAACGGCGGCAATTTCTCACGCTGGTCGGCTTTGCAACATGAACTAATGGCACGGCTGGTCGGGCGCTAGAGATCCTTAGCGTCCTGTTGTTGACGACGATCCAATACGAACACCATTATCGCAACCGCCCGCTGCGGTATACTGCGATTCGCCGTGAAGCAATGGTAGCAGAGCGGCGCAAGCCGCCCCGGTTCCCCTGGTGACGAGGCTCCAGCCTCGTCATCCACTGCACGGCAGGCTCCAGCCTGCCGGCCTCCGCAGGCCTGCGAGGCTGGAGCCTCGCCCCAGTGCGTGAGAAGGCTGGAGCCTTGTCACGAGGACGTCTGTCACGAGGACGTCTGTCACGAGGACATTCGGCTCGAGCCCAATCACTTGATCACGCCCCGAAACCCCGACCACGAGAACTCAACTGTGCATCTCCCCCTTACTCAACTTCGCCGAACCCTCCTCGTAGCAACCTTCATTGCGATCACCTCACTAACCGCGCCGGCTCAAGATGCAGCACCGCGAGCATTCATCGATAGCAGCGGATCCGATTGGAGATCGTTAACCGCAGAAGACTTTACCGATGTCAATCTTCCGAAAGAGACATGGGTCTGGGAGGGTGGTCATGCCAAATGCACCGGCAAACCGGTCGGCGTGCTACGAACCGTGAAAGAGTTCAAGAACTTCGAACTCACTGCAGAGTGGAAGCATCTCACATCCGCCGGCAACTCGGGGATCTTTTTGTGGGCCACCGAAGAAGGAATGAAAGATCTCAAGCCCGGAAGCTTGCCGTCCGTGGGCATCGAAGTCCAAGTGCTCGACCATGGCTATACGGAAAAGTATGAGAAGAGCAGCGGCAAGAAAGCAGATTGGTTCACGACGAACGGCGACGTGTTTCCGGTGGGTAAGAGTAAGATGAATCCGTTCGAGCCGAAGGCGCCCGGCGGCAGTCGCAGTTTTCCACGCAAGCAACTTAGTCGCGGATTCGGCGAGTGGAACCATTACTATGTGCGAGCCATCAACGGTGAAGTGCGATTGTGGGTGAACGGTGAAGAGGTCTCGGGCGGTAATCATTGCGAACCGGCCCAAGGCTTCCTCTGCTTGGAATCGGAAGGGGCACCGGTTGAGTTTCGCAACCTTCGCATCCGAGAGTTGCCGTAATTGAGATTGCCCTTTATTGCTTGAGTAATGGACGAACGTCACTCGGTCCATGTTGATACTTCGACAATCGATGAATTTGCAGACTGGTGAAGATGCCCGAGTTGAACGTTGACCAAGAATCGCCCGTTCGATTTCGTCGAGCCGTGATCATCGGCGTCGGCCTGCTCGGTGGCTCCATCGGTTTGGCACTTCGTCGCAGAGGTCTGGCAGAGCGGGTTATCGGCGTGGGCCGGCCGGGTCGCTTACCGACTGAAGCAGTGGAATGCGGCGCTATCGATGAAGCTTCGGAAACCATCGAGACCGCTGCTGCCGGCGCCGACTTGGCCATCTGCTGTGCACCAGTACAACAGATTCCGGATCACGCCCTCGCGTGTGCCCACGTCATGGCCCGCGAAGCGCTCATCACCGATGTCGGCAGCACGAAAGCCACGCTGGTCGCGGAAATTGAATCGTCCGGAAAATGTCCTGCATTCTGCGGGGCTCATCCGCTCGCCGGGGGAACAGCCAGCGGAGTTCGCTTCGCTCGAGCCGATTTGTTGGAGGGGCGAATGGTGGTTGTCACCCCCACGTCGGCCACTTCCCCGGAACAACTGGCTCGATGCGAACAGCTTTGGCAGGCGCTGGGGGCGAACACCTGTCGCATGGCCCCGGCGGAACATGATGAAGCCGTAGCGGTCATCAGTCATTTGCCGCATATTTTGGCATCGGCTTTGGCCGGATCGACTCCGAGTGAGCTGCTGCCCCTGGCCGCCGGCGGCTGGCGTGATACAACACGTGTAGCCGGCGGCAGCGCCCATTTGTGGCGTCAGATCCTTGAGGAAAACCGACTCCCTGCCTTGCGAGCTCTGGAGAACTTTGCCAAAGTGCTCCGGCAGTGGCAAACCGCGCTCGAGCGCGGCGACGGCCGCGAACTTGAACAACTGTTGGACGCTGGAAAGGCTATTCGTGACGCTCTGGGAAGTTGATGTTCATCCGGCCGAAGGCCAAGCTGATACACACGGACAATCACTCGCCGCCGAAGCCCGCGACCTGGGGCTCGGGTCCGACCTGAAAATCGTTGCCGCCCACGGTTTTCTCCTCGCAGGCAACCTCGAACAAAGCGACGTCTCGCGCGCGGCTACCGAGCTGCTGTCCGATCCGATCGTCGAGTCGGTGTCGGTCGCAGCCATCGGTGATCCGCTGCTGAATGAGCCGCGTCACTCGCTGACGCAGATCGTTCACGTGCTGCCGAAGCCCGGCGTCATGGACCCTGTCGCGCAGAGCACCCTACAAGCGCTGCAGGACTTGAGCATGCCGGTCGATCAAGTCCGCACGCTGCGCAAGTATTGGATCAGCAACGTCGAGCCCGCACAGCTTGATCGCCTTTGCCAAAAACTTCTCGCTAATGATTCGATCGAACAAGTGGTCGTCGGGCCGCTCAAGCTCGATCGCCTCGAAGTCGGTTCCAAGTACACGTTCCAGTTGGTGCGTGTTCCGATTCGTTCGCTGGATGATGCAGGTTTGCAAAATCTAAGTCGTGAAGGGCAACTTTATCTGTCGCTCGTCGAGATGCAGACGATTCAAAAGCACTTCCAAGAACTCGGCCGCGACCCGACCGATATTGAACTGGAAACCGTCGCTCAGACATGGAGCGAACACTGCAGTCACAAGACCTTGGCCGGCCGCATTGCATATCAAGACGAACGCGGATCTCGGCAGTTTAAGAACATGCTGAAGGAGACCATCTTTGCCGCCACGGAAACAATTCGTGATCAGCTCGGCAAAGACGATTGGTGCGTGAAGGTCTTCAAGGACAACGCGGGGATCGTGAAGTTCGATGACGAGTACCACGTGGTATTCAAAGTTGAAACGCACAATCACCCCAGCGCGATCGAACCATACGGCGGAGCCAACACGGGTATCGGTGGTGTGATTCGCGATCCGCTGGGTACGGGGCTCGGAGCCAAACCGTTCTGCAACACCGACATCTTCTGCTTTGCACCGCCGGATACCGATCCTGCAACACTGCCGCCCGGTGTGCTGCATCCGCGACGCGTGATGAAAGGTGTCGTATCGGGTGTTCGCGATTACGGCAATCGAATGGGCATTCCCACCGTCAACGGCGCGGTCTACTTTGACAAGCGTTACCTCGGTAATCCGCTTGTCTATTGCGGCAACGCAGGCTTGCTTCCGGTTGATAAAGCCGACAAGTGTCCTCAATCCGGTGACTGGATCGTAGCTGTCGGCGGGCGCACCGGACGCGACGGTATTCACGGTGCAACGTTCAGCAGCGCGGAGCTCACCAGCCAAAGCGAATCGATCTCCGGCGGAGCCGTGCAGATCGGTAACGCGATCACCGAGAAGATGGTGCTCGATGTGTTGCTCAAAGCTCGCGACGAAGGACTGTTCACTGCCGTTACCGATTGCGGAGCCGGCGGATTCAGTAGTGCGGTCGGTGAGATGGGCGAGTCGATCGGGGCTGAAGTATGGCTCGAACGTGCGCCGCTCAAGTATGAAGGCTTGAGCTACACGGAGATCTGGATCAGCGAAGCTCAAGAGCGCATGGTCATGTCCGTGCCGCAAGCATCGCTCGAACGATTGAAAGCCGTTTGTGCAGCCGAAGGAGTCGAAGCGTCCGTCATCGGGCAATTCGTTCCGACCGGTAATTTGCGCCTGATGTACGAAGGCAAGGAAGTCGGCGTGTTGTCGATGCACTTCCTACACGACGGCCGACCGCCGACTGTGCGTTCCGCCGTATACAACCCGCCTGCAGTGACCAAGACGAACGTCCCGACGCTCGACCGCGCCGCTGTAGAAAAAGCGCTGCACGGCATCCTCGGTTCGCTCAACGTGGCGAGCAAGCACTGGGTCATTCGCCAATACGACCATGAAGTTCAAGCCGGCAGCGTCGTGAAGCCGCTCGTCGGCCCCGCTTGCGACGGCCCCGGTGATGCAGCCGTCGTGCGTCCGCGATTGACCAGTCGTCGAGGCGTCGTCATCAGCTGCGGCATGAATCCGAACTATGGTGATTTCGACACCTATCACATGGCCGCCTCCGCTATTGATGAAGCGGTCCGCAATGCCGTGGCAGTCGGTGCCGATCCGAGTCGCATTGCGATTCTCGATAACTTCTGCTGGGGCAATACCGATCGACCTGAGACGCTCGGGTCGCTCGTCCGTGCCGCGCTGGCTTGCCATGATTTGGCTGTCGCATGGCAAACGCCGTTCATCAGCGGTAAGGACAGCCTCAATAACGAATTCACATGGAAGGATGAGCAAGGGGTTAAGCAATCGATCGCGATTCCTTCGTCCCTGCTGATCAGCGCCATGGGGCAGATCGACGATGTCGGCTTGTCGGTCACGATGGATCTCAAACAAGCCGGCAATGAACTCTACTTGATCGGTGCGACCTACGAAGAGTTCGGGGGTTCGCATCTCTTCCAAGTCCTCGACCTGATAGGCGGCAACGTCCCGGAAGTCCGCACCGCATCGGCTCGCAAAACGTTTCAAGCTGTTCACACTGCCATCGCCGGCAAGCTGATTCGGTCTTGCCATGACCTGAGTGAAGGTGGACTGGCGACGGCACTGGCTGAGATGGCATTCGCCGGAGAACTCGGCGTCGACGTCGACATCGCAAGCCTTGCAGCTCGTGACGGCATCTGCGCAACGACTGCTTTGTTCTCCGAATCGAACAGTCGCTTCGTTGTCGAAGTCTCCGCTGCGAAAGCCGCCGAGTTTGCGGCCGCGATGAAAGATGTGCCTTGCATTCGCATCGGCACTGTCGCCGGCAGTTCGCAGGTTAAGATCGCAACCGGCGCAACGACACTCATCGACGCAGCATGGAAGGACCTCAAGCAAACCTGGCTCAAACCACTCGACTGGGCATGATGTAGGTCAGTTTTCCAAATTGACCCTAACCAAGCTTGCATCACCAACGCCTTAAACGGTGCCTTAATACATCGCACTATCCTCGATGATTCCCAGGGACGGAAATCAACGGCGGATGGCGAGTTACAGCGTGGAGCAGCGTCTTGTGGGCTCGATTTGGAGAATCGAGCTACATTGGATCAAGACCAGAAACCGCGCGCATACATCGGTCTGGTTAGACGCGATGGATCTCGTAGCCCTTGCGTTGCTCGCGGGCGAAGAACTTCTGAGCTTGTTCGTCGCCGACGAACTTCTCAGCCTTCGGATCCCACTTGATGACGCGGCCTAGTCGAGCGGCGATGGCGCTGAGATGGCAAGTGTTCATCGTCTGCACATGGCTGTACACGTCGGAGACCGGTAGACCGCCTTCGCGGATGCAGCGATAGAAGTTCTGCTTGTGACCTTCAAACGGCTTGCCGCGATAGAGCTTGACGAGATCCTCTTCGCCGAACTTGCCTTCGTCCCACTTCTCTTCGATCGGCAAGCCGGTGATCTTACCGCGATTGACGAAGAGCTTGCCCTTCGACCCTTCGAAGAGAATGCCGTTGTCTCCGCGGCTGGTAACGATCATTTCTACACCGCCGGCAAACTTACACTTTACAGCATAGTCATGCGCCGTGTTGTAGCTGTCATCGACCGTAGCATAACCGTCTTTGTACGGAACCGGATGCTTTGCATCGGTACCGTCGATCTCGATCGGACCGGAACCGAACTTATCTTCGCCGATCGCCCATGTCGCGATGTCGATATGGTGAGCGCCCCAGTCGGTGAACTTACCGCCGGAATATTCGTACCACCAACGGAATTGGTAGTGGCAACGCTCCTTGATGTAGTCCACCTTCGGAGCTTGACCGAGCCACATATCCCAGTCGAGTGAATCGGGAGGAGTGCTCTTCATGAACGGACCGCCGACGTCGCCACCGTTGATGCCGCACGTGACCGTCTTGATGTCACCCAACAATCCTTTCTGCACCATGTTCACGGCTCGCAGGAACAAGTTCTTGTCACTGCGTTGTTGCGTGCCGATGAAGAAGATCTTGTTGTCATACTTCTTGCACGCGTTGCGAATGAGTTGATTTTCTTCCAGAGTCAGAGTCAACGGCTTTTGGCAGAAGACATGCTTGCCGGCTTCCAAGGCTTCGACGGCGATCTTCACGTGCCAGTGATCCGGCGTCACGATGCTGACCACTTCGATGTCTTTGCGATCGAGCACCTTACGATAGTCTTTATAAGCATCCGCTTTGCCCGCTCCGATCTTCGGATCGTTCTTAGCGGCCTCAGCGCGGCCGGAGTCCACATCGCAGACCGCGACGATGTCGCCGAACTGGGAATGACCGTGAGCGTCACCGGTGCCCATACTGCCGACACCGATGCAGCCGATGAGCGGCCGATCCGAAGCCTGCACATTGGCGAAGGCACGTTGCGAACTCAACACATACGGAACGAATGCGGTCGTCGCGACTGCGGCAGCAGAGCGTTTGACGAAGCTGCGACGTGAAGTGGACGGTGACGGCGTGTCGGTGTTCTTGGTTGTCATGAACGATGATTCCGTGAATTGGGAAGGAGGTTGCGACGCAATTCCTGCGCGCATGAATTCTGGTTAGCCCCGGTCCCCATGTCAATCAGATGTGCGACAACCAAGCAGTCGGAGCCGCATAACAGCACGTTCGATCGCGATTATCGGAGCGTTATCGATCGCCTGGCCGCGATCAAAAACAAGCTGCACGTAATGGATTTCTCCGACAATCCCAGCATGCGAGCCGTGACCGAGCGATAGGCCGTCAATTGCCCACGGTGAGCTTCTAATCGCGCCTCAGTCCAGCGATCAGGGTCCGCACTCTCAGGCAATCGATCCGATTTGAAGTCGATGATCTCCGCGGCCACGACTCGACCGCCCTTTCGAATCTTCACGAGTCGGTCCATCGTACCGTCCAACAACTTTCCATCGTCAAGCAGATTCACACGCCGTTCGTTCTCCACTTCCAAGCTCTCACCATTCGCCGGCCACGGGGCCGCGCTATAACGTCGCCTGCTGAGCAAATCCTTCGCTGCAGCACTAGAAAGCAAGCGCTCGAAATATTCCAGCAACCGTTTCACGTCGACATGTCGCAACTGCTCCGGAGTCAACTTGTGCTCGATGGCCTCGATAAGCACCCGTTCATCAAAGCGAAAATCCTCGATCCATTTCACTTGCTCTAAACAAGCATGCAATGCGATGCCGAACGCGGCACCGACGACTTCGGATTTACTGAAAACGTCACTGAGCACCATGTGTTCTCGCTCAGCCGCATTCACAGACGGTCTGGTCACCTCCAAGCGGCGGAGCGGAGAAGTCTCAACATCGGTGCGCAGCGCGATCACCGACAGATCGGGGGCCTCTTGCAATTCAGAGGGCGACTCTGCGCGTACCGTTGCTGATGCTGCACCTGCGAACCAATCTTTCTTGCCGGCTTCGAATAGCACGGCCTCGGGTTCCGACCAGTTATCTGGCGATGCGAAGATCGACTGCAAGATCGATCCGCATTGCTGCACGGCTCCCTGCGTGCCGTCCTTTTTATCTTTGTCACCTTTTGAAGCGCGACGCGGAACGGTCTGCACATACAGAGCTTGTCGAGCTCTCGTCACCGCCACATAGAACAAGCACATCGTCTCATCCAGTGCTCGGACCTTTTGATTGTAGAAGGCTTCTTGCCAAGGCTCGGGTAACAGTTGTTGCAAGGCTCCGGAAAAGTACCTCAGCACTCCCGTCGGTTCCGCCCCGGCCCGATCGGCTCGGACAATATGCATCGGCGGACGTCCGGACCAGCTCAACGTCATGTTCGGCAAGAAGACTGCATCGAACTCCAATCCCTTACTGGCATGGATCGTCATCACTTTGACTTGAGCTTCCGTCGGCAGCGCCACACGTTGCTCTTCGACCATCTGTTCGAACTCGCGCAGTCGGCCTCCTCCTTGCTGTTCAAATGCGATTGCCATATCGAGCAATTGAGTCAAGCGATGTCGATCCCACCACGACACAGTCGGTTCGAGCGCCGCGC
>JAXMBQ010000009.1:0-190495 GCA_046349815.1 Pirellulales bacterium | reverse complement strand
TCAAAGTCGCCTTTCGCTCCCGCGAAAGGACGCCGAGTCGGCCTGAAACAATTGGCCGCAATGATTCAAGAGCCGGTGTCGTGCAGTAATGCAAGGCACCGGCTTTTTTCGTATTGTCCTGCAATCTTGCTACTCTCTCCCTTCGCCCCGCTTCGGGGAGAAGGGTCGGGGATGAACGTCCGTCTGCTAGTAACTCAAGCGGACGAGTCGAAATCACCTGCTTCTTTTGTGCTTACCCTTGGGCTCTACTCCCTCCCCGGGGAATTTGTGAGGCATGGCGCCGATCGATCCATCGATTGATTTCGTCGGCGCGTAGTTATAGCTTTGGCGCCATGAAATGGATCTCATGAAGCTGAACAAAGGAAACAACTAGACAGCCAACTGTTAGATGAGCAACGAAGTTGGGTCACTTGCGAGCAGTCGGCTGAGGGCACGCATGCCAACCGGAGGCTCGATCTGCCACGGAATGATCGCTACTCGTTTGGCATGAAGTTCTTTGACTTCTCGCAAGTACCTCAGCTCATGCGCTTGGCGCTGTTTCATCAGCGGGTCGGTATTGGGCAAGGGGCTGAGTACTTGATTGATGACCCATGCATAGGGCTCAATCTCAGCACGTTGCAAGTCTCGTTGCAAGGCCGCAGCCTCATGAACCGGAGTCGCTTCGGGCAGCGTGACGATCAGCACCCGTGTAAAACTTGGATCTCGTAACCGTGGCAGAAGTTTTTCAACAGCCTCCTGCATTTCGCTTGATTGTCGCGAGACCTCGCGGTGGTAGGCAAGCGCCGAATCGAGCAAGAGAACGGTGTGGCCTGTGGGAGCTGTGTCGAGCACCACAAACTTGTTCGTAGCAGAGGCAACCGCATCGGCGAAAGTTCGAAAGACTGCAATCTCTTCGGTGCACGGCGATCGAAGATCTTCCTCAAGGAGCGCTTTACCCTGAGCATCCAGATTCGCACCGGCTTTAGTTAGGACTTGAGCAGAGTACTTTGCGGTTTCTGCCTCGGGATCGATTCGACTGACCGACAAGTTGGGTATCCGGCGTTGCGGCCAGGGCCGTAGCGCCGCGCTGCTGCAAAGCAACTGCGTACGGATCACTGACGTCGATTGCGTTGAACACGCCGTTAACCACGAGGTGTTGATTGCGAACGCCAAGTTCAGACAGCTCACCGCTGGTACGAGCGGCTTCTCGAAGCGCACTGGCCTCGGCGCGGGCAACGAGCACAAGCGTTTTTACTGCGGGATTGCTAAGAGCTCTGACCGATTCCTGGTACAGTTTCTGTTGCGCCTGCAAACCCGCCAAGGGTCCCAGGCAACTAGTCCCGGTCGTGTTCTGTTCCATAAAGCCGTCCCAGGCCGATGGAAGTGTGAGCAACCGCAGGGTGTGACCGGTTGGTGCGGTATCGAAGATGACATGGTCAAACTCCGCGGTTGCAGCCGGATCACCAAGCAATCGCGAGAACTCGTCGAAGGCTGCAATCTCAAGCGTGCATGAACCGGAGAATTGCTCCTCCATGCTCTTCAATGCCGCTTCGGGCAACAGGCCGCGATAGGGGCCAATCATGCGCTCGCGATACTCGGCGGCCGCCTTCTCCGGATCAAGATTCATGGCGAAGAGTGTCGATATCGCCGGGATCGCCGTCGGATGATTCCCGAGAGTAACCCCCAGCACTTCATCGAGATTGGAGGCGGGGTCAGTCGAAACAAGCAGTACTTTCTTTCCAGCGTCAGCAAGCTTTACAGCGGTCGCACATGCAATAGATGTTTTGCCGACTCCGCCTTTACCTGTGAAGAACAAGTTGCGGGTTGGGTTCTCTAGGAACTTCATGATCAAAAGCCCGAAGGGAAATTGGAGGAGAGTCAGCAGGAACTCGGCTTACGCCTTATCCGTTACTTCTCAAAGCTCTCTTTGCAACAGCCGTTTGTTCCACAGCAACCGCCTTGTTTGGTCAAAGGCAATATTTGCTTTGCCGGCGATAAGCAGCGAGGTTTCGATGGCCCGTTGCAATCCCATACAAGCGAACGAAACCAGAGCAGGAACGATGATAAAGCCGCCCCCAACTCCAAACATCCCGGTGAGTATACCGGTGCTAATTCCAACAACCCCCGGCAGCATGGCACATTGGGATGTCAGACAAAGTCGACCTTCGGGATCGCATCGACAAGTTGGACCGGCGTTATCATTATCGATGATCGGTAGATTTGCGAATCGTTCATGGGCCTTGAGCCACATTCGTATAGCGATCAAGACCATCGGTCCCGCGAAGATGGTCAATAGCAAAGCATCTGGGATGATGTCGGCGAGATTGGCTCCCTAGAGCCGCACGAACGCAATCGGTTATAAGAAACGCACCTGATAATTCGACGGGGAGGATTGATTGGAAACGCAACGCTCGTCATACATCCTTAAAGAGAGGCGCAATAACTCAAGCTTCCGCTCGACGACGACCAACCCATGCCAGAACGCAGCCCACTGCGGACAGCGGGATGATCCATAACCATGGAGAGGTGCCGGTTAAGGATGGCAAGGTCAGTTTGCCGCCATCTCCCCAAGCGCCGGCGACAGCAGAAAAATTGGCGTAGAAGACCACGTATAAGGCAGTTCCTACAAACATGCCTATAAGACCGACGTAGGCATCCTTTCGACCTTCGCCACACGCTACGATGCCAGTCCCAGGACAATAGCCAAGTACAGCCATTCCTATTCCAAAGAGCACTCCACCGATTACGATGCCGGACCATAGAGCGGACTTAATGTGCAGCGAGACGGCACCTGTGGGCAACATAGCGTAGAGGCCGATCGCCCCAACGATCACGGCGGTGACCATAATCTTAACCACTGTGTAATCGCGTCCGATGAATTGGCCAACGATCACTTCGTGCTTTGCAACTCGGCCCTTCTGAAGCAAAAAACCAAAGACGACCCCTGAAACTAAACCCAGACCGAGTTTCCAGATCGGATCAAACATGGCTCCGATTCCTTCTTCTGAAGATCACATTGGCCGTGGTGATGCCGGAGGAGAATGCAACGAGGACGAACAACCAACTCGATACAGCCAGTTGAAGCGAACCGCTGATTCCATGACCACTTGTACAGCCACCTGCCAAACGGGCTCCAAGCAACAATAGCAATCCACCGGTAAAAGCTGCCGCGTATCGTTTGATCGAGGAAGGGCCGAAGCGGTCGGCCCAAAGCGTCGGAACGGTCTCTGCGTTGCGATCACCGGACAGCTTTGAGCTAATCCATGCTCCTGCGAAGACGCCCACCAGTAGCATCCAGCCCCAGTCGATCTTCGGCGGTTTTTTGGCGATCAGCGCATTGGTCGCAGCTGCGTCCGGCAGAAGTTGTTGCTCACAAATTGCTGCAGTTGTTTCAAACGCTGTCGTAATTCCGAGCGGATTACCGGCAGACAGGAATGTGAAACAACTGAGAATCCCGATGCCGGCACCAACAATATAAGGGGACCAAGTTTTCGCTTTCAGTGGGTTCTTCACGATGATCATCTTGAATCGGAGATTGCTGAGGACGTCATTTCGCGATCGTCAACGGTGTAGAGCCACGAAAACTGTAATGGTTACAAATTTTTCTTCGAAAGCGCAATTCGATTCAAGCAGCGCCCGTTGCGTCGAGCTCGACATTTCCCGGAGTGTGATTGGAAAGAGACCATGGAGGATCGACTATTGGATGAAACCATGGAGACGGAGCTGCTGCATCAAGCCGAACGAGCTGAGTTTTCTCCATTCCAGAAACTTGCCTTCCTCCTACGTGACGTTGTAGGGCTCTCCGTACGTGAATCGGCTCAAGCCTTAGCAGCTGACAGAGTCGACGGTGAAGGTTCGCCGGCTGCGAGCTCGACGGGCATTTCGCATGCGACACCGGCGAACGTCTGGCGATCTTTCACCAACCATGACTCATCACCACAAGCGCCCCTGATGTTTTTGTAACCAAAACGCAACTCTCGGATCTAGAGCCGTACGCAACGTTTGCGCGGAACCAACATGACCTGCGAAGAACTTCTGAAAGCCCTCAACGACTACGTTGACAGTACGGAGCTGACGGAGATTTGCGACGAGTTTTCGCAGCATCTCGCCGGCTGGTATCCATGTCAGGTCGTTGTGGACAAAATACGGCACCCTTCCACACCATCCGCTCTGTCACGGCACATTGCAGAGGATTGATTCTCGCGCAATGACTTCGGGAGCTAGATGTGATTTCTTATATAAGTCTTCAAAGGACTTTACTTCCGGCGTATTAACTTCGAGCAACTCGGCTACGTAACGACTTGAAAGCGATTGAAAAAGCAATCGCACCTCAATCTTGTATCGACCGCTTGGCAATGGCAATTTGTAGTCGACTGTGTCGGTACCAGCCAGGAAGTCATCATCCCCCGCGGTCCCGATCGGCTGCGTTGCGACTGCGTGAGTATGTTGGCTCGTCCATCCTTGAGGCAGAAGACGGTTGTCTTTTTTGAATTGGCTGCCTCTCAGAAGCACGAACGTAAGATTGCCGTCACTGTCTTGCATGAAGGACTCGTAAATCTGCACTTGCTCGGGTTTTGAGATTGTGTCGAAATGAGGCTGAGTGGGGCCCCCGGCTATTTCCGTGGCAAGCGGGCGTCCTTGCCCATCACATATTTGGCCGCTCTTGTTTACACTTCCGGACTCGAAGATGACCTTTCCTTGATCGTCACGAGCGATGAGTTCAAGCCAAGCGCGGCGCGATGGGTAAGCAGTGGGGAACTTGTGTCCGGACAAGTTCTCGATCTTGACGGAGATCCTGGTGACTGTCGATTCTGTCAGAGGTTCAGCAATAAACAGTTTGGCTGTGCCTTGCTGCAGCATCTTTCGTGAATCGGCGATAACGCGATCGAAGGCATCCGTTGGCGTTGCGATCTTCAACGACTGACGATTGTCTCGGAGTAACTGAGTCATGAAGACATTGCCGCCGGCAAACGTATGACGACCATATGGGTCGCGAGGTTTGAGGAATGGGAAGTCGCGACCGCCGGGATTGTGTGCGAGCTTGGCAGAGATTGCGTCGCCATCCACATCGTTTTGGGGCACATGGCAACTCTGACAACTCCTGGCCGTGGTTGGATTCGAACTACCTTCGTCATTGAAAATCGAGTTGCGCCATTCGAGGTAGGGTGCCTGCTCATGAAGTTTCACGTGGGTTGCCGAGCCATGCTTATCAAAGCTGTCTGTAATGACCGTATGGCACGTCGCACACATAGCAGAACTCAAAATGTGGTCGGACTTAGTCGGAGTAAAACCAACGTGGTGTTGCATGGGCATGGTGACCGGGTCAGCATGAGGACCGTATATCTCGCTTTTTTTGTTGAATTGAAATCCGCCGGTAAACGATGCATCGGTACCGAGATTATCACTACTTATTTGATGACATACGGTGCAGGAGACGCCATCCTTACTCAGACCAGCTTTGGCGCGATTACTCCGGAGGAAAGCAAGTATTTCACCACTGGGACTTGTACGGATCGGGGCAGCCATCGGTGCGTGGCATCGACTGCATACTTCCTCGATATGCGGCTTTTGGGCCGGAGTCGCCGCGACCTCGGCCGAAACGGCCGCTTTCCAATATGGGTCGACGGCAGAGTTCGCCATCATAGAACCAGACCATAGATCGTAGGGCGCTACGTTGCGATTCTTTCTATCGCGCATGGCTGATGCAGCACTCGATAACGAGTGACAAAGCGCACAGTCCGAGCTCTTGGCGAAGTGCACCGTGTCCTTTGATTGTGTGGTTATGGCATCATGCTGCGCCTGTGTGCTCGTCTGCGCGAAGGCACCACTTTGGCTCGCGAACAAGACAATCGCCCCGACCACTGTCGGTAGAACTCGCAATCGGCCATTTTGGTAGTTGTTCAATAAGTCCGCAAAAGTCGTTTGGTCAGCCAATAGTTGTTTCATTTTTTAACCGCTTGCAAATTCCTCGGAATCGAAGGAATGATCCGCGTAGTCCGCAATGGTTACAAAAAATCGCTCCAAAAGGATCCCCACACAGCTCAAAGTCGCCCTGCGCTTCCGCGAAAGGACGCCGAGTCAGCCCAAATCGCAGGGCCGCAATGATTCGAAGGCCGGTGTAATGCAGCAATGCAAGGCACCGGCTTTTTTCGTATCGTCCTGCAATCTTGCTACTCTCTCCCTTCGCACGGCTTCGGGTAGAAGGGCCGGGGATGCGAGGCTCTCTGGAGGCCACACAAAGACAAGACCTCTCTGGGTTATGCAGTGTTGCCTTTTGGCTAACGCCGGCTGCCGGGTTAACACCTCTGGTCATCCAATCTTATGCCGTGCGCTTCGATCGCAAGTCCACGTAGGCGAGTCTCTCCGAGACTCGCAATCGAAACGAGTTTCTTCCCCTGTGAGTTCTTGATCCAACGATTCGGCGACCATGAGAAGGGACGTTGGAGGGTAGCTCCCGGTGATCGACTTTGGTTTCTTTGGATTGCGAGTCTCGGAGAACTCGCCGTGGAACTCGCCCCTGCGCTCGGACTCGCCTACGTGGGACTCGCCTACGTGGGACTCGCCTACGTGGGACTCGCCTACGTGGGACTCGAAAATGAATTCAGCTTATTGGAATTCTTGATTCCAGTATTATTTTTTCCTCAGACCCTCGTCCGCTGCAGCATCAACGGCTTCAATACCAGAGGCCCGGTGATCGTTGACGAATGTGCCTTCGGGAAAGGCAAGCTCAAACGTATCAGCGGGTAGTTCGTTGTTGACCTTCCAATCTCGGTTGGTGCCTTCGTAGCTCCAACTGAGTTTCGCGGGGGTCAGCTCTGGAGTCACTTCAAGACTCTCGTACTTCACTTTGTTCGGCAGCCAGATTGCTGGTGAAACCTGTTGATAGTCATGGTTTTCGATGCGAGCGTACTCTTGCCATGGCTGACCTTCGGCGAAGCGTATCGCAATTGCACGACGTACAAGAACATTGCGTTCCTGGTCGATCCAGAAGCGATAACGTCGAGCGTCTTTAGCATTTTGAATAGGCGTTGTTTGTACGATCGTCACGGGTCGATCGTCCCACATGACGCGCTCTGCGATTTCCGCTGAGCTCGTTCGAATGATTTCCGATACCGGCTTCGACTGAAAATGCGTCGTAAACTCCCGCGGATGAATGCCGTGTAACGAGGGAGTGTTGTCGATCGATGCCGTTGGCGGATTCGATTCGTACCATGTGAGACTCCTCGCTTCCCCATTTTGGAATACCGTCTCCCATCGACCGTTGTATGCTCGAGCCGACTTGCCGTCGGGCTCGATGTTAATTTGCTGGCCTGTGGTCTCAACGCGCAGTCGGCCTTCACTGTCGATGATTGTTTTGGTGACCAGTGTCAATTCGATCGGCGCATCAAAAGGGAGCCCGTAGACGTGACGTTTCTTGTAGTCGGTTGTGACAGACATGTTTTTGATCGCAGTTGCGGATGCATCAAGTCCAATAGCAATGGCCTCAATACCGGGAGCCGGGGTGTAAGTCGCTGCGTTCTCGATCGGTGGGTGAGGCGATTCGGATTGAGTTCCGATGGATGCTTGATCCTGGACGCTCAATACTTCTTTCGCTTCTTTGTTATCAATCGTGAACACCGCTTCGTCGATGGGTTCGTTGACTTTTAGACTATTGACCGCTACGGTCGTCGTTCGCTGCTGCTTCATGCTAACGCCGTCAGCATGCGATTCTGAGTAGGTGAGAGTTGTTGGGAGAATGATTGTCATGCCATCTTTCTCGATCGATTTGAAATCTGTCACGGTCACCGTTGTCGAAGTCTCGGTAGTCGCGGAAACTCGGCGAAAGCATTTAATCGGAAAGAATCTCAAATCGCGGGCGAAGAAAACCCGGTATGTACATGGTTTTTGTCCTTCCAATCGGGCCGGAAAGTCCACGATTTCCAATGTGCGACCGTTCTCTGAGATCGCCCCGATGTACTCAGCTTCAGCAAACCGCTCTTTCCACAGATCCTGGTTGCAGATGATATCCCAGCGTAAATCCTCTGGACCGCGTCGCAGCCATGAATAGACGTCCACGTGCGGCGTGCCGATTCCGTACGACGCACCTTCACAGCCATTCTTGAGTCGCAAGCGTCCATTCGTATCAAGATACTGCTGTCGCAGGCCGTCAAACGCGGAAGCACTCGTTATCGGATCAATGCGTTCGCCCTTCACCTGCATCCCCGCGAGATCTTTACGGTTGACGCGAAAACGCGTTTGATCTGCGAAAAACTGCGCTTCAGCATGCCAGCCATTGTCGTCCTTGACATGAAATGCATATTGAAGGGATGAGATGTCCTCGACGTGCGAGTAGGCTTCGTCGCGGATGAAGTCGAGCATTTGGGATTGCGCGTTTGCGGAACTACCAGGCGTTTGCTGTTGAGCCGGGATCTCGGTGTTCGGCTTGATCAATCGTGTCGCTGCAGCCGAAACTTCGCTGTCGGATTCCGACTGCAGGTCGATCAATTCACCTGCGCGGCGGTTAATGATCTTTTCTCGAAGTTCTTTGCGCCGGACGATCTGACGCTCGAGTCGGCTAAGACGAGCCTGCAGTTCTTTCACTTGCAGTTCTTCTAGTTGCATCTTCAATTCGAATGCGGTCTGCAAATGTGCTTTCAGTTGAGCTCGATGCAGAGCGATCGTCTCAACTGCGTCTCCGTTTGCCTGGAGTCGCCGAATTTCGTTCGCTGCAGACGCGGCTGCGGACTCCTGGGCCTCAAGTCGTTTGAGCAGATCTTTTGCTGCAGGTGTGTTGGGGACCGCGGATGGCCGCAACGCCACATCATTCACCGTTGTGCTATGGGCGCCGCGATTCGCACCTTCCACAAGGTTTCGGGTACTGCTCTCTGTCTGCGGCGTTTCGGGCTGTCGAACATCGCTTGGAGAATACGATGTTGCTAAGGTCATCGACGTCCGCTTCCAAATCTGAGTCACGTATCCTTCGGTCTTGTTCGAAGAGGTGGTGATGACAAGGAGAGAGTTGCGATCAGCCTGCGGTTGCAGCGTGAAACTGTAGTTCTCGGTGACACTGGCATCGTCTTTGTACTCCCCTTCAAAGCGTTGCCTCATCGCTGACCATTTCACCGTGAGACGGTGAGGTTCCTTTGCCCACGGCAGGTCGACGAGGAAGTCGACTTCGCCCTGTTGAACGCGTCGAATTTCCCAAGTAAAGAACGTGTTTTTACTGTCAGCCGGCTCAATCGTTTTGACTTGCCACGTGCCCGTGATGTCCGGCATTTTGGAAGCGGCATCCGGCGTGATTGGAGTTGATGGGCCGGAGTTGTCGGGGACGGTCGAAGCACTTTTGGCTGCTTCGTTCGGAACGCTCTCTTGTGCCAAGACGCGCGACTCAGTCACGGCTGTGCCTAGAAAAGTAAAGATCAGGTACAAACAGCAACTTCGCCTGACAAGCGTGCTAATTAATTTAGGATTCATGATTGATCTTTGATGTGAAATGAGTTTTAGGTTTTAGCCACTACTGCCAGTGCTTACACGTAGGCGAGTCTCTCCGAGACTCGCAGTCCTGGTCCTATTTCCGATGTCTTAGAAAGAAGCCTAGAACAAGGACCCTCAAACACGAGTCGCAAACACGAGTCTCGGAGAGACTCGTCTACGTGGTAGTGGTCGAATCATTCATTGAGGTCCTGTCTTGAACCGGTATCAAGCTGTTCGATGATCTGCGATGTGTCATCAAGCTCTGACTGCATGGCGTTCCAGCCCAACGGCGGTTCGTCTGCTGACGGAATCACTGTCGAATCGGCGGGCTGACTGGAATTTGCATTTTGGTGCCAGAAGAAGGCGATGGCTGCGGCTGCCAACAGCGTCGTAACAAAGACAAGCCAAGCTGCGGCCACAATGCTTCGACTCTTTAATGGAGCGTTCGTCGGAGCTCTGACTAAAACGTGTTCAGGCAATGCGATGGCTGTCGGCTGCTGAACATGGGCCAGACATTGTTCCAGCAGTATCGACAAGGCAGATGCGGAATCGAGGCGATCATCAGGCGACTTGGATATCAGGTTGAGCACGATACGCTCGAACCATTCTGGAATATCGGGATTGACTTCGCGAATCGCACGCGGTTCAGATTCTCGAATGCGTCGCAAAACACCGAACGTCGTTTCCGCTCGGAACGGTGGGCGGCCTGTGCTCATTGCGTACAGCACACTTCCCAAGCTAAACAGATCGGAACGATGGTCAATTGGTTCGCCACCCGCCTGCTCAGGCGACATGTACATCGGAGTTCCTGCGATCACTCCGCTACGCGTCAAAGTTGCGTCATCCACAGCCCGAGCCAAACCAAAGTCGGTTAGCATCACGCGGTCGACGCTTTTCTCAAGCAGAATGTTGGCCGGCTTTACATCGCGATGTACCAAGCCTTGAGCGTGGGCCGCAGCAAGACCGCCGGCCGCTTGCGTGCCAATCCGCAAAATGTCCCTGAGCGGTAACGGCCCGTGGCGGTCGAGCCGCTGCTGCAGCGACTCACACGCAATCAGCGGCATCACCAGATAAGGTAACTTGGCGTTGGTTGCTACGGCATGAATCGCCATCACGTGGGGATGCACGACGGCGGCTGTCGCTTGAGCCTCTCGTTCGAATCGACGTCGCGCCGCTCCACTGGTTGCTAAATGCGGCGCCAAAACTTTTACAGCGACATAGCGATTCAACTCACGTTGATAGCCTTTCAACACGATTCCCATGCCGCCGCTACCGATGACTTCTAGTATCTCGTAGTCACCAAGCCGTCCGATCGTGCCGTTTGCATCGTTGGGCTCCAAAAAGTCAACAGCAAAGTCGGAAGCAAACGACTCATCGCTGCGAGACTCAGCGTTCAAGTAATGGATTTTGTCCGAGTCGTTTACCGTTAGGCTATCGAACGCGATTCTCGAATAGGCTTGCGGTTCGGCCAGTATCGCCCCTACGCCGCTGCAGGCTCGCGTCCACCATTGAGGTTCACCTGCGAGCGATTCCAAACGATCACGGCACGCCGGACAATCTGCGATATGTTCGGCTACTTGAGTCGATAGCGGCTCGTGAAGCGTGTCGTCGAGCAGCTTTCGCAGACAATCAACATCATAATGAGAGATGTTTTGTTTCATGATCTCGCCTCAAACTCTTCCACCTTCACTCGCAACCGAGCGACGATGCGACTGCGGGCCACATAGATACTACCCGGCGACATTTTCAGCTCCTGGGCAACTTCTGTCGCGGATCGACCTTCGATGCTTGTTCGAATGAAGGCCAACCAGGTTGATTCGCGAAATTCGCAACGTACTTGCTCCATTGCCCAGGCGAGAATCTGTTGATCGTATTCGTGTTGAAAGCTTTTCATCTCCTGGCTGCTCGCCAAAGCAGGTTCCAGTTGTTCGGCGGCCTTCCAATCATCGAGTAGCATGGGTTGCCGCGACTGTTTTGACAAAAAGGTAACCACGACATTGCGCGCGATGCTGAACAACCAACGACGAAACGATGCATCGCCACCATCGGGCCGATAACGTTCGATCGCTCCACTGATTCGCAGTAAGACCTGTTGCGTCGTGTCGCGAGCGTCGTTTTCTTGCAATCCTCGCGAACGCATCAAACGCATGAGCATGGGCTCGTAAATCAGCACGAATTCGCTCCACGCCGACTCATCTCGACTCCCTTGGAGCCGATTGAGAAGACTTTTTCGCGTTGTTGGCTGACTATCCATGCGAACCTCACCCACGAGCCTGGCGGGGCATTAGTTGCCTGTCATCACCGGCTCGACAAGAGGTTTAACCACGCCCAAGCCATAATCTTACAAAAACTTGCTGCATGCCCACGGAGCCGCGCCTCTCCAAGACGCGGGCTGCATCTGCAGCGAAGAAAGCAACAGCAATAGTAGTGCTGCTGCAATGCTGCGAGTCTCGGAGAGACTCGCCTATCCACGTAGCCGCGTCTCTCCGAGACGCGATAATTTGCGGAGCATTTGAGTGAGATAACAGCATACTCTTTGCAAATGCGAGTCTCGGAGAGACTCGGCTACGTGAGTCACCTAGGTGAGTTGTTTTTGCATGTGAAGGTACGAGCCGTGTGGCAGCTTAGCTTCTACAGGATTTTTTGCGATATACCGTCGATAGTGATCAAACTGCTCAGGGCTGCGAATCAAATGATCGAATTGATCCACTTGCCAGAATTCACCGCTCAGCCCCAACGCTTTATTAATTTGTCGACCGGTGTATCGCTTCCATTCTGTACACTGTTCGAGAAATCGCTCTTCATCTGCGAACGCACATAGAAAAACCTCGCTCGACCACAGTCCAGTCGGTTGTAGGATCAAAGAATGTGATGTCGGCTTTTTCCATTGAAGAACCTCTTGAGATATCCACGTAGCCGCGTCTCTCCGAGACGCGGGAAAGAGCCGCCGGAAACTGCAGAGCATTTCAATGAAACTACATGATACCGTTTTGAAATGCGAGTCTCGGAGAGACTCACCTACGTGAGACTCGCCTACGTGGCGTTATTCTCGATATTGCATTAGCGAAACCTTTCGCTATGATGACTAGCGAAAGGCTTCTCTATTCTGTCTGACGGGAGTCGACCGATGCGTGAACTAGGTTCTTCGCAACCCACAGCCGTTGAGTTGGAGATTCTTCGAATTCTCTGGGAACTGGGGCCGAGCACGGTTCGCGATGTGCATTCGCGATTGTCTGAGGGTAAAGAAACGAATTACTCGACGACCGTCAAAATGCTGGCAGTAATGCTCGGCAAGGGGCTGGTCAAACGCGATGACTCGGTTCGACCGTTGGTCTATCGAGCCGCCATGACTCGTGAGCGAGCCGCGAAGAGCTTTCTGACTGACTTGATTGAAAAGATCTATAACGGCTCAGCCATGGCGCTGGTCCTGCAAGCCCTGGCGAAAGGGAAAGCATCCCAAGAAGAGATCGAAGAAGCTCGACGGTTGCTCGACGAAATGGAGGGCAAGCGATGAACCTCTTGCAATACCCGCTCATTGCATCGGCGCCGATATTCTCCGAAGCGACGACGGAACGTCTCGGATGGGTTCTTTTCCATTCGCTGTGGCAGTTCATGCTGGTTGCGATCTTGTCGCAATTGATTCTTCGATTAGTCAATCGATCCTCAGCGAGTTCGCAATATGCTCTTCTCGTCTTCTCCTTGGCTGTTTGTGTCGTCGTTCCGGTAGCAACATGGTTCTCATTGCCCGCTGATCAGGCACATGTTGCAATGGATGGTCGCACGGACGCGATAACGCAGTCGCCGATAACGTTGTTGCATTCGCCCCTCGGGACAAACGACCCACGTGCCATCGTCGGCGACGACCATGGGTTGATCGAGAAACAGTCTTCATTCAGTAACCGGCCGTCCGCTGAAAACTCTCACTCGGACACCGAGACAGTCGATTGGTGGAGTGGTGCGAGAGAGAGTTTGCGACCTTGGTTGATGCCGATGGTGATCGCGTGGTTCTTGGGTGTCATGATCTGTGCAATGCGTCCTCTGCTGAGCTGGATGGCGATTCGTCGCTGGCGACGCGTCGGTACGACAGCGGTCGGCCACGAAGTGAATGAGTTGATGCTACGGCTGAGCGAAAGGTTTGCAGTCGGGCGCACGGTTGAAATCCTGCAATCGACTTTGGTACATGCTCCATTGGTTTTCGGCTATCTCCGTCCTGTGATCTTATTGCCGACGAGCCTGCTCACCAATTTGCCGACTTCACAGCTCGAAGCGATCATCGCTCATGAGCTGGCCCATGTACGCAGACATGACTTTCTCGTGAACCTGATGCAGACGATCATCGAAACGTTGTTCTTTTATCATCCGGCCATCTGGTGGCTTTCTCGCCGCATTCGCGCTGAACGTGAAAACTGCTGTGATGATCTGGTGGTGTCGGTTCTGCACAATCGTGTCGAATACGGCCGCGCTCTGTTGGCGGTCGAAGAGAGTCCGGGCTTTTCATCGACACTCGCATTGGGAGCTCGCGACGGTTCGTTGCTTGCAAGAGTTCAGCGACTAGCAGGTTTAGAAGCGACAAGTCGCAGGCCACTGGTCGGCGCGGCGGCGATGATCGCTTCGGGCCTGCTCTCTGCCGGTACAGTATTGATGATCAGCAGTGTTCTATTCGCCGCCGGAGATGACGACGAGAAACTGTTCGGCAAGGAATCCAACGGGATTCAAATCAGATTGATTCCTCTCTCCACCGACGTCAGCGACGAAACTCCCGAGTTGAAGAATGTCGCGTCTGCGTTCAAGCGTTCTGAGGACATGGCGTTTGCCGTGCAGCTCAAAAACGTGAGCGATAAACCGATTGCTGTAGCGGGTATCCGATACGGAGACGCGTATGCGCCTGAAACGCAAGGCAAGTTGAATACAGCCATGCTTGCTCCGCATTGGTTCGAGTTTGAGTTCACCGACACTGCCGGCAAGCGAATAGCACGAACACCTCACCGTGAATTCTATCGGGAGTCGCTTCTCGCTGACGGCTCTTCCGTACATGTGCTGGCTCCCGGCGAGTCGTTGATTGAAGTGCTGCGGCCGGCCAAGTTCATGCAACCGATGGACTATGAACTTTCGCCCGGCAAGTACCGAGTGCAAGTGCATTACCACGGACCGAATGATGCTCTTCGAGAATTCGTTCGCAAACATTGGCCCAATAAACCTATCTTGAATGCTTGGCCTCACCAGGCCACATCCAATGTGGCTGACTTTTCCATTGAAGAGCCTTCGAATCGAACCAAACAGGAAGATCTGATCTGGGGCAAGCCGGTCGAGGGACTGCAAGCGGCAATTGAGGTTCGATTGCCTGACGATGCCCAAGGCAACCCGCTCGCCGCGCCTGGCGTTGCGGTTGGCACATCTTTGGGTATCACCTTCCACCTACGCAACGTAAGCGACAAACCGATCACCTTTGTCAGCGAGACGGGCCGGCAAGGGGATCATGTCCATGTCACGGACGAATCGGGAAAGGAAGTGGAAGTCAAAAGTGCATTCTTCACCGGTTGGCCGATCGATGTCGCATGGAAACTCATGCCCGGCGAAGTCGCTCAGCTCAGCCTTCTCACACCAGGCCTCGGATCGCTTGATAAGCCTGGTGCGTACAAAGTGCGTTACACGATTCGCTTCAATAGTCGGCAGCAAAAAGATGAGTTAGGCAAAATCATCTTTCCACGACCCGGCGACTACGACAAAGAAGTCGATACGGGGGAAACTCCGTTGTTCTTGCATGAACACAAAAATAAAGTCTCGGCCAACGGAGCGATTCAAACAGATAGAGCCATTTCGGCTACGGACGCCAACATCGATATGGTAATCCCGCCCGATGCGCCTGCGTCCATTCGCAAAGAGTCTTTAGAACCACCCAGGGTCGGGGACGTTCCTACAGCCGATGAGCAATCGCAAAAGACTTTTGCAACGACCAACGCCGACATCGAAAAAACAGTCCTCGACATTTTGCGAAAGCCGTTCAATGATGATCCGGCCAAGGGCTCATGGCAGCTCGGAGCTCACGACATCGACGTACACTGGAAATTGAGGGATGTACCGCAACGTACCGAAGTCATCCAAACGCTCTTCAAGGTCATCGATCGTGCCGTTCCTGCGACGATGGATGAGCGTAGGCTTGCTATGGAATTCTTAACCGGGGCCGATCCGACGAACCTGGTTCCGCGTCTCAAGAAAGAAATTGAAGGCGCGATGGCGGATTCCGCGAAGCCCTTTGCTGCCTACCATGAAATTGAAATGCTCGGTCGAATGGGCGAGCAGGCTCGTTCCGCGGTGCCACTATTAGTCAAGCTATTGGATTCGAAGGATCGAGTCGCTTACGACGCTGCGGTCAATGCACTGATCATCATCGGGGCTCGTTCTCCCTATGTGATGAACGACCTCGCCGAGCACACGGACGACCCGGTTACGGTTTATCAGCTCGGTCGCTATGGGCCGACCGCCAAACCGCTTGGACCGCTCTTTGTCAAACTCCTCGATTCACCGTCGAACGAGATTCATTCCTATGCAGCATCCGCGCTCGTGAGATCGGGGTTTGATAAAGCACGCGGACTGAGCGTCTTGATAGCTGATGTGGCGGCTGGAAAATCAGAGGACCGACGTCGAGCCGCTACTTCGCTGGCTGCACTCGGAAGCCAAGCGGCATCGATGATTCCACGGTTACGTGCCTTCGAGAACGATCCCGATCCGCAAGTCGCAAAATCCGTTCGGGAAGCCATCGTTCGCATTGAGAAAGACGATCGCATCTTCACACATGCCGAAGAAGCGACGAAACGCGAAGCTGCACTAGAAGCCTCAGCGGCGCTCAATCCACAATGGGAGTTCAAGCTTCGAATGCTAGGCGGCGACGAGCAAATTCCGTTGGCCGGAATCGAGATCACTGCAACCGAGGGCTATGGCGCATCGCAAAAGAAATTCGGTCCATTCCTCACCGATGCAAGTGGAACGGCTCTATGTAAGCTTCCGCAAGGGTTCTATACGTTGCACTTGGATTCCAAGAAAGAGTTGCCGTGGTTGCACTACGAAAACTACTGGAAAGATTTTCCGCCACCGGGAATGAAGCAGCTCAATCTTCGAATCACAGGCATCGGAGTGGAGAAATGGCTGGGGGGAGATTCACGAGAGCGGAGTTGAACCCGCGAAGTCCGCGGCAGATCCGGCTCGCATTACGTTCACGTTGCTCAAGCCCATCGAGTTGGTATTGCGAGCAGTCGATATCGATACGGGCAAGGGAATTCCCGGAGCGTATTTCTATCTGGAGTCCGCAGTTGCGGAAGATTGGGCTCACCCTATCGATGGAGCCAACATCGGGGCCAGTCAGTATCGTGATGGAGAACATGCGTTTGATTCGAGTGACTACCAGACGGGCGCAGATGGCACCTTCAAACGATTTGTATCCGATGGATATCTTCGTCGATCAGGTGATAGCGAATCCGGACCGAAGTACGGAGTATGGAAAGCCCCGGACGGATATGAAGCCGTTGGACCGGGGGAAGTCGCAATCGATTTCCCTTCCAATAGCCGATCGAGCGTAGAACATGTTTTCAAGTTTCGGAAAAAGACCCCGTAGCCGAGATTTTTTTGAGATTGATTAAGGGCATAGCTGTCACTGCGTGGATTCTGTTGACGACTTGGCATGCCTGACGCGCCACACAGCGTCGAGAGAGAGTTTTGCAATACTGCGGCTTCTCCATTACCATGAGTTGAACCCCGCCTCACCGCATGTCACCGAAGTTTCAAACCGCTTCGGCAATTACTTGCCGAATCCTGCCATTGCTCCCTTCCCGCCTCGTTCAGCGAACCACGTATGCATCACCTCCGGCATGCTTCGGCACGCGTTTCCGTCGGCTCATCGACCGCCGACGTCTTTCAGCTAGCCGCCGCTTTTCGAAGAAACACCGCGGCCGCACTTCGCATCGGAGTTGCATCGGCAGCCATGATCGGGCTCGGTTCTTTCACAGTCGTGACCCGAGCGAGAGCCGATGAAAACTCTGCTGACAATGCACCTGTCGCGACAAAGCCGACACTCGAGCAATTGAAAGTGGATGGTCGTCGCCGTTCTCGCCTCCTCGCTGAGCAAACAACGAATCACGAGGGATCACTGCCAAACGCGACGGCTGCCCCGACTTGGCCCGAGCCGAAGCTGGCTGAATTCCGCTCGCAGATCGAGCCGATTCTGCGAAGTGCCTGCGTCGAATGCCACGGTCCGGACAACCAAGAAGGGAACATGCGCATCGACGCGCTCGATCCCAACTTGCACAACGGCAAAGATATCGATTGGTGGACCGACGTTTTTGCGGTCATCAGCAAAGGAGAAATGCCGCCGCCGGACAGCAAGCAGCTCAACGATGCAGAGCGAGCTCAGATCGTCGATTGGTTATCGGGCGAATTGCATTCGGCATCCATCGTGCGTCGTCAATCAGCTTCTCATTCCGTGTTCCGCCGCATGACACGGTATGAATTCAATTACGCGCTGCAAGACTTGTTGGGGCTCTCATGGGACTTCGCCAAAGATCTCCCGCCTGAAGCCAAGTCGTCGGAGGGCTTTCGCAACACGGCTGAGCAGCTTCGCATGTCAGTCAGTCAGCTCGAGACATTTCATCGCTCGGCTAGACAAGCACTGCGCCGAGCCACCGTGCATGGATCACAGCCGCAGCGACTGGCATGGTCGATCACCGCCAAAGACATCTCGCGGCACGAATGGCCGAAGCAAGCCAAGCAAATCGAGAAGCTGAAAGAGGAACACAAGAATGACGAAGCGAAGCTGAAGGCCGAACTTGAAAAGCTGGAACAGAGCTTTACTCAGCCGAGAGCGCAAACCTATTTCCGCAATACATCTACCGGCCAAACCGTACCTGCAGCATGGGATTATGGTGAAGCCAAATACGCGATCGCGCCGGTCGAACAACGGAGCGCTCCGCCGACGGCTGTAGAAGAGTTGGCAATCATTCCGGCCGGCCGCTGGCTGAATGTGGAACTGGGCAATCGTCTCCCTGATGAAGGGACACTGCGAGTTCGTGTGCGTGCATGTCGCACATCGAACGACGGCGGTCAGAATCCGAGTTTGCAGTTGTTCTTCGGATGGCAAGCCAGCAACGAAGGCCGAGCTCTGTTGCGAGTGAGTCGAGAGGACATCGCAATTACGGCGCCTCCGGGCGCGGCGGAGTTCTATCAGTGGGACATCCCGCTGGGCGAAATCTATCCTCGCAATTCCGTTCGCCGAACGTCACCGATGGGGAGCATGCCGAGCCCATCTGAGTACATTCGACTGGCAAACAGTTCCGCCTCGCCCGGTGATATTCAAATCGATTATGTCGAAGTGGAAGCTCCGGTCTACGATGAGTGGCCGCCGGCTTCGCACAAACAAATCTTCTTCGCTGATTCCCAAACGCAAGATGAATCCGCTTACGCTCGCGAAGTCATTGGCAATTTCATGCGCCGCGCGTGGCGAAGGGAGATCACTACAGCCGAACTGGAGAACAAACACCAACTGTTCCAACGTTTGCGTGCAAGCAGCGACAGCGTTGAAGAAGCCGTTGTCGAAACACTCGCCACAGTTCTATCGTCGCCGCAGTTTCTCTATCTGGTCCAAGCGACTGATGAACAAACGGCCGGCGGCAAAGGTTCCGCGCGGCAACCTTTGAATGGTTACGAATTGGCAACGCGACTGTCGATGTTTCTGTGGTGCAGTCTTCCCGATGACCAGCTCTTGGACTTGGCCGGCAGCGGTCGACTGCTGGAACCTCCGGTGCTCGAGCAGCAAGTGCAACGGATGCTGGACGATCCTCGCTCGCAGCGGTTGGCTCAACAATTCGTTCATCAGTGGCTGGACCTGGAACTGCTGGATTTTTTGAACTTCCAAACGCACCAGCCCGGATTCGATCCCTTGCTCAAAGAAGCCATGCAGCAAGAACCTGTGGCTGTGTTTGAAGAGATGCTGCGCCGCAATGAGAGTGTGCTCAACTTCATCCACTCTGATTACACGATGGCCAATGAGCGGTTGGCTCGTCATTACGGCATCAACGGAGTGCATGGAAACCAATTTCAACGTGTGCCGTTGAACAGTGATTTTCGGCGAGGCGGTTTGTTGACCCAGGCCGGGGTCTTGGCCATGAATTCGGACTACCCTGATTCGCATCCGCTCAAGCGGGGAAAGTGGATTCTGGTGAGTCTACTGAACGACCCTCCGCCGCCTCCACCGCCTGCGGTGCCGCAGATCGATCGGACCAATCCTGAGATCGCCAAGATGACGCTCAAAGAACGGATTGAGGATCATCGCAAACAACCTGCGTGCTACAACTGCCACATGAAGATCGATCCCTGGGGGATCGCATTCGAGAACTACGACGCTCTTGGAAAGTGGCGAGATAAGATCGGTGAGAAGCCGGTGGACGCATCGAGCGATCTGCCCAATCACGTTAAGCTTGAAGGCATGGATGGATTGAAACGAATCTTGCTGGCCGATCGGCAGGATCAGTTCGTCAGTGCCATGGTTCACAAGCTGTCGACCTTTGCGCTGGGGCGGACGATGAAGTTCGCCGACCGCGCCGATTTGGATGAGATCGCCGGCAAGGTTCGCCGTGACGGTGACGGATTGAAATCGATGGTCTCTGCCGTCGCAACCAGTGAATTGTTTCGTACGAAGTAAGTGTAAGGATGTGATCATGGGTATCAGCTTAAGCCGCATTGATCGACGACGATTTCTGCGCGGTACCGGAACTGCACTGGCGCTGCCGATGCTCGGCTCACTCGTTCGGGCAGCCGCGCCCGATGAGCGAGAGAATCCGCGACGGTTCGCGAGCTTTTACTTTGCCGACGGCGTTCCGATGCCGCTCCCCGAAGATCCGGCGTATCAGGATTGGGCATGGTTCCCGCACGGTAACGGTCGTGAATTCACCTTCACAAAATGCATGGAGACACTCGAGCCGCTGCGCGATCAATTGACGGTGCTCTCCGGATATTCCAATGTCGCCGGCCGAAACATGCATGGTCATAACAATGCCGACCAGTTCTTGACCGCTGCCGCGACCGGGCAGGGTGACATGGAGTACGTCAACACGATTTCGATCGACCAAGTATTTGCGGAGCAAATCGGCGAGCAAACTCGATTCGCTTCGCTCGTGATGTCGACCGACGGCGGCACGGGGACGGCTCGAGGCGCTCACACCATGTCATTTGATCGACAAGGCCGACCGATCCCGGCCGAGCATCGACCGAAACAGATCTTCGACAAGCTGTTCGTTGCCGCCGATGCCGATTCGGCCAAACGATTGGCTCACAGTCGCAGTGCTTTGGACGATATGCTGGCCGATGCTCGCTCCTTGCGATCCAAGCTCTCGACCGAAGATCAGAAACAGCTCGACGAATACATGGAATCAGTGCGACAGGCGGAGACCAAAGTCGAAAAGGCCAAGAAATGGCTCGACGCGCCGCTCCCCAACATGGAAACGGGTGATTTGAATCTGGAACTGACTGTGGATGAACCGCGAGCCTATCTGCAGATCATGTTCGAACTGATCTATCTCGCATTCCGCACCGATTCCACGCGAACGGCGACATACCAGATTCGTCGTGAGAATGGAGTCGGCAAGAGTGATCACTTGGCACGCGCGGTCGGTTTCAATCTCGCGCATCAACTAACACACGAAACAAAGAACCCTGACGGTTGGAAGAATCTCGGTCTCTATTGCCGCTTTCTGAACGAGGAGTTCGGTCGCTTCATCTCGCGATTGAAGGAGACACCCGAGCCGGCCGGGACCGGATCGATGCTCGATAATACGCTGCTCTACTTCGGATCGGCCTCCAGTGCGTTCCACTTATCACGGAACTATCCGTTGATCTTGGCCGGCGGCAAGAACATGGGCTTCAAGCATGGCCAGTACATCAACAAGGCCGGCACTCAGTTCCAAGGAGGCGCTTGGATGGGAGCTCGCGAGCCATGGCAAGACAAGGCTTCTCGTGAAGACATTCCGCTGACCAATCTCTATGTGACCATGCTCCAGCGCCTAGGTGTAAAGGTCGATCGCTTCGCCGACAGTAACGGAGTCGTCGAAGAAGTGTGACGATGTAACTCCACGTTGTTGTAGCTCAACGACTATGTAGCTCAACGTTCCAAGTTGAGCCCCACGAGTAAGTACCAAAGAACGGCCGATCTTCAGAGAACGAGTTCGCATCAGGCTCGCTCGATGAAGCGATGTCGAAAGGCTCGATTTTGAATATCGAGCTACAACGAAAATCGAACTATAAGGAAGATCGAGCTACAGCGAGACTTGCGCTACTTCAAGAACTGCTTCAGCTCGCATCACTATGGGCTCTGTCTCAAAACATATGGCTGCGTCCCTCGGAGACGCAGAATCATCAGCGTTTCGGAGAAACGCTGCTACGTGGATTCAACTTTCGAGACAAAGCCGAGCTTGCGAATTCCGTCTGCCGCGCAAGTCGCGTTCAGCTTGGCACCATCGGGGATTGTAGATGGGCCGAAGTCGAGGCAAGCTGCGCTCGTCCCCGTTTCAGCAGTTACAATGCGGATTAATCACCCTCCGAGATTTCCTACGGGGCATCCTACAGGGCTTCCTCAAAATCATCCCACCTTCTGAAATCCAGCCTGAAAACCGATGATGTCTTCACCCATTTCTCGCCGTACGATGGTTCGCGCCGCGGCTGCAGGCGCAGGTATCATGCTCACCTCTCACTCAGCCGGACGAATGTTCGCCGCCGACGGTGACAAGCCCTTGATGGCTTATGTCGGAACGTTCAGTTCACCGCTGAAAGACACGTTGCCGACTCAAGTCGACCTGCCGCCGGGAAACGGTCGCGGTATCCATATCTTCCAAGTCGATCGAACAAGCGGAGCGATGACACCGGCGGGCTTAGTGGAACTCGGGACCAGCCCAAGCTGCTTAGCGTTGAATGCCGACGGGTCGCGGCTTTACTCGGCGAATGAAACGGATCGTCAAGGACCGAATAAAGAAGGAACGATCAGCGCCTTTGCGATCGACCCGAAGAGCGGCGGACTTACGCTGCTCAATACAGTGAAGGCAGGCGGTGCCGGGCCGACCTATGTCAGCGTCCATCCATCGGGTAAGTATCTTCTCGTCGCCAACTACTTCGGCGGTTCCGTCGCCGTGTTGCCGATACTCGCGGAAGGAAAGCTCGGCGAAGCTACCGACATCAAGAACGATGACGGCAAGATCGGACCGACTCGCGCCGAACATGCACCGCCGGGGAGCTTTGCATTCAGCGGACACGATCGTACGCATGCTCATATGATCGAGGCCGATCACAGCGGACAATTCGTATTCCATGTCGATCTCGGTCTGGACCGCATCAACATTTGGAAGTTCGATGCGAAGAACGGCAAGCTCCTGCCTGCTGCTCAACCGTTCGTCGAATTACCTGCAGGCGATGGACCTCGCCACTTTGCATTCCATCCGCAAGGCAAGTGGTTCTATTCGATCCAAGAAGAAGGATCGACACTGGTGCTGTTCGACTTTGATCAGCAGACCGGTAAGCTGACCGCGCGTCAGACGATCTCGAGCTTGCCTCCCGGATACGCGGGGAGCAATTTCTGTTCGGAGGTATTAGTCTCGCGCGACGGACGATACCTGTATGCAGGGAATCGCCTGCACGACAGCATTGCCATATTCGCGATCGGCCCGGACGGATCGCTCAAGTTCGTCGACGATGTTTGGACGCGCGGCAACTATCCGCGCAGCTTTGCTTTTGATCCGACGGGAAGCTTTTTAACTTGCTGCAATCAACGAGCGGATAACCTGGCCGTGTTCCGAGTCGACAAGTCGAGCGGCAAGCTCGACTTCACCGGTCACTTTGTTCCCGTCGGTAATCCGTCGATCACCGTTTACCTCGACTTGGCCAACCCGAAATTGCGATAACCGATCACGCGTCACTTAAGCCCGATTGCGGAAGGCGCTGGAAACGGCTTTGAACAAGCCGAAGATGATGAGAATCTTGAAGATGATGTTACGGCCGATCCCTGCCGGATCGAGGAGCAACATAATCCCGTTGATGCCGAGGTAAAGAAGCAAGCCCAACACCGTGCATGTTCTCGGGAATCGAAGGACGCCAAACCCGAGAATGGTCATCGCGGCACCCGCGGCAGCGAAAAGGCCGAAAAAGATCCGTATTCCGATCAAGAACGACTCGGCTGCTTCCGCCGGGATTTCACCGGCTGCGATCAGTTTATTAACTTCGGACTGGGCATTGATGATTTGAAATACGTAGAGGGCGACATTGATCAATCCGACGACGATCAAAATCCACTTGGCGTTTTTCAGTTCAGGATCAACCGAAGAGATCGTCGCCGGATGCATCGCACCTTCGGTAAATGTCGGGGCATAAGCCGACGAGAGCGATGGATCTGATTCCGCGCCGTTCTCGTTCGAGCCTGCAGTAGGTCCGACCGGCAGGAGCTGGTCAGTGATCGGATAGTCATTCGACGACGAAGCTGGAGGTTCCGTCAGCTTAACTTTCGCTCCGCACGGGCACTTGGCATGGCCCGAGGTTTGTTCCGAATCCACACGAATCGTTCTACCGCAGTTCGAGCACGTCGTTGAGTTCATGAGTGGATCCGAATGAGTTGGACGAAATCACCAGTAAAGTCGCTGTCCGATGGCTGCTTGAAGTCCGCAACGGTCACATCGGTAACGCGAAGATGTTAGCCGACGGCAGAGTCGTTTTCAATCTGCGTACATCGGTGCAATCTGCGGATAACCTCGATGCGGCTCGAAGTGCCCGCCACTGTTTCAACTACATTGGAATGAGCTGAGGACTAGATTAAAGACATGAGGATCGAAGGCGCATTCATGATACGAGGATTTCGGGTTGCCATTTTGGTTTGGATCGGCTCCATGCCCATCTGTTGCGCTCAGGAACCGTCGGCTGCCGCGTTCAGTTCGATTCAAGCGGCTGTGGATGCCAACCCCGGACGCTTAGTGTTCGTTCCTGCCGGCGATCACGTCATCGAGGAGAAGATTCGGCTGCGCGGACGCGGCTGCGGTTTATATGGGCCGGGCCGAATCATTCAGAAAAAGAACGACCAACCGATCATCGAAATTGAAAACGCAGCCGACGCCGAGATCCGTGGACTGACACTTACTCGACCTGCGGACGCCGACGAAACGGGAAACGAGGGTGTGCTTGCGATCAAGTGCGATCACCTGCGGATCGAAGATGTCAAAGTGGTGAACAACAGGACTCGATCGGGGGCGATTGTACTACGCGATTGCCGCGATGCTCGAGTCAGTCACTGCTTGATTCGCAACTACATGCGAGTGTCGATCGACGATCGTACGGCGAACACGGATTACGGTTATGCATTTCAATGTACCGACGGCAGCGGCATCAACGTCGGACGCTGTGTCGGCACATTGATCGAAGCCAACACGATCTTGGAAAGCGATCTGTTACCGACGCCGGAACTTCAGAAAAAGCATCGGCTCGGCGAATGGGTCAAGAAGAACGAAGTGAAAGGCAAGCTGGTCGCTCAGTCGGTTTGGGATCACGGCTTCAGCGACAATTGGCAGCAAGGTTCTGCCATCGTTGTCACATCGCCGACTGAATCCGATCGGACTCGCATTGTGAACAATCAAATCGAGAACGCAGCTCAAGGTATCGACTTGCACTGCGATCATGCGATCGTCAGCGGCAACATCATCTCCAACAGCTTTATGGGGATGAAAGCCATGCATGGGTCACGCAACGTGTTGATTATCGGGAATCAGTTTATCGGCAACACGCTGTGGTCGATCGGACTGATGCCGGGAGCGGCTTCGGCCGAAGGCAACAGCGACGGAGGATCGATCATTGCGAACAACCTCATTTCCGATTTCGGTAAAGGACATGCCGCTTGGATTTGGGGGCGAGAACGAGCTCCGTTCAAATTTGATCGCGGTCAACACGCAGAGGATCCTCCGCTGCGTGATGTTTTGATCCAAGGCAATCTCATCCACGTCGGAGACCAGCCCGATTATGCCTACGCGGTAGTCATCGAACACGGAGACAATGCGCCGCGCGGCTTGCGCTTCTCGGGCAATCTTTTTCCCGCCGGATCGCAAGGTGTCTGCAATCAGAAGATCGAACCGTAATGTGGATGAGGTTATGCAGATCGTTTTTAGAGAACACTAATCGGCGCTGATCGACGCTAATGAAAGGTGTCCCGCATGGAGAACTGGATCGCGTCGGGTGAATCAACGACCGCGGCTCGGCGAATTCCGGAGAAAGCCGGAGAATTGGAAACTCAGCTTGTCTTGTAGGCGTCTCTAGGTGAGGATGCCCGCGCCGGGCAGCGGCACGAGAGCATCATTTCCGCCGGAGTTCTTTCATTATGCCGCTACTATCCCAATCCGATCCGAGCCTTTGGTGCTCTGGCATGCTGCTGGTGTGCGCATCAGCATGGAGCCGTGCCGACGATGGCGACGAGCGATCTGAAATTGCAAGCGGTGGAAGGACTGCGTATTCGTCTTCGCTCCCCGAGGCCGAGAAAGATAGAGAAAGGCCGCCTGTTTGCGAAGTGATACTTGAGAACGTCGGTGACAAGGACCTGAACGTGAACCTCAGGAGCTCGCTGGCCAACGGCCGATCGCACCATCCGACGGCGGCAGCTAATCGCTCTGAGCGAAGGCCAAGACCCAGACGCTTGTCTATTCGATGCAGTGGCCGGGCGTCTCGATCCATTCGTTGTGCCGCTGCCCGCCGGGGCACTTATGCACTGCGTATCCCGTTCGCAAATTCACCGACTCGGAAACAGGCGAGTCGATCGATCTCACAGCGAAAGAGTATCGAATCGTCGCGGAACTGGTCGGCGAGCCCGTCACCAATGCAAATCGCGATGCGCAAGCACTCGCTCTGATGCCCTACTGGCAGGCAAAGTCAGTTCCCATGAGCTCCCGATCCCGTTCGACAACTGCGGTCTAATAAATAGATTGTTTTCTGGCCAAGCACCTAGATCAATACGCAGCGATGTTCTTCAAAGAGCCATCCTGTTGCGACGAGACCTCATGCGGTTCGATGCCGAAATAGGACCTCGAGAGCGTTTTGCCGTGGTTAGCCGCCCGTAAAGCCAAAGCGTACCGATCTTGATGCCGCCGATCCGAGTCGTAGTCACCTGATCCATCCGGTTTATCGAAAACCGAGCTTATCCCCGTTACGGACGTCCATCGCTTGACGCAAGTGCGGCGATTCCCCTGGATCGCTTGATGCAGTACAGAGTTGGGTAGCGGATCGGCCGCACCAGATCGCTTCGATCAGCAGAAATGACGTCGCTCCATGAAGAACGGCGTTCGCTGAAAAATGTAACCGTCATGTTCGCTGCCAGCTCTTCTTGCGAAGCGCTCTTTTGTCTGCTCTGATTCGATATGCCTGTTCGGCGACAGGTAGAAGTGGACTTCGTGTTGCCTCAGCCGATTGGGATACCCAAAATCAGGGATTTCTAAGTGTCGCCCTACAGAGGCAATACCGGAATTATGGCGAAGGAGGCCGAAAGTAACCTTTGGTAAGCCACTGATGTCTGCTTTGTTTAAAAGACTGGTGACTCGAAACGGAATAGCAAGCGCCAAAGTATTTGGCAGCTCATACCAAGAACAACGTAGCATTGGCACCGAAGGGTTTAATCGAATCTAGTGAACCAAAAGTACGACGAACGGCCAAAGGCGAATCTTACTACCATGCTTTATTTTCCGAGACGCATATGAGACTTGGCACACCATTTTGAACGTTAACCTCTGGTACCCACTCATCCCGTAGAGCTGTTGCGAATAAGTTCTCGAATGTTTGGCTGAACACCAACGAAGCTCAATTGGTCAAACATACTTGCGATTCGTTTCTAGAGAAACTGTAGGCTTGGGCTCTTCGGGAGGCCGGGGCGGGGATGAGTGATGTAGATCTTGGATGAATACCGCCCTTTTCAAACAATTTACACCAATAAACCTGACTAAAACATCTGCATCGGTTGCAACAGTGTTTTCCCTCATTTTGACAGCCAGAGATCAAATCTGAATGATCGTCGCACAATTCATCTAACCGTGCAAAATCTGTGGAGGTATTTCTCATATCTGGTGTAGAACACATATCCAATTCTTCGTTGTACTTTTCCATATCCTTTTTGCCTTATCAATCCACCGAGCAGATGCGACACAGAAAGCGAAGTGTACTCTCCAAGCAGTGCATCGGTTTTGGAAGTCTCTAATGCTTCGGATACCGACGACAATTTCTGCCATTTTTCGCAACTATATTATCTGCAATTAATGTATTCACAATTTCGAAAAATCACAGCATGAGTAAAAGAAATTCTTCCGCCTGACAATGACAGCCCGAATGGCTTCGGAAGGCGATTCTTGGGAAGCAGTGAGTTCCACAGTGCTTCACGGTACTTCTTGTTTAATTCGTCTTGCGGATTCTCCAGACATAACTCGCTCCCAAAGTCCGATCACACCAATACCAGCGGCCCCGCACGGAGTTCCATCACCAAAATCCCCCGTCGCAATTGCAACAGGGGCTGAGTTTTCCGGTCCATATAGTTTGCAAGATGAGCAATCGATCATCGGCACTATCTGGGCTAGTGATTCTGCGAAAGTCAAGCGTTGCGAATTTCCTGGTTGAAGATCTTCAGCGTTAAACCGTCACGTAAAACACCACCGGCAGAAGTAGCCCACTCCGGATCTCTTTGATTGCTCGTTCGGCACGTGACGCCAACCACTTGGATCGCTTTCTTGTATCCAAGCTCTTCGTGTAGTCATGCAAGACATAAGTTCGACCGTCCTTCGAATTGGCGATTGCTGGCCAATCGAGATCCCACCAACTTGGTGGATAATGAAGAAATACGTTTGGTATCAGGGAAGACGGTACGTTTTCTAGGTACTCACACAAAATCCCCCTAGCACGTGAATCGGTTGCCCAACATCCTCAAGACGTTGATCCGGTATCACTGCCATCAATAAGTCAGACAAGAAATAGTCTTCATCCTCGTCTTTGTCGTCGAGAGCGTCTGAATTCGTCTTGTCTTCAAGTCGCTCACTGTCGCTGCCTTCCGCTGACGTGTCTTTGTTATCGCTCATCTCGCTTGTCGTACCCGGTACCGGGGAATCAACCTTGTCATCACCACGCCAGCGAAGAATGACGGCTTCCACCAGTACCACTCGTCCTGCAAGTCGGCGTGCTCAGTGATAATGACTTGGAACTTGCCGTCCATCGACTTGAGCTAACTTCGAAAATGAACTTGAACATTCTTGCGACGGCGTCTAAGATCTTCGTCGTTTAGTTGGCTGATGTCAGACTCTTTCCGTATTCGGTAGGAAAGTAATACTGTGCGGAGTTGGTCAATCAACGGGAAGCTAGGAGTCGGTCGCCCCTTCGTTACGAACCACTTGTGCAATGCCAGGATCGCAGTGAGGGTGATAACCGACCCAGTTTCCGCCACTACCCATTTGTGAAAGCGGAATTGGACCAGTATCTCGGTGAGACACAACAGTCAGGCAGCTGATGTCAAACACAAGGGGTTTCAGAGTGCTCCAAATCAAGCTGCCGGGACCATTGGTGGTGTTGTCACCAATAATCTTAAAGATTACCGACTCCAGCTTCTCATCCGTTCGCTCTTTTGAAGACTTTTCTCAGACTCTGAACTTTTCTCTTGTGCATCTAGCAGCTTCTGCTTCAGTTCAGCTGATTCACTGACCGCCATCACCGCTTTCAGGAATAAACTTATTCTGCCGGCAGCTCACAACGATTCACCTCGTCGCTTCGCATCCTTTGCAATTCCTCGCGCATAATCACTGCGTCAATTGCAGCTTTGATCCCGACGACTTGACGACGGAGCATCTGAAGCTTCGTTCTCTTTGGCGTTTATGTACTCGTCCAACCGTGGACGCTGGCGACTCACCGTTTGCAATTGACGGTCAACTGAATCAACGATTGGTTGATCTCATCAACGGTTGGAATGATCTTCGCAAGATCGGAGTTACCCAGGCGAACTAGTATGTTCCTTCCCGCTTTCTTGTACAAGTAATGGACGCCAGACGATTACGTTGCTCTGTCGCCTCCGATGAATATCTATCTGATCATACTGAAGGCTCTGGCTGCCTGCGTCACTTTTGATTTGACGCAGCCTATCTTGCAAAAAATCTCGCTGCTCAACTAAGTTTTTAGTTCTCCTTCGGCATCGATTTATTGTTGATAAGGCTTCCACTTCAAACACTCACGAAGAACCTCAATCGCCACGTCAAAATCACTTGGCTTATTTGGATTCGCCAGGACACCAACGGTTGCCTCAGCGATAAGAAGGTCACCCGTGGGGTTATCTCGCCCTTTTATGGATTCTTCATTCTTCGATCTTCCGTTCTATCAACGTCGGGTCACGCCAGGCTTTTGCGTTGTAGTCGAAGCTGCACCAGTCGAGTTGATCATCACCGACTGCCTAAGTAAGGAAGCGTGTCTTGTATCATTCTCGGTGCCAGGGCTCCTCCTGCCGATAGAAGAGCAACTTCTTGTCAGACACCCGGTTTTGGTCTTGATAGAGATAGAAGCGAGTTTGGTCGATGGTGGCTCGAACAGGCGGAGTTGAATGCCCGGTCGGCGGAATGTTTTCGTTCGGAGTGATTCCCACCACTTCCACGGTGAGGTAAGCCCCCAAGGCCCGAACATTCGATTCGGCTTCATGTCCTCAATGTTTGGGATTGTATCTGTCGTTACCGGCGAAAGAAAACGTCGGTGCCCGTCTTCTGATCTTCGGGCGGAATGGGACGTGAAATCAAAACGAAGCGATTCGCGTCTGAAGCAACAATGCGCTAAGCTCACACTGCTGTCATGCGTGAGGCAACGTGATCAGTCTTTCGGGCAGTAGTCTACGATATCGATGATTTTTAGATTGCAGTCTTTGAGCCCCCGGTGATTACGTTCACACGTCCGGCTTCAATCGTACAAAACTTCGCTCGCCATCTCGATTGAAGACTGCAATCTCAAAATCTGAAAGCTCATGGTGCGATTCACAGTGCATAAATAGTTTCAACAGACCAACTGTAACCATCGTAGCAAACTCGCTCTGACGCCAGCATTCGTTGATTTCTGACGACAGTCGTGGGAACTTCGATTTCCCAATCATCTTGGCACAGTCCATTATGTAATGATACCATTCGCCGAGTGATTGCTGAAGTGCGCGCGCAAACAGTATGGATTCGCTTGGTATACGGTACTGGCTCGCTAATGCGCTTGCGGCAGCTCGACAGCCAGTTCCTATGCTCCTGCAACCAGGATGCAAACGATGTCCTGATCGTGGGAAGTCTTTCACGGTGCCCGCATGAAGTACAAAGCTGGGACCAACGGTGCAAGAAGGAATGGCATTCCGGTGTGTGTCACCGACTCATAACCAATAATCGCTCTTCTGAGTGCTAGCACCGACAGATGCGGGATTCAGTAGGTTAGCAACAGCTTCTGATCTTTCCGGCCAGAGTTCAAGCATGTTCGGATGGCTCCAAAAACTTGTCGAGGAACCTCGCTGCATCATCAGGATGCCACCTAAACCGCTCCTTGTCTACTAACATATGAAAAGATCCTCTTGGCAAGTAGCTCGAAGCAAATCTGCTGCGAATAAAAGCGGGACTACTCGCAGACGCCATCCTGAACCCACTGGTAGATGTCAGTCTAGAGCAATCTTTTCTGGCTCTACTCAACTTCTCCCATCCATCCATCGCAATGGAAGCCTTGCCCAACCCATTCACGCAACAATCTACCACGTTCGTATGCAGACTCTTCATTGATTTCAAAATTGTCACGTACCATCACCCGAACGCTGTTCAAAAGCTCGATAGTGATCGTCTTGGTAACGCAATCGAATCAGTGACGATTGCCGGTGATGATCCTTCGTAGTTCAGCGGCGAATCTCTTGCCATCTTCAAGCTTCAGCGCTCTCAGATGGCACGAGGGCGTCAAGGAGGTCATCGGGAAGATTGTCTCGCTTAAACTGATCTGCCAGCTCTCTGATTTTCTGGTGGACCAGACTCACTTCAATGCAAGACTCGATTCGTCAGATAGATGTTCAATTGCTGTCCTAAACCACCAGCCCTCCAGACGATCTGTGAAGCTTGAAAGCTCTCGCTGTGGTTCGTTCACTACGTAACGCGGATTCACGTTCTATATATTTTCGAGACGTCGCGATGTCAGGTGATCCGTCTAGAAGGAACATGTTTCTGAATAGCAGTTTTCTTGCACACTGACCTTCAATTTATCGTGCGTCAGAAGCAACTTTTGACGATGCGGTTACTTGATTCGGCTCCCGCTTGTTCAATACGCGCTGGCGTGCAATCTCTGGTACTCGTTTTTCACATCGCAGTAGTGAAATTGCCGAGCCAGGAACAGCAGTCCCCGTAGTAATCACGAGCGAGAATACTGTGTTTTTCGGGATCCGTAAAGCCGACCCGCATGGATCTGACTTGACCATACTCGCAAAGTCTTCCACAGATCGACTGATTTGTCAGTCAGCTTTGCGACTTTGGTGAGCGAATGCTTATACTGGAAGACTTCACCGCCGTCCCCCGAAGCTGCACGTCGAAGGCCATCGTCGATGATTTCCAACGACCAAACGTCGGACGATATGTCTTTTTGAACGGCCAGTAGCAGGCACTTCGAATCTGATGTAAATAATAGCGCTGTGCAAGAGCATCCATATGTCGTTACAGTGGTCATCGCCTAAACTCCGCACGCCTCTCAAAAGCATCGCCTTGGTTCACAGACCTAATCTTCAATCGAATCAATCAGATGGCCAAAAAGCTAGTCATTCATAAACTCGTCAAAGCCCGACTAAAATTCGGCCTTCTGATGAGCGTAAACGTAACTTCAAGCTTGCTCGATAGACGAGTCTTCCACACCAACTTGGCAGCTCAATTAGCATCGACTGCCGATCATCAATTGACTTCGCATCCCAAGTCTCGAAAGCTTTGAGTTGAACGTTTATTCTGTTGATGCTGCTGTTTTGACCAACGACCGTCAATTCTGCAATGCTGCTGGTAAGATGATGGCTGCACTTCTTATACTCCAGTTTCTTTTCCTCGAAGAAGCCGTTGCTGGCGACGATATTGATCGGTTTTTCTCTAACAGCGTAAAGTTACCAAGGCGATTTTTGTAATCGTCATAGTCCGCTCACAAGGCTGCATTTGGTGAAGTTGGAGCTCAGCAAAGGACTATTCGGCAAATAATTTCAATGTCCGAACTCGAAGTAGTCGTTAAAGGAACACGCAGTGGTTAGGCCCTTAACGCCATGTCCACGTGGGAAATCTTGGCGAAAGCAAGTAGCGAGTTCGGTACTGCTGCATTGATCGGATCGTGTGGCGTTTTAAGGGCGTCCGTAAGTTCAAGGACTTTTTTGCTCTGATGCTTGCTCAATCCGGGTGTCTATAAATTCGTTCAATCTTGATTTCTGGGCCTGCGCATCTTTCGAAGGCTTGCAATCTCGCAGTTCGTCAGCCCATTGCGAAAGCTGCGTTCAGTTCCTTGGTAGGAGTTTTGGTGTAGATGTAGTAGAACAGGAAGCTCTCAAGCTGTGCAACGAAGTGGTCGAACGGCGCTTCGGCAAAATTGGCAGTAGCGAGTAGCAAAACATAGTGGAGACTGAAAGCTCCACCACACGTGGATTTCAAATTTGACGTGGGTATTCGACTGGCCATCGTTGCCCTTGCCATCGGAAAACGCCAAGTAGTGTTCAACGTTGCGATGGATCTTTCGGACAAACTCAAAACGCAGCTTTTCTTTGTACTCGCACAGCTTGGCATTATCTTGATCCACAAACCAATCATAGATCTGGTCACTCCGAACCACCGAGTCTTTGTTTGTGATCCTGAAATTAGCCATCAGGAAGTACGAAGGAATCGAAGCGGTTTCTCCTTTGGCCTTCTCCAGCGGAGCCGGTAATCTTCTTCAATCGTTCTTAAGCTTCGTAAGTCTTCTGATCGACTTGCGTGAACAGGGGATTCTTGAGCAAGTCCATTGGATTGAGGCCAACGCCCCGCTCGTTAATCGTTTCAAAGATCTTCAGCGCTTTGCTTGCGTCGATGGAGATCTGAATGAAGACGACGTTGTTAGCAGATATCCCCAAAGCCTTGCGGCGTACATCTTCGTAGTTGTCGAGCAAGTACCGATAGATCGTTCCGCAGGCAGAAAGCAAGTTATCAAGAGAGCCGAACTGAGTGATGCCTGCTTCTTGTACAGCAAGGGCGGAGCCAATAGGTTCTTCATCTTTATCAACGATACATCGCATCAGTTCATCGGCATTCTCGTATCGTGGTTCAAGCTTCAGCTCGTTTTTATGTCACCTTCGCTTGAAGTGTAGTTAGTTAAAATTGATCCATTAATCGTTTCATGCTGTAACCAAACCTTTGAACCGGTTCCGTAGTGCGCAAAAGCAGCAAGTAAAGTAGTCAATCTTTGTTGGCCGTCGATCAGTTCAAAATGGTTCTTTTGATCCCCAGAAATAAGTACCATACCGACAGAATACTCTTTATCACAAACCGCATCAATCACTCCAGTGACATCGTCAAGCAGTTGCTGCACTTCATATCGGTCCAGACATGCTCTCCTTTAGTCAGGGACGAAATGTAAAAACACTCACGAAATACTTCTTGATACTGTACTTATGGTTTTCAATGCGCGCCCATGAGTTAATCCGCTAGACGAACCTTGCCTTCTACCATTTCAACGCGATTACAATCGCGATCAATCCAAGCCTAGGTAGATCACTTTGCACAACATCAACGATACCAAAGTTAAGTTTGGTTGAACCTTTCTTGGTCCAAAAGCTGTACAGCATATCGTCAACGCCCTTTATCAATTCGGCCTTCTTCAGAAGATTCACGTTGCCGCCTGGACTGCTTGGTCATAAGTAAGATAGACGTTCAGACTCGTGTCCCCAAGGTAAAGTGCATTAGTACGTATCGGCAACTGGCCTTGTTGTGTGATCTCGCAGCGAGGGCTTCCGTTTGCTCTTTTTCATTACAATTCTCTTTCAGGCTTCGTACGTTTCTTGGTCTCTTCGCACCCGAAGTAGCTGGCCGTTGTGATAAGGTGATCAAAGTGACGCTCTACTTGCACAGCAAGCTTCCCACCGCTTCACCGATAGCCGAGTTCCGTTGATGGTAGAGCGCTATGCTCGGTGAGTGGAGCTCGGCAAAACATTCGCCTTCCATCCGCAACCGCACGCTTGACAAGCAAGATACCAATCTTCTTCATCTTTCGCACGATTCTCTTGCGGCCAGAACTAAACAGTCCGATGCAGATATGGAATGCTCCCCATTATCAATCCGCTGATATGAGAATCTAGAGCCTCAGAAACGAGTAAAGAGACCCGAAATGAAGAAGCGGCACCAAAGAAGCACGCGCTGAAACGAACCCGAGCAAAGCTGCGAGATACGGATATCACGCTGAACAGCGGCAAGGATCTGGCAGCGGTGTTGCAGACTCTGGAATCAGTGAGCAGGCGCATCACCCGCTGGCGGAATGAAGAGCGAAGAGGCCAAGCGTTCAAGAACTCGAGAACGAGAACATGCGCTGAAGCAGTGGCTCGCAGATGCTGAGCTCGACAAGGCGATTCTCAAGGAAGCTTTGCCGGGGAAAACCCTTGAGCCCGACGCAGAAGCGAATCCTGCAGTTCAGCGAGTGCGAGAGAAGGCTGCTCACGCTGCCAGGAAAAAGAAAGTAGTGAGTAGAAATGAGCCGGTAAGGGAAGGAGAAAGTGGAGTGGTGATGAACGATTTACGGCCTAGAAAGTCTCCAGGACTCGAATCTTTCTACTCTCTACTTTCTCTGTCTACTCTGTTCGCTTCGCGAATGGAGGATAACGGACGCGAACCGATGACCTCTTGCATGCCATGCAAAGCGGCTCTCCCCAACTGACTAATCCCCCTTAGGACACGCTGATGAACTTGGCGGCTCGTCGCCGTGAAGGGAATCAAAGTATCAGCAGTCGCAAAACCTGTCAAGAACCGCTCGACGCGCTCAGTTCGGCTCCGAGCTTTAGCGGCTGTGGAGGCTGGAATCGGCGGGGGCAGCCCAGCCTTTCGCTAACCACGCGCCCGATGTCGTCTAAATAGGTGTAAATCACGGGAACGGCGAGCAATGTCAGCAGCAAACTCTCAGCGTTTGCCGCCTACCACCAGCACGGCAATCGGCCGCCGCTCTTCGGCTCAGGACCGTTTGCCACCAGCAGCGGCAACAATCCTGCGACGAACGAAATGGTGGTCATCGAAGATCGGTCGCAAGCGGTCTCGGTTGGCCAGCAGCGTGGCGTCCAGTCGCGATCGGCCGCGACTACGCAAGGTGTTCGTGTAATCGATCTGCAGAATGGCTGCTTTCTTCACGACCCCGAACAACACCAAAATGCCGAGAACTGAATACAGGATTCAATGTCTCGCCGCCCCAATACAGACTGATCAATCCGAACGGCACCGACATCGGTAGCGACAGGAGAATCGTCGGCGGATGGACCATGTGTTCGTACTCGCGGCGAGCTGATGTACATGAAGACGAACGACAGAGCGAACGTCCAGACGAAGTCGGAGAGGGTTCGTTCGAGCTCCGCAACCGCGACCGAGGACGCGAGTTTCAAGAAGCCCGCCGGTAGTCCGATCTCGTGCAGCACGCTTGCAAGAGCAGCAGCGATTCGATCCGCCAGTGCATAACCGGGCGCTTACGTTGAGCTCGCACTGCGACCATCCCGTTGGCGATCGAGCCAGTCGATGCGGGCGATCCAGTTCGCGGGCTCGAACTGCACGACGTTATCGATACGAGTGAGCGACGCTGCAGGCTCGCTCGTTGTATCCGCTCGCCTGCGCGCGATCGCCGCTCGTCGCAATGGGATGCGTGCCGTGCATGCAACTGTGGAAATGGAATCCCGACGTCGCGACGATCGACACCGACCAAGCGGAGCTCCACATCGTAGGCATCGTCGACACTCAAGTCGCATTAGCGCGGGTTTCGATCATCACCACCGACAGCGATGCGCAGCGTGTCGGCTATCTCTTGAGCATCAATCCCAGCAGCACGCGCTCGTTCACGATCGTGCGAGCCAGCAGTTCAGGTTTGTCGAGCCGCAGGGTTGTATCGACATCGACGATCCCTGGAATCGATACTGCTTTGACTCGCAGTTGCTCGCTGAACTCAGCGAGCGGCTTGAACCTTATCCGGTGCCGGTGATGGAGAAATCGATATCGACCGGAGCTCCCTGACGTAGCAGTCAAGTTGCGAACCGAAGCTCCGCACGCCGGAAATGGTTTTGATTTTCGCGCGATCTCATCCATCTTTCACGCTGTGAAAGTTTCCGCGGAAAACCGTTCGGATCGCCTGCCCAGCAGTCCGTTCCACAAACGACGCATGGAAAAACAAACCGTCAATCTCAGAGAGCCGCACATAAATATCGCCGCGCGGTTCACTCCGCCAGATCCCTCGCGTACCGACGGTTGTCAGTGTCAGTTTGACGCCCGGTACATCCGTGATGATCTGTTCGGCTCGGGCCACACTCGTTCATGGCTTGCAGAGTTCGTTCCTTCGCCGGCGGTCAAGCTGACCTCGAACTCGGATTCGTCGACATTTTGTCGGAATGCCAATCTGCTTGACCCAACCATACAACCACGCGTTCGATGCAATGACGGCGATCGACAGCAAGAGAACAGCAGGGGCGGTATTTCAACGACAAACGGAGGAGCCACATGTAAGCGGCTTCGATGATGCCGTAAAAACTGACTCGCGATTTAGCTGCGGCTTGTCGGTCAGCGGCTTCGCCTGTGTGGTGACGGAATGCGGATTCGGTTTCAGCAAGCGACGCATCATCGGCGTGAGTGTAAAGCTGACGAACATCGAGACCAAAATGGCTACGGTTGCCGTCACACCGAATTGAAAAAGCATGCGACCGGTGACGCTCGACAAAGACGATGCAGGAGGAAGACGATGACGAGAGAGACAGTGGTTGCGAGCACCGCGATACCGATCTCGCGAGTGCCGACGATCGAAGCTTTGTACGGGTCCATCCCTTCTTCTTCGATACAACGGAATACATTCTCGAGCACCACGATGGCATCGTCGATCACCACGCCGACCATCAACACCAATGCCAACATCGTGACGTTGTTCAAGGTAAAGCCGAACAGTTTCATGAACGCAAAGGTGGCGATGATCGAAGTCGGAATGGCTACTGCTGCGATGAATGTGGATCGCCATGAGCGCATGAAAAGGAGAACCGTGAGACATGCGAGAATACTGCCGGAGACCAAGTGCCCTTCGATCTCATGCAGCGCGGCCATAATGTATCGCGATTGGTCTTGGATGACTGTTACCGTGACATCGTCCGGCAGCAGGACTTGGCTGCGCGGTAGTCTGGCCTTTACCGCGTCGATCACTTTGACCGTATTCTCGCCCGATTGCCGTTGGACCTGAAGAACCACAGCCGGTTGACCGCTGAGCCGAGCGAGCGTGCGCACTTCTTTCGTTGCGTCTTCCACTTCACCGAGGTCGCTCAAGCGGATCGGCGCGCCTGATGTGTTGGCGACGACTAGGTCTGGGAAGTTGCGAGAGTAAGTGACTCGGCCGAGCGTGCGCAGCGATCGCTCGCGCAGACCTTCATCGACACGACCTCCCGGCACTTCGACGTTCTGACGCTGCAAAGCTTCGCGTACTTCGAGGATGGAAAGCTGATGAGCGGCCAAGCGGCGGGCGTCGATGTTGACTTGCACGGCTCGGTCGGCCGAGCCTGCGATTGTGACTTGACCGACACCCGGCGCCGATTCGATGACGTTCTTCACGTAGCGATCGGCCAGCATGAACAGTTCCGAACTGGAACGCGGACCGGAGACAGCCAGCGACATGACCGGCGATGAGTCGGTGTCTTGTTTTTGCACGACCGGAGGATCGAGGTTGGGAGGCAATCGATTCGCGACTCCGGAAATCGCATCGCGCACATCTTGAACGGCGGCATCGAGATTACGATTCAAGTTGAACGTGATCATCAGAATCGACTGTCCGTCATTCGATATCGAGCGGAGCTCTTCGATACCTGAGACAGTAGCCACGGCATCTTCGAGGACTTGTGAGACCTCGGCTTCGACTTCGACCGATGCAGCGCCGGGATAGGTGGTCCGCACCATGATCGTCGGCATGTCCATGCTCGGATAGCGATCGACACCGAGCGAAGGGAATGCGACCAAGCCCGCAACGACTAAAGCGGCGATGAGCATCAGTGCAAACACCGGGCGTTTGACGCAGAGTTCGGCTAACCAATAAATGCTTCAACTGCACCTGAAAGGATTCGGCCCCAGTGTATGATCAGCCGGCAGGCTGCGAAGGTGAAGCGGAATCGTTCTTGTTCGATTCCGTAAGGACCGGTTTTGATTGCGCACCTGCTTGGTTCTCGTCATTCTGCAACGGATTGTCAGAAGACTGTTCGAGCAGCGCGATCACCGGTGATGCCGAGCCTTCGCTGCCTGTGCGAAGAATCGTGTCTTGCGTTTTCAGGCCGCCGATGATTTCGATCCATTCCGATGTTCTACGACCGACTCGGACCGCTTGCTCTTGCGCGCGGCCCGCATTGACGATCCAGACTTTCTCAGCACCGGCGAATTCAACGAGGGCCGATTTCGAATCACCAGTGCTTGAGCTTGATCGTCGAGTATGACATCCGCTTCGGCGAACGTCGCTCGAGCTTGCCGTCTCGATTATCGATTTGAGCTTCGAAGGCGAGCGAACGGCTGGTCATGTCGAGCGCGGGAGTAATACGGCTGACCTTAGCGGCAATCGGATCGGGGATCGATTCCACTCGGAGGCTGATCGAGTCGCCGATTTGCAGCTCGCCGGCCATACGTTCGGGCAACGATCCGCGGAACCGGAGCGTATCGACACGGACGATGGTCATCAGCGGCGTACCGATCTGCACATACATACCGGCGGCGACGTGGCGAGCTTGGACATAACCGTTGAACGGGGAAGTGATGTGTGCATCGCTAATGTGTTGTCGAGCCAGATCGACTTCGGCGGTGCGAACTGCAACGAGAGCGATGTTGCTGTGGACACTGTTGAGCGCCGATGCATAGCGAGCTTCGGCGACTTTGACTGCGGAGAGGAGAGTCTGCAATTCTTCTTCAGCCACGGCATTCTGACTGCGCAGCAACTGCCATCGTTCGGCGCGACCGTTCGCTTCATCGAGTACCGCATTTGTCGGCGCACGGGAGGAGCGTTTTGCGGATTCAGTTTCGAGACCGGGTCTTCAGGCTTGAGACCGATCAGTGCTCGAGCCTGAGTGAGCGAGGCTTCGGATGCGGCCAGTTGCAGTTTGAACTCTTCATCGTCCAGCGCGACCAGTTCTTGACCTCGTTCGACTCGATCCCCTACATCGACCGATGTCGCGGCCACCAAGCCGGCCACGCGTGAACCGACAACGGTCGAGTCATCGACGAATAGGCTCCTTGGCACTTCGCCAGACGCGGCCACATTCGCTCGGTGATCTGGAAGCACGCCACGCGAATCGGTTCCGGTTCGGCTTTAGCGGTCGGCGCGTTCGCGTTCGGAACAACGTGTGAACCGCAACCGATGAGCGCTGACGCTGTGCAAGCTAAGACCAAGCAATGCAGGATACGATCAGCGAATTGTCGTGATCGAGTTCGAATTCGATATCGACATTGGAATCGGAGCAACATGCGTTTCGTTCTAAGGCGGGGAGGTGGGGCGAACGCAGATTATCGAGATGCAGATTTTGAATGTAGCGCGAGACGGGATCTCTGCGATCGGTGGGAGGGGTGCGATGCTTTCGCTGTCGGCGTAGGAACGTGAAGACGTCCGACTTATTCTAGTCGGTCACGACGCGATCGGCACCCGCTTTTATGGACGAACTCAGCGGAGTCGCGATCTCAGCGGAGAGATCGATTGAGAGCCCAGGCCTGAAGGGCCGACATATCGTTTGGCGGCCGCATCGGCCGGCTAGGCTCTGTCTGAAAACATATGGCTGCGGCTCTCGGAGACGCAGATTCACCAGCGTTTCGGAGAAACGCTGCTACGTGGTTCATCTTTCGAGACAAAGCCTAGCGTTGTGTCGGCCCTCTGGGCCCAAGGCGACTGATGATTTCATGCAAGCGGAACGGCGCAAGCGGTCCGGTAAAGCACCATCGATCTTAAAGAACCGGACGGCTTGCGCCGTTCCGCTTGAAGTAAATCAACAAGTCCTCATACGTCGAGTTGTGATGAAGTCGACAAGCGCACACGCAATCTGCTTAGCGGATTTCGAATATCGCTTCGATTTCGACTGCGATACCGCCGGGGAGTGCGTTGGTGCCCAGAGCGCTGCGAGCTGCAATTCCGTTATCGGTTCCGAACACATCGGCGAACAGTTGGCTGCAACCGTTGATAACAGCCGGCTGTTGACCGAAATCATCCGTCGATCGAACAAGGCCGAGAGTCTTGATCAAGCGCACGACGCGGTCGAGCGATCCAAGGTTGGCCCTGAGCGTGGCCAGCATAGCCAGTCCGGTTTGTCGCGCTGCAGCTTGGCCTTGTTCAAGCGTCATGTCAGCGCCGAGCCGTCCGGTGATCAATGTCCCGTCGCTCTTAAGAGGACCGTGACCCGATAGATAAGCCAGGTTGCCGATGATCACGACCGGCTTGTAAAGTCCGACAGGCTTCGGGGCGGGGGGCAACTCCAGGCCGAGCTTAACCAATTGCTCTTCTGCAGACATGCGAAACTCCGTTGCGAAGGAACACAGACTTAATTCACTTGTTCATCAAATGAACGAAGGGAGTAGTCTAGTCCTTGCACTCGACAGTGTCCAAGCCGAGCTTCTTCATCTTTTTGTAGAGCGTCGTGCGGTTGATGCCGAGTTGATCGGCCGTCAGATTGCGACTGAAATTGTTCAGCCGCAAGACTTCGAGAATGATCTGTCTCTCGGGGCCTTCCAGTGCATCGCGCAGAGTTTGGCCTTTGCAGATACTGAACGCGGCCGATGCTGAGCCGGACGAAGTCGGAGCGCCGGCTCCGACGCTGGGCGGCAGTAAGGAAGCGCAGAGCGTGTTTGATTTGGAAAGCAACACCGCTCGCTGCACTACGTTTTCGAGTTCGCGGATATTGCCGGGCCAAGCATAGTTGCACATGGCGACCATGGCTTCTTCGGTGAATCCGTCGACTTCCTTGCCGGTTTCTTGAATCGCTTTTTGTAGGAAGTGTTCGACCAGCAACGGAACGTCTGCGGCTCGTTCTCGCAGCGCAGGCAGTTCCAAGTGGATGACGTTGATGCGGTAGAAAAGATCTTGCCGAAATCGCTTTTCAGCAACCGCTTGCTGCAAGTCTTCATTGGTTGCCAAGATGACTCGCGTATCGACTGTCAATGTTTCCAGTCCGCCCAGTGGTTCGAACTGTAGTTCCTGCAGCACTCGCAGCAGCTTGATTTGCAATGCGGTTGAAGCAGTACCGATCTCGTCGAGGAATATCGTACCGGTGTCGGCATGTTTGAACTTGCCGACCTTGGCATGGTTGGCGCCGGTGAACGCGCCCGCCGTGTGTCCGAAGAGTTCGCTTTCCAGCAGATTATCGGGGAGCGCACCGCAAGCCACTTCGACGAATGGATTGTTTCGGCGACGGCTGCGACGATGGATTGCGCGTGCGATCATCGACTTACCGGTACCGTTCTCACCGGTGATCAGCACGCTGGCCCGTGTGTCTGCGACGGAGTCGATCACATCGAAGATGCGCAGCATGCGCGGATCGTGACTGAGAATACTCTCCAGTCCGGTGCGACGATCGAGCTCTTCTTTGAGTCGGCGGTTCTCATCTGCGATGCGATTTTGATTCATCGCTCGCTTGAGACAGAACAGCAGTTCTTGGTCGACAACCGGCTTGGTCAGCAGATCCACGGCTCCGGCGGCGATCGCTTCTGGGCCGGCGTCAGGTCCCGCATAGCCTGAGATCATAACGACCGGGAGATCGGGAACCTTCTTGCGGCACCAAGAGAGGAATTGAAAACCGTCCTCACCTTCGAGGTTGATGTCGACCAGCGACAGATCGAATGCGCCCGATCGCAGTTTGTCTTTGGCGACAGCCGAAGAGATGGCGGTGGTTACGGTGAAGCCTTGGGTGCCCAGCCAATCCGCCATGGATTCCAGCAGCCAGCGATCATCGTCTACCAGCAGGAGGCGGACTGAAGGAGCAGCGGCCATTGGGGGTCTTTTCGCAAAAATGTAGCGCGAACGGGACTAAAAAGCGGCGGTTTCGTCGCCGGAAAGCGACTACTTCGTTTTGGGGTATGAGTTGCCGGTTGCAATTCCGGCAGGAAATGCCCCTTAGTTAGGTAGGTTACGAAACAGCGAACAGCAAACGGGCGCTGGAAAAAACGGCTGAAGCGATGTGCCTGGTCGAGAGCAAATTCCGTTCGCGATCGATGCCGAACAGATCTGGGAATGGCTCCCATATCCGACATGCTGTCCGGCGCATCCCTGCAGAGGGGTTCCGGTTCCGGTTTTTCGGGATTGCTTTTGAAAAAGATTCGGTTGCGCCCGGTAGACAAACCCCGGACATGGCAATAACTTCTGATTCGAGCAATACTTGCAATGGATGAGGGTCGTGGTATTCGCGAGATGGCTTCAAACGCCACTACTGATATCAGACACTAAATGATTCCCCATTTTGTGGCGAAACACCTCATCGAAGGGGTGTTCGCTCGTCATTCGCCCTATAATGCTTTTGTCGTCTGCAAATCGCCCATCTGCAGCAGTGCCTCGGCGACAATGCCGAAACCGGACTTAGCCGGAAGAAATTTGAGGGTAAAGCATGACAATTCGATTATTGGTAGCGGACGATCACGAAGTAGTGCGAAGTGGTATCGGTTCGCTCTTTAGTGGACAGCGACGTCGAGATTGTTGGTCTGGCTGCAACGGTGACGGAAACGGTCGATCTGGCAAAGCAGCAAAGCCCGAACGCTTTGTTGCTCGATGCGCGCATGGGTGAAGAGGATGGGCTGACCGCTCTCGAACAAATTCGAGAGAGCGTGCCGGAACTACCTGTCGTCATGATCTCGACGTACGACAATCCAACATATGTAGCGCGAGCCATCGCACTGGGCGCTAACGATTACATCCTGAAAGATTCGAGCCGCATTCAGATGCTGGATGCCATCCGACGCGCTGCGGCTCGCGAGCGACCACCCGAGCAAAGTATCTTGCGCCGTGTGCAAGCCACGATGTCAAAGCGTAAGGATCGCAGCGACTCAAAAGATGTTCCGCTGACCAATCGCGAGCTGCAAGTGTTGCGACACATTGCACTGGGGCTCAGCAACAAAGAGATCGGCACGTCACTGGAAATCAGTGTTGAGACGGTGAAGGAACACGTACAGAACATTCTTCGCAAGCTCGATACGGCCGACCGAACAGCGGCTGCCGTGTGGGCCGTGAAGTCAGGCCTGATCAATCAGTAGTCGACTGATGCGAAACTTGGATCGTCGCTGATCTGAGAGCTGAACACCTGAAATCAAAAGAAACAGGGCGTTCGAGAAGTGATCTCGAACGCCCTGTTTTGTTTTTTTGTTTCGGAGGATTTAGCCGGAGGGCAGTTCAAGGTCGAAGGCATTGGAAGATCGAGCCGGAGGGCTTTGCCCTTCCGCTCAGCAAGTTTTCCGCTCAGCAATTTTGCCGCTCAGGGAGATTGCTGCTCAATGAATCAGAGCAGCAGGAGGCGGAGGATTAATCCCACCACCATTGCGAGTCGTCGATGTTCTTCAGAGAGATCTTCGAGCGAACGGCTTGGATAGAACCGTTTTCATCGCCCTTGATATTCTCTTCTGAGAGAGCCTTGCGAGCTTGGATGGCGACACCGCCGCCGATCGGCGTAACCACGCGGTTGCCGACTCGAATCGCATTGACTGCGGTTTCAACTTGCTGAGGAGCCGGGAAGCGTTCGACAGAGAAGTCCGATTCACGACCGAACACACCGAGGTCCCAACTTGCTTGATCGAGGAAGTGACGATCCTGGATGTAGGCAGCAGCGATCGACATATCGATCACGTTGCGAAGCTGAGCGTAGATCGGATTGGCTTTGGCGATCGCATCGTACTTCTTGGTGAAGTCGGTCGTGTAAGCCTTGCTGGCGTTGTTCCCCTTGGTCGAATTGCGACGGGATCCGTCGGTGTTCACGAGTTCATCTTCACCGACGAGTTTGACGCCGTGACCGACCAGTTGCATAGCCATTCCGTCTTCACTAGCGGCGATGGCTTCGTAGTTCGGAACGAAGTACCAACGGATCATGGCGTTCGACGGGATGCCGACGGCAGAAATGCGCGAGACATAAGTGATCAACGGAATGGGCGGAGCTTCCAGTCCGATGCCGATGAGCTTCATGCGGTAGTCAGCTTCGGTCAAGACATGAGCGAAGTGCGTGTTCGGGGAAACACCTTTGATGGTGACGGTTTGCAGACCGAGCGACTGACGCAGTGCATTGGCGATCACCGGAATATCGCTGTCGTTGTTGAAGGTGCCGCCGATCTGACGCAGTGTTTGTTGCATGCGAGCCAGACCGTCTTGAGTCGGATCGATCGAGACAGCAATCACGTTGCTGGATTGACCTGCGGACGGGAAGGCTCGCAGTGCGGTGACCATGTCCTCGAGCAGCAGAGTCGGAGCACCGGTTTCCATGCCGATCAGGCGCTCGGTATCGTTGTAAGTGAAGCCTTCGGCCGGACCCGCGACGACGATGTCACCACTTTCCGGATAAAAGAAGACGTATTCCAAACGAGTCAGGCCGGCCATCGCCAACATCGAAACATCGGGACGCTTGCCGGCAGCCAATTGAGCTGCGACCGCTTTTTCCAATCGATTCAGCGAAACCTTGCGCATCGGACTGGGGCGGCGCAGTTCGATCGGCAGGTCTTGGCGAGCTGCCATGGCGCGAGTCATCGTCAACTGCGGATCGGTGCGTTGTAGGCTAAGCACGCCCTGCGCATTGATTTCAACACCGGCAGGCTGAATGTTCAGGTTGCCGTTATTGTTGTTGTTATTGTTATTATTGTTGTTGTTATTGTTGTTGTTATTCTGGGCGCTTACCGGATGGCTCAGAGCAGTGACGACCAGCGCAGCGGCTGCGAATTGACCGAGTGTGCTCAGAACGCGAAGGATGCAACGGCGCGGCATCGTAATTTCCTGTAGAATGAGACCAACCGATGAGTTGCAGACGCCCGTTTAGACCGTGCGCCTTCCTACACGTTAATTGGCCTCACCACCGTCCGCAACTCGTCAGCCAATAATCGTCCCCGCCGCCGACGAATTTCGTTCGGGTTCGTCCATGAAATACGTCGAGCTGCATGCCAAGACCAATTTCTCCTTTCTGGAGGGGGCGTCTCACGCGGACGAGCTGGTCGAAAAAGCGGCCATGCTCGGCTACTCCGGACTAGCGATCACAGACCGTGATACTCTGGCGGGCGTCGTTCGAGCCCATTCGGCGGCCAAAGATTTTCCCGTTCCGCTGATCATCGGAGCCGAACTCCACCCTTCGTTGACGCCCCCCCTTTATTGCTTTGGTGCCGAAATCGTCAGGGCTACGCGAGGCTCTCGCGATTAATCACTCTCGGCCGCGGACGTCGCGAGAAGGGGGGCTGTGCTCTCAGTTGGAATGATCTGGAAGATCTCGGCGACGGTCTTTCAGCCGGCCTCTTGCTCCGTCAGCCCAGTGACGATGTACGGCAGGCGCTGCAGCAGATGCCGCCCATCGAGGGCTTTCGTCCCGGCGAACGATTGCCTTCGGCGGAGTTCGATCCGATGGATGATCGACGCTGGGTGGTCTGGCTGCATCGCTTCCGAGATCTATTCGGAGGGCGAGCCTACTTGCCGATCGCATTGCATCACGGCGTGGATGATCGTAGCAAAGTCGAACGGTTCAGTCGTCTCGGGCGGCGAGCCGGTCTGCCGCTCGTCGCTTGCGGCGAAGTCCACTACCACGAACCGGCGCGCAGCGTTTTGCACGATTGCCTACTCGCGATTCGACGCAATCAAACGATCGATCAAGTGCGAACCGAGCGACTTGAGAACACGACTTATCACTTGCGCGAGATGCAAGAGATCCAGCGGCTGTGCGCAGCGATTCCCGATGCGATTGAACGGACGAATGAGATCGCGCAAGACTGTCGCTTCTCACTCGATGAACTTCGATATGAGTATCCAGTCGAGCTGGCTCCTGATGGTGTGCGGCCGATTGATTACTTGAAGCGGTTGACTTGGAACGGAGCCAAGGAGCGTTATCCGGGCGGCGTTCCCGAGCGTGTGATCGAGCTCCTGCGGCACGAACTGACGCTGATCGAAGACCTGAAGTACGAAGCCTACTTCTTGACCGTGTGGGATCTCGTGCGATTTGCTCGCAGTCGTAACATCCTCTGTCAAGGTCGCGGCTCCGCGGCCAACAGCGTCGTTTGTTATTGCTTGGGTGTGACGTCGGTCGATCCGAACGAGCTCGATCTGCTCTTCGAGCGATTCATCAGTCGCGAGCGTAATGAAGCGCCTGACATCGATGTCGATTTCGAACATCAGCGACGCGAAGAGGTGCTGCAATATATCTATGAAAAGTACGGCAGGCATCGCGCGGGGATGACTGCGGCCGTGATCACGTACCGAACGCGTTCAGCCATTCGCGATGTCGGTAAAGCGCTCGGCGTGTCGGCGGATCATATCGACGGCATGGCCAAGTCGGTGGACTCGCGCAGCACCGCCGGTTCGCTTGAGCAACGCGCTGCGGAAGTCGGTTTCGATCTCGAATCTCCCATCGGACGACGATTTGTTTACCTGGTGAAATCACTGCTCGGCTTTCCTCGGCATCTGTCGCAGCATGTCGGCGGCATGGTGATGACTCACGGACCGCTGTGCGAGCTGTGCCCGATTGAAAACGCGGCCATGGAAGGTCGTACGGTGATTCAATGGGACAAAGACGACTTAGATGAACTCGGAATTCTGAAAGTCGATTGCCTGTCGCTCGGCATGTTGTCAGCGCTCCATCGCGGTTTTTATTTGCTGGAAAAAAAATATCGACGGCCGATCAATCTCGCGACAGTACCGCGTGAAGACCCACACGGTGTACGACATGATTTGTCGCGCCGATACGGTGGGTGTGTTTCAGATCGAGAGTCAGCAGATGAGTATGTTGCCGCGACTGAGGCCGCGCACTTACTACGACTTGGTCATCGAAGTGGCGATCGTGCGGCCGGGTCCGATACAAGGCCAGATGGTCCATCCTTATCTGACGGCAAGGCGATCCGGAGTTCAGCCACCCTATCCGAACGAAGAGATTGCTCAGGTTCTTCGCAAGACCATGGGCGTGCCGATTTTTCAAGAACAAGCCATGCGTTTGGCTGTCGTGGCGGCGGGTTTACTCCGGGAGAGGCGGGATCAATTGCAGGCGTGCGATGGCCGCTTGGCGTCGTCCAGGAGTGATCGACAAGTTTCTGATTGAAGTTGATCGAGGGCATGCGAGCCAACGGACTCGATGAACAGTTTGCCGAGCGAGTGTTCACGCAGATACGCGGCTTCGGCGAATACGGTTTTCCCGAATCGCACGCCGCCAGTTTTGCGCTGCTCGTCTATGCCTCGTGCTGGCTCAACATCATTACCCGGCTGCGTTCTGCGTCGCCATACTCAATAGTCAACCGATGGGGTTCCTGGCCTCTCGCAACTTGTTCAAGATGCACGCGACTATTATGCCTGTGCTCGGCATCGAGCGCGTCAACTCGAGCGACTGGGAAAACAAATTGGAGGAATGCCGCGAAGAAGCGTCCACCGTAGGCAACGCATTGACAGATGCAGCAAGCATCGAAGCCGCATGTTTTGAAAAACGGTTTGCCGTGCGCTTGGGGCTGCAGATGATTCGAGGTCTGCAATCATCGATCGGCTTGGCGATTGAAGCGGATCGCAAGCGCGCGGATGGCCTCTTTATCGACACGGCCGATTTCACGCGCCGTATGCGGTTTGGGCAAGCGGTTGTCAGTCGTCTCTGGCTGAAGCCGGAAGCCGCCTGAGCCCATCAGCGGTGATCGCCGCAGCCGCTTACTGGCGCCGCTGGCTCAAGATCGCAGTGGCCGGCCGATGCCGCTGTTGAAGCCGCCGACGCAGACGTCGACGATGCTCTTCCCGAATCGCTGGGGCAGATGGCTGAGATCGACGAAGTCATCGCCGATTACCAAACCACTGTTGTCTCGCTCATCCGATGGCCTTTGTGCGCGAGGCTCGACGCCATGTCGCCTCGGCGCCGCAGCTCAAGACTTTACCTGATCGTATTCGTGCGAGTTGCGGGGCTGGTCGTCCTAAGGCAGCGGCCTGGAACCGCAAAGGGAATAACCTTCGTGACGCTGGAAGATGAAAGCGGATCGATGAATTTAGTATTGCGGCCTGATGTCTGGGACCGCCATTACAATGTGGCTAGGACATCGAATGCGTGGCTGGTAACCGGAGTGCTCGAGAATCGCGAGGGGGTTATCCACGTCGTAGTCGGACGGTTAGACGATCTGTCCAAGCATGTCAGCGGGCTTCAAGTGAGATCGAGAGATTTTCATTAGTTCGCCCGTGACCTCCCCGGCCACGAATGGGTGTTTTCGTTTAAACTATTCGGTCTGTTACGATTCCGGACAGAGCCCGGTGCCCCCCCCACAACGAACTTAGCGACCGCTTGATCTATGAAATTGGCTGACTATTTCGCACCCGGACGGTGCGGCCTGTCGTTCGAGTTATTTCCTCCGAAGTCCGATGCCGGCGTCGAAACGCTGATGGATACCGTCGGGGAACTGATGCGGTATCGCCCTGACTTTATGACTTGCACGTACGGGGCAGGTGGCTCAACACGAGACCGCACGCTTCAAGTGGCTTGTTCCGTGCTGGAGAAGTTCGGCGTTCCCGTGGCTTCGCATTTGACCTGCGTCGGTTCGACGCGCGATGAGCTGCGAGGCTATCTGCAAACTGCGGCAGAGCGAGGCATTCGTTATATCGTGGCCCTGCGAGGAGACCCGCCCAAGGGTGAGACGACCTTCCGCATGACCGAAGGGGGTCTGCGCTACGCGAATGAATTGGTGGCGATGATTCGTTCCGAATTCAATAACTTCGGCATCGCCGTTGCCGGTTATCCCGAGACGCATCAAGAGTGCACCAGTTTCGAATTGGATGTCGCCAATTTGAAGCGCAAAGTCGATGCAGGTGCGGACATCGTGGTCACGCAATTGTTCTACGACAACCAAGACTATTTCCGGTTTTGCGATGCGTGTGAAAAGGCAGGCATTCGTATTCCGATTGTTCCAGGGATTTTGCCGGTGACGAATCTGGCACAGATCAAACGAATCACTTCGCTGTGCAAAGCCAAATTGCCGGACAGCTTTACGGCTGAGCTGGCCAAGCGTGAAGACGATCAGTGGCAATTCGAAGTGGGTGTCGAATATGCGCGGCGTCAGGTTCAAGAGCTCATCGATCGCGGTGTACCGGGCATTCATTTCTATGTACTGAACAAGTCGGGCGCGACCAATCAAATCTTGTCGCGAATCGAAGGGATGCGCCGAGCCGCGTAAGTGGATCGCGCGGGCAGTGGAGCTGCGGAGGAATTCGGATCGGTGTTGGAAGTTCAGACCAGCAGTCGCTTGCACTTCGGCCTCGTAGAGCTCGCGGCTGATGCTCCGCACCGGTTCGGCGGTCTCGGATTGATGGTGAAGCACCCGGGTCTGCGCGTGCGTCTGGTCTCTACCGATTCGACGCCGAATACTAAGGCGGAAGCGGCGTGCGAGCTGCTCATCGCGCCGGTTGGAGAATTGAGTGACCGCATACGGCGCGCGATCGACTCAGCATCGATGATGCTTTCGGTATCACCGATTGCCGTCGATCAGTTTCGCATCGCGACCGATATCGCTCGCACGCCGCCCGGGATGTAGAACGCAATTGGCCTGCGCTGTGGCGACGGCGGTTCGCTTGAGCTCCATCGCAGGACAGGCATCAGTCCCATCCTCAGACGTAACACAATGGCGAGCTGCAGGACTGTGTAACTGCCCGCGATGATTGCCATGCATCGACCCGTGAACTGGCAAGACTGGCCGCGCGCGGAAAGCGATCGGCGATCGGATTGCACGGCTTCATGCGAGGCGGATTGATACTCGATCGCGGACGCTGCAGCGGCGCTGAAGCGGAATGCGAATCAAGCCGGCCGATCGATACCGACTCGGTCTCTTTCCCGGAAGCATACGCGTCGCCCTGCTGCTGCTCGCGCACGCATCGCCAGATCATTGCTCCTGATCGCGCATCGGCGATCTCTCGGCGCGTTGTGCAAGGCGAAGCCGAAGAGCGCTTGATTGTAAATGCGGACGGGCGGCCACTTTCATCGACAACGGATGCTCGACTTGGCTCAAGGCTGTTTGGCCGGAGCAGCACAAACCGACTTCGATGCGTTTACCGATGCACTCGGCAAGTACATGACGCATGCCGGAGAAATGTTTCGCGAGGTGCAGTCCGGGTTGTATCGAACAGAGGAGATCGCTTCTGCTGTCGCCGCTGCACAATCATCCGGATTGGCGGCTGTCGGGCAGAGCAGTTGGGGACCGACTGTTTTCGGGTTCGCAAGCAACGAGGCTGAAGCGGCGGAAGCCGCGCGCGTCTTATCGAACTCCTCGATCGTATCCGGACGTCACGTCGTCGTGACGGAAGCATGCAACCACGGCGCGCTTTATCGCAGCCTGACTTTGGTATCTTGACCTATTTGATTTTCTTTTGCATCGACGAAGACCGTGCCTGCCAACTTAACGCCACAGTATCACAAAGCCGAAGCCGCCTATCGCGCGGCTCAGTCTCCGCAGGAAGAGCTCGATTGTCTGCAGGTCATGCTGCGCGAGATCCCGAAGCATAAGGGGACCGATAAACTACAGGCCGATCTGAAGGCAAGATCGCTACAACCGAAGACCGGGCGGCGAAGCCGGTGAGTTCCACTGCAGCCGGCGCCGGTGCGAAGATACCGAGGCAGGAAGCGCGGGTGCCGCGTCGTTGCGATCGGGCGTGACCGAATACCGGCAAAAGCCAATTACTCGTCGCTGACTCCGTGCGCAGCCTGAAGTCGCACCGTATCCGTTCACCACGCAGCCGCCGCTGCCGGGCATGATGAACTTTGAAGATTGCCCGTTCCAGCTCATCGACCTGCCGCCGATCACGGCCGACTTCATGGACCCTGCGACCATCGGGCTGGTGCGCGGGGCGGATCTGATCTTCTTCGTCATCGACCTGGCCAGCGACAACGTGATCGAGGACACGCAGGCCGCACTAGATCGATTCGAAGGGGGCAAGACGCGATTGGCCAAAGAGACCTATCTCGACGAAGACGATCTCGGTGTCAGCTATACGGCGACAGTACTAGTGCTGAATAAGATCGACGATCCCGGTGCGAGAGAGCGGCTCGAAATCTTGGTCGAGACAATGCCCGAGCTATTCAAGCTGGAGCGAATCGAGGTCAGCGCGACCGAGGGAATCGGTCTGGATGATTTGCGACGCCGAACCTTTGAGATTCTGGATATCGTGCGAGTGTACACCAAACATCCTAAGCAAAAAGATCCCGATATGACCAAGCCGTTCACGATTCGCAAAGGTCAGACGCTGGTGGAAGTGGCGGAGAATGTGCATCGTGATATGGCCGCAACGCTCAAAGGGGCTCGCGTGTGGGGCAGGGCAGTCCATGACGGGACCGTTGTGAAACCCGACTATCAGCCGCTGGACAAAGACATCGTTGAGCTGCACGTCTAGAGATCGATGACGTGGAGTTCGAAGCGGGCCTGCGAAATCGCCGCCCTACCGCTATAACAATGAGCCTACCGGCTTACCGCACTGTTCGGCGTTCCGGCAGCATGCGAAACCCGCTCGATCCGGAATCCGGCGCGATTGAGAGAATTGATAGAGCAAACGAAGGGACAAGGAATGAACAAGGCTCCGAAAACGGCCATCGAACCGACTCGCGCACAGGATTACCCGGAGTGGTATCAGCAAGTGATTAAGGGCGCGGACTTGGCTGAGAACTCGCCGGTGCGCGGTTGCATGGTCATCAAGCCTTGGGGTTACGCGCTGTGGGAGAACATGCAGAAGGTGCTTGACCGGATGTTCAAAGACACCGGACACCAGAACGCATATTTCCCTTTGTTCATTCCGATGAGCTTTCTGGAACAGGAAGCCAAACACGTCGAGGGCTTCGCCAAAGAGTGCGCCGTGGTGACGCACCATCGTTTGGAACCCGATCCGAACGGAGGCTTACGACCTGCCGGTCCGCTCGAAGAGCCTTTGATCGTGCGTCCGACCAGCGAGACGATTATCGGCGCGATGTATGCCAAGTGGGTGCAGTCGTATCGCGACCTGCCGATGCTCATCAACCAGTGGGCCAACGTGGTGCGATGGGAGATGCGAACGCGGTTGTTCTTGCGCACGGCGGAGTTCTTGTGGCAAGAAGGTCACACGGTGCATGCCACGGCCGAAGAGGCGATGGAAGAGACTCGTAAGATGCTGGAAGTCTACGCCGACTTCGCCGAAAACTTCATGGCGGTGCCGGTGATCAAAGGAGAGAAGACCGCCGGCGAACGATTCCCCGGCGCCGAGACGACATTGTCGATCGAAGCGATGATGCAGGACCGCAAGGCGCTGCAAGCCGGAACGAGCCACTTCTTGGGGCAGAACTTTTCACGAGCTCAAGAGATCAAGTTCCAAGATCAAAACGGCCAAATCGCATACGCTTGGACGACCTCGTGGGGTGTGAGCACGCGACTGATCGGTGCTCTGATCATGACGCATGCCGATGATGACGGATTGGTTCTGCCTCCGCGACTCGCTCCGGCCCATGTCGTCATCATGCCGATCTATCGCGAAGAATCGCAACGCGAAGAGGTATTGGCTTACTGCAAGTCGCTGCGCACAGAACTGATGGCTCAGCGTTACGATGAAAAGCCGATCGAAGTCCAGATCGACGACCGCGATCTGCGCGGCGGCGAAAAGAAGTGGTACCACGTCCGCCGCGGCGTTCCGATCCGCGTCGAAGTCGGACCGAAGGACATTGCCAAGGATGCCGTCTTCGTAGCTCGACGTGATACAGGCGAGCAGCAGAGTTTGCCGCGAGCTGAGTTCGTGGCCGGTATCGCCGCTCAGTTGGCTGCGATCCAACAGAACTTGCTCGACCGCGCCCGGAAAATGCGAGACGAAAACACGGTTGAAATTGACAACGCGGAAGAGTTCCGTCGGTATTTCACACCGAAAAATGCAGATTCGCCTGAAATTCACGGCGGTTTCGCACTCTGCCACTTTTCCTCGGAAGCGGAAGTTCAGCCTCTGCTGGATGAACTCAAAGTGACCATCCGCTGTATACCTCTTAACGGCGGAGACACTCCCGGCAAGTGCTTCCTGACCGGCAAGCCGAGTACGCAGCGAGCGATCTTCGCCAAAGCGTATTGATCGAGGCAGCCGGGCCCCGGTCGGCGTTACGAACTTGCAAGGTCTTTCTCCGTGGGCATTCCTCGCTCTCATCCTCCGACACGCCTCATCGCTGCGATCTTCAGTCGCTACGATGCGGCGCTCGACTGGGCAGTCGAGCGGATCGGATCGGCGTGGGGCGAAGTGACGGACCTCGGTTCGCGGCTCGAATTCACCGAGACGAAATACTACGAGCAGTTGATGGGCACTTGTCTGCGCAAACAACTGCTGTGTTGCCGCGGTGATTTCGATCCGGCTCGACTGGTCGATTGCAAGCTCGAGAGCAACGCGTGGGAAGAAGAATATGCGCAGCTTTGCGGAGCGCCCGAGCAGCGACCGCTGAATATCGATCCGGGCTATGTGACGTCGATGAAGGTAGTGCTTGCCAGCACCAAAGACCGCGCGCATCGCATCTATCTTCGCGACGGCATCTATGCGGAAGAGTGTCTGTTCTACAAGGATCGAGCCTGGTGCGGTCGGCCTTGGACCTATCCCGATTACTTGCGCAGCGAGTACCACACATTCTTCAGTCGAGTGCGCATGGAATTGCATCGAGCACTTACGTCTGCAGCACACGCACGTGCGCACATGAACAGTGACGATGCAGCCACGGAGGGTGAGTCTCTATGACATGGTTTCAGTTTCTGATCATTGTCCTCGTGACGATCGTGCCGAGTTTTTTGGTAAGCGTCATGGCAGTCGCGGTGGTACGCCGCGCAGCAGAACGACTCGGGTTGCTCGACAAGCCGGGTGCGCGCAAGGTGCACACGACTCCGATTCCGCTGGGAGGAGGCCTAGGCATCTGGGCCGGGGTCGTTTCCACCTTTGGTCTCGGCACATTCGGTGTGTGGTTGATGCAAAGTACACCGGCTGTAGCTGCACTGTTTCCTGAGTCACTCGTACAACATGCTCCCGGGTTGCTTGATAAAGCGGTTGAACTTTGGGTGTTGATCGGTTGTGCCACGGTACTCATGTTGCTCGGACTGACCGATGATAGGCGATGGTTGCCGTGGCAAGTGCGGATCGCCGTCGAGTTCGCTGTCGCTGCGTTTTGTGTCTACTACCAAGGACTGCAACTCACCGCGTTCATACATGCTCCATGGTTCACCAGTTTTTTGTCAGTGCTTTGGATCGTCGCGCTGATCAACTCGTTCAACATGCTTGACAACATGGATGGTCTGAGCGGCGGAGTCGCGGCGATTTCGTCGACGGTGCTCGCCGTCATGTTGCTGTCAGGCGGAGGTACCGCCAGGCCGCAATTGTTTGTGGCTGCGATGTTGCTGGTACTCGTCGGCTCGCTGCTCGGCTTCCTCGTTCACAATCGACCGCCCGCGAAGATCTTCATGGGGGATGCGGGAAGTTATCTCGTAGGGTTCTGGATTGCAACTGCATCCCTGCTCGCAACCTATGCGGGCTCGCAAGGCGAAACGCCGCATGCGGTGCTTGCACCCCTATGCGTGTTAGCGGTGCCGCTCTACGACATGTTGAGCGTTATCGGAATTCGTTTGAATGAAGGTCGCAGTCCGTTTGAAGGTGACAAGCGACACTTCTCGCATCGGCTCGTCGACTTGGGGATGACCAAGCCTCAAGCCGTGATGACGATCTACTTGACGACGTTGACCTGTTCGCTCGGTGCGTTGTTGTTGCCGCGAGTCGATTGGGTCGGCGCGATCATCATCTTGCTCAGCACTGCGAGCGTCCTGGCTCTCGTCGCAGTTTTGGAAACGGTAGGCCGTAAATCGTGATTCGTCGACCGGCCAAATCATCGAAGTCGAATGCGGCCGGATCGGGCGGATTGCCGAACAGCACGCTAGCGGCGATCGCACTAATCGCCGCCGTATTGATGATTGCGGTCATCCTGCCGGCTGATTCCACAAGCGTCTTTGACGGCCAATCGCTCCCTCTGGTGTTGATGATTTTTGTGACGGCAATTTGCTCCGCATGGGCCGGCGAACTCCGAATACCGCAGCGACGTGATGCGGCGTTAATGTGCGCTTTGGCCGGTGTAGTCGTATTGCTGTTTATCAGTTCAACGGCTGCGGATCTGCGAGCGGATGGTCGAGTTGCTTGGAATAGCTTTTGGCATTTGATCGGTGCCGGGGTCTTCATGTGGACGGCAGTGTCCCTTTGTCGTCGCCCCTTCGTTGCTCGTTTATTGCTGCTCCTCTTGATCGGCTGCGGTGTTTATCTGTGTGTTCAATCGGTGGTGCAGATCGGCTGGACGATGCCGGAGGCGCGCGCTGAGTACCGACGCAATCCGGATGCCGCGCTCGCCGCACAAGGATTGGATGCTCCGCCGGGCTCGGCGCTGCGAGCCATGTATGAATCGAGACTGGACAGTACAGAACCGACTGCAACCTTTGCGCTGACCAATTCGCTGGCTGCACTTCTAACGCTGCTGATCTTTCCTTCGGTCGGATTGTTCCTGTTTACGTTGCGAAGTAAGGAACGCGTAGCGGCGCGCATCGGACTGGCTGCGGTGCTCTGCGTTGCCATGTCTATCATTTTGTTTTTGACGAAGAGCCGCACGGCTTATCTTGCCTGTATCGCGGGCGGTGCGGCTTGGGGGATGCAAAGTTGGATGAATCGTCGACGCAGTGAAGCACGCGGCGATGTTGCTTGGAAACCGCCGACTTGGATTTGGCCTGCCGGTGCACTGTTGATTGTTATCATATTGGGTGCGGCCATCCAGTACTTGGCCTCAGATCAACTCATCCTGTCCGAAGCGCCGAAGAGCATCGCGTTTCGACTTGAGTATTGGCAAGGGACTGCGCGGATGGTTATGGACTATCCGTGGACCGGCGTCGGGATGGGGAATTTCCAGAGCTATTATCCGGCTTACAAATTACCGCTGGCCAGCGAGAGCATCGCCGACCCGCATAACTGGTTGCTGGACTTGTGTGCCAACAGCTCCATTCCATTGGCTGTGATCATCGTCGGTTTGGTTGTGATCACCCTGGTGCGAATCGAACGCGTACAACGAATTGCCGAGGCCGCGCCTCAAGAGGACGCGGCAAGTGCCACGGCTTCAACAGGCAAAGTGTTCGCAGCGTTGTTCGCAGTCTGGATCGTTGTTACTACGGCGATTTGGCTGTTAAGCGGACGTGTCGAAATTGTCGGCCATTGTGCGGCTTCGATCGCAGTCAGCGTTTGGTTGCTTTGCAATGTACCGCTGCTGCGAGATCCGAACTACAGGCCGGATAATGCAGCACCGGTCGGCTTAATCGCGTTGCTCTTGTGCTTGCTGGCTACGGGTTCATGGCAAGCCTCCGGCATTCTAATTCCGATGCTGACCTTAGCAGCCCTATCGTTGCACGCGCCGGCGTCAACAAATGCATCGACGCCGGATGCGACGAGCATGACGGCGAGGATGTCCATGGTCGTCGGCATCATGCTCGTGATCATCGCCTTCGTGCTGCAGACTTGGGTGCCTGTGATGAACAGTTGGGCAGCTAGACAAGAATCCCAATTCGCTCGCACTAGAAACGAAGCATTAGCCAAACTGGAATCCGCGGCAACAATCGATCCATGTGATTCAAGCCATCGCGTCGCGATCGTTCAGTTTTTAGTGAGCGGGCTACGGCAGGATGCGGCAGTCGATGTCGATCGGCAAGCCGAGCAATTGAGAACTGCGGTGACGAACTTACTCGATTCGAACAGCGCGGGGAATCTTACATGGAAGTTAGCGGCTGATGCAGAATTATCGTTGGCGGCAGTCGCGACCATGCGCTTCGGCGAAAGTGAAGATCGTGTGAAAGAGTCGCTCGCGCGAGCCGATCGGTACATCGCCGAAGCGCTGGCCAGGTATCCTTCCAGCATTCAGTTGATGGCCCAGGCAGCCTTGGTAAAAGAGCTTATCGGAGACCACACCGCCGCCGCAAACGCTGCGCGGCAAGTGATCGCGTTCAGCGACCGCATTCCCCATCTCGACAAGAAGCTGGAGCAGCAAATGTTGTGGCTGCCACAGGGACTCGAAGGCATCGATCCGACGCTTATACAGCGGCCGGACAAAGCGTACGGTCTCGTGCGTGCGGAGCCGATTTGCCAGGGGCTGGCGGGGCCATCGAACTGAATGCAGGGGTAAATCGTACAAGCTGAGATAACGGCCCCTGCTCGTGACGAGCCAACCCTGAAACTCGATGCCGCAGTCGGCCGTGATACAATCGATTGATCGACGCGGCGGATCATCGCTGAAGTCGTGTTCCAAAGTTAGAGATCGAGTCGCAACGAAACGATTACGGAAAAGTATATGCCTCGCCTGTTCGCAGTTATTGTCGGTCTGTTGTTATTAGGGTTGGCCGGCGGTTGGCTCCAATACATGGTGCTCTATGGCACCGTCGAAGAGCGTATGGGGAGCAAGGTCGCGGCGATCGGCAATGTGAAAGTGGCTCAAGGCGAAAAACCTGCGCCGCAAGAAGCGACCGGTTTGGAACCGCGAGTCGAAGTGATCGACGGCGCTCGCTATGATTTCGGTGAGATGCAGCAGGGATCGAAGAAGAGCCACGGGTTCCGCATTCGCAATATCGGGAAAGCGCCGCTGGAACTGCGAGTGGCGGGTTCAACCTGCAAGTGCACGATCGGCACGCTGACCGATTCCGTGCTCGATCCGGGTGAAGAAACGACGATCAACTTGGAATGGAAAGCGCTGGGTGTGCTCGACAAGTTCGGCCAGAGCGCGACGATCGCGACGAATGATCCGAACCACCCCGAACTGTTACTGACCGTCACCGGTTTAGTTCGCAAAGTGTTCCTATTCGATCCGGATACAATCGTGCTCGATGATTACTCGGTCTCGCAGCCGATCGAACGCAAGGTCCGCTTTATGAGCTACCATCCGGAAGCGGTGGGGATCGACTCGCTGAGTTGGACCGACGCGAAGACGGCTGATCGTATTACTTTGACTTCGGAATTGATCCCTGCCGATGATCCGCGCTTGAAAGACAGTCCTCGCACGACTGCAGCCGCTGAGATCACTTTGAAGATTGCCCCCGGCATGCCGCTCGGCGCGTTTCAGTCTCATGTCCGTATCAAGACTTCGTTGCCCGAGATGGAACCGCTCGAAATCCCGGTCATGGGTAACGGCGTGGGCGATGTGCAAGTCATCTCCGGGACCAACTACGATCAGAAATTCCGCGTGCTCAGCCTCGGAACGATCAAGAGTAGCGAGGGGTACGATGGTCGATTGCACTTGTCCGTGCAGGGAGAAGCTCGCAACGACGTCAAGTTCGAAGTGGCGGAAGTTATCCCGAATGTGCTCAATGTCACCGTCGGCGAGCCGAAAGTACAAAGCAAACGGGTCCTTTTTCCGATAAACATGAACATTCCAAAGGGGACGGCCGCCGTCGATTTTCCAGGTTCCAACAAAGAGAACTTCGGAAAGATCGTAATCAAGACAAACCATCCCCATATCGAACAGATCGTCATCAATGTGCGAATGACGGTCACGACTGAGTAGCTGCGCCATCCGGGAGTTGTTTGCTAGCAACACTCGACAGAGATCCGGCGTTATCGGCGAGCAATCGGCTCACAGAGGGAGTTGTCGATGTCGAATTCAAGTATGCGTCGTCGTTTCGCTTTCATCATGCAGCGAGGACGTCGACGCCACACTTTGAAATGTGCTTTGCTCGCAATTGTTGCAGGCTCATTCAGCGGCTGTGCAGATCAGTCAGCCGATGGGACGCGATCGACTGCTTCTAATTCAACATCTCAAACGGTGAACAGCTCCGCTGCGTCCGTCGATTCGTCGCCCGCGAAACGCGAAGTGCCGAAGGATGTGCCGGTCGATGAAAATGGTTTCGTGACCTTCGGTGTAGCGGCGCCCGATCCCATCGAGGCGCAGGTCGCAAGCGAAACGATTCCGACTCGCCCGTTCCAATTCGATATCGCATCTGCGTTATCGACGACACCGCGGGGCAATGCGGATAACGGCGATGAGCCTGCGCCTGAGCTGCCGGCCGAATTGGGTTCGAGCGCCGCGGCGACAACTTCAACCACGGACACAGTTCCGCTTCCCTCCGATGACACGGAACCGACCGGTTCGGTAAGGCTTGGGAGCCCGTTGTCGCTGGAACAGACAGAGACCGAATCGAACGAGCCGACGCCGGCTGAACCGGAAACGAATGAACCGCAAGTTTTGACCGTTGGGACCCGCACCGAACAAAAGTCTCCGCAACAGAAACTGCCCGATGAAGCCAACGTAGCCACGGAGGCGGACAAACATCAGAAGATCGCTGAGGACTGGCCCAAGCCGCAAGTGCTGTTGTTCCTTACCGGACAACAACAAGGCTATCTCGAACCGTGCGGTTGCACTGGTCTCGAAAATCAAAAGGGAGGCATCAATCGTCGCGATACTCTTCTGAAGCAAGTGAGAGATCGAGGCTGGGACGTGGTGCCGATGGATGTCGGCAGTCTCGAGCGTCGCCAAGGTGTGCAAGCGCTGGTCAAGTTGCAGACGAGCGTCAAAGCGATCAAGGCGATGGGATATCGCGCTGCCACATTAGGTGTCGATGATTTGCGTCTGTCGAGCGGCGATCTGGTTACTGAAACGGCTCCGGAACCCGCAGCCGACTCGACAGCTCCGAACTTGGCGTTTGTATCTGCGAACAGCTATGTGCTGCTCGAAGAATTCATGCTCAAGTCCCATGTAATCGAAGCAAACGGTCGCCGCATCGGAGTGACTGCAGCCCTCGGTGATTCGCTGCGCAAGAAATTGACTCAGAACGATGACGTAAGCACATCGGATCCGATCGAAGCGCTCAAGAAGGTCATGGTCGATCTGAAGCAGGCCAAGTGCGACTACAACGTGTTGCTGGCTCATGCATCACTCGAGGAATCGGCCGAGATGGCTCGCGCCGTGCCTGGCTTTAATCTGGTGGTAACGGCAGGCGGTTACGGCGAGCCGACTTACAAACCGGAACCGATTGAAAAGTCGGATGCAGTCATGGTTCAAGTCGGTACCAAAGGAATGTATGTCGGACTGCTCGGCATCTATCCGGGCAGCGACACGCCGGTTCGTTATCAACGCGTGGCTTTGAGCTCGCAGTTTGAGGACTCGCCGCGGATGACGAAGCTGTTTGAGGAATACCAAAAGCAACTGCAATCCATGGGCTTTGAAAAGCTCGGTATCAGTTTCGCCACGTATCCTGACGGCCGTCAATTCGTCGGCAGTCAAGCCTGCGCCGACTGTCACACGAAAGCGTTTGAAAAGTGGGAGAGCACGCCGCATGCGAAAGCGACCGAGTCGTTGATCAAGCCGCCTGCCCGCTCCGAGATCGCGAGACACTTCGACCCGGAATGTTTGAGCTGCCATGTGACGGGCTGGAACGCTCAGCATTATTTCCCGTATGCAACCGGTTACGAATCGCTCGAACGTACGCCGAAGCTGACCGGTAGCGGATGTGAGAACTGTCACGGTCCCGGTTCGGCTCACGTGCAGGCTGAGAACGGAGACATCAAGGTCGCCGCCGATGAATTGAAGAGATTGCAGGAACAGATGCGATTGCCGCTGGCCGAAGCCAAGAATCGCTGTCTCGAGTGTCACGACTTGGACAACAGCCCCAACTTCCAGCACGACGGTGCGTTTGAAGAATACTGGAAGAAGATCGCTCACCCGTGGAAAGACTGACCGACTGAGAATGACCGCACTGCGAGGCGATGCGCGCAGCGCGGGTTGGTCGGTTGAGGTGATTGGTGTGCGCGATGGTTTGCGGCGGCCCGGGGCCGGAGGACTTCGTCCTTCCGCTCAGGGGAGGATGTTGCCGCATCACGGAGTAAGTGCCCGCAGCACTTACATATTGATTTCGAAGCCTTTGCGATTCTCGCGGGCTAGGAACGTGTTGGCTTGCGCATCGCCGACGATTTCGCGTTTGACCGGATCCCAGTTGAGTTCTCGGCCGAGGCGCATGGCTATGTTCGACAAGTGACAGATTTCCAGCATGCGATTATGCGACCACACGTCAGAGATCGGTTGCTTGCGAGCCTTGATCCCTTCGATGAAGTTGGCCGTGTGATTCTCGCTCACCTTGCCGCCGTACACGGCTTCGATGGCGCCTTCCGGCAGCGGCTTTTCCTTCAGCTCTTCGACCGGCTTACCGGTGATCTTGCCGCGGTTCACGAAGAAGCGGCCGTCTGTGCCTTCGAACAAGATGCCGTTGTCTCCTTCGCTCGTAATGATCATCTCGACTTCACCCGGCATATCGACACGGATCTTGAAGTCGGTCGCTGCGTTGTATTGATCAGCGACTTGAGGATGACCGTCCTTGTAAGCGACCGGCAGCTTGTACTCGATCGGAGCCACTTTGCTCGGGCCGGTATCGGTTGCGCCGAGAGCCCAGCAGGCGATGTCGACGTGGTGAGCTCCCCAGTCGGTCAGCTTGCCTCCCGAGTACTCATGCCAGTTGCGGAACGAGTAGTGGCAGTTGCTGAACAGCGGCACTCCACCGCCGTAGCCTTCGCGCAGTTGAGGCAGCGCGCGATAAGCGACCTTCGGTGCCGGACCCAACCAGAATTCCCAGTCGAGTCCTTCTGGAACTTTGGCTTCAGGGATGACCGGCGAAGCTTCCATCCCGTTGATGCCGCAAGTCACTCGTTTGATCTTGCCGATGCGCCCTGCGCGAATGATCGCGATGGCTTGGAGGAAACGTAGATCGCTTTCCGTGCGCTGCATCGTACCGACTTGGAACACACGACCGGTTTGCTTGACGATCTTCTCGATCAACTTGCCTTCAGCGATCGTCAGCGTCAGCGGTTTTTCGCAGTACACATCTTTCCCTGCGAGCATCGCTTCGACCGCGATCTTGGTGTGCCAATGATCGGGTGTTGCGATCATGACTGCGTCAATGTCTTTGCGATCGAGTACTTTGCGATAATCGCTGTAGGCATCCGGTTTCTTGCCCTGGCTCTTTTCAGTCTTAGCCACGTTATCGGCCAGCACACCCGCATCGACGTCGGCGAGTGCCGCAAAGTCAGCAAACTTGAACGACTTGCTGGTGATGGTCCAGCCTTGATTGCGAAGTCCGATCGTCGCGAAGATCGGTCGCTCATTGGCAGATTGATAACCGAAGGCGCGATTAGCCGACGGAATGATTGCGGCCGCAGCGCCTGCCGCTGCGACTTGACTGAGAAAATGGCGACGGCTGTTGGCCTGTCTCGAATGCATGTTGGTGTCCTTGTTGTTTTTGAATAACAATCGGGGTTGGGAGATAAAGCGATTTTAGCCGAAGACGATGGATTTTAATCGGTTTCCACCGCGTGGTTACGGGTCGATTTGACGTGCCGCTTCGGATTGAAAGAAAGTAACGGGAGATTTTCAGCGATGATTTCGATGCCGCCATTCCCTGAGTCGGGCAACCTGTTCCGCGATCTTCCGGCCCAGCGTGATGCGGAACATTTCGACCCCTTGGCCGTTTCCGCAGCCGTACGCATCGAGCGCATTGTATCGTACGGCCAGGCTTCGCCCCCCGGTTTCTGGTACGACCAGTCAGAGGATGAATGGGTTGTTGTATTGCAGGGGGAAGCAGAGTTGGAATGCCTTGATCCTCCGGAGATCATTCGGCTGCAAAGCGGAGACTGGCTGCGAATCGAGGCCGGACGGAAGCATCGTGTCTTGAAAACTTCGTCGCAAACGCCGACGATTTGGTTAGCCGTGTTCTATGCCTCGCCGCAGATCCTCAGCTCGGATGTCGTATAAGTGATGACGCGCCGCCATTTCATTCCGCTGTTCATCTTGGCCGTGTCGGCGGTAATTGTCGTCGTGATATTCAATACGCGACCGAGAAAGTCGAAATTGCAATCGGAAGAGGAAGGCTCGCCCGCTGAATTGAGGCCGGCTGTAATGGCATCGGATCGCGGATTTGTATCCTCTGCTGCGTGTCGCGACTGTCATCCGAAAGAGCATGAGTCTTGGCACCGCACATTCCATCGCACCATGACACAACTTGCGGAACCGGCAACCGTATTGGCTCCATTTGATGATGTCCGGCTCGAATCTCGCGGTCGCAGTTACACGCTCACTCGACGTGACGATCAATTCTTCGTAACTACGATCGACCCCGATTGGGAGGCCGAACAGTTTAAACAAGGTCGTAATGCGGCTGAGCTCCCCGACGCTCCGATGGTTACGCGTCCGGTAGTGATGACGACCGGATCACACCATATGCAAGGCTACTGGTTCCCGCGAGGCAAGGGGAATGAAGTCTTGCAATTGCCCTTTTACTATCACCTCGCCGAGCAGCGTTGGATTCCGCGCGAAGACGTTTTCCTGCGGACACCGGAAAGAGATGTCGAACTGGTCAGTTGGGGCACGATCTGCGTGAAGTGTCATAGTGTTGCGGGAATCCCGGGCGGCCTGCCTCATGAAGGTCCGCTGCAAACGAAAACAGTGGAATTCGGTATCGCATGTGAATCATGCCATGGTCCAGGGGCCAAGCACGTGTCGGCCGAACGCGCGGCCAAGCGCAACGGTACCGTGCGAACGGTTGAGGATCGCAAAGATATCTTCAGTCCCAGTGCAGCCGATCCGGCGGCTCAATCGCAGATCTGCGGCCAATGTCACAGCGAGTTTGTGCCGTCCGATCCGCTCGCCTTTTGGACGAAGGGTTTGCCCTACCGCGCAGGCGGCCCATTCGAACGTTCGCATCAAGTCGTCAGCAAGGGCGACGACATCTATCGTCAGTTCGGAGACCGCTATCGAAACACATTTTGGAATGACGGTACATGTCGCGTCGGAGGAGATGAATACAACGCGATGATCAAGTCGCCATGCGTCGAGAAAGGAAAGATGTCGTGCCTCTCCTGCCACTCGATGCACGAAGCGGATCCGAACGACCTGCTGAAACCTGCGCTCGACGGGAATCGTTCGTGTCAACAATGCCATACCGAACCGCGGTTCAACGCAGACTTAGCGCAGCACACACACCATGAGACGGACTCAACGGGTAGCAACTGCTTGAATTGTCATATGCCCTATACATCCTACGCATTGATGACCGCTCTTCGCAGTCATCGAGTCACGTCGCCGCGCGTCGAATCGATCGGGACCGGTGTGATGCCGAACGCTTGCAACTTATGTCACATTGACCGCACGCTGGAATGGACCAACAACAATTTGGCTCGGCAGTTCGGTCACAAGCAGGTCGAGCTGAGCGACGAGGAGTGCAACACAGCGGCTGCGGTGATTTGGTTGTTGAAAGGTGACGGAGTTCAACGCGCGATCGCCGCTTGGCATTTGGGCTGGGAACCCGCGCAGCAGATCGGCGGTTCCGACTGGCAATCGCCGCTGTTAGCACAAGTTTTGCATGACCCGTATACAGCCGTGCGATACCAGGTTGTACAGTCACTCAAGAAGAACAAGACGATGTCCTTTGAGGGGATCGATTTCATCGGTTCCGACGAACAACTCGAGCGCAATCGAACCGAAGTCGTGCGACGTTGGCTGGAACTGGAACCATCGCAACCGCGCATCGATCGACCGGCGCTGTTGATGACCGAACAAGGCTGGAATGAAGCGGCCGGTCGTGAACTGCTCAAGGCCCGCGACGAAACCAGCTTGCGATTGCCTGAATAGAGGTTAACTAGGATCAGCGTGCAAACGGCCGGCGAGCAATCGAGCGACCGGTCGCGTGTAATCGAACTTGTCGAGCACGATACGAAGCGCAGCCGTGATCGGTGTCGACAAGAACATGCCGGGTAAGCCCCAAATGACACCCCACAACAAAAGCGTTAGCATGATGACGACGGGATGCAAGTTGAAGGACGACCCCATCATCTTGGGCTCGACCACACTGCCGCTCACGAACTGAATAGCCGACATCAAACAGGCGGCAGTAATCATAGCGGGAAGGCTGAGTTTGGGATCGAGGAAGATCAGCGGCAAGGGAAGCACGCACATCAGCATCGGCCCGACGTTCGGGATGAAGTTGACGAAGAACGCGACCAAGCCGAAGACGGTGGCCAGCGGAACGCCAAACAACATCAAGACAAACCACACGGCTAAACCGGTACCTGCGGAGATGAGAGTCTTCATCACGATGTACTCGCGGATTTGTGCTTCGATCTCCAGCCATAACTGCGGGCGTCGCATCATCGATTGTGAACTGCCGGTCAGCATGAAGAACATGAACAATGCAATCATCACCGCATTGCCCATCAGTTCGAAGAGCATGGAGGAGAGGGCCTGAAGGGAGTTCTGCAATCCGGCCATGGCATAGGCTTGGATATTGATGTCCCTATGTTGCGGTGAGACTGGAGTAGGGACAGCCGGCGGATGCGACGGATCTTCCGGATCACCGCTTTCAACCGCCGCTTCTTCTTCGGCGGGCAGCCATTCGCGGAGCTTCATCGACACCGAATGCACGGCTCTGCCGACGCGAGCTCGGTAGACATGAGAGTTCTCGGCCAACGATGCAATCGATATCCAAATCAACAACCAGAAGAGCAGGACGAGCCCGAGTCCGCAGGCAAATGTAATCGCGACCGCTACCGGCCGAGGCACTCGTTGAAAGCTCTGGATGCGAGTCAGAATCGGATCGATGCCGCACACAAAAAAGAGAGCCAGTACAAACGGCAGGAGCACGGAGCGAAGAAAGTAAAGTGAAAAACCGGCCGCCGTCACAGCCAATACGGCCAAGCATAGCGTCTGCAACTGATGCTCATGCGTCATGCGGCTCGCCGCACGCTCAGCCGCTTGCTCCGCGGAATTCAGTCCTCGATCAGGCTTGTTCATCGGCACCCTGCGCACAGTTCGGACGATTGCGAATCGGCAGCGAGGAAAAGGAGCGCATGGAAAGGCTCCGCGTCACCCGCGTGCGGATAGGCTAACACAAGCTCGACGGATGACCAACCGCCTGCAGGCGATTGGCTTTCGATCAGACGCGAGCGCCGAGTGTTTCCAATCGATTGGCCTGCCGAGTCAATTGCTCGCTGGCCTCAGCCAATTCGCGCGAGTTGGCAGCCGAACTCTTAACGATGTCCGATACATCAGTGATCAGGCCCAATATCGACTCCGCAGTATCCGCATGGAATCGAGTGGAATCATTGATGTGAGCCATCTGTTGATCGATCCCTTCAATGCACTCCATGATCGCCGCCAGCTTGCCCGCCGTTTCATGGCCTGTCGTGATGCCGGTTTGGACTTGCTCCACCGCTTCTTCGATGACTTGAGTGATGGAATGAGCCGTGGCATTGGTGCGTCGGGCCAGTTCCTTGACTTCGCAAGCTACGACTCCGAAGCCTTTGCCCGCCTCACCGGCGCGAGCCGACTCGATGGTCGCGTTGAGTGCCAGGAGATTCGTCATGGAAGCGATGGACTGAATTTCCTTAGCCATCTCACGAATGCGGCCCGCCAGTTCTTGAACATCCGAGATCGTTCGATTCGATGCGTCCAGTGTCTCTCTACTGTCTGAAGCCAGGGAAATCGCCGTACTGACTCGATGCGTCGTGTCTTGCGTAAACGCTTGAATCTCTCCGATGGTGGCGGCTAGCTGATCAACATGTTGCAAGACATGCCCCATCGCCGACTCTTGTCTCAAAGTACCGGCGAGGACTTCTTGAGAACGAGACTGTAGTCCGGTCGAACTGGAGTTCACGCTGCGCCAACAATCGACCAATTGACGGACCGCGGAACGAAGATCGCTGAACTGTGCAAACCAAATCGGCGCTTCCGAGGTTGCCTTCCGTGCGTTGGACTGAGAATCATCCGACGCACCCTGTGGTGCTGCGCCGGCGGCCGCGTCGAGGATCTCGCGATGCAGGCCGCGGACCTCGCGGAACAGTAGTTCATATTCGGCTTGAATGCCCGCTCGCTGATTCGCGATCTGTCGCCATTCCTTCGTTCCTGAAATCGCGTAGTACAGCAGAATCGTATCTTCAAACACAACCCATCCCGCGTGTTCAAACGCTTTGAACAGCGAAGGCTCATCGACACCGAATGCTGAGAACGGGAAGTAAACGGCTCGCAGCAGGTGATCCGAAGCGATGACGGCCGTGCCGATGATGAGGACTCGCCAGTCTCGGTACATGGCGAGGAAGGCTAGGGACCCGAAGACGTGGAAATGCGATTCAATGTGGCCGCCGGTGAGATGGATAAACATGGCGGAGACAGTCATCTGAGCCACGGCAATCATCCACTCGTTCCACACGGAACCGCGATAGAGTCCGCAGCAAATCGCCGGGACGAGTGCGATCACGCCGCCGCCGAGGATTGCCAGCCACACGTGTTGATGGACCTCTAGACCCCGCCCATTCCAGGCATATGGAGTTAACCATATCGATGTCCCGACTAAGGCGAGGTATTGCACAAACATCAGAATCGCGAATAGGCCGTCCACACGACTGCGGTTTTGATCTCGCAGCTGTTCAAAGATATTGTCCGCTCGGGGAGCAGCCTTCGAACAACGATTGGTTCGGACATCGGTCAAGGAGATTGTTGAATTCATGCTGATCACTGTGCGAATAGCGGACAGCCGTAAACGGCATAGGGTTGATCGTTGCAACGGCCGTCGAGCGCGTTGCAAAAGGCGACGAGCGCTTCGGAGGGACCGACGTGTCCCTTGCCCGCCGTGATGCCGCCCGAGAATGTCAGTTTGCCGTCGCGGTCATAGACGATGCACTGACCGGAAGTGGCGGCTGAGTATCGATGAGCGAGTTCGCCGGACTCATCAGAGACAAAGCGGATTCGCCCTGACTGAAGTAGCGAGCCTGCGATGTGTTCATGGACGTCTCGCGGCTTTCCGACGAAAATGACTTCAGCCGTAGCCGGGCGCTCGCGAAGCACTGTGACTAACTGCTCCAAAGAACTGCGGGTACACGGGCACGCCGGATGAACGAACATCATGACCTTCGGCCGAGTCACTTCCGCGGCGGAAGGGTCGCGATCGATCACCTCTATTAACCGCGGAGCGGATGCGGACTTGCCCGGACGGAAATCGCTGAATCCCCATAGGGCCATGATGCCGCTTGCGCAACACAGCCAAACGGTAAACATGAATTGCTTAGAAAAATGCATCGAGCTCATCCGAGAAAATAGAACCGACCGCCTATGGTCCATTCCCCCAATCTTAGCTTGTAGTTTGGAGTGGTTTTCTCGATCGCTATGCGGTCCCGGTTTCAGGGTGTTTTATTCCTCATCTTTCATTTAATCGAACCTACTGCACTTGCGACATCTTTTCATCCGCGACGGTAGAAAGGATGCGGTTTGGGCGACTGCACCCAGTCCGGCATCTATCGTGGGCTCGTTCGTGCTATCGATCGGAGATCTGCGACCGAACACAGAGATGCATGTGCACGAATAATTGGATTACTCGTTAAGACCGCTCTTTTTGGATCAAGCGTCAAAGGTCAAGTTGAGTTTTGGCCACGGAGTCCAGTTTTGTATCAGCCGGCAACGATCGTCGGTCAGAAGGTATGCAGCGAAAGTGGAAACGAGCCGCAGCTCGCACGCGGCAGCACGAGCTGAGCAACCGTTGTAACACCAGCCGCTAATGCCCTTAGGCGATCAGCCCTGCGGGGTGGTTTCGCTAGAATGTCAGGGTGGTGCCAACTTCATGCAATCTTAACAGACGCTTCGCAGACTTCATAAACTGGGTAGTAATGCTATGCTGTTATCCGCGGCGGCAGCCTCGGACTGCATCTGCACCCCCACAAATCACAGGTTTTCTATGGCTTCAACTGCGGCAATCACTGCAAATTCGATCGGTCGACGTCGGTTCCTGGAGAGCACGGTATCTGGGTTGGCCGCCGCTGCAGCGATCGGCACGTTCGGACTGGGAAATTCCGCTTGGGCGCAAGGAGCCGCCGGTGCAGTGGATGCCAAGCTGCCCGAATACAAATCCGCGACCGGAGTTTCGGGAACGATCAAGTCGGTCGGTTCCGACACGATGAACAATCTCGTGACTCTGTGGGCCGAAGAGTTTCGCAAGCTGTATGCAGGCGTGAAGACCGAAGTCGACGGCAAGGGCTCATCCAATGCGATTCCTGCATTGATCGCAGGAACGGCTACATTCGGACCAATGAGTCGCGATGCCAAAGCTGCAGAAATCGCCGAGTTCGAAAAGAAGTTCGGATACAAGCCGGTTCTAGTTCCGACAGCCATCGACATGTTGGCTGTCTACGTACATCGCGACAATCCGCTGGAGAGCCTCACCTTCTCGCAAGTGGATGCGATCTTCTCAAGCACTCGCAAGCTCGGTGCCAAGGCGCAGGCGAAGACTTGGGGCGATGTCGGTTTGACCGGAGCTACGGCTGAAAAAACGATCACGCCCTTCGGTCGTAATGCCGCTTCGGGAACGTACGGCTACTTCAAAGAGAAAGTCCTCGGAGACGGCGACTACAGCAATCAAGTTGCAGAACTTGCAGGCAGTTCGGCTGTGGTGCAATCGGTCGGCAGCAACCCACTAGCCATCGGATACAGCGGTATCGGTTATCGAACAGCCAACGTCAAACCGTTGGCGCTGGCTGCGAAGGACGGCGGCAAACCGGTGGCTGCTGAAGCGCAGAACGCATACGACGGTTCTTATCCGCTCTCCCGCTTCCTCTACATTGCAGTGAATCATGACCCTCGTAAGAAGCTCGACCCGTTGCGAGCTGAGTTTTTGCGGTTCATCTTCAGCAAGCAAGGACAGACCTTAGTGGCCAAGGACGGTTATTTGCCGCTGCCCGCCGCAGTGGCTCGCAAGGCCCTCAGCTCTGCAGGACTCGAACCCAAGTTCTAGTCCTTCGGCTGAATCATGAGGATATTTTGTGTCGGGTGATGCATACGCAGGAGTGCGGCGCAGAAAACAAACGCCTTGGCGAGTCAAGTTCGGCGATGCAGTAGCCTCGCGATTGATTACCGTCGGAGGTATGGGGACCATCATCGCTGTGATGTTGGTCGTCCTGGTTTTATTTGCCGGTGCATCCCCGCTCTTTCGATCGCCGACTTTCTCGGATTGGCAAACCCATCCGATCCAGTCGTCTGATTGGCTCCACGGCGGAGTCGATGAGCACGGACTAGTTTTCTGGCTCTGCGATCAAAACGGTCAACTCGTTTTCTTCTCCGCTCATGACGGCAAGGAACTCGCCTCGTTCGCGCTCGTTACGGACTCGGAGCGAAAGGTGACAGCGTCTTCCGTCACCACCGATCGCACACATCTGGTGCTGGGGTTCAGCGACGGCACCTATCAGATGACCTCGATCGGTTTTCAATCGAGCTTGCTGCAACGTGCGGATCTGCCTGAGAGCGTGCGGCTCTCTGCAGACAATCGAATAGCCGTAAGCGAAGGTTCGCTCTATGAGCTGTTCGATGCTGACGATGTACGCAAAGTCGATATTGTGCCGCCGCAATGGACGGAAGCAGCGAAACTGGCCGACAAGCCGATTCGACGACTCGATTACATTCCGCCGAGCACATCCAATCAATTCTCGTCGCAGTCGTCATCGCTGCTGGGAGCTGTCTCGGACGATGAGTTGATCCTGGCCGACATTCAAAATAAAGAAAACATGCTGACCGGCGAGATCAAGCAGGAGGTCAGCCTCAGGCGAACGGCTTTGCAATCTCGCAGTAAGGCGCCGCCTTTGCATTTGATGATCGCCAACCGAGCGACCCAAGCACTGCTCGTCTGGGACATCGGAACGATCGACCGCTTCGCATTGGAAGGGACAGCACCGCAAGCCGTGGAATCGACCAGCGGCTTACCCGCAGGCGGACGGATCACTTGTGCAGAGACATTGCTCGGTCGTCAAACCTTGTTGATCGGAGATGATCACGGCGTTTTGCACGGCTGGATGATCGTTCAATCTTCGGCCGATGCTGAATCCGACGTTGCAGCTACCGCAGCCAAAGACTCCAGCGATGACTATCGATTGGCTGAGGCACATGAGATCCCCGTCTCTGACAAACCGATTCGCAACATTGCATCGTCAGCCGCCAATCACCTGGCTCTGGTGACCTGTGAAGACGATCGGCTGGGGCTCGTCATGGTCACGACCGATTCGCTCTTGAAAACGGTGTCGTCACCGAAGCAAAAACAGCCGACACATCAATCGTGGCTGTCGATCAAGAACAATCTCGCTGTCTCGCTTACCAAAGACACTGCCTCGATTGCAGCGCTCGACACGGCATATCCTGAAGCCACATGGCGAGGCCTGTTCGGTTATGTCTGGTACGAAGGGCATGCTGAACCCAAGGCTATTTGGCAATCATCGGCCGGGACGGAAACAGCAGAACCCAAGCTCAGTCTCATTCCCCTCGTCTTCGGAACATTGAAGGCGACTGTATATGCGATGCTGTTCAGTGTGCCGCTGGCAATCCTGGCCGCGATTTATACCAGCGAGTTTCTCTCGCCCGGTGTTCGAGCGCGCGTTAAGCCGTTCATTGAAATGATGGCCAGCCTCCCCAGCGTCGTGCTCGGCTTTATCGCAGCACTCGTACTCGCTCCGCTGCTTCAACAAGTACTCTGCACGGTCTTGATCGCACTACTGACGGTACCGATGAGCTTCGTCTTCGGAGCTCATCTCTGGAATCTGTTGCCGATGGATAGGTCAGTGCGGTTGCAGCGCTGGCGACTCGGCTTCATCGCCCTTTGCCTCCCGGCCGGCATCGGGGCGGCAATCTTACTGAGCAGCGTCACGGAGCAACTTTTCTTCGCAGGCAATATCGTACAGTGGCTCGGTGGTCGCACCGGTTCCGGTGTGGGCGCATGGATGCTGCTATTGATTCCGCTGCTGACTGTTTTATGCGCAGTGATTTTGATCGGGCCGATGGCTGAATCGGATCGGCGCCGCGCGGTCAGTATGAGTCACTTTTCATTCGCGGTCTTCAGCCTTGTACGTTTGATTGCCCTGACCGCAGCGGTTGTATTTGCAGCTTGGCTCGTGGGTCGCGGCCTAGACACAGTCGGGTTGGATCTCAGGCAGTCGCTGTTCAAAGGCTACTCTGAACGGAATTCACTGTTGGTCGGTGCCGTGCTGGGATTCTGCGTCATTCCGTTGATCTACACATTGGCCGATGATGCGCTGCAATCAGTCCCGCAGCAACTTCGCAGCGCATCGCTCGGTTGCGGTGCAACGCCTTGGCAAACCACTTTGCGAGTGGTCGTGCCGAGTGCGATCAGCGGCATCTTCAGTGCTGTCATGATCGGCTTAGGTCGCGCCGTAGGTGAGACGATGGTGGTGTTGATGGCCGCAGGGAACACTCCCATCCTCGAATGGAATCCATTCAACGGATTTCGCACGTTGAGCGCGACACTGGCGACGGAATTGCCCGAAGCGGCAAAGGGTAGTACTCACTATCGCACATTGTTCTTGGCTGCGCTGCTGCTCTTTATGCTGACGCTCGTCGCCAACACTTTGGCTGAGTTCGTTCGAATTCGATTCCGCAAGAGGACGGGCCGACTGTGAGTAGTGCAAGCGAATCGGCAAATTCGGCGAATCAGCCTGTGGGCGATGCGGTGCGCAGTGAATCACAGCGCAGTGAATCACAGCGCAGTGAATCACAGCGCAATGAACCGCAACGCCACGCACCTCGACGCACGCTCGAAAGCGGCTTCTCCATTTTGGCTCGCGGTGAGAGCCGTATCTGGTTGACCGGCGGCATGCTGGTCATCTGTCTCGCCATGATCGCCGGCCTTCTTACATTGATCGTTCTCAACGGTTTGGCGACATTCTGGCCGGGACGCGTAGATTGGTTGTTGCTCAACGACGGGACGATGAACGTCGGCGAACTACAGCGCACGATCGACGAGGATCGCGACGGACGAGCAGACAAGGTCTATTACCGTACTGCCAACTTCGATATCAGCAACGAACACTACACATGGTTTGAATCGTCAAAGCTGGAGGCCGAGAACGTTGTACAGCCTCAGTGGGCATTGGTGATAGAGCGTATGTCGTACGGTCGATTGCTCGGACTACCGGCGCGCATGAGTGTGATGCTCGATCATTACGAAGCTGCCGACGCAGATGATGCGGTGGAAAATGCTTATTCGGACACCGCTGCACTAAACGAGGTCATGACGCAGTTCAGCGCCGAGTTTGAACAGTTGCAGCTTGACCCGCCGGTAAATGCTGATGAAGTGTCAAAACTGCTGGCGACAGTCGCCGTCGCTGCAGCGGAGCAAAAGTCGAAGCTGCTCAAATCTCGCATCGCAGCGCTCGCTAAAGGGGACGTCGATCATGTTGAAACCAAGAGCGGCGAAAGCGACGCATGGAATGCCGGCTCGGGCAGCAGCGACGCGTTGTTGCAAGCCGCACGTTTGCGCTGGGACCAACCGCAAGAGATCTTAGATGCGTTTGCTCGAATCTCCGGAGGGCTCGCATCGCGACGCAGTCTAATCAAACAGCAGATGCATGAAATTAGTCGCTTGGATCGTGAACTCTCCGATGCACGTGTGCAAGTTCGACAAGCTGAACTCGATACAGGAGCTCGCGTCGTCGAACGGATCGACGAAGTAGGGGCGCTGGTTCAAGAACTTGTCACTGTTCAATCGCAGATCGCCGCTGCCGACTCAGCTGCGGAAACAGCTAAGAAATGGGCAGTCGGCGACGCCGGAACTCGACTGCATGCGATTTGGAAAGCCTATCGTCAGCAGAAACTCGCGACCGTTGAAAGCGAAGTGAAGTCACGCCTGGAAGCATGGCGAAAGCAGTTCGAGGCTGAGCCTGAACAGGTCAAGCGATCGATCGAAGTCTTTGAAAATGCTTGGCTGAGCGTATTGCAGAAGAAGCTGCCGCTCGAAAAATCGATCAACGATCTTCGGGCTCGCTCCACCGGAATGGAGATGCTCGTCAGTGTGCCGAACAATGCTGTACCGATAGAAATGTCGGAGGATGATATTCGGTCTGCGTTGAGCGGCAAATGGACAGAGACTGCCAAGTCTTTGCTCATTCAACAAGGTTTGACGGTTGTCTCCGATCCGATCTTGGAATCGTTCACAGCGGATTGCAAACAGATCGTATTTGAAACCGCAGAGAGAGGACGAGTGTCGCAGTGGGTATTCACGGTGCCGAAGCCCAAGGACGAATCCGCAAGCGGAGGTGACGCACCGAGTTCCGCGACTGACGCACCGAAACAAACTCAAGTCCAACAGCGCAGTACGCTGGCAGCCGTCCATGCATTGAACTGCGACGAGATCGTACGCATCGTTCCCGCCAATCGACTCGGGATCGGCGGCAAGCTGGCGGTATACGGATCGCGCTGGGCGGAGTTCTTGATTGAAGACCCGCGCGAAGCGAACTCAGAGGGCGGTGTCTTTCCTGCGATCTGGGGCACGGTCGTCATGACGTTGATTATGACATTGGCGGTCGTCCCATTCGGCGTCATCGCAGCTTTGTATCTAAGGGAATACACACGCAGCGGACCTCTCGTATCGCTCGTGCGCATCTCGATCAACAACCTAGCCGGTGTGCCGTCGATTGTCTACGGAGTCTTCGGCTTGGCTTTTTTCTGTTACACGATCGGCGCGTTCGTCGACGGCGGTCCGAAGAACGCCGACATAGAAGCGTTGCCGTCGGGAACATGGTATACCGTCTTTGCGGCAACCGTAGTCTGCGGAACAGTTGCGTTCTTGGTGAGTTTTCTGTCGTCGGGACCGGCACATTTGCGCACCCCGGCGGCTCGAGTATGTGCGAGAGTCGCACCCTGGGTGTGGTTGGTTTCCTTGGGACTGACGGCGATCTTGATCTTGAAGAGTCCCTTCTTCAGCGGCTTTTATGAAGCTCGCTTGCCTGCGCCGACCTTCGGCAAGGAAGGATTGTTGTGGGCCAGCATGACATTGGCTCTGCTCACGCTGCCGGTCGTGATTGTGGCTACGGAAGAAGCCCTGGCCGCAGTTCCAAATTCGTTGCGAGAAGGATCGTTGGCATGTGGAGCGAGCAAGTGGCAGACGATCTATCGCATCGTGCTGCCTCACGCGCGACCCGGTATTCTGACTGGCGCTATCTTGGCCATGGCTCGCGGTATCGGCGAAGTCGCGCCGTTGATGTTGGTAGGCGCACTGCCTGTTGCACCCGACCTGCCGCTGGACAGTGAGTTCCCTTACTTCCACGGCTCGCGCAGCTTTATGCACCTCGGCTATCAGATTTTTTGGCTCGGCTTTCAAAGTCAAAACAGTGAAGCCTCCAAACCGATGGTCTTCACTTGTACGTTATTGTTGATTCTGATCGTGGCTGCATTGAACCTGTCGGCCATTCTGCTAAGAGCCCGATTGCGGCGTCAGTTCCAGGGCAGCCAGTTCTAGAAGTCTATGCACATGAAAACGAAAGAAAACCGTAGCCGTTTGGAACGCATCAATGCGGGAGAAAAAGTCGAAGCGGTCATTCACGAGTCGGTCCTGAAGGCTGCGCCGACAGTGGAAGTGCAGCATTTCAGTTTGTGGTACGGCAAGAAACAGGCTCTGCACGACATCAGCATGCCGATTCCGCGCGGTGAAGTGACCGCGCTCATCGGTCCCAGCGGTTGCGGTAAATCGACGTTGCTGCGTAGTGTCAATCGCATGAACGATTTGATCGACGGACTGACGACGCGCGGCGATATCCTGCTGGGCGGCGATTCGATCTTTGCGGCAGGAGTCGATGTCATCGAACTCCGTAAACGAATGGGGATGGTTTTTCAAAAGCCCAACCCGTTCCCGATGAGCATCTTTGAGAACGTCGTCTATCCGCTCCGCATCGACGGACAGCGCGACAAAAAAGTCCTGTCCGAAGTCTGTGAGACCAGCTTGCGCGGTGCGGCTCTATGGGATGAAGTCAAGGATCGGCTCAACGAAAGCGGTCTCGGCCTCTCAGGCGGTCAGCAGCAGCGATTGTGCATCGCGCGAGCCATCGCCAGCGATCCGGAAGTGTTACTGCTCGACGAACCCTGTTCAGCTCTCGATCCGCTGGCTACCGGCAAGATCGAAGACTTGATCGATACGCTGCGCGGTAAGTACACCGTGTTGATCGTGACCCACAACATGCAGCAGGCCTCGCGCATCAGCAACTATACTGCGTTCATGTATCTGGGGCGTTTGATCGAATACGGCGAAACGTCTCAAATCTTTACGAAGCCGCACCTGCAAGAGACGGAAGACTACGTAACCGGTCGATTCGGTTGATGTGAGGTGACTCCTGCAGGGCGAATCGCAAGCATCAAAGATGTTTGCGAGAGCGGCAGCAGCTTCGAGCGCTCTTGTTCGGGAATCACGATCATGGTCGGTAGTATGTTTCGCTTCTATTCCGCCGGCTGGTCGGCGTTGTTCAGTGTCGCTGTCTGCGCCGGCGCTGCGGTCGCACAAAACTCGCAAGCTGTCGTTGCCGAACCAGCGAAGAGTCCGTGGCCTGTCATCGCGGATCTATTCAATCCACCCGTTGAATTCAAAGACGTTTATGGTCCGTACGGTTCGCTGCTGAAATTCGAAGACGGTCGCGAAGTGAAGACCGCGGAAGATTGGAGTGCGCGGCGCGCCGAACTTGTAAAGCTGTGGAATGGTTATCTCGGACCTTGGCCGAAGTTGATCGAACATCCGAAGGTGGAGGTGCTGGAAGAAGTCGAGCGAGAGAACTTTCGACAGCAGAAAGTGCGCATCGAAATCGCGCCGGGGCAGATGCAGGACGCTCGCTTGCTGATCCCGAACTCTTCGGGTAAAAAGCCGGCCGTGCTGGTCGTCTTCTATGAGCCGGAAACGAGCATCGGACTGAAAGAGGAGAAGCAGTTCCGCGACTTTGGATTGCAGCTCGCTCGCCGCGGTTTCGTCACACTGAACATCGGAACTCCCGGCGGAAATGCTTGGAAACCCGAAATCGGGTCAGCAGTATGCCAGCCACTTTCGTTCCATGCATATGTTGCCGCGAACTGTTATCAGATTCTTGCCGATAGGTCCGACGTCGATGCTGCGCGCATCGGTGTGACCGGACACAGCTACGGAGGTAAGTGGGCTCTGTTCGCAGGTGCGTTGGATGAGCGATTCGCTGCAGTTGCTGTCAGCGACCCCGGCATCGTATTCGATGAAACGCGGTCGAATGTCAATTATTGGGAACCCTGGTATCTCGGATTGGATGCTAAGGTCACTCGAAAGCCCGGCATTCCAAGTGCGGAAAATCCACGTACGGGTGTTTATGCGGCGCTGATCAACGACAAGCGGGACTTGCATGAAGTGCATTCACTTATCGCTCCGCGCCCGTTCTTCGTCAGCGGGGGCAGCGAAGATCCGCCGACTCGATGGCACGCGTTGAATCGATCGATCGAAGTCAATCGCCTCCTCGGCGCGGAACATCGGGTCGGAATGTCGAATCGTCCCGACCATTCGCCGAACGCCGATTCGAATGCGAAGCTCTATGCATTCTTCGAGCACTTTTTGGGAGGTCGCTGATCGATGGCTGAATCGTCCGCAATGACGCCGACGAGTTTTTCTACGGAAGATCAAGCGTGGATGCGTCGTGCCTTGGAATGCGCTGCCGGCGGTGAAGGGTTCGTCGAACCGAATCCGATGGTCGGGTGTGTGATCGTGCGCGACGGTGTGATGCTGGGCGAAGGCTTTCATCAGCGCTTCGGAGGTCTGCATGCCGAACGAGAAGCGCTCGCGAGTGCCGCAGAAAAAGATCTGAACGGCGCGACGGCTTATGTGACACTGGAACCCTGTTGCCATCACGGCAAGACACCTCCCTGTACCGATGCACTCATCGGTACAGGAATCCGCCGCGTCGTGTGCGCGATGGCCGATCCGTTTGCAAAAGTGCAAGGCAAAGGGATCGATTTGCTGCGAGCCGCCGGCATGCAAGTCGATGTCGGCTTGTTGGAGAAAGAGGCTCGCGCTCTGAATGCTCCTTATCTGATGCGATTAAACAATGGCAGACCATGGATCATCGGCAAGTGGGCGATGACGCTCGACGGCAAGATCGCGACGCATGAAGGGGACAGTCAGTGGATCTCGAATGCCGAGTCGCGAGCTTGGACCCATCGAGTGCGAGGACGCATGGATGCGATCATGGTGGGGAGCGGCACGGCGCTGGCTGATGATCCGATGTTGACCGCGCGGCCTGTTGACGCGACGACTGCTTATCCTCGAAAAGCAATTCGAGTCGTCGTCGATTCGCGATTGCAGATCAATGTGAACAGCAAGCTCGTGCAGACGGCTCGCGATGTGCCGGTTCTGATTTGGAGCGCGCCGACGGTCGATCCCCGAAAGGTTGAACGGCTTGTCGATGCCGGCTGTATCGTGGAACTGTGCGATCAAATCAGCGGCGAAAAGCGTCTACAGCGATTGGCCTGTTACTTAACCGAACGGCATGCGGCGACGAACATATTGGTTGAAGGGGGCGCAGGGCTGCTAGGCGGTTTCTTCGACGCGAGGCTCATGGACGAGTGCCTGGTCTTCGTCGCGCCGAAGCTTTTCGGCGGCAGCGGAGCGCCTGCGCCGATCGCAGGCCTTGGGATCGGATGCGTCGAAGAGGGTCCGCAGCTTGATGTAAGGCGCCATTGCATCTTGGGATCCGACACTGTCGTGGAGGCTCGAATTCGGTGGCGGTTATAACGGCTGGATAAGCTGTCCGGCATGTGCGGAAGGATTGCGCAAGTTGTGATGGATGGGAGGTTTATGATGCGAAACCAAGCGTCAATAATCTGAAAAAAAATTCGGAATTTCCTAAAGCTTTGCGGTGATTACGGTTGCTGCGAGGCGTGCTCTGCCTCTGGTGTGAATTAGATTTGAAAAAGCACTTGAGCTGCTCCAGAATGGAACCGCTTGAAGTTGCAACGATGTTGTGCGCTCTGTTTCAGAGCAACGAAGTTCTTCCACCCGAGACAATTTGCAAGATGGGCACTTTGGTCATGAAGCGACAATTGCGAGCCAGCCTGATTGCCGCGCTGACGGTCTCCCTCGTCCCCGCCGTAAACGCTTCGGCACAATGCACGCCGACGTACGGGGTTCGATACCAGACGATCATGGAAGAACAATTGGAGACACGATTGAAGGTCGTTTACGAGACGGCCTATGAAGAGCGAGAGATCGTCAGTCGACGTCCGGTTCTTCGTCAGCGCGTCGAGAAGCGAGACTTTACGGTCACCAAGCCGGTTGTCGAGACCGACATGGTTCAAGAAACGTATTACGTGCTGACACCGGTCACCAAACAGGAAATGGTCGATCGTAGCTACTACAAGACCGACTACGTCACGGAAACGGCTCAGCGCGAAGAGAGCGTTATCAGCTATCAACCGGTGACCGAGACCCAGTTTCAGACTCAGCAATATGTGCAGCAGCGGCCTGTCGTTGAAACCCAAATGCAGACGCAGCAGCATGTAACCTACTCGCCCGTTACCACATATCAACCGGCTGTCGTTGATGCCGGACAGGTTGTGGCGCAGCAGTATTACGTCCCAGGCGACAGCCGCTATCGACTCGGCTTCCTGCCGGGCGGTAACGCGGTAGACACGTCGACAGGACTGCCGTTCTATCATCGAGCTCAATTTGGTTGGGTGCCGTACCAAACGCCCGGCACCGTCTCCACGCAGCTCAGCTACATGCCCAACTATCAACAAGTCGCGATCCCGCAGACTTCGTTGATGCCGCAGATTCAACAGACGCAAGTTCCTGTTCAAGTGACTCGCTACGAAAGCGAAGTCGTACAGCAACAAGTGCCGGTGACGGTCACCAAGATGCAGGCTGTCGAACAAAAACGGATGGTTCCGTATTCGATTCAGAAGCCGGTGACGCAGTACGTCGAGAACAAAGTACCGGTCGAGCGAACCGAGTTTGTACGTGAGGCACGAGTACGTCAGAAGGAAATCAAGCGCACGTCGTACAAGACTGAAACGGAAACACGAGAAGTACCTGTTTCCTTTTACGAGTACGAAGAGGTAAAGACCAAGGTCCAAGTGCCTCGATCCGTACCGCGTTATGAGCCGTACACTGTGCGCCGCTTGGTTCCTCGTACTGTGCTATCGCCGGTGACATTGAACTACTACGATCCGTATTCGAGTGCCATCACCAGCGGCTATTCAGCTTGGGGTTCTTCGATTCTTACCCCTGCTGCATCAGCACCGTCGAGCACTGCATCCGGCACGTCGAGTGCCTCCGACAAGTCTTCTCCTGCAGGCGAAACCAATCGAGTGCAGAAGGTCGAGATCAGTGAATTGCCGCCGAAGAAAGAAGAAGCAGCGGCCAAGCCTGCCGATGCCGCAGAAGCACCCAAGCCGGCGGCCGAGTCCAAGCAAGAACCTGTGAATCCACCTGCTGCTACGGATAACAAATCGAGCGGCGGCATTGAGCTGAGCCCGTCGGACGGAGGCAGTGCGGCGACAAGAAGGCATAAGGGCTAGTTGAATCAACTCAAGCGGTACGGCGCGAGCCGTCCGGTGCTTAACGATTGATGTTGCATTACCGGACGGCTCGCTTACCGTTCCGCTGTAATTTGCATGCCTTATCCGCCTTGCGAATTGCAAACTCGAACCATTCAAAAAACGATGGGGAGTGCAGATCGACCGATCTGTGCTCCCTTTTTTCTGCAAATTGCTCAAACTGCCGGCTGATATCGTGGCGAAGAAATGCCAAAGCGGCTTTTTCTTCCTAAAAAGTGCGTATTAGGGTTGTCGTAGCCTCTCAAATTCCGAAAATAGGACGTGGGTCGAAACCTTGAGCCAAAGTGGGTGTTTACTCGCAGGGCGGCTTTGGTGAGCGTCGACGGTATCGCAATTGCCGGATGATTCGGCAGTGGGGCCTTGTTGACAGCGAATTAAGGTTTGGAATATCTCGAGGACAGCGGCGACGGTTCATGCTCGTCCGTACGTCATCGAGCCCAAGCATCGAACTTCGACGTGGGATTCGTGGGGGATCTCATGTGAGGAGTCCGATTCCATGTTCATTTTTGCTGCAGGACTGCATGAAAAATGAGGCCGGACGCCAGCTTTCACCCGTTTTCAAAAGAGATTTGGCAATCTGTTACAAACCAAGCACGAACGGCTTTGGCCCGACGTGAGTTCTGTCCCGAGCAATCTCGAGTTGAATCCGTTCGATGCGTGTATCTCGATCACGAGACGGATCAGCAGTTCGGCAGGCAGGTTTGGTTTTTTGAGGCCATCGGCATCGACCCGGTCGGTCGAGCGCATCAGCTTTTCGGAGCCCTGGAATTCTCCGTCGAATTCGGATTGCTCGAACCTTCGCGAGCCGCGCTGATGGACGATAGCGGACATCGTCAGCGGTTTCTGCATGGCCTGGTCAATCCGGTCAGTGTAACGCCTTGGGCCGCTCCTTCGACTCGCATTTGGGTTCGATTGACGATGGCTTCTGTGTTTATCGCTTCTTCCATCTGGCTGCTGACTGCCGCAGCTTACGTCTTCAATCGCTAAATCTCGTCGTTCACTTATTCGCGAGGTTTTTCCGCGGCGAATGCCAAGTCGCCGGGGGTCGCGGGCGAATTGCGGTAAACAAAACTTGAGCGGCGTAGGATTCGGTGACAAGGCAGATACAATGTCCTGTCACCGTGTTCCTTCAGGCATGGTCAGGGACGGAATCGTTGTGTCTGCCCAGACACGGACACTCCGACGAATTTCAGCCTTGTGTGCGCTTGCTATTCGCTTTGCCGCTTTTTGACCTCCGGGTATTTGACGACAACATGCAGCCAACATCTTCAGCGGCCATTGAAGTCAGTGGTTTGGAAAAGGTTTACAGCGGTCTATTCGGAGCAAAGCGGTTTCAATCCTTGTCCGGGGTAAGTTTAGAAGTTCCTCGCGGCGAAGTCTTCGGTCTGCTCGGTCCCAACGGCGCAGGCAAGACGACGATGATCAAGATTCTGCTCGGCATCATTCGTAGCACCGGTGGACGGGCACTCGTCCTGGGAGAACGAGCCGGCAGCAAGCAAGCGCGACGTCACATCGGCTACCTCCCCGAGAACCTCACTTTTCCGTCTCACCAGACGGCCCAGCGCGCGCTCCAGTATTACGGCGGACTCAGTCGGCTAGACGGTTCCGTGATTCGCAAGCGAGGAGCCGAGTTGATCGAGATGGTCGGCCTCAAAGGGCGCGATCGAGAATCGGTGGCGCGATTCAGCAAAGGGATGCGACAGCGGCTGGGATTGGCTCAGGCCATGCTGCACGATCCGCAGCTATTGATCTTGGACGAACCGACAGACGGACTGGATCCCGTCGGTCGCAGCCAGATTCGACAGCTCATCACCCTGTTCAAACAACAAGGCAAGACCGTCTTCCTGAACAGTCACATCTTGCAGGAAGTGGAACTCGTCTGCGACCGAGTCGCAATCCTGGTTAAAGGGCAACTGAAAGGTGTCGGTACACCACGGGAACTGGCTGAAACGTTTCGCGGAGCCATGGCGGATCGCGTCGTAATGGAAGTCGCGGCGACATCCGAACAGTTGCGCAAGTTAGCCTATACGTTGTCCTGCGAATCATTGCTGCTGCCGAACTCGCATGCGTCGTTGAAGATTCCTGTACAGTCTCAAGCCGACGTGGACCGCGCTGTTGATCTCGTTCGAGCCGCCGAGATCGGAATCGTGCGACTAGAGCGAGAGCGACCGAGTTTGGAACAAGTGTTCCTGTCGCTTGTCGGCGATCAAAGCGAAATACGCAATCACGCTTAGGCAACATCCGGGATTCGCTTGCCCACAGGGTTTGCTACTTCGAATGTGTGTGCTCGAGAAAAGTCCGTCACGCAATTAGACCGTCAAAACATTAAGGCTGCGAAGCTCGCAGCACAGTGAAGTTGCATGAAACCTTACTTGGCTATTTTGGTGGATTCGTTCTGGGAAGCAGTCGGCAGCAAAGTGCTGTGGGCACTCCTGTTGTGTTGGACACTGCTGCTCGCAGGTCTGGCACCGTTCGGTTACATCACGGAACGAAGCTACTCGCTGTCGAGTTTAGACATCAGCAAGCCAGGACCTTTCGCGCAGAAGTTGATTCGCGCGCTGAAGAAAGAGGGCCCGCAGTCGCAGCAAGCGGTGGCGAGTCGTTTGTCGGCGGAATTCAAAGAGAAACTGCAAGCAGCGGGCAAGACCACCAAAGAAGCGGATCGCCTTGAGATTCGTTCGAGGGACATTGCCCGAGAATTGAATGCGTTGCTTAGTGTGAAGGATTTGTATTCCCAGGAAGCTTTCCCGACTGCCGCGAATCGTGAACAGCTGAAGCCGATTGTAGAAAGAATGCTGATGCGAGGACACAGGAGGAAACTGAAGAGCTCAACCGGCAACTTCTGCAAATTGCATTCTCGGTCGACTTAGGCTCGCCTCGCAGCGAGCAACTCTGGATCGGCTACGCAGGTTTCAAGCTGACCGATCCGCTCCCATTTAGTCGAAGTCAAGCCAACAGCTATGTCGAGACATTTGCACTCGGCGTTATTATCAAACTCGGGCTTTCTATCGTGTGCGTTTTCGTCGGCATCATCGTGACCAGCGCAATGATTCCCGAAACGTTTAAGACCGGATCGCTTCATTTGTTGTTGAGCAAACCCATTTCACGCCCGTTGTTGTATTTATCGAAGTTCCTCGGCGGCACAATTTTCATGCTCGCCAACATCTCTTACTTCCTGATCGGTTTGTACTTGGTGGTCGGTACACGATTGGGGATTTGGAACGCGGGGCTGATCTACTGCATCCCGCTACTGCTATTCGTGTTTGTGATTTTCTACAGCGTCTCGGCACTGGTCGGCTTGATGTGGAACAACGCGATCATATCGGTGGTCGCCTGCATCGGATTCTGGTTCTTCTGTACGACGATCGGATTGATCAGAAATGGATTGAGACCATCCGCTGAGATGGTACCGCAGATCGTTCGCGTTCAAGAAGTCGGCGACGAAACGTTGGCTATCACGCAAGCGGGTATGGTCAACGTTTGGAACAAAGAGTTTTCTGTGTGGCAACCAGCGGTGGACTTGGAGAGACGCCCCAGCGGCAGAGTGCTCGGTCCGTTGGTGGATCCGAGCGGCAAGCGACTACTCCTGCGATCCGACTTCCGCGATCCGTTCGGCGGCTTCAATACGCGATCTCGAAACTTTGTGGTTGTCGATCTAACCGATGAAATCGACCAGCCCGCGCGTCGCGCCGATAAACCGGCATCGGATGTTCAAACTGAAACGAAAAAGGAAGAGAACGCGGAAACAAAAACAACTGATGAGTCGAGTAAACAGGCCAAGCCTGCGGATTCTAAGTCGTCTACAGCAGACGAAATCAAAACGGTAGACGAGGCGCGGCGAAAGGCTCTATGGATGGGTGAGTCAGGACCCGAGCCTCCCATGTTGATGATCGATCTCTCCGGATTCGGTGATCAAGCATTGGCCACGACTCGCAACGGATTCTTCCTCATTGATTGGAAGACCATCGACGTGGTGCAGTCGATCAAAGGTGGAGGCGTGTTTGATTTTCTCAAGACGGCTGCCAATCGAGCCCAATCCTTTACTGAGATCACACCCGTCGATTATGTATTCGGTTCAGCTCCGTCTGTAACGGTGGATGGGTCGACACGCAGAATCCTCGCGTATAACGGCGCCACGTTGGATTTGCTTCAGCTGGAGGACGGTGCGAAGAAGCTCAAGTCGGTACAGAGTTTTAAATTGGATGGCGATGACAAAGTACCCGGCTTAGCTGCCATCGGAAAGTCTCATTTCGCACTGGCCCGCGAAGGTCAAGGCGTCATCGTTCTCGATGCGGAATTGACCAAGGTTCTCCATACGCTGAAGTTGCCTGATGAGAGCGATGCTCGTCAGATTAGTGCCATACCGGGTACATCGCAATTCAGTGTCGTAACCCACTTAGGTTCTTGGTATCGCATTGATGCGGAATCCGGGACTCTCGAGACTTTCCCGTCTCGCTATCAGCGTTCGATCAGTGCCGCTTCGTGGACAGATGGCGATCGCGTGTGGCTTGGAGTCAAACCGGATCGTGCTCTGTTGTGGAATGTTAAGACTCAAACCGAAGAACGTACATTGACTCCGCAAATGTCGCGACTTGATTATTTCTATCGCTGGATCGCCGATCCGCTCTACAAATACAATCCGAAGCCGGCTGCACTCGACGATGCCATGTCTTATCTGCTCAACGGCAAGAAAGAGGATTTAACGCAACTCGTACGCACCGACTTGGAAGCGACAACACTTGAGAAGGATATCTGGCAACCGATTATCAGCAACCTGGCTTTCGTGGGTCTCATGCTGACGATCGGTTGCATATGGATCGTGCGCAAGCAGTACTAATTCGATTGGCTCAAGTGTAAGCTCGCAGGTTGACGAGCCGCACGCGCGGGATGGAGTCGACGGCCTTATCGAAATAAGCGTCGACGATGGGATCGAGTGGATCACGACTCGATTCCGAGGTTGGCCGGTAATCTGCTTCCCGTGGTCCGCCTGATTTCAACAGAACCAACTCTTCTGCATCAAGCATTCTCGCCAGCAGCGCTGCTATCGAGTCACTGGTCGTGTCCCATGATTCGGGAAGCATCAAAGGGAGCGAGCGATGATTCGTCCTGGTGTAGAACGCTGCCGGATTCACGATCGCGCAGTTCGGCTTGGCTTCTCTGCTCAAGTCGAACAGACGTAGGAACCGGTCGGTGGTCTCGACCGCATCTGCATCTGGAAACAGTCGACAGGCAAGTGAAAAGGTTGTTTGCAGCAAGTCGATACACAGCCAGTGCCAGTAATCGTCAGGCAACGGATGAACGGCGGCCAACGCGCGGACGGCTTCAACGATGTCTCCGCCCCCGGCGATGATTCTGTTCTCGGCCGGCTCTTGAGATGCGAGCCATGATCGTGTTCGCTCGCCGATATCGGGCAGCGACAATAGGCTACCGCCGAGTTTGAGCACGCGAGTCGGCAGCTTCTTCATTCCGATTGACTCTCTTGGTCTTGTGCCACGCCATGTTCCCACAGCCAAGCAACCGCGACGGCCGGCGCGGATCTCGAGGCTTCCGGCCCGAGCAAATCGGAGAGTTTGATCGTGCGCGAGCGAAGCCCGAGTTGATCGATAACCAGCTCCGCGGGCGAGTTGCCATGTCCTGTAACGAGAATGGCAGCGTCGGGCTGCAAGTTCACGGCGAGCGCAGCAGCGATCTGATCAACCTGAGCTTCGATGATTTGATCCGCTAAGGAATCGATCTCGGCCGAGTCGATTGTCTCTGAATCTTCCCCGATCATGCGTGCGATGCGAGCTCGCGCGCACTCGATCGTTCGCGGCCGACCGTCAGCGGACTCAACGTCATTCGGTGCTTCAGCGACTCGACCGCTGATTACATAAGCATCGTCCACCATAGCGAAAAACTCAGCCATCACCGGCACGAACTCGCCTCGCAGTTTCAAACGCTTCACGACCGCACATACAGGTGTGCGACTGAGTCCTGTGTATACGAGGCGACCGCATTGCAGGCGACTTCGATCCGTGCGGGCCGCTAAATCAGGTCTGCCATTCCGAATCGGGATGATGTCGGTAGTCGTGGAACCGATATCGAGAAGAACCGCAACGATGCAGGCCGCGGCTGTAGGGGGAAAGCGACATAACCAATGCGCCAGCGCACTCCAGTTGGCGGCGGCAACGGACCATGGATCGAGTTGTGCTTCGCGCACCGTTTTCCAACTGCCGTCCACGGCATAGACTTGAATACCTGACGGTTCGATGCATGTCGTCAGTTGGTCGAGGATGCGAGTAACTCCCTCGCGCCGTGTTTGGTAACAGTCGGCAAGTTCACCGGTCAGCGTAACGGCCAGTGTTTGCGGTCGGCCGAATTCAGCGAGCATCCCGCGCACTTGTTCACCGAGCCGATCCGGATGTTTCCAAAGCGGAAAGACGGCCGACATGCTGCGCCCGTCAGGCTCGGCGATCTTGATATTCGCTCCACCGACGTCGATGCCGATTGTCTGGTATAAAGGGATGCGACTGCTCATGCTTATGCTTCACGACTGTTTTCGACGGAGAGGCTAACATGGAAAGCTCACTCTGCACAGTCGGCGGCATCGATAATCGGAATGAGCCGCACGTACGCTCCACTTGTCTTGGAAACGGAAACTGAATTGCGAATTGCCTACTTCGATCCGATCAGCGGGATTGCCGGCGATATGTTGCTGGCCGCACTCGTAGACGCCGGTGCCGATGCAGCATCGATCCAGAGTCAATTACGTTCCATGGGACTTCCGGCCTTAGAGCTGAAATTCAGCCCGACGAATCGCTGCGGCTTCCGATCCCTGCGGCTCGACGTCCTTCATCCGGCTGAACATGTCCATCGCGGTTTAAGTCACATACGACAGATGATCGATGCGGGCAGTCTATCGCCTCGCGCCAAGCAACTTGCGACACGCATCTTTGCAAAGCTGGCGGAGGCAGAGGCCAAGGTTCACGGTACGACTGTAGAACATGTCCATTTTCATGAAGTCGGAGCCGTCGACTCGATCGCAGACATCGTCGGAATCGCGATCGCTTTGGATCAGTTGAACATCGACAAGATCGCATCGTCTCATCCGGCATTAGGCAGCGGTACCGTTACGATCGCGCATGGACTCGTCGGCATTCCAGCACCGGCGACCGCTGAACTGCTGCGCGGCATTCCGATCCGGGAAAGTCGCATTCAAGCTGAATTGACCACGCCTACCGGGGCCGCAGTGCTGGCCGCACTCTGCGATGCATTCGGACCGATACCGGCCATGCAACCGGAACGTATCGGTTACGGCGCCGGGCACAAGGACTTTCCCGACCAAGCCAACATGCTGCGCATCATCATCGGCACCGCACCGGAAGAATCAACGCAGGACGAAGTCGTATTGCTCGAAACGAATATCGATGACATCTCAGCCGAACAGTTGGGGTTCACCATCGAACAACTTTGGCGAGCTCAAGTGCTGGACGTTACGACTACGGCCGTCGGAATGAAAAAGAATCGGCCCGGTACATTGCTCTCCGTGCTATGCCGACCGGACGCGGCTCGAGAAATTGAGCGAGTACTATTTGAGAACACCGGTTCACTCGGGATACGCCGTAGCAATATGCAACGCAGCAAGCTGCGGCGAGAAATTGTGCGCGTAGATACTCAGTTCGGAACGTTGCGCGAAAGTAGCTTGGCTGCCGGATGGTTCGCGTCGCGTCGCCCCCGAGTATGAAGACTGCAAGCGTGCTGCTCTCGAAACCGGCCAACCTCTTGAACTGATCTATCGCGAAGTGATCAACGCCGCAGTCGGTCAACTTGCCGGCGAGCAAGAGTTGCCTGCAGACTCTGCGGCGCAGCATGACCATGATCACCACCATGATCACCACCATGATCACCACCATGATCATCATCATGATCATTGAAATGGGAAGACGACATTCGTTTCGTCAGGAAGTCTTACGGCCCCTATTTCCAGCGGAGCAGCGCAAGCTGCCCGGTTCTTCTCTGTAGCGGTGCAGCGAGATCGACATTGAAGAACCGGACGGCTCGCGATCTATTGAACTAATCGTAACCCGACGCGTAAGCGAGGGATTCGGGTCCCTCGCTTACGCGTCGGGTTATGATTGATAACTCGTTCTGTCGAAGCTGATTAAAATAAGGCGTCCCTCGCGCCGTACCGCTTTTGCCTATTGGCATACGGATTCTTTTCGGTGGCTCGACGTTTACGGCTGACACGAAAAAGCCCGTACTTCGCATGGGGCAAAGTACGGGCTTTGGTTATTTAAATCAACCCATTTCGCGTGAAAGCTACTTCAGCAGAATCGGATCGTCTTCGTCGAACGTTGCCTTGCCTTCTTTGCCGTTGTGCCGATATTCGATCGTCAACTGCTTTTTGGCATTGGGAGCCGGATCGCCGCCGAAGCTCTTGTTGTAGCTAGGGGCCGGCAACGGAATCACGGGGAGATTGCGAAGCTGCTTGCGAAGAGCTTCCGTGACATCGCGCTTGGCATCGGTCGAGCCGTACTCGGCTTTGACAATCTCGACCGTCGACGGCTTTTCACCGACTTTGTTCAAACGAGATTTGACTTCTTCGCTGTCCGGCAACTTGGCGGCGATCATCAGAATCGCTCGGCGCACTTCCGGTTTGACGGCCGGAAGAGGCTGAGCTGCAATGGCGACATCCATCATCGCGATGCTCGGATAACGCTCCATAACCTCGACAACCAACTGCTGTTCAGCAGCAGCTTTCGCCGTCTTCATGGCGTTACGACACATATCGACACGTTGTTCTTCGGGCATCGAGAACTGACGCACCAAGCGAATGTAGCCGCGCATGGCTCGCGTCGTGTAAACGCTCGTCGGCAACTGTGCGAGTTCGAGCAACACTGGGCCGGCTTCAGGGTTCGACCAATTGCCTAGCAATCGCGACGAGGCATCGACCAGAGCCGTATCTTTGCTCGTGAATGCGGCCTTCATGGCTTGCAGCGCATTGTTACCGCCGACTTCAGCCAAGATCTCGAGCAGCTTCGTCTTCACGGCAGCCGGCTGTCCTGACATCGCATCGGAGAGTTGCTTGGCCACGGCCTCGCGATCTTCCATGCGAATGGCTGCAGCACGGAGCGATTGCTGAACGACCGGCAGATCTTCGGGATACTTCGAGACATTCAAGCGGGCTGCAAGCAACTTCAGATCGGCCGATTCGATCGTCTGTCCGAGAGCCGCGATTGCAGCGTGACGAATGCCGGCGTCACTGCTGTCGGTCGCTTTACGCAGAGCAGCCGTCGCGTTGATGCGGCGTGCGCCTACGAGATCAATGAGCACCCGCTGAGATGGACCACTTGCCGAATCCAGTTTGGCCAGCAAGGCCTTGTTAATGTCGTCTCCTTGCATCGCGGACAGTGTTGCCACAGCCGCGTCCGCGACAGCTTTGTTCGATTGACCGGCCAAGTCCAAGAGCGTCGGAACGCAGGAGGCATCGCCTAAGCTCAACAGCACTTCGGCGGCGGCTTGGCGCACCGTATCAGAGCCACCCTTGGCGGCTTCTAGTACTGCCGGCAGAGCCGACTTGTCTCCGCGGTCAGCCAGCGCGATCAAGACCATCGCGGCGAGTTCGGGTTTGACTTTGGTCACTTGAGCAGCCAGCGCTTCGGTGACTTGCGGTCCCTTCATTTCGCGAGCCACCGTCAAACCGAGTCGCTGCATGGCGACATCGTTGCTGGTGATCTGTTCGATAAGCAACGGAACGGCGTCACCGGTACGAGCCAGGATCGCGCCGCGCGTGGCTTCGATGATGCGGGGCTTGGCGACATCGGCTAATCGCACTTCGTCGTAGATTTCAGCGGCCGCGCCGGCTTGTCCATCGGCCAAGCGACGTTCAGCGACGAGGATGCAACCTTCACCCATGGCTGACTTGAGCGCTCCACTGGCCGATGCGAATTTGGCTCGTAGCAGTTTCTCTGCCGTAGCATCACCGACTCGGCCGAGAGCAACAGCCGCGGCCGATGCGGCATCCACATCGGCATCGTTCAGTTTGCCTCCGAGGAACTCAACAGAGTCAGCGTCGCGCCGGACACCGATCGAGTTCAGAGTGCCGACGAGCAAGCGACCGTTAAGCTTGCCGCCTGCATCGCGCAGTACAGCCGATGCCTCAGGACCGGGAATCGCTTCCAGCGCGATGCGAGCCCACGAAGCGAGCTTCGGATCAGCCAGCAGTGGTGCCAATGCAGCAGGTGCATCGGGGCCGCCGTGCAGAGCGAGTTCCTTGCAAGCGATGGCTTTGTCGCCGCCGGGAGTCGCATCGTTCTTGATGAGAGCGATCAGCTCTTTTTCCTTGGCTGTGTCACGAGCTTGCGCCCACACCGAGTTCGACAACCAGGTACTGTTCACCGCCATGCAGCTCAGCGTCAGCAGACTGCAAAAAGCGGCACGTTTGAGGATTCGAGATATTTTCATAGTGTTTATCGTTAATGGATGTTGTTCGATGAAGAATTCCGACTCTAAGCAATAACGCTGCGTGACTAAACGCGCCACGGTTCGCGAAGTGCTTCAGAGCGAAGGCGATTGGCGACTTCGTCGTTGATGAACTCGTGCTTCTTGAAGTCGTAGTTCAACTTACGATTCAAGAAGAGTGCGATGTTGGCGGCGTGGCATGCGATGTGTGCATAGCAGGCCGCTTCCGCGTTCGTCTTCGGTTGCGAACGAGTCTTGACGCAGTTCAAGAAGTCTCGCACGTGGAACGTGGCCGGATAGTTGGGAATCTCTTCCACTTTGCGACCTGCGAGCAGTGCCGGTGAACTGAGCACCATCTTGCCGCTGTCACCGGTCTCGACCCAACCGTCTTCACCTTCGAAGCGAACAGGGCACGAACCGAGGCCGATCCAATCCTTTTCACGCAAGATCAATTCCACACCGTCCGGATATTTGGCTCGCAGTTGATCGTTCTCGAGCGGGAAGTATTCGATCGGTACATGCTTGTCACCGATCGCCCATTGGCACAGGTCCACGCAGTGGGAGCCCCATTCGAGCACACCGCCGCCGACGAGACCGCCGCCTTTTTCGAAGTTGAACCCGTCGAGGTGTTTCGCATTGAAAGGACGCCAAGCTGCCGGCCCGAGATACATATCCCAATCGACTTGATCCTTCGGCGGTTCCGGTTGCTCTTCGATCCAACCGCTCATCCAAGCCTTCAAGCCTGCAGGGTGAGCATAAACGCGTTTCATCTTGCCGAGTCGACCGGTGCGAGCCAGTTCGCAAGCGAACGAGAAGTGCGGAAGGTTACGTCGCTGTGTACCGGCTTGGAAAATGCGACCGGTCCGCTTGATGGTCTCAGCCAAGATCAAGCTCTGCGAGATGTTCTTCGTCACCGGCTTTTCACAGTAGATGTCCTTACCGGCTCGAGCTGCATTCATGGCCATGGTGCAGTGCCAGTTCGGACCGGTGGCGATCAGCACCGCATCGATATCTTTGCGGTCGAGCACTTCGTGAAAATCACGATGCATCGAGCAATCTTTGTTGCCGTGCGCCTTGTCGACCATCGCTTTGACCGATTGACGACGCGTTTCTTTCACATCGCAAACGGCCACGAACTGAACATCGGATTGCTCGAGGAAGCAACCCAAGTCATAGGTGCCTCGGTTCCCGATGCCGATACCACCCACGACGATGCGCTCGCTGGGAGCGACGGTGCCGTCGCGGCCGAGTGCCGAACTGGGAATAACCACCGGCGCGATCGCTGCGGCAGCCCCTGTGGCTCCGGCAGCCTTCAGGAATCTGCGACGATTCAAGCGACTGATACGCGACATAGGGAAAAATCCTTCGTATAAAAACTCGCAAGGGAATGTCAGACTACGTAAGCCAAGAGTTTATGTCGCCGTTTCCCCAATTGCCAGTGGCCGGCCTGTTGCGATTGGTCGCAGCTAGAATGGGTTCGCCACCCGTACCTTGGCTCAGCTACATTTCTTATGCAACGCGGCAGCCGAACGCTCGTCGAGGAGTCCACGATGAATTTGCAATACGTTTTGTTGCTCGCCGTTTTCAGCGCGATCAGCGTTCCTGCTTTCAGCCCCATCTCCGACACTGTGCGAGCCGACGACGACAATGCGCCGCCGGGCTGGTCAACCCAGTCTCCGCGCGATGAACTGCGACCCCAGTTTTGGTCGAACAGCCGTACATCTGCAGATCGCGTCGTCATGCGGATCGAGGCTGATGAGCGCACTGGTCTGGTCGGCGCGTGGACACGGACGCAAACAGTGAAAGGTGGGCAATACTACAGTTTCACCGTCGAACGAAAGACGACCGGCATGTCGCTTACCAGGCGATCGGCTGTGCCGGAGATCACGTGGCTGGATGAAGCCGGTCGTCAGGTGCTGCGAGCCGAACCGTCGCAAGCTTCCTTCCGCGCCGGTCAGCGCCCGACGGCCGAACCTGAGTTTCCGAAAGTCGTCGGCGAGCGCGACGGTTGGACCGTGATCGAAGGAATATACGAAGTCCCGCCGGATGCGACTCAAGCTCGCATCGATCTTCATTTCCGCTGGGGCGAGCCTCACTCGCGCGTCGAATGGTCCAACGTGAGTTTGCGGGAAATCGAAAAACCGAAGGAGCGAGTTGTTCGCGTGGCGGCCGTGCACCTGCAACCGACCGCAGGCAAGACAGCTCAAGACAAGTGTGAACAATTCGCACCGCTCATCGCGCATGCAGCGCAGGAGCACGTTGATCTCGTCGTACTCCCCGAGACACTGACTTATTACGGTCGCGGAGTTTCTTATGCCGATGCGGCAGAACCGGTCCCGGGACCTTCGACAAACTACTTCGGCACGTTAGCCGAGCAACACAAGTTGCACATTGTGGCCGGCCTGATCGAGCGCGAAGGACATCTCATCTACAACGTCGCTGTGCTGATCGGTCCGGACGGAAAGATCATCGGCAAGTATCGTAAAGTGACCTTACCGCGCGGCGAGATTGAAGGAGGTATCACGCCGGGCGATGATTGCCCCGTGTTCGAGACTCGCATCGGTAAGATCGGCATGATGGTTTGCTACGACGGTTTCTTTCCTGAAGTCGCAAGAGAGCTGTCCAATCGCGGCGCGGAGATCATTGCCTGGCCGGTTTGGGGATGTAACCCAATGCTGGCGGAAGCGCGGGCTTGCGAGAATCATGTCACCATCATCAGCAGCACCTACTGCGACCGATCGATGAATTGGATGTTGACGGCTGTTTACGGCCATGACGGGCGTACGCTGGCCGTTGCAGATCAGTGGGGCAGCTTGGCCATCGCCGAACTGCGACTCGACCGTCCGTTGTACTGGAGCAGTCTCGGGGATTTCCAATCTCAAATCCAACCGCATCGACCGTTCTTCAAGACGACTCCATAAGCGCGCGTTGATGATTGGCTCGCTCTGCGGGAGGGGGCTAAGAGACGCCATTTGGAAGTTGCTTTGCAATAAATCGGTCGCTATCTGTTCATGCAAATTGGTTCTCGCCGCCGAGCAAGATATATTGCGAGCGGTAACCACTCCCATCATGAAGCTGAAAGCTCGGTGAATAAAATGACGAGTTTGTCCGAATTCCTCAAAACAGTTTTCAATAAGCATGTCGGCGGCGGTGAATGCGCTCACCTAGCGACTGAAATGTTGCGCGCGACCGGGAACGACTTTACCCGGACGGAGAAAAAAGGGACGACGAATTACGTTTGGTCCACCAACAAGATCGCCGAGTTCGGCACCGGGCTACATGGAAAAACGAACGGCTATATCGTTGGGGACATCATCCAATTTCAGGATGCCGTATTCGGGGACGGACAACCGATCCACCATACTCAAGTCGTCGGCAAAGTGGATCATTCCGGCAGGATCTTGAAAGTGTACGAACAGAATCTTTCACCGGGTCACTCACCGGTTCAAAAAAATCCGGTCAAGGACTTTACCAAACTCAAACGAGGATGGGTTACGATCTATAGGCCGGTGAAGGACAGCCCGGCTGCAGGTTATTTCGAGGCATCCATTCTCAATCGAAGTCAGACATCGCGTACTGCCAAATTCAAATACGGAGATAGTACGCATACCGTGCATCTTGCGCCGCAAATCGATTCGAAGGGTTGCTTCAAGACGGTGCGATTCCATTGCGGGAATCACAAGGTGAAGTTAGAAATCGGTTCACATAGCATGTCGGTCAGCTCACGTGGCGGCTATTACATTGACCCGGGTCCGAAATTGGGAACGATTCTCTATATCGGTATCAAGTGGGGAAGAGCCCTGTGAGGTAGGACCTGTTGATTTACCAGAGAATCCTAACGCCCATTTTGGAAGGGAACGCATCTTCAAGCGGAACGGCGCAAGCCGTCCGGTTCTTAAAGATCGATGGTGCGTCACCGGACGGCTTGTGGCTTGTTGAAAGAAACCGCTTCGAGAGCGTCAGGTCCCTATCACAACCCGAAGCGTAAGCGAGGGACACGCATCCCTCGCCTACGCTTCGGGTTACGATTAAATCAACCAGCCCATAAGTTCCGGTTTCTCAAAATCTCAGAAGTGCGGATCACACACCCTACTCGGCCTTCTTCAGCGACGAATGGTCATGAACGATCAGCCATATGCCGTCAAACTTCTTCATCACCAGTGAAAAGTTTCCTTCCATGTTCTCCGGCTTCAACGTGAGGTGCCATGTACCGAGGACCAGCGCCACGTGGTCCGAGAGGGTTTGAATTTCGAGCTCGCCGAAACGAAGCGTCCCCATCTTTTCACGGCTGTTGTACTTATTCTTGTAGCGATCGAGGGTCGCTTGCCAGCCACGTGTCGTCGAGCCGCCGGAGCTGAACGTAAGCGAGTCGCTCTTCCAATAAGTGGTCATGAAGCCGTCGATGTCGCCGCTGTTCCAAGCCTCGATCTGCTTATCAAGCGTCTGGCGAATCAACGAGACGTCCGTTTCCGGCACATCGTCTTGCGCCTGCCGGTTGTGCGAGACCGTCTTCAGAAGTTCTGTTCGCAGTGTCGCGCGCATCAACTCTTCTCGGTCCAGCGCTTCTTGTTTCTGATTCTGATTGAGCCGCCAGACGCCGCCGGCAACCAACACGAAGGCAATGCATGCAATGATGAACAAGGGAATGATCGAACGGAGATACGCATTCATGGCCGAGGCTCGCTTGGGAAAAACCGATCGGTTTGGATGGGGCGGGTTCTCATAAGCAGTAGTTCACATTGTAATGGACATGGGAATTCGCTACGTTTAGCCGCGTCAAGGAATAAGACATCGGGCGGGCACTGAGCCACTTCAGGATGAAACACGCGCAGCCGATTTACAATTCGTTTGCCTATCATAACTTAACGGCAGCTCTGCCGACCGGCGCGCTTTGCTGTGTCGTTTCGTTGGCAATACTTCTAGCCGTGCCCGAGCCGAGTTTGCTGCCGCTCCGGCTGACGGTCTTTGGTATCGGGATCAGCTATTTAGCTCTGGGACGCTGGGCATTGCCGTACGTTGCGACGGCTTCGCAATTGAACCGGCTGGCCCTGATTGCGATGAGCGCCGCGGCGACCGGTACTTTCGTCGGAGCCTTTACCTTCGAGCCGGATAGTCCCGTCTCGATCGCTCTGGTAGCCGTGCTAGGCGCGTTCGCATTCACCTCACATTCTGCATACATCGCCTTCGTCTTTTACTGTATCGGAGGCCATTGCCTGGCTCGTTACCAGAGCGGGTTCGGCATGTCGGTCGACAATTTGCATCTCGTCATTTCAACACCTGTATTCTGCGTGATCGCTCGAGTCTCCGTCACATACATGCACCGTTCCGAACTCGCCTCGCGCGGTGAGTTGGAAAGCCGACTGGTCGAGCTGAACGCAGAACGAGTGCGGCGAGTTCGATCGGAAAAGCAGTTGGTCCACGCGCAGAAAATGGAAGGCTTGGGTTTGGTTGCTGCCGGTGTAGCGCACGATTTCAACAATCACTTGCAAGCCATCAGTATGCTGGCCGAACTGGTCGCCGGAGGAATCGACGCCAAAGGAAACGCACTGCAGATTCAATCTGTAGCGATGGATGCATCAAAGATCTGTCGACAGATGTTGGCCTATGCGGGCAAGTCGCAGGAGATGTTGACCGTTCTCGATCTGCGTAAGTTGATTGAGGAACAACGCAGACTCGTGCGTATGCGATTGCCGGGTCGAGTGGAATTGGTCTTCGATCTTCAGCCGGTATCGGCTCCCATTTCAGCGAATCCAGCCGGCATCCAGCAGTGTCTGATCAACTTGGTAAAGAACGCGGCTGAGGCTTGCGAAGGTACAGGACAAGGGAAGATCGTCGTTTCCGTGACGACAGAATCGATGACCTGCTCTTCATCCGATGCATGGAGTGTCTTCGGAGAACCGTTTGCAGCCGATGAAGTCGTGGTGCTCGACGTATCCGATGCCGGATGCGGCATGGACTCGGCCACGCTCGAGCGCGCCTTCGATCCTTACTTTAGTACCAAAGCGACCGGTCACGGTTTCGGTCTGGCCACGACGCTCGGCATCGTGCGGACCTACGGGGGTATGATCCGGGTGCGAACCGCAGTCGGAGAAGGCTCACGATTTCAACTCTGCTTTCCGAAGGCGACGCGAGAAGCGGCGAGCGAGTCCAGGGAGGGCTCCGAAGTATCGACTCTACCGCAACGAGTTCTGCTGGTTGACGACGAAGAATCGGTGCGTCAGTCGGTGACTCGCATGCTGACAATGAACGGTTGCGAAGTAAGCTGCGCCGCATCAGCACAGGATGCTCTTGATATTCTCGAAAAAGAACCGGCGACATTCGACTTGATGCTCGTCGATTACTCGATGCCTGAGATGAGCGGAGTCGAGTTCATTGAAAAGGCTCGAAACCGAGGACACGTGAGCAAAGCGGTGATCTGTACAGGCTATGCGGAAGACTCGGTGGCTATCGCCGGTAAACTTCCCGCAGCAGTTCTCACCAAACCGTTTCGCATCAGCGACTTGGGCCGCGTGCTCAAAGTCGCCGGCTGAGCAGTTCTTCAAGATTCGGACCGATCTCGCCGTTTCGCTTTACAAGATCCGTCGCCACGGGCTTGTCGCATTCATCTCAAATCTCAAATCTCAAATCTCAAATCTCAAATCTCAAATCTCAAATCTGAAGTCTGAAGTCTGAAGTCTGAAATCTGAAATCCGCTTCAAGACATTTGCCTGCGGTTATGCGCAGCCGATCACACGTTTTCGTGCAGCGTCTGATGAAATCGACAACCCCTGGCGATTCCGGCACCATTTATTCTGCAAGCAGCATGATGAATAGCTCAGCGCATGCCGGTAGAATCATGCTTTGACAACGCCCGCGACGAGACACCGCCCAGTTAGCATCGGCTTGTGACATGACCGAGACTCCGCGCCCGGAAGGTCGAACGCCTTCTAAAGATCCCGATCCCCAGCAACAGCCCGATCCTTCGAACGATCCGAGGCGCATCGACGACAAGAAGACTCGCCCGTCCGATTCGCTCGACGGTACTCAAGGATTCGCGGCAACACTACCCAGCGAAGGAAACATATCCTGGGACGGCAAGTCATCACCGCCCGTTGAGCGCATCGGTCGCTACCTCTTGCTGGAAGAACTAGGATCCGGTTCATTCGGTGTCGTCTACCGCGCGCTCGACGAAGTCCTCAAACGATTCGTCGCCGTAAAGCTACTTTCACGCTTCATCGATGCAGGCGAAGTCGACTCTTGGATGCATGAGGCTCAGGTATTGGCCAGCCTCGATCATCCGGCCATTGTCCCTGTCTACGACATCGGCAAGACAGGCGCGGATCGCCCGTATATCGTGTCGAAATATATCGGCGGCGGGACGCTGGCCCAGCGAGTCACTCCCGGCGGAAGCTCCGCCGCCGATGTCGTCAAAATCGTCACGCAATTAGCGGAAGCATTGCATTACTTGCACCGCCGCGGTGTCATGCATCGCGACATCAAGCCGGGCAACATCCTGATGACCGAGGATGATAACGCGGTGCTCGCCGACTTCGGATTGGCGCTGCCTGAATCAGGGTACGGTCGCGGCGCACGATTCGTCGGGACGCCGGCTTACATGAGCCCCGAGCAAGCCCGACGTGAAGGGCATCGCGTCGACGGTCGCAGCGACATCTATAGTTTGGGAGTGGTGTTCTATGAGTTACTCACCGGAACTCGCCCCTTCCGCGCATCGAACCAAGAAGACCTACTCGATTGCATTCGCAGTGTCGATGTTCGTCCGCCGAGGCAACTCAAAACCTCTGTTCCCAAAGAGCTCGAACGGATTTGTTTGAAGGCGCTCTCGAAAAAGGTATCGGACCGCTACAGCACCGCGGGCGACTTAGTGGAAGATCTCAAGAACTGGCAGCATTCTGCGCCGATGTTGTCAACCATCGGTGTTTCGGGAATGCATGCCGAAGCGAACTCGCCTGCCGCTTCTCCATCGACTCCTCTGTCTTCCCCTCACTCATCACAGCGCTCGCTCGACATACATAACGTCGCAGTGATACCGCACGGGTTGCGACCGTTCGATGCGGCGGATTCCGATTTCTTCAAATACTTGCTGCCTGGTGCTCGCGACCGTAATGGTATTCCCGACAGCATCAGTTTCTGGACGACTCGCATTCGCAATCGCGAACCGGACGAAACATTTCGCGTCGGCGTGTTACTCGGACCGTCCGGCAGCGGAAAGAGTTCGCTGATGCGGGCCGGAGTACTGCCGCTGGTCGCGTCGGAAGTGAATGCAGTTTATGTCGAAGCCAAGCCGGAACAACTAGAAGGCAACTTGTTCAAGCAAATTGTCCACCGCGTTCCGCATCTCAAGCCGGAGCAAGGACTGCGAGAAGCACTCATTCGCTATCGACAACGACATCAAGAGACCGACGGCCGAAAACTGCTGATTGTCATCGACCAATTCGAACAGTGGTTAAACCACCATCGTGAAGATCAAACATCCGAATTGCATGAAGCCTTGCGGCAATGCGACGGAGTACACATCCAAGCCGTGCTGCTCGTGCGCGATGACTTCATGTTGGGTCTGTCGGTCTTCATGGACCAGATCGAAGAGTTGCTGCTGCAGAATCGCAACTTCGCGACGGTCGAGCCGTTCGGCTCTTCACACGCCCGCGAAGTACTCGCCGCATTCGGACGCGCGTACGGTGAACTCTCCGATGTTCTGACGCCTGAACAACAAAAGTTTCTGGAAGAAGCGATCGACGATCTTCAGCGACTCGGCAAGATCGAGCCGGTGCAACTCGCACTTCTCTCCGAGATGATGAAAGACAAGCCCTGGACCGCCGCCACGCTGAAACGCCTCGGAGGCACTCAAGGGCTCGGAGTCGCTTTCCTGAACGACCGGCTGCTAGGCAGCAGTGCACATCCGCTCATTCGATCTGAAGCCGATGCAGTGCAGCGCATCTTGGCTGAATTGTTACCGGCCGATGACACGGTGATCAAGCCGCCGGCGACGCCCGAGCATGTGATCATGGAGCGGCTGCGCGGTCTGAAGTCCGACGAGACGCTCAGTCGCTTAATGCAGCTCCTCGACACCGAAGTTCGACTTCTGACGCCGACCAGCAGCAGCTCGTCGCAAGGATCAACGACGGGATCAACCTCCGGCGAACCGGCTTACCAGCTCACACACGACTATCTCGTCCCGACAATCCGCAGATGGTTGCAATCGCTTAATCAAAGTTCAAGATCGGGCCGTGTGCGTCGGCAACTGCGCGACATCGCTGCCGCGTGGAACGCGTTACCGTCGCCGAAGCGACTCCCTTCCATTATCGAATGGGCTTCGATTCGAGCGCTGACATCGAAGCGAGACTGGACGGATGCAGAGTCTCGTATGATGCGCACGATGGAGAAGCGGTTGGGCGCCGGTACGCTGATCGTCAGTACCTCGATCGCAGCCCTCCTCGGCGGCGGCTATTACGCGTACGTCCAATCGCGATCTGAGGACATCGTTTCGAGACTGAAAGAGGCCGATACACAAGAAGTCGCCGGCGTATTGTCTCTAGTCGACCAGTACCGAAGCTGGGTGCTGCCGAAGCTTGCCAACATTCCGCTGCAAGACAACCCGCAGATCGATGCCGACGAAAGTCGCAGGCGTTTTCATGCTGCGCTTGCGCAGTTGGATGAAAAGCCTGAGGCGGTCGATTTGTTGTATCGCAAATTGGGGACGATCGAAGATCGCAAGGTCGAACCTGCTCTGAGAGCGGCTCAAAAGCACTCACATCTTTCACCACAGTCGCTGATCGAGCGATTGAAGCAGGCGATCTCATCGCCCACAGGTGACGTACTCCCGGCAGCGGCCATGGCGGCTGCGGTGCAGCCGAATCATGAGGTTTGGACACAAGCGGCTGAACCGATCTGTCGCAAACTAGCGGAGAAACGCAGCAATCAATTGGAACACTGGCTGCCGATGTTGCGACCGGTCGGAAGACAACTCCTGCCGACGATCCTGAGGCTGGGTGATCAAGCAGCGGCTCGCGCAGAGTCCGCAGCTTGAAAACTATGTAATGATGATCAATGAGTTCAGCAATGACGATCCCGCCGTAATCGCCGCTGCGTTGCATTGGCCGCGACTCGAACAAATGGACGTTCTCATAGCGATTGCTGCAGATCGCAGCCGACTGGCCGTAGAGATTCGCGATCGACTTCAATCGATGACGACGCCTGCGCATCGACGTAGTACGCCGCCGCCGAGCAAAGCAGTTGAGGCGGTGAAGATACAAGGCGGATACTTAACTTCAGGAGGCGGATGGTCACAACGTGTGCCGACAACGGAGATCGCCGAATCGATCAAGAATATGGCCACGTGGGGATTCGCTCCTCGATCGATACGCGTGATGCACACGCTGACACCATCGATCGCAGCCATCACATGGACGAGAGATTCATCCACGACTCGATATGAAACAGGCTTGTCAGCCGCAGAGCTGATGAAAAAGTTTGATGAGTTACAGAATGACGATTGGACAATGCTCGACTTCTGCGTTCTTCCGGAAACAGAAGGCAAACGAGTGGCCGATGCGGATCGCAGATTTTCCGGTTTGTGGGCCAAACATCCGAGCGGCAAAGGTCCGGAGCAATTCTTGACGCTCAACATCGCATCCGATGACGAAGACCCGACAGTAAAGCTCGACAATCCCGATTTTTGGTCGACGATTCGATTCGCTGTCAGCTTGAGTGAGGAAGGAAAACCGAAGCAGCACTCGCTGCTACAGAAGTTCCCGTCGGAACCCCTTAACTCAGTCGCATGGACCAAGATTCGGTTCGGCGATGGTGATCGCTACCCCGGATTCGCACAGTCCGATTTGCGTGTGACCGACACCTTGTCCCTGTCGGATCGAGGCGAACTGTGGGACATCTTCATCGATGCATTCACCCAAATCAGTGCGACGGGTGGCGATACCAACAGAATCGCTGTCGCTGCCGGGTATCTGTCGGCATTGGGGTCCCATGAAGAAGCGTTGGATCTGCTTGGACAAATTGAAGATTCGCACGACCAAGGCCTCAGCGAAAAAGAACGCGGAACGGCTCGCCGCCGCGCTGCATTGGAAGAACTAATCGCCAAACTGCGGCTGGGGCGCATCGACGACGTTCGAACCGGACTCGACGACGAAAAGCTCGGTAAGAAACTGACGAAGCCGGATCGAGACTATGTCACGCTGCGACTGGCCATCGTAGACAAAGATGCAAACGCCATTCGGATTGGACTCGACCAGATGAAGTCCGGTGTGCAAGCGAGAACTGCATCGGAGATTCATTATGTGCATGCCCTCGGCGCGGCCGCAGCGGTAGAACCTGACGGATCATCGGAGTCGTTCAAACGACTGAGCGATGAACTGATGCGTATCGTTGAGACCGGCACAAAGCTGCAGTTGGAGTCCGTAGTACTCGATGTCGATTTCGATCCGTTGCGAGCGATCCCGGAATGGCACTCGTTACTGCACCGGCTCGGATTCGCCGAACGGTTCGCGCGGTGCAGTATCGTCAACGAACAGCTCGAGACGAAGACGCTCGAATTGCTGCCGGCTGCGGAACATAACGTGGCCGCGCAACAACTGATCGACCAGGGTTTCCTCCCGATTGCAGTGGAAGTCACGACATCCGGTAACAAGAGTGATGCAAGTGAAGCGAATCAACGCGTCACGTCGCTCTGGCAGCGAAGCGTAAAGTCACCGGAACAGATTGCGGAAGATGCAGAGCGCATCGGACGATATTGTCTGGCTCTGTCGAAACTCGGCGAACAGGATGCTCTCCGCGATGCATTGCACGACCGTTGGGGACGCAGCGTTCAGTCGTACACGACGGCACAGGCAGAGCGCTCGATCGAGCCCGATGAGCTCGTGCGACTGTTGCGTGCAGGTGAGGCCTCAGGCGATCCGGCGCCGATCATCTCGGCACTCGGCGGTTTCAAACGCGACCGATTCAAGCCCGATGATCTGCGTTACCTATTGACGCAGCTCAAGAATTGGAGCACTTCAGCCGAGCGAGCCGAACTGCTCAACGTATCGCGCTGGTGCCTCGGCTCGCTCGGCGAATCCGTGGAACCGCTTCCAATATCTCAAGCTCCGAACAAGCGCAGCAACTGGTCGACCAATTCGCTCGGCTTGCAAATGGTTGAGATCCAAGTGCCCGAGGTGGTATTGGTCGGAAAGGTCGACTTGGATTGCTTGTGGCACAAGGTGAATCGCAAGATCCAAGTCTCATCGACCGAGATTCGGGGCCGCGATTACGAACAGTTCCGAACCGATGAACGCGTTCGGCGGTGGATTGACTCCGACCGAGTCCACCGCAATTCTCGCACAGCCGACAGCGATATTGCTCAAAGCGGGATGAGCTGGAAGCACGCCGTCATGTTTTGTCAGTGGCTCAACGAACGCGAAAAGGTTCCGGAGTCGGAGTGGTGCTACCTGAATGTATGGGATGCCGACAAACCGATCGCACCTGCACCCGACTACGTGAATCGCATGGGGTATCGATTGCCGACTCTGGCCGAGTGGATTTGGATCTGCGGCGCCGGTTCGAAAGAGCCTTGGCATTGGGGAAGCGACGGGTCACTCGCCGCGTACTATGAATGGACGATGCCTCATTCAGCCGGCATTGTGCACGCGGTCGGAAAATCGAGGCCCAATGTGTTCGGCCTGTTCGACATCTCGGGCAATGTCTCCGAGATCATCGACTCGCGCATTCGTCCGCCTTATCGTCCCAACCAAGGCTTTGCCTACGTCGACGTCAGCAACGCCGATCCCAAGAGTCTCAATGAGAAAGCTCTCGCGCTGGGAGGTCGCTACAGGGCGACGGCATCAGAGGCCGTCACCCTGAAACGAGTCTCTTTTCTACCTGATGAAGTGTCCTACTCGAACGGGTTTCGAGTGGTGAGAACAAAATCGCGAGATTAGTTGCCTTGGTTCAATCCGTCAGACATCTAGTTCGATGGAGTCAGTTCCAATGTAGCCGGCAATTGCGAAACGGCTTCTGTGTCCAATAGTTCTTCTTGACCTAAATCAGCAGGCTCGTTGCAAGGATCCTTCGCATTGGTTACGACCGTTTTCTCGTATTTTACGATTACGTCGGACGATGCTCGACCGGCTTTTCCACCTGCAAATTGAATGCTGCCGATCACGATATCCGCAGCGGGCGTCGGGGAGTTGGCAGTTTTGATCAGTTTCAAATTAAACCGATTGACTCCGTTCGGCTCAAGCGCGACCTTCAACACATCGTAGTTGATCTTAGTCGTACCGCCGTCAAAACTGATCGGGAACTGGTCTCTCACATATTCGCGAGTCGGATCAAATACGGTACCGCTCAACTTGTAGACGCCGAGTATTGCGAAGTACGAATTCGTCGCGGGATCTTTAAAAACATGAACTACAGTGGCCTTGCCGTCGCTCTGCCTAGTCGTCCAATAGTTGTCCTTCGCTGGATCAACACTGACCGTTGACTCAATCGTTCCTTGATCAAGAGTTACCGTCGCGTTGGTACCTACCGCCGGGCCGGGCCCAGACGTTGGAAATGAAAGCTGACCAAAGACTTGAGAACCGGAAGCGACAGCACCGACAAGAATCAAGAACGCAGCGAGTCGAGCGGGGATCTTACGCATGGCAAACACTCTCATACAGGGGCGAAAGTGCGATTCCCGAAGTGGGGTCGCGATGTCATTCTAGTTGCGAGCCGCTGCGTGTCCGACTGTTTCGGATTACTTTTGAGCGATCAACTTGTGTTACGATTCGCTGCATAATCCGCACAGTCCGATCGACTTGCAGAATCCTCGTCGCAATGCCCCTCCGCGAAACTATCCCACCGCACCTCTGGAGAGCCTCCCATGTTTCGATTCACTCCATCACAGCTTGCTCAATCAGGGCGCCGTGAATTCATCAAAGCCGCTGGGGTCGCGACGCTGATGGCAACCGCGGGCGCTTCGACAGTTCATGCCGATGAGAACAGAACCGATTCGAAGTCGGCACCGAAGGTGCGAATTTCGGAGATTCGCCGTGTCTTTCACAACGGCGAGCACAACGCGTTTACCGACTTGTGTCGCTACCGCGGCGATCTTTACTTGACGTTTCGCAGTTGTCCCGACGGACACATGGTCCATCCGACATCATCTATCCACATCATGGTCAGTCGAGACGAAGGCAAGACTTGGACGCCGGTCCATCGCTTCAGCGTCCCCAAACGAGATACACGTGATCCGCATTTCTTGATCTTCAAAGATCGGCTATTCGTACTCTCAGGCACTTGGTACAGCGGCGATTCGACTCTGGCTCGCGAAGACTACGACCTCAACAAACATCTCGGTTACGCAGCTTGGACCGATGACGGGAAAAACTGGAACAGCCCCGTGATGCTCGAAGGCACCTTCGGTCATTACATTTGGCGAGCCGCGTCGTATGGCAGCAAAGCGTACATGTGCGGACGGCGCAAACCGCAGTTCGAAGTGAAGGCACGCGGTGAAGGAAAAGTGGTCGAGTCTCTGATGCTCGAAAGCGACGACGGCCTGATCTGGCGCACGTGTTCGGTTCTGCAACCGATCGCCGGCGACGAGACCGCATTCATGTTCGACTCCGACGGCACAGCCACCGCGCTGGCAAGGCACGGCGAAGGTAAAGAAGCGTTTCTCCTGCGATCACAGGCTCCGTATCAAACATGGCAACGAACGGATTTGGATCGATCGATCGGCGGACCATTGCTGACCAAATGGAATGGTCGCGTAGTGATCGGTGGTCGCAAGACATTGAAAGAGAAAGTGGCCAAGACAAGTCTCTGTTGGTTGGTCGATGACAAGTTAGCCGAGTTCGCCGAGCTGCCCAGTGCGGGCGACAACTCCTACCCTGGACTCGTCGAACTATCACCCACCTCAGCGCTCGTGTCGTGGTATTCGACTCATGAGAAGAACGACGAGGGCAAGCCGTTTACGGCAATTTACATGGCCAGGTTGGATATTGAATCGTAAGTGGACCGGAGGTACCCCTCGCGCACCATGTGTTTCCAAACTGCACAACGTGAAACTGAGCGTAATGGCGAAGCCATACGGCCCGGGCCGCCGCGTTAGCATTTCGAAGCAGCCGACGTCGACCGACGCGAGATCAACAATTGGGTTCGTCGTTTTGAGTTCTGGTTTGATTCGGACCGTCGTGGTTATCGGTGGTTCGAGCCGCAACGTGCTCGACTTGGAACGTCGAGCTACATAGCGTGGCCGACTTGGTGCGAGCCGGCCGTTCTTGCCTGGAACGACTTGCCGGAGGGCTTTGCCCTTCCGCTCAGTACGACGTAGCTTCGGAGGTCAAGAAACTGGTTGCACAGTTGCGGGATGTCTTCTTCGTGGGCCAGCATGATGACGCAGTCACCGGCTGCTAGTACGGTATCATGGGCCGGATTGATCAACATCGTCCCGCCGGCTTGTCGCACAGCGATAATCAGCACTCCGAAGCGATGGCCGTGCAGCTTGATCGAAGAGATCTTGTCGCCCACTAATCGACTTCCGGGCCGAACTTCGAGCTCGTCCAGCTTGAGCCCGATCGATTCGAGGTCCTCATTCAGTCCTTCGGGTAGCTTTGCATGCCTAAGCAGAGATTCGGCACTCGGTCGCAAGATTAGATTGGCTAGTCGATCCGCCCCGATTGCTGCGGGCAGGATGACTCGATTCGCTCCGACCTGTCTCAACTTCTTCGTCGTTGAAGGCTCTTCGGCACGAGCCAAGATATCGAGCTTCGGATTGAGCTCGTGCGCCGTGATGGTGATGAAGACATTGGCCACGTCGTCGCTGAGCACCGTAGCCAGTACTGCGGCTCGCTCCACGCCGGCTGCTTTGAGAACTTCTTCTTCGGTCGCGTTCCCTTCCATGGCTAAGTAACCCAACCCTCGAGCTTCTCGAACACGCTCGGCCGCGTGATCAATGATGAGCAACTTACGACCGCGATGATGCAGGCTCTGAGCCAGCATGCTTCCCATGCGCCCGAAACCGCAGATCACCACATGATCTTCCAAGCGTTCAATGTCGCGTTGCATGCGTCGGACTCCCACCAGTTTTCTAAGTTCGCCGTTGATGATTAACTGCACGATGCCGCCGACCGTGTAGACAGCCGCTGCGTAGCCGAGAATGATCAGCGCAATCGTTACCCAACGCAGAAAGTCGGAGTCGACCGGATGGACTTCTCCGTAACCGACTCCGAAGACAGTGATGACCACCATGTAGAGGCTGTCCAGAAACGACCAGCCCGCGGCCATGTAGCAAAGGATGGCAGTGACTGCCGTGCAAAAAGAAAGTCCGATGCCGGTCGCAATGCGAGTGATCGGAGTCAGCCTCTCACGCTCGACGACATAGCGATGGACGAGGTTTCGTCGCACCGCTTCGCTGAGCTGTTTAGGGCTGAGAGGCATCGTCTTTACTTGCGACCGCGACCCTCGTACACGGCGTCTTCAGTGATGACCTTGTCCATGTAGATGTCGTGCGACATGACAGGAATCTCGGGGAACATTTGACACTCAAACCCGAGTGCGACCAGCGGGCAATCAGGCCGTGCGTGCTGGAGCAGCTTGTCATAGTATCCCTTGCCGTGCCCGGTACGACCACCGTTGCGATCGAATGCCACACCGGGAACCATGATCAAGTCGAGGTCTTCCGGCTGGAGTCGCTTAGCGGCCACGTCGCGCAGTTCCTCGCGCGGCTCGAGGATCTTGTACATGCCGACGCTCAGCTCATCCATCGACTCCAGATGGAACAACTCCAGCTCTCCGTCGACACAAAAGGGGATCACGATGCGCTTGCCTGATGCCAGAGCGGCCGGCAATGCTTGTCGAGTCCGAACTTCATCGCGGACATCAATGTAATACATCACCGTTTGTGCAGCCGTGTACTCAGGCAGAGCGATGAATCGATCGACGATCCGCACGCTGACGCCATCCTTGTCCTGCTGGTTACGACGGTTCTCATGAGCCGCCTTGCGAATCGCCGCTTTGCGTTCCGACAGTTCTTCGTAGGAAAGTGACATAGGAGTTTTATGTTTGAGGTAAGAAGCTAGAAGCTAGAAGCTAGAAGCTAGGGGCTAGGGGCTAGGGGCTAGGGGCTAGGGGCTAGGGGCTAGGGGCTAGGGGCTAGGGGCTAGGACATTGGAATGATGAATTCTCAAATCTCAAATACTTCGATTTCAAATTTCAAATTTGAGATTTCAAATTTGAGATTTCAGATTTCAGATTTCAGATTTGGAAAATGGGTTGCAAACTGGGACTTGATGATATCGATCTCGATTGCGTCAATCGAGATCCTTACTTAATCGCAATCTCGAACACGCTACACGTTGTCGAGAAGTTCGACGGCTTCGAACTTTTCACCTTCGAGCATTGAGAGGCTGGCACCGCCGCCGGTGCTGACGTAGGTGACTTGATCGGCGGATCAAGTTGCTCGATGGCCGCAACAGCTGTCACGCCGCCGATGATGCTGATCGCGCTCCACTGTCGGCGATGGCTTTCGCTACGATCTTGGTCCCTTCGTCGAACGGAGGCATTTCAAAGACCCCCATTGGACCGTTCCAAACCACGGTCGCCGCATCTTTCAAAAGCTCTGCATAGATCTTGGCGGTCTCGGGTCCGATGTCGTAACCTTCCCAGCCATCGGGAATCTCGCCGGCTTTGACAACTTGCTTGTTGCAGTCACCCTTAAAGGCATCGCCGCAGTGAGTGTCGACGGGAAGAATCAGTTTACCTTCACCGGCCGCGATCAGTTCTTTTGCGAGCTCTACCTTATCGGGTTCGACTCGACTGCCGCCGACCTTACCGCCTTTGGCGAGCGAGAACGTATAAGCCATCGCGCCGCCGATGAGAACCTTGTCGCAGATGCCGAGCAGGTTCTTGATGACCTTGATTTTGTCGCTGACCTTAGCTCCACCGAGAATCGCGACGAAGGGACGCTTCGGATTGGAGATCGTTTCGCTGAGGTACTCGATCTCTTTGGCGACCAAGAAGCCGGATACTTTCGGCTTGCTGCCGAACGCCTTGGGAACGCCGACCATCGACGCATCGGTGCGATGGCAAGTTCCGAACGCATCGTTGACATAGATATCGCCGAACGCAGCCAACTGAGCAGCGAACGCCGCGTCGCCGCTTTGCTCGCCGGCGTTGAAACGCACGTTTTCGATGACGAGGACTTCGCCATCCTTGAGTGCTTTGACTTTCGCTGTGGCATCTGGACCGACTGTATCAGTCGCGAAGGCCACTGGCTTGCCAAGCAGCTCGCTGAGACGAACAGCGGTCGGCGCGAGCGTATACTTCGGTTCGGGCCCATTGCCCTTCGGACGTCCGAGGTGGCTCATCAGCACCAGTTTTCCACCGCGATTGATAACCGATTCGATCGAAGGCAAGGCCATGCGGATACGACGATCATCAGTGATGGCACCCGTATCATCCTGAGGAACATTGAAATCCACACGCATCAAAACGGTTTTGCCCCTGGGATCAACGTCAGCAATCGTTTTCTTGGCCATCTTGGTCTCGTCACGGGAAACAGGTCGATCGATGAAACGGCCCGGCCGCCGAACAGAGGTCAGGCACCGGGAACGCCGCACATTATCTACTCTTTGGCGATGCTGTCGACTCCTGCCGGCAACCGCGGAACTCGGAAGTTTCCCCCACGAATCGGTGCAGACAGACTCAGCCCGATCCTTGTGGCTCGAATAGAATGAAGTTCCCGGCACGGATTCGAACGGGTGTCGTCCAGCAGCCTGAATGCGATTTCAGATTTCAGGTTTCAGGTTTCAGGAGTTCGAGTTCGAGTTCGAGTTCGAGTTCGAGTTCGAGTTCGAGTTCGAGTTCGAGTTCGAGTTCGAGTACGAGTACGAGTACGAGTACGAGCACGAGTACGAGCACGAGCACGAGCACGAGCACGAGCAGGAAAAAAGACATTCGGGGCGGGCGAAGGCTGGATTTGGTTCACTTCGGCAAAACTGTTTATAGGAAACAAACGATGACGAAGCGGCGGTGGTTCGGTTTCTTGGCACCGAGTGTTACAACCCGGCTGAGCCAATCGCTCGGCGCGGCTGTCTTACTTTGCCTCGTCATTGCCTCACCCGCAGCCTTCGCGCAGGATTCCAAGCCGCCGGAAAAGCTCCCGCCGGCAAGGACGACCTATCTGGGGCGCCATATCGCTCAGACGATGAGCTTTCACGGGGCACCGTGGTTGATCCGCGACAATCGCGAAGACGAAGAACGGGTGTCGATGGTCTTCCCGCAACTGCAGCTCAAACCGGGCATGACCGTGTGCGATATGGGCTGCGGCAACGGTTTCTATACGCTCGAGATGGCCAAGATGGTTGCTCCCGGCGGCAAAGTCATCGCCGTCGACATCCAGCAAGAGATGCTTCACTTGCTGAAACTTCGAGCTGATGAGATGCAGATTAAGAATGTCGAGCCGGTCTTGGGCACAGTGACTGACCCGCGCATAGCGGACGGCGTTGTCGACTTGCTATTGATGGTCGATGTCTATCACGAGTTCTCGCACCCGCCTCAGATGCTCGCAGCCATTCGCAAATCGCTCAAGCCGAACGGACTCGTCGCTCTGCTTGAATATCGCGAAGAAGACCCGATGGTCCCCATCAAGCCGGAACATAAGATGAGCAAGCGGCAGATCATGAAAGAGTATCGCACGAACGGTTTCAAGCTGGTTCGCGAGTACGATGAGTTGCCGTGGCAACACTTGATGTTCTTCGGCATCGACTCGGATTGGAAAGGGTCCAAGAAGTCGGATGATGCAAGGGATGGGGCCGATAACTGATACACAATCAGTGGGCGGGAGAATTGCTGAGCGTTACGCCGATCGGATCGACGTCGGGCCAGTAGGTGAGTAAGAACGAGTTGCGGCCATCGACGATTTCCACATCTTGAACCGCCGTATTTCGCATGACTCGTCCGTTCAAAGCGGGATGCATGTTCAACCGGTGGCGTCCTGCCGGCAGTTCGACTCGCAAGACCTGAATCTCGCGAGGCAATAACCCCCAGCAGCGAGTATCTGCCGACTCGGTCGCTTCCCACGCCACACCGGCTGCATCCATCGCCAAGGATGCAAGCGGCGCACTGGCTTGTAACTGATCCTTCGCCACGTACACCGCTCCTTTCTTGACGACTCGCCGCGCGACGGCGCGAGCCATAATCTCCGGGAGTTTGGCTTCGTACGTTTGCTCGGCCAGCATCGCGAGGTCGGTCAGCGGTAAGGTGAAACCGGCATGCTGATCGTCGACACTCACGGCCACGACATCAAATTGTTTCGGCGGACTGGCAACGCGTGGAATCTTGATCGGCGCGAGAGTCGGAGGAACACTGTACGGTCCCATGATCGATACGATGCGATCGGCGATCAACAGCGCGTCGCTCGTCGCCTGTTCGTCCACTTCGACCTTGTACGGACCGCGACCGACCATCGCAAACACATACAGCACGCCGTTCCCTCGAGTACTGTGTACACCGGTGGTCACACGTTCAATGTCGTTGCGTACAAAGCTCGGGTCGGGTACCAGTTGTTCTGTCAGCCGATAGGCTCGCAGCGCATCATCGTAGTTATTAAGTGTCGCTTCGCGCAGCAAGCCGCGGACGTAGAAACCGACCGCTGGGGGCTGGTACGAAGTGTCAACCTTCTCGCCCCACTTGTCGCGAGCCTTGTTCTGCAACTGTTCATGCTTTTCGAGCAGTTGCAGAGCGTAGCTTTCCGCGTCGGTGCCGTCTTGCATCAAGCTGGAGATGGCCAAGAAGACGCGGATCAACAGCTTTTCGTAATCCTCTCCCGCGTAGGCTCGACGCTGATCGTCAGTGAGCATCGAAGTCGCTGATTCAACGGCGCTGGTCTGTTCGAGATGGTCCCACTTGTCCCTAACCTCGCGCAGCCGTTTCTCGGCTGACGCCGGATCGCCGCGGACCAAGTCGGTCATGGCAAGGTCGAGCTGAATGACGGTCGAGTCACGCTTGTGCTTGTCAGCCAACTTTTCGAGTTGAGCATGAGCGACATCGAGTTGGTTGTCGTAGAACAATTGCCGCGGCTGCTGCAAACGCTGGGCATGCGTCGAACAACCCGCCACGGCAACAAGCAGGCAGATGATCGCTATGCAAAACCCGACGTTGTGGGAGCGCGCGGTTATTGCCATGCCTTGAGCGGATTGTAATTCCAGGCTTTGCCGAGGTAGCTCTTGTGATAACCCTTGCGGATCGACGCCTGTTCCTTCGAGTACGCGCCGTTGCGAGTATCGATCAGCTCAAGGGTCAGCAGGTAGTCGCGCTGCGAGGAACTGTTCCGCTCCGTCGTGCCGCTCGTGAGCGTTGCGTACAGCAGGAAGTCCACCGGCTGGCCGTCGCGCTGTAACACCGAAGTGAAGAGTCGCATGTTGTCCGGAACGAGCAGCGCGTCGGGTCGCATGCGAGTCTCATGCAGAGCCGAGTCCACCATGCGCTTGCTGATGGCTTGGAACGCGCCCGAGCGGTTGATCTGTGTATCGATTTGTTGATAGAGCTGATCCTTGAAATCACCGAGCTCTTCAGCACTCTTGTTTTCAATGCCGACGAAACACACGCTGCGACATGCAGGCTGGCCATCGGGTCCCAGTATCGGAGGATGAGCGTTCACCATCGGCGTCGACAACAGCTTGGCCACAGATTCGTCGACCAGTGGATTGAAGACTTCGGCACCGGCCGTGTGACTTCCGACCAAATCGGGTTGGTTGTTCTTAATCAGATGGCCGTACTGATAACCACGACATCCGGCCGACGCAGCCAAGCAAATCGCGGCCAGAAAGAACAAAGGTCGACCGAAGTCGTATACGCGTTCCATCGCTATTCTCGTTGGACAGTGCCGATTCGAGCAGTTCCACTGTGCAAGCAACACGACTGTGCAAGCTGTTTGAGCTTGAAGTGCAATGCTTGCAATTCCCTACGGCGTGAGCATCCATGCGCACGCTGTGCATTAGTAACTGACAGAGCCCAACAGGTGCAATCTCAAGGCGCTGATTCGGTCGAGCTCATCCTAGAAATCGGCAACCAAGTAGCGAGTCGATTGCAAAATCCGCAAAGTCCGACTGACTTCGCCTTCCTGCCCAAACTATTTCGTTAGGTTGTTCGTGCGAACTATGGGGCACGAGTGCAGTATCACCGTATCCGGTCCATGAAAGCACCTAGGCTCTGTCTCAAAACATATGGTTGCATCTCTCGGAGACGCAGAATCATCAGCGTTTCGGAGAAACGCTGCTACGTGGATTCATCTTTTGAGACAAAGCCTAGTGCCTGAGTATCATCCACAACAGAATCGTGCAGACCGGGATGCCGACAAGATCACATGCCAGCGCGATGAAGAGCTTTCTCTTATGTGACTTCGTAATCGGTTGCCACATTAAGAAGACGACGAGCAGCAGGAACAGAGAATAGAAGAAGAACGGGGCGAATACGCACCCGAGGATCGCAGATCGATACGCTCGATCAATCGTATCGCCGACATCGATCTCATTCGCATCTCGCTCATCCTCTTCATCATCTTCTTCCTCACCGTCATCCTTGACGGCTGCTTCATCTTCTTCGTACCGATCCTCGTCATCTTCGTCGGACTCATCCTCTTCGGAATCGTCTGCTTCGGAATCAGGATGAACGGAATGTCTTCGCTCGTTCTGTCGTTTTCCGGATTGGCCGGATCTATCAAGTTGAGTCTCAGTGTCACTCTCGTCGTCCTCGTCGCGCGGTGCGATGTCAGCCGACTGGTTCGCGCGGTCGCGATCTTCCAGCAAAGCCAGAGCCTGCGGGTAGTCTTCTTCTTTGACTTGGACCTTAGCTCCACCCGTCGCGACTCCCCATTGCCAAGCAGCATCGGTGACATTGCCGTCCGCAATGACGGCTCGAATCCCTTCGCTCTCCAAGAAGTTCATCAAGATGCGAGCTTCGAACGACGTGGGGACGGCGGCAACGGTGACAAGCTTTCCGGACACGGGCGGATACCTCGGGCTGGCCAGTGAAAAAGTGCAGCGACAGGCGTAATAGTTGGGACGCCAAATACAGAGTCGCCATCAACCTGCGGCCACAGTATGCACACTCCGACACCGCCGTGCGAGGGGGCGAGCAGCGACACTGGATGGGCGACGATGAGAGTCGAATATGGTAATTTCGTACTTCGCCGTAGATTCTTTACCGAACCGGCAGTTCCACTGCATGCGCATCCAAGCTAGGCCTGTTTCCGCGACAGGAAGTTGTCATGAATCAGCGTCCGTTCGTCCACCTTCACTGCCATAGCCACTACAGTTTGCTCGACGGTGCCAGCCCGATCGGTCGACTGGTGGAACGAGCCAAACAGCACGGCATGAACGCGCTCGCGTTGACCGATCACGGCAATCTGCACGGAGCGCTCGAGTTTTACACAAAGGCGAAAGCGGCGGGCATCAATCCGATCGTCGGCTACGAAGCCTATGTGGCTCCGGGGAGTCGGTTTATTCGAGAAGCCTCCAGTTCCAAAGAAGCGGCCTATCACCTGACGCTCTTAGCGCAGAACAAGACCGGCTTTCGTAACTTGGTACGCTTGGCCTCGCGAGCCAGTCTCGAAGGATTTTATTTCAAACCGCGTATCGACCGCGAACTGCTGGAAGAGCTCAACGAAGGAATCATCTGTCTCAGCGGCTGTGTATCGAGCGAATTCTCGCGCGCCGTCTTGAAAGGGGGCGATACGACCAGTATCGAACACGAAGCGGCCGACATCGCCCGCTGGTTCCACAAGATCTTCGGTGATCGCTATTTCATCGAGATCATGAACAACAACTTGCCGATCCAGCGCGAGCAGCTCAAAGGCGCCGTGGACATCGCCAACAAACTCGGCTTGCCGCTGGTGGCGACGAGCGACGCTCACTATATCGACAAGTCGGATGCGGAGATCCAGGACGTACTGCTGTGCATCAACACCGGCAAGTTCCGCACAGACACGAACCGCATGAAGATGGAAGGAGACCAGTTCTATCTGCGATCGCCGGAAGAGATGTATGCGAACTTCACTGGTCTCGAAGAAGCGGTGGCTCGCAGCCAAGCCATCGCTGACTCGGTGTCGATCGATCTCGAACTGGGCAAACGGCATTTCCCTCGATACTCGCTCCCCGATCAGCGCACGCCGGAAGAGTTCCTGCGCGACATCTGCCTTGACGGCTTGATGGAGCGCTACGAGGGTGACGAAGAGATGAAGCCCAACGGGCAGCTCAGCGAAATCGTCATGCAGCGACTGGATCGCGAACTGGGAGTGATCCAACGATTGGGGTTCGCAAATTACTTCCTGATCGTCTGGGACTTCGTGCGCCACGCGCGTGAGCAGAACGTGCCGGCCACAGCCCGCGGTAGCGGTGTCGGTGCACTCGTGTGTTATGCGCTCTATCTGAGCCACGTATGTCCGATCCGTTATGACTTGCTGTTCGAACGATTCTTGGACGAAAACCGCAAGGAAGCGCCGGATATCGATATCGACTTCTGCAAGGATCGCCGCGTCGAGATCATTCAATATGTGCGAGACAAATACGGCGAGGCCAACGTAGCGCAGATCGGTACCTTCGGAACGTTGCAGGCGAGAGCGGCGATCAAAGACGTCGGACGCGCACTAGGTATTCCGCTGATGCGAGTCAATCAGGTCACGGAGATGGTGCCTGATGAACTGAAGATCACGATCACCAAGGCTTTGGCTCAGAACGAAGAGCTGAAGCGGCTATACGAGACCGATCCGGAAGTCAAAGAACTGCTCGATGTAGCCAAGAAGATCGAAGGCTTGGCGCGCAACATCGGAACGCACGCGGCTGCGGTGGTGATCGCCGACAAACCGCTCACCGACTATGTGCCTCTCAGTCGAGTGTCGGGCAAGAGCGACATCATCACGCAGTGGTCGATGGGTGACGTGGAAGCGGCCGGCTTGCTGAAGATGGACTTCCTCGGCCTCCGCAACTTGACGATCCTCTCGAAAGCGGTCGACATCATCCAGCAGACGACCGGCATGCGCCTGGACATTCTGCGCCTGCCGCTCGACGACAAAGAGACCTTCGCACTGCTGCAGCGAGGTGAAACAAAAGGTGTGTTCCAGTTGGAAAGCGGAGGCATTCGCGACCTGCTGCAACGCATGAAGCCGGACCACTTCCGAGACATCATCGCTACCAACGCACTGTATCGCCCCGGTCCGCTCGAAGGGGGCATGGTCGATGAGTACGTGGCCGTCAAACACAAGCGCAAGGCGGCCGAGTATCTCCATCCGGTGCTCAAAGACATCTTGGAAAGACCAACGGTGTGATGGTCTACCAAGAGCAGGTGATGCGTATTCTCAATCGGCTCGGCGGTATCGAGCTAGCAGGAGTGCGTATACGTGTATTAAGGCGATCAGTAGAAGAAGAAGATTTGATCGCCAAAAACGAAGCCAAGTTCATCGAAGGTTCGGTCGAGAAAGGCCTGACCGAGAAACAAGCTCGCGAGTTCTGGGAGATGATTCTCAAATTCGCGGGCTACGGTTTCAACAAGAGCCACTCGACAGCCTATGCACTGGTTGGCTTATCAGACCGCGTTCTTGACCATTATCCCGTCGAGTTCATGGCGGCAGCTTGCTGTCGGGGATATTCCCGGTCGTAATTTTAAGCGTAAGGATTCGCTGGTCGAGCACTTGGAAGATTGTGCTCGCATGGGAATCACCGTTGTGCCCCCCGATGTGAATTCTGCCGATATCGACTTTACGGTAGCTGACAACAAGATCTACTTCGGCCTCTCGGCGATCAAGGGTTGCGGCGGTTCTGCCAGCGAAGCCATCGTGCGAGCTCGACGAACCGGCGGACCGTTCACCGACATCTTCGACTTTTGTGAACGAGTCGATCCGCAAGGATGTAATCGGTCGACGATTGAAACCTTGATCAAAGCGGGCGCGATGGACGCCTTCGGAGCTCGTCGCGCTCAGCTCATGGCTGTGATCGATAAAGCCATGCAAGCCGGCGCTTCGGCGCTGGCAGATCACAAGCGAGGTCAGGGGAACCTGTTTGACGACTTCGCGGAAGAGGAAGAAAAGTCCTCCGGTCCTACGAAGCAACCCCTTCCGGATGTCCCGGAGTTTCCCGATACGCAACGCTTGGCGATGGAAAAGGAAGTGCTCGGCATGTACCTTTCCAGCCATCCGCTCGCCCAATACGCCGATCAGTTCCGCGCGTTTGTGACTCATACATCAGCAACCATCAAGAACTGCAAGGATCGACAAGAGGTGATCGTCGGCGGCATGATCAGTTCGATCAAACTCGCCAACACTCGCAATCCGAAACCGGGTGCACCGAGCAAGTACGCGAACTTCGACTTGGAAGACCTCGACGGCAACTCACGTTGCATCTGTTGGCCCGATGGCTATGCGACGATGGGCGAGATGATCGAAGCTGAACGGATCGTGCTGCTCCGAGCCGCGGTCGATAAGCGCGGCGAAGGTGACGAGTACAACTTGATCGCCAACGAGATCATTCCGATCGAGACCGCGGCGAGTCGCTTCACTGCCGGTCTGCGGATATTGCTGAGCGAGTCACAGCATTCGATGGAAACGCTTCCGCGGCTCAATGAGGTCCTACGCGGCTATCCCGGCAAGTTGGAAGTACACTTCGCCTTGCAGGTACGATCCGGCGAAACAGTGCACTTGAAAACCAAGCGTCATCGCGTGGATGTGACTCCCGAACTAAGAGCCCGCCTTGACGATCTATTAGGCGAAGGCAACCACCGCTTGATCATGGCTCCCCCTAACCTCAAGAGCGCTCCGCCGCCGCAAAGAAGATTCGCCAAGCAGTCGTAAGGAAGAAAGTGTGTGTTCGGTTTGCCGCTGTAGATCAATTTTCCAAATTGATCCCAACACTGCTCGAAGCACCAACACCTAATTCGGTACTAACGAGCGCAGCCTCATTTCAACGCTCTTCGACAAGGCATCGCCTCGCGGTCTTTTGATCCGTCTCGGTCGGTATCGTTCTATGTGTAGTTGGTGCAGACTTGGTTAGGATCGATTGAGGACAATCGATCTACCATGGATATGCAACTGGTCCAAGGCTTCACTACGCGGTCAGCGGAAGAGCGCTCTCAGAAAATGCGAGATACGCCGATGCGAGCTCTGTATGACCGAGAGTTTTGTGCGAAACGACGCAACGCAATCGAGCTCGTCGAATGACTCCTTTTTCCATAAATCCGCCGAGCATTTGAAGTCCGGATGAGTGCTTGCTGTGATGACTGACGATGGTCGTCTGCAACTGATCAGACGGGTGAACAAGTACCGCCGCCGTTCCGCCGGGAAGGCTCTCGGCCAGCGCGGCGACTTCATCGGTATGCATCGGTCCGCCGCCTGTTGCAAACTCGTTTGACCCGCCGAGCTCCGCGGCTCGTAGTCGTTGCCACTGACCGCTCTGCGCTGAGCTTTCGAGAATGAACTTTGGATGTGTGTCCAGGAGCTGCGTCTGAACGCTCAGCCATAGCTCGACACCCGCATCGAAGCCGCCGAGGTCATCGTGTGGAAGAATGCGCCAGTCGAGTTGAAAGCCGAATTGGTCAGCCGCGGTCTGTGCGTAACGGACGATCAGATCGCTGCCGCGGACGTATGCCTCTTCCAGACGAGCACTATGACCGGGAACCGGCTGAAACGCGCATAGCGTCCACGCTGCAGCCGGGGCTACACCGCGCGACGACGAAACTTGCAAGCCGCGCTGAGGTTGATTTTGGTCGAAGCTGAATCCCCAACCATTTTTTTCGTATCCGGCTCGTGATCCCACTAATTCCCAAGTCATGTGACGTGCTTTTCCCGTCTAATGTTACGTTCGATCATCGAGCGGTCTATTGTCGATCAGATTCGCGATCGGTCAACCTAAGCCGGAAGTGTTGCGAAGCTAGAACGCGGATTGACCTACTCGTGTATTCAAACGGACGAGTCTCTAGAATTGTCTTTTCTTTGAAGTCATGGAGATGGCATGCACAAACGAGAGGCAATCGAGATTGCGGTGATGGCGAGTGCCGCGGGCGGCATTCTGCTGCTTCATCAGCGCATGGGGGCTGCTTGGACAACCGGTTTGATTTGGGCTGTGGTTGTTATCGCAGCAGCCAAGACGGCATACTATTTTGCGGAAACCCTGTGGCATCTTGTTCGAGCCGCAGCGTCGGACCTGGCTTACCATCGCTTCCTGATGTTGATGGCCTACAACATGGCCGAAGTCACAGTCTCCTTCGCCATCGACTTCTATTGCCTCCAAGTCTTGGACTTCGGCAGTTTCACAGGGATCGCCCCCAAACTCAGCGGTGCGGAGTTGGCCTTCGAGTGCTTTTACTTCAGCGTGCTCAACTTCTCCTTCTTCGGTTACGGCGACATCACCCCGGCTCACATCCCCGCCAAGATCGTAATGCTCATGGAAGTCATCACAGCATTTTCGACCGTAATCTTCTTGATCTCCGACTTCGTCAGCATGAAGGAATCGATGAGGAAGAAACGAGAAGCTAGAAGCTAGAAGCTAGAAGCTAGAAGCTAGTGGCTAGTGGCTAGTGGCTAGGAAGAAGGCCTTTTTCGTACTCGTACTCAGCGAAGCGGTACTCGTACTCGGATTTCTTCGTTCGAATTCGAGTAGGAGTAGGGATACCTTTCTCTATCGCACGCCACACGAGCCTCGAGGGAAAACGAAATCGGCCGGCTGCGGTGGATTACCGGCAGCCGGCCGAAGGTCGTTTTCAATTGTGAAAGACCGAGTCGATTAGGACGGATCTTTCGGCGTAGCGATCAACGGACCGTCTGATCCGAGACCACCCTTGAGCTCTTGTTGCGGCTTTTGGTCAGGTCGCTTCTCAGGAGCGTTTTCCTTCGCATCGGCATTCTCTTGCTCTTCGCTCCATTCGACTCGCTTGCGAGACAGACCGATCTTGCGCTCGTCGATGTCGACTCGCAGAACCTTGACTTCGATCTCGTCACCGACCTTGACCACATCTTCCGGATTCTCAACCTTGTGATCGGCCAGTTCGGAGATGTGCAGCAGGCCTTCCAAGCCGTCTTCCAGTCCGACGAACACGCCGAAGTTGGTGATCTTGGTGACCTTACCACGAACCAGTTGGTTCGGTTGGTACTTCTCAGGAATGGTGCTGACCCACGGATCTTGATCGAGCTGCTTGAGACCGAGAGCGATACGGCGACGGTTCTGATCGACCGACAGCACGCGGCACTTGATCTCTTGTCCCTTCTCGACCATCTCGCTCGGATGGCTGACCTTGCGAGTCCAGCTCATGTCCGAGACGTGGAGCAAGCCGTCGATGCCTTGTTCCAGTTCGACGAACGCACCGTAGTTGGTCAGGTTGCGAACCTTGCCCGTCACGACGCTGCCTTCCGAGTACTTGTCGGTGACCGTGTCCCAGGGGTTGGTCATCGTTTGCTTGATACCCAGCGACAGTTGCTGACCGGCAGCATCGACACCGAGGATCTTGACGTCGATCTCGTCGCCGATCTGCACCATTTCGTTCGGGTGATTGATGCGGCGAGTCCAAGACATTTCGCTGATGTGAACGAGGCCTTCGATTCCCGGCTCGAGCTTCACGAACGCACCGTAGCTCATGACATTGACGACTTCGCCCTTGACGACCGAGCCGACAGGGTACTTCTCGACAATGTTTTCCCACGGGTTCTTTTGCTTTTGCTTCAAACCCAAAGCGATCTTTTGCTTTTCGCGATCGATCTGCAGAACCTTGACTTCGATCTCTTGATCGATGGCCACCATCTCGGACGGATGTCCGATACGTTCCCAGCTCATGTCGGTGATGTGCAACAGGCCGTCGATACCGCCCAGGTCCACGAACGCACCGAAGTCGGCGATGTTCTTGACGATACCCTTGCGGATTTGACCGACTTCGAGTTCGGCGAGCAGGTGTTCGCGATCTTCTTCACGCTGCTTCTCGATCAGCGAACGACGGCTGACGACGATGTTGCGACGCGATTCGTCGATCTTCAAAACTTCGCACTGAACAACGCGACCGATGAAGTCGGCGATGTCGTTCGGACGGCGAATGTCGACTTGGCTGGCCGGCAAGAAGACCGGAACGCCGATGTCGACCAGCAAACCACCCTTGATCTTGCGGGTGACCGTACCGGTGACAACTTGGCCTTCTTGAATCGAGCGGATCGTATCTTCCCACTGCAGAATCTTCTCAGCCTTACGCTTGCTGAGGCTGATCATGCCGTGGATATCGTCGGCCGGTCCGAGTTCGTCTTCGACTTCTTCGACCAGGACTTTGACAATGCCGCCTACAACCGGTTGTTCATCGGTATCCGACCATTCGTTGCGATCGATGGCCCCTTCGCTCTTGAACCCGACGTCGACAACGACGAAGTCATCCGTGATTTCAACGATGCGGCCGGCTACGATTTGATTGATGCCGAAATTTGCATCGGCGGTTTCAATTTCAGGATTAAGCCACTCGTCGAGATTCTCTTCCGAAACAAGAAAATCGATTTGCTGAGAAATGGAGTCGTCTTCGAGCGAGCGGATCAGATTGCGATTGACCATGGAGATACCTTTACCTGCCGGCTCGTGGCGTGCGGACCAGAAGGCCGCGAAGAAGGAGCCGCAGTTTGGAAAGAGGAACGGTGCGAAGTCCCGGATCTCGCGACACACGAGCTCTGTTGACGGAAAATCACTACCAATCCCGAAATCTAACGGCGGTGGCTGTTTCCAGCAATGTCAACCTTGTGCCACTCTTACGGTTCGACCCGTTTTTTCGGGAAAAACTCGCGAATCGCCGCCTCCACTTCGCGAAAAACGCCCGACCAATCCTGCCACCTCGGCTGTCGAAACAATCGCACGGACGGATACCAAGCGGATCGATCGCCGCCACATCGCCACCGCCAATCGGGCGAAAGGGGGAGGACGATCCAAGTCGGAACACCGAGCGCCCCGCCAAGATGACCCAGCGAAGTATCTGCCGAGATCAGCAAATCCATGGTCTGAGCAGCCGCCGCCGACTCCATCATGCTGCGCCCGTCGTTGTCGAGTTGTGATCCCAAATCCTCAATCGGGAACCCACAATGAAGCAATTCCTCACATCCCGGCCCCTTTTGAAAACTGAACAACTGTACACCGGGTATGAGTGCCAAACCTTCAAAGTGTTTCAACGGAATGGAACGGTGACAGTCCCAACGATATCCCGGACTACCGCGCCAAGCGATCCCGATGCGCAGCCGATCGGTTCCGAAGCGATCCGCCATCCAAGCTCGCCGCCGCATGACTTCTCCGGCGTCGATCGGAATGTACGGTACCGAGCCCGGAATGTTCTCAGCGTCAGGAGCAAAAAACCTCCCGAGGCTCATCAACGGCAGACAGAAATCGATTCCGCTCGTCTCGCTTGATTCGTCAGCCGACTCACGAGCCAAGCAACGATGCACGCCGGGTACGGCACTCAACAACCAGCGATGAGACTCCGCGCATAACAACGTAATGTCAGCCCCTTGGCCTTCGAGCAACTTGGCAAAGCGCACGAACTGGATCGCATCTCCTAAACCTTGTTCGGCCACCAGTAAGAATCGACGTCCTGCCGGCGATTCGCCGTTCCACGCCGGATGGCCCGTAACAGGATAGGAATGACCGGGCAAACGAAATCGCCATTCGTATTCTTGCCAACCGATCTCGTAATGACCGTGCAGCAGTTCGAGCAGAGCCAAGTTGTAATGCGGTTCCGGCATGGCTGGTGCCAAAGCGAGCGCGCGATTGGTCGCTTGATTCGCTTCGCCGTAACGAGCCAGATGAGATAGTGCGAGCCCCAGACCGGTCCAGGCTTCGGCTGAATCCGAGTGGAGATGCAATGCACGATGAAAATCTTCGATCGCCGCATCTGAACTTCCCATGTTCATACGGCATACCGCTCGATTGGTATAAGCCGGAGCAAATGTCGAGCGACGTGACAACACTGCATCGTAACAGTCGAGCGCTTCGTCGTACCGCTTCAGTTCGCGATAGGCATTACCCAAGTTGTAAAGTGCGTCGATGAAGTCCCCCTGGTAGTGAAGCGCCGACCGATAATGATCTATGGCTCGCTCCGGCGCACCAGAATCCGCAAACATCACACCCAGGTTGTTCCATGCTTGGACATGTCGCGGATCGAGAGCGAGTACTTGCCGATACATGCTCGCGGCTTTGTCTCGGTCTCCTTCAGCCGCAGCCTGATTGCCTTCGATGAGCAGCATTTCTATTTGCCCGGTGCATGCCCCCGCAGAATCCATTTGCACGCGAGCTCCGCCGCTTCCACTCAGTTCATCTAGCCAATCGCGAACTTGAACGTGCGACGAATCGGATTTTCGCTCGCTCCCTTCCGATGTCATGCTCAACCTCCCTTTTCCGATGGAGCCGCGTCTTGCATAGATCGAAGTCGTTTCGAGACCATCCGATTAACAGATGGCTGCTATCGCTTTATTCGATTGAAAAACGTTTGGCCACTTCGCCGTGTAAAAATGGTCATTCGTATCAATCGTGATAGCGAAGCGAACCCATCGTCGCAACATGGTGCCACTACCCATTCGAGTAGTTTCGCCGGTTTATAAGCCATTGACCGTTCGTTAACGGACGGGTTGAACGCAGAACCATGGACATTAACCCGTTAACAAAAAAGCTCTCGTTCGGCACGCGGTTCGTTAACAGTTTGATGCAACCGACCAATCTACTCCGATCAGCGACCTAACTGAAACTCGAAGCATGTCCGATCTGCTCCAAGAATTCGCGCATAACTTTATCCATAACCTCTTCAAGCCGCTGTTGCTGTTCTTCTACGCGGGCTTTCTGATTCCTCTGCTGCGTGTCAAACTCGAGTTCCCGAAACAAGCGTATCAAGCCCTGACCATCTTTCTGCTGCTCGGCATCGGCTGGCACGGCGGCGAAGAATTGGCGAGCCTCGATCCGAAGATGTACGGTCAAGCTGCAGCGTTGATGGTGATCGGTTTCTTCACGAATCTCGTCATCGGATTTGCGGCCTACTTCGCTTTGCGAACATTGGTTCGAGTGCGAAGAGTCGATGCAGCTACGATCGCGGGCTATTACGGCAGCGACTCGGCAGGCACCTTCGTCACAGCGGTCGGCTTCCTCGGTGCAGCCAACATTGCCTCAGCCTCGTTCATGCCTGTAATGCTGGCGGTAATGGAAATCCCAGGCTGCATTGTGGCGCTGTACTTGATATCTCGTCTGCGGCACCAAGGGATGGACGCCGAAGGAAACGTGCCGGGCGAGGCCGCTTTTGCGGAGGCGCGTCGCCGTGAAGCTCGCAACCGCATGCTCACCGAACAAGCGGGACTTGAGCCCGAGGAACCGGAACTGGTCAGTGTCGGCATCGACGAGCACGAGATCTTCATGGACCAAAGCCGCGCTCGATCCGACGACATGGCCCATATTCAACGCGCCGTTCGACGCTCTCGTTTCGACACAACCGGTGACGCGAATCACGAGAGCAGCGAAGTCGCTACACCGGAAAACCATTCGGGCCACACAAAGCAAAAGCACAATCTCAAACAACTGATCCACGAAGTGTTGCTCAATCAGGGCATCTTCTTGCTGTTCGCAGGTATCGCCATCGGTTTCATCAGCCGCTTGCAAGGCGAAAAGGTAGTGGGGTCCAACGATCGGTTGTTCATCGATTTGTTTCCACCTCTGCTCTGTATCTTTCTGCTCGAAATGGGAATCACCGCCAGTCGCAAGCTGCGCGATTTGAAGACCGCCGGCTGGCGACTGATCGCCTTCGGATTAATCGCCCCGAACGTGTTCGCCATGTTTGGAATGTGCGTGATGTTCGTGTACAGCCTCGCCAGCGGTCAACCGATCGAGCAAGGTACGTATGTGTTGTTCGCAGTCTTATGTGGTGCAGCATCGTATATCGCGCTCCCCGCAGTTCAACAGATGGCCATCCCTGAAGCCAGCCCGACACTACCACTCGCCTCATCGCTCGGAGTCACGTTTTCGTATAACGTGACAATCGGGATCAGCCTCTATGTCCTGGTCGCGAAGTACTTCGTGACACTAGGGCCGCAATTGAGCTGATCGGCCCCCAGTAGAGATGTTATGGATCACGCAAGTGATCCATCTAGTATGAGCTGTAACTTCAAGATTAAAATATGAGATTTAAAATTTAAAATATGAGATTTGGGGTGAGATTTGAGATTTGGAGATGTATGGGATTGGATCAACATTCCTCTCCCCTCGCCCCGTACCCGGGGAGAGGGGCCGGGGGAGAGGGGCTCACAAAAGCATCACTCAATCGCCACAAAAACATCCCTCAATCAAGCAACACTTCTTTGCACCAGCAGATTGCGGAGCGGTAAAGCCGGACTTGGTTTCACGATCAGTTCGTCGCAACCAGCTTGCTCCAAGCGCTGCCAGTGGTCGAACCGCGGATAGGACAGATTGGCAATCAGCAGTGCATCGCTAAAGCAACGCCTTAATTCCTCCACCTGTGCCACGGCAAATCGTTCTCGCTGCCGAACGACATCGTCGGGATCACTTGTTCTGCCGCAGGTCAACTCTGACATACATGTATCGTCCCAGACGAAAGCCGACACATCGACGTTTGCGAGCGATCGACCGGCATCTGCAACAGAACAATAGGACCGAGGTCTCATCCCCGCGGCCTCGGCGGATTGAGCCAATGCGTCCGCCGTTTGACGGCAGGCGCTCACGATGACGCAAACTCCCGACTGTGCCTCTGCACTGCGGCGGACTGCGAGCCGCGCAGCAGTAGCTTGCTCTTGAAACAATGCCGACGCATGAGCCTGCGAAGAAAACAACTCAGGAGTTTGATCGACTACAGAAGCTGATTCGGGATGAAACCAAGCATGCCAGGCATCCCACCAACGATACCACGGCCATATTCGCTGCGAAGTCGAGCCGATTCCGGTACGTCTTGCACCATCCCACCAAGAGTCGGTCATCACAGACCAAGGTACTCCGACTGAGCGACGATTCAGCTCATCGATCCAGGTCGGGGCATAGTCGAGACGAGTGGCACACGCGACCACGATCCGGTCTACATTCTTCGTGTCGCACAGACAGATGTCATCGATCGATCTGTCTTCAAAGTCGAGTTCAACTCCGAGTTCAACTATCTCTTCTCGCAATTTGCAGATTGCCCAACCGAACACGCCTGAGGTCGAACCGTACCACGCAATACGCAAGCCCTGCGAAGACTTGCTCGTCAGGGGCAGGCCCGTCACCGGCCTATTCATCACGGGCATTTCGCCAGCGACTCGTAGTCGACGCCGTCGATTTCCGCTTCGCATCGCTGAAGCAATTCGGAGACTTCGGCCGCGGAGCTCATGTGACGCAGCTCATCGAGAAAGCTCGTCCCTGCCAACAAGCGAGAAAGCTTAGCGAGCACCTGTAAGTGAACTCGATCATCCGTCGAACAGATCAAGAAGAAGACATCGGTCGAATGTCCGCCGCGGTTGCCGAATGGAAGACCGCTGGTGAGGACACCAAGCGCCAGGAGCGGGCCGCCGAGTATCGAACTTTGCGGACGTCGCGGGTGAAGCAGCGCCACGCCGCTGTCGAGTGCGGTCGGGTGCAGCTCTTCACGAGCCTCGACAGCCTCGGCCATTTTCGCGGCATCCCAAAGCAAACCGGTCCCCTGCGCGAGCTCACACATTCGCCGAATCACAGCCTTCGGAGTTCGAGCTGCCAACGGCAGTTCGATGGCTTCCATCGGGAGCAAGTCGACCAGACGCACTGCTCCGGAGTGCGAGTCACTCCACTTATCCACGACGCGCTGCATTTTCTGCAATGCTTCGTTATCGCTCGCACCGATTCGCTGTTCGAGCCACGCATGCACTTCCGCTTCAGCGAATCGCCATGATCCCCCGACCTTGCGACCGGGGATCTCGCCCCGTTCGGCGAGCTTAGTAACTTGCTGCGGACCGACGTGCAGATAGGCCGCTAATTGTTCAACATCCAGCGTATTGTCCGACATGACTCGCGGCCTATGAAAACAGATCCGAAACAGATGACTTCGATGCCTTCGGCCGCAAATGCAATACCGCAGGCTCGATTATTCTGTGTCGAAGGCCCGAATCGTACAACATCAAAAAACGTGGATTTACGCGGACAAACGATCCACTGCCGCCGTTATTTCTCGATGTACGTCGTCGATCGAACGGCTTGCATCGACAGCCAGGCAGGCACCGGGCAATTGCTTCGATTGCTCGAGGAAGCCACTACGAACGGCGTCTAGATAGTCGCGCCCACGGCTTTCCAGACGATCGAGCGAGCGATTCATCCGCTGTAGGGCGATATCGATCGGCAGGTCTAGGACCACGGTGAGATCGGGGTACAGCCCGCCGACTGCAACTTCTCCGACTTTCCAAATCGCATCGGCAGCCACTCGACCGCCCACGCTTTGATAAACCACATTGGCCAGCAAATAACGATCGGTGATGACGTAGTCGCATTCCGCCAAGGCAGGTCGCAATTGTTCTGCGATCAGTTGAGCTCGACTGGCCATATACAACAACATCTCAGACGTCGGCGAAAGCTCGATCTCTTGTCGATGCAGGAGTATTTCGCGCAGGGCCTCGCCAAGTTGCGTACTGCCCGGATCGCGAAAGGTGCGCACAGTCTTGCCCCGAGCCGTCAGATATTCGCACAGCATTTTGACTTGAGTCGATTTGCCGCCGCCGTCCACACCGTCGAGCGTAATGAATAGTCCCACGATCGATTCCTTCAAGTGGCTCGAGCCACGTTGGTGACAACCGGTTTACGGTTGTGTTCTCGTTCCAAGTAATTGTGAACCGCCATCCACAGCGACTGCGAACGCGTTTCTTGAATGGCTCGCATGCAAAGCCGATCGACTCAGCGTTGCAATTCCGACTTCGCTCCCGAAGCCATCAACTGCTCCACTTCAGCGCGAGTAAAGATCGGCAGATCGCCGGCCACACTGTACTTGAGCGCCGCTGTTGCTGCCGCCCACTGCAGAGCCAATCCAATGTCGATACCCTCTGTCTCTAACCAGCAACTCAAGAAGCCTGCCGAAAACGAATCGCCACCGCCGAGCCGACCGATTTCGCTCGACGCATAGATACCCTGATTCCACTCGCAGTCACCGTGCCGCGCTCGAGAACCCAGTCGGCCGCATGTCATCACGCAGACAGATTGAGGAAAACGATCCGCAATGAACTTGAGAACGGCATGGCCGTCGAGCGAGGTCGACAGACCATACAGCGTTCTCGCATCGCGCTCGGGAATAAAGATCACGTTCGCAGTCGACAGAGCCGATTCGCAACCGTCCGCCGCGTCACGCGGCGACCACAGTTTGGCTCGATAGTTCACGTCGAAACTGAAACGCATCCCCGCGGAACGAGCCGCATGGATGGCGGCTTCGGCGGTGGCTCTGGCTGACGGGCTGATCGCTAACGTGATACCGGTTGTGTGAAACAACGCGGCTCGACCTGGAGCGAATAGATGCATCGGCAGATCGGCAGGCGTCATCCGGCTCATGGCCGAGTCGCGGCGATCGTAGATTACTTGCGCAGGTCGCGGTGCGGACGCATTCTCGAGAAAGTAGAGTCCCATACGATCGTCGTTCGACCAAACGACATGCTTCGTATCGACACCCCATCGAGCCAGACTACCTTCAACTATGCGCCCGAGGGGAGAATCGGGCAAGCGAGATAGCCACGCCGTGCGTTTTCCGAGTCGCGCCAATCCGACCGCAGTATTCGATTCACTGCCGCCGATGTGAATTTGAAACGACTCGGCCTGTTCAATGCGAAGCATCTCCGGCGGAGTGAATCGCAACATCGTTTCACCGAGCGTGATCACGTCGAACTCAAAGGATCGACCGATGCCTGCCGTCGATGGTTCTGCTGCAGTTTCCTGACGAGATGCGTTCGCGGACATTCAAGACGTGCTTTCGTGAGTTGCCATCGTTGCTGACGGTGAACAGGGCAGGGGAGTAACCGTGTCGTTTAAGACAATTGCGCCAGTCGGCGGTTACGGGTACAGAGCCGCGCGAGACTAGTCCGCAGACTCGCGGCCGTTAAGCTTATGGTTTCGCTTCGGCAGCGTCGGCGAATTGCCTCGCAACGGCTGTGACTTGAGCCCAATCGCCACGGGCGACGGCGGAGGCGTCCAACAGATTACCACCGATGCCGACGGCTCGAGCGCCTGCTTTGAAGTACGCGGCGATGTTCGTCAGATCGACGCCACCGGTGGGCATGAGCTTCAGATAGGGCATCGGTGCGAGAACATCTTTGATGTAGTCGGGACCGAGCACGCGCGACGGGAAGACTTTAACCATGGCAGCGCCGCTCTCCCAAGCCGCGGCGATTTCCGTGGGAGTGTAAGCACCCGGCATCACCGGCACGCCGGCTGATGTGCAGACCTCCATGACTTGGGGATGCACGATCGGTGAAACGACAAAGTCGGTGCCGCTTTGGACCGCCGCCTCGGCTTCTTGCCGATTGCGCACCGATCCGATACCGACTGCAAACCGCTCCACACCGGAGTCGGCAAGTGCGCGGCGCACATCGGCGGCGGCTCGCACCGCATCGGGATTCGTCAGCGTAAATTCCTGTACGGTTATGCCGCCTGCTGCGAGTGCTCTTGCAATCTGTACGGCTTGGGAAAGATCGTCCAGTCGAATGATGGCTACCAATCGAGTGGTTTCGATAAGTTGCAGAGTGGATGAAGACATGAAACTGGTGAGGCTCGCGAAGGTGAGCGGTGCGACATCGATAAAAATGTCGCGGAACGAGATTCTTTTTTCTTGCCCGAGTCGGACTGCGGCCTAAGATTCTACACGCATTCTTGCGGAAATCTCAGGGCCCGCATCCAGCCCGCAAAATCGTTACAACCTGCACGCGTATCGCGAGACTCGGTGGAATGTTTTCACAAAGTCTTAAGTCGCCTGCGGGTCAAGTTGACGAACCGGGCGGCGCGGGCATCAAGTACGTAGAGTCCGCGGAGATCCGGCGCGCTCCGGTGCCGAAGAACCGGCTCCGCGTGCGCTAGAGTGCATGAGCCATCACAACTGAAGCAGCAGTCCAACTCAACTTATCCGCCGGCAGATCCACCTGCCGCACGCTCCCTTTGGAGAGAGCAAACATGTTGTCTCGTCGCGCTTTGACACTCATGCTGGCCGCATCATTGACAGCAGCCGTACCGGTTCAAAGTGCGCAGGCAGGTCCGTTGATCGATTGGCTGTTCGGTAGTCACCGAGCACCAAGCGGTCCCGTCGTTCCGGTCGGTTCGCCTTACGCTGTCGGTTATGCACCCACCGTCGGCGGCTATGTCCCGCTCGCGGGCGGCTATCCAGTCGTCTCAGCGGGTTACTCTGCAGCAATGCCGAACTACGGTTATTCCGGCTATGGTTACTCTGCAGCTAGACCGGTGATTCCTGCTGGTGCGATTGGTCCCGCACAAACATTGCCGACGACACTCGTACCGACGCCAGTCACGACGGTTCCCGACTATCGCTCCACGATGAATCGCACTCCGGTCACTTACTACCGTCCGGTATTGACGACCGATCCGAACACCGGTGCTCAAGTCGTTACGCTATCCCCGTGCTCGGGCTATGAATATCAAACTCAGCGAGTACCGACCTGGGGTCTGACTCAAGTCTTCAACGGCGGCGCAACATTGCCTGCGACAGTTGCCCCCACGATGCCGTCTGCTCCCTTGATGACAGTACCGCGCGGCGGGGTACAGCTCGCCGGTCCACTGCCTGCAGCTCAATCGACAGCCTCCTACGGAGTCTATCCGTCGGCCGGTTTAACGATGCCCACAACCACACCGCTCAGTGGATCAGGCTCGATCATCACTCCGGTCAATCCGAGTGCTTATGCACCCGTGCCCGCAACATCGCCGTATAGCACAGGTCTACCGAATTACTCCGCCGGTTACGGCAGCTATTCGACTCTGCAACCCGGTTACGGCGGCACAGGCACTTATCCGACAACACCGTACTCGAGCAATACGTACTCGGCTGTTCCGTCATGCGGCAGCACCGGCAGCGCCGCGTTGCCCAGCACCGCATTGCCCGGCGTTGGAGGATTGCCTTCAACCGTCGCTCCTGTCGGTCCGTCCACCATAACGCCGGTTTATCCCGGCGCATCAAATCCTTCGTACCCAGGCAGCTTCGCACCGTCGACAGCACTACCTGGAACTTCGAGCGTATTGCCGCCGACAGGCGCTGGAGCCGTTCTGCCGCCGAGCCCCGGTACAGGCTTGCCGAGTGCCGATCCGAATGCGAGTACACTACCGGTGTTGCCGGCTTCGCCGCCCGTTCAGCTTCAGTCGGGTGCCAAGTTCGATTCGTCGTCGAGACTACGAGCCATCACGCGCGAGCCGCTCAATTCCACAGCCGATCGATCCAGTTCCACAGCCGGATCTACTTCGCCTGCACCTTTGCGTGAGAGTGCCAAACCGAACAGCGATTCACCGGCTCTCATGCCGATCCCGCTCCCGTCCGATTACAACGATGAACCCCGTTGGAATCCGGGTTTGTTGAGCGAACAAGATCAAACGGCTATGCGATCACGCGATGCTGACGCTCGGATTGCTTCCGCACCGGGAAGGGCGATTGAGGAAGGGGCATACAAGCCGATTCAATGGGCTGCGTATGTATCGTCGAAGCCGACAACGGATGAAGTAAGAACGGCATCCGCCGACCGAGGCCTAGAACTTACCGGCCCGACCAATAGCACTTCATCTGCAGGTTCTTCAAACGCGAACACGATTCGAAGGGCTGAGACGAACAGGTTGCCTGCGGACATCGTGCCGCTCGGTTCATCATCTTCGACGCCCCCAGCCTCCGCATTGAAACCGCAATCACAGGCTACGCCTGCCGGCGGTGAACTACGGATCGGTGGCGATACGAGTTCAATGCGGATCAGTCCGCCGCGCAGCATCAACGCCGGCAGCACAGTCGCAGAGCCGACCACTCAACCAAAACCGCCGGCAGCGCGTAGCCGCTACAGCACCGACGGCTGGAAGAAGTCGCAGTAGTTCCGGCGGTTCAGCAGGCGATCGATCTCCAGAATTGGAATTGTTGATTTAATTCAAGCGGAACGGCGCAAGTCGTCCGGTTCTTCAAGTTCGAGGGTGCGACACCGGACGGCTTGCGCCGTTTCGCGCGGAATTATATCCGCAAGCCCAATCGCATAGGTGATGAACACCTGCGCGCACAAGGAGAGGAGTAATGGTCTCTGATAAGCAGACCGGGCTCACTTCTCCGTTCTCATTTCGTGCGTTATGACATCACGTCCTTCTTCGACATCACCGCTTTCATCAAGCACTTCCTCCGTCCATTCACCGAGCCTCTTTTGGATCGTCGTGGGACTTGTGCTGCCCAGTCTCGTGACGTGGGTCTATTTCGAATGGCTCGCGTCTCAACCTTCCGCTTGGCAGCAAGCGGCTTACGCGCTCGGCAAGACAGCACAGTTTGTGCTGCCGTTGTTGTTTTGGCGATCCTTACAAAACGGGGCCTGGAATGATCGTCAACCCAACATTCAAAGCAACGTTCACAGGCCGATGTACGCTCGATCGATCGGATTCGGTTTGGCTACAGGACTGGCGATCGCGGCACTGATCGTCGTGTTGTATCACGGTCTCTTCAAACCGATGGGTCTGATGGAAGGCCCGGCGATCGAGGCTCGCAAGAAGCTCATCGAGATGGGTCTCGATGATCCGTGGAAACTAGCATGTGTGGCGGTGTTCTATTCGCTGATTCACGCCGGATTGGAAGAATACTACTGGCGCTGGTTCGCATTCGGAGCGTTAACGCGCCGAACGGGAGTGAATGCGGCTGCACTGATTTCGAGCCTTGGATTCATGGCTCATCATGTCATCCTACTGGCTCGCTATTTCGGTTGGACTTCGCCGTTGACACTGTTGTTCTCTGTCGGAGTCGCCGTAGGCGGCGTGATCTGGGCCGTCTTGTATCGATCGACACGCACACTCGCCGGCTCGTGGCTCAGCCATTCCATTGTCGATGTCGCCATCTTCATCGTAGCCTTCGACTTGACCGGCCACGCGACTTAGTCAATGCAACTCGGATTAGCTGTCCGACATCGATGAACTATTACGCAGCGGCACCTTCGGCGGCTTTGCCTAATCGGCTGCGGTGATATCCGTAGGAGAAGTAGAAGACGAGCCCGACGGCCATCCACAATCCGAATCGCCACCAAGTCGGCGGCGGCAGGAACAGCATCAGAACAAAGCATGTAATGATGCACCCCGGCGCGACCAACCACACGAGTGGCGTCTTGAATTTGCGAGTTCTATTCGGCTCACGAATTCGAAGAATGATAATCCCCCCTGCCACCAAGATAAACGCGAAGAGCGTTCCGATGTTGCTGATCTCGGCAGCGATCCCGATGTCGACGAGTCCGGCGGGAATGACAACCAGCAGTCCGGTGATCAATGTGCAAACGTGGGGAGTTTGAAAGCGCGGGTGAACCTTGCTGAGCACACCGGGAAGCAGCCCGTCGCGGCTCATCGCGTAAAAGATACGTGTCTGACCGAGTTGCATCACGACGAGCACACTGGTGATCGACAGCACTGCACCGAGCGAAATGATGTTGGCTGCCGTATGAGCTCCGACATGTTTCAGCGCCGCCGCCACCGGTTCTTCATTACGCAGCACATTCAACGGCACCATGCTGGTCAGAACAGTAGCCACCATGATGTACAGCACGGTACATACGACCAAAGACGTGAGCATACCGATCGGCAGGTCGCGCTGCGGATTTCGAGCTTCTTCGGCGGTCGTCGAGACCGCATCAAATCCGACATAGGCAAAGAAGATCAGCGAAGCACCGGCCATGATTCCCTTGGGACCGTTCGGAGCGAAGGGAACCCAGTTCGTCGCAAAGTCGACGTGCGGTAAGCCCGCGATCAAGAACAACGCGATCATCCCGAACTTGATGAATACCAAAATTGTGTTCAGCCTGGCACTCTCTTTGATGCCGATATACAGCAAGGCTGTAACGCACAACACGATCAACATGGCGGGCAGGTTGAACACGATCGGTATGCCGATATTCGGGGCACTCGCCAAAGCGCCTTGAGCCAACTCGAGCTGAGCAAGCGAGTAATGTGCCTTATCTGACTCCGCGAGAATAAGATCCGATTCCTTGAGCACGTAATGCATGGTCATCGGATCGATCAACAACCACTTCGGTAAATGAATGCCGGCGAATTCGAGCAGGTTGTTGAAATAACCCGACCACCCGATCGCAATCGCCACATTGCCGACGGCATATTCGAGAATCAAATCCCAACCGATGATCCACGCCACCAGTTCACCGAACGTTGCATACGCATACGTGTAGGCGCTGCCGCTGACCGGAATCATTGACGCGAACTCGGCGTAGCAGAGCGCCGCGAAAGCACAGGCGACTGCTAAGATGAGAAACGAGATGATCAGCGCAGGTCCGGCTCCCACGTGATTCGGTCCGCCGGCCGCAGCCGAACCGGTGAGGACGAAGATGCCCGTACCGATAATCGCTCCGATCCCGAACATGGTCAATTCGAGCGGACCGAGGACTCGGTTGAGCCGAGTATGGCCTTCTTCGTTTTCAGTCGGCAGCTTGACGGCAAACAGTCGTGAGATCACCGGCGTTGGACCTTGTAGATGGGAAATCGACGGACAAAACATCGATCCCATTGTGCCCGCAGCCTCGCCAGTTGCAAGACGACGCAATCCCACGACAGCCAGTGTAGATCCGTCAGTGTAGATCCGTCAGTGTAGGTCCGTCAGTGTAGATCAATTGTACTCAAATGATCCCTACGCCAAAGAACCAACACCTATAACGGTCTAATCAACGCTGTCGTATCGACGAGGCTCCGCCTCGGATGAGTAAGACATTCTTTCGCTCGGACGGATACCACCGCTTGAGGTGTGGGCCCTGCAACGCGTGCCGGGATCAATTGAGGACAATTGATCTACACTGATTGATCCCTACACCGCCCGAAGAACCAACACTTATCACGGTCCTATTCAACGCTTTCGTACCGACGAGGCTCCGCCACAGATGAATAAGACATTCTTTCGCTCGGCCGGTTATCACCGCTTGAGGTGTGGGCCCTGCAACGTGTGCCGGGATCAATTGAGGACAATTGATCTGCACTGTTGATCCCTACCCGCCCGAAGAACTAACACCTATAACGGTCCTAATCAACGCTGTCGTATCGACGAGGCTCCGCCTCGGATGCGTAACACATTTTTCGCTCGGACGGATACCACCGCTTGAGGTGTGGGCCCTGCAACGTGTGCCGGGATCAATTGAGGACAATTGATCTACACTGGTTGATCCCTACACCGCCCGAAGAACCAACACCTATAACGGTCCTAATCAACGCTGTCGTATCGACGAGGCTCCGCCTCGGATGCGTAACACATTTTTCGCTCGGACGGATACCACCGCTTGAGGTGTGGGCCCTGCAACGTGTGTTGGGATCAATTGAGGACAATTGATCTACACTGGTTGATCTACACTGGTTGATCTACACTGACTGATCTTCACTGGCTGATCTACGCTAAGACTTCGGTGAAGAATCGCAGCCAGTTGCCGTGCATGATGCCTTCGATATCTGCCTGCGCGTAACCGCGTTTGGCGAGCATATCGGGTATCTTCTGCAAATCGGAGATGCGATCCAGATCGGTCGGAGTCTGTTCGTTGCCGTAGCCGCCGTCCAAGTCGCTGCCGATTCCTACATGCCGCGCGTTGCCGGCCAACTGACAGACGATGTCGATGTTATCGACTAACCGCGCCATCGTTTCTTTGGGTGGTGTCTGCCCGCGCACGAACCCGTTCTGCAACATGATCACATCGCAAGCCATACCGATCACGCCGCCGCGTTCAATCACCGCTTTGTATTGCTCGTCGCTGAACTGTCGCTGCCAATCGCAGATGCGACGCGAGTTCTGATGGCTGGCATGAATGCGTCCATTGAAGTGATCGAGCGCCTGCCAGAAAGCCACATCGCTGAGATGGGTAACATCGAGCGTCATACCCAACTCTTCGATTCGGCTAAGCAACGGTACCGCGGTCAGTGCCAGACCGACTTCGCATCGAGTCCCGCCGCCGTAGCGATTGGCCCCGTAGTGAGTCAGCCCGATGGCGCGCAGGCCGTGTTCGTAAAACTCATCAATCGTTTCAGGAACTAGAATCGGATCGGCACCTTCCATCGTCAGCACGAACCCGAGCGGAGTCTTATCAGGTGCGGCTTTGTACGCATCCCAATGCGATTGCAAGTCGGCGGAAGTCTTCAGCATCTTAATCCAACCGGCCCGCTCGAGAGCTCGGTAGTATGCCAAATGAGCATGAGCCATGGCGTAACATGTTTCAGGCGATGTCCAGCCGAAGACGTGGTTGATCTCTTTCTCTTGGCGAGCCAAAAGCGTGGTCAAACAGACACCCACTTCGGCTCGCCGCAGTTCCGGCAAACTGAGCGTACTGTTCCCGCGTCCTTTCTCAGTCATCGCAAGAGCTCGTTCCTGAGCTCGGATGTCGTCGACCGCTTGCCGCAGATCGCGATTCCAATCCACTCCGTTCAGGGCCAAATCCAGGTGAGCATCAAAGAGCAGCATTTGCGCATCGCCTCCGCGACTGAGATCGTCAAAAACAACGGTTCGACTTTTGTGTGTCGAGCCGCACATTGTAATGACGACGCGAAGCCCAAGGCAGACGGCTTGTCAGTCGAATAAGAGCGGAACGGCGCAAGCCGTCCGGTTCTTCACGATCGATAGTGCTCTAACGATCGGCTCTCGCCGTTATGCGGTTGTGGTAGAACTGCTGGTCAGGCTGGTGATTGAGCTCAGGCTGCTCTTTTGTTTCGCGATTGCCGACTCCATGTTGTAGAACTGAGTCAGCAGACGAGTTCGTTCCCGATCGAGCTTGATATTCCAGTTGGCGATGCGGTTGCTGTTGAGCTCGATCGTGGCTTGCAACGAATCATTGCGTTTTAGCAGAAGACCGCTCTTGGTGCCGGTTAATGAATCGACCACCGCTTTCGCTCGCGCCGAAAAGCCCGTCGTATCTTTCGTGAAGAACTCTTGCACAGCTGCAGGATCGCGATCGATGGCAGCTTTCAGCTTCGTCTGATCGAGAGCCAATTTGCCTTGATCGTTGAAGCTCACTCCGAGTTCAGCCATGGAACGAATGGAACCGGTACCGGTCAGTCGCGAGCCGAAGAGTTGGCTGATCGAGGTACTGGTTCGCAAAGCTTCGACCGATCCGAACAACAGTCCTGTTTTGTAGGTGCTGGAATCGAAGCTCGTGAGCTCCTTCAACTTATCGAGCACTTTGTTGACTTGATCCACCATGCTTTGCACTTGCTTAACGGTCGTGTCGGAGTTGCTCTTAACTTCGACAGAGACAGGTGTCGTGCTCGCACTCGTCAGCGTCAAACTGACGCCATCCATCGCATTGGTGAAAGTGTCTGTGCTGGAGCTGAGCAATAGGCCTGCAGAGTTCGAAGTGCCGCCGACACTGATCAACGCGTTCTGGGCGACCGACGTCTCCGTGAAGTTCATCGAAAGGCCCGAACTCGACAAAGCCAACCGTCCCGCCGATCCGTTGCCGCTGCTGGTCAGTGCTACACGTACACCGCCGTTGCCCAGCGAGATCAAATTCGCTTTGGCACCGGCTCCCGAATCATTCAGTTTCGTGACCAGATCGGATACGGTTGTCGAGTCATCGGTCGTAATCGTGACTCGTCGAGAACCGTCGATACCATTGACCGCCTGACCGCCGACCGTCAACGATTTCGCCGTGCCGGCCAACCCCAATTGTTTGGCAGTTGAACCGCTGCTCGCGTCCGTTACAGTCAACGTCCCCGTCCCGCCGGAGTTATCGACCAGCAACAACCCGTCACCTTTTTCATTCAACCGAGCAGTCACCGCGGCGCCGGAGTTGTTGATCGCGTCGATCACATCTCCGACGGTTTTGTGCACGGTGCTGTTCAGCGTCACCGTTTTTGTCGTCCCGGCGGCATCCGTGATACTGAAGGTACCGTAGGTCAAACTACTGCCTTGATTCCAGCCGCTGAGCAGTGTGTTCTCATTGATCCACTGACGATTCAAACTGCCGCTGTCGAGCTTGGTCGGATCGCTGCCTGAAGCAAGTCCGAGTTTGACCGCGCTGTTACTGCCGTCTGAGGAAGTCGCACTCAGCGACGTCGTGGTCGCGCCGGTCGTATCGCTGAGCAACAGTCCGGTCTTGGAATCGTTAAGCCGCGCCGACACACCGATACCTGAAGCATTGATCGCAGTGATGACTTCGTTAATCGTTTTGGCGGAGCTCAAGTTGACCGTAGCGGATGCTCCGCTGCGATCGGTCAACGTCAGGTCGCCAAGCTGCTTGATCCCGGCGCCGCCGTTCAAGCTAGTGAGTAGAACATCGCTCAAGCCGCTTTGCAGTTTGGCACCGCTGAGCGTATTGCCGGAGGGCGCTTGATCCCAACCGAGTGCCTGAGCCAAATTGCCGGAGGGGCTGGTGACGGACAGCGTGTTACCACCGCTGGTCAGATCCTGCAACTGCAAGCCGTCTCCGCTGCTGTTGATCGAAGCGAGCAACTTGCCGCCGCCTGCTGTGTTGATCGCATCGATCAGTTGCCCGACGCTGGCAGTGTTGCTCTTGAGTCCGGTGGTGACGTTGACGGTGGAACCGTCTTGCAAATTGATCGCAAGAGATGCATTTGTGCCGCCGAGCTGAACGCCTCGTCCGTCGAGCAAGCTGCGCAGAGATGTGGAGCGAGTGAGTGTGAGCACATCGGTGCCGGTTATGGAGCTCGAAGTGGTCGACAGACCTGCGAGTCCGAGATCTCTCGCAGTCACTCCTCCGCCGACTTCCGATACGCTCAACGTGCCTGAGCCGGTTGAATTGTCGGTCAGAACAAATTTATCGCCACTGACTTTCGCAGTCACATTGATGCCGCTCGCCGAGTTGATGGCTTTGACGACATCAGCTGCACTGAATGCGTAACGCAGATCGACTTGAGCCGAACCGCCGCTGCGATCGGTGACTTTGATGATGCCCCGCGACACTCCGGTACCACCGTTGAGCTCATCAAGCGCAACAGAGTTATCAAGGAAGCCGCCGGCATAAACGTCGAGCGTTCCCGCGCCGACAAGTTGGTCGGATGACGCAAGCAGCGAGCTGGTGTACTGCTGAGTCTGTGCAAGTTGGACCGGAACAAACTGATACTTGCCGACCTTCGGAGTGCCGGTGGCTGTGGCAGTGATGGCGCTCGACGAACTGGAGACCTTCGTCTGAGAAAAGAAGGTCGCTTTGCCCATCGGATCGGTGGTGAGTTGAGTGCCGATCACGAGAGCACTCAAAGCACCGATCGCCGTCTGTTTAGCCTGAAGGTCGTTGTTCGCAACGGTCAGTCGATCACGAGGTTGGGCCGAAACGGCAATAAGTTGATCGACGGTGTCCGTAATCGGGACACCGGAAATGAGCCCCGTGGATGCTTGAATTCCGGCCATGATTGTTCGATTTCGTATGATTTGCCAACGGAATATGGCACATCGAAACTCAATCGGACGGCGAAGTCGACAGACTTTAACGCACCTGCGTACTTTCTGCGCGTCAGTGTTCGCCCAGCCGGAAACTTCAGATTTCTCGTTGCAATCGTCAGGCGATGATATCGTGCAGGATCTTGCCGCCGACATCGGTGAGACGGAAATCGCGACCTTGGAATCGGAAGGTCAATCGTTCGTGATTGATCCCCATCAAGTGAAGAATGGTCGCTTGTAGGTCGTGTACGTGCTTGCTGCCGGAGACGGTTCCCAATCCGAGCTCGTCGGTTTCGCCATGCACGAGACCCGACTTGAATCCGCCTCCTGCGACCCACATCGAATATGCATCGATGTGATGATCGCGGCCGGTAGATTCTCGCACTTCACCCATCGGTGTACGTCCGAACTCCCCGCCCCACACCACGATCGTTTCATCGAGCAAACCGCAACGCTTCAAGTCGAGGATGAGTGCAGCGGAGGCTTGATCGACTTCCTTCGCGATCTCCGGTAAGTGCTTTTCTAAGTTCTCCGTCGGTCCCCCGTGGTGATCCCAATTGGTGTGATAGAGCTGCACGAAGCGCACGCCGCGCTCGACCATGCGACGTGCCAACAGACAGTTGTTGGCAAAGGAAGGTTTACCCGGAGTCGCACCGTATAGGTCGAGCACTTCCGCAGACTCATCGGCAATGTTCATTAACTCCGGTGCACTGGTCTGCATGCGATAAGCCATCTCGTACGCGGCGATTCGCGTCGCGATTTCAGCGTCGCCTATCTCCTGTAAGTGCAGACGATTGAGGTCGGTGACCTGACCGACGAAGTCCGATTCGCGCGCACGGTCCAGTCCGCGCGGGCTTGCCAAGTTTAAGATCGGTTCCGGCCCGCTGCGAAACGGAACACCTTGATATGTGGTGGGCAGGAAACCGCTCGACCATAACGAAGCTCCGCCGCGCGGCCCGCGCGGTCCCGACTGCAACACTACGAATCCAGGGAGATCATCGCACTCGCTGCCGAGTCCGTAGGTAAGCCACGAACCCATGCTGGGTCGACCGGGTTGCGGCGAACCAGTATTCAAAAAGATCTTGGCCGGACCGTGATTGAAGACATCGGTCGACATACCATGCAACCAGCACACATCATCGACGATCTTCTGATGATGCGGTATGAGATGACTTAACTCTTGGCCGCACGCGCCATAGCGTTCGAACTTTTGCGGACTTCCCAGCAGAGTTTCATTCCCTTTCAAAAAGGCAAAGCGTTTGCCTTTCATGAAGCTCTCAGGCGGAACTTCACCGTGGTGCTTGCGCAGCAACGGTTTATCTGTGAATAGATCGAGCTGGCTCGGTCCGCCGGCCATGAACAAAAAGATGATCGCTTTAGCCTTAGCCGGATGATGCCCGGGCTTCGGTCGCATGGGCTGATTGGAAACGGCAACGTCGGCCGCCGTTGTTTCGCGCGCGAGCAAGCTCCCCAAAGCCATAGCTCCGACGCCGACACCGCAGCGAGAGAAGAACTGTCGACGTGACTCATCGATCTCCTGCGACGAAGCGGGAGACGCGTCAGTTGCTCTCATATTGGACCGTTGCTCATTCATGCTCGTCGCGTTCAGCTCTTATTGGGTACGGTTGACTTAGTGAAAGCGGTACGGTGCAAGCGGTTTGTTGACTTAATCGAAACCCGATGCGTGAGCGAGGAATGCGGGTCCCTCGCTTACGCGTCGAGTTGTGATTGAAACATTAATCTGTCGAAGCTGATTAAATTAACAGCCCCTCGCGCCGTTCCGCTTTCATTCAAAAAACAACCCCTTTACTCTCTGGTTACGAATTCATCGAGGTTGATCAGGACACGAGCCGCCAAGACCCAAGCCGCGGATTCGATCGCCTCGTCATCGGACAGCGCGGACGCAGTTGAACTACGCGCTTGCTTCTCTCCTCCTTTAGCTTGCCCCCCGGCATCGGCTGCTTGGTCGAGCAGTTCACGTGCAGCCGTTGGATCGATTGTGAAGCTCTTGCGCTGCGCTTCCACGTAACCGCGCATACTCGCAATTTCTTCGGCACTCGGACGTCGCGACAAAACGTGCAGAAAAGCGCGTTCGATCCGCTCCGTATCGCTCGCAGATTCCGACGCCAGCGACAGACCAAAGGCTCGGATCATCTCGAACATGGCTGCATCATTGGACAGCGTCAGCGATTGAAGCGGTGTGTTGGAGCGAATTCGCGCGGTGCATGTCGTATCGAAACGAGGCGTGTCGAAGGTGGTCAGCATAGGATACGGTGCACTTCGTCGAAAGAAGGTGTAGAGTCCGCGACGATAGCGGTCCGCGCCACTACTGGTCGGCCACGAAGGTTTGTTCTGTGTAAAGGAGTAAACGCCATCGGGCTGCGGGGGAAAGACACTCGGACCGCCGATCTCGCCGGCCAGCAAACCACTGATGCTCAATGCACAATCGCGCACGATCTCCGCTTCGACTCGCAGGCGTGATTGCCTCGCCAGCAGCTTGTTGTTCGGATCGATGTTATCGAGTTCAGGGCGAGCTGCAGACGATTGTCGATAAGTCGCAGAGAGGACAATCGAGCGGTGGAGTTGTTTCAATGACCAACCGCGATCACGCAAATCAGCGGCCAAGCGATCAAGCAATTCCGGATGGGTCGGCGGAGTTCCCTGAATGCCGAAGTCGTTTTCGGTTTCGACGAGACCGCGAGGGAAAAAGTGCGACCACGCGCGATTGACGATGACGCGCGGCACGAGTGGATTACGTCGATCGACCAGCCACTCGGCAAGATCCAAACGATTCGGTTGTTTGCCTTCTGCGGTCGTTGTGGGGCGCGATGGTTCAATTGCAACAGGCGTGTTCGGGTCGACCTTATCTCCATGCCTTAGAAAATCGCCGCGGATATGAATGAACGAATCGCGAGGTTGAGCAGCTCGCTTCATGATCATCGTCGAAGCAATCTTACCCGTCGTATCCTTTTTGTCTTTATCCAGTTTCGCGACCAGCGCTTCCAATCGCAACGTTTCGGGATCATCCGTCGGTGGAGTTTTTGACTCCGGCGGCAGAGGCTTGGAAGAGACTGCGATTCGGAAGCGGCCGAGGTTATAACCCGCCGGTTTGACACTAAAGACCAAGGTCACGATCACATCAGCATCAGCGCTCACGTCAACAGGCTGGAACCCGAACATGGCTGTGCGATCGACATTCATCGAGCCCTTATCAACATTGATCGCCCAGCCGGTATCACGCTTACCGTCGATGGCATCGGCCGCCGGATACTTGGCTTGCGAATGATCGGCAGCGGCTGCTGTCCAAGCGACCTTTTTGCCTGCGATGCTGATTTCGATTTCACCCAGCACAAAATTGCCGTTCGATGCAGTGCCCGGTCCATTCTTCGGCAAAGACTCATGCGTCAGCGCATCAGTCGCAGTGACTGCAGCTCGGCAATCAGGCTCTTGAAACGCAATATTGTATCGATCTTCCCGCTGCTCCGGATGCTAACCCAAGACTCATCGTCCAATCGTTTGAGCTCAGTCGCTTTTTCTGCCGATACGGTATCGATGCGGATAACTTTCCAGTCGAGTTGGTCTGCTTTTTTGTCGGCGTCCTGATCTGACTTATGGACGACTTGATCGGCCTGACCTTCTTCTTCAATTGCTCATATTGCATTCAGTTCGCGACGCGTCATCGAGTTGAGCGTCGATTGCTGCCACCTGCGTTTGCTCGTCAGTCGGCAATGACAAACTCCGGCGTCGTCGTATTTACGTCTTGATCGCTGTTGTAGAACGCGAAGAGTTGATAACCTGCGCGTTGGCTGATCGGATCTGTATTTGTGATTATGGCACTGCGCGTCGACATAACGAGCCACAGACCGGTCGCGTGTTGACGCGATCGACCATCGCCTGTTTCCGGAATTGTTCCGCGTCCGGTGCCGCCCTCATGGTTGACGGCGTGTTGCGATGAAAGCCGGTGGCGATCGGTATGATCTTACGGAGTCGGATGTTCGAGCAGATCGCCGACGGGTACTCGATCGTAAACTGATCGAACGGCGCCATCGTAGCCGTTACGGAAAAAGTTCACCCAATCTCGATAGGGCCATATCGTGAACGATCCAGATCGACGGTGTATCCGTTGGTGTCTGCATAACGTGCCCCGCAGTCAGGCCAATGCCGACCCCAACGTTCCCCGCTAATGCGGACTCGCCAATAATCGTCAGCCACTCGTTCAAACGCATCCGGCGATTGATCCTCTTGAAACAGACAAAACAACTGACGGTCGGCAGCTGATCAAGTCGGCTTCTCCGGCGCATACAAACGTTCTGCCTCCTGCGGGCTCGATGTTTACTATTCAGCTCAGCACGGTGAACGCGTCGATCGGATTCTCAACCTGCGGGAAGTTTCGTGCGAACTGCGACGGAACAGGACCTTCGAGCAGTCGAAATGCCCAATGCACGATTCACGGTACTTGCCGCCCGATGCGATCAGCAGCTCAAGATGTCGATTTTGCTTTTCCGTCAGATGCAGTTCGGATGACGGCGGAGGCGGCATCTTTTTCGTGGCGTAAGGTCAGGAAAATTCGGCGGGCCGAAGCTACTCGCTAATAGAGATCCAGAACAATCGCGTGATGACCGTTAAACCGGCCGTCGCACCTTCAAAGTTGTCAATCAAGTCATTGCTGCCGATGTTCTTCCGTCAGGTCCGTGACAACGAATGCAGAAGTTGGAAAGGATCGGCCACATCGCGGTTAAAGCTGATCTCGTCAGGAAGCTTGCCCAACTGTCGTCAACGAAACGATCAATGACGCTGTGCGCGAGAACAACGAAAGTCGAGCGGAGAGGACGATTGAGCGACGCATTGGCGGAGAAACCCGAGCAGGGTAGGGAGGTCAAAACCACTGACCCGGTGTACTCGATCCCTGCCGTCAGTCATCGGACAACTCTTCGAGCTGTAGACTAAGGCGTTTGTGCAGGCTTCAAGCCGACCGGCGAAGCTCGTACCTTCTTGCTCGAGGCATTCGGCGGAAAGCCAATCCTCTTGCAGACCGAGCCACACGAGAAAACGCTTCTGAGCATGCCGTAGGTGCCCCACGACTTGTTGGACGACAGCGTAGGCTGTCGATCCGCTTCGTCCGTGATCTCCTCGCCGCGTTTGGCGGGCAAACAATGCATGACGCGTCTGACTGGGGCGGCCCGCACTCATCAACAGCGCTGTAGTAGGGCGAGAATATTGAACGCCGCTCGGCGGCTTCGGCTTCCTGTCATACGCAATTCAGACGTCAGTGCTGCGTAAATCAGCTTCGCCCAAAGGCCCGGCTGCACATCAAACTGCTCGATATCCGCGTTGGGATAAACACGGTAGATCAGCTTGATCCAGCCCTCATCCATGTAATGGCTCATCGGTCCGAACAATCGGAAACTGTGCCGACCATGGCAGCAGCCAAAGCGAGCGACGACATTGAAACACCGTCGCCGACGGCAATGTTGTCTTACCGGTGAGCGGACCGGCCAGCTCACCACATCGTCAACACATCGGCCAGCAGCACGGATGAAAGGTCGGTCAATCCGTTGATTACCGGAATACACGGTTAAAGCTCATGATCTTCGACCGCTTGATGCTTCTTGGCTCGACACACGATGACATCGGCGTATTCAGCCAGCACACGCACAAAGTCGCTGGTCGACTCGCGGCTTTGCCATCCACTTCTTGACCGAGAACATGGCTGCATACGCCAGGAGCTGCAGGATGCGGCTTCAGAAAGCTGACACAGGTCCGCAGGCTGGGTTTTTCAAACAGCATGGCGAGGACTCATTGAGCCAGCAGGGCGGGCGACGACCCGCAGCCAGCAATTGCTTGGTTACAGCTGAGCGAGAGGATTGTGTGCAACTCCTGTTGGCTGATTTCAAACAGGTGATCGTGACGCACAATGTTGTTATTTCCCGACCGTCGACGAGACGATGCCGGAACATCTTCAACGGAAAAGCTGACCCGCTGCCCATCAATGTGGACGAACAGTCCGGACAGGTCACGGTGTTTCATGACTCAGCGAGGCCCAGACCGCCGCGGGCGACCTCAGCCAGCAAAATGGACATGACGATAACTGCCCGGTTGAATCAGTGTCGAAACCACGCCGTCGCGAATGCCTCGTTTCCGCCGTTTTCAGCTTTTCAGCAGTTTCGCCAGAAGCCACTAAGTTAAACACGGCAAAGTCAGCCGGGGTGATAGGACTGCCTCACGCGATTGATAGGCTGGTGAATTAATGAAAGCGGAACGGCAGGCTGTTGATTTAATCAACCCGAAGCGTAAACGAGGATAACCGGGTTACGATGGGGACCTTAATCCACTTGGCTGAGTAAATCAACAGCCCCTCGCCCGGACCGCTTAAGGCCTTTACGGCGCGGTTGCTGCATCCGCTCGCTCTTTCCAATAGCGGCGAGCCGACTCGGCATAGGGCGCGTCGCTTGATGCCGTTGCGGGTCGGATGCGGCTGATCTTTGTCGGTCTGCTCAAACCATCCCTGAAACATCTCGACCGCCGCGTAGTGCGACTTTATGGCGCATTCGAAGTAGTAAGGCGCAGCGGGTACCATGCGATAGCTCTCCTCGCGCTGCGTCACCACGCGTACGACCAACCACAAAGCCGCTCTCGGTGATCTCGAGCGACGGATCTGACCACGCACAGCTGGCGCATGTTTCATCAAGGCGTCCGCATGGTAAAATAGCTTCCCCGTTGAAGACGACATCGACATAGTCGACCGGCTCAGCCACCGTCAGCACAAGTCCAACTTTGATCGCGAACTTCTCTCCTTCACCCAATTGAAAGACATGTCCTGGAGGCTGACCGTTCACGTTGGTCTCAAAGAGGACCGTTCGTTACAAACGATCGACCGCCGCGTAGATTTTCCACCACGTTCGAGGAGTGCATGTATTAAACTCCGCATCACGTACACTCAGTTGTATCGAGCAGTTGGACGAACGACCGAAGCCGCTGCCGGCGAACGGAGCGATGCGCAGCCCGCTAACATTTGCCAATAGAGATGCTCGCTCAGACGCCCCGGACCTTTCGGTATTAAACAACTTCGGGTCGGGATTGAACATCTTGGAGATCGGGTATTCAAAACCACACCTTCGCGGACATACGTGATCGCTGAATAACTGCACGGTATCAATCATTCCGCCGGCCAACAGCAGCGGCGTTTCGCTTTGCCGGGCCCGATAGCTCCGCGTGCCTGGCGTGGTTTCTTCTTTGCATGTCTCCAGCGGCATTGGGCGGTACCCAGCTCGGTACAGCCTTCGGCGGCAGCTTCAATATGCAGGATCGAAACCGCTGCCGATTCGATCATCGACATAGCCTCGACATCCAGCCAGCGCGGCGTTGGGGATCGACGCTCCAACTTGATGACATTCTTGGCGTCTTTGAGGGCTCCGTGATCGGTGTGCTCGCTGCAGCGTTAGCAGGCATGATGCATCGTCGACCAGCAGTTCGTCCGGTTCATCGAGTTTTTGTCTGCAGTAGCGGTGCCTTTGTCTTCAGGATCGCTGACCCCCTCAACCACGGTGTTCGAATCGACACGCATAACAGATCCAGGAAGCGCCGACACGGCCGCCATCTTCAAGTCTTCTGCAGGCAGCCACAGCGGTCTCATGGCGGGACATGGTTCAGAAGATGCTTGACAAACCGGCCTTCTTTCTCCATCAACATGTCATGACTGAACGGTATCGGTTCGTCATACCGTCTTTTTCAGCTCAAATCCACCCGCTTTGGCATACTGCGGCCCGTGATACACATCAGGAAAACCGGTAGCTGCGTTGAAACGGCGAAATCGAGTGGACCTTCGAGCAGCAGCGTATCGCGGCGGCCGGTTGACGGCCCCTTTGACCTTTGGAAGGCACCACCTTTGGCATCTTTGAGCTCGATGCTGATAGGGATCAGATACACCCGTCGTTTCATCGTGAAATCCACCACGATCACAGCTTGAAATTGTGCTTTTGAGGCTGCAGGCAGGCAAACAAAGCGCTCGCGAGCAGCGGCGGCGAACTATGGCCCGGTCGGCGCCCAGTTCAGATCCGACGAAGAGGCCGCAGCCATGGCGGTATTTCCGTTATCGTACTCGCCCGACGAAGCTGGGGATGACGGGCGGTGATCACTGTCGATTTCTGGTGCCTCGGCGGCTCGATGACGCTTGCCGAAATGCGGGCCGCCCGATGAAAGCGCAAACCACTGCGATCCGGCGCGGGATCGTCCGGTCGTATCAGTCAAATCGATTAGAACAGTTCATTCATGGCCCCATCCATGGCCTCGTGGCGAGACCTATATCCATTCCAGTCGCACAAGTTCGCGCCTCGCCCGCCCGTCGGTTTCCCGATAGATGCCGCCCCCAAGCTGCACTACGTCGACGAAGGCCGCACAGCCGCAAACTCGGACGGTTCGCCGATCCTTTGTGTGCACGGCAATCCGACTTGGTCGTTTTATTATCGCGAGATCGCACTTCAACTTCGCGGCGAACGACGTGTGCTGGCCGTCGACAACATGGGTTGCGGGCTCAGCGACAAACCGCAGGTCTACTCTTATTCGCTCGACACCCACATCGATAACCTGCTGCAACTGATCCGCCATCTCGATCTACAACGCATTACGTTGGTTGTCCATGATTGGGGCGGTGCGATCGGACTAGGTGCTGCGGTCAGCGAGCCGGAGCGATTCCAGCAGTTGATTATCCTCAACACGGCTGCTTTTCCTCCACCCTATTTCCCGCTCCGTATCCGAGCTTGTCGATTTCCGGTACTCGGCAACTGGGCGATGCGCAGTTTGAATCTGTTTGCCCGAGCCGCATTGCACATGACGATCAATCGACTGAAGAAGTTGTCCCCTTCCGTCGCGGCGGGTTTGATCGCTCCGTACGACAACTGGGAACATCGAGTCGCCATCGCGAGATTCGTGCAGGACATCCCGACACGACCCGATCAACCGACGTGGCAACGTTTGACTCAGATTGAACAAGGCTTGTCGGCTCTTCGCGACCGCCCGGCTCGTATCGTGTGGGGCATGCGAGATTGGTGCTTCCGACCGGAGTGCTGCGACCGATTTGAAAAGCTGTTGCCTCAAGCCAAGATCGAGCGACTGGATGACGTCGGTCACTATGTCATGGAGGAAGCAGCAAGCGAAGTGGTCGCAGCCATCCGTGATTGTGCGAACGAGACGAGCCGCCGCGATGTCCCGTGATGCGGCATTTGAACCGAGCATTTACGGCGTTCGGCGTCCACTGCGAAGAGCCGGCGATGACCCCTGGCCGATCGAAGCAGCAGCGGTCCTGGCATGCTCGCTCGAAGCCGCCGCACCGAAAGCAGGTAACGTACATCCGAGCGCCGGCTTTCGAGATATGTCGTTCACTGATTTTCTCATCGGTGCCGCGCTGCTGGCTCCCGTCTTTCGCAACTGCACTGAACAATCGGTCGGCAGCTTGGTTCTAAACAGCATGACTGTTGTTCGCGAGCGCATCGGCGTCAACACAATTCTCGGAACACTGATCCTGCTCGCGCCGCTCGCTAAAGCCGCTGCCGATCAGCGCAGCATCCGCGGTCGATCACTGCACGAATGCACTCGGCAGGTCTTAAGAGATCTGACAGCCGAAGATGCGAATTGCGTGTACGAAGCGATTCGCCTCGCAGCCCCCGGCGGACTCGGCAGTTCGACGAGTCATGACGTTCACCAAGCTCCCCCGCCAAGCCTTATCGAAGCCATGCGAGCCGCACCGCCATGCGATACCGTGGCGAAACAATACGCAGACGGTTACTCCGATCTCTTCCTGACATTTGTTCCATGGCTGAGAGAATTGAGCGATCTCTATGCTGACGTGCGTGAGGTACTGGTCGCGCTGCAATTGAGAATACTATCGCAACTCCCCGATGGATTAATCGTACGCAAGGCCGGAGAGCAAGTCGCGGCAACCGTGATGCCGCTGGCCGCAGCCGCGTTTGCCGAGTTTCCAGTCCATCGCATGTCGTCGAATGCCTTTCAACAGCTCGATGCTTATCTGCGCTCCGACGGCCATCGATTCAATCCCGGCACAACCGCCGACTTGATCGCTGCAACACTGTTTGTCTACCTAGTCGATGATGCCCAGTGACGGCAGCTCCATGCAAGGCGCGGCAAAGTTACCACAAAGGAAAATGATCCATGTCCGAATCATCCGCTCAGTTCCGAGTTGAACTGCAGAAAGAGCAACTGGTTTTCAGTTCTGCTCACTTCATTACTTTTGCCGGCGACATCTGTGAATGTTTGCATGGACACAATTACGGGGTCCGAGCCGAAGTGACCGGGCCGCTCGATGAGAACCAATACGTCATCGACTTCATCGCCTTCCGCGATTCGCTGGCCGCAATCGTTAAGCGGCTCGATCATCACGTCCTCCTTCCGACCACGCATCCGTTGATCCGAGTTCAACCTGACGACAAAGAAGTGCTGGTCACCTTCCGCGAAAAACGCTGGGTCTTTCCGGCGGAAGATTGCATGCTGCTGCCGATCAGCAATACCACGGCCGAACTGATTGCATGGTGGATCGCACAGGAATTGCGATCGATGCTTCGTCCATCGGTCGGCGATCGCATCAGCAGTTTGGAAGTCGGCGTGGATGAGAATCACGGCCAGTGGGGATGCTGTCGCCTGAAGTGGTGACCGAAAGCGACTGAGCCGCGTGGAGCCGAACGCGGCGGGCGAATATAATCGCTTGCATCTTTTTCGTCGGTGCAGACGTCGCCGCGCCGGTCCGAATGAGCTCCATTCCCAAGGCCGCTTTCATGTCGTCGCTCTTTCGCTCATCGGTCAAAATGCTTTCGGACCGCGTGCCAACCTTCTTAGTGACTCTGTTAGTTCTCGCTTGGGTGCTCGCCTTTCCTCAAGCTTGCTCGGCACAAGGTCGCGCCGGCTCCGCCAATGCAGAACTGCCGCGGGCCGAATACTACATCGCTCGCGACCTATTCGATGCCGGTAACTTAAGAGAAGCCACCGACGGCTTTCGATTATCTGTCGATCGCGGCTTGCAGTTGCCACAGCAGCGTTGGATCGATTGCATCCCACCGCTGGTAATGCTCGGCGAATGTTATTACCAGCAGGGTGCGCTGGCGATGGCGATGGAACAATACGACGCCGCGCTCGAAATCGCTTTGGCTTATCCGCAATGGCCCCTCGGTATTCAACCCAACGGAATCACTCCGCAAGAAATCACCGTGTCTCCGAAAGGATTTGCATGGGGGACATCGGTTCGCAAAGTCAAGCTCGTGCGAGTCCCCGATTCAGTGCTGATCGCTCTGGATCCGGTGGCCGTAAAGCAACTCCCTGCCGGTGCGCAGCCGATTCAGCCGGTAATGCGATTGGATGTGAGCGAAGTTTTTCGATGCATGGCGATCGCACTCCATCGAAGATCACAACTCTTGGGTCCGCTCAATAAATACTCACCGCTCACTCCACGACTCAACGCCGCCTTCGCAACGCCGCCGGCGGGCGCCGTCAATTGGGTGACGAGCACTTGGCAAGTTTTGCACGGTCTACAGTTGGCCGCGATCGGCGAAAAGGAACAGGCTCGAGCCAAGTTGCAAGTCGGATCGATGATCGAGGGCCAGGCCGATTACTTCATGACGCCTGCCTCGCTGTTAGCAATCTCGAGCCTTGACCTGCAAGCCGAAGAATACCCGGCGGCTTTGTCGCGTTTGAGCGATGCGGCGCTGCGCAGTGCTCAGCTGGAACAGTTTGATACGCTCAGCGAAGTTCTTACGAGGATTGCCGCCGCGTCCATCGTCTCCGGCAAGACAGATTCGCTCAAGAACTTGCAAGTCGCTGCGGTATGGGCAGAACCGTTTTCTCAATTGGTCTATGTAACGGCTTGTACGGCCACCGCAGAGCTAGCGTTTGCAACAGGCAATATGCAGATGCATGAAGCGCTGACCAAGCAGGCGCTCGCGCGGCTGACGACCGCCGACGTAACTCTACCGCGAGTCCAAGCTCAACTCGGATACACGCTCGCACGTGCTTCGGCACATCAAGAGAAAACCGCTGCCGCATGGCAGCAACTCGATGCGGCGCTTGCATTACTACGAGGCAATGCACAGATCGGAGCATCGACACCACGAGTGTTTCAGACCCAAGTCACATTGGAGCTCAGCACGCGCGGCGTAATCCCGCCCGCTGAATCCGAACTCTTGTTCAGCGAACTGCTCAGCGAGCCATCACCTTTCGATTGGCGATTCCAACCACTCGAATGTTTGGTCAGCATCACTACGGCTCACACTTCAGCTTTCGAGCGATGGCTCGAACTGGCGGTAAAACGTGAATCGGTCGAGGATGTGTTGGTGAGGATGGATCGCCTGCAGCGACAGCGATTCTTCGAAGCTCTTCCGCTCGGCGGTCGCTGCTTAGCGGCTCGGCGTGCCCTATGCACCGACCCCGATCAACTCGATCCCGCCACAGCCGAAATTATGCATCGAGTTTCGGCGGTGATGCCTGACGTAGCGAAAACGGCGGCGGTGGTTCGCAAAGCGAGTGCGCGCGTGCTCGCCGATCCTCTGAATGAGGACGACCGACAGGCGGATGCTGACGCGAAAAAGCGCATGAGCGACCTCATCAAGGAATGCGATCGGCTGGAGACCGGCGTACTGTCAGTGGCACTCGCGAGAAGTCCGCTACCGCGAATCGCTCCACCTCCCTCAACAATGGAGTCACTGACGGCAACGCTGGAACCGACCGACTGTGTGATCGCATACGCTCACACGGCCAAACATGTCTATGGACTGGCGATCACCAAGCAAAGCCGATCGATCTGGACCATGGCTGATCCCGCTCTGATAGATACGCGAGTCAATACGGTTTTAAATGACATAGGAGTAATTGCCGGCAAGAACCATGATTTTTCTGCAGCTTCACCGGCTTGGAAAACAAGCGCCGCTGAGCTGTCCGCTGTACTGATACCCGCCGATGCCCGGAAGGCGATTGAGTCTGCGGAACGGGTCATCCTCGTCCCAAGCGGCAATCTGTGGTACGTACCATTCGATCTATTGCCCGTAGGTCAAGCGGTCCCCGGCGGAACCAATGGAGCTCCGATGCTCGCGAAGAAACGCGTGTGCACGATGCCGACGATCGGATCAATTCCGCGCATCTCCGTGCCTGCTCCGCGGCTGGAAGCCAAGCTAGGTCTCTACGGCTCCATGTTTTCTAACGATCGGCAGGTCAATCAAGCTTGGAATGCTCGCTGCATTCAAGCCTTTGCGGGCGCACGGCAGATCAATCTACTTCAGAAGAATAACTTAGCTGCACCCGCGGGTCTCCGTTTGCAAAGCGATCGACTCTTAGTGACTGCCGATATCCTTGTCGGCAAAGTTGTCTGGGACATGTGGCCGATCCCCCTTGATCCGACACAGGACAATGCCCTATCGGCCTGGATTCAAAGTCCGATGCGATCACCTGGACAACTTTTGCTTCCCGGGCTTCAGACCGCCGTGACGAAAGGGAAACTCGACGGCGGAAATGATCTGTTCCTGACGGCGTGTGTCTTGCAAGAGACAGGTACTCGAGCGGCATGGCTTTCGCGATGGAAAGTCGGCGGCAACAGCGCGCACTTGTTGTTGACGCGATTACTGGATGAACTCGACTTCGAATCGCCGTCAAGCTCTTGGCAACGTGCCGCCACCGCGCTGTGGGCGGAAAAGATTGCTTCGACCGACGAGCCGTTGATTGCGCTCAACAAGTCGGTACCGGCTGAGGTCAGCGGCAGTGAACCCATTCTCTGGGCCGGCTACATTCTGATCGGTGATCACCTGCCGCCCAAGTAAACTCGCTCGATATATCGACGCTGAAGCCGACCGTCCTAGCTCTGTTAGGAGCGAGAGTAGGTACGGCAAATTCTTCGTGAAGACGCAACCGAGCAACGAATCGGATCGTTAAACTACGATCACGTTACTCGCCCGCCTCACTCGCTACTATTCCCTCCTGACTGCGAGCCCCGCCATGAAACCTGCTTCGCAAACACTGCGTCGTTTGTTCCGCCTTGCTCTCTTGTCGCTGACCGCTGTTGCAACGCAGCAACTCGATCGCTCTTCACAAGCTGCAGAGCTTTTTCGTCTGACTGCAGAAAACTATGACAAACTGGTACCACAAGGCAAAGAAGTCGACGCGATCTACGGTGACTGGGTACTCCGCAATGAACACTTAACGATCGTCATTGCACAACCAGTGGCCGGCCGCAACGCCAACATGACGGTGCGAAATGTCGGCGGGATGGTGATCGATATTACACCGCGTAACGTGAACTCCGATCAGCTCAGTTGTTTCTATCCGGCCGGCGGTCGCTATACATTCGATGCCGCACCGACAGTGGCACTCAACGACCGCGATGCCCAAGCCGCAGAACAAGCCCGTTATGAAGCTCGAAAGATCACCCTGCAAGTAGTCGGAAAACCGCTGACCGGAACGGCGAGCAGCGCTTCGGTCACCTATACGCTCGAAGACGGTGCTCGATATCTCGGCTACGCCGTTACGTTGTCTAATACTTCGACCGAGCCGCAGAAGTTAATCGCACAAGATTCCATTCGCTGCGATGGTCCGACATACAAGATTACAGCCGATGCCGACTCGCGCGTATTAATGATGGATGAGAGCTTTTATCATCAAAGCTATGCATTGCTTCCGGACAATGGAGCCTATGAACAGCCCGCGGACAAACGCGTCTTAAAACTCAAAGCGGAAAAGATGCCGGAAAGCGTCGAGCCCGGCAAGTCGATCGCTTGGTCCGGCAAGATGATCGCGGCTCAAAGTTCCCCCGGTATCGTCGAGCTTTCGAGCGCGCTGGCTGCGGGCGAAGCGGTCTACAACTATCAACTCTTCGTTCATGCTAACGACGGGCCTGCTGCTCAGGCGCCGGTTGAAATCTTCAAAGAGGGCAAATCACTCGGCTCCGCATATACGAATGCGGACGGAGTTTTGAAGCTGCCGCTCCGCAGCGGTAAGTACTCGCTCAAGATTCAAGCGCCGGGGCGCGACGTGCGCGAGCACACTGTTGAGATCAAGGGAGCGCTCGCGGCCGACACATTGACTCTCACGGAAGCATCCGCAGTGAAGATGACGGTCACAGACGCAGACGGTAAACCGATCGCTGCCAAAGTCGAATTCCGCGGCTTAGATGGAGCCGCCGATCCGAACTTCGGCCCCGATTCGAGCGACTACGGCGTTCGCAACTTGCTCTACATCGGTAACGGCAAAGGCACGCGGCCCATCGCTCCAGGCAAATACAAAGTCGTCGTCAGCCACGGACCCGAGTTCGATGCGTCCACTCAAGAGATCGAGGTCAAGCCGAACAAAGTCACGGCGGTCTCGGTGTCACTACCGCGAACACTAGACACCAAGGGTTGGATCAGCGCCGACTTTCACAGTCACAGTTCGCCGTCGGGCGACAATACGTCCACGCAGATGGGACGCGTGTTGAACCTGCTCGCCGAACATGTCGAGTTCGCTCCTTGCACAGAACACAATCGAATCGACACCTATGAGGAAGAGCTCACGCTGCTCCGGAGCCGTCCAGGCCATGGCCACCTGCACCGGCATGGAACTGACCGGTTCGCCCTTGCCGCTCAACCATCAAAACGCTTTTCCGCTGATTCGCATGCCTCGTACGCAAGATGGCGGCGGTCCTGTCACCGATGTTGACCCGGTCGTTCAAATCGGTCGATTGGCGATGTGGGATGAAGGAGCCGAGAAGTTAGTTCAATCGAACCATCCGAACATTCCTCAAATGCTCGGAGATCGCGACTTGGACGGCAAACCCGACGAAGGATTTCGCGGCATGTTCGGCATTATGGATGTCGTCGAAGTCCATCCGCCTGAAGGCATCTTCACCGTTCCGCCTGTCGATACTCCTCCCAAGGACAAAGACAAAGGGGACACCATCTTCTATTGGATGCAACTGCTCAATCTCGGCTATCGCATTCCCGGCGTGGTGAACACCGACGCGCATTACAACTTCCACGGATCGGGATGGCTGCGCAATTACATCGCGTCATCAACGGATGAACCATCGAAGATCTCTGTATCCGAAATGGTCAAAGCATCGGAGCAAGGTCGCATCATCATGTCGACTGCTCCATTTCTGCAAGCTGAAGTGCGCACGGGCGATGCCGCATCCATGAAGCGATACATCAGCGGTGATCTCGTTCCGCTCGGAAAACAACCGGCCAAGCTATGGATGCGAGTCCAATGCGCGAATTGGTACGACATCAATCGCGTTCAAGTCTTTGTGAACGGTAAAGCGATTCCGGAACTGAATTTCACTCGCAAAAGTCATCCTGATTTGTTCAGTAACAAAACGATCCGCTTTGAACACACAGCGGCATTACCGGAGTTGACGAGTGACGCCCACATCATCGTGGCCACGATCGGAGAAGGGCTGAAGCTGACCGAGATCATGGGCCCAGATCGCAAAGACATGCCGCCCACTGCAGTTGCCAATCCGATCTACTTAGACGTCGACGGCAACGGATTCCAACCGAACCGAGATAACCTTGGCGTTCCGTTCATGATCAAGGAATAAGTGGAATTGCATTCGACGCTGAAAGCGTCACACATCAGTAGCCGGGGGTTCAAGCGCCAGCGAGTCCCCCCGGACACGATTCAATAAAAGCGGAACGGCGCGAGCCGTCCGGTGAAGCACAAGCGATCTGGATGAACCGGACGTTCGCGCCGTTCCGCTTACACGAAAACAGCACGCCGACACGCATCGATTTTTGATGAACTCACCGTGCGGCAACGGCTGCTAAGCCTCGGAGGACGAGGTGTTCGACTTCGATCATGGGAGGCGGAATGTGCTTTGCCAAGCGAGGTCCGTCGCCGCCGCTGAGCACTACAGTGATTGGTTCATCGCTACGGATCGCCGCCGCAGTGCGATAGCGATCGATCAAATGACGAACTCCGCCGACGACTGCGCTGCTCACGCCGCAAGCCATAGCTCCTTCGGTATCCTTGCCGGGCAACGACGGCAGTTCGATCAGTTCTTCTGCCGCCACTTGCGGTAACTGGTCTGCAGATCGGCTAAGCAGTCGCAACATCATCGGTACACCCGGCATGATGGCTCCGCCGGCGAAAACACCAGGCGCTTCAACCAGATCCACGGTCACCGCTGATCCGGCTTGAATGACGATCAGTGGTCGACTAGACACGAGCTTGGCGGCAGCCGACGCAGCTAACAAGCGATCGACTCCGACTCGTTCAGGCACTAGGACATCGACATCTAAATCGATGTGGGATCGATCGATCACGATTAAGCGATCACCTGCTCTACCTTCGACAAATCGTTGCAGTACACACAAAGCGGGACGATGAACACTGCTGACGAACCATTCGATCGCACCATCAAGTCGTTCCGCAGCACCCCAAAAAGCAGCAAGCTGTCGTTGCAGTTCAGCAGTCCATTCCCACTGCTGCGGAATCCAACGTTGAACGGCCGATGAAAATCTTGGAACCGTTGACTCATCTCGATCCGAGGACGGGTCCGCAGCAGGTTGCCAATCGATGCGTATCAGTTCCGGATGAAACGGCCATGCTCGACGATCGGTTAGATCAAACGTGTCGTTGAGCCTGACGGCTCGCAGCCCGCTGTTACCGATGTCAACGCACAGTCGTAGGATTCCCATTTCAGACGTCGGCAGTTTTTTCAGCTTTGACTTTTTGTTCAGCCAGCACGGTTGCGACACGTTGAATCAACTTATTAAGACCGCTGCCGGTTACGGCGCTGATCAAAAGAACTTCGCGGCCCAGCTCTTCTCGCAACATCTCAGCGATCCCTTCCGCATCGGGCAGTTCCGCTTTGCTGACCACAAGGATCTCGGGTCGCTCAGACAGCGCAGGATCGTATTGCACAAGTTCTTGCCGGATGACGTGATAGTTTTGAATCGGGTCGGTTCCATCTGTCGGCATCGGTTCGACGAGATGCACGAGGATGCCCGCTCGCATGATGTGCCGCAGAAAATCGTGCCCAAGTCCGACGCCTTGACTGGCCCCTTCGATCAGACCCGGGATATCAGCCATAACGAACGTGCGATCGATATCGACCACGACTTGGCCCAAGTTCGGAAACTTGGTGGTAAACGGATAGTCGGCGATTTCGGGTCTGGCACGCGACAATCTGCTCAGCAGCGTGCTCTTGCCCGCGTTGGGCTTGCCGACCAGACCGACGTCGGCGATCACTTTCAATTCCAGGATGACCTTACGCTTCTCACCCGCACCGCCGAGGGTCGCTTCGCGCGGTGCCTGGTTCGTCGATGATTTGAAGGTAGCGTTCCCTTTGCCGCCTCGACCGCCGCGAGCAGCAACGACTTCATCACCTTCTTTGACCAAATCCTTGATCACCATGCCTGTTTCCGAATCGATCATCAGCGTTCCGGGGGGAACATGGATGACCAGATCTTCACCGCTGCGACCAGTTCGATCCGAACCCTTGCCGTGATCGCCGCGTTCAGCTCGCCAGTGACGCTGATGAGCAAATGCGACGAGGCTATTCACCCCTTCGACCGCTCGAATGATCACGCTACCGCCATGTCCGCCATTGCCGCCGTTCGGACCGCCGTTGGGCAAAATGCATTTCGCGGCGGCGGCCACGCAACCGTCGCTGCCCTTGCCGCCTCGATTTCAATTTCTGCACGATCGACGAACATCGATTACTTTCCGCAGGTTAAACAACGGCTGATAAAAACACCGCGACGGCCGAATCGACCGTCGCGGTGATGATGGTTGCAAATCGTGAATTAGGCTGAGTAAAAGTCTCGAATCGATATCGATCCGAATTACTTTCGGCCGCCAATTCCTTCTGCTGCTTCCTGCGTTCGACGATAATGTCTTCTTGAACGTTCGACGGAGCTTTGCGATAGGTCGCCAGTTCCATCGTGAAAGTACCTTGCCCTTCGACATACTCGCGGTGGGTCAGTCGCGTAACCGAAGGTCTCAGCCAGCGCGAACTTCGCAGTTGATGTACGAGATGCTGTCGCGGGTATCGGTCGAGCCGATCAGACCGCGGCGCCGGATCACGTCACCGACCACGTCACCCTGATAACCAGCACTCGATTTCGACCTTCATGATCGGCTCGGAGAATGACCGGCTTCGAATCTCGTACGCTCGCGGAAGCAATCGCAAGCACAGATATAGAACGCACGTTCGGACGAGTCGACGTCAGTAGCTACCGTCATTCAAGTCGATGCGGACACCGACCACCGGGTAATCGGCGAGCGGTCCTCATCGAGCGAATCACGGAAACCTTTTCCACCGGAGCGATGAACTGCTTCGAATACGACCGCCGACCACATGCTCTTCAAACTCGAACGCTGCTTCGCCTTCGGTCGGAAGGGGCGACAGCGAACTGACGATGAGCGCATTGACCCGAACCACCGGTCTGCTTCTTGTGTTTGTAGTTGAAGTCGACCTGGCCGGGAGCTTCGCGGTAGCCGACCTTCGAGCACCGACTTCAACTTCGACCTTTGTATTCACGTCGTACATGTTCGACGATGTCCAGGTGCAACTCACCCATACCGCAGATGATCGTCTCGTTGGTTTCTTCGTCGTTGTAGACTTGGAAGGTCGGATCTTCGCAGCCATGCAGAGCCTTGCTCATCTTGTCGGCGTCGGCACGGCTGGCAGGATTTACAGCCACCTTGATACCGGCTCCGGCACGAACATCGATTCCAAAGGAACAATAGTTGCGTTCGTTGGAGTAGGTTTCACCGGAGGGCGCAATCGATGCTCATGATGGCAACGATGTCACCTTCAGCGGAATCAATTTCACGCTTGTCAGCGTGCATTCGAACGATACGGCTGAAGCGTTCTTTACGGCCGGTACGCTGGTTCGTGTACATTTCCACCTTTGACAACCTTGCCTTGGTAATGCGCATGAACGTGAGCTGACCGTACGGATCTTCGACGATCTTGAACGCCATGCCGACGAACGGTTCGTTCGGATCGGGCTTCAGCACCATACGTTGTGTTTCGTCTTCGACTTTATGAGCTTGATCTGGCGGTCGAGCGGGCTGGGCAGGTAGCGAACGACGGCGCCGGAGCAGCAGCTGCACGCCTTGTTCCGGAACGCGGAGCCGACGAAGACCGGCGTTGCACCTGTTGTTGTGTCGACTGACGAATGACATTATGGATCAGTTCGGTCGGTACTCTTCTCGCTGAGCAGCAGTTCCATCATCTCGTCGCTGTACATCGACAGACTTTCGCATATCGAAACGACGCTCTTCAGCCGTCTCGTCTCGGTATTCAGCCGGGATCTGCGAATATCTTCACTGTCTGAACTGTCGAAGTAGTAAGCCTTCATCGTGATCAGGTCGATGACGCCTGCGAAAGCCGTCGCCGCTCCCATCGGAATTCAAAAAATTGCGGATGGCGTCCGTGTTGGCTTTTTCCTTCATCTGCCGGACAGCGCGACGAGCATTGGCACCGGTGCGGTCCATCTTGTTGATGAAGCACAAACGGGGAACGCGTTGTAGCGCGCATTTGACGGTCGACCGTCAACGATTGGCTCTGCACACCACCGACTTAATAAATTGTTGCGCCACCGTCGAGCACGCGCAAGCTGCGTTCCACTTCGGAATGTAAAGTCCACGCGGCCGGGGGTATCGATGAGGTTGATCTGAGATCTGCCACCGGAACATCGTCGCCGCTGGTGATCGTAATCCCGGCGTCTTTTCCAGCGTTCCATATGGTCCACTGCTCCAGGCGTCGTCGCCGCCGCCTTTGACTTCCTCGATCTTGTGAATTCGACCGGTGTAAAACAGGATCCGTTCGCTCAACGTTGTCTTACCCGAGTCGATGTGAGCACTGATGCCGATATTGCGAAGCTTTACGAGATCCATTTTTCACCTAAATAAACCGAACACCTATCGAACACTTGGGAAGCCACTCGCGCCGATTCCGCTGCGACCGAGTCGGCGAGTCATCCGCCGTCATTGGTCTGCACAGCAATTATCGAGTTGCCGAACTGCGCATCCTGGCACGCAAGAGAGACGATCCATCCCAACACCGGCACACGCAAGGGAGACGGCCCACGCAACGGAGAATCTGGCAGGCCTGAGCAGCCGCCTCGCGGCTCTCGCACCATCGCAGGAAGGACAGTTTCCATCCCTAAATGGTTATGGCGAGCCGCAGAGTCACTCTATTTTCCCGGAACGCAAAACCTTTTCCGCTCAAATATCTTACAAAAATCGACCTCGTCGAAAAGGGCAAAAACTCCGCCGGCGGCCTGTTCCGAACTGCCTCGCACAGGTGGAGGCACCCCGATTCGGGTCGCCTAGCGTTTTTTCAGGATTCGCGAGATGGCTTCTTTGAATTTCGCGTCGGACGAATCCCCGGTCCGCGGTATGACTGCCAATGCCGGTCCGTCACTCGGCGTGTCTACAGACTCTGCCAGCTTAACGACGTCTTCGATCAGGTAACCGGGAGCCGAAATGATCAACAAATTGGCTTCCGAATCCACCCCGACCGACAGCAATCCCTGATATTCCGGGTTCGTAGCCGTGGCCGCAACGTTCTGGTTGTATCCGACCGGCCTGGAATTCGCGTAAGAGGCGAACACGCGGTCGTTGATACTCAGAAGGTCGCGATAAACCTCCTTAACCGTTTCAGCCACCTCTGAAGCGCGTCGGTATTTAAAGCGATAGACTCGCTGCTGTCGCACCAGTCGTGCGTCCTCTTGAACGGGTTGGTCAAGCAGCGGAATGAACTCCTTCACCAACTTCAACTGCTGCGGCGTCGCGTGCTGAATGAGCAAGCGATTGGTTCGCGTATCGACATCGATCGTCAGCGGTCGAGCCGACGAGAGCTTGACCGGCTTCGATGCTGCGATGGCGGTGGCCGAAATCCCCAGCATCTCTTCAAGCTGGCGTTTGACGGGATATGCCTGAGAATGCTTGAGGGCCACGACATGCACGTCGTCTGGACCGGGCATGAACTGCTCGAGCAACCGCTTAGCCTTGGCCGCAGCGGCCGGGTCGCGAGACACGATGACCACATCACCTTGCGGTCCCTCGATAATTCGGACCGGCGGCGAGCCCGCGGCCGGTGCTTCTTTTTCATCCGGCGCCTTGCCTGTATCGGATGCGGCGACAGTCGATACCAACCGGCTGTCCTGTGAGACAGACTCGTTGTTCGGTCCGCCGAGCGGTGGTACGGAGGATGATTCGACAGGCGCCGGTACCGTCGGCTGATTCGATTCCGCTCCCGTGGAATCGCTCTTGTCTTTATCCTGGCGGGCCTCTTTTTCTCGCCCTTCAATGATCAGGGGCGAGTCACTGATCTCACTCCAGATGACTTTCATACGTTTAGTCATCGCATCCAAATCACCTCCCCCGAGACTCACGACATGCATCTGAGCCGTAGGAGTCGTTTCAGCCGGACCTTCGCCGAGCTGCGCCAAGAACTGACGAACCTCGCTTAGCTCATCAGGTGTAGCCCACAGAAGCAAGCGACTGTTCTCAGGATCGGCTTCGATCTGAAACTGGCCATCGATGGCCACCGCCGGAGGAGCTATCGGGCGTTGCGGGTTCTTCAAGATCAGTTGAATCGCGCTGACTGCGTACTGCGGTGTAACGGAGTTTAACGACAGGACAGCGGCCGATCGCTTCTCGGCACGGAAGCTCTCGATCAATTGTGCGATCGTCAGTTGGTCTTCCGGTGAAGCGAACGCAATGATGCGGTTGTACGCCGGTTCATGTTGAATACGAGTTTCTTTCGCCAGGTTGCCTCGCTCTTGCAGCGACAACAGCAGCTTGGAAACCGTTTCGGGATCAAAACCCGCCACAGGATGCACTTTGACGCGACTGATCGTTTCCCAAGTCGAAGGAGATTCCACCGGCGGCAGAGGCTTATCGAGCGCCTCAATGGTCTGCCTCACGAGCTCCAACTTATCCGGCGGAGCATTCACCAGCAGGCTACTTTCCTCATCGTTGACGACAATGAAGACATCAGGCTTCTTATTATCAGTCAACAGTTCGCGCGCGTTGGTTCCGAGCTGCTTGACCGCTTCTGCCTTAAAGCGGGCCTGTTCGATATCGAGCTGCGTCTGACCGTACCGTGCCTCGCGACCATCAGGCGGTAGACCGAGCACTTGACGCACCTTAGCCGCGATGTCATCGGGCTTGCGAAACTTCAACTTAAACTCAGCCACGCGACTGCGGCGACTGTCGGCTGATTCGGCTTTGGTCAGCAATCGCACCAGCTCGCGCAAGTTAACGACGGCGTCAAGCACTTCCAAACGATTGGTGCTTGCCATCGGGAACATCTGACCGTAGGGACTCAGCAGCGGCTTGAATTCCTTGGCCGCTTCGTCGGCCAACATCCACTCGAGCGGCAAGGTCACGCGCACAACTTGATGACGCTCCAGCTTTTCGAGCTCTCCGGCGTCGACTCGAGGGACAAGCGTAATATCGATGTCCTTGAGCGGTACGAGTCGCAGTACTTCGCCGCGCTTGAGCAATGTAAATCCGCGACCGAGCAACTGCATGTTGATCAAGTCTTCGGCTTCGGACAACGAGTAGTCTTTCGTGCTGTGAAGACTGAGCGTTCCCTCGGGCAACTGCTGCCAATCCAGATTGAGATTCAGCTCTTGAGCCAGCCAAGTCAAAGCGGGCAGCCAGGCTTCTTCGCGGAAGTTGAGCACAACGCGGCGAGCGGCCACGACGGGATCGATCCGATCGGCTGCTTCGGAAGAGGCGGTTGCGGTTGCCGGTGCTTGAACTTGCGGCGGTTCATCGGCTCGGGAAAACGAAATGATCGACGGCGCGGCAGCCAAGGCCGCGACCAACCATGCGGATCGCCGTTTCATGGGATTCAGCTTACGGAGGTAGGAATGTTCAGGTGGGATCGGTTTCAAAAACCGTTGGTGCCGACCGGAGGAAGTAAAACAAGGTGGGAAGCGTAAGACCGATGAACCCGACAGTGGCGAGCCGCAACGGCAATCTTTCCGGTCTTGGCGGTAGGGGAGGGAGTGAAACAATCAAAAGTGTAGCCGGCCCAGGCCGACGGTTCAAGAGAAAGGAGTGGCTAGTGGCTAGTGGCTAGTGGCTAGTGGCTAGTGGCTAGGAGCTAGGAGCTAGGAGCTAGGAGCTAGGAGCTAGGAGCTAGGAGCTGGGAGCTGGGAGCTGGGAGCTGGGAGAGCAATGTCATTGAAGTCTGCTGTTTGAAATTTGAAATCTGAAGTCACCGATCTGAGGTCCTAAACTTAAGATTTCCGAACGTCCGCGTTCAGACTTCAGCTCGTCCCCTTCATCCACTAAATGAAAAAAGCCATGGTCTGCTTTTAAGCAGGACCATGGCTTTTCTTGTTTTCGCTCGTTTCGCCTTCTGCGAACTACGGCCTAACACCTTCCGGCAAGTGCAGTTCGTTCGACTTGTTCTCGGCTTGATCTGCCGGACAACCTTCGCTCCATGCGTGGATGACTTTCTTTTCGTCACCGTAGAGCGATTCCATCGGCGCCCAGACCTTATCCACTTTATCTTCGAACAAATCGCCGATCAGCAAGTCAGTGATCGTGCCTCGCAAGTTCGGATATGAACGTACGAAGTTGCCGAAGTTGAAACCGTCGTAGTATTCGCAGACCAAGCGACGCATACGGTCGATGCCTTGGTTCAACAGCGGTCCCCATTTGCCGAGTTGCTCCCCGGATGTGTCTCCCTTGCCGAGACCTTCGACAATCGCATCCGCAGCCAACTCACCGGAACGCAGCGCTAGCAACACACCGGAAGAATAGAGCGGATCGAGGAAGCCGAATGCGTCACCGATCGTAACCCAGCCGTCGCCGGCGACCTTTGTGCAGCGATAGGAATAATCACGAGTTGCAAAATATCCGGTGATGCGTTTAGCACCGGACACCCGCTCCTTCACCGTGGGGCACCGCTCAAGTTCTTGGTTGTAGATGTCTTCGTGACTGCCGCGGTTTTGGCCGAACAAGTAATCGAACGGAGCAACCACGCCGACGCTGACTCGGTTGTCATGCAAAGGGATGTACCAGAACCATCCGTTGCGATCGGAAGTCGCCAATACAACGGTCGCCCCCTCATCGCGGCCGGTATCGCGATAAGCGCCTTCCCAGTAAGTCCAAACTGCGCCTTTGTTCAGTTCGGGATCCCATATGCGAGTTCCGAACTTGTTCATCAGCAAGCCGGTCTGTCCGCTCGCGTCGACTACGATCTTGGCCCGCACTTCACGTGTCGATCCGTCTTTCTGATGCAACTTCACACCGACGATTCGATCTCCTTCCATGATCACATCGCGAACGCGAGTCTCTTCGTAGGCTTTCACTCCGTGCTCGCGAGCATTGTTCAGCATCATCTGATCAAACTCGCTGCGCACGACTTGCCAAGTCTGCGAGCACTCATGCGGCTTGTTGTCGTAAAAGTAGAAAGGAGCCGATTGCTTGCCGCTGGGGCTGACGAACTGCACGCTGTGCTTGTGCACGAACTTGCTGGCTCGCATCTTGGGCAGCATATTCAACCGCTCGAGCACCCAATACGTTTCCGGGATCAGCGATTCGCCGATGTGATAGCGAGGAAACTTCTCACGCTCGAAGAGTGTGACTTTGTAGCCGGCTTGTGCAATCAATGTCGAAGCCGTGCTGCCGGCCGGTCCGCCGCCGATGACGATTACATCCGGTTCTGCGTTTTCGTCGGTGAATGTGACCATGTCGTCTCTCCTCAAAATCAATGTCGGATGGGATGCGAGCTCAGCGTGACGATCAGCTCTCGGCGGCTCGGACGCTCCTACATTCGCGCGAAGCTATCAACCGCGAGCCTATCAATCCAAACAATACTTGTCCAGACAAGTATATTCGATGTGACAAGGGGCCGCACTTGCGCTGAGCCGAAGAAATGGAAAGAGAAGTAAACTCCGAGACCCTGCCGCAGGCGGCACATCCCGGTTCGGTTACTCGTAGTCCCCTTCCAGGATCGCCCAATGTTCGTGAGTGGCGTTATAGCGTTCGGCGTATGTCTGCGCACGCACTCGAGATTCCGGAAACGGGTTCACGAATTGCGGCGTGTCGCCGAAGCTTACCCCCAGTGCTCGCGCTGCAACGACTCCCGCGCCGAACGGATCTACGCAGGAAAGCTTCGCTGTCGCATTTGATATCGGAATGCTTGAGACGTGAGGAGGTTGGTAGGTAACCATTTCACCGAAACGCCCCTCCTCGACGAGACGCACTGCGTGAACGCCGTACTGCGTGGCCAACATGCGATCGAAATAAGTGGGCGATCCCCCTCGCTGCAGATGTCCGAGCACCACGCATCGCGTCTCGGCGTTGAGTCGAGCTTGAATCTCATCAGCCACGCGCTGTCCTATGCCGCCCAGCCGAACTTGACGATCAGCGGAAGCTGCATCGAGAGTCACCAAGCTGCCGCCGGGCAGATGAGCTCCTTCAGCAACCACGACCAGCGTGAAGCGTTTACCCATTTGTTTGCGCTGGATGATTTTGGCGCAGACGTTTTCAAACGACCAGTCGATCTCCGGGATGAGAATCACATCGCCGCCGCCGGCGATCCCGGCATGCAAAGCGATCCAGCCCGTATGCCGCCCCATCACTTCCAGCACCATGATGCGTTCATGGCTGGCCGCTGTCGTGTGCAGTCGATCCAGCGCGTCGGTCGCGCAAGCCACGGCACTGTCAAAACCAAAGCTGAAAGCGGTGCAACCCAGATCGTTATCGATCGTCTTCGGAACGCCGACGACCGGCAATCCGTAACGATAGAGTTCGTCGGCGATGGTCAGCGAGCCATCGCCGCCGATGCAGATCAGTCCATCGATCTCGTGCTCTTCCAACGTGCGCGCTGCCTGAGCCACCAAGTCGGGATCGAGCTGTTTTTTTTGTTCGACGCCGACCTTGGCACTGAAACGACCTTTGTTCGTCGAACCGAGTATCGTTCCCCCTTGGTTGAGAATACCGAAAGTGTTCTCCATATCCAGCGGCATGGTACTGACAGGTTCGACCAGTCCTTCATAACCTCGCAAGAAACCGACTACTTCGTAGCCGAGATTGACAGCAGTCTTCACGCTGCCGCGAATCACGGCGTTGAGTCCCGGGCAATCACCGCCGCTGGTGAGGATGCCGATTCTGCGTCTGCGATCGTGTGTCACGAATTAAGTTCCTATCCGTTGCGCATCGTCTGGTATCCGCGTGATTGCACGCGATCAATTCGGCTTCGATTGTAACGGGTGTAACGACGATACCGTGCCGGCATGTCGAACGATTTCCCGTCGCCTAAGGCTTTATCTAATCCGCAACTTTTTTGTGATCGTTCGATTTGACAAGGTACGGAGCTGACCTAGGTTTCAAGTGCCAAGCTGAATGAGCAGGTAAACGGAAGCGCACTTATCGAGTGCGCAGTTTGCGTCTGCTCCCTCAGCGATGTTCGTGACCCCTCGGTCCCCCGGCGATGGCGAAGCCGAAGGCCGACTGAGAATCACGGTTGTTGTTCTCTTTTCCTGTGCTCGTACTCAACACCGAGTCGAGCGGCCATCGCAATCGGAGAGATGCTATGAAGAACTTCGCCTCAAAGATCAAACGCTTCCTGAAGTCTGAAGACGGCCCAACCGCAGTTGAATACGCGGTGATGCTGGCTCTCATCGTCGTGGTTTGCTTGGGCACGATCGGCACGATCGGCACCAAAGCCAACTCGACCTTCCAAAGCGTTGCCAACCAGCTTGGCGGCTAATGAGCGTCAGTTCTTCGGGACTGCGCACGCTTAGTGGTGTGGAAACAACCGCGACCGGTAGTTGTTGCTGCCGGTCGTGTTCTTTCCACGTTTATGAAAGGGGTTCTGCATCATGCCTTTGAACCTGCTACCGATCGAATCGATCTCCGGACTATGGGAGATGATGTGCTGTATGGGCACACTCGCCATGACCGTATTGATTTGGATCTGCAACCTACGTTGAACTGGCGGAGACCGCGCCGCATCTGAGGCGGTGAATCTTTGTGATTCACTTCCGCCCTTGCGGTTGCAGTCAGAGCACTCGTGTTTCGGGAATGGGGTTTCGGGAATCATGTTGTTCGATCAAATTCTGGCGCACTTCACCGAACACTGGGTGATGTGGGCCGTTTCCGTGACGCTTGTCGTCGCTGCCGTCATCGACGGACTGTACCTCAAAGTCCCCAACAACATCACCTATCCACTGATTGTTGCGGGCTGGATCTACAGTTTCATCATCGGCGGTTGGGCCGGTCTGGGTATCAGCCTGGCAGCCACCGTCATCGGCTTCGCCTGCCTGTTCTTCCTCCACTTGATCGGAGGCATGGGCGCAGGTGACGTCAAACTCCTGGCCGGCATCGCTGCCTTCGTCGGAATCGAACACACCTTGTGGATCTTTGCCGCTACGACCATCGTCGGCGGGATCATGGCCCTCGGTCAGATCGCTTGGGTTCGAGGCTGGCGCAAGCACTTTGAACAAGCTCAAGCCATCGTCAAGGAAGTTGCCGATGTGCGCAATGCGGACAAACTGTACGACATTGCTCAAAACCGCAAGAGCCGCATGTTGCTGCTTCCTTACGGTATCCCAATGACCATCGCCGCTATCGGCTACTTTGCTTACTCAGGCATGCTGTAAGGGCATGCTGTAAGTAGCCGTGATGCCGCAAGGCAGCGACGAGACATTACCAAGCAGTCGTCAGCAGTCGACTGTGAAAAAACAAACAGAAAAACGAAGCATTTTAGATAATCAAGTCGGGAGCCCGAAATGAAAAACCTCGCTCGCAAACTGAGCCGTTTCATCCGTAGTGAAGATGGACCTACCGCGGTTGAATACGCCGTGATGCTCGCTCTTATCGTCGTTGTCTGCTTGGGCACCATCGGTACGATCGGCACCAAGGCCAAGTCCAGCTTCACGACGGTCAGCAACCAACTCGGCGGCTAATCACTGCCGCTTCCCAACGCACACTAACAAATCACACCGCGGTCGGTTTCCAACCACCTCGAAACGACGCGAGTGTCCGCCCCCGGCGGATGCTCGCGTCGGCTCTTTTATGCATGCAGTATCATGCAGGCCGTTTCAAGCTGCAGTTCAATGAGGCACGCGTTTGCCGGCCTAATCGATGAACGCAAACTCGTTCGACGCAAGTAGGGCTTGAACGAGCTGATCGATCGGCGAAAGAGGCGGCATCACAGGACCGGGGAACTCACGCGACGAATCGAATTCACCGCCGTCTTCGTATCGAATACGGACCTTCCACTGAAATCCGTCATGCGTCGGGGACTCCAAACAGTCGGTGACGAAATCGAGGATCTCTCCCTGTTCGACTTGGATCTTCGCCGCTTCCGTTCGCGTTTCTTGCTTCTTGGAAAGCCACTCTTGAATGCGTCCTTGGCGATCCGAAATAAGTGAGCCGCGAACGCCGTCACCTTGATCGGAGGGATGATTGAGTCGCCCGCGCACGGATACGAATCCCGCTTTGGGCGCTATCCAGCGCCGCACGGCAGCATGTTGCAAATCATTCCCAGGATGCCCGCCATCGCGATTGAGCATCACCCAGCCGAGCTTCGCATCCGGCAACTCATTACCACCTTGCCAACTCTTCCCGTTATAAAACGGCAAACGTTCGAAACGGTTCAGCTTGCCGGTCGCAGGATCAAATTCGCCCCAGCCGCAGATCCAGCGTTCAAGCGAAGCGGCGGCATCGCGCGGTGATGTCGCCGATAGAAATTCGCCGGCAGATACCAACTCTTCCGCATCGGGATCTCGAGAGAGGACCGACTGAAACAGTTTCTTGATCGTAGCCGCGCGAGCTCCGTCACCGACGCTCGCTTCGGCTTGGATGGCATCGCCCAGTTGCTTGGCTGACATCGTCTCGAATTGGCTGTTGAGCAGATAGAGTCCCTGCTGCGGCACCGTTGTCGGCAAACGCTGAGGTGAATGCGCATCGGGACTGGCTACGTCGAAGTTGCGAAACAATCCGGGCAAATTCTGGCGATCAATGTACGCATACACGGTCCGCCGCTTTGAATAGGGAATCTCGTGAATCTTCTCCGAAGGCCCGAGCACTTTGGTTTCGAGTTGCCCGGTCACTGACAACGTGGCATCGCGCAAAGATTCGAAGTCCATGCGTCGACGATTCATGCGCCACAGCAATGAGTTCTCGGTATCGAGTGCGGCACCGCGGCCGACGGCCAAGCTCGATTGACGATAGACAGCGGATAGCATCAGTCGCCGAATCAATCGTTTGACGTCCCAACCCTCTGCAACGAAATCGACCGCAAGGTGATCGAGCACATCTTGTTGCTTGGGGGCGGGACAGCGCACGCCGAAGTCGCTGGGCGAATCGACGAGCGATGCGCCGAACAATCGCATCCATACTCGATTGACGAATACACGAGCTGTTAGCGGATTGGCCCCCGACGCAATGCTCTCTGCCAATTCTTCGCGCCCGCTCCCTCGTTCAAAAGGCTTCTTCTCCGTAGACAGGAAACCGACGAAACGCTTCGGCACCTCCGGCCCCCGATTGCCGGCTTGTCCGCGCAGAAAGACGAACGCCTTGCGTGTCTCATTGGACTCAGAAAGCCGATGAGGCCACGGACCTCCGCCCGGTTCTTCCGTATTCAAAAACACACCGTACAGAGCGTAGTAGTCGGCTTGATCGACCGGATCGTATTTGTGATCGTGACAGCGAGCACATGCCAGAGTCAGCCCCATCAGCCCGCGCGCGGTGACATCGAGCCGATCGTCGATGATGTCTTGCTTGTTGTTCAGAAAGCGACGACCGAGCGTCAAGAACCCTAGCGCCGGAACTTGGCCCGCAGCATTCTCCGGATCAATCATGTCGCCGGCCAATTGCGACTTCACAAATCGATCATACGGCAGATCATCGTTGAACGACTGAATCAACCAATCACGATAACGAAACGCTTCTGCGTATTCGCGATCTTCTCGAAAGACATATCCCTTGGTGTCTGCGTAGCGAGCCACATCCATCCAGTATCGAGCCCATCGCTCGCCGAAATGAGGCGAAGCCGAGAGTCGATCGATCAGTGCAGCCAGCGCCGCTTCGGTCGGCCTCGCATCGTTCACGAAAGCAGCGAGCTCTGCAGCCGATGGAGGCAAGCCGGTCAAATCGTAATAAGCACGGCGAGCCAAATCGCGGCGCGAGGCTTCTGCTGACGGCTCGATTCCCGTTTCGAGCAGCTTGGCACGAATGAGGACGTCGATCGGATCGTTCGCCGCTTCGATATGCCTCGACCATCTAGAGCGAGCCGCATCGTCCAGCGCTGCATCATCCTTTGCCTGCACCGCAGCGACCAGATCCGGCAACGGTGCTTTAACAGGCAATCGATAGGCCCAGTGAGTCTGTGCGTTGTCGGCGGTCAGCCGCTGAATACCGGTCTTAGCAGGAGCCACACCGGCCGGCAGCCCTTTGGCTCCGTCTGCGATCCACTTCTTGAAATCAGCGATTACTTCCGGCGCGAGCTTTCCGTCGGGCGGCATTTGGAAATCCGCATCGCCGTACTCGATCGCGCGGATCATTAAACTCGCTTCAGGCTTGCCCGCCACCAGCGCTGTGCCGCGCGTTCCACCGGCGGTGACACCGGCTTGCGAGTCGAGCATCAGGTTGCCGGATGCTTCGCCCGTTGCATGCGAGTGGCACTCGAGACAGCTCTTCTTCAGCACCGGTTCGATGCGTGTCTTGTAGAACTCGTCGTCCTCACCGCAAGCGAGCTGCGGGTTCAAACAGGTCGCGGCCATAAACAACATCGCCGCCAAAACCCTACGAGTCGGCCCAGCGAAGGATTCCGCTCTGCACATACCGACACAAAGCCCAAAGACCAAACGCGATCGAATCAAGAAACCGTTCATCTGCGTCATTGCGATATCAGCGAATCCGTAAAAACCGACGGCTCGACATCCGGTTTTGTCACATCATGTGCGGCAAGCTCGGAAATCAATGCGCAATCGGATTGGATAATGGAGGCGGGAAAATCTCGGCAGGCGGGGAGGTCGGGCAGGTTATCGACTGTTGTCGACACATCCAATCTTAGTCAGATCAAATGATTCCGACCATCCCGAAGCCGACTGCATCGGTCGCGTGCGAACGGCTAACGAGCACAATCCGGAATCCGATATCTAAGATTTAAGATCTAAAATTTGAAATTTGAAATGCCGCCACTAGCCTCTAGCCTCTAGCCTCTAGCCACTAGCCCTACTTCCCATTTTTCGGCGGGCGCCTGACTTGTACCGGCGCATGTCCGGCGGACCAATTGGCGTCGCCTTGCAGGAAGGCTCGCACATCGTAGCGACCCGGCGGTGTGTCTTTGGGAACCTTGATTGAACAAACGAATCGCCCCGGTTCATCCACGTCCTGAGCGCATTCGATCACCACGCGCTCGTTGGCTCCTGAATATGTCGAGTGCATCTTCTGTCTCACGTTCGGATCCGTCGTGAAATTTCCGGCTGTGAACAATCCGGCCGGCGAGTGATCTCGGCGTCGTGCCAGTTGAACAGTGAGCTTGCCCGCATGAGGAGCACGGCCGTTAATCTGCATCTCGGCATCTGCCAGCGCTGCGTCGAGCGCATCGATTGCAATCTCCTGCGGCCGTTGGACTCGCAACAGCGGATCACCAAGCAGATGCAGTTGCCACACATGTTCGATCCGCTCTTGTCTCAGATCATGGCCATCGGGACTGAGCGCTTTGGCAATGGCTGTGATCATCTCCATTTGCGCATCCTTCGGATCGACCGGAACGGAGTCTGCGGCCGACGATGATTCGTCCGGAGCTCGATCGGGCACGAACATCTGACGTCGTGCGTTGAGCATCATCATGCCGATCGTTTCAGTCCGCTTCTCAATGCACTCGTCGAGGATCTCGCCTGCAAGTGACGCTAAACCGTAAGGTCCGGTGACGCGGGTCGCGGCCAGCGCCGCCGGAGGACCTTTCGGGCTGAGGACCATCTGTTCGGCGATGCAGTCTTCTTGAGCATCGAACGCGCCGGTGTAGCAAGCCAAAAAGACGGCGATCGGCGGTCTCTGCGTGTTGACTTGCGGCACTTGCGAATCGTGAAGGATGCACAGCCAATCTTGTTCGACGCGAAGAAAATCCAGATTGCGAACATGGCCGTGTCCGACATAAACCCAAAACATACTCCCCGCATTGAGCTGCTCCAGAGTGGCTTCGCTGAACTTAAACGGATCGGGACAGTAGGGGCTGTTGGGGCTTGCGTAAGTCAAGTGCACACATCAGCCCAACTCGGCACGCGATCGGTGAGGAAGCGGCGAGTCGTCATCTCAATCACACCGTCAGCAAGCGCGCCGAAGCCGCCGACTCCTGCAACCACGCGCAGTTCGCGACGCCACGGTCCGAAGTCGTTCAGTTGCTCGTAAGCCATGGTGCGCGACAAACACTCTTTCAGCTCAGCCGATGTATCCGCCGGTATGCGCCCGATAGCCAGCTCGGGGATTTCGTCACCATCGAGATCGGCATAGGGCACATCTGTAGCCAGTTCTTTATCGCCGCCGTATTTCACCAGCGCGGTCGATTCGCGATAGAAGGTCGGAATCACTACGGCAGGATCAAGCGGTCCGGCACCTCGTTTCGGAGGCTTCGGCTGGACATGCGCAATAGGTCGTTCACCTTGAGGTGCATCGCCCATCAAGATCACATAACCGATCCGCTTCTCCGCCGTTCCTCGGCTGCGCTCGGCGGCAATACGACGAATCGATTGCTGCAACTCGTCTCGCGACAACGAGCTATCGAGCTCGACGATCTCATGTCCTTGAGCGGAACGGAACTGCTTCCATTTCTCTATGGCTTGCGCCCAACTGCGAGGTCGAACAGCGATCACTGCAGAACCGCTTCGATTCTGTCGAATCGTGATCTGAACTTTGCCGGGAGTTGCAGAAGGCGTTGAGTCGCCTACGGCAGGTGGCTGCGACGGAACGGATTGACCATAGATCGGAGTGATCGCGGCTATCGAGCAAGCTGCAGCCGCCATGAGAACGAACTTGCGATGGAGTCCCATAGAGTGCTCTGCGTTCCCTCGTTAGCAAGAAGTCGCCGCGCGGCAGCGACTGAGCACCACGCGACTTCCGTTAACCATCCGTTGCGTCAGGACTGAGGCTCGCGCGATTCGTCGGCGCGAGCAAGCTCTTCGGCCGCGACTCGAGCCTCTGCCAATTCTTTTCCGCGACTGGTTCCATAATAGACCAGACCGATGCCGGCGATGGCAAGAGTGATCAGACGATAGACAGTCGACACGAGCACGCCCGAATAGCTGCCGGTTCGATCCTGCAGCATTCCGAACAAACGATCCAGCACAAATTCCTGCGTTCCCAATCCACCTGGAGCCAGGGGAAGTGCTCCGGCCGCCATTCCGGTCGGAACCACGAACAAATGCTCTGTGAGCGACGGATGATCGGGATAGAGTCCACAGGATATAAGGTAGATCGAAAGAGCCAGCATCGAGTGGACACATACGCTGGCGACTATCAAAGACACGATCGGGGCATGTCGCTGCGCAGCATGCGCAAGCGCCGCGAGCCATTTCGCCAGCGGAGAACCGAGGATCGGCAGACGCTCTCCCCAGTTAATCAAGCGATCGAACCAACGGCCGGAAAACACGGCCAGCATCAAAGCCACGATCGAACCGATCGACAGGATGATCGAAACATCCCGAATGCTGACGAAGACCGCAGATAGTTCTTTCGGCGGAAAGATGACCAGTGAGATAGCAGCCAAGATGATCAAGCCCAGCAGGCCGATGGCTCGATCAAGCAGCACGCTGGCCACAGCTTCAGGCCTCGCTTGCGGTTTTTGCTTGGCGACCAGCACGGCTTTGAACAAGTCGCCGCCGATGCTGCCGAACGAGACGAAGTTCATGAAGTAGCTCAGAAACCCGAGCTTCATTGCTTCCGCCGTGGTGAACGGGATGCCGAATGCATGCACCAGTTTCTGCCAACGCGTGAAGGTGATGATGACGGCAACGAGAGCGATTGCTTGCGCTCCCAATAGACAGTCCCATCGCTTGGGCCGCGAGAAAAAGTCCTCGTAATCCGACGCAGGGATTTGCCGCAGCAGCCAAACGAACAGCGCGAGCGGCAGTCCGATTTTCAAACAGGTTATGAGCCAGCGCTTCACGACAACTCACCCTCTGCGCCGGCAGTTGAACCGCGAGAATTCGTCATCGCAATCGATTCGTGGGAGCTTGGAAACGGCATGGATTGTCGGCCGAGATCACAACCCACAGATGCCAGACGTCTCGAGCATCGCGGGGATATTTCAGGAATGAAGTTGGGCGAGCACAAAAAAGTTCACCGACTCCCAACTTAAAGAGAGCCTGAGAGGCGAGCCAGGGGACGGTCTCGTGTGCGCAGCGATTTCCCGGCCTTAACACGTACTAATCCGAACAACCGGTAGTACCGGCAGACTTCTTCGCGCGAGGCCGGCTCGAATCGAACGGTCCGTCAAACGAAAATCGCTGTTGTCACGTCGCCTGCCAGATGCTATCCATCTTGCCGAAAGACCGAGTCATCGGAAGTAAGGAGGCCATGATGACGGTAATGACGCTTGGCGAGCTGGCTGAGCTCGTAGAGGGGCGCGTCATAGGCGATGCCGACTTAAAAATCACCACCGCTCTGCCTCTACTGAGTGCTGAGTCGGGTTGCATTACGCTCGTAGATAACGCTCGGTACGCGGAAGCATTGGGGCGATCGCCGGCGGCTGCCGCAGTCGTGCCGGAAGGCTTTCCGTCTGCTTCGCAATCACTATTGGTCGTCGCCAAACCGCACGCCGCATTTGAAAAGATCATCATCGCACTGCGCGGACAACGCTCCGTCGCACCCACAGGGATCGACCCCTCAGCGTCGATTCATCCGTCGGCTCAGATCGGTCGCGACGTGACCATCTTTCCGCACGCCGTCATCGGAGCCGGTTCGGTCGTCGGCGATGGAACCACGATCCACTCCGGGGTTCAGATCATGACCGATTGCCGCGTCGGTAAAGACTGTTGCATATATCCGAACGCGACGCTGTATGATGGAACTCTGGTCGGTGACCGAGTCACGCTGCATGCCGGCGTCGTGTTGGGAGCCTTTGGATTCGGCTACAGAATGGTCGCCGGCAAACATGTGCGCACGGCTCAGCTCGGTTGGGTAGAAGTTCACGACGATGCAGAACTGGGTGCTTGCACGACGGTCGACCGAGGTACTTACGGACCGACTGTCATCGGCGAAGGATCCAAGCTGGATAACCAAGTCATGATCGGACACAACTGCCGCATCGGAAAGCACAACCTGCTGTGCGCGCACGTGGGCATCGCCGGCTCCAGTACCACCGGCGACTATGTCGTTATGGGTGGACAAGTCGGGATCAAAGACCACCTTCATATCCAAGATCGCGTCGTCATTGCCGCTCAGGCCGGTGTCATGACCGACATTCCGGCCGGTGAAGTCTGGCAAGGCAGTCCGGCAGCTCCGCAAAAGCATTCGATGATGCAAATCGCCATCACACGCAAGCTCCCCGAGATGCGCCAGCAACTGCGAGACATCGAACATGAGTTGGCTGAGTTGCGAGATGCGATTCGTTCATCGACGGATGAGTCATCGACGGCCTGCGACGATTCGGAGCGACGAGCGGCTTGAGCGACTTGGTCGCAGCAAGTGTGAATGAACATTGGTTTCATTGAGAGCGGAACGGGTGGTGGCGCATGCAGGAACGGAGAGTCGAATCGACCGTGCCGATTCATGCACACAACGAATCAACCGGACCGATCGGTATCATCGCGGGCTGGGGCAACTTTCCACTGGAAGCAGCCAAATACGCCCATTCGCTCGGACGCGAAGTCGTTGTAGCAGCCGTAAAGGATCACGCTGATCCACAGCTGGCCGAATCGGCTCGCGAACTCCGCTGGTTCGGCGTCGCGAAGCTGGGCGCTCAGTTACGATTCTTTGAAAAGCACGGAGTGCGCGACATCGTGCTCGCCGGCAAACTTTTCAAAGACCGGATTCTATTCCAACGCTTCGGTTGGGTCCGACACTTTCCCGACTGGACCTGCCTCTCGGCGCTGTGGGACAGTTTCATACTGTCTCGCCGAGATCGACGCGATGACACTATTCTCGGTTCAGTGGTGAACCTAGTTGAACAACGCGGCTTTCATGTCTTGGAGATAGGCCAAGCGGCCCCGCAGTTGTTGGTTGAGGAAGGTTCGTTGACTCGACACGAACCGACCGTGCGCGAACTGCAAGACATCGACTTTGCACTTCCCATCGCCGCTGAAATGGGACGGCTGGATATCGGTCAGAGCGTAACGGTTCGCGACAGGACCATCTTGGGTGTCGAAGCCATCAGGGAACGGATGCCTCATCGAACGTACAGGAGACATCTGCCCGCGCGGCGGATTCGGATTGATCAAAGTCGCCAAGCCGCAACAAGACATGCGATTCGACGTCCCGACGATCGGACTGCGAACGATCGAAAACCTACATCGAGCCGGCGGTCGCTTCATCGCTATCGAAGCCGGCCGAACGATCTTGATCGATCGCGAATTTACCCTGAGGCGAGCCGACGAACTCGGCATCTCTATTGTCGCCAAGCAACTTGCTGCCCCGAGCAAGCTCGAGTCAAAGGCAACGCAGCCGCATCAGACCAATCGTTTGGTCGATCGTCTCGGCTTGAGCAGTTGGGTGGTCCCATCCGCAATCGTGGCGTACGTCACGGCCACCGGCAGCTGTGGAAAAAGGAGCGAAGCCCTCCGGCTAGACGTTCACTACCACACCGGCCCACACGCACCTATTTCAGTCCACACCATTTCTCCTTGCACCCATTTCAGACCGACAGCCCTGCGCGTTGGTCGCTTCGGTGCAGTCAGTTGGCGGGCCGTACGGCTTCGCCGTTACGCTCAGCAAATGGCTCGAACTTCGCCGCCGGCGGCAGGCGGCCAGGGCGAAGCCCTCCGGCTAGACGTTCACTACCACAACGGTCCGCACGCACCTATTTCAGTCCACACCATTTCTGTCTGCATCCAGATTCAGATCGACAGCCCTGCACGTTGGTCGCTTCGGTGCAGTTGGTTGGCAACCCCGGGCCGTACGGCTTCGCCGTTACGCTCAGCAGCGGATCGGACTTCGCCGCAGGCGGCAGGCGGCAGGGCGAAGCCTCAGCTGGTGTTCACTACCTCGCCAGCCCGCACGCACTTATTTCAGTCCACACCATTTCTCTCTGCGACCAATTCTGACCGACAGCTCTGCACGTTGGTCGCTTCGGTGCAGTCGGTTGGCGGCGGGCCGTACGGCTTCGCCGTTACGCTCAACGCATTGCTCGAACTTCGCCGCCGGCAGCGGGCGGCAGGGCGAAGCCCTCGGCTAGACGTTCACTACCACAACGGTCCGCACGCACCTATTTCAGTCCACACCATTTCTGTCTGCATCCAATTCAGATCGACAGCCCTGCACGTTCGTCGCTTCGGTGCAGTTGGTTGGCGGCCCCGGGCCGTACGGCTTCGCCGTTACGCTCAGCAACGTGCTTCGCACGCTTGTTCCGGGGAAATGCCTGCAATGGTGGGTTAGCAGAAGGCTGAGATTGACCTGCTTGGCTGTTTCAAGCCATACTGGCGAAAAGCATCGTGGGTGTGCGGCTGGGCTTTGCCGGGCAAGGGTTGCGAGTGTCCATCGTCGATTCACTGGATTAAAGTTACTGCGAGGACATTGCTTGACCAAAGCGGCCGGAGCGCAGCTCGTCAGCATCAAGCTCACGTTAAGAACCGTTGGCTGCGCGAGAGCGCTCAAAGCCTGCGAGATTGCTTGCCGGATATCCTCGACGCCAACGAACTCGATATCGCTGCGGCAGACGGTTACGGACTATCGCCGGCCGCAGTGGATCGCCTTGCGGCTCAATGAAACGCGGATTGAGGCGATTGCGACTGGACTGGAAGAGATTGCGGTACTCCCCGATCCGGTGGGGGAGACCATCGAAGGATCGCTTCGGCCCAGCGGCTTAGAAGTCCGCAAAGTCCGCGTTCCACTCGGGACGATCTTCTTCATTTACGAATCGCGTCGAATGTGACCGTCGACGCGGCAGGCATCTGCGTGAAGAGCAGCCCGTCCTGCGCGACGGGAAAGAAGCCAAGCACTCGTCGTCCGCACTGGTCCGGGTCCTCAACGATGCGGCTCGCGCTGGAGTATTCCACTGGATGCTGTGCAGTTGATTGAAACGACCGATCGAGCCGCGATCAGCGAACTGCTGGCTCGCCCCGAATACATCGATGTCGTCATTCCGCGCGGCGGAAGGGGACTCATCGAACGCGTTACGGCCGAAGCCAAGATGCCGGTCATCAAACACTACGACGGCAATTGCCATGTGTATGTCGATCAACTCGGCCGATCCGTCGATGGCTGTCGAGATCACCGTCAATTCGAAGTGCCAGCGCATGGGTGTCTGCAACGCATGCGAGAGCTTGCTGGTGCATCGCAGCGTATCGGAAGCGTTGCTGCCGCGCGTGCTCGTGAATTGCAATCGCGCAGGATCGAGATCCGCGGTGATGCCGGTATGCCGCATTCTTCCCGGTGCCGCTCAAGCCTCGGAGGAAGATTGGTCGGCCAGCTCGGTCCGATCGCCAGTGTCAAAGTCGTCGAGGAAACGACGGAAGCCATCGAACACATCAATGGTTACCGGATCACACCATACCGACGCGATCGTGACTCAAGAATTCGAATCCGTAGGGAAGTTCCAGTTACTGGTCGATTCCAGCGCCCGCGTTATCGTGAACGCAAGTACGCGACTGAACGACAGAGCGAGCTTGGGTTAGGTGCCGAGATCGGTATCGGTACCGACAAGCTGCGCGCGCGCCAGTCCATGCGGATTGAAAGAACTGACCACGTATAAATACCTACGGCCGGAAACGGACAGTTGCGAGAATAAGGATTCGCAAGCGGTGCACGGAGCCATAGGCACGTGTGACCGAGTCGCGGATCGGCAGAATGTTGCTTCAGGAGGAAGCCGACATGTCGGAGGAAAGCCTCGGACGGAACGAAGTCGAAGAGCTGCTGAAGTCGATGGAAGCCGGCGGCAAGAAGGGCGGTGCGGCTAAACCCGCTGCAGCCGCACCGGCTGCTCCCGCTGCCGCCGCCGCACCGGCGGCCGCACCGAGTAGCTCGATGTCCGATACCACGGCGGACAGCCGAGCCGAATCGCTGCTGCAGAAGAAAGCGGCGGCACCTCGACAACGCGTCGCCCAGCATACGACTTCAAACGGCCCGAGCGGGTCGGCAAAGAACAGATGCGGGCGCTGCAGTCGCTGCACGAAGGCTTTGCACGCAACTTCGGCGCTTCGATGTCGGCTCTTCTGCGAACGATCGTTGAAGTCAAACTCATCAGCGTCGATCAGTTGACCTATAGCGAGTTCGTCTACAGTCTCGAAATTCCGACCTGCTTCAATCTGCTCAAGCCGCATCCGCTCGAAGGGAACTGGATTCTCGATCTCAGCCCCTCGCTGCTCTATCCGATCATCGACCGCATGCTGGGCGGCGCGACGATCGGCGAGTCATCCCTCAAGCGACCGCTCAGCGACATTGAGTTGCGTTTGACCAGTCGCATCACCAACGTCTTCTTTCGCGAGTTGACTTCGGCGTGGGCTAACGCCATCGAGCTTGAGATCGAAGTCCAGCGAGTCGAAAGCAACCCGCAACTCGTTCAAATCGTGCCGCCGAACGAAGTGGTGATTCTCGTCAGTTTTGAACTGACGCTCGGCAAGACGCGCGGCATGGTCAACCTCTGCATACCGTTCAATACGATCGAGCGCATCGGCTCGAAGCTGACCAGCAACAGTTGGGTCGGCTATGCATCGTCGCGCAGCACGCCGGAGAGCCAAGCGCATATCGCCAAGAATCTCGAAGAAGCATCGGCTGAGCTCGTGGTGATTCTCGCCAATTCGACGATCAAGACGAGCGACTTGTTCGGCCTGCGCGTCGGTGACATCATCAGCACCGAAAAAGACATACGTAGTCCGCTGGATGTCGAGATTGAAGGGGTCGTGAAGTTTCACGCCTCCCCCGGTGCTTTCAAAGGACGAACGGCCATTTCGATTCACTCGATCGTCGAGACCGATCAATCCGTCTTCCGCGTTTGATCCTCGGGCGGCAGACGGACGAGCAGAATACGTTTATCAAGTCGGCGAGCGGCGATTACTTCGGCAGAATGCCTTCGGCTCGCAACCACTTCTCAGCCGCCTGCGGCCACGTAGTCACGACCTTTTCGGTTTGGCGAAGTCCGTAACCATGGCCTCCTTGTGAAAACACATGGAGTTCCGCCGGGATGTTCTGTTTCTTCAGTTCCAACCACAGTCGTACGCTGCTCTCCGGACGGACGGGATCATCGGCTGCATGAGCCAAGAACATGCGCGGCGTGTCCTTTTCGACTTTGACATGCGGCAGCAATTCAGAAGCTTCTTTGTTCACCAAGTAGGCCGGATAGATCAGCAATGAGAAGTTCGGCTTCCAAGTTGTTTCATCTGTCTTATCAATGGACTTGTATAGACGCTCGGGCAACAGAGTTGCCAGTGCTGCGGTTTCACCACCGGCTGAGAAGCCGAGGATACCGATCTTAGCCGGATTGACCTTAAGCTCTTGAGCTCGAGTGCGCACGATGCTCAGTGCGCGCTGCGCATCTTCGACGGCTGCGATGTAGCGAGGGTCTTTGGTTCGAGCCGGAACGCGATACTTGAGCAGCGCGGCATGAACACCGATCGAGTTGAACCACTCGGCGACTTCGGTTCCTTCCAAGTCCCAAGCCAAGATGCTGTGTCCGCCGCCGGGACAAATCACGACACAGACGTCGGTCGCTTTATCAGCCGGGGCAGGATAGAAATGGATCTCGGGCACCGACACATTGCCCAGCCGAATGACTGGCTTGCCCGCAACCAATCCTTGACCAGGCTTTGATGTATCCCCTTCGGCCGGCAATTCCATGTTATCGCCGGGAGCTTTTCCATCGGGCCACAATTTAATGACCGTTTGAGCTCGAGCGTCGGGAAGCACGAAACAACTGAACACGACCGCTATGCACACCATCGAAACGCGTTTAAGGGTTGTCAGTCGGCATTTCATCGAACAGGACTTTCTGCGAAGACATGGAGGTGAGTAGTTGAGGGCAAGGGAGGGTGTTCGGATTCGTCGACCTCGACTCCCTGAGGTGGTATCATCATACTCCAGTCGAACCGCAATCGGTCGCGTCGTCTTGGCGGCTCTGCGACTGAGTCCAGACGATTGGTCTCACTGAAATAGAACTCGCTTGGCGATCGGAGGCTGCCGTGTTTCATGGTCCGCAATTAAGATCCAGCCGTCGAAGTTGCTTGAAGCAATTGGCCCTCGGCGGAGCCGCGTTATTAGCCGGCACTCGCGGAGCGCTGGGACAAAACGGGCACCGCGCCAATCCGCGCTGGCAGCAATCCATCCGTAACGGGCTCGACTATCTGGCTCGCACGCAATCGACTCGCGGTTCATGGAATGCTCCGCCCTATCCTGTTGCCGTCGCAGCACTGGCAGGCACGGCGCTCATTGCATCCGGATCGACGACGACTCAAGGTCCCTATTCAAAATACATCTGGCGTTGTTCCGACTATTTGATCAGCAAGAGTCGAGCGAACGGCTTGATCGGAGATCCCGCCACCGATATTCGGTACACATACGGGCACGGATTCTCGATGCTCTTTCTCAGCCAAGTTTTAGGCGAAGAAGGATCAGAGGATCGCCGGACCGAGATTATCGATGTCCTCAACCGCGCCGTCGACTTCTGCGGTAAAGCGCAAACACCGGCCGGTGGCTGGGGCTATGTGAGCGCGAAGGACGGGGCCAACTACGACGAAGGTTCGACAACAATCACACAAGTCCAAGGACTGCGCGGTTGCCGCAACGCCGGGATCACCGTTCCGCTGGAGATCATTCAGAAAGCCAAGCAATACATCTACAGTTGCAAGAACGAAGACGGCGGGATCAGTTATTCAAGCAAGCAGATGGGGACATCGCGGCCGGCCATCACAGCCGCCGCGCTGGCGGCTCTGTTCAATGCCGGAGATTACGACGGCACGCATGTTCCTCAGATGCTGAAGTACTCGCGCGAGACGCTGCATAACCTGTCCGACGAAAGCGCCATCTTCGGGCACTGGCACTATACGTATCTCTACTACAGCCAGGTCGTCTACCGGCAAGGGGACGATGAATGGTTGAGCTTCCGAGATCGGCTGTATGATCGCATCGTATCGGAGCAGGAGAGCGACGGATCTTGGAAGGGACAGATCAGCCCGGTATACATTACGGCCTGCAACTTAATCATGATGCAACTTGATCAAGCCTTGCTCCCCATCTATCAACGCTGATGATCCGCTTGTCGATGCATCGCGTTGATCGGCTTTAACGGCTTCTCCCTTTCCATGAGCTCTGTACTTGATGAACGCTGATTCTCAATCCGCGCCCAGTAGTCCACGTGATGTATCGCTGACCGACTTTCAAAAGAAGATCCATCAAATGTATTTTGAAAAGGATCTGGAGCGGGGCATCGACGGAACCTTCATGTGGTTGATGGAGGAAGTAGGCGAGCTGGCGACGGCCCTGCGCAGCGGAACGAAGGAAGAGCAGGCCGGCGAGTTCGCCGACGTGGTGGCTTGGTTGGCGACGATTGCGAACGTGGCCGGAGTCGATTTGGGCGAAGCTATTCAGGCCAAATATGGATCCGGCTGCCCCGGCTGCGGACGTTGGGTATGCAGTTGTTCAATGCAGGAAAAGCCGTAGAACGCTGTAGTCTCCGGCAGTCGGCATCATTCGTCTGTTCGAATGGGATTTCCCCCCGCAGGCGATTTGCGGATTCGGGCTCGGAACCCTTCGCAAGTTCACGGATAGATGGCTCCCACGCCATTTCGGGGGTTAAAAGTCCGCTTTCGGTTGCGGATGGCCGGAATGAGATATAGCGGTCGGACCCGGCATGGCTACAATGCTGGGACAAAATCCGGCCGAGATTTGCTCGGCGGACCTGATTCTCGGGCAGCGGATGAAAAACCGCGGTGCCGAATCAACCGCGAAATCAGGCCCGATTCGCTCAGGCGACCGGACGAACAGGCAACAACCTCGGTTTGCAAACAACTGGAGATATCGAGTGCAAATCAACGTATCCGCTCGACATGGATCTATTAGCGGACCGGACAATCAGCTTGTGCAGGAGAAAGCCGACAAGCTGTTGCGTTTCCACGAAAGAATCAACGCGATTGCCGTGACGGTGGACTTCCAAAACAATGGGAAGCCCAAAGTGGAAATCATTGTCACCGCGGAACATGCTCCGGAGTTTGTAGCCTCGGCTGAAGCGACCACGGTCATTGCGGCCATGGATCTCGCCTTAGGAAAGATGGAACAGCAACTGAGAAAGCACAAAGAAAAGCTCACCGATCACAAGGCGGCGAGCGTCAAACACATCTCTACCAACGATGAGCAGCGAGGAAGCTGAGCAGGCTGCGATCGGCGGGTCGGCCAAGCCTGAGTCATCTTCCGGGCGTCGAATTCACCCAGCGCTGAATTCAAATACAGCGTGAATTCAAATACAGAGCAGCGATTTGAAACGAATCGATGCGGCTTTGTGACGAGTGAGGATACCGGGCGGCATGCAGCCCCTCACGGCTATCAGCTCAGCAGGCGACGGCAGCTCAGCGTGAGCATCCGAGAAAGTAAGACTATGAAGTTTTCAGATTTCGTCAGTAAGCAAGCCATCCGCGCTGAACTCAGCGCGGCGGACAAAGAAAGCGTCATCGGCGAATTGGTTGATTCCCTGCTGGCTGCGGGTGAAATCAGCAGTGCGGATCGCGATGACATCGTCAAAGCCATCTTGAAGCGTGAAGAGTTGGGAAGCACCGGCATCGGACGCGGCATCGCTGTTCCGCATACCAAACATCCCAGCGTCGACAAACTGGTAGGCACCGTCGGCGTCAGCGCCGAGGGAGTCGAATTCGACAGCCTCGACGGCGAGAAGGTTCAACTGTTCTTCCTGCTCGTCTCTCCGCCGGATCGCCCCGGCGACCACTTGCGAGCCCTGGAAAACATCTCGCGTCAATTGCGAGATGAAACCTTCTGTCGCTTCTTGAAGCAAAGCAAGAAAACAGAAGACATTCTGCAGTTGTTGGATGAAGCCGACAACGGACAATTCGGATCTTAAGTTGATCGACCCGGCGGCCGGCGGAGCCTGAGGGTCAAACGGTTTGCCGATGGAAACAGCGTCAGTTCATCGAATCGTGGTCGTCCAAAATCGTCAGGGGTTGCACATGCGCCCTGCCGATTTGCTCGTACGCACCGCGGCCCGTTTCCAAAGCCGAATCGAAATTGAGAAAGACGGACAAGCAGTCGACTGCAAGAGCATCCTCGGGATACTCACGTTGGCTGCCGGTCCAGGAGCGGAGTTGACTCTCCGCGCAGCCGGCAGCGACGCAGCGGAAGCGCTCGATTGCTTGGCTGAGTTGTTTGCACAGAAATTTAACGAAGCGGATTCCGAGGTTTCCACACCGGGGCAATAGCGATCGCCGCAGCCGAACCGTCGAACCCAACTCTTTCGAGGTGTTCTCGGCCGGCCGTCGCAAGCACACCGCCGGTTCTTCGGTTCGCAACACCAACCAGCGGCATGCTCATCGGTCGATCCGCGATGACCGACGGGCGCGGGCCGCAGACAAAACACTACTCATACTGGATACGATTCGCGATGGACTTGAACTCCATGCAGGAAGGCACTGGACGACCGCTGCGGCGGACGTGCCGCCCGCATGAGACGAGCCTCGGAGCCGGAACCGTACAGGCACCGGTTCAAGCCCATGCGCACTCACCACCATGCTGGAATTGCAAGGCATTGCGGTTTCACCGGGAGTTGCCATCGGCCAAGTTTTGATTCTGGACCAAGAAGGTTACCGAATCACTCGCGGCCAAGTTCCTCCTGCTGACCTAAAAAACGAAACCGAACGACTACGTCAAGCGATTGACGCGGCGGTGTCGCGCCTCGAATCGCACCGCGAACATTCGTCGCGAACTCTGGGCAAAAGCGTCGGCAATATCTTCTCGGCCCACCAACAACTGCTTCTCGACCCGTCGCTGCACAGCGAACTGTTCCACTTGGTCGAAGACGAATCGTACAGCGCTGAATACGCCGTCTCCACTGTCTTCACCCGTTACGCGCAAGCGTTCCGACGAATGGGTTCCTCCATCATGGCGGAACGAGCCGCAGACATTCGCGACGTCGAACGAACGCTGCTGGAAGTGCTCGGCGGACACCCTGTCGAAGACCGCACCTCACCGACTGAACCCGGCGTGCTGGCCAGCCATGATCTCACTCCCGGCGAAACGGCTCGACTGGATCGTAACACGATCCTCGGGTTCTGCACGGAAGTCGGCGGCTCCGGCGGTCATACAGCGATCGTCGCGCGCGGCTTGGAGATTCCGGCAGTCGTCGGACTCGGCTCGTTCCTCTATCGCCTACGCGGCGGCAACATCATCATCGTCGACGGCTATCGCGGCCGCGTCATCATCCAACCCGATGAACAGACGATCCAACATTACAATGAACGTCGCGAGGACCGACGCAGTCGCGCGGCCAAGCTCGCAGGCAATCGTGATCTACCGGCTGTCACGCGCGACGGAACCGAAGTTCACTTGTTAGCGAACATTGAATTCCCGAATGAAGTGAAAGCAGGCCTGGCTCGCGGAGCCACCGGCGTAGGACTTTATCGCACCGAATTCCTCTACTTGGGTTCGAGTTCTGAGCCGACGGAAGAAGAGCACTTCGAGGCCTATTCCTCTGTCGCCGAGGCCATGGGTGACAAGCCGGTCGTCATCCGCACGCTCGACCTGGGCGCCGACAAGATGGGGAGCCGCACGCCGGCCGAACAAGAACACAATCCGTTTCTCGGACTGCGCAGTATTCGACTCTCGCTGCGCAACCCGGCTCTCTTTCGCACACAGTTGCGAGCTGCTTTGCGTGCGGCTTCATATGGGAACTTGCATGTCATGTTTCCGATGATCACCACGCTGCACGAACTGCGCACAGCGCGCATGGTCCTGCGACAGGTGGCCGATGACTTGCGAGAAGAAGGACTGAATGTGCCGGAAGAGATTCCGGTCGGCATGATGGTCGAAGTACCGGCGGCCGTTTTGATGCTCGAAAGATTTCTGCCGGAAGTCGACTTCATCAGCATCGGAACCAACGACCTGACTCAGTACACACTCGCCGTTGACCGAAGCAATGAGTATGTGGCGGACCTTTATACAGCAGTTGATCCGGCGGTCCTACGACTGATCAAGATGTCGGTCGATATGGCTCAAGCGCACGGTATCGACGTCAGCGTGTGCGGTGAAATGAGTTCGACGCCGGCCTATGCGCTGCTGCTGGTCGGCATGGGAGTGCGCACCTTGTCCGCTCCTCCTGCCGCATTACCCGGAGTGAAACACGCGATCCGCTCCGTGACGCTGGAACAATGCAAAGCCATCGCCTCTCGAGCGCTGGAAGTTGAACTGGCGCGAGAGGTCGATGCTTACTTGATGTCCCACTTCGCATCGCTTGTCCCTGAACTGGCGTTGGGAGTATAAGCCGATGAGTCGTGAGCGCATTCGAATTCGATTCACCAAGACCGGTGACCTGAGATGGATCAGCCACCGAGATTTAGCTCGCGTTTGGGAGCGTCTCTTACGACGCGCGGGCCTTGAGTTAGCCTTCAGCGAAGGCTTTCATCCCAAACCCAAGATCAGTTTTCCCTCCGCGTTGGCCTTGGGTATCGAAGCGCTGGACGAGATCGTCGAGATGGACTTGGTCGGTCCGATCGACATGACCTCCGTTGAATCGCGAATCGCGGAACAGTTGCCGCAAGGAATGGAGTTACTCTCTCTCGAACCCATTCTCCCCGGCACTCCGAAAGTCGTCGTGCTGTCCATGTCCTACGAACTGCCCCTCGCTTCGGCCGATGCTGAACGAGCCGCAGGTCGCGCCGCCGAATTGCAATCGAGCGGCAAACTGACGGTGGACCGCGAAGGCAAGACCATCGAAGCCGCTTTCTCTGATAAGCGGTTCACTATCTCCTGCGAAAACGATGTGCTGCGATTTACGCTGCCGCTTGCTTCGCACGGATCCCTGCGACCGATCGAAGTCCTAGAGGCTCTCGGTGTCGCAGATGTCTTGACCGAAGGCACCATTCTGAAGCGTACGCAGGTGACGCTCGGTCGAGCCGATTCCGACGCCGTGAACGCGGGCGCTGAAGAACCCGCGGCTGCGGCCCTTATTGAACAAGAAGATCAAAATATCTAATCATCAGGAAGACATGTATGCGAAAAGAGATGCTCATCAACGTTTCTCAACCTGAGGAATGCCGCATCGCCATCTTGGAAGACGGTGTGCTCGAGGAACTCTATACCGAGCGAGCCAGTCAGAACAATTACGCCGGAAACATCTACAAAGGCCGCATCGTCAATCTCGAACCGAGCATCCAAGCCGCGTTCGTCGACTTCGGCGTCGGTCGCAACGGCTTCCTTCACGTCAGTGACGTTGAAGCTCAATACTTCCGCCAAGCCGGTTACGATCCCGATGAGATCGCCGACGGAAATTTCCCCGGTGCCGACATCGATGACGGTGAAGACGATGAAGGCGACGGCAAGCGCCCGCGTCGCAAACCGATGCGCGGCAATCGCCCGCGATTCAAGCCGCCGATTCAAGAGATCTTCAAGCGCGGTGATGAAGTCCTCGTACAAGTCATCAAAGAAGGGATCGGCAGCAAGGGTCCGACTCTTTCGACCTACATCAGCATCCCCGGTCGCTATCTCGTGCTCATGCCCGCGCTCGGTCGAGTCGGTGTCAGCCGCAAGATCGAAGACGATCAACAGCGCCGCACTCTGCGTCAGACACTGCTCGAACTCAATCCGCCGAAAGGCCTCGGCTTCATCGTTCGCACTGCCGGTCAAGAACGTACGCGTCGCGAGTTGTCTCGCGATATGGCCTACCTCCTGCGCCTCTGGAAAGTGATCGTTCGTCGCGTTAAGAACACCGGCTCTCCGGCCGACGTGTATGAAGAGAGCGACATGATCATCCGCACGATCCGCGATATCTTCTCGGAAGACATCGATGCGATCATCGTCGATGAAAAGGGGGCCTACGAACGAGCGAAAGAGTTTCTGCAGTTGGTTATGCCGCGCTACGTCAGCCGCCTGCAACTGTATGAAGGACGCGAACCGCTCTTCTACAAGTACAACCTCGAAACCGAAATCGCCAACATCCAGCAACGCAAAGTTCCGCTCAAGGCCGGCGGTTCGATCGTCATCGATTCGACGGAAGCTCTCGTGGCCATCGACGTCAACAGCGGCAACTTCCGCGGCGGCGATGATTCGGCCGAAGAGAACGCGTTCCATCTGAATATGGCTGCTGCCAAGGAAATCGCTCGCCAACTGAGACTGCGAGACTTGGGCGGGGTGATCGTTAACGACTTTATCGATATGCGCCGCGAAACGCATCGACGCAAAGTGGAACGCGCCTTGCGCGACGCCATGCGCCGCGATCGAGCTCGCACCAAGATCCTGCGTACCAGCCCCTTCGGCTTGATCGAAATGACTCGCCAGCGCATTCGGCCGAGCTTGAAGCGCAGTGTGTACGAAGACTGCCCATGCTGCCAAGGTCGCGCTGTGGTGAAGACGGCTGAGAGCATGGCGATCGAGGTTGTTCGTATCCTGATGATGGCCTGCCAGGTTCCGCGCGTGAATCGCATAACCGTCCGTGTCAACGACAAGGTGGCGGCTTATGTGAACAATCGCAAACGCCGCGCGATCATGCAGATCGAAGAGGACACCAAGGTCACGTTGCAGATTCTCGGCAGCGAAGCCTTGTTCCCGGAACACTTTGAAATCGATTGCCGCGACGAAGCGGGCAACTTGATCGACCTGCCGTTCCTGGAACCCAAGGAAATCAAACGCTGATCGACAGCCGGTGTGTCAGCGAGGATGTCTTAAGGTAACGCATGCGTAAAATCCTGGTCACCGGCACCGCCGGGTTCATCGGTTATCACATGGCCCGCACTCTGCTCGATCGAGGAGAGTGCGTTGTCGGTCTCGATAACGTCAACGACTATTACAGCGTTGACTTGAAGCGAGCACGGCTAAGCCATTTGATCGGTCGACCGGGATTTGAGTTTGCGGAAATCGATCTAGCCGATCGCGAGCGGATGTCCGCCCTCTTTGCTGAACACAAGTTCGAAAGAGTCGTGCACTTAGCCGCTCAGGCCGGAGTGCGTTACTCTCTCCAGAATCCACATGCTTATGTCGACAGTAACATCGTCGGCTTTATGAACG
>JAXMBQ010000008.1:0-196474 GCA_046349815.1 Pirellulales bacterium | reverse complement strand
TCACGCTTCGGTTCCTCCGACTGCGACATGTATTAACTGCCACAGCCCGATCGTTGACGGTGGTGCTCCCAAGTACGCCGCGGTTCGTTCCGGCAGTGACAAGCTGAAGGCTGTGCATCAGAGCTGGGCGACTGACAAGTCTGTGCCGTGGGTCAAGATCCACCGACTGCCCGACTTTGTGTTCTTCAATCACTCGGCTCACGTCAATCGAGGTGTGAGCTGCGCGGTTTGCCACGGTCGCATCGACACGATGGACAAGGTTTATCAAGCCAAAGAGTTGTCGATGGCTTGGTGTCTCGAGTGCCATAACAATCCTGATCCGAATCTGCGTCCGTTGGACAAGATCACCAAGCTGGACTGGAAGCCTGAAGACAGTCCGGAATTCAAAGCTGCTGAATGGCGTGCTGAAAACGATATTCATCCCAAAACTAACTGTGCGGTTTGCCACCGATGAGCGTAGCGGAATCGTCGACCAAAGTCGGCAAAAACGATTATTGGCGTAGTCTGTCGGAGCTTGAAGGTACGCCGGAATTCGAGCAGTACCTGCAGCGAGAATTCCCGCAGGCTGCTTCTGAGTTCCCGGAAGGGGTTTCCCGTCGACGCTGGTTGAAGCTGATGAGCGCATCGCTTGCGCTCGGAGCCGCAGCCGGATGTCGCTATGGACCGGATAAGATCGCGGCTTTCGTGAATCGTCCGGCCAATACGGTCCCCGGTATTCCCAAGTACATCGCCACCAACATTGAACTGGCCGGTCGCGCGGTTCATGCGTTGGTGACGAGCTACGATGGTCGCCCCATCAAGGTCGACGGTAATGCCGAACATCCGTTGATGAAGGGTTCCGAACCGAACAACATCGCGAAAGAAGGCAAGTCTCGCTTCGCCAGCGCGGGTTCGGATCTATACACGCAAGCCTGCATCTTGGGTCTGTATGACCCTGATCGCTTAGACAAAGTTGTCAGACGTGTAGACGGCAAGGCTGTCGACTCCAATTGGGAAGGCTTTGATAAGTTTGCTGCAGAGCGTTTCGAATCGCTCAAAGCTTCGTCCGGCAAGTCGCTGGCGATCCTGACCGCCCCGACGCTGTCCCCCACGGTACAGCGACTCATCGCCGATTTGGTCAAAGCGCTGCCTGAAACGACTGTGGCTGTCTACAGCTCTGTCGATAACACAGCGCAAGAAGCTGCCGCCTCGCAACTTGCAGGCGCTCCGGCTGAACTGCTTTATAACCTTGAGGCCGCTAAGGTTATTGTCGCTCTGGATGACGATCTACTCGGATCGCATGCGAACTCGGTGCTTTACTCGCGTCAGTTCGCCAAAGGTCGCACACCGGTGCTTGATAAGATGAATCGCTTGTACTCGGTTGAAAGCCGATACACAGTGACCGGTTCGTCAGCCGATTCCCGTCTGCCTCTTCGCAGTTCGCAGATCGAGTACTTCGTCGCCAAGCTCGAGAAGAAGGTTGTTGAGCTCAAAGGCGGCGTTGCACCGAAGGCTGCCGCAGAAGGTGAAAAGCCATTCGATGAGATTCCGACCGCTGAACAAGCTGAGCGTACGCTCGATGCGATTGCGGAAGATCTGGTCAAGAATGCCGGTAAGTCGTTGGTGACGGTAGGTGCACATCAGCCGCTGAATGTTCAGTTGGCAGTGCTGCGTATCAACAAACTGCTGGGTAGCATCGGTGTCACCGTTAGCTTGATGCCGAGCCGCACTGCGATCGCAAGTGTGAAGACGGTTGGGCTCGCCGAGTTCACCGAACGCGTCAGCGGCGGCGGAATCGATACGGTTTGGGTTCTGGGTGATAACCCGGTCTATACGGCTCCGGCTGATGTTGATCTGGCCAAGACGCTGAAGAGTGTCGCTCATTCGGTGTACTTCACCGAGTATGTCGATGAGACGGCTGATGTGACCGGTTGGAACGTTCCGACAGCACATGCTCTCGAATCGTGGAGCGACGTTCGCGGTGTCGACGGCAGTTACGGGATCGGCCAACCTCAGATCGATCCGCTGCTCAACGGACGCAGCAAAGCGGAACTTCTCTCTGTTCTTTCCGGTCAGCCTGGCGCTGTCGGCTTGGAACTGGTTAAGACCACGGCAGCCTTGGTGTCGCCGGGGCTTTCGGTCCGAACTTGGTCCGAAGCACTGCATAATGGTTATGTAGCCGGGGTGACGAGCGCGCCGTTGGGGTCAGCCGGCAATATTGATGCTCCGATCAACGATGCGGAATTTGATTTCGGTCCGTCGGAAAACGGTAAGCTCGAAGTGTTGCTGTACAACAGCGACACGCTGTTCGATGGTCGTTTCGCAAACAACGTTTGGTTGCAGGAACTGCCGCAACCGACGACGAAGCTCGTTTGGGATAACGCGGCTCTGGTCAGCCCTGAGACTGCAGAGGCACTGGGGCTGAAGCAGGGTGCTCGGATGGGCGAGCTATGCCGATTGGTTGTCGGCAAGGCCACCATTGAGATTCCCGTGTTCATCGTTCCCGGCCAAGCTAACGGAGCTATCTCCTTGGCGCTCGGTTACGGACGCAAGTGCTCGGGTCTCGGCGACGGCGACACTGCTGTGGTCGGACACAGCGTGCGAGCTCTTCGCGGCTTGAAGACCCTCTCGATCGTGACCGGCGTAGAAGCTCGTCCGACTTCGATCCCTTACAAGCTGGCGACGACTCAAGATCACTTTGCCATCGATGCATTGGGGCTCGGCGAAACCGCCAAGCGATCGATTCAGTTGATTCGCGAAGGTACGCTCGAGCAAGTGGATGCAGAGTATGTCAAGCATCTCGGCACGCACCATCCCGATCTCTTCTCGCTATGGGAAGAGCCGATCGATATCGAAGAAAAAGATCCGACGGTTCTCCATCAGTGGGCAATGACCGTCGACTTGAACAAGTGCACCGGCTGCAGTGCTTGCGTGGTCGCTTGTCAAAGCGAAAACAACGTACCGGTGGTCGGTAAAGAGCAGGTCTCGCGCGGCCGCGAAATGCATTGGCTGCGTATCGACCGCTACTTCACCGGCGATCGCAACGCTCCGAAGATCGTTAATCAGCCGGTCGCTTGTATGCATTGCGAAACGGCTCCGTGCGAACAGGTTTGCCCGGTGGCTGCGACGGTGCACACGGAAGAAGGCATCAATGCGATGGCCTACAACCGCTGCATCGGAACTCGTTACTGTGCGAACAACTGTCCGTACAAAGTTCGTCGCTTCAACTACTTCAACTACAACACCGAATACGGTTACTTTTACGGTTGGCAAGATTGGCGAGAGCAAGCCAATCGCAAGCTCCAGCAACTGGTGCTCAATCCTGAAGTCAGCGTTCGCGGTCGCGGTGTGATGGAGAAGTGCACGTACTGCATTCAGAGAGTGCAATACGGCAAGATCAACGCTCGCAACGAAGGTCGACCGCTGCAAGACGGTGAGATCAAGACCGCTTGCCAAGAGGCTTGCCCGACTCAAGCCATCATCTTCGGCGATCAGAAGGATCCGAGTAGTTGGGTCGCTCGACTGCAGAAGGATCCGAGAAACTACTCGATGCTTGAAGAGCTGAACGTCAAGCCGAGAACGCAGTATTTGGCTCGCGTGCGCAACGTGCATCAGCGTCTCAAAACGACTGAGCAACTCGTGCATCACGCTGGCGAAGAATCCAGTTCATCCCATCACTAGAATTAAAAGCCGGCGAGGGTCATGGCCAGTTCAGTTAGCACCCCCTATATCGACAATACCTACGACATTCCGGGTCGTCGTACGCCGCTGGTTACGGGAAACCACAATCACGGTGACGTGACCCGCATGGTCTCGCGCATCGCGGAAGAGAAGCAGCCGTTGATCTGGTGGATCACGTTCTGCGTCTCCGTGCCGCTGATGCTCATGTTCTTCAGTTTGATCGGCTACTTGTTTTACAAGGGTGTCGGCGTCTGGGGTAACATGTCGCCGGTCTTCTGGGCCTGGCCTATTGTGAACTTCGTGTTCTGGGTCGGTATCGGTCACGCCGGTACGCTAATCTCCGCGATTCTGTTTCTCTTCCGTCAGAACTGGCGCACGAGCATCAACCGTGCAGCGGAAGCGATGACGATTTTCGCGGTGGTTTGTGCAGGTATCTTCCCCGGTATTCACGTCGGTCGCGCATGGCTCGCCTTCTGGCTGACGCCTTATCCGAGCCTCAATCTGTGGATGTGGCCCCAGTTCCGCAGTCCGCTGCTGTGGGACGTGTTCGCGGTCGGTACTTACGCTTCGACATCGCTCGTGTTCTGGTACATGGGGATGATTCCCGACTTGGCCACCTTCCGCGATCGTTCGACCACCAAGTGGCGACGGCTCGTGTACGGAATCCTCTGCCTCGGTTGGTCCGGATCGTCGCGTCACTGGATGCGTTACGAAAAGGCCTACACAATTCTGGCCGCCCTCGCGACACCGCTGGTTCTCTCTGTGCACACCGTCGTTAGCTTTGACTTCGCGGTGTCGCAGTTGCCCGGTTGGCACACCACTATTTTCCCGCCGTACTTCGTCGCGGGTGCTATTTTCTCCGGCTTCGGAATGGTGGTGACCCTGCTGGTTCCGGTGCGAGCCATCTACGGTCTGAAGGACCTGATCACGCCGCGCCACTTGGACAACATGAACAAGATCATTCTCGCTACCGGATCGCTCGTCGGTCTGGCTTATGCGACCGAGTTCTTCATCGCCTGGTACTCGGGTAACCCATACGAACAATTCACGTTCATCAACCGTGCTCTCGGTCCCTACTGGTGGGCTTACTGGATCATGGTTAGCTGCAACGTAATTTCACCACAGTTGTTCTGGTTTAAGGTCTTCCGCACGAACACCATCCTGATGTGGATCGTTTCGATCTTCGTCAACATCGGCATGTGGTTCGAACGCTTTGTGATTACGGTTACTTCGCTCAGCCGTGACTTCCTGCCGTCGAGCTGGGGTTACTACTCGCCGACGAACATCGACATCCTGATGTTGATCGGCAGTTTCGGTCTGTTCTTTACGCTATTCAGTTTGTTCTGTCGATTCTTGCCGGTGGTCGCGATGTCGGAAGTGAAGAGCGTGCTCAGCATTCAGATGCACGCTGATCACGGTCACGGTGCCGCTCACGGTCACGGGAGCCACTAACATATGAGCAGTCCAAAGACGGTCAAAAAGTCCGCCCCGCCGCGTTCGTTCGGCTGGATGGCAGAGTATTCCGACGAGCATGCGTTGCTCGAAGCTTGCCGCAAGGTGCGCGATTCGGGCTACACGCGTACCGACGCCTTCACACCGTTCCCGGTGCACGGTATCGACGAAGCTCTCGGTATCAAGCCGACAGTGCTTCCTTGGATCGTGCTCTGCATGGGTCTATCCGGCCTGTCGCTGGCTGTCCTGATGCAATGGTGGATGAACGCGGTGGATTACCCGTACATCATCAGCGGTAAGCCCTATTTCTCGTTGCCGGCCTTCATCCCGGTGACGTTTGAAATGACGATTCTGTTCAGTGCGTTCACGACGTTCTTTTCGATGATCTTCCTGAATGGCCTGCCGAAGTTCAGCAATCCGGTGTTCACGAACCCGAAGTTCGACCGAGCCACCGACGATCGCTTCTTCCTGTGGGTTGACTCTCGTGATAAGTACTTCAATTCCGAGAAGGTGAAGTCGCTGCTCGACAGCACTCACCCGCTCGAAGTAGAAATCGTCCGCGAAGATGAAACCGAATCAGAAGTTCCAAGTGGACTGTATCGCGTGATCGCGGCCCTGATTCTGTTCTCGTTCATCCCAGGCGCAGCCGTTCTGCGTATGCGAGCCGCTCGCAGCGAAGATCCTCGCTGGCACGTATTCTTCGATATGGACTTCCAACCGAAGAAGAAGGCTCTGCAATCGACGACGTTGTTCGATGACCATCGCGTCATGCGTCAGCCCGTTAAGGGAACTGTTGCACGCGGCGATTTGACGAGTGCTGACCCGTACTACCTGGGTTACACCCCGGATTCGGTTGCTCTCGTACCGGCAGCTTCCGCTGCTCAATTCGTAAGATTGCAAGACCCGGCTCAACCGCCTGCAGCCGAAACTAAGACTGAAGAACCGAAGAAGGCTGAAGAGCCTGCCAAGACAGAAGAACCTAAGAAGGAAGAGCCAGCCAAGGCAGATGCTCCTGCTGCTGAACCGGCTAAGGCTGAGCCCGCTAAGACAGATCCGCCTAAAGCTGATGAGCCCAAGGCCGAACCGGCGAAAGCAGAGCAAGCGGCACCTGCTGCCGCCGCTCCTGCTGCACCGACCGATGGTGCCGCATCGGCTCCCGCCATCAAAGAACCGAATTGGATTACCGAGTTTCCGCTGCCCGTCGATGAGAAGTTGATGGCCCTCGGGAAGCTCAAATTCGAGACGAATTGTGCTGTCTGCCACGGTTTCTCCGGCAGCGGTGATGGTTTGGTTTCTCAGCGTGCTCTGCAGTTGGCTGAAGGTTACTGGACCATTCCGACGAGCATGCATGATCCCCGAGTTCAGCAGCAGCCGGTCGGCAAGATCTATGACACGATCACCAACGGTCGCGGCAAGATGGGACCCTACGGTTCGGCGCTGACGACAAAGGAACGCTGGGCAGTCGTTCTCTACGTTCGGGCTCTGCAACGCAGCCGCGATGCAAAGGCATCGGATGTGCCTGAAAGCAAGAAGGCCAAGCCCGCCGCGACCAATTAAGACTCGACGCTGCGGACGACTGAGAAGTACCAACGAATAGAAATCGAAAAGCCTGTTAGTAACGAATTAGGCATGAATATGGCTGAGAATGTGGTAGAAGATGACGTCTCCCTGCCGGGCTCGTGGCGGACTGCCGCTCCGATTCTGGTGGCAGTCGGTGCAGTATGCGTTTTGTTGAGCCTGGGGCTCTTCTCGATCGCGGGCGGTAGCACCGCAGATGAGCATGCTCCGAGCGGCTTCAAGATTTTCGCACACTCCTATCTGACCAACTTCATTTACGGTCTGAGCTTTACGATCGGCGGTTTGTTCTTCACGCTGATCACCCAATTGGCTCGGGCCGGTTGGTGTGCCACCATCCGTCGTCTGGCGGAGTTGATGGCTGTGACCGTTACTTGGTGGGCTGCGTTGTTCCTCCCGATCGTTGCGATCGTGTTGGCCGGCGGTACCGATCTCTACAAGTGGGCAGACCCTGAACATTCCGGTCTGGCCGCTGACAAGCTGATGTACTTAAACTCGAAGTGGTTCATCATTCGAGCAGTCGTTTACTTCGCTGTGTGGGTGATCGCTTCTTCCTACTTCTTTGCCAAGAGCCGAGAGCAGGACGAAACCGGCAGCACCGACATTTCGCTGTCTCTTCAAAAGGCCAGCGGGCCGTTGATTGTCTTGTTTGCGTTGTCCCTCAACTTCGCTGCGTTCGACTGGGTCATGTCGGTCGACGCAACTTGGTACAGCACGATCTTCGGCGTCTACCTGTTCGCCGCCAGCATGATGGCTTTCTTCGCCTTCAGCATTGCTACCTTCAGTTTCCTGCAAAAGCAGGGCAAGGTTCAGAAGTACGTGACAGTCGAACACTATCACGACATGAGCAAGTTCATGTTCGGATTTGTGTTCTTCTGGACCTACATCGCGTTCTCGCAGTTCCTGCTTTATTGGTACGGCAACATTCCTGAAGAAACTTTGTGGTTTAAGCATCGCATGGAAGACGGTTGGCAATATGTCGGCTTGTTCCTCATCCTGTTCCACTTCGCATTGCCGATGCTGGGCATGATGTCGCGACATGTTCGCCGCAACCGGCAGGTCATGACCTGTTGGGCGATCTTCCTGCTGTTCGTTCACTGGGTAGATATGACCTTCTTGATCATGCCGAACCTCGGTGCGATCACCCCGACGATGACGCTCGGACACGTCCTGTGCGGCGTCGGTATGTTCAGTTTGTTCCTGGCACTCTTCTGCCTCCGTGTCGGCTCCACGCCGCTGGTTGCCAAGAAGAACCCCTGGATCCAAGACGCACTCAGCTATCACGTTACTTGATGCAGTCCATGGTATGTGCAGCCCGAGTGTGAAAGCCCGGGGCTGTTCCAACCGCGGCGGATTGAAACCGAGCCGAGTCCTCAGACCGAAAACCAGACACTATGGCCAACCTGACACGATACGACGACCTGAATACCAAAACGATCGGATACTTGACGTTTATGAGCGTCTTGTTGCTGATCGTAATCATCCTGCTGTTGCAAGCACTTTGCTACAACTGGATCGATTGGCAAGAAGAGTCCAAACTGCTCAAGCAGGGCTATCCTTCTTCCGACGCCGCCATCGCCAAGCAACGCGAATCACTCAGCGCGTATGGTGAAGTGGATGAAGTGATCATGGAGCAACCTGCTGCGGGTAAAGATGGTACTGTCGATCCCAATGCCAAGCCGGTTGAGAAGAAGATCCATCGCAGCTTGATTCCGATCAGCGAAGCGGAAAAGTTATTGTTGGGCGAGTTGAAAACCGTTCCCGCCGCTCCGACTCCGAAGACCTGAATTCGATTTCCTGTCGGCACTTTTGCAAGCTTACCGTTGAAAGCCAAATGACCGCGAGAGTTTTTCAATCTGTGACACTGATCGCCGTTGTGCTCGGAGCATTGCTCTGTGCGCCCGCGGTCTGCCGTGCCCAGATTGCTCTCGACAAGGTCCCGGACGCGGCTCAAGGAATCGACGTGGAAGATCGCGTCGGCGAGTTCATTCCGCTCGATCTGCGATTTAAAGACGAACGCGGAAATCCGATCGCTCTCGGAAAGTTCTTCAAGCAGGGCAAGCCGATTGTTCTGACTCTGAATTATTCGAACTGCCCAGGTTTGTGCGTGGCCCAGCTCGAGAATTTGACAGCGACTCTCCGCGAGCTCAACGGCGCAGGCATCGGTGAAAAGTTTGAAATCGTTACGGTCAGCATTGACCCGAACGAACGACCCGTGCGTGCGGCTGAGACGAAGGCCAAGTATGTCGGATTGCTCCGATCTGAAGGAGCTGAAAAGGGTTGGCACTTCCTGACCGGTGACCAAGCGTCCATCAGCTCGCTCGCGAAGTCGGTCGGATTCATGTACTCCTACGACAAGCAAAGTAAGCGTTACAGCCATCCGGCAGTGACGTACTTCATCAGCTCCGACGGGCGCATTTGCCGCTACTTCATTTCGCTCGCCGAAGAGCCGCAGCAATTCAAATTTGCCATCAACGACGCGGCCGAAGGTAAGCTGACCACCAGCGTCTCAGACATGATGGTACAGATGTGCTATTCCTACGATCCGAGCGCGAACCGATATACGGCTGATGCGCAGCGATTGCTGAGCTTCGGTGCCGGTGCTTTCGCAATCGTCCTGTTCGGCTTCACGGCTCCGTTTTGGTTCGCCAAGCGTGCGGCAAATCAGCCTCAGACCTCGACGGCCGCGGAGACCGCGACCGACGGCGGATATATTGAACCAACCAATCAAGGCGCACTCGCTGCGATCGACGATACTCAGCATCTTTCCGAGAGAACGTAAAAGATGATTCCGGGCTTTAAGCCTCTACTAGGCGACGTCAACGAATCGTTCTGGTTTCCTCCGCAAGCGTCCACGTTTGCTCAGGAAGTGGACGTGTTCTTCCACTACATCATGTGGATCTGCGCGATCTTCTTCGTGTTGATCGTCGTGGGCATGGTGTTGTTCGTGATGTGGTACCGCCGACGACCCGGCTACGAAGGTTCGTCGGAGGCTATCCACAACAACGCACTCGAAGTGACCTGGACGGTGATTCCGACGCTGATCGTCATTTGGATTTTCGCCCGCGGCACCGAAGGTTACCTCGACATGATGCGGCCGCCGGCGGAAACGATCGATATCAACGTCACGGCTCGCAAGTGGGCATGGACGTTCCAGTATCCGAACGGTGCGATCTCCGACGAACTACACATTCCGATCAACAAAGCTGTCCGGCTTCGCCTGCGTTCGGATGACGTGTTGCACAGCCTCTTCATCCCGGCGTTCCGCTGCAAAATGGACGTCGTTCCGGGTCGCGTGAACAGCATGTGGTTTCAAGCGATCAAGGAAAGCGGCCCAGACGGTTTCGATCTGTTCTGTGCCGAATACTGCGGCGACAAGCACAGTGAAATGCTCGCCAAGGTCATAGTAACTTCGGAGAAGGACTACGACGCTTGGTTGGCCGAAGCTGTGAAACCGCCGACCGTGCCGGAAGCTTGGGGTTACTGGCTATACAAACGCCAGGGCTGCAAGGGCTGCCATTCGATCGAAGAAGGGAAGGTCATTATCGGGCCGAGCTTCGCCAAGTCGTATGATACCGAACAGAAGATGACCGACGGATCGACTGTCAAAGTGGATGACAACTACATCCGCGAATCGATCCTCTACCCGCAAGCCAAGCGACGCGCTGCATTCGCTGCCGCACCGCAGATGCAGTCGTTCCAAGGCAAGTTGAAGGACGCCGAAATCGATGCCCTCACGGCATTCATTCGGTACATGAAAGACAACAAGGATCCACCGCCTGAGAAGTAAGAGTTCGAGTGAGTAGGTCCAGTGCCGACCGGCGGGTCAACCGCTGTAGGTGCGATCATGAGATTTATACGAGCCGCATGAGGCTCAGCAGCTATACGAGGTTTTGAGAATATGAGCGCAGTTGCCACACACGCAAGCGCGACCCATTCGCCCGAGGTCAACTACTTGAATAACACCAAGGGATTCATCTCTTGGGCGTTGACGCTCGATCACAAGCGGATCGGCTTGATGTATCTCGTCGGTATCACCACCGCGTTCTTCGTCGGCGGCATTTTGGCACTCGCCATTCGCGCCGAATTGTGGGATCCGGGTGAATTGCTGATGTCGAACAAGGTCTACAACCAGATCTTCACGCTGCACGGCGATCATGGTGTTCTTGTTCATCATCCCCAGCATCCCCTCGCGCTCGGCAACTTCCTGGTGCCGATCATGCTCGGTGCGAAAGACGTTGCGTTTCCAAGGTTGAATCTAGGTAGTTTTTACCTATGGATTACCGGAACCGTCTTCTTCATCTCCGCTTTGTTGCTGACCGGTCTCGATACAGGTTGGACATTCTATACTCCGTACAGTACGACGACCGAAGCACAGCGCGCAGTGGTGTTTGCAGCCTTGGGTGTGTTTATCCTCGGTTTCAGCTCGATCTTCACCGGTCTGAACTTCATCGTCACGATCAATACGATGCGTCCGCCGGGGATGAATTGGTTCAAGATGCCCCTGTTCCTGTGGGCTGTCTACGCAACCTCGATCATTCAGGTCTTGGCCACTCCGGTGCTCGGCATCACCGTTCTGCTGCTGACCGCCGAACGCGTGTTGCACATCGGTATCTTTGATCCCGCCTACAACGGCGACCCGGTCGTGTTCCAGCACTTCTTCTGGTTTTACTCACACCCGGCCGTGTACATCATGATTCTGCCGGGCATGGGTATCATCAGCGAACTGATGAGCGTTCACAGCCACAAGTCGATCTTCGGTTACACGATGATCGCTTACAGTTCGATCGCCATCGCACTGTTCGGCTTCCTGGTTTGGGGACACCACATGTTCACCAGCGGTATGTCGGAAGTGGCCACGATCGTCTTTAGTGCTTTGACGTTCACGGTCTCCATCCCGTCCGCCATCAAGGTGTTCAACTGGCTGTTCACCATGTACAAGGGAACAGTGCAGATCAATACGCCGATGTGCTACGCACTGGCGTTCATCTTCCTGTTCACGATCGGTGGTCTGACCGGTCTGTTCTTGGGAGCTCTTTCAACCGACCGGCACCTGCACGATACATACTTCATCGTGGCCCACTTCCACTACGTGATGGTGGGCGGAACGTTGATCGCCTTCGTCGGCGGCGTGTTCCACTGGTGGCCGAAGATGACCGGCAAGATGTACAACGAAGGGCTCGGCATTTTCTCGAGCGTCGTTGTTTTCATCGGTTTTAACCTGACGTTCCTTCCGCAATTCGTGTTGGGCAGCCGCGGTATGCCGCGTCGCTATGCGCGCTACCTGGATGAATTCCAATTCCTTCATCAGATGTCGACCGTCGGGGCCTTCATGCTCGGCATCGGCTTGGTGATGGCCTTGGGTGTATTGCTCGCCTCTCTGTTCCGCGGTCGTAAGGCTTCACGCAATCCGTGGGGTGGAGCGACATTGGAATGGCACTGCGATTCACCGCCGCCGCACTTCAACTTTGAACATGCGCCGGTCGTCAACGAGCCGTACGACTACACGCCTCTCACCTACCGCGGCACGGAAGAAGGCTGGGAATACCAACAGCCGAAGGCTCCGTCCGTTCCTCAACCGTCACATCCTGTCACTTCTCCGAGCTAAATAGCACATGTCATCTGAAGCTTTAGGTCATTCGCACGACCACGATCACGAGCACGAGCATGGTCATATGCCGTTCTTGGCTCACCATTTCGATGACCCGGAACAGCAGTTTGATTCCGGTAAGCTCGGAATGTGGCTCTTCCTCGTAACTGAAATACTTTTCTTCAGCGGCATGTTCTGCGCATACGCGTTGTATCGCAGTCTGCATCCTGAAGTGTTCATGTTCTCCAGCCGTTACTTGAATGCGACGCTGGGAGCGATCAACACGGGCGTGTTGCTCTTCAGTTCGCTGTCGATGGCTTGGGGTGTTCGTTGTGCTCAGCTTCGCCAGCGAACCGGACTGGTTATCGCTCTGGCGGTTACTCTCGGTTGTGCGTCCATCTTCTTAGGTGTGAAGGCAATCGAGTACAGTCACAAATGGGGTTTGGGTCTGCTCCCGGCAGGTGAATACCACATTCAAAGTGATCCGATCGCCGAGGCTCACCAAATCAGCCAGGATTGGTTGATTCGCTTCAGTGCCATTCCGGCCGTAGCAGCTCTCGGCTTCGCCGTTTGGTGGTTGTCGGCCCGCGCCAAGGGAGACACCCGTACCGCCGAAGTTGCCGGTCCGCTGTTTGTGACCGCTCTCTGCTATTTCGTCGGGGTCGGCATCGGCCTCGCGGTTGAAGGAGGCGGAGAGTCCCACGACGCGGGGCACGGCGATCCTCATGCGGCGGTGGTGGAAGAGCATGGACATTCGCATCCGGGCGAAGAAGCTGCGGCCGATGCCCACAATGCGCCGGCCCATGCTGATCGCCATATCGAAACTGCTTCGACTGCTTCTGCTGATTACGAACCGGGCGAACCGACCGACAAAGACGTCGACAAGCCGGGTCAAGCAGGACTCTTCTTCAGCATTTATTACTGTATGACCGGCGTGCACGCGATCCACATCCTCGGCGGCATGCTCGTCTTGACTTGGTTGCTCATCCGAGCCACCAAGGATCACTACAACGAACAGTATTTCGGTCCGGTCGATTATGTCGGTCTGTACTGGCACTTGGTCGACTTGATTTGGATCTATCTGTTCCCCTTGCTGTACTTGATTAAGTGAGAGGTCGGTGTCTGAAATGACTACGCACACTGCTGCACATGCTGACGGACACCACGCAGACGGACATCATGGTTTCGCCCATCCGATGCCCGTTTGGCAACTCCTGGCTGTGTTCTTCACGCTGATTTTCCTGACGATCGCCACCGTCGTGCAATCGACTCTGGAGCTCGGTAATCTCGAACTGTGGATGTCGCTGTTCATTGCGACGGTCAAAGCAGCTCTCGTGATGCTGTTCTTCATGCACATGATCCACGACAAGCCGTTCAATGTGATCGTCTTCATGAGCTCGTTCATCTTTGCGGCGCTCTTTATCGGCCTGACACTGATGGATGCTCACAGCTACAAAGACGTTCTCGAGCCTCAAGAGGCCCCGGTCCAAGCGGCTCCGGCACCTGCACCTGCCAAATAAGCTCGGCTCGTCTCGCTGAACAAATCGTAGAACGCCGCGGAATCCCCGCGGCGTTTTTCGTTGAGTCGGCGCTGCCGTTTTGCAGGTTGTTCGGGTATGTCGAGAGTTTTGATCCGCAGATTACTCAGATCTACGCAGAGGAGTTCGTTAATCTTTCTTCAATCTGCGGATACGTTCCCGGCACCACCCAATTCCCATTCAACCAACTGGAATTTCGCGGGCGTATCTGCCACACTTGATCACGCGAAGCAAGCGGCCTTTGCCGCTCGGTTCGTCGTGTCACGAAATCGGTTCCTGTTTCCGTTTCTAATCGCAGAGTCCTATTCTGAGGTCGTGTTTATGAAATTGCGTTTTGCTGCACTCGCCGGTGCATTACTCCTGGTTTGCGCTCCGTTCGTTTCCGCTGCTGACACATACAAAGTCGATGCCGAAAAGTCGAAGGTCGATTTCGTCGGCAAGAAGTCCGATGGACAACACAAAGGCGGATTCAAGAAAGTGACCGGCGAGGCTTTGGTCGATTTGGAAAACCCGGACAACGGCAAGCTGACATTGGAGATTGATGCGGCCAGCCTTTGGTCGGACGATTCCAAGTTGACCGATCACTTGAAGAACCCTGACTTCTTCAACGTACGCAAGTTCCCCAAGATCACTTTTGAATCGACCAAGGTCGAGCACACCGCTGAGGGCGAAGTCACCATTACCGGAAAGCTGACCATGCTCGACAAGACCGTCGAGACCAAAGTGCCGGTGAAAGCCGAATTGAATGAAGGTTCGATTGCGCTCAACGCCAAGTTTAAGATCGATCGGTCGAAGTGGGGAATGAAGTACGGCGAAGGGAAGATCAACAATGATGTTGAGCTCGAAGCCGTGATCCTGCTCAAGAAGTAGCGACGGCGTGTCCTTGCTGTTGTTCGCAAGCGTTGCGGGTATCGCTCTGCTCGGCAGCTTTTTAGCAAGAGCTGCTGAGCGCCGACTCGCCGCTTCGGTTTGGTCTATATGTATCGTTGTCGCCGCGGCAAGTTTCATCACGGCGACGATCTTCAGTTGGACCGGCAACGTTCCATCTCCAATGCCGTGGTCGGCGACGGTCTCTTCTACCTCCGAGCCGTGGCAAGGTTTGTTCGGATCGCTGCTACTGGCCGTGATTTTGTTGCCGTCGCTTAATTGGTTGGAGGCGGCACACGATGCCGGACGCATGTGGATCACGATGTTACTGGCCGCTCTGTGTTCGATGAGCAGCTTGCCCGGGGGCGAAGCCTATCAAGACGTCGTACCGGGTAATGCGTTTTGGTCGCTGGCTGCAGTTTTGTCGACGGGACTGAGTTGTTGGTCGCTGCGAAGTTTAAACGGGAGCGGCGGCGGAAGCCTCGGGCTCTGGATCTTGACGGCCTTCACAGCGGCTGTGTCTGCCGTGTTGCTGAGCTGTTACGGAACACTGGGCGAATCCTGTGCGGCCGTATTTGCAGCTACCGCCGCGGCCGCCGTCGTGCGCAGTTGCTCCGCTCAAGCTTCTTGGCATACTGCCTGGAGCGTCCTTCCCTTGTTCATGTCGACGCAGCTCATCACGCATGTTCGCATCTACAGCTCAACGGCTCTTCCGGCCTACGCGGCGGTGTTGCTGTTCTTGTTTCTGCCGATCGTGTGCGGCGCTGATCGCGTGTTTTGCGGCAAGGCGAGTCTGAAGAAGCGAACGCTGCTGGCTGCAGTTCTATCCGGCGTACTGTGCATGCTCATCATCGTGGCCATTTTTGTCGGTGGTTCCGGCGAAACTGAGGCTTGGTAGTTCACGCGATCAGTCGCATCGAGTTCTTTTCCGTTCTTCTCCTGCGCATTGCATGCAGGAATAATACGGCGACATATCTTCACTCCCCTTGGCCCAGAGAGTGTCTGCGATGCAAGAGCTCAATCCTGCCGAGAACCCCTATGCAGTGGTTGCGTTGCCTGAGTTTGCGACGCCGGTTCGGCGTATTCGTTTGAGACCGATGGTCTGCCCCCCTGAAGTATCGAACTGTCCCTATTTCAGTGCGGAGGATTTCGGGCAGCAGTTTATGCAGCAGATGATGGCCTCGTTTCCGAAGTTCGGCATTGAGGTGGTTACGGATACTGTGCAAAGCGATCCGATCGATGCGGAAGTCGCATGCCGTGTGGTCTCGATCAACCCCATGACGATGACTGCATGGCAGCGTTTTTTGAAATACTTTCCGCTGTCGTTCGGTTACCGATACATGCCGGCCTCGTTCTGCGTCGAATGCGCCATTCTGGCCGGCGGTGGTGTACTCAAGTTGATCGTGCTGCCGCGGCAAATTCGTCATCGTCCCTTTACGGAACGGAGCGACATGGAAATTGCGCTGCGCGGTGAAGCGATGCATGCCGTCGGACAAACGGCAGTTGCGCTCGGTTTGACGAAACCGAAAGAAGGAGGCAAGTCGTTTTGGTTTACTGCTCTTTGGATACCGCTCGGCTGCGGCCTCGTCTCCGGATTGGCGACGCGCGGCGGCTTCGAGATCATGCGTCGAATCCAGCCGTTCATGAAGAACGCTGAAGTTGAGTTTCAAATCCTCGCAGCGGTGATTTCGCTGTTAACTGCGATCGGTTTCTGGTTCACAGTCACCGCGTTTCTTCCTGCTCGTATCTATTCGCATCCGAGTGCCTTGTTCGTCTATCGTTTTGCCGCAACCAACAAGGCCTGGCACATCCGAGCCATGTTCGCCATCGTCGGTTTCCTCAGTATGCTGCCGATCCTCGCGTCTTGCTTCAATGCCCTATTCGGATCGAGGCCTTGATAGTCGAAACTGCTCTCTTCGCTAGAAGAAATCCATGCTGTAAGGCACCAAAGTACCAGGCGATTGCACAGTGCTGCTCAATGCATCAGGTGGTCGCGATGCTCACGCGGAGTCGCGGCGGATGAAAAGCAAGAATCAACTCACTGCAATATCCATCTCACCGACTTCGGCTTATTAGCGAAGATCCGTGAAGATTAGCGTTCACCTCGGTGGCGTTCGTTTCCTTTGTGCCTTTCGGATGTGATGCGTTTCGGAGGAGTGAACCGCAGATGGGCGCAGATTTGCGCAGATGAAAGACATGAGAGTCGGCCGGCAGACGATATGCCGTCCCTCCTGAACCGGCTTTCATACCGTAAGGCAAACTCTTGACGGATCAATGGTGGTGCAATAACGTCAACAACATTATTTCTTCTTGGGTCGCTCGGCGATTAGTAGCGGGAGCATGACGAGGTTTCCGGCTAGGCCGCCGAGCATGGTTAGAGTGACGAGGACTCCGAATACGATCGTCGGTACGAATTGGCTCACACAGAGACTCAAGAATCCGGCCATGAGCGCACTCGTCGCCAGAACCAAGGCTAAACCTACATCCTCCTGCGCTGATCGCATGGCTTTCACGGCCGGTTTACCTTGTCGTATCAATCCTTGCATGTGCATCAAGTAATGTATCGAGCTGTCGATCGATAGCCCCATCGATACGGCGGCGATCATGGCGGCACCCATGTTCACTCGCATCCCCATCCATCCCATCGCTCCCAGCACGATGAAGACCGGTAGCGCGTTCGGCACGAGAGCAGCGAGCGAAAACTTCAGCGACCGCACGGCTAAGAGCATCGTGATCAGGATGCCGAGTGTGGCCAGCAAGAAACACTTCCACTGATCGCTGAGCACGCTCGATACGAGACGACCGAGCATCACGTAATAGCCGGTCACTTCGCCGCGCAGTTGATCGTTGTCGGTAACTTCAGTGTTCTTGAAGTGCTGTCGCCAGGCATCGGATGTGGTGTACGTATCCACTTCATGCTGTACAAGGCTGACGAGTTCCGTTTTCTGCTGCGCGGGAACCTGTTCGCTGCTGCGAAGCATGATTCTCAGGTACCTCAGAGTACGATTCGGATCCGCGTCGGTGAGCAGTGCTTGCGAGAAGACCGGCATCGTGCGGCGCATCCCTTCCAGTCGAGCCGTCACAGGTAGGATCGCAAACAAAGGATTGGTCGCTGCAGCTTGATCAGCGTCGGCCATCGAGAGGACTTTGGTCAGCCCGATACCATCTTGCTGCTTGCCGGTTTTCAGCGTTCGCAGCCGCTCTTCCAGCGTTCGCACATCTTTCAAATAGTCAGCGGTGATCGCTTGCGGTGCGGGCAAAGTAATGTCCCAGACCCCTGCCCCACCGAGTTCGCTTTCGACGACTCGATAGCCTTGAACAAGCGGGCTGCCTTGGCGAAAGTTCTTGGTAAAGTCGGTCTCGACCGTCATCCGTTCGCTGCCCCAGATTCCGAGCACGCTCAGCACGATCAGGATCAGCACGCCGAGGGAGCGTCGTTCAAGGACTTCGAACAGCAGTTTTCTCAATAACACTCGCAACGTGAAATCGAACGGAGGGATGTGAGCACCGAGGTCCCAGCCGCCGATAACGGCCGCGCCGGGAACGATGAGTGCGATGGCACATAGCACGACGAGTGATCCGATCGCCATCATCAGACCGAAGTCTCGCACCGGTCCCACTTCAGCGATACACAGCGATGCGAAACCGACGGCATCGGTGATGCAGGCCCAAGCCACCGGTGCCGCCAACTCGCGGAATGTACGCTTGATCGCAGCTTCGGGATCGAGCCCTTGTGAACGCAGTTGCTGATACTTCAACAGCAAGTGCATCGTGGTGGCGACACCGATGACGGTGATAATCGCAGTGAGCATCGAACTGACCATGGTCAATTCGAGCTGCATCCAAGCCAAGATGGCTTTGGTAACGATGATCGACCAATGCACAACAACCAGCGGAATCAGTGTCCAGCGAATCGAACGAAAGACGATGAGGAGGACGCAAGCGAGCAGCACCGTAGAGACTATCCCTAGTCGCGTGCCGTCCTGTTCAACCATGACGAATCCGTCGGTCACCATCACTGGTTCGCCGGTCAACAATCCATCCCGAGCCGGCTCGGGCAAGCGGCTCATCACGGCGCGCAAGTCGGCGATCGTTTGTCGATGATTCTTGCGCTCGCCTGCCAAGGGTTCGAGCATGCAGGCGACGGCAACGATCGGGCTGCCGCGTCGGTGCGTGTACCCTTCAAAGACTTCGGCAAATGCTTGAGCCGGTTTGTTGTCGAGGTCGAGAAGCGGAGACTTGTTGCTCTGCGGCGCGAGGAGTGCGGTCGGTGCATCGAGTGTTTCAAGGATACGATGCAACTCTGCTAAGCTGAGAACGGCTTTCACTCCGGAGACATGCTGCAGTTCATCGCTGATCTTGGCCAGCCGATCCACACCGCTGCCGTCTTCGGCCCACAGCGTGTCATCGCGGTAGACAGCCAAGACGATTTCGTTGCCGCCGAAGTTCTTTTCCAATCGGTGATAGGAGGCGACCAGCGGTTCTCCGGTCGGGAACATGCGGTCGAGTTTCCAGTCGAGGGCCAAGCGTCCGGCTTGATTCCACGCTGCCAGAACGATGATCGTCGCCGCGATGAGTGCCAGATTGCGGCCTCGCATCCACTGAGGTCCTGAGAGTGTCAAAAGACGGTCCTGCTGATCGGGAAAGCCGGAATTATACTCGGAAGCCGTGCGGCGGGCGGGCTGCTAGGGTTGATCGCTACGATCCTTACAATCGAACTCGAATAACGGGTCTCGCCTAACAGGAAAGCTTCGGCATCGACCGCCGCCAACAAGCTAGACTTTATCCGAGCACGTTTCCGCGCGTGTGACTGACAACGTCCTTTGCAAAGGTTGCTTGACGAGTATGGCTCGACTTCATCGACTGCCCATGAACACTTCCCGCATCATTCGATTATCAGTCGGCATCTGTCTGGGGTTGTGCTCGGCCATGATTGCCGGCGGACTCTCGGCCGGCGAACGCATGACGCCGGAGATGCTTTGGAAACTCGGACGCATCTCGCAAGCGGAAGTCTCCCCGGACGGAAAGTCCTTGGCATACACAGTTGTGCGATATGACCTGGCCGCCAACAGCAGCGCGGTCGACCTCGTGGTGCAATCGCTTCCCGAACATAGTGAGGCCGGCGATGCGGACGCGGCCAAGGTTGTCGGGTTCGATACTCCGCTGCTGAAGTCCGGCGAGCGTAAAATCGTCCTGCAAGGGATCAAAGGTCTGAACTCGATCAATTGGATCTCGCGACCCGACGGAGTGAAGCTGATCTATATCGCTCCGACCGAAGGGGATAAGTCGTCGCCGCAAGCTTGGATGCTCGACTTGAAAGAAGCGGACGCCAAGCCCCAACAGATCACCGATGTCGAAGGAGGCATCAGCAATCTCAAAGCGGCACCGACCGGCGACAAGATCGCTTACACCATCGACGTCAAGCTCGATAAGACGGTCAACGAACTATACAAAGATCTGCCGAAAGCGGATGCGCGTATCATCGATTCGCTCATGTATCGCCATTGGAATGCATGGCATGATTACGCATACAGCCATGTGTGTGTGGCTGAGCTGGCGGCCGACGGTAAGGCCGGCAAGCATGTCGACTTGATGCGCAGCATGCGCGCCGACTGTCCCCTACAACCGTTCGGCGGTGCCGAGCACTTTGCATTCTCGCCTGACGGCAACGAAATGGCCCTGACGATCAAGCTCGTCAACAATCCGGCGGAAAGCACCGACAGCTCCATCTTCTTGGTCAACGCTCACGGCGGGCCGATGAAGAACATCACGCCCGGCATGCCGGGTTACGATCAGGAACCGAAGTATTCGCCGAACGGTCGCTATATCGCCTTCCATTCGATGGAGCGAGGCGGTTTTGAAGCAGACCGCGATCGGATCATGCTCTACGACCGTTCGACTCATGAGCTGAACGAATTGACCGAAGGGCTCGATCAGACCACACATCATGCACAGTGGAGCGAGGACGGCGAGACGATTTACTTCGACAGCGAAACACGCGGTACTCTGCAAGTCTATGCGATTAAAGTCGAATCGGGCCGTGCCAAGCAAGTCTCGTCCGGTCGTTTTGATTTCGCGTTGCAGTCGGTGATCCCCGGTTCATCGCGATTGCTGGTGACACAGCAGAACATGCTGCGACCGAATGAATTGGCGCTGGTCGACATCGAAAGCGAATCGGCGCTCACGCTGACTGATGTGAACCACGACATCTATGCAACCCTCGAACTACCGAAGATCGAAGAGCGCTGGGTGACTGCGACCGACGGCGAACAGATCCATAACTGGGTCATTCTGCCCCCTGATTACAATTCCGAGGAAGACAAGCAGTGGCCGATGCTGACCTATTGCCAAGGTGGACCGCAGGGACAGATCGGTCAATGGTTCTCTTATCGATGGAACTTTCATTTGATGGCAGCCAAGGGTTATGTGGTGCTGGCCGTCAATCGCAGAGGTATGCCGGGTTTCGGGCAAGAATGGAACGATCAAGTGAGCGGCGATTGGGGCGGGCAAGCCATGCAGGACATCTTGGCTGCGACCGATTCGATGATCGCTGATCCGCATATCGATCCTCATCGCGTTGCAGCCGTCGGCGCCAGCTTCGGCGGCTACACGGTCTACTGGCTGATGGGCAATCATCAAGATCGCTTCTGCGCGATGGTATCTCACTGCGGCGTATTCAATCTCGAGTCCATGTTCGGATCGACCGAAGAGATCTTCTTCGTCAAATGGGATCTCGAAGGCCCGTATTGGCGAAGCGCCGCGGCGCAAGCTGCCTACGATGCATTCTCACCGCATCGATTCGTCGGCAATTGGAAAACCCCGCTGCTGGTGATACACGGCGAGAAAGACTTCCGCGTTCCGATTACACAAGGGATGGAAGCATTCACTGCAGCACAGCTCGAAGGTGTGCCGAGCCGCTTTCTCTACTTCCCGGGAGAAGGACACTGGGTGAGTTCACCGCAGAACAGTGTCCTGTGGAATCGTGTTTACTTCGACTGGCTCGATCGTTACTGCAAGCCGGCCGACAAAAACAACTAGTTAGTACAGAATCTCGACGCCGGCCGATCCGCCGTGCACCAACATCTCATCGTTGGCATAGACCTTCACGCCTGTCTCCGGACTGATTCGATTCGGAGACTGGCCGGGGATCGTGGCTACACCCGGGATGTACCAGAACTCGTAACCGGCGGTCAGTCGCACACTGCGTGTGACACTGTAGACGCCGAAGGTTCCGAATTCGAAGATCCCGGCGACATCGATATCGTTGTCTTGAGAGTCGATGACGTTGACGCCGTTGTTTCGCAGGAAGCTCTGTCCGCGATTCAAGTTGGCCAGCACACCGGCCTTGCCTTTCAGTCCGACTAAACCGCGAAGGCCGATCGGGGTGCGAATGTCACCGCCGATTTGCGGACCGAACATGATGTTACGCGTGCTGTTCACCATCAGACCGGTCGTCGCACCTTGAATGCTTTGGAAAGCGTAGTTCTCTCGCATATCGAGTACGCGCAGACCGAATAGTACGGAGAGTACGTCCCACGACCAACGACGACGATTGAATTCGTAGCTGCTCAGCCGCGATTGGTAGTCTTGAACATGCAGGTCTGCATTGTTGAAGCGATCGACTTCCGTCGCCGTGTAACCGCCTGACGGAATCAATTTGCTTTGCAAGGTACCCGGACCGGCCACAGCAGAATGACGAGTCCATTTGAACGGACCGGCGTACGAAAACTCATATCCGTTGACGCAGTCGGTTAGTTGTCCGAACGTGACTCGGCCGGCCCATTCGTAATCGAACGGTTCGATTCGAGCATTGCGAGATAGTGTGAATCGTTCATCGTGTTCGCGCCGGAAGTACAACGCTTCGGCTGATCCGTAGTAAGTGAAGTCGCAACCGTCATCGCACGGACACGGTACTTCGTAACCGTTGTCGACGTTCTGCAGTTGCATCGGAGCAAACGGGACAGCTTGATGATTCGCCGAAGTCATCCGACCTTGCGGTACGAGTGTCGAAGGCATTTGATCGATGCGCGTCGGTCCATCGGCGCCGATCAAATTCTCTTCATCCGAAAGCGAACCGCCTGCGGCTTGAATGACGTAAGGCGATGCCTCGGGCGATTGAGCCCGGTAGAGTGATCCATCCCACGACATCGGTGTTGTCGACATAGGTGATATTGGATTTGCCGCATACTGAGCCGTGGCGAGCGGGCTGCATAAACTCGACAGCATCACCGCTGCTGCAACTCGACTTGCAACTCGACGTCCGGTGCTGCGTGAAAGTACGGCGACGCATCGGGAAAGGATTCCGGGAATATTCGTCATAGCTGACCTCGAGTTCGCATCCTTGGCTGGAAAGTCGAAAACCTTCGGGCACCGTTGAGCTCGTGAGGGGCACGAGCCGCGGTCGTGTTACTTACGTCGCGTGGTTACTTGATCGGCCACCGGACAAAGTGCGTTCTTACGAACGAACGAAACGATTTTTTTGGCTTCAGCCTCTGAAGCTGCCGAACCTTGAAGAACCAAACCCTCTTCCACGACGCGTACTTCCACGCGACTGGTTGGGTAAGCATTTTTCACGGCGGTCGACAACGTCTGAGCCAAAGCGTTCAACTGATTGGTCGGAGATTCAGGCAGGACAATCGGTGTGAAGCCCGCAGCCAGTACCGGCGATGCATTACTGCCTGAGGCATCGATTACGACGCTTGGAATCTTGGCAGACTGAACAATGCTCGGCGCAGTGTTCTGAGCAGGGGGTTGGGCAATGCTATGCGCCAAGCTGAGTGCAGGGATTTGTGACAGGTTTTGTGCGCTCGGCAGCGGCGAACTGAATGTCGGAACTTGCAAGGGTGCCGCCGCAGTGATCGCAACCGGAGTTGCGGCATTCGGTTTGTTGTCGGCAAACGACGTTGTAACGAATGATGGTGTCGTTTGAACTTGTGTTGTTTGCGGAACAGGGAGCGGCGGCAAGTTCACGCTTGCTACAGTGGACGGCTTCGTATCCACAGGCTTGGCCACCGGCGGAAGGCTGAGAGCAGGCAGCGCCACTGCTTCTTGTGCGGTCGATTTCGAATCTGCCACGCTTGTAACCGGAGCCGGTGGTTCGGCAACCTTGGATTGTGCAACCGGTAATGTAGTGGTTAAGGCCGGTGGTTGACTGATTGCTGCAATTCGATTGAGATCCGGCAGGCTCGTTTGCGGCGATTCGGATTTCGGGGCGTGCTCGTTCGCAAGTTTGGCTGCAGCAGAGGTTTTATCGGCTTCATCAGCGGCGAGCAGTGCGGCGGGCTCTTGAGCCGGTTGAAGCGGTGGTTCGTTCATGATCGAGTCGATGTCGAGCAGCAAACTCCCCGCATCGGATCTCGGAGCTGTATGCGACGCGGCCAATGTGGCACCGGTAACCACTTCCGGCAGCTCTTCAGTGCTCTCAGGAATCGCGGCTGCAAAGTCGATGGGATGAGCACCGGTGATGACGGCTCCGACGATGACTGGAGACGAATCATGTACAGGTTGTTCGGGCACGCTCGCAGTCGTTACAGAAGGACGCGACTGCACAGCGGTTCTGGCTACATCTAGAATGTTGGCTTTGGTTGTCGATGATGTCTTCAGAAGCGAAGGCTTGCGAGCCTCGGCCGTATCTTCGGCCGGAAGAGTTGTCGGTGACGCGGCGCGAATATTCGACGCAATAACTTGCGAGGTCGATTCGACCGGAGGTAAGTCGGAATCGTCTTCGTTCGCACCGGACTCGCTCGGCATTTCGACGGCCAGCGCCGCATCGATCAGTGAGTCCGAAGGCGGAGCGGTCGGATTCGATACATAGCCGGCGGGTTGAACCGATGGAGTCGGCGTTGCGAAGGGTGCGGCAGACGCACCAACGGGGCTGTTACCACCGATGCGCATCGACTGTGACGACGGATGACCGGTTGATAAGGCTGTGGTAGGTAGTGTCGGCACGTTTTGAAATCCACTGCTTCTCAAGCTGAGCGGACCTTGAACGACTTCGGGAAGACCGAAATCGCTACCGGCGACTGAGACGTTCAAATGATTTTGTTTGAGACCGACGAGTTTCGTTACGGCGCTGCAAACAACTAGTGGGTGCCGGCCGGTCAGCGAACTCTTGCCCAAGTGACACATCAACGGCTGCGCGACTTCCACGTTGCCCCAGGCCGACGGGTTCGGCTCGCTCGTCGGCAACTGAACAGCCGGAGACGAGACTGCGGTGCTCGGCAACGCGAGTGTCGGTAGCGGTCCGTTCGGTAAAGACGGTTGCGGAAAACTCGGCTGACTCGAATTCGGCTGGGGAAAGCTTAGCTGTTGAGCTTGAGCTGCGGTGCCCGACATCAGCCCGGCGACAAGTGCTGCCGCAAAGAGCTTGAGCTCGTTTCGACTTCGAACTCGTCCGGCGCTGTGCATGATATGGCTTCCTGTTCAACCGACACTGTTGGAATGCAAGCAATAGCTGCAATCCCTGTGAACGAATCTTCACTTGCCAGGGGTATCGGGATGCGGACGTGTGAAAGTTAAACGATTTTGACGGAAGGATCGGTTGCGATGATTTTGGGGTACGAACCCACGCCCCTTCAATGAGCAGTAGCGACGTGCCGAGGTCCCTGTGATATCGGAGCACGCACACTTCATGAGAAGATTCGCGGCATCGGTTGACCTGGTAGGTTGAGCAAGAAGTTTCGCCTGCGAAAAAGCAGATCACAGTTCGGATCGCAGAATGTCGACAATAAGGGCAACGGACGATGAAGGTTGTCGCCCGTCACGGATGGAGCAAGGATGGGCTAGCCAGCAGGGACTGCTGATCGGCGAAGGATTCGCCGGCTGGCCACCTGACTCCTCCGCTACGGATCTTTTTTCGCAGGATGCGAAAATGAGCTCCGACAGTCGGCGGTGTTACGCATTTGCTGATTGCAATGGCCCGACCGAGGCATGGATGCCGGAAAGTCGGATGGTGGCAGTTCCCACCGTAAGGGAAGACGGTAGCTGACGCGCATGCATCTGCGCGAGGGAGCGAGTAACTAGCTATGAGCCGCTTGAATTGGTTTCAACGGTTCTATTGGCAGCGATTGGCAAAGCCCGCAACGGAACGTGAATTGTTCCGTTTGTTGATGGCTCGTCCGGTCGCTTCTGTGATGGAAATCGGTATCGGCAGCGGTGAACGCATGAAGCGAGTTGCTCAACTCATTCAGCTCCCCGCCGGCACCGAACAGTTGCGATACGTCGGCGTCGATTCGTTTGAATCATCCGAGGATGGTCGTGCCCACCTCACGCTGAAGCAAGCGCATCAACAAGCATCGCAACTCGGCTTCCGCGCAGTGCTCATTCCTGGAGATATCAAGTCAGCGGTGCAGCGCGCGGCTCACAAGTCGGGTGCGATGGATTTGATCATCATCGATGGTCATCTCGATCCCGCAGCCGTGACCGCAGGACCCGTTGCTCCGTGGCTCGGTCATATCACACACGCAAGCAGCATCATCATGGCTTGCAGCCAAGTCGGCGGACCGTTGGTGCAAGTTCCTGTACCTGCGTCATCGACCGGCCGTATGGCGGCGTAACAGCCTGTTGCCGCACGGGTGGGGACATTGAGCGGTGCGCAATGCCGCACTCATCGAGTTCGACGATCGGCGTTCGGTTTGCTCTAATGGCAGTGAAGCACAATCCTCACTGCCGTTTTGGAGCACATCATGACCTGGACCATTCGTCGACCTGTCGTTGTTCCATTCGATTTCTCCGAGCACTCCAAGGCCGCACTCCAGCGAGCTCGAGAGATTGTTGAATCATCGGAGCAACTGCATGTGCTGCATGTCCTGCCGTTCTTGATACCGACAGAGCCGGGAGTGGTCTGGGCGACGATCGATGATGCACATCGCATTCAACACGCGCTGGAGAACCTACGCGAATCCGTCGACGGCATGAATATCGGTGCCGTCGAGCTGGATGTGCGCTTGGGTGATCCGGGCCAGATCACGGCAGATCGCGCTGAAGAGCTCGGCGCGGAATTAATCGTGCTCGGTTCTCACGGCCGTACCGGACTCACTCGCATGTTGCTCGGTTCCGTCGCAGAACGGGTCGTCCGATTGGCCCATTGCCCGGTGTTGGTTGTAAAGATCCCCGAAGGATCGAGTGAATAAACGGCCACTGCCGAATGCAGGCTGTAATGGGCCGTTTATAATCAGCATCAGATTCTTTGTGACGAGGCTCGATTATCGGTTTCAAGTGATCCGCGCTGATGAATCGTACACTGATTGCGTTATGGGTAACGATTCTGGGAGCGGTAGTCACCGTAGTCGTCTTGGGCGAGCTCTGGGCGGCGCAGCGCGAACAGAATGCGCGATCCGGTTTGCAATCGCTGCTCGCTCAGCAACTGATTCCCTATAACCGTGACATTGCCCGCGTTGTCGATGACTTGCAACGCAAGCTCGATGACGCTCTGGGCGACGTGAATCCGAACGACTTGTCGGGCTTGGACAAAGTCAAAGAGTTGCCTCCGGTCGGTCAGGTCGTTGTCGTCAGCGCGAAGGGCCAAGTTCTCGCTCCGCGCGGCCAGGCTTACGATGCGCTGGACGAGAGCCTGATCGGTGATGCCGTCTTGTTATTGAGGGATCAGGACTTCGGGCGTTCTACGTCGTCATCAATTCGGTCATCACCAGTTCCAATACGAATGCGCAGGCTGCGAATGCGCCGTTTCAAAACTCACGGGCGCAAACGTCATCAAATCCAAGTGCGGCGAGCCAAAACGCACCGAATCAAAATGCATTGAATCAGAGTCCGACGATCGGTAATCGAATGCCTTCGGTCTATCCCTCGCCGCCGACTCGAAATGCACATGCTCAGAGTGTGCCGGTGCAGAATTCGGTGTCCGCCGCAGGCGAGCGAAGCTCGGGTTGGACGACTTGGTATCATCAGCGCGGGCTGGTGCTCAGTTACTGGATGCGTTACGAGAATCAATCGATCGCGATGGTCATTGTCCCGCGCGGACGATGGTTGTCGGACATCGTTTCGAACCTCCCCAATAGCGAGACCGGACTAATCGATACCAACGCCGGTACGGAAGCTTCGCCGGCCGCATTAAGCCATTCGTTGATCCAATTGCGAGATGTCGAAGGGGGTGTGATTTATCAGTGGGGTGATTCAAGTTTATCGGACTCAGAGATCATCGACTCTGAGATCGGAGTCACACCGCCGCTGGAAGGCTGGCGTTTTCGTTTGATTCTGTCTCCGGAATCTCGCAGCGCCGTCTCGCAGACACAATCACGTCGTCTCGCGCGCTTAGGTACGGCAGGTCTGGCTTGTGCACTGCTCGCCCTGGGTATCTTGACCACGGTCAATCTCAATCGACAAATGCGCATCGCGGCTCAGCAGGTCACCTTCGTGAATCAGGTATCTCACGAACTGCGCACGCCGCTGACGAATATCCGGATGGTCGCTGACTTAGCATCAGCCAGCTTGCATCGCACGCAGATCGAGGACGAATTGAATTCGGATCTGCAGCGATTGACGATCATTCAGCAAGAGGCGGGGCGACTCGGACGACTCGTAGAAAACGTCTTGGCCTTTGCTAGAGCAGGACGCAACCTGTCACCGCTGCACATTCGCGAAGTCGATGTTGAATCCACCATCGACGAAGTGTTGAGGTCGTTCGAGCCTCAACTGAGTGAACAGCATATGGAAGTAATTCGTATGCGAGGGCTAAGTGATCGACTGATGCTGGATCGAGACGTCCTGGAACGGATCTTGGTGAACCTGATCAGTAATGCGATCAAGTATGCAGCGATCGGTAAGCAACTGACGGTAGTAACACGCATGCAAGATGGTCGAGTCGAAATTGAGATCGTTGATCAAGGGCCCGGTATTCCGCGCCGTATGCGCAGCAAAGTATTTCAACCTTTCGTACGGTTAAGCCACCGTCTGGAAGATCCGGCAGGTACCGGTATCGGCCTGACCATCGTGCGGCAATTGGCAAAGCGACACGGCGGTGATTGTCGTTTGCAGCCGTCAGCGAAAGGATGTCGCTTCGTCGTCACTCTGAAACCGCAATTGTCTGCTTGACGCTGCGTCTGCTTTCTCAAGTTCTCATGTCTTGTTCGTTATCCATTACTTCTTCACGGCCGGAAGTTTTTTCCTCGCTGCGTGACAAGCCGTTTTCTGTTCCGTCCCAGTAGTCTGCGTAAGTTTTAAGTGCTGGGCCTGGTAAGAGACGGAGCTGTCTGGGCGAACCGAAAGTTCAGGCGGATATGAGGTGTTATGAGAATGACAAAGCGCATGGCAATCGAAAGCCTGGAGAACCGCAGCCTGATGGCCGTCTCGGTCGAGGTCGTCTCCGGTGATCTCGTCGTATCGGGTGATGCGGCGGGAGAAGTGTTGATCACTTCGTTAGGGAGCGGAGAGTATTCCGTATCCGATAATGGGACGGCGATCGGAACATACAGTGGAGTCAACGATGATATTCGTGTGGCTCTGGATGCGAGCAAAGCAAACGTGTCGGACTTGGTGACGATCGATCTAGCCGGCGGCAGTGTGGATGATGTCAGTGTTGCGCTGGGAGGCGGCGACAATCAACTGGTCATCAAGTCAGGGTCGATCCAAGGGAATCTTTCCGTTCGAGCTGCAGGAGGTGATGATTCTGTCACGGTCGATTCGGATGTGACGATCGCCAAGAACGCGACTCTTGCTTTGGGGTCTGGTGATAACAAGATCGATTTAGAAGGAGCTATCTCACGGTCGCTCGACATTCGAACCGGTGCCGGGGATGACTCCGTTACACTGGGCGCGAGCTCTGCGATTGCGCGCGATGTAACTCTATCGCTAGGCAGTGGAGACAACAGTGCGCAGCTTGGCGGCACGATCGGTCGATCGACGTCGATTGAAACAGGAGTCGGCGATGACTTGATCGAGCTGTTAGCGACAGCCAAGCTCGGTCGCGGTTTGAATGCGAATCTCGGCTCCGGTGATAACACGTTGACGCTCGGTGGAACGATTACGGGACGGGTGAATTACAGCGGCGGAGTCGGAAACGATGAGGTGGTCGTTGCCGAAGGAACTGCGATCACCGGCAGCGTGGATGTGAAATTAGGTGACGGCGATAACAAATTCACGCACAACGGTTCGATAACCGGCAATTTGAAAGTGGTCAGTTTCAACGCTGACGACTCGTTGGTTGTCGCCGACACCGCCGTCGTTTCGGGTACAACCAACCTCGGCGCCGGGGATCAAACGCCTGAACACCATCATCGCCGCGGCAGTTTCGGCGGTGCGCTTGCACGATTGTTGGGGATGATGCGCTGAGAATTTCCTTAATCACAAGGAAATTCAGGCCGCAAAGCAGTTTCGGGCTCTCCCTCTGTCGGCGGTACGGCCTGTTCTCCGAACCCGATGCTCTATTTACAATGAAACTCCGGTCAGACGCGGGGCCTCAGGATGAAACATCCCGGCATCGCGTCTGTTTTTGATTTTCATGTGGAGCAGTGAGCTACCGCCGAATGGCTGACCAGCAGAGCGACGGTTCGCCGGAGACCGGATCGCAAGAAACCAGTTTGAGCGAGACTGGATCCCCGGAGATGGGTGAGCGAGCCTTAACGCCGCAACCTTCCGAAGCATCTTCTTCCCACACCCCGCACGCTCGCACTCTTTGGGTACGCGTCCGCGAAGCTACCGGCACCGTTTATGGTGACATCGGTACGTCGGTGCTGTACACCATTATGGAAATCACGCGCGAAGCGGTGCACCTGAAGAATCATCATCTTCCGGAAGAGCAAGTCGCGGAGATGATCAAGTCAGGCGGAGCTAACCTACTCGCGCGAAACGATCTGCTCGGTGCGCTCAGTCTTGTCTTCTGGGCACTGATCTATCTCACGGTCAAGTATGACTTGCTGGTCATGCGAGCCGATGATCGCGGCGAAGGCGGAACGTTTGCGCTGTGGAGTCTGCTGCTTGGGGCAACCGGGAAAGTCGCCGGCTTTACGATGCTCGGCTATCTCGTGGTTACCGCAGCGGGCTTACTGGCGGCCGACGGAATCATCACACCGCCGATCAGTATGTTGGGTGCATTTGAACCGCTCGGTGAAACCGCAGCTATCATCGTGACGCTCGTATGTTTGTTCGTCATGTTCAAGGCGCAGTGGCGCGGAACGAGTAAAGTCGGCGGACTATTCGGTTGGTTCATGATGTGTGTCTGGTTCCCATGGATCGCCGTGAAGGGTATTCCGTGGGTCTTTGAGCATCCCGAAGTCTTTGAAGCGATCAATCCTTTGCTCGGACTCCAATTCCTTTGGAGTTTTCCCAGTGCAGGCGCATTCGTCGTGCTGGGTGTCGTTGTGCTCGCCATCACGGGTGGTGAAGCCAAGTTCGCCGACATCGGTCACTTTGCCGTCACACCGGTACAACCCGTTGCAGAAGGATGCAGCGTCCCGCCTGAATGTTCGGGTCGCCGTCCTGTAATGTTGGCTTGGTTCTCTTTGGTGCTGCCGTGTCTCTTGCTGAACTATGCAGGCCAAGTCGGATACATGCTCGAAAACGGGGTGCCGCCCCGAGCCAATAGTTTCTACGCGTTGACTCCGAAGCTCGGCATCGCCGGTGTCGATACGGCGCTGTTGATCACCGACTTGTGCATTTCGGCCGTCGCGGCCTTTATTGCATCGCAAGCCTTGATCACCGGCTTGTTCTCCATCACCAAGCAAGCCATTGCGCTGGGCTTCATGCCGCGATTCGAAGTGAAGTACACGAGCAGTGAAGCGGAAGGGCAAGTTTATCTACCGGCCATCAATTGGCTGGTCTTCGCCGGCTGTGTGCTCGTCACGCTCTCGTTCCGCAACGCAGGGAATTTGGCGGCCGCTTACGGTATCGCGGTGACGGGTACTATGGGGATCACGACATTGATCTTCGGTTACGTCACTGTCATTCGATGGCGATGGCCGATGTGGTTGACGCTGCTGATCTGCGTGCCGCTGATGATTATCGATCTGATCTTCTTCGCCAGTAACTTGCTGAAGATCGCTCACGGCGGTTACTTCCCCGTGATGGTCGCTTCGGGACTGATCGCAATCATGCTGACTTGGGAATGGGGGCGAGGCCAGATCGGAGCTGCGTTCTATCGCTTCGGCGTGCGCGAAGGGAAGAAGATCGATTGGTTGATCGCGCTCCGCGATATGCTCGATGATCTCGAGATTGCCCTGCAAGAGAACCTGCCCCACGCTCGCCAGCTCGTACAAGGTCGCCGACGGTTAGTGGAAAGCGATCGCGCCGCCGTGTTCCTCTGTTCGCGTCCCATTCGTTCTGCAGACGATTACGTCCCGATTGTGTTGCGAGTGTTTCTGAAAAAGTATGGTGTTCTTCCATCCCACGTCGTGTTCATGCATGTGCGACAGATCTCGATGCCATATGCCGATGAGAAGAATCGATACGAAGTCATTCCGCTCGGTCATGACATCGATTCGGTTGTGGCCACGTACGGATACCTCGAGCAACCGAACGTGCGACGTGCACTGCGAGACTTACAGAAAGCCGGTGCGGTGACCATTGCCGCCGAGCGATGGATTGTGGAGGTCGGTGAAGAAGACGTCATCGCGGGCAAAGGCCTAAGACCACTGCAGCAAGTGCGGCTCGCCTTCTTCCGCTGGGTACTGCGTTTGTCCACGCCTGCTCACAAGTACCTCGGCTTGGTCTACGACGCGGCTCTTTCCAAGGAAGTGATCCCGGTCGTATTCAACGCGGACGAAGCGAAAGTGGCGCTGCCGGAACTCGAGATCGAATCGGGCGAAGGACTTATTTCGCAGAGCCATTCGAAGCCTGCCCGCAAATAACTCGCTTTGTACGGATACGAAATCTTCCGCCGTGTCATCCGTCGATTCGGCGATCATGACTTCATCGCACCGATCAGGCAAGAATCTCTTTGATCGGCCCGCACGGTTCGACGCCGGTGAGGCGTTGGTCGAGGCCTTGGAACTGGAATGAGAAGCGACTGTGATCGATGCCGAGGCATTGCAGAATAGTCGCATTGAAATCGTTGAGGCTGACCGGTCGTTCAGCGATGTTGTAGCTGAAGTCATCGGTCTCGCCGACTGAGACACCGCCGCGAATGCCTCCGCCGGCCATCCACATGGAGAAGCAACGAGGATGGTGATCGCGGCCGTAGTTTTCACGGCTTAAGCCGCCTTGGCAATAGACGGTTCTACCGAATTCACCGCCCCAGACGATGAGCGTCGAATCGAGCAGTCCACGTTGTTTCAAGTCCTTGATAAGGGCAGCAGTCGCTTGATCGACGTCACCGCATTGAGCAGGCAAGTCTCCGGAGATATTGCCGTGCTGATCCCAACCGCGATGCAAGACTTGAACGACACGCACACCTCGTTCGACTAAGCGTCGAGCCAGCAGTGCACTGGCTGCAAACGTTCCGGGTTTGCGCACGTCGTCGCCGTACATCTGCAGTGTTTCTTCCGATTCGCTCTTCCAATCGACCAGCTCGGGTACGCTGGTCTGCATACGGAAAGCCATTTCGTATTGAGCAATGCGAGTTTGAATCTCGGGATCTCCGAGCTCTGCATACTGCTTGCGATTCAGTTCGCCTAGTGTATCGAGCATCGTGCGCCGATCAGCGCTGCTGACACCGGGCGGGTTCTGCAGGTAAAGAACCGGGTCGCCCGCGCTGCGCAGAGCCACGCCGGTGAATCGAGTCGGCAGAAAACCGCTGCTCCACATGCGCGTGAAGAGTGCTTGAGCGGGCGCTTTGGCTGACCAAGTCGGAGTGAGCACGACGAATGCGGGCAGGTTGTTGCTCTCACTGCCGAGTCCGTAAGCGAGCCAACTTCCGAGACTGGCTTTGCCGGGAACTTCACTGCCGGTCATGACGAACGTGCAAGCCGGATCGTGATTGATCGCGTTGGTGAAAACGGTTTTGACGACGGCCAGTTCATCGACGACTCCGGCTGTATGCGGCAGCAGTTCACTCACCCAGCGTCCGCAGTTTCCATGTTGTGTGAACTTGTATTTGCTCGGCGCGACCGGCAGTCGAGCCTGTCCGCTGGTCATCGTCGTAATGCGTTGACCTTGGCGAATCGAGTCGGGAAGGTCTTTGTCAAACTGTTCCGCCAGCGCAGGCTTGTAGTCCCACATATCGATCTGCGAAGGACCGCCGTTCATATGCAGATAGATGATCGACTTGGCTTTGGGGGCGAAGTGAGGTAATCCCTTGAGCGCCGGATGGACGCGATCGGCCGGGCTGGATGCATCTGCAGCGGCAACCGATCCTGCTATCGAAGACAGACCGCTCGCAGCCAGCGCAATACTTCCCATCCGCAAACCGGTCTTACCGAAGAATTGTCGGCGCGATTGCAACAGTTCGTATTCAAGACGAGGGTCCATGAGCGGGGCTCCGGAAATCAAGGCGGGGGCGAAAGGCAGGAGTCGCTTTATTGTAATCCAAACAAGCCTCTCGGGCTTTCGAGTCCGAACACGTCGGAGACGGCGAGCCGGATGTCCGGTGAGCGAAAAAGAAACACACGCTCCAAGGCGAGTCTGTGCTTGTGCTAATCGGCCGGGCCGGACATTTGTTCGAGAAGAGCTGTAAACAGTTTCTTCAGTCGCGGTCCGACCTGTTTGCCGCAAGCTACGACTTCATCGTGGCTGGTGCCGTTACTCGTATCGGTACATGCGACATTCGTGATCACACTGAGAGCCAACACACGCATGCCGAGACTCCGGGCAGTCAGGACTTCCGGCACGGTGCTCATCCCCACTGCATCGCCTCCCATCGTGCGAAACATCCGATACTCGGCTCGCGTTTCATAGGTCGGCCCGAGCGTCGCGACATATGTTCCACGTTGCAGGTGCAATTGCTGTGTCAACGCAATGTGCTTCAGTCGCTCGCCGAGTGCATGGTCGTAGATCTCGGCCTTGCGCAGAGGAATGGCGGCCGGAGCGATTTCGGCATGCGGGCTCACGCAGTCCGCGGCTGAGCCTGGCCGTTCCGTCGATTCGGTACATGGGATCGCGGATGCTCCGCGACAGGCCTGCGGTCGTGTCCACAAGTGGTCGATATGTTGATCGATCAGCATGAGATCGCCGGGCCGATAACGCGGATTCAGTCCGCCGGCTGCGTTTGTGACGAGCAGCATGCCGGCACCGAGAGCCTGCATCACGCGAACCGGGAACGTAACGGTCCAGTCATCGTGTCCTTCGTAACGATGGTAGCGCCCTTGCATTACGACGACCGGCACGCCGCCGAGGTATCCCAGCAGCAATCGTCCGGCATGCCCGGCTGCGTGGGTCGCTTGAAAGTAAGGTAGCTCGGCGTACTGGATCGCCGTCACGTGTTGAAGCTCGTCAGCAAGTCCTCCCAGTCCGCTTCCGAGGACAATCGCGACTTGCGGTTGAAGCAGTCGACGACTCTGGATCAGCGCTGCGACTTGATCGACGCAAGCCTGCGTCGAGGGTACCGACTTGAGCGCAGGCGAACAAGCCATTGTTGACCCGGGCCCTGTTGAGCCGACCGGCGTTCGTGCTTGTGTTTCGTCTACGACGGAAGATGGGCCGGTCACGTTGGGGTCAGCTCGCTTGAGTTGGAATTCGCCATGTCATGCGGCAAGGTCATACGAGGCCCACGATCGGCTATTTAGCGGATGAGTGCAACCGCTGATGTTCGTATTCCAGTACGCCTGTCACCAACGTGCGCAGTCTCGGTTCGGCTGCGTTGGCGGTGGCGATGATCTTCTGCACATCGGCCGGTTCCAGTGCATCAGGTAGACACAGGTCGGTGACCACGGAGAAGCCGACGACTCTCAAACCGCTGTGCACCGCGACGATGACTTCCGGCACGGTCGACATGCCGACCAAATCGGCTCCGATCGCGCGCAGGAACCGATACTCGGCTCGCGTTTCCAAGTTCGGTCCGGCGACGGCCACGAAGACACCTTTGTGAGCTGTGATGTTGTGACGACGCGCGATTTCAAGCGCCTTGTCGACCAAATGCTGTTCATAGGGTTCGCACATGTCGGGGAAACGAGGTCCCAAGCGATCATCGTTGATACCGATCAGCGGGTTGTCGCCCATCAAATTGATGTGGTCTTCGATGACGACGATGTCACCGCATCGGAAGTAAGGATTCATGCCTCCGGCCGCATTCGAGACGACCAGCATCTGAGCTCCCATGTGCTTCATCACTCGCACCGGCAAAGTGATTTTTTTCAGTGAGTAGCCTTCATACATGTGGAAGCGACCTTCCATGACCATCACAGGCAGTCCGCATAGATTGCCGCATACTAAGCGACCTCGATGGCTGATCGCCGTCGACTTAGGGAAGTGCGGGATCAATTCGTAATCGATGGCCGCTTCGACTTCGATCTGCTCGACCAAAGGTCCGAGCCCCGTTCCGAGAATAATTCCGGCATGCGGATCGCGGTTCCATTGACTGCGAATGAATTGACAGGCTTCGATGACTTGATCGTAAATTTCCAGCATGGCCGCCACGGATTGAACGAGAGAATCGAGAGAATCGACGACACCGTTGTCGCCGTAGAATTAAAACACGATTTACATGGACTCACAACCTGTCGCAGACACCGCGTTCGGAGCGTTTCGCTAACTTCGATTCCGTCGTGAAATTCCCGCGGAAATCGGCAAACATTTTGACCGCTTCTTTGCCGGGGATAGAATCTCGTTGCCGTCACCCCACGGTGAAACCGTCAACCTTTAGGGCCCGAGTCATGTCGAAATCCTCATCGAAACACCATGTGTTTGCACGTCGAGCATCGGTGATCGGCACTTTCCTCTCCAGCCTCGGACTCGTTTCTGCGGCGATGATTCTGAGCGCCCGATACGACACTCGTGTTGCAGCCGCACAAGATCTGGCTGACGTTATTGAACGTGCCGAGAAGAGCGTGGTACGCATCGAAGTCAAAAGCTCGTCCGGTGACAGCCTCGGCAGCGGATTTATCGTCGATTCCAAAGGGACTCTCGTAACCAACGTCCACGTTCTGGCAGGAGCGACTTCCGCGCGCGCATTTCTACCCGACAGTCGATCGTTCAACTTGATGGGGACATTACACTTGGACCCGAGCCGAGATATTGCTGTCGCCGTCATTGCTAGTCCCGAAGATGCGATCCCTCCGATCCGCGTCTCGTCTGCTACTCCGCGAAAAGGAGAATCCGTCGTCGCACTCGGCTCGCCTCACGGACTATCGTTTACGGCCACAACCGGTGTCGTGAGCGCCATTCGACCCGCAGCGGAGCTGAGCGAGGAGACCGGTCGCTCCAAACTGCAAGGAACATGGATTCAAATCGACGCCGCCCTGTCACCGGGCAACAGCGGCGGACCGATCATTAATAGCTCGGGTGAAGTCGTGGCGATGAGCACGCTTGCATCGCAAGGAAGTGCGCAGAATCTGAACTTCGGTATCTCGGCCGGCGATATTCGAGCAGCACTCGATAAGATCAGACCAGGCAGCACTCCGATTCCTCTTTCACAAGGTGCCGCACTGCTCAAGATGCGCGAAAAGCAAAGCGGCGGTTCGGGCGGCTCCGGCGGCATCCCTGTTAAAGAAGTGCCTGTCGACGCTATTCAAGCTTACGCGAAGCTCGCTCGCGATACGTTCAAAGATCTGACACGTGAAATGCGATTAGAGTCAGAGCGACTGAAAAATGATTTGAAGGAGATGCGCAAAGGGCAGACTTCCATTCCTCCCAACGCGCCCGAACCGGATGCCGACATCGTCCGTGTCAAACAACCGGGCAAGCGTCCGGCGCAGTGGTTCTTTCGCAGCGAAACGATCAAGAACAAAGAGATCGCATCCGCCGATTTGCGGATGCGCGAACTCAATAAACTCACCGTCGATGTGAAGGACCTCAGCGACAAAAAGTCCGAACTGCTGTTACTGACCAAGTATGGTCCCAAGCTCGATCCGCGGCGCGTCGGTTCGGTGGGCTTCATGAACGAGACAGTGGTGCTGCATGCGTTCAATGAACACGATGCGATGGTAGTCTACAACGATGTGCCCTATCTGATGGTGCTCGAATCGACTGCCGGTCTCTCGCTCGGTCAGGAGATTGTTCCGACCGCAGCCTTTGTCGCAGGGACCGCGACCGCCGCGGCGCGCGGCGGAGGAACATCTTCGTTCACGGTGCTGCAGAGTGTCAGCGAGCGAGAGATTCGCGAAGCGATCTTTGCGGCGTCTTCCGGCGGCGGCTCGGAATCCACCGGCGCGACAGCGGTCGCGGGTGCAGGTAGCGGTCCATCGCCTCGAGCTTCATCCGGCGACAGTTATCGCACCTGGTACGATCGATCCGGTGGGTTTTCGGTCGAAGCCGTCTTGCTGAGCTCTGATGAGAAAGAGGTCCGCCTGCGAAAAAGGGACGGGAAAGTCATTGCCGTGCCGCGCAATAAATTGAGCGATGCCGATCTGAAATACTTGTCCCAATAGGTCTTCGCAGGACGTTTTCGGCCGCTGGTCAGCCGAAGTTTTCGCATCTTGCGCAGAATTTGCGCTCTGATCGGTTCTCTTGAGCTACGTTCAGGAAAGCCGATGGGAGATGCAACATGTCGGAGATAATCCAAGGAACGCTGATCTTTTCGATCGGCCTTCTGGTTTGGGCCGCAGCCGGCAACTTGATCTGGCTCGGCATTCGGGCGATCTTTCTCGCCATCTTCGGTAAGAGATGCGATACCTGCGGCGAAGCGTCGCTCGAATCGGAATGCGGCAAGTGCCGTAAGGTTCGCTTGCGAAACTCGGACAAGAAAGCGACTCCGACGGTCGAAGACGATCTGGATGGCGCTCGCCGTCTGCTTCAGTACGCCCGTTCTCAAAGGTGGGTTACGCCCGCTGCAGTTGAATATCTGAGCGAAGTCATTCGTCGCTTGGCGGCCCGTGTTCATGGCGAAGCCGTCTGCGACATTACTCTACCGCTCGATCTCCCGGCCACAGCTAACACGGCTCATGATGCCGCCTCTGTGAAGCTGTCGACACCTGCGGTTGCTGCGGATGAATTGTCGCAGCTTCCGATCGTGGCCGCCGTCGTGGCTCAACCCGACCTGCAATCGGCCCCTGTGCTGCCGACGCTCCCGGTCCCACAGCCGATTCATCCGTTGGACCAGCCGGATCCGATAAGTGTGCCGCGCGCGCCGAGTCCCGTTCCTCGCCGCATCGCTGCCGACATTCTGCGTTCGTTCATGGAGCGATCGAACATCCGCTGGATCGAGATTGTCAGTGCGACACTCGTCGTTGTTTGCTCAGTGGGATTGGTTATCAGCCTTTGGAGCACGTTGTCTCGCACCAGCCGCTTCTTCCCATCGCTCGTATTCATGATCGCCACGCTGGCTGTTCACGGTGCGGGCCAATACACACTGCGACGTTGGAAACTCAAAACAACCTCGCGCGGCGTGCTGCATATCGGCCTGATGCTGATCCCGCTCAGCGTCATGGTCGGCATACTCTTGGCATCGCGCGGCGGTGAGCTGGTACTCGATATCGGATTCATGATTGCCGTAGCTATTGGTGCTGTCGGTTACGGTTTCCTCGCCGTTACCGCCGCTCGCGCTTTGTTTCCGCATCGATGGTTGGGTGTTACGTGCGCGGTGATGACCACGGCCGCGGCGCTCGTTCCAGCACATGTGCTCTCCTTGCGACAAGGTCCGTCGGAATGGGCCGCCTGGTTATTGCTCCCTTCAGCAGCCGTCATCGCCGCGACGCTGTTTACGATGAATCGTCGCAACTCGCAGCGCATCGGCTGGTTGCCTGCGTATGCAAGAAGGCATGCTGCGGAATCCGTCCAGCTTTTGTTCGCGACACTGACTGTGTTGATCTTTGACGCGTTGCAATTCCGCAAAGTCGGTGAACTATCCGTCTGGTATTGGAGCTTAGCCGGTTGGTTCGCGTTGTGTTGGGCCGGATGGGGAACGGCTGTAGCCTTCGGGTCGCTCAAGCCGACCGGGTTGCAAAGCATTTCGATCGCCCACAGCCGCCGACCGCAATGGATCTCGATCGTCGGATGGTCGATCGGAATGCTCGGTGCGCTGTTCACGCTCGCAGCACTGTTCCGTGTCAGCCATGTCGCCGAAGCACGTTTAGCCTTTTTGCTCGTAGCCGGTTTATGGTTGACCGTCCAAGGATTGTTGTGTCGAGCCTCCAGCCAATCAGTCTTCGGCTTGTCTGCAGGCCTGGTGGTGTGCAGCGGCATTGGGCGGGGAATGGCTGACATCGCGTTCTCCCCGGTATCGAGTGGGCGCGATTGGATCGGCAGGGATCGCATCGTTTGGTTCTCGTTGATCGGTTGCTGTGTTCCTTCGGTGCATGGTGTTTCCGTCGGTTCAATGCGAACAAGATTGCCGCTGATAACTTCATTCATCCGCCGCTCGCGATTCAGTGTCGACGAGTTGGTACGGGCGCGCGATCACTGCGGTCGGCGGCAGCGGTACCGTCATGAATGCGATTGCAACGGTGATTGCCGCTGCAGCTTGTTTGTCGCTGAATGTCGAGGCAGCGGCCGATGCCGATTGGGCGGCTGTTTGTTTGTTGCTCAATTGTCTTGCCGGCCGGTGCCGCACTTACTGCAGAAGTGAGGACGCGCAGCAGCGAATCCGCCGCATCGATACTGACAAGGCCATGTGCCTGTTGTTACCGGTTGCTCAAGTCTTCGGCACGATCGCCGTCGTTCGCTTGAGCCAAACCGGAGATTGGGTGCCGAGTTGGTTTGAATCATTGCGTCCCGGTCGCTCGTGGGCTGTCGGTTCCGCCTCAGCTGGTCTGGGCAGCAGCGGCCGTCGTCCTGCGTACTCAAAGGTTTTCGACCGTCGCAGATCGTAGCGGGATGTTGAACCGACTGTATGCAATTGACAGTCTCCTGATCGGCGCGATCGCGACAGCCGCTGTTTCGACGGCTTGGGTCTGGCATATCCAGGATCAGTTCGCGGTTGCAAGTTATCTCGGTTGGTATCCGATCCTGATCGGCGCAGCAGCTTGGGCTGTCTGGTCCTCATCTACGGCTCAGAACTCGTGCCGCCTTAAGCGCTCTGTGCTTGGACGGCCACGTGTCTGCAACATGTCGCAGCGACTCAAGGCTGGTGGCCGCACGACCGCTCGCTGTGTTCCTCAATTCTTGCCGCCGCACTCAGCTCGCACGTCATGCTGCTGTCGGCAGTGCTCATCGCCGTTGTTCTTGTTCCTCGAATCGGATGGATTCGATCCGTGCCTTTGCAGTCAGATGGACCTCTCGTTGGTCGGTCGCGCTGCTTACCTTCGCCGCGATGTTCGGTCTCATAACGGCCATCATTCGACCTGCAGGCGAGCATCTGGCCTCTGGGCTTGATTGATCGATCTGTTGTCGGTTGACGACTCGAACCGTTGACAGCTTGCCGAACGGATGGATGCTGGTCTTGGCCTGGGCCGCTCTCGTCTGTCTCATCGAAATATCGCGAAGAGCCGTGTCCAGCTTGGCATTCTTGAAATACGTATGGTTCGTCGTTGCTTTCGTCGCAGGACTGTTGCCCGCGGTGCTGGTATCAGCCGAGCACTCGGTAGCTCTGGTCGTTTGGGCCTCGGCCGCATGGATGATCGCCGGCGAACTGATCCCGTGGCTGCAGAGAAGCAAGACTGAAATTGTGGACAAGTCGCGTCACTCAATGCTGTTGTCACTGAGTTCCGTTCCGTTCGCCATCATGTCCGTGAATGCGATGTTGCTCGGGCTGCTCAGCACAACAGCCGTCGTTCAAGCTTGGCTGGGACAGATCCCGCATGACATCTTGGCTGTCGACGATACCGCTAAGTGGGTTCAACAACGTTGCATCAAGATCGCTTGCCGTGCTGATCTTGCTTGGGCCGATCATCGCAGTTTCCTGCATTGCGATGGGCTATGTGCATGATGTCGTCCATGCGAGACTCGCGGTTCGCTGCGGCAGCGGGTGTGATTGCATCGATCTTCGTCGGATGTGCTGCCTCATTGATTGCTGCACCTGGAAACGATGATCGCGCTCAACCGCGCATGGATCGGATGCTGTGCGGTTGCTGTCTTCGCCGTAACGGCAGGGACTGTCGGCACTATTGTGCGCCGACAAGTTAAGCGCAGGAAGATTCGTCGATCGATGCCGGTTCAGCGTTTCTTGTCGATCAGCGCGAGCTCTTCTTCTGGTTTCGATCGCTGCAGCTCTGCTCGTCGTCCTTTATCCGACGACATATGTCGCAATGCCCGGACACCATCGATATTCGCAGGCGGGTTCGCCGTCCTTACCGTACTTGCCGGATTATGGTGGTTCCATCGACTGCGAAATGGGAACCTGTTCGGCTTCGCCGCTTTTGCTTTGGCTTCATCAGCATCGGTCGTGTCGTTGTACGCCGTCTGGCTCGATGCGGTACCCGGTCGACATTGATTCCGCTGATCTCGAACCATTTCGACTGCAGGTCATTTTGTGGATCGCATCGCTCGCCATGGGACTGCGCGCGTTACTTCCGGGAAGCAAGCGGTTTCTAAGTTGGCTGAGACGACTTGGGTTGTCCTGGCATCGGTCACCGGTACCGTTGCACTGCTGAGCGTGATGCGACCCGAATCGCTGGTTCACATTCGGCGAGTTGGGTTCGACATCGCTGGTCACGCCCAGCAGTATCGCAGCCGGTCGTCCCTGGGCGCGGACATGCCGCAAGCGCCGCTTGCCGCAGCAGCATGTCTTCGTTGACCATCGGCAGACATGCGATCGGCCATGGTCCCATCCACGTCCTCGATCTGTTCTGGGGCATGCTGTGGGGGCCCGCTCTGATCGGGAGCCGTGTCGCGCTGCTTGGACAACTATGGCGTCAGCGGGCTGAAAGAAATCTGCAAAGCGAACGAGTCTGCTTTCCCGACAAGTTAAGCCGACGGTCGATCAAACAGTTTCAATGCATGTGCCGATGACGATCGTTGCACTCAGCGGATCTGGGTGGCTACAGCCAGCTTCTTCGAATCGCAATTGAACCTGTGGTCGATTGCTCCCTTGGCGCTCTTCAGCCTGGCTTTGACGATCAGTCGTTTGTGGGATGCTCGGTCACGAAGTCGCGCACCGGCACTGTACGTTTCCATCATCGCAGTCATGTTGACGCTGGCCGCGGTCGTCGGTCAATCGTATGGACTGGCATTCGCGCATCGTGCGTTGTTATGGTTGGCGCTATTACTGGTCTCGGGCGCGGTGATGGCCGGCATCGTGAGAGAATGGATGCGAGAGTCCGGGCGTCTGCTGCCTGCGCTCGGCCTGCAATCGTTGTCGGGTCGGCTTGCCGAAGCTAGCCGCGTTCGAGAGTGGATGGTCAACCTGCACACCGCCGTCGGTCTGTTGCTGCTCGTGCCGATCGGGATGCTCGAGTTCGCGCTGGAAGAACGCAGTTTGCGTTTGATGACGTCGGCATTGCCGCTGGCAGCGGCGCTGAGCATCATGCCGATCGCTGTCGATCTGCGCAGGTCGTTACCACGGATCGTTTCGCTGCTGCTGATGACTTGCGCGGCGGTGCTCTTGAGCTGGTCGGAGATCGAGATCGTCGACGGCGGATCGATCGACACCGTGATGCAGTTCATGCTCCGCACGTTGCTCGCTCTGACGGCAGTCGCATGGGTTTACACTTTGCTCATTGCACCGTTCGCAGGCAACTTAGATTGGGCTCGACTGCTGCGCCGCGCTGCATCGGTTTGCTTTGTCGTGACATCGATCTGCGGTGCGGCGCTGGTCGGATGGGACTTGGCTGATGAGTCGCGGAGCTTCTTCGCATTGTTGCCGATTCAATTGAAAGTCTTAGCGGTCAGCGGCTACTTGGTGCTCGTGCTACGTCCGTTGTTCATCGTCATCGTTCCAAGCCTGTTTGATCGAGGAGTGGCGTCAGCCATACGATCGACGGCCGTGATCTTGGTCGAAATCAGTCTCACGGTTTTCAGCGCAGCGGTTTACGCATGCTTCCCGGAATTGTTCAGCGGAGTCCTTCAAGCTTGGTGGCCGCTGATCGTCTTTGCCGCAGCCTTCGCAGGTGCCGCATTGGGATACTGGAGCGAAAAACGGGGAGACGCATGCGTTGCCGATCCGCTACTTCGCAGTAGCCTGCTCATGCCCGTCGTACCGCTGATCGGAGTGTGGATGGTGCGAGCAGAAGGGCACTTAGTTTGGAGCGACTGGCATTTGTATTCGGTCCTCTTGCTGTGCGGAGCCGCAGTCTATGCGCTGCATGGGACACTCCGTCCCAATCCGATGTTCCGAGTCGTCAGCGGACTTTTGACGTTACTTTCGTTCTGGTCGATCTTACACAGTCAACCGAGCTTGCGGTTCTATGAGCATCCGCAGTTTTGGGTGCTGCCCCCTGCCCTCGCCGTGCTGGGCTTCATTGAAGTCAATCGACGACACTATTCGAAGAACATGTTGACTGCCGCGCGTTACACGGCCGTGTTGATCGCCTATACGGGGAGCACAGCGGACATGATGTTGCAGGCCTTCGCCGGTCAGCTCTGGCAACCGTTGATTCTGCTGGCTCTGTCGGTCATCGGCATACTCGCCGGTATCTCGCTGCGCGTGCGAGCCTTCTTGATCTGCGGTTCCGTCTTCATGTTCATATCACTGCTCGGCATGGTGTGGCATGCACAGCAAGCGATCGATCAAGTCTGGCCATGGTGGGCGTTCGGTATCCTGACCGGTGTCAGCCTGATCGTTATGCTCGGCTACTTCGAAAAGAACCGCCTCGAGTCCTCGCCAAGCTCGACAACTGAACCCGGGAGCCGGGCAGGTCACTTCCAGGAGGTCAATTCTGCAGGTCAATTGCCTCACCGACCCCAACCGACCCGACTCCCCCAACACCGTCTGTTGTACATAACTCCATGTTGCCCTGTGTACGAGCCCATGGTTCATCAGTATCGAATCAAACCACCACCTCACTCCCGGTCCCAGCTCCTTCATCACCATCTGCACATTCCCACAATCGACTTCTTCGCAGCCGGATGCGCAGCCAGATAAGCAGGATGATAAGTCACCAAAACTTTCTTTCGGAGCGGCGATACTGATGGAAGCGGCCGCGACCGACTGACTCCGTGCTTTGCAGGATCGCGCGCACGGCTACGGCTCCGGAGCAGAATGAGTACCGGGTTGAACGATCTCAAGCTGTCGTTCGGCATACGGAAAGCAATTGGCGATTTCATCCGGCAACGGCGTTCGGTTCTGCGGCGGTCGGCATTTGAGTGAGTTGAGGATAAACATCTTCGCTGCAGCTTCATCGCTTTGATGATGTTGTTCAGCACCGACTGGCGGCCTCTACGAAGGACGACCCTGCGCATCTTCGTCAGCTCCGGAAGCGCTTCACCGAAGAACGCAATCTTGGGGTGTACGTTTCCTTCGCCTAGTACTTCAGTGACGTCGATAGCAGACGATGTCGGCACACTTGCGACAGTTACGCGGACTTCGGCATCGATCCCTTTGCAGCAAACCGTTCTTCTCTACGGTGGATAGCTGCGGCGAGTCCAGTCGCCGCCGCTGCGAACTGCGACCGGCCGCTTGATCGAACCGAGTCGGCGGTGCACTCAATTGCGAATCGCGCAAGCTCACCGTCGGCGGCATCAACAGATTGCATTGCAGTCACCGTCGCGACATTTGAGGATGGATTTGCCGTCCGGAGCGATAGCGTTGAAGGAATCGCCGCAGTGTCGATACCTGATGGCGTTGAATGCCCTTTGCGGGCTGTCCACGAGGTTGAAATCGACGTGGCCCACTCGGCCGGTATCTCGATGGAAGCGGATTGGCGGAAGTGCCTGACTCCCGACCGTTCGTAGTGTTGCAGCAGTTGAATCAATCCGAGCTGCAACTGAGGTGCGTCCATGGCGAATCTGCTGAACCGTGTCGTCGAAAGGTCTGGAAATGGAGGATGCGAATCGTTTTCAACTTGCGAAATTCTAACAACTGCCGGCCTGTCGGGCACTGGCGAGCGATTGATTTCGATGCTTGCCGCCCAGAATGATGCCGACCTGCCGACTAGAATTGCAACTCTTCCCCTGAGACTCGTAACGCGGAGATATTGGTATGCGGCTCACCGCTTGGGCACTTTGTTTGTCAGCTTTCTTTCTGTTCACGGCTCCGCAGTCGTCGAGCTCTGCTGCTGAAACGAAGAAGATCAAGGTCTTGGTTGTCGACGGACAGAATAACCACGATTGGCGCAAAACAACGCCGCTTGTCAAAGCCACGCTGGAGAACAGCGGACTGTTTACGGTCGATGTAGCCACGACTCCGGAAAAGGTGAACGAGTTCCATCCGAAGTTTTCAGACTATGCGGCCGTCGTATCGAATTACAACGGACAGCCCTGGTCGAAGGAAACGTCGGATGATTTCGAAGCCTACGTGCGCGGCGGGGGCGGCTTTGTGAGTGTTCATGCAGCCGACAATTCATTTCCGCAATGGACTGAATACAACCGTATGATCGGTGTCGGTGGTTGGGGCGGTCGCAACGAGAAGTCCGGTCCTTATGTCCGCTGGCGCGATGGCAAGTTTGATCGCGATACCATGGCCGGTCGAGGCGGCAGCCACGGCAAACGGCATCCGTTCACCGTTGTGGTGCGCGATGCGGCTCATCCGATCACTGCCGGTCTACCGAACTCGTGGATTGCCGCTGAAGATGAGTTGTATGCCGAACTGCGCGGACCGGCTGAGAACATGCAAGTCTTGGCCACCGCCTTCAGCGACAAGAGCACGGGCGGTACCGGCGAACATGAGCCCATTCTGATGGCGATCAGCTACGGAAAGGGACGCGTCTTTCACACGACGCTCGGCCACGATACCACGGCCATGCAAGGAACGGCGTTCCAAGTGACACTGCAACGCGGCACCGAATGGGTCGCCACAGGCGCCGTTACGTTGCCCGCAGTCAGCCCTGATCAATTGCCGGCTGATAAGCCGCTGATGCGCGATCCGACAAAGTTGAGTTCTGCACCCGCAGGGGCTGTAAACTTCGACGCTCTTCCCAATCCATCGGAAGGAAAGTGGACCGTACTCTTTAACGGCAAGGATCTGACCGGTTGGAGCCAAAAGAACGGCACGGCGATTTACTCTGTCGAAGATAATGCCGTGTTGGGGCGAACCAATGAAGGAAGTCCCAACTCCTTCCTATGCACCGACAAAGAGTACGGTGATTTCGAACTGACATTTGAAGTCAAGGTGGACAATGAACTGAACTCAGGCGTTCAAATTCGTTCCAAGAGTCTGCAGGAATTCAACAACGGTCGAGTGCATGGGCCGCAGGTCGAGATCGAAGCATCTCCGGGCGAAGCCGGTTACGTATACAGCGAAGGGACCGGTCGCGGTTGGATCAGCAAGACTCAGCCGCAAACGGATGCCATTCGCAATGGAGAATGGAATCGCTATCTGGTGCGAGCCGTCGGCCCGAGAATTCAAACTTGGATCAACGGTCGCAAGATCGAGGACCTCTCGGACGAAGAGAGCTTTCGTAGCGGTTTCATCGGATTGCAGGTGCACGGCATCGCCAAAGGCACCGGACCCTACTCCGTCCGCTGGCGAGATATCAAGATTCGCGAGCTCCAATAAACCGAAACGGTTCCAGAAAACGCAGTCTGTTTACTTGGCAAAATCGGAAACAGCAAACGCGGATCGGAACAAGATTCGCGAGTTGGAATTTCCGAGGCCAACTGTCAATCAATAGGTCAAATGCAACTATCTCAAATCTCCGAACTCGAATCTGAAATCTGAAATCTGAAATCTGAAATCTGAGATTTGAGGTTCAAAGCCTGAAGCCTGAAGCCTGAAGCCTGAAGCCTGAAGCCTGAAGCCTGAAGCCTGAAGCCTGAAGCCTGAAGCCTGTCCTTAAGGAGGTGTGTGAACGCGTGGGTGAACATTTTCGTTCGACAAGTGTGGCGCAGGAGCGCAGCGTACTCGCTCGAGTCATCGGGCCGCAGGATAGTTTCACGGATGATCCGCTCGGCGAACTGACCGGATTAGCTGAGACTGCCGGTACCGAGGTGCGAGCCGGTATCGTGCAGCGGCGTGAGTCACCCGATCCCAAGACCTTCCTCGGGAAAGGTAAAGTCGCCGAGCTGAAGCAGCTTTCTGAGCAGCACGACGCCGACTTGATCATTTTCGATAACGATCTATCGCCGAGCCAAACTCGCAACTTGGAAAAAGAGATCGGCCGCAAGGTCATCGATCGTACTGAACTCATTCTCGATATCTTCGCATCGAACGCGCGTACTCACGAAGCTCGTCTGGCCGTCGAACTGGCTCAACTTGAATACTCGCTCCCGCGGCTGAAACGCATGTGGACTCACTTGTCGCGTCAAACGATGGGTGTCGGTATGCGCGGTCCGGGTGAAAAGCAATTGGAAGTCGACCGCCGCTTAGTAGAACGTCGTATTCATGAGCTCAAGCTCGACCTTGCCAAAGTCGAACGGCGCAAAGAGCGCGAAGTGGCAGGTCGTCGTGATTACTTGACCGTGTCGCTCGTCGGTTACACCAACGCCGGCAAGAGCACGCTGATGAACGCGCTCACGGATGCGGGGGTGGAAGCTGTCGACAAGCTGTTTGCGACGCTCGATACACGCACTCGGCGTTGGACTTTGCCGAGTTGGGGGCCGGTGTTACTCAGCGATACAGTCGGATTCATTCGCGATTTGCCTCACCATTTGGTTGCCAGCTTTCGAGCCACGCTTGAAGAAGCGCGACAAGCCGATCTGCTGCTGCATGTGGCTGATGCGAGTAACCCGTCAGTGCTCGATCAGATCTCTGCCGTTTATTCGGTGCTGCAGGATCTAGGGATCGATGAAAAGCAAACGTTGCTTGTGATTAACAAGATCGACATGCCCGGGGCGGCTGATCGGGCCGCAGTGGTCCAAAATCGCTATCCTCATTCGATTGCCATTTCCGCCAAGACTCGCGGCGGTTTCGATGTACTCGCGTCGACTGTCAGCCATATGCTCAGCGACGGATTCGTAACCATCAGCCTCAGGCTCAGCCCTGCCGACGGCAAGACACCGGCATGGCTGGCCAAGGTCGGTGACGTGACGAGCAAGCAGTATCACGATGACTATGTCGAGATTCATGCTCGCCTGCCCGGTCGACATGCCGGACGTTTGATCACAGACGGATTCCAAGTGGAAGTGCTCAGCGGCGTCATTCCCCGTTCCGCCAAACCGGATGACGAGTGGCGCAAGCAACCACCGACGGTCGCTGAACCGCACGCTGCGTTTCTCGTCGGCGAATACGAACAGGCTGCGAGCGAAAATGGCGGAGTCGACGCAGACGAACACGCTGATTCGGCAGAGGACTCGCCGCCGAGTGGAGAGGTGGCTTAGAGACTCTCTCTTCTCATGGTCGTCTGAGCCTGAACGTCTTTGCCGAGCATGAACATCGGCGTCGGTATCCAGCTCACATTGGCTGCGGGCACGGTGATGCTCACAGTCACTGCTGTGCCTGCCGGAGCCGCTGACAGCGCAGCAGGTGAGATGGTGACTTGAGCGCCGCTCACCGACGATGCTGCCAAGTCCTGTTGAACTTTGGTAATGACGGTGTTTGCATCGGAGGCGGGAAGTACAGCCATCCTCGCACCTTCGCGCGAAGCGTTGATCACTAACTGCTTCACCATGAATCCGCGACCTACTTCCATCATGCCGAAGGTTAGCATGATAAGCAGCGGTGAGACCACGGCGAATTCAACAACCGACGATCCACGATGCAGTTTTCTTGTCGAATGAGAACGAAGGTGTCGACGATGTTGCATGGTGGAAGCTCCGCGAGAACCTTGATCGATTAATGAATGGGGTGATGCAATGCGTTCAGCGAGCCAGCAGGACCAGCGAGTAGATGCCTTCGCTGGTGACTGTTGAACCCGAGACTACGGAATTGCCGGTGATGATCGGTGCAGGTTGAACCATCACATACTTGCTCGACATGGAACCGGTCAGCTTCACCGCCAAGATGCGGACACCGACCCATTTCACAATCGTGTACTGAGCGTTGTTGCCGTTGCCGTTGACGCTCGAGAACACAGGAATAATGCGAGTCTCGCCGATGATGCTTGCCAGTTCATCTTTGACACCCGCACTGATGCCCGTGTCACCGTTGAGCGTCAGTGTTCCGCCCGATCCGATCACCAGCGGTTTGCCGAGTGCATCGAGGTCCGCTTTGGAAATGCCGTTGCATATTTGACGTGCGATGTCGGCGGTGGAATTGTTGCTGCCGCCGATATCCACTGTTCCGCGATTACCGGGGCATCCCGTGCCTTGTGGGTACAGATTGACCTCATTTAGTCCATCACAACCGCTGCGGACACTGTTGCAGGTCGCGTCATAGAAATAGTTGTCGTCGCAAGTTCCACCCGAAGAGCATGTGTTGTTCGAGTTGCAGTTGTTATTGGAATTGCACGTATTGTTTGAGTTACACGTGTTGTTTGAACTGCAGGGACTGCACAGATCATTCCATGTCTGTTGATCGATGGCGAAAGGGAGGATGTCTATCGATCCGCCTCCCGATGCAGGGAGCTGAAACCCGGAGATGCGCTGTGCCATGACGCTCGTGGCCGAAACGTTCATGTCGACGCCCGTTCGTCCGAACAGCTTGCCGAAGAAGAACGGAACTTCGCCGTTCTTCTGCGCCGACTTGGACAACGAAACTTGAACAGCCATGAAAGGCAGGCTCGAGTCGCTCGAGATCACCGCGTTGGACGAGAGCGATGCGAGATATCCGACTTGGATGTCCTGTGTCTGGCTCCCCGTATCGACCGACATGTTCGAGTTCACGACGCGATTGGCGGCAACATATTGAGCTGCCGTCGTTTTGACGGCCGAGGAAGCCTGCGATTGCGTCTTGCCGAGTTGCAATTGGTTGTACAGCTCCCAGCATCCGGCCAAGGATGCCGAATCGGCCGAGCGTCGCATTTCGGCTTTCGCTCCGGATAGGTATCCCGAGTCGATGCTGAATGCTAAGAACGCGAAGAGGATGAACATCGTGAAGACGGTCACGGCCAGCATCGAGCCACGGCGTTCGCGCTGATGTCTTCGACTCTTCAACGGGTTCGTGAATCGCTTTGCGATCAGCGACGGGCGAAGTGATCTATTGAGCAGAGTGACTGTCGAGTGAACCATGATCGTCTCCTTCTCTCGATGAGATGGTGCCGCATCGAGAGCGCGTGCGGTTGAGAATGCTCGTGGAAGAAGGAAGTGGCAAAGTGAAAAGTTCGATCGTCGGCCATGCGGGCCGCTACTGTGACGAACGATCGATGGACACTTCAGTCACTTGACCGAGCAAGTCGACATAGCGCACACGTTTGAGAGTCAGGTTGCGAACTCGATTTCCTGCGTAGGTGGTACCCGATAGTCTCAGCGAATCATCCGGTGAGTACTGAAACTCTTGATCTCCGGAACTGACGGTTAAGTAGGTCGTCGCATCGCCGAAGCTGCCCCACGACGTGCTGCTGCCGCCGGCGATGCCGAATGCGATGCCTCCCGATTGACGTTCCATGATTTGCGTCCAAGTAATGATCTCGGAGTTAAATCGAAGGCGTACGTCTTCTTGTAGTCGAACTCCTGCGATATCTGATTCACCGCGTGAAGCGCGAAGCTGAATTCCACCGGTCGTATAATCGGGAAACGAGGCATGGTTGAGGTCGACTTGCAGTTGCAGATTGTCGGCATCACCGTAGGGCTTCGCCACCATCACGATTTGAGGTGCATCGAGCTGCTCATCCGGCTCCGTGACGAACAGTTCCCAGTCTTCTTCAACCCGCATGATGGGAACTTGAGCCTGAGCGGAAAGCGCGGCTGAAGTCGCCAAGAGAAAAAAGCAACTGCACAGGATACGATTCGGGCGCAAGGGGGATGGAATGCCTCTCACGATGTTGACCCTCGCAGGAAAATGTGTCTCCAATCTCAAACATAGGTCACATATTTCCGGGAGGAGCTGAAGAATGGAAAAATCTCAGGGAAGATCAGTGAAGTGTTTCCTTGCGTGATTTCGTCCCGATTGCCTGATTTCGGCCTGTACGTGTAGGCTATGCAAGGCTCCGCCTCCACTGCTGTTTGTTCTGCTCGTTGATGTGAGTTTCGATATGACGACACCTGGCATGTTTCCGATTGAATCAGTTCCTGCTTGGAAACCGCGCCGCAAGATACTCGGCATGTCCGCGATTCTCCTTCCCTTCGAGAGTTCAGGCGAAGTGGATTGGGTCGGTTTTCGTTCCCATGTGGAACGTACATTCGATGCGGGTTTGGTACCTGCAGTGAACATGGATACCGGCTATGCGAATCTGATCGATGAAGCGACTCGAGTACGAGTTCTTGAGGAGACACAGGCGATCGCGAGCAGTCGCATGTTCGTGGCTGGTGCTTTTGTCGGCGATCAACCGGGAAGTGCGTTCAATCGAGCGGCATATTTGCAGCAGATCGATTCGATTCAGCAGCACACGGGCACGCCGGTCTTCTTTCAATCCTTCGGCCTCACCGGTTTAAGTGATGATGACTTGATCGAGGCTTATGCTGACCTCGGGGGGAACTGTAACCAATTCATCGCCTTTGAACTGGGCGATATGTTCGCGCCGTTCGGCAAGATCTATTCGCTCGATGTCTATCGCCGACTCATTCAGATCCCGCAGTGTCTGGGTGCCAAGCACAGTTCGCTTGATCGCGTTCAAGAGTGGCAGCGACTGGCGGTGCGCGATGCGGTGAGGCCCGAGTTTCGCGTGTTGACCGGGAACGATTTGGCGATCGACATGGTGATGTACGGCAGCGATTATCTGCTCGGACTTAGTACTATGGCTCCCGATCTTTTCGCTCGGCGCGATGCGTTTTGGGAATCCGGGAGTGCCGAGTTCTTTCCGCTCAACGACTGGTTGCAATACTTGGGCAACTTCGCGTTCCGCCGGCCTGTACCTGCATACAAGCACACCGCGGCTCAGTGGCTGCACCTCCGCGGCTGGATCGCTTCGGATCGCACTCATCCTCGAAGTGCCTCGAGGCCAGACAGCGACCGAGCTATTCTCGAGACTTTGTGGGGCGAACTGAAAAAGTGGGCCGAGTAGAACCTAACTCGTTTGGCGGGTTTTTTGAGCCGTTTTGCAAGGATTCTGCAATAGTTCCGGACGGGGTGTGTCAGTCGGCCTCAGGATTTTTCGGTCGCTTAAGAGCGTTTGAGGCGACGGTGAAGGCGTTTTGGGCCGGGGAAAACGGCGGTGGTGGGGAAACGCCGGCGCTGAGAGTGAAAGTGACACGATTCTGCCGTAAAAACAGCTTCCGAGTTCTCTAGCGGCATGTATCATGAGATTCTGTGCTGCAAACAGCCGCTGGGGTTTCACCTCATTGTGCCGTTAAAGGCTTTGCGGTTTGCCCAGATTAGACGTGCGTCCGACGTCAATTGCCTTTCGTTTTCGAGCGAACAGGCACGACTAACGGCTGCTTTTCAGGCGCCTGCACCACCACAGAGAGTTCACCTGAGACGATGCTTCACTGGTTAAGACGCAGAGCATCCCGGCAATGGACGCGCCGGACGACTTGGTCACCGCTCTTGCTCAATCAAAGGCAACTGCAGCGCGCCATGGCGAAAGAGCGATTGCGCGCCGACCGCGAAGGTTCTTCGTTCGGTCTGGTAATTCTGCTTATTCGCGACTTGGATGACGTACGTCGTCAGACAGTTGCCTTGGCCAAGATTCTCCATCGTCGCTTGCGACAGACGGATGAGAAGGGTCATCTAGGCTGCGGCCGCATCGGGATCGTCCTGCCTGCGACGGACGAAGAAGGTGCACAACTGGTCATGGATGATCTGTTGCGTCTGGCCGCCAAGGCACGACTGCCGCTCGACGGTGAATACTTCGTCTATCCGGAGCGACCCGGAGGTGGAATGCGATTCGATTCGGAACACGATTCCGGACGAAGTCGGCGGTCGAGCGAACTCGCGAAGAACGAAGGCAAGTCGCCGTCACCTAAAGCCGTCGCCGTCGATCGACGTTCACGAACAAAGTTCTCCGCCGAACGTTCCTTTCCGATCGGTTTAGTGGCCAAGCCCTATCCGATGTGGAAGCGAAGCTTGGACATGTTGGGAGCATCATTCGGACTGTTGTTGGCATCGCCGATCATTGCCGCTGCCGCCGTCATGATCCGCATAACCAGTCCCGGCCCCATCTTTTTTGCTCAGGATCGAATCGGACAATACGGTCGTCGCTTTCGGATCTACAAGCTGCGCACCATGGTTCAGAATGCAGAAGAGTTGAAGGCGGGCCTACGCGACCGAAATGAACGCGACGGACCGGCATTCAAGATGGTGAGCGATCCTCGGATTACTTCCGTCGGTCGATTCCTCCGTAGTACGGGACTCGATGAACTGCCGCAGCTCCTGAACGTGCTCAACGGTGACATGGCACTTGTCGGACCTCGTCCCTTGCCGGTCGACGAAGATGCGCAGTGTGAACTATGGCATCGATCGCGACTGGATACGAAGCCGGGTTTGACTTGCTACTGGCAGATCGCCAAGACTCGAAAGATGTCGTTCACCGAATGGATGCGGCTTGATATGCGCTACGCTCGTCGCCGCAGCGCATGGTTGGACATCCAGTTGCTGATGAAGACCGTCTCGGCTGTCGTGCTGGGGCGCGTCGGACACTAGTCGCGATCCCAACTCAGCCGAACGAGACTCATGAAGAGCCGCCCTAAGCTTGAACCCGAGGCACGCCTGCGCCTGTTGATCGCGATGGGAACAAGGCCCGAGATCATCAAGCTCGCGCCCGGTGATCCACGCGCTCGATCGCATTCCATGATCGAAGCTGTCGTGTTCTACAGCGGACAACACACCGACCTCGCCGAACCGATGTCGAGTTCTTCGATGTCCGTCCCGATGTTCGCCTCGATCTGATGCGTTCGCACAACGCACGCTCACCAGTCTTATTGGTGCCTGCATCTCACGCATGGCTGCAGCATTCAGCGAGCACCGACCTGATGTGGTGGTCGTACAGGGTGACACTGCCACCGCAGGCGCCATCGCACTGGCCGGTTTCACTGCCAGATCCCTGTCGTGCATGTCGAAGCCGGTCTTCGCACCGGTGACCTGATGTCACCTTGGCCGGAAGAATTCAATCGTCGTATCGCAACCTTGTCGACCTCGCTTCACTGCGCTCCGACCGAATACGCTGCATCCAAGTTGTTCACCGAAGGCGTTCGACCCGAAACAGTCGGCGTGACTGGCAATCCTGTCGTCGATGCATTGCGGTGGACACTCGCGAAGTTGTCCGCGGCAAATTCATCGCACACAAGTGATCGGCCGCGTGTTGTGCTCACTGCGCATCGTCGCGAAAACTTCGGTCGACCGCTCGAAAACATTTGTTCAGCCGTACTGGAATTGGCTGAGAAGTTCAGCAATCACGAATTCCATTTTATCACTCACCCGAATCCGCAAGCCGGGCCGGTGGTGCGAAGCATCTTGGACGGCCGCTCAGCAGTGCGAGTCGTCCCTCCACTCTCCTATCCCGAGTTCATCTCGCTCATGGCAGGAGCTCGACTCTTGATCTCCGACTCCGGAGGTATCCAAGAAGAAGCTCCGACTCTCGGCATTCCACTGCTCGTCACGCGCGAATCAACCGAACGTCCCGAAGTGGTTCACTGCGGCGCTGCGGAACTCGTCGGCACTGATCGAGATCATATCATCGATCGCGCGATCGCGATCTTGAGCCGGCCGCCCGGCGAGAGAAATCCGCGACCCAATCCGTTCGGCGATGGTCGAGCAGGCGAACGCATCATCGAGGCCATCGTTGATCGTTTCAGTCATCGTGCGGGAGGTGCCGAGCCATGATTGATCGTGGTCGTTTTAACGTGCTCGGTATCGGCGTCTCTGCAGTCGACTACGACGCTGCGGTGGCGCGGATCGTTACTGCCGCCAAGGCCGGAGAGCCGATGGGTATCAGTGCGCTGGCAGTACACGGTGTGATGACCGGAGTGCTTGATCGCGAGCATTGTTATCGGCTAAATCAACTCGAAATGATCGTGCCCGACGGGCAACCGGTGCGCTGGGCGCTCAACTGGCTGCATCGTGCTCAGTTGAAAGATCGCGTTTATGGACCGAATCTGACTCTGCGAGTTTGTGAAGCAGCAGCCGAAAACGATTTGCCGATATTTCTCTTCGGCAGCAGCGCGGAAGTGCTCGACAAGTTATCGGATAAGCTGTGCGAAAAGTTTCCGAAGCTGCGCATCGCCGGCAAGCTACCGTCGAAGTTCCGTCGCTTGAGCGAATCGGAGCGCGATGATCTGGCCAAGCAGATCATCGACAGCGGAGCTCGCATCACGATGGTCGGCATCGGTTGTCCGCGTCAAGAAATCTGGGCGTACGAACTAAAACGCACGCTATCGATGCCTGTGCTGGCCGTCGGTGCCGCATTTGCGTTCCATTCCGGAGAGCTCGCACAGGCGCCGCAGTGGATGCAAGATCGCGGTTTGGAATGGTTCTATCGACTGACGCGCGAACCGCTTCGTTTGTGGAAGCGATATGCACTACTCAATCCGACCTACGCAGCGCTTATCGGTTTACAAGCACTGCGTCTCATGACGTTGACTCAGGCTCGCGGCCGCGAGCCGAAGGAAGAGCAGCGTTACGGTTGAACTCTATTTCCGGTCGCGTTCGGCGAGCGCTTTCTTGCGAGCCGCTTCGAATTCGTCACCCGAATTCCATGCGGGCGCTACGTCTTGATCGGCGACGACCAGTCCGACGTGGGCGAGCAATCGGATGTCATCGATCGCACCGGCCAGATCCCATTCGTCGCTGTATTCATCGCTCGGTTGGTGATAGATCTTTTCGACCCAAGCATCGAGTTGCTCCTTGCCCCAACCATCCGGCTTGCCGATCACATTGATGCCTGCATGCGTATAAACGCCCGGCACGCCGATCTTGGCCAACGAGAATTGATCGGATCGATAGTAGTAACCGCGATCAGGTGAGTAGTCCGGAGTGATGACGCGATTCTGCCACTTCGCCACTCGCTCGATGATCGGATCGAGATTCGACTTGCCATTGCCGATCAAGTTCAAGTCTCTTGTTCGGCCGAGATGATTGATGCCGTCGATATTGATCAGCGCCGACATGTACCCCGGCGGAATCGGTGGATGCTCCGCCATGTATTTCGAACCGAGCAAGCCCTGCTCTTCTGCGCCCACTACTGCGAACATGATCGAACGACGCGGAGGAGTCGGCAAGGATGTGACGGCACGAGCGATCGACAGCAGAGCCGCCGTGCCCGACGCGTTATCGATCGCACCGTTGTAAATGTTATCGCCGCGCGCATCGCGAGTTTGAGCCATTCCCAAGTGATCGTGGTGAGCCATGAAGATCACTGTCTCTTTGCTCAGTACGGGATCGCTGCCACCGATGATTCCCAGCACATTGCCTGTGTCTTGATGACGGATTGTGCACGTCATTTCCATCGACATGGTGACGCCGAGCGGGACCGGTTTGAAGTCACGAGATTCGGCCGCGGTGCGTAGATCATCGAGCGATCGACCGGCGAGTTCGGCAACACGCTTCGCGCCTTCTTCCGTGACCCAGCCGCGCATATCGAGTCGAGGGCCCTTCCCTTCGGCCAATTCAAATTCTTCGCCGCTCCACGAAGTTTGAATGACTTGGTAGGGATAACCGGCAGAAGGTGTTGTGTGGATGATGATCGCACCCGCTGCACCTTGGCGAGCCGCCGATTCGTACTTGTAATCCCAACGACCGTAGTAGAGTCGCTTGCGTCCGCCGAATAGAGCCGGATCGCTTTCGGGATCATTGTTCATGATTACCAGGACTTTGCCCTTGAGATCCATCCCTTTGAAGTCGTCCCACTGATACTCGGGAGCTTGAATGCCGTAACCGACGAAGACGAGTTCCGCATCTTTCAGCGACAGCTTTTCGGCCGGACGGCCGGCGACGAGCATCGTGTCTTTGTGATGTTCCAGCTTCAATCGCTTGTCACCTTTGACAAAGTCGACCGACGCAGGCGATTGAGTAGTGACGCCGACGAGCGGTACTTTTTGATACCACGAGCCATCGGCCGCAGCAGGCTTGATACCGAGCGATTCGAGTTGCGTGGCGACATAAAGCTGCCCGAGCTCATCGCCGCGCGAAGCCGGCCCGCGCCCCTCGAGCAGATCGTGAGCGAGAAAGCGGATATGCGCCCGTAGCAGCGATTCATCGATCTTGTTCACCGCATTCGCAGCATCCGAAGTCGGACGCCAACGATCTTGTGCGCGGGCAAAAGGCAATGCGAACAGAAGCGGGAGGAAACCGAACGCAACAGCAAACTTGAAAGCGTTCAACCGGAAGCCCTTTCGTATCAGAGGACAATCTTGGTGCTCGCCGTATTGTAATCGTCGCGTTTCACTCTGGCCTATGGGCGAGTGTGCAACGGAGAAAGTCGCCTTTGGCTCCGCCAAAGTGCGCGAGTACAGAAGGCGATATGTCAAAAAGTTGCGAATGCCGCCGCGAGTTCAAAACGACACTGTGTGTTCGAAACGAAAAGTGCGATTCGAACGTGATTGAGGTTGGGTGATCGACTGCGTCCTTTGGCGGAGCCAAAGGCGACATTGGCTAGATCGGATTACCTTTCCAGCGAGTAAAGGCTTCCAGCGCGAAGTACTCGGGCAAGCCGATTTGGTTGTACTTTTCGGCGGTACCTTTGTTGCGATCTTCGGCCCGTTGCCAGAACTCGCGCGGGTCCGAACCGGGGAAGAGAGCTTCGTCTTTTTGGCTCTCGTGCATGAAGATGGCCTCGCGCTTGAGGTCGATGTCGCTCGGGCTGAGCGGCACGGCAATCTCGATTTCATCCAGAGCGTATTCCTGCCATGCACCGCGATACATGAGCACTTCCGGCAGCTCAACACCTTCGTTGCGCATGTCGTCGAGCACTTTGAAAATGGCTTCGGCGCAGACGCGGTGCGTACCATGCGGGTCGGCCAAGTCACCGGCTACGTAGACTTGATTCGGTTTGACGCGATCAAGCAATTCACGAATGATCCGCGTGTCGTCCGGTCCCATCGGTCGTTTGGCGATCGTACCTGTGCGATAGAACGGCAGGTCGAGGAAGTGCAGGTCCTCTTCCTTGCAACCGACATGGATCGCACCCGCGCGAGCTTCGCTCCAACGAATCAGAGCTTTGATCTTCAGAATCGTTTCGTGATCGGGCTGGCCCGGCTTCTTGGTTTCCAAAGCTTGACGGACTTCGCTTTCCACTTCGACCGACTTCTGTTGATCGATACCGAACAAGCGGTTGTACTCGGTGACCAAGTCGGCCACGCGCAGCGCATCGTGATCGAAGACGGCGATGTTGCCGCTGGTCATGTAAGCCACATGCACGCGATGGCCGTCTTCGACTAAGCGGATCAACGTGCCGCCCATGCTGATCACATCGTCATCGGGATGGGGGCTGAAGCACAACGCGGTCTTCGGTTCGCGGCCGGCCGGATGGTATTCGATCGTATCGAGCATCCAGCGGAAGACGCGATGCGCGAGCGTTTGAGCCGGGCCGTGATGGCGCAGCAACTGATGCAGATCATGTTGTCGGAAGTCATCGTCATCGAGCTTCAGCAGTGCCTTGCCGGTTTGTTCGCACAGCCAAAGCACCGCTCGCTTGATCAACGATTCGTCCCAGGCCACGTTGTCGAGCAACCATGGCTTGGCGACACCGGTCAAGTTACCGGCAGCCGGCATGTCGAGCAGCACTCGCGCATCGGCGTGTTCCTGTAGATACGAAGCGGGGACTCGATCGCTGATCGACCCCTCGAGTGTTTCACGGACGATGTTCGCTTTGTGTTCGCCGAGCGCCATCAGCAACACATGTCGCGCGGCGAGAATCTGGCCGAGGCCAACGGTCAGAGCTTGCGTCGGCACGTTCTCTTCGCCGAAGAAGTCACTGGCTGAAGCTTGACGAGTGATCGGGTCCAGCGTGCAAAGACGCGTGCGACTCTTGCGTACGGAGAATGGTTCGTTGAATCCGATATGGCCGTTGCGGCCGATGCCGAGCAATGCCAGATCGAAACCGCCGGCATTTTGGATCGCTTCTTCGTAGCGGCGGCAGTGGAGATCGACGTCGCCCGCTGCGACTTGCGGGTCAAAGCAATGGATGTTCTCGGGTCTAATGTTCACTTCAGCAAAGAAGTGATCGCGCAGCCAACGACCGTGGCTCTGGGGACTGTCGGAAGGAAGTCCGTAGTATTCGTCGAGTGTAAAAGCGACGACGGACGAAAAATCGAGCCCTTCGGTTTCATGGAGACGGATCAGTTCGCGATACGTTCCGACCGGCGTGCTCCCCGTCGGCAGACCGAGCACCGTGCGTTGTCCCAAGTCGGTCCGCTCGCGAATCAAGCGTGCGATCATGAGGGCAGCATGCCGAGCCAGATCGCGGCCGGTCGCAAAAACGAACGCCGGCATGTGGGTGCCGGAGACCGGTCGAGCTTTCGGGACAGGATTCGAACAAGGGGCGGCGGGAGCTTCCAGTGGTGACACAATCGATTCCGTCTAGTGGCGAAGGTGGGATGCCGAGAGCGTCATGCTATCAGGGAAAAGACTGATAAAAACCGGCTGACGGCCGATCCTCGGCAGAGACTTTTCAGTTTAATCGCTGCTGCCGAGTCTGCCTAACCGGCAAAATTAAACACGGCTTTCCTCCGTCCCCTTTTCCGCCGCGTCCCATCAAAACCTGACGCATAAACCGTTTTCCGCTTATGAAAGCGGAACGGCGCAAGGGGCTGTTGAATTAATCAGCTTCGAAAGTTCAAGATCCCAATCACAACCCGACGCGTAAGCGAGGGACCCGAATCCCTCGCTTACGCGTCGGGATATGATTAAGTCAACAAGCCCAAAGCTGTCCGGTTCTTCAAGATCTCTAGTGCAATGCCGGACGGCTCTCCCCGTACCGCTTTTATTCACGCAACAGCGTGCGGCCTGTTGGGTGCGGCGCAATCGGTGTTACGATGGAGACTCTGCGGGAATTCGACCGCTGAGGTTGAGGCGCTAGAACAAAAGGATGGTGCATGATCAGCAGCTCAGAAACGCCGATCGACAGCAACGCAATAGACCGGCTGCAAAAGGCTCGGCAAGAGATTATCGATCAGCTCAGCAAAGTCATCGTCGGGCAGCAGCAAGTCATCGACGAACTGCTGATTTGTCTTTTCAGTCGAGGTCACTGCCTCCTCGAAGGCGTTCCTGGCCTGGCTAAGACGTTGATGATCAGCACGCTCGCCAAGACGCTCAGCCTTTCCTTCAGCCGAATTCAGTTCACGCCGGACCTCATGCCTGCGGACATCACCGGCACCGAAGTGCTGGAAGAACAGCCGGGCAGCGGAGCTTTGCAGCGACGTTTCATGGAGGGGCCGCTGTTCGCGCACGTGGTGCTGGCGGACGAGATCAACCGCACACCTCCCAAGACGCAAGCCGCGTTGCTCGAAGCCATGCAGGAACGTCAAGTCACGGTCGGACGTACTCGACATCCTCTCAGCGATCCGTTCTTTGTACTCGCTGCACAGAACCCGATTGAACAAGAAGGGACTTATCCGCTGCCGGAAGCGCAACAGGACCGCTTCATGTTCAAGGTTCTGGTCGACTATCCGACGTTCGATGAAGAGCTCGAGGTCGCGCGTCGCACGACGGCTCGTACCAAGTTCGAAGTGCATCCTGTTCTCAGCGGGCAAGAGATTCTCGACCTGCAGGACTTGGTGCGCAGCGTACCGGTCAGCGATCACGTTATTCGTTATGCACTGGCCATCGTGCGTCAAACGCGAGTCGGTACCGACGGGGTGCCGGACTTTGTCAGCGAGCAGATCGGTTGGGGAGCCGGACCGCGCGCGGTTCAGTTTCTGATCCTCGGCGGCAAGGCGCGAGCTTTGTTGCACGGTCGTTCGCATGTGAGTGTCGAAGACATTCAGGCTCTGTCGGTTCCGGTGTTGCGTCATCGCATGGTCGTGACCTTTGCGGCGGAGAGCGACGGAATTACGACCGACCATGTGGTTCGCAAGTTGATCGAGCAAACTCCTACTGCTGAAGACGAGCTGACGCGCGATGCCCGATTCAAGAAGATTTTTGCCTCCTGAAGCGGTCAAGCGCGTCGCGCGGCTCGAGCTGCAGGCCCGTCAGATCGTTGAAGGCTTTTTATCCGGCGCGCATCGCAGTCCGTACTTCGGGCAATCGGTCGAGTTCGTACAACATCGCCAGTATGTCGCCGGCGATGACGTGCGGCACGTCGACTGGAAGGTTTGGGCTCGCCAGGATCGCTTGGTCATCAAGCAATACGAAGAAGACACCAATCTTCGTTGCGGCTTGCTCGTCGACGGTTCGGCCAGCATGCGCTACGGTCGCAGTTCGGGGACGAAGTTCGACTACGCTTGCACGCTCGCAGCGTGTTTGGCCTATTTGATTCTGCGTCAGCAAGATGCCGTGGCATCTGTGTTGTTCGATAACAAGATCCGCACGCGCGTTCCGTTTCGTACCAACCGCAATCACTTGAATACGATTCTGGCTTCGCTGGAAGAGGCGAAGCCGGCGGACAAGACCGACCTCGACAATGTCTTCAAAGAAGTCGTTGATACGTTTCCCAAACGCGGGTTGATGGTCTTGATCAGCGATTTGCTCGGGGCTGAAGAGAGCGCGCTGAAAGGGATCGCAACGCTGCGAAAAGCGGGTCACGATGTGATCGTCCTGCATGTGCTCGACGATGACGAGCTCGACTTTCCCTTCGCTGATCCGACGCGCTTCGAAGGTTTGGAGACAGCCGACGCGCTGACTTGTAATCCGCGAGCCTTGCGACAAGGGTATCTCGAGGCGCTCGAGCGCTTTCTCGATCGCGTGCGTCGAGCTTGCGCGGCGTCGAAAAGCGACTATCAACTGATCCGAACCAGCGAAGCACCCGACGCGGTTCTGGCGAAGATTCTCAGCCTGCGGATGCATGCCGTCCGCCGTTAGACGTGTCGCTGGTTTTCGACGAATGTGGTAAACTTTGCGGCTCGAAGCCGGTGGCGTTCGCAGGCTTAACCATGCCTCGAACTCACCCTAACCTCTCATCCACGGTTCGCCTCGAGCCGCAGTCGGCGGCTCGGCATTGAACGGATCGAGCACCTTGCTGCTCGCTCGCCATTGAAAACAAAAGGATTCGGCCTGCAATGACCACTGACAATTACGCACCATGCCCGTGCGGCAGCGGCAAGAAGATGAAGTTTGTGGCGCTGACCAGCCGCAGGAATACGATCGCATCGGCGCTTGATCGAAGGTGGTCAGGAACTGGCCTCGCTCGATCGCACTAACCAGTTGTTGGCCAAGACACCCAGCGCTGCGTGGCTACTGGCCATCAAAGGCGAGCTCGCTCTGGCGCTCGAAGAAACCGAAGTCTTCAAGGAAACCGCCCTGCGTTTCTCGAAGCTCAAGCCGGATAACCCCCTGGCCTTGATCATGCGCTCCATCGTCTCGCTGATGGATCAAGAACCGCTTGAGAATGCCGCGCGCTATCTGTTGGAAGGCTTGGCGGAAAGCCGTGATTCGATCAACGGTTTGGTACTTACGGCCCTGCAATTGTTCACCGGTGCACTTGCACAAACGCCGAAGGCACCGCTGCGGTTCTATTGGATTCAGTTGCTGCAGGAACTGCAATCGAAGATGGACCAGCAGATGCGTCCGGTCGAAGGCAGCAGCGACGGCAGCTTGCTGACGATTGCCTCGACGCTGCTCCTACCCGACCCGGCCGGAGCTGCTTGGGGTGAGCGACTCAAAGAAGTTCTGGCACTGAAAAGCGCCTTCCGATTCGCTCAAGCGGAGACGAAGCTGCGCGCCATCCTGCGAGACTATCCGGATCAACCGGGCCCGCTGTCTCACTTGCTGGCTGTTCAGAACGTGCTGCTCGAGCAAGACAGCGCCGTGATCACGGCTCGCAAGCTCTCAACGCTGAGAGACCTGAACGCTGCGGATCGCGATTACTTTGCGGCCCTGGCGCTGGAACTGGAACCGAACAGTCCTGCGCTGCATATGCCGAGCATTTTCAAGTACTGTGAGATTCGTTCGGAAGAAGAATCGACACAAGGTCTTCTGTCGTTGGGCTTCGTAGAAGCAGTTCCCGATGATTATTCGAATGCGATGCGACACATCTATGCCGCCTCGATCGAAGATGAAGTCCCCGCCAAGACGGCTTACAACGTGCTCGTAACGTTGGAAGAGACGGGTGATGAATCGCGCGTGGTCGGTGCCATCGGTTCCGTGCTGCTGTTCGGTAAGCAGACTGACAAGCCGCCGCGAGCCATCGTCACAATGTACGATCTGCCCGGCTATCGCGAGATCGCTCAGCAGATCTGCGATGCGCTTGGAATCGTCAAAGATCTTCCGGATCCGACACCCAACCGTGATCATCACTATATGCACATTCTGGAGCGTGGTCGCTTCCGACGTAAAGGGAAAGACATCAACGTCGATGTGTTGCCGGTCGCTGAGCAATCGAAATACGTTGTCGAAGATTTTCGCCATTCGATTCCCGACTCTCGGCGGTCAAACATTGCTGGAAGCAGTCGAAGACGAACCGAAGCGGAGCCGCGGTGCGCTGTACTGGATCGCCACTGGAGGCGGCATACGCCGCGCGGAAGCCGCACGATGGAAGCGATCTATCAGCGATTGCAACTCGACGTGCCGCACGCAGTGCTCGAACAACCGACAGTTCCAGCCCTGTACATTGCTCGATTTGACTCGAATCGATGTGAAAGCGGTCAAGACGCAGAATCTCGTGCGGCTGTTCAGCTCAGGTGATCGCACTCGACATCTGCTGCACGGCTTACCAAATGGCTCGTGAAGCGTTGAGCCGAACGGGCGAAGAGATGCCGGAAGCCGCTCGCAGTGCAGCCCTCGAGATTATCGCCGACGTGACTTCCGATTTCGATGAACCGCTCGCATTGCTCGACAATTGGAGCAGTCGCTCATCCGTCAGAAGAAGCCTGCCGGTCGGATCACGCCGTGCCGCATGAACATGTCAGGCTCCGCCGGTCGTGAGGAAGAGGCTCGTGCGGTCATTGAGAACGGACTGCGAAACAATCCCGAAGATCCCTATCTGATCAGCTTCCCGCAGTACATCAACCAGCATCGATGCGAGCGGCAGGTGGCGGTTCGGTCGATGATCGTCAGTTGCTCAATCGCATGAAGTTCCTGCCAACGATCCGATGCGCTGGAAGCCGCCGAACCGTCGAGCGGTCTTGTCCTGCCGGGCCAAGACCTCAGGTGGGTCCTCCGGCAAGCTCTGGTCGCCGGGAACCTAAGGGCGAACCCGATAGTTTTGTGGCAAAACGGCAGGCGTTTACCTGGATGAGTCATTCTCATTTTCCAGCGTGAACAGCCGAAACGGCGTCAGCACTTAGCTGCGGGCGGCGAGCCCGCAGTTTGCAAGGAGGAACGGCGAGAAGCCGCGAAGCGCGGCAGCAATGGACGCGCCGACGGAGGGTTATGCCGCGCGCGCGGCCTGTGGTGAGGTCCGTTTATGATCCACGGGCTTCCGCCCATGGCTACGTGCCGGATGCCGCTACGCGATTCTGGTAGAAAGCCGTAACCAGCCCCGCCTGATCGTCGCCCCAATGCTGATCAGATTGGGAGCAGCACATCGCGCCAGCTGACGTAACCACAAAAACCGGCCGGGCTAAGCCTTGAGCATGGCTCGGTTTTTTCTGTGTCTGCACTCACTGGGTAAAGAGTTTCAGAGTGCGCGGGACTTATGTGCTCCGGCGTCGCCGCACGGGAGTGCAGCGACTACGTTGTTTGTAATCCGAAGATAAAGCCGCAGCCACGATTCGGGTACACTAGCTCGCATCCCCTGAACTCGATGCGAGGAGTCTGACCCATGATGCGATCTGTTATTGCGGCTTCGATTGCCTGGTGCTGTGCGATCACGTTCTCTCTCTGCGCGGTGGCAGCCGATAAGCGTCCGAACATCGTCTACATCTTGGCAGATGATCTCGGTTGGACTGATCTCGGAATACAGGGTTCGAAGTACTACGAAACACCGAACATCGATCGCTTGGCCGCTCAAGGGCTTCGGTTCACGCAGTACCACAACTGTCAGAACTGCCAACCGACGCGAGCGGCTCTGATGTCGGGGCAGTATTCACCTCGGACCGGAGTTTACACCGTCGGCGGCATCGATCGCTTCGACTGGCAGACGCGACCGCTGCGTCCCGTGGATAACGTGCAGCAGTTGCCGCTCGACAGGACCACGATTGCTCAAGTGATCAAGCAAGCCGGATATGCGACAGGCATGTTCGGCAAGTGGCATCTCGGTGAGCGGAATGGTCACCATCCGGCGAATCGCGGCTTTGACGAAGCCGTTGTAAGCATGGGCAAACATTTTGACTTTGAGACGAATCCGAAAGTCGATGTACCTGAGGGCAAGTATCTCGCCGACTTTCTAACCGACAAAGCGGTCGACTTCATCGAACGTCATCAAGAGGAAAGGTTCTTTTTGTATCTGCCCCACTTTGGCGTCCACTCGCCGCATGAAGCCAAACCCGATTGGGAGAAACACTTTCAAACCAAAACGCCTCAAGGGGGCCATAAGAATCCGACTTACGCAGCCATGATCGCGAGCGTAGATGAAAGCGTCGGTCGCGTACTGAAAAAACTTGACGATCTCAAACTCACTGAGAACACCGTTGTCATCTTCTCGAGCGATAACGGCGGAGTCGGCGGTTATGTGCGAGAAGGTGTGAAGGAAAGCGACGTAACGGATAACGCTCCGCTGCGCAGCGGCAAGGGAAGTCTCTATGAAGGTGGGACTCGCGATCCGTTCATCGTGCGCTGGCCCGGAGTAGCACCGATCGCAGATGTGATGTGCCGTCCATACATGTAGATCTTTTTCCGACGCTGGCTGAAATCGCAGGTAACCCCGCAGGTCAGACGATGGACGGCGAGTCGTTGGTACCGTGATGCACGATCCGCAAGGCGAGTCAAGCGAGACGCCATCTACTGGGCACTTCCCCGGCTTACCTGGAGCCGGTAAGAACATAAAGCACGACACCTGTCGGTACGATCTGCAAAAGGGTGATTGGAAGCTGATGGAGTTCTTGAAGACGGGCGACGGAATCTATAACTTGCGCGACGACATCGGAGAGACGAAGAACTTGGTGCAAAGCGAAACCGAAGAAAGTCGCCGAGTTGCATGCTCAGATGAAAGCATGGCGAGAATCGATCCACGCTCCGATGCCGACCAAGAATGAATCGATCGCGAGCTGAGCTGAAAGCCAAGAAGAGGCGACGCCCCGGCTCCGCAAGGCAGCATCGAAGCGATTGAGCTCGCAGCAAGTTCCGCGGCGCCGCACGGGAGTGCAGCGACTACATTGATCGATTCGTTACACTAAGTGCACCGAAACCGTTTACATCGATTCACTTGAGCATTCGATCATGCGCGAAGAACCGACACCGGAACAAATCGAAGCCTGGGAGCTCGGGCAGATCAAGCAGCAGAAGAGCAGGCTGTATGCGAGGCCGATCGGCTCGGTGATGCGTCGTTTGATGTCCGAGAGAGATTACGGAGCCGTCGAGTCATCGCAGAACTTGATCGACGCGTGGGCTGCGGCTGTGGGACCGGAGCGAGTGACAAACACACATCCGGTCAAGGTGACCAAGGGAGTGCTGCAAGTGGATGTGGCCGACAGTTCCACTTTGCAAGAGATGCACTTCGACAGGCTGCGGCTGCTGAAGAGTCTGCAAGCCGCATTGCCTGAGTTTAAGATCACCGACATTCGATTCCGCGTCCGAGCGAAACGCGGATCGTAGTTTTTGTTGCGAAGGGAGCGAATTAGGTTCCCGGAGGCAGATCGAAATCGCCGGTCATGTCGCGCCACACGCAATGGATGTGGTTAGCCGGATTGCCTGCAGCATCTGCTTGGACGTTGATGAATTCAACCAAGAACGTCGGACCTTGGATGCGGTAGTAATGACCTGCACCTGCGCGATCCGAACCGGACCAGCCGAAGGTGATCTTGTCGAAGCCGGCGGAGTTGATCAGTTCCCAGCGTCCGGCCGCAACTTCGCTGCGCATCTTCGAAGTGTAAGCTTCCAGCAATTTACGCAGCGTGGTTTGCTGATCTTTATTCAGCGCTGAAGCTTTAATGCCCACGACATCGATCTTAGGAACCTGAGCTGCGTTGATACTCAGGATTTCAGCCGGCGTATCACCGGCGATGGTGGCTTGCTTGCGCTGGTCGGCGCTGAGGCTACCGAGCAGGTCGAACCCGAGTGCCTCTTCTTCTTTGATGACTCGCAGTCCTTTCGGGAATGTGTCACCGTAGGTGTCCTTCAGTTCAGCCGGGTTGGTGGCGAAGAACTGAGGTGTCGAATCGACGATCTTGTCGCCGTCGATGACGAAGTTGAGAGACAAGTGGTGACCTTCGATGCTCAGGCCCCAGTGCTTGCCGACTTCGCCGTAAACCGTGAAGTAATACTTCTCAGGATTGCGTCGTTCGTGGCTGGTCGGACCTTCGAGTTTACGCAGGACGTTTTCCAGTGACATGATCGTCACCGATCGGTCGTAACCCAACTGGCTGACAGCCGACTTCAGCAGGGCTTTGGCAGCCGTTTGTTGTTCAGGCTTCATCTCCATCATCGGCAGACCCTTGCGAGTCGGCAGCGGGATGAATTGCCACTTCACACGCTCGGGTGAATCGTAGCTGAGCAGCGCCTTGGTTTTTTGTTCGGCATCAAGGGTCGCGATAAAAGCTTGAGTGGATGCGACCAGGCTCGCAGTGGAGCCCTTGTCTTGAGCCGTGGTGAGTCGGGGGGCAAGGATCGAACCTGCAAAAGCGAGCAGGGTCGAGGCTGCTATCAACTTGCAGCTACGCATCGTGCGAACTCCGGTGGGAGGCGTGCGGAATGGAAGGAGGCTCCCATCATGCGTCAGCAGTGCTGAAGAATCAATCGGGGCGAAGCGGGCGAACGTTTCCGCCGCTCGCAGATTTTTGCATTGAAATCTCAATCGATTCGACCCCTGCCGCCCCCCGCTCGCTGCGTTGAGACTCGCTAAAACGGCCCCTCCTTAGTAGACTATCGATTCGATTTTGTTCCTCCGAGTCCCGGTTTTCGTTCACCGCATTGGTTTTTTGATGGCGGTTCCTCGCGTAGTTATTGTCGGTCGCCCCAACGTAGGCAAAAGCAGCATCTTTAATTGGTTGTGCGGCAAACGCATCGCTATCGTTGATGACATGGCGGGTGTGACGCGCGACCGCATCACGATGCTGATCGATCACAACGACCGTTACTTTGAGATCGTCGACACGGGCGGAATGGGTATCGAGGACGTCGATAACCTGACGAAGGAAGTCGAACAACAGATCACCACCGGCCTCGAAGAAGCCGATGTCATCCTGTTTGTGGTCGATACGAAGACCGGCCTCACGCCGCTCGATGAACTGGTGGCCGAGCGACTACGCAAAGTGGAAAAGCCGGTTTTGCTGCTGGCCAACAAGACCGACCACGCGGGTTTGGACAACGCGATCCTCGAGTTTCATCAGCTCGGTCGCGGTTGGTTGATGCCGGTCAGTGTGTTGCAGAACCGCGGTAAGAACGATCTGCTCGATGAGATCCTGGCTCGTCTGCCCGATAAGCCGACCGATCAAGCCGACGTCGAGCCGGCTCGAATGAAGATCACGATCGTCGGTCGTCGCAACGTCGGCAAGAGCACCTTCGTCAACACGCTGGCCAGGGCCGAGCGGATGATCGTCAGCGAGGTGCCGGGGACGACGCGCGATTCGGTAGACGTGCTGTTCGACCTCGACGGCCATCGCTTCATGGCTATCGATACTCCCGGTCTGCGTCGCAACAAAAGCATTCGTACCGACATCGATTTCTACGGCTTTCATCGTGCACAGCGTAGTATTCGACGCGCCGACGTCTGCTTGCTGTTCTTCGATTGCATGGAACCGATCAGTCGAGTCGACAAGCAACTGGCTCACTACATCGAGCAGCAGTTCAAGCCGTGTATCTTCGTGATCAACAAGTGGGACAAAGTTGCGGGCCAAGTCCCGACCGAGCGCTGGGTTCGCCACTTGCGAGAGCACTTTCCCACGATGGCTTACTGCCCCCATCGCGTTCATCACCGGACAGACCGGCAAGAATGTGAAGGCGCTCCTGAATCGCCGCCCAGATGCTGGTATGCTGCCGGCACGCGAGCTGCACGTCGGTCAACAAATTGATCCGAGCTGCAACGGTGCAGCAGCAGCCGCCGATGATGTACAACAAGCGACCGAAGATCTACTTCGCATCGCAGATCTCCACTTGTCCGCCGACTATCGTCGTGATGTGCAACAACCCGCAAGGGTTTCCGCCCAGCTATCAGCGCTACTTGCTCGGCGTTCTGCGCGACCATTTGCCGTTCGGCGAAGTACCGATCAAGTTCTACATGCAGAAGCGAGACAGCCATACGGGTACCGGTCCTGCAGACGGTTCGGTCCCGGACAGCGAACGCGACTTGGATGCAGAAGCCGCCGCGATGGCTGAATTCTCGGGTGACGAGGATTGGGACGACGACGGTGACGATTGGGGAGACGATGCGTTCGAGGGCGAAGCCGAGGCTGCGTCCATCGGCAGCGCCGTCGAAGACGATGAAGAATACGATTCGGACGAATTTCAAGAGGGTGACGAAGAGGACGATACATTCGCCGACGGATTCCCCGATGAGCTATCGAACGACGAGGAAGAGCTATCCGAGGAAGACGATGAGCTACACGAAGAAGACGATGAGTTAATTGAAGAAGAAGGCAGCGATCACAGTGGCAACGAAGAAGGATCGCGCGAGCCGGATGCGGATGAACAGGGCGACCATCGACCCAAAGGCTGATGAACTCTTTCGGTTTCATCAACGAAACGTCGCAAATTTGCGTTGGGCGGCGAGGCGAATACTTGTAATTGACGGGGAAGTCGTGCGCCCCTCTCAACGCGGATTAACCTCGATCGAGGTTCGTCTCTGTCCGCGTTCTTCGATCGTCCCAATCGCTTTTTAGGGCTGAGAACGTCAGCATACACGCCTCCGGAAGACGTCCCTGTCCCGACTGACGCACGCCGCAAGCTGATTCGACACCCTCGGCAGTTGCCTCGACTGTTCACCACGGAAACAGGGGAACGATTCGCCGTTACGGCATGCGGGCCATTTTGACGTTGTACCTGTCCAAGCACTTCTTGTTCAACGACAAGACCGCCAGCGGGCTGTACGGCGCATTCACGTCGCTTGTTTACCTGACTCCGCTCATCGGCGGATTGCTGGCCGACCGCTTTCTCGGTTCCAAGCGATCGGTGAAATTCGGCGCGATCCTCATGGCCATCGGCTACTTTGCTCTCTGATTCGGCGGGCACAAGGCCAAGCCGTATGTCGTACTGAAGTCGCCGGAGATCGCCGCTGTATCCTCGGAATCCAATTTCCCGGTTTCGCAAGAGACATTGGCCGACGGCAAAACGAAACAGCGAGTCGATATCCAAGGGGTTCCCTATGACATCTCCGGTAAGGAAGACGGATCGTTGGTACTGACTCCTCCCGAAGGTGCCGGTGCCGGAGCTTTGACATTGGCCAAGGATCAGTTCGTTTTCGATGCTGAGCGAGATTCGACGTGGGTCGCTATTCTGTTCGTCGCGCTCTCATGCGTCATCGTCGGGAACGGATTCTTCAAACCCAATATCTCGACCATCGTCGGTTCGCTGTACAAAGAAGGTGACCCGCGCCGTGATGCCGGGTTCACGATCTTCTACATGGGAATCAACTTGGGGTCGATGATCTCCCAGTTCCTCTGCCCGCTGCTGGCTGAAGCGTTCGGTTATTGGGCGGGATTTCTGCTGGCTGCAATCGGTATGTTGACGGCTTGGGCTCTTTTTCAGTTCGACGGCAACCGCCTCAAAGGCCACGGCGAAGCACCGCAAGGTACGGAAGGTGCCGTTCTGCCGATTTACATAGGTGCGATCGTTGCTATTCCGTTGGTCTGGTTCTTGATTCACAACACCATGGTCAATGCTCAATTGGCCCATGCTGCAGCCGCCGAAGGCAAGGGAATCCTCGAGTACTTGGCGAGCCTATCCATTCTCGGCAAGTCACTTTTCTTGCTCTTCTTGATCTCCGTCATCGGCATTCCCATCTGGTCGTTGATTGCGGGCACAAAGGAAGAGGCCCAAAAGATGATCGTCGCAGTGGTGCTCGTCGTCTTCTCCGTCGTCTTCTGGACTCTGTTCGAGCAAGCGGGTTCATCGCTCACTTTCTTTGCCGACCGTAACACGGATCGCATGATCGGCAGCTACGAAATGCCTGCCGCGCAGACGCAGATTTTCAATCCCCTGTTTATCGTCATTTTCGCTCCCGTCTTTTCATGGCTGTGGGTATGGCTGGCAAAGCGCGGACTGGAACCGAACATTCCTGTTAAGTTCGCCATCTCGTTGGTGCTGGTCGGCGTCGGATTCTTGTTGTTGGTTTTCGGAGCCAAGTTTGCCGGACCGGATTTCAAAGTCGGTTTGGGTTGGTTGGTACTCGCCTACTTGATTCACTCGATCGGCGAGTTGTGCTTGTCACCGGTCGGACTGTCGATGATTACCAAGCTGTCGATTGCTCGAGTCGTAGGATTGATGATGGGCGTTTGGTTCCTGTCATCATCGATGGCTCAGTATGTCGGCGGGATCATCGCTCAATTTGCCTCGGTCGAAACGGTCGGTGGTGAAGTCGCAAACCTCGGGAATGCGCTCGCCACCTACGTCTCGGTCTTCAACATCATCGGCTGGTGGAGCGTCGGCTTCGGCGTACTGCTGTTCGTGTTCTCGCCTTTGTTGAAGCGCATGATGCACGGTGTTCGCTGATCGTTGATTTGGCGTATGTCCGATACTTTGTCAAATGTTCAAAGTTTTGATCGTTGTTTGAAACTGAGTTGAAGGATCTATCTTGAGTAAAACCGCAGAGAAGCGGCCTGAATGGTATGACTATCCCGAGTATTACGATCTCGGATTCCAGGAAGATGTTCCGAAGGAAGTCAAGTTCCTTCAGCAGGCGTTCAAGCGATTCTCCGAAGAGCCCGTGAAGCGGATCATCGAGCCGGCTTGCGGTACCGGACGCTTGGTCTATCGCTTGGCCAAGCTCGGATATGATGTCGCCGGTTTCGACCTCAACGACAACACGCTCAACTATCTGCGCAAGAAGCTGGACAAAGCGAAGCTCAAGGCTCATGTCTTCAACGCAAATATGATCGACTTCACTGTTGATCAGCCATACGACGCGGCGATGAATATGATCAATACGATCCGGCATTTGCTGACCGAAGAGGATGCCGTGGCTCACCTGCGCAGTGTGTGTAACGCACTCCGGCCCGGCGGCTTGTTCTTCCTCGGACTGCACATCATGCCGCCGAACTGCGACGGTGAATGCGTCGAGCGCTGGAAGGCACAGTCGGGTAAGACTCAGGTCAACTACCATCTCAAGGTCACCGAGTGGTATCCTCGCAAACGTCTGGAGACGTTGCGAGTCTCGATGACGATTCGCAAGGGAGATGCCAAGCCGGTGAAGGTGCATACCGACATCACGCTTCGCACCTACACGCTCCGGCAACTCAAGTCCCTGCTGGCCAAAGTGCCCGAGTTCGAGTTGGTGGAGACCTACGATTTCTGGTACGAGATCGACGAACCGGTAGACATCAACGAGTCCGCCGACACGCTCCTCGTACGGCGTAAACGCAAGTAAGCGTTGGCGAGCCGCGTAGGTCAGTTGTCCTCAACTGACCCCGACCTGCCAGAGCCACCAACACCTCGCCGGTAATAACGGAAGGTACGCAGATACTCACGAAGTGGCAAGGCCGAGCCTTGCCGCAGTGCGTGACGAGGCTGAGCCTCGTCACGAGGTTGCAGATCCATATTCCCGAATTGATCCCAACCAAGTTCGTAGCACCAACATCCTAAACGGTACGGTTCCATTGCCGCTTCATCTCATTCCTGCAGGATGGCGCTGCGCTGCGGGTTCGGCTGCAGCTCGTACCCACGGCTATTTGGGTGAAACGCTTCCAGCGTTTGATGTCTGTTGCAACTGAATGGTGTATCCACGTCAGCTACCGTATCAGGCGTGCTGCATCGTTTCGACGTTTTGTTGACAAGAATGGGCTGGAGCCTCGTTACCAGTACGCATTCGCGTAACCAGTACAAGTTGCTCGCTACAGATCTTTACCGCTGGAACGTGTAGGTCCTTCGTGCGGTGTTGGGGTCAGTTGAGGACAACTGACCTACACTGACAACTGACCTACACTGATGTTGATCTACATCCCGTGACCAGGCTGGAGCTACGACGCCGGGCGGTTATGGCATGCTCACTCGATAGCGCACGATGGCATTGGGATGAGCCACGATCAATTGCAGTTCGTTGCCGATCGGAATTAATGTAGTTCCGACAATGGTTTGATCGAACTGAGCATGATCGGCCAGCCTTCCGTCTTCGGAGAATAGATGCAGCGTGCGGCGCGGCTGAACGGTGATCCAAATTAATTTGCCTGTCACAGGATGTCGCGCGGCAGCGTCCGGCATCCAACCGGATTCGCTCGATATCGGCAGCGGTGCGTGCCAGATCGGCAGGAGATCATCGTTCAGCATGAACACGGCCGGCTCATCTTCGTTGAGCTTGCCGCGAGCGAGTATGGCTGTGCGCGATCCGTCTTGCCAGATCGACCAGGGACCGACATCAGGTGCAAACGCGGTGTGGTTCGGTTTAACCGGGACGGACTCTTTATCGGCGGCACTCGGTGAGGTGACTTTGGAAACGGGGCGCACGGCAATGCCTTGAGCACCGTTGCGATCTCCGGGCTCCGTGAGCATCGGTTCGATGCGCCCGTCAGCTAAGATCACTGAGCCCTTTGAGTTCACCGCAAGTGATGTATTCCCGGCGTTGGTCGCTGCATTTGTGTTTGCCGGCAGGGCAGGCAAAATTGCCAGCGGCTGAGCTTCGCTGCGACCCGATAGCGGACTGGTTTGTTTCGGATCGATCAGCAACACATGCTTGCGATCGGTGATCACGGCCAATTGGGATGTGGTCTGTGAAGCTGCGGTGTTGGATTCGATCCATCTGAAATCGACGACCGTGCCCCGCTCGCCGAGGTCCACGCTCGTGTCGCTTTTGGACTTCGTGTCGACCAAGTGGACGACGGCGTCATCGGCAGCAATCAAGGCGATCGATTTTTCATCGCCGGAGATCTGCATGCGAACCGATGCCGATGCACCCGGCTTCCATGCGAGAGAAAACCGGCTGAGCACCTTGCCGGCGAGGTCTGTTTGTTGAAGACCTCCATCTTCAAGCAACGACCAAATCGATTGTCCGCGATCCATGCCGAGCGCTACGATGCGTTCTCTGCTCTGAATGCGCTGCAGTTCTTCGAACTTGACGAAAGCGGGTGAGTAAGCGATCGGTTTATGAAAGTTCTCAGGCAGTGCGTCGACGGCTCGCGATTGCCACAGTTCGGCTTGGTATCGTCGATGTGCCTCTTGGGCTAGAGTCGCTACGATGCCCGACGGATCTTGTCCGCTGAGGAGCTGCGTGAGCAGGTTTTTCAGATCAACGGATAGCGACGAACCGGCGCGTTGTTGAAAGTACTGCAATCGATGTTTGGAATCGATGACGACAACGCTCGGCGCTTCTTGAATGCCGAAGATGTCGCGTCCCACGGCGCGCGAGTCCCGATAGATCGGCTCATTCACTTGCCACTCGCTCTTCAGTTTTGTATAGCCTCCTTCTGCCGGCGCCTCGGGCTCGGCCCAGATCATGACAGGGGAGATCTTAGCGAGGGATTCGGTAGGCAGGTCTTTCAGCACAGCTTGGATCTGCTGCCATGTGAGCTTGCAGGCAGGATGATCAGCGGCCCACAGTAGAACTTGAATGCGACCTGCGCCGGCCTCTGCGCCCGAGTGATGCACGGGGCCTTCCGTGGCCGGATCGAGATCGAAAGCAGGCAGCGTTTTGCCGAAGCGAGAATCGCCGGACGGCGGAGGAAGTACAAAGCGGCGTACGAGCTTGTCTTTCGGCGCTGCGGTCACTCGCCACTTGTCCCAATCGACGTTATCGGTCCGCACCTCATCGAGTTCGATCGTTAGATGTACATCGCTGATGCGTTTGTCCGCCAGCATCGCAGGGGGCAATGCGGCTCGCGGCAGTTCGATGCGCCTCACCAGCAGATCGCGTGAGTCGATCCACCATCGCACTCCCTTATCATCGCGTTTCAATTCCAGCACGGTGCATGGTTTGCCGTCGCGCGCGATCGAGCCGACGACGGATAGTTGCGTACGATCGTCAACGATGTTGCGCAGAGGTTCACGACTGAGCAGCAGCGGTAATTGCGGAGGCATGCCCACTAAGCCCGCGGAGAGATACTCTTCTAGGATCGGGTCTTCGCTGATAGTCTCGAACGTCAACTTGTCGGAGAGTTTACGGCTGAGCAGTTGCTCGCCTAACGGTGCTTCGAAGTCATTGGCGATGCGCACATGCCAACGATCTTTGTCGGGGCCGGCTGAAACCATGTAGGCTCGTATACCGAGTCTTCCGGTACGATCGAAGGCCACCGACATCGGAGCCACGTCCGCGATCGGCTTGCCGTCGAACTGATAGCTCAGCACGACTCGTCCCGAGTCACTGTAGTGTTCGAGCTTTTGATAAGCGGCCAGCGTATCGTTGAGGATGCGAGCCGCCGTGCCGGAACCGGCGCTCGGGCCCGTGCTTGGTCCGGAAGCAGAGTTTTCTCCCGCAGGGCGAGCGAGATCTGCTGTGCTATCACAGCCGCCGGCCAGCAGAGCGCAGCCGAGTGTCAGGGTCAAGCCTAGCCGCCCGAGGGTCGAAATCCCCCTTGGTTTTGCAGCGGAAATGTCGGTTTGCAGCACGAAAGATCCCTTCCCGGCTCATCGATCCATGACGTTGCGCTACAATGCAACACCATCCGCGTTTCGGCGCTCGCGGATTACACCCTGCGGCTTCATTACCAGTTTGCCGCAGTCGGGGCAATGGAAAACGTCACTTCGAGTTTGTTGCGGTTGAATAGGAAAGATGGTTAATCAGGTCTCCGGGATTCAGGTTCGTTTCGGCAGTCGTGTCGAGTCCGTAATGCACGTTCCGGCAGCAGCTCGAGTGGAGCTCGCATGCCGTTTGCCGCAAGTGGAAGACATCGACTCAGCCGTGCATCAAGCCATGGCCGATCCGGTAGAGTTCCCGCCGGTGGAGCAAGCCATCGTCGAGGGTGATCGAGTCGTACTCGCCGTCGATCCATCCGTACCACAGATGCCGCGCATCGTCCGAGCCATATTGGCCTATCTACACGTTACAGGCTGTGCGGTGGATCAGTTTTCGATCGTCATTGCCGGACATGATGAGCTCGATCGTGACAAGCTGAACGCTGTGTTGTCAGGAACTCCCTTCAGCGGCGCGGCGGTCGAATTGCATGATGCGGATGACTCGGCCTAGCTGGCTTATGTCGCGGCGAACAAGCAGGGTGACCCGATCTATTTGAACCGGACCTTGGTGGATGCCGATGTCGTGATCTCGTTGATGTGTGCGCGAGCGGAAGTCGCATTTGATTATCAGGGTGCATACGGCATCTTTCCGCTGCTGTCGGATCGTAAGACACGCGGGCAATTTCTCAGCTTGAAACACTTGGCTGATCCGGCTGAACATCAGCGACTCCAGTCATGGGCCGATGAAGCCGCATGGTGGGGCGGCATGATGATCGCCGTTCAAATCATCCCTTCCGACGGCGACGGTGTAGCCGCAGTCATCGCCGGCGGTGTCCAAGAAATGGAGCTCGCTGTTCAGACGAAATTCACAGAGGCATGGGCGACCTCTTGTGAAGGGACATACGATGCGGTCGTGGTCTTGATCGACGGCGACCAGTCTCAACAGACTTGGAACAATGTAGCGCGAGCTCTATCGCTGGCGGTTCCTTACGTAACGCCCGACGGAATGATCCTGGTATGTTCCGAATTGAAGCAGAGTCCCGGCGCTGCGCTGCGTCGCCTGGCTGATCCCAACCTGACCGATGAAGAGTTTTATCGCAAGCCGGCGAGCAAGTCGTCCGACGACGCGTTGGCTGCTGCGGTGCTGCATGAAACCAGCGCGATATGTCACGTTTACTTGCTGTCCGACCTGGACCGTGAGGACGTCGAGTCGCTTGGGTTAGGCGCACTCCGGTCACCGGCTGAAGCGGAGCATGCGTTGCACGAGCGACGTGACATACTCGTCCTGGGGACGGCTCAGCATCGAACTCGCCGCCTCACTTCCATTCCGCTAGTGGACTCAACGCACGAGTGCTCCGGATGCAGAGGTGAGGGCTGCGGCGGTGAGGGTTGCTGTAATGAGAAATGTCAGAGTGAATCCCATCATGACGATGCAGGTGATGGCTGTTGCGGACATTCGCACGGCTGATTTTCGGAAGCATCGATGTTGAAGCGGAAAGGACAATGCATCTCGTTCCGCGCCGTTGCTTCCCCGTTCATTCGTTCAGGTTTGTTTGTTGCGAGGAGTCAGTAATGTTGTCCGCTTGGAAAAGAAACACGAAGCGTTGGGCTTTTGCCTCGCTGGCCGTCTGTTCGCTCAGCTTCAGCTCTCTCGTGCGCGCCGAAGATTGGCCCGAGTGGATGGGAACGGGCCGACAAGGGGAGATTCGTGAAAGCGGTCTGGTGAAATCGATTCCTGCCGGCGGACTAAAAGTTCTTTGGCGAGTTCCGATTCACGGCGGATACGCGGGACCGGCCGTCGCCAAGGGTCGTGTGTACGTCAGCGATTACGATCTGAAGGCGGGTAAGAATACGAACAATCCCGGCGGCCGTGATGAACTGGACGGCATCGAACGCATACTTTGTTTGGATGCGGCGACCGGCAAGCAGTTATGGGCTCACGAATACGATCGGCATTACTTCCTGTCGTATGGAAGCGGACCGCGCGCGACGCCGACCGTCGATGGTGACAAGGTCTATGCTCTGGGTGCCGAAGGAGATTTGATCTGCTTGGAGTCGAGCAACGGCAAAGTGGTCTGGCAAAAGAATCTGGCGACGACATACAAGTCCGAGTCGCCGATTTGGGGCCATTCGGCCAGCCCATTAGTCTACGGCAATCTGCTGATCTGTTTAGCAGGCGGAGAAGGCTCGGTCGTTGTCGCTCTTGATAAACAGACCGGTAAAGAAGTATGGCGAGCCCTTTCGGCAAGTGAGATCGGATATTGTGCGCCGACGATCTTCAAGCATTCATCGGGCGATCAATTGATCATTTGGCACGCCGAGGCACTGAATGCGCTCGAACCGAAAACCGGTAAGGTGATTTGGACCGCTCCGCTTAAGCCCAGCTACGGAATGTCGATCGCAGCGCCGCGGATTGTCGATAACAAGATGTACGCCAGCGGCATCGGCGAAGTCGGTGCGATGTTCGAGATCGCGGCAGACGGCAAGTCGGTGAGCGAACTGTGGCGCGGCAAAGGGAGAACCAATGCGTTGTACTCAGCCAATGCCGGTCCGTTGTTCGACGGTAAGTCTTTATACGGTGCCGATTGCGGCAGCGGCGCGTTCGTCGGAGTCAACGCCGCGGACGGTAAGCGATATTGGGAGACCTTTGAACCGACGGCCGGCGGCACGCGACGAGCCAGCCACGGGACTGCCTTTGTCGTGAAATACGACGATGTGGCTTATCTCTTCTCCGAGACGGGCGACTTCATCATCGCGCTGACTCCGGAAAGTACAACGAGATCGGCCGCTTTTTCATGTCCTCGAACCCGCAGACGATGCGTTCGGTCGGCCGGTCGTGTGGAGCCATCCGGCTTACGCAAACAAACATCTCTACGCTCGCAACGATAAAGAGATTGTCTGCGTGGACTTAGCGCAGTAGTCATCTACGGCCCGACAAAAAAAGACCGAGCCACTTTTCAGTCGCTCGGTCTCCTTTGAGTTCTGTCAACGATCAGCTTTTCTTTGTTCAAAGCCGAGTCGAAGGATTAATCGCGGGCCTTAGCCTTGCCGTGCTTCGTCAAGTGCTTCGATGCATTCGCCGCATTCAGAATTTGTAGGTCAGGATTTTGCGACCGAGCAGGCCGGGCTTCCAGGAGACCAAGCAAGGAGTCTGGCACTTGCAGCACTCAGGCAGGCAAGCGGCGGCTTCGGTGCTGCAACCGGTGCATGGATCGACGACGCACCAAGTCACCGGTCACTTTCGGCGGCGGAGGCGGGGCGGCACCGGGGTACATGGTTGGCGCTTAAATCGCCCGCAGTAACCGGAGCGACGCTTCCGAGCTGAGCACAGCGGCCAATGTCGCCCATACAGCAGCAAGCTTCATCTCTAATTCTCCCTAGTCTTGGTTATTCGGCCCAATGTTCCCTGACGGCAAAGCTTTGCCGGACAGGAAAAGTCTGCGGCCGATCAATCCTACGTCAATTCCCCACAGAGAGCCGTCGGCCGAAATCAAGGGAGTGCGGTAACCGTGACAGGAAACGCAAAATAGTAACGATTTTTCAGGATAAACGTGACGCGGTCGTTCCGGAACCGTCCTTTTGCTGCGGCTTGAAGTTGGTACTTTATTATCCGAGCAGTTTCAGTTTGCTCTTCGGGGAATATCATGGCTCGACGTCGTCGAATCCATCGATCCAGAGCCCTTCGTTACGAAGCTCTAGAATCGCGGCGCTCTTTGCAGCCGACGTGGCTCACCACTCTTTCATAACCCTTGTCAGTCCGGAAGATACCGACAGCAGCGGCATCGTCTCCGCCTATCGACGCGCTGGCTAACCGTCATCAATGCGGCTCAACAGCAGTTCGACGAGCAACTCAGATCTGGTCGATGTCAACGCGGATGGAAATTGTTCTCCGATCGACTGGCTGACAGTCATCAACAAGATCAACAGCGCGACCGGATCGACAACAGCGACATCCAGCAGCGTTTCGACGGATGCTCGAATCGCGCGCATCGAATCCGATTTAGCCAACGGCACTCTGCCTCCTAACATCACGGTCGCGGAGGCTGAGCAACTGCTGGTCACTCTGCAAACCGGCGGCTCGCCGGAACTGGGTGATTGCCCTAAGCCGGGTACCACGCCGACCAATGATGATCTACTGACTGATCTCAGCGAACGACTGACCGACCTCGGCGTTTCGCAAGAGACGATCGATGCCGTTGTCGCGGAGATCCAGTCCGGTTTGGATGCAGGCGAGACCGATTTGCCGTCCTTGGTGAGCACGGCTCTGACTGATAACGGCGTCGATGTAAAGGCTCTGGTCGATGCGAAGCGAGCTCAAGAACAAATCGCTAAGCTCACGCAGCGTCTCGTGGATGCCGGTGTAGATCAAACAGTGATCGACACGATCTCTACGGAGATGCAGGCCGCCGTGACCGCCGGAACGCCGATGACGCGAGAAGACGTCCTAGCACGTCTCACAGAACTGGGCGTCGATGTATCTTCGATCTTCGGAACGGATAAACCGACTCACGGGGAGAAGCCGACGCATGACGATCAACCACCGCCCGGCCCGCCGCCGACAAGTAGTTCCGGCAACGACGGCAAGACTGATCCCGGTGATATTGCTGTAACGGCAGATGAAGTACGGACCAAGCTAGAGAAGTTCGGAGTCGACTCTACGATCATCGACACCGTGATCAGCGAGATCACAGCACTGGATGAAGCCGGCACGCCGATGACTCGCAGCCAATTGATTGCGCGTCTGAAAGAGCTCGGTGTCTCCTTGACGCCGCCTCCAGGACCCGGACCAGGCGGATCGATGATGCGAGCCGCAGTGCGCTTCGCACGACGCTAAAGTCCTATAGATCGCGACACTAAATGTACGAAGGAAGCACGTCTTCCTTCGTACTCAGCGAAGCGGTACGCGTTCTCGTACTCGAAAAGAACAAAGACGAAGACAAAGACGAGATCGAGATCGAGTACGAGTACGAGTACGAGTAGGAGTACGAGTACGAAAAAGGCTCTCCGGTTTTCCTAGCCACTAGCCACTAGCCACTAGCCACTAGCTTCTAGCTTCTAGCTTCTAGCTTCTTCTACCGTCTTCCCGCCACTTGTCCCGGGCGGCCGCCTTCTTGCGGTGAAAATTCGATCCAGATCGGCAAGTGATCGCTTACTTGCGTCGCCTGTTCGAGCGACATATTGAACTGTCGCAAAAAGTCATACGCTCCGGACCGTCCCGTGAACTCGGACGTATGAGCTGCGGAGAAGATGAAGTTATCGAAGGCTTGCGTTCCGTGAACGGTCGTGGCTATCCCATCGAGCGCCGTGCGCAAACCGAGCTCGGGTCTAGCCAACCAAGCGGCGGCATCAGTGCTGAAATCACCCGCTAAGATCACATCGTCTTCTTGTCGTCCGTCGGCGGCGATCGACTGCATCAAGTCGGGAATCATCTGCATCTCTTGCGATGCAAAGTTCGGATCGATGTGAACATTGGCCAAGGAGAACGTAAAGGCCTGGTCCGCGCCGACACCTTTGGCTCGGAACCATCCGACGAGCGGCTCGAACTGGATCATGTCTTCGGGATCATCGACCGTGTACATCTGGTAGCGATCCGTTTCGATGCGGTCGGTATTGAAGATGAATGCAAACTGTTCGCGAACATCTCCGCGTCCGACTCGCGGTCCGATCAAAAAGTCATAGCGGCGACCTGATGCGTTCAACGCTGCGGTCAACTCAGGCAGAACATTATCTTGTTTGGATTTGATCTCTTGAAGAGCGATGAGATCGAATTGGGTCAGCAAGCGAACCAGTGTCTCCCGCACGAAGATGCGATCGCGTTTGGCGGCGTCGAAGTCAGCCAGATTGAAACTGGCAATGCGAAGCGGCACGCTATTGTCAATTGCGGCCGGAGCTGTGGTCGGAAATCCGAACATCGATGTCGATCCGGACGCTGCGGCCGGCGTCGATGTCGATGCCGTTCTGCCGAACGGAGCCGCAGGCTCGACCGGTGTCGCGGTTGAGTTCGAGGACATGCCGAGCGGCGCGAGAATGCGATCGGTAAGTGAACCGCTTGTTGCGGCCGGCTGCGAGCTTGCCGTGATCGGTGACTGCACACCGGCGGGAAGGTACGGATTCAGCGTCCCGTTCTGGTTTAACGTACCGCTCAGAGGCTGTGCATTGGTAGAGGGATAGGAAGTCAGTGATCCGCCGGTCATCGAACCCGTGGAGGGAAGGCCTCCGAGCATCGGCCCGGACGGCAAGGGTGGCAAAGAGTAATTGCCGGTTGCTACGGTGGGTTGCTTCGGTTCGAGGTAGAGACCTTCGAGCCCGCGCACGTTGTAGTTGTTGAGGATGTAGCCTGCAAAACCGACGACGGACGCAAGAGTAAGCCAACGTTTTTTGACGAAGGGAATCAACAAGGTAAGGACCTCGCGCTGAGTGACCGCATGAGCCTGAGGGAGCAACCTTGCTCTCCGTCCCATATCGGGTTCGATCGGCGGATCCTTCCGTCACGAAAGCCGTTCTTCACGAAAACGCGACTTTCGCTCTTCGTCTGACTTTCGGCTGTCGATCGGATGCATGATCAGTGCAGCGCGCCAGACGGCTGAGAATTGTTCGTACTAACTGTACGGCGTGCGGCTGAGGAAAACTTTGAGGCTTGGGCTACTCGAGCCCGAAGGTTCCGGCAGGCGGAATCAACTGACCGCCGACGGAGCTGAGGCCGCGCGATTGCAAGAAGCGAGGCTCGATCGCGAACGTAAAGGTGACGTTGTCTCGACCGCTGTCGACATTGGCTCCGACGCGCACGAGAGCCGATTCGCCGACGCGTGTGAGCGAGAGGTTGTCCGACACTGCCGACTTGGCCGAAGTCAAAGGCCGCCCCGCCGCTGAAGATCCATTTGTCATCCAGGCGATAGTTCATGTAGCCGTTCAGCACATTACTGCTGATCGGGCCTTCCATGGACAGCATGCCGATGTATGCATCCACGCGACCAGGGCGACTGAACATAGCGCCCGCGGACAGCGTCTTCAAGCCTTGAGAGAAGACATCGAAGTAGCCGTCGGAGAGGAGTGTCACGCGATCTCCTAAGTGATAGCGGAACGAATAGTTGATCGCTCCTACATCTTCGCCGAAGTTGTCTCGCGTTGCGTTCGGGAAGAAGATTGCGTCGACATCGAATGCCACTAAATCGGTAATCCGTTCTCGCCCCGGTACTCCGCGCTTCGTTTGCCAACGTTGGTGCAAACCGATGCGTGCTTGAGTCATGTCGTCGGCAATCTCGGAGCTGCCTGCAGCAACCCAACGTTGCATTCCTTGACGCAATGCGTAACTGCGTTCATCAAACTGAGGAGGAAGTGCGCCGCCGAACGTGTTGAAGATCAATCGACGTCGGAAGTGTTCTTGAGAGTTGTCGTCCAGCGCATCGTACAGCGGAAAACGCGAGAGGTCCTGCGAAGCGTCGGCGTAGAACAGTTCACTCTTGATCGCCACTTTGTGCGCGATGCCGCGAATGTCCAGTAGATCGCTCTCGACATTCGGATAGGCTCGCCAGAACGGGAGGTTCGTGCGCACGCCCCCCTGCCCTACCAAACGTGTGACGGGATTGCCCGCTGTATCCTCACCCCAGTAGCCTGCTTCGCCGGACAAGAAAGGAACAACGTTAAATGCGCCGAGATTGAGCGGCGCATTCAATTCTTGCCGTGTGACGGCGCGAATTCCTTCGCTGTCGGTTTCCCACGGCAAGAGCGCGAATTTTGCCGCGTCCTTCGGGTCGGTCGGCGTCGAGGCAACGCGCTGATGCAGATAACCGACGTTCGTGTGTTCGCTCCAAGTCAAATACTCGCCGAGGTCTTGCCCCATCCAGTAGTGGTCCAGCCGCGGGAGCTGCTCGGTCTCAGTGAAGAACTTATTGATTCGAGCTTGGCCCGCGATGTCGAACATCCGATTGCCGTTGTAATTGCGCAGCCGCAGTCCGGTCGTGTAGTCCTTTTGCTGATCCCACTCGTTCTCGAAATACTGCTCCATGAAGTTGCGATCGGTGATGTAACCGAGCTCACTCCATAGCTCCATGTTTTGAGTCGGATGGCTGCGGAAGCGACCGATGGCGCGACCGCGATTCGTAGCTTCCGGAGTCAATAAGTGACGATCACTGCCTATTACATCCCGTCCGCTGTCGACCAGTCCCCAAGCATCAAAGTATCCTTGAGTCGGTCCAAGGATCGGAACATCCGGACGATCGACAGTGAATCGAGTGCCGAGCGCGGGGCCGCGCTTCGAGAGATAATCCGTCGACAGTGTCCAAGCCGTACCGTCGATCTGCGGCAGGCTGAGAAGCTGATACAAATCCCAGTCTGCATAGACTTGAGAACCGAAGATCTGATCGCTCTTGAACTTGATGCCGGTCAGATAGAAAGACGGTCGCGCGAGGTTGGTCGAGAAAACCGGCCAATAGGCGACAGGCAGTCCCATCACGTACACAAAGTTATTACGGCTGGTGGCTCGCATGTTGGTGATGTCGGCTGTCGCCCCGGTCGTATCCGCGGCCAAAGCCGTCCCGTCTGCATTGAAGCCGCCGTAACTTCCGCCGAAGCTGCCGTTCATCGGGCCGCTTGCACCGCGCGCTCCACTGCCGCCGGTCAGGCCGCCGACGGCTGTGGGAGCGAGCGTCGATTCGGGTCGCATGTCTTGCATCGAAATGCGGTCGGCTTGGAACCAATAGCGAGGTACACCCAGTCGACTGCTGGTCAGTGCGGCACCGTAGGCCAAAAAATTCTGACGATTGCGTTGTTCGAGCACATCGGCTTTCAGTCGCAGGAGTCCTTGGTACTGCGGGACCGGTGTGAGTATTTCGGCACCGAGAACCATGCCGTATTCCGTCTCCACGTTGTAATACATGCGGTCTGCATAGATGACGCGTTCACCTTGTCGCAGAACAATGTTTCCTTCCATGTACAGTTCAACCGGTTCGGTCGCTGTTGAAGTGGCTCCGGTCAAGTTCGCAGCACCCAGCCCACCGGCCTTCCAGAGAACCGCGTTGTCGAACTCGATCGACACGCTGCCGTAATCGACGGCTCCTCCGCCTGAATTTGAGATGCGGAGATCGCGGATGTCGATAATCACTCCGCCGCTGATGGTTAAAGCACTGGTTCCATCATCAGCCCGATTGATCACCTTGGTGGAAAATGTCTTGCTGGATCGTCCGCGGAACGTGACTTGTTTGGCACCGACCGGTCCGGTATTCGGCAGCGAGGAAGGCGCAAGCGCCGTTATAGATTCAGGTTGAGCCTGTCCGATCGACAATCCGGTTGCCGGATAAGGAGGACTGCCGTCTTCGGGAATGACCAAGCCTGATGAGGGAAGTAACGGTGAGTTGCTTGTTCCGCCGGCCGCAGGCCATTGCACGGCTCCTTGCGATGGCTGCAGACCTGATGGTGCCAGAGCCGGAGGATTATTCGGCAAGGTTGTCGGCGAAGGCGAGATCATCAACCCTGGCGGCGCCGGTACGGATGAAGATGATAATGGAGCTCCACCGGACGGCAACAAAGGAGGCGCGCCTGAGCCGGGCAAGCCATTGATGACGGCACCGCTACTGGGCGGCGGACTGCTGTATTGAGCCGGAATGACCATCGCATCTCGATCACGTCCCCAGTCGAGTTGCGGAATCGTGCGGCGATTGTCCTCCGATTGAGCAGCGACGCTGACCTCTTCGTAGCTGAACAGGCGTCCCATCCAACGTTCATCGCGGAGTTGAGGATTGCCGTTCCAACGCAGTTCAACTCCTCCTTGAAGGGAACAGATGAACTTGCGGACCTTTTGATCTTCGCCGAGCGGTGTTTGATCGATCCAGAGGATCAGCTCTTCGGAGCTCGCCGCGAACTCGCCTTGTTTGATTTCACAATGGCCATGGAACGCGAGGACGTTGTAGGAGCCGCGAGTCTCGCGCGTGAGGACATCGCCTTTTACGAAAATCGTGTAATGAGCAGACACGGCCGGGAGCGATATATCAGCAGCGCGAGCCGTTCGATGCGGGTGAAGCAGCGCCAGAGCCATCAAGCCGGCGATGAGAACCGCGATTCTACTTAACAGAACGGTCAACGAAGCAGTTCGTCCGCTGCGCACCGTGAGCGCAGAAGAGCGGCGAACGATCGAATTCAGGTGCAAGGCTTCAGTGCCGACCACCGTTTACGCTTCGTTTAATGTTGGCTGCGAACAGACAAAAGGTGGCGGATTATAGCGCTCGAGGCTTGCCGCCTCAAGGTGAATGCGAACCAGCTAGCAATGCATTTCCAGAGAGATGTCGCAGACTAAGTCCTATGCAAATTGCCAGGCTTGCCAGTGTAGGTCAGTTGTCAGTGTAGGTCAGTTGTCCTCAACTGACCCCCACCCGGCCGGAAGCACCAACACCTTCGCCGGTAACGATGGATGGTGCGTGGAAGCTGAAGAAGTGAGGAGGGCAAGGCTGGAGCCTTGCCGGCAGTGCGTGACGAGGCTGGAGCCTCGTCACGAGGATGTAGATCAATTTTCCCGAATTGACCCCGACCAAGTTTGCATCGCCGACATCTCGAACGGTGATAACCGAGATAGATCAGACGACCGCGAGGCGAAGAGCGTTGGGATATGGCTGCGTTGGTTGGTATCGCTTGGGGTGTTGGTGCTTCGTGCGGTGTGGGGGACAGTTGAGGACAACTGACCTACACTGCTCAACTGACCTACACCGTTCAACTGACCTACACGCTTGTTACTTGCGGGGCGGGTTGTTCATGATGGCGGTCAGCAGATTGCCGTGTACGTCGGTCAGCCTTCGATCCAAGCCGTTGAAGTACCATGTCAGTCGGCGATGATCGAAGCCCAATAGGTGCAGCACGGTTGCATAGAAATCCCAAACCGTGGCAGGTTCGACGGCCGCTTTGCGTCCGAAGTCATCGGTGGCACCGTGTGATGTTCCGCCTCGCACTCCGGCACCCATCATCCAACAAGTAAAACCGTCGGGGTTATGATCGCGACCCGTCGTGCCTTGTTGATGAGTCGGCATGCGGCCGAACTCGGTGCACCACAAGACCAACGTATCGTCCATCAGGCCTCGTTGTTTCAGATCGGACAATAGCGCTGCAGTCGGCTGATCGAAGACAGGGCAATGACGCTCGTAATCGCTCTTGAGAGTACGATGCGCATCCCAGTTCAATAGTCCGTCGACTCCGCTGGCTCGCGATGCGCAGAACAGATCGACATAGCGCACCCCTCTTTCCAATAGGCGGCGAGCCAATATGCAGTTACGAGCGTATGCCGCTTTTAACTTGTTGGGATCGTCCGTGCCGTACATGCGATGAATCGATTCAGGTTCATCTGCCAAATCCATCACTTCCGGAGCCGACATCTGCATGCGCGCGGCTAGTTCATAGGCGGCGATACGAGCCTGCAGTTCCGAATTCTCCGGATGTCCTGCTGCATGACGTTCGTTCAGTTTCGCCAAGTAGTCTCGAGTGGCTTTATCCAGCGACGGTGAAACCGTATCCGGCGGCGTCAAGTTGCGCAGCGGTTGATGCGCGGCTAAGACGATGGCCTGATATCGAGCCGGCAAGAAACCGTTCGACCAATTGGCTTTGCCGTTCGGCGGTTCACCTCTTACATCAGGGATCGATACATACGTCGGTAAGTTATCATTCGCGCTGCCGAGCGCATAACTCGTCCATGCACCGGCGCTCGGAAAGCCTTCGGTGGCGTGACCGGTGTGCATGAAGATACAGCCGGGCCCATGCGTGTTCGTCTTTGAAGTCATCGAGTGCACGAAGGCGATGTCGTCGACGTGCTGCGACATGTGAGGCAAGAGCGACGTCCACATCTTGCCGCATTCTCCGGCCGGGGCAAACGGCCAGGGACTTTTCATCAAGTTGCCGTTCTTGCCTTGAAACGATAAGAATTCGCCGGCACCGGGGAGCGGTTCTCCGTGATGCTTGTCGAGTTCGGGTTTATGTTCCCAGAGATCGATGTGCGACGCAGCTCCCGGGCAATACAGTTGCAGAACGCGGCGGGCTTGCGGCTGAAAATGAGTCTGACCCGCAGCCGGTTTCCAACTCGCAGTTGAGCTCTCCGACTCCGCACCGTTCGTGTCGGCCGCCAGTAGATGCAGGAGGCTCGTCCCGAACATGCCGGTAGCCGTGTGCGACATCAGCGATTGCAGGAATCGGCGGCGCGAAGAAGGATCGAACTGCATGTTGCGTGGTTTCCCCGGTCAATTATTCGACGAAGATCAGTTCGCTCGAATTCAACAGCGCACGGCACCATGACTCGAGTCCCGCCTGAGCGATGAAAGCGGATGAGTCGGCTCGCTCTTCTGCCGTTGGTTCTCGATTAAAGGCGGATCGAAAGGCCGCCGTGATCTGCTGATCGGTTGCGTTTGAAGATTGTTTGAGCGACTTAGACCAATGTTCAGCCAATTGAATCGTGAACGAGTGATTGAGCATCGTCAGCGCTTGCAACGGCGTTGTCGTCGCGGCTCTTCGCGGTGCAGCGGAGGCCGGGTCGGGACAATCGAAGTCGCTCATCACATCGACCAGTTGAGCTCGAACGTTCTGATGATAGACGGCCCGTCGCCATGTCTCGGGTCCGTGAACATCCAGCGGCACATAGGTCGATACGTTGTCCTGCAAGTAACGATAGAGACGAAAGCCGGGACCGCCGGCTTGTAGATTCATCGACTGGGTGACAGTTAGCATCGCATCGCGTATCTCTTCCGCCGTCATGCGTCGTGGCGGATAGCGCCACAGGAGTCTCGATTGCGAATCGGAACGGCCCGCCTCTTCGTGCCACTGCGAAGATTGACGATAGGTCTCAGAGAGCAACACAGTGCGCTGCAATCGTTTGATGCTCCAATCGCTGCGCAGAAGTTCACCGGCGAGCGCGTCGAGTAGCTCCGGGTGAGACGGTTTGCCGCCGAGATAACCGAAGTCACTGGGCGTGTCGACCAGACCGGTTCCAAAGTGCCAATGCCACAAACGATTCGCGATCACGCGAGCGGGCAGCGCATTGCGTTTGTCGCCCAGCCAGCGACCGAGCGCCGCTCGTCGTTCTCGTTCGGGGGTTCCGGCAGGCAGTTCGTACTGAAACGGAGCTTGGCCGAAAGCGGTCATCGAAACGAATTGGACTTCGTTTCCTTTGCGTTGAGGATCGCCGCCGAGGAATACATGGAATGGTCCCGCAGGATTGTCCATGTTGCCGAGCCACACAACCGGCAGCGGTGGGATCGCGGCTATTTCACGGCCGACTTCTCCCAGTTGTCTACGCAAGTCCTGCAGTTCACTCTTTTCGGTATCGGTGATCTCGGCGGCGGTCAATCGTGCGCGTCGATGCGATTCGGAGGGCGGTTGACGATCCGATGAATCAGCCAGTTTGGTCCACGTCATTCCATCCAGAGAGGACTCGATGGTGTAATCGCCGAGGAACTGAGTGATGGGGCTGTTGGGCGGAAGAGCTTGAGGACGATCGCTCGAAAACAAAACGCGATCGATCCATTGGGGCTCAGCCAGTTCAATGACGAGATCGGGTGAACCTGCAATCCAGCGTTCACCGAATACGCCGTCGATCACCAGCGCGGCACCATAAGCGTCTTTAAAGTCTTCCGCCGAACGACTGCCGCCGCGAGCTCGTCCGCCGCTGGAACTGAGCGCGGCGTTGCGAGGTCGGAAGGAAGCGATGCTCTCGGCTGAGCTGTTCGGTTCCGGAGCTGTCCAGACTTCAAACTCATCGAGTTGAAAACCACCCCAGTGATCTGCGTTGTCCTGCCGGCTCTGAACTCGCAGTCGGACAAACTTCGCTTGCACCGCTTTGAAAGTTTCGGTCGTACCGTAGCGATCGACGGCCGGTCGAGTCCATGACGCGGCGATCTCGGCGGCTCGTTTGTCCGCGCGACCCGCGATGGCAGTTTCGATGGCTTGTACTTTGCCTCGCAGTTCATTCTGCCGCGCTTCGAGCGGCCCGAGTTTAGCGGCGCGAACCCCTTGAGCTTCGGCCGAAGCCGCGACGCGAGCTCCGTGACGCACACCGGCGAATGTGCCGTACATCGCGTAATAATCGGACTGCAGGATCGGATCGAATTTATGATCGTGACAACGCGCGCAACCGATGGTTAGTCCGAGAAAGGCTTCGCCGGTCGCGCGAATCATATCGTCCATCTGATCCGCGCGAATGCCCGCGGCCTGCACCGGATCTTGATTGCCGACGTCATCGTAAGGACCGCAGACCAAAAACGAGACACCTGTTTCGACGTCCGGATTTCCCGGACCGACCACATCACCGGCCAGATGTTCAACGATAAGTTGATCAAAAGGCTTGTCATCGTTCCAGGCTCGTATCACGTAATCGCGATACGGCCACAGACCTTCGATGATCACATTCCGTTCGTAACCGTTGCTCTCACCGAAGCGGACGATGTCCAACCAATGGCGTCCCCATTGTTCTCCATAGCGAGGTGAGGCAAGCAGGCGATCGATGACGCGCTCGTATGCATCCGGCCGCTCGTCCGCTGCGAACGCATCCGACTGTTCGGGTGTCGGAGGAAGGCCGAGCATATCGATCATCACGCGTCGCAACCAAACTCTGCGATCCGCGCGGCTGTTTCGGTGAAGACCTTCCGTAGATAACTTGTGATCGATGAATTCGTCTATCCAGCCTGCCGGCTGCGGTGCGTCGGACGAGCTCGATTCGACTTCGCGTGCTTGACCGAGCGAAGCAAGTTCTTGAATGGGTTGGAATGCCCACCACGAAGCATCTGCTTTCGATCGCTCGCTGATGATCAGCTCCGGGGGCGCGACAGCTCCGGATCGAACCCACGCGCGCAAAGTTTCGACTTGATCGGCGGAGAGCTTCTGGCCTTCTTTCGGCATCTCGGGCGGATCGTCTCCGTGAGCGATCAACACATCGATCAAGCGACTGGTATCTAAGCGACCGGCATCTACATCGGCACTACTGATCAAGCCACCCGCGACAAAGGTGCTCGGTCGACTGAGATCGACATCTCCTTTAGTGTTCCCCGGTTTGTGGCAGCGGATGCAATGTTCTTCGATGATCACCGCAGCGCGGCGAAGTTCATCTTCCGCCGAGGCGATGCGCAACGAATAACTTGTCAGAATCGCAGCGATGAGGGGTACGGCGGTGGTGAGGCGAATCAAACGCATGGGGATTTCGGTAGGCGGGATGAGGAGGCGGTGCAGCGCTCGGCTCTCAGCCGATCGCGCCGCGGCGGGGGACTTCGTCCAGTCTAGGCCGGCGGGCTGGTCGGAACAACAACTTCGAACAGCTCCGCTCGACTCAGTGTCTGTCCGGGCCGGCGTTGCGGCAGGAGGGCTTTCCTGACGGCGGCCCCGTTCTGAATCGTGCCGATTCCAATTAGAATCGAGGGACTCATCATCACCGTCGCCTCCGCTTACCGTGTTTATGCATGTCGGTGTTTCGCTGTTCGGGCGAAACGGTAATCGAAGTCATCCAAGCCGAATCGGAAGATCTGAAGACTCATGCCCATCAAAGTCAATTGCCAATGCGGACAGTCGCTCGCTGTTCCTGATCAGTATGCCGGCAAGGCGGTGAAGTGTCCCAAGTGCCAAACGGCTTTGAAGGTCCCGGCTGCTGCCGGTACGGCACCCGCCGGATCAGCAGCGACGAAACCTGCGGCGGCTAAGCCTGCAGCACCCGCGACGGCAAAGCCTGCGGCTGCGAAACCCGCGGCACCGGTGGCTAAAGCGGTTCCGGCAGCACCCCAACCTGCGATGCCTGCCGCGTCGAACAATATGGAGTCACTGTTCGATGAAATCGGTTTGAAACAGCAGAGCGGACCGAAATGCCCGAAATGCGGCAGCGGAATCAAACAGAATGCAGCGATCTGTACTGAGTGCGGTTTGAATTTTCAGACAGGCGAACAGATGATCGGATTCAATGCCGCTGCGTCGGGTCCCGAGTTCAAGAACCAGTTTCTGCAAGAAGCCGCCGATCACATGGAGCGCGAAATTCTCTCCGGTGAGCGGCATGCGAAAGCGGGCATGCCCTGGTGGATGCTGGCCGCATTTCTGCTCGGCGCGATCTGTGTCTGTTTGGAAGGTGTTGTGATCGTCGACGGAACGATCAACACGATGGCTCCGGCGGGAACCTTTCTCGGACGAGTTCAAAGACAGAGCATTCCGACATCAATGGGCGTGACGCTGATCGCCGTGGCCGTCATCATTTCCAACTTTGCGCATCTCAGCATCGTCGCCTTCGCCTTCATCCGCTTAGGTGCGGGCCAAGGCTTCGGTTGCCTGATGGTCCCTTTCTGGGCGCTGGTTGTCGCCATTAAGCATTGGGCTGATAACAAGTCGGCTGTCTACGCTACCATTTGGTCGATGGTCATCATGTTCGTTGCATTCGGACTGATGGCTGCTGGTGGCGGTATCAAATAGTTTGCTATCAACAGCGATCTGCATTTTTTCTTGAAATGAGCTTATTGCAGAGCGTCCGACCCTAGAATCCGCAATATCGGCACTCAATCTGCCGGTGCTTTTCGTCGCGAGGAAATTGGTGTTTCCGCAGCCGCCAGAACGCGAATAAAATAGCGTTCAACTTATTTCGTTCGCTCGTCCTAAGTGTGGTATGCTCTCGGCGCAAGGCTGTGCCGACACACTTAAGCGTCTCCCGGCACTCTTATCAGTCTCATTGAAAAACGGATCTGGGGAGCTTCACCATGGCAGTAGTTGTTCAATCATCGACCACGATGATCAATGCCGCCTTCTTACAGGAGGTGAAGGATTCAAATGTTGAGCTTTGGGACGCCGTGCATCGATTGCGCGTACTGATAGAAGAAGCCGGCGATGCGACTCGCACTCGGATATCGGCTGAACAAACACGTTCGTTCGTCACTCTCTTGGGTCAGTTGCGAGACTTGCTCGCTTTCGAGTTCTCGCTGGAAGAGGCCTACGGTTACATTGAAGGCTGTCGAGGAGCTCCGTCTATTGCAGGTCAGCGAGTTGCAGCGGCCAAGCTGCAACATCGCGAGTTGTACTTGCTCATTCACGAATTGTGCGAGCAAGCGGAAGAGGCTCAGTATCGCGGCGCTGTCGACCGCGAGTATGTCGAGTTGATCGCTGCGGCCGCGGAGTTTGATGCACAGTTGAGAGCTCACGAACAATTGGAAGCGGAGCTGGCCACGGCAGCTTTTCGCGGCCTGTAAAGTCTGCTGCTGCGTGGGAATCGGCGGCTATATCGTGCAGTTGCTCGGTTCCGCTCAGCGTGTCTGAATAAGATGCTTACCCAACCCCGAAAGAACCCTCTCCATGTCTCTCGGTGAACTGCCGACAACCGGCGAGTTGCGAGCCAAAGGCAAAGCGCTCGAGATCATGCTGGTCGAAGACAGCTTGATGGACGCGCGGATCACCATCGAAGCCCTTCGTCGTTGCGGCATTCATCATCGTCTGACCTTGTTCCGCGACGGTGACGAAGCCATCAACTTTCTCGAACAGCGCGGAATCTTCGCTCGTGCGCCCAGACCCGACGTCATTCTGCTCGACTTGATCCTGCCTCGCACCGACGGTGTTGAACTGCTCAAGCTGCTCCGCGCATCGGCGACGTTTGAGAATATCCCGGTTGTCGTGTTGACCAGTAGTGACGATGGTGGCGATCGTGCCGCTTGCGAGACCCTGGGTGTGACGACATATATTCACAAGCCGTTCAATGAGGCTAAATTCCTGAGCGTCATTCGTCGACTCAAGGAACTATCTCTGGTAAGCGATTTTCTGGAATCCTCTGCTCCCTGACGGGCAGTTCCCCGCCGGTCACGGTTTTTGGGGGTACTTCGGTCTCGACAGAGAGACGACGAAGTAAGGGACCTCAAGACGTGACGATTCTGGTTTTCGAAGACGCATCGGTCGATCTTCTACATCCGATCACGACCGGTCGTCCGGCTCTCGCCATTACGGTCGCTTCGTATCGCTTGTTCGATCTCCTCAAGATGCTCGGGCGACCGCTCGTCGGACTGATGCGTCCTTACTTGCGAGAAATTCAGCGAGCTGACTGGAGCGATGTATTGTTTGCAGATGATCCCGATCTGCGCGATTCATCGGGACCGACACTGGCCGTCAATGCACGCGTGGTCCCTTCAGCCTCGTCGCTGCGCAGCCTGCAGAACTTAGTCGCGACATCGAGTTCGCGCGGCGGCATTGTGCGCGATGGTAACCATATCGTGGCCGTCGTGAATCCCGGCTGGACTTGGGCCGACATCATTGCCGCTGCAGACGGAGGCATCGAGAGTCGATTACTCGCGCTGCAAAACCTGCCGACCTTGGATGCATCGCTGAAAGTGATGACCTACCCGCACGAAGTCATCAGCGCCAACATGCACGCCTTTCATGACAACATGGAACTGCGCATTGCCGGCGGCGACTACGTGCAGAAGCAAGACGGTGTCTTCTTCGGCGAAGGTGCCAAGCTCGGTGAATATGTCCTGTGCGACACATCCAAAGGTCCGATTATCGTCGACCGCGGCGCTCAAGTCGGACCCTATACATTGCTACGCGGTCCGATCTATATCGGGCCGAATTCAAAGATCTTGGAGCATGCTGCGATCAAAGATGAAGTATCGCTCGGCCATACCACCAAAGTCGGCGGTGAAGTGGAAGCTGCTGTCATCGAACCGTACAGCAACAAGCAGCACCACGGTTTCCTCGGTCACAGTTACTTAGGCAGTTGGATCAATCTCGGTGCTGGTACGTGTAATTCCGATCTCAAGAATACATACGGCACAGTGAACATGGAGTACGCGAGCGGCAAGGCGGCGACCGGCATGCAGTTCCTCGGCTGTGTGATGGGTGACTACAGCAAGACAGCCATCAACACCGGCATCTTCACCGGAAAGGTGATCGGTGTGTGCAGCATGATGTACGGTTTCGTAACGGGCAATGTGCCCAGCTTTGTGAACTACGCGCGACTGTTCGGACAGATGACAACGCTGCCGCCGGACATCATGACGGCGACTCAGCATCGCATGTTCTCTCGCCGCAAAGTGGTACAACGTCCTTGCGACTTGCGATTGATCAACGACATGTTCCGATTGACGCAGTCGGAACGCGATCGCTTCGGTGATGCTCTGTCATTCTAGGCTTTGCCTCAAAAGATGAATCCACGGTGCAGCGTTTCTCCGAAACGCTGATGATTCTGTGTCTCCGAGAGACGCAGCCATACGTTTTGAGACAGAGCCTAAATGGGGTTCGATTCAAACTAATCGATATGCGCTTTGCGGAAGCGGTCGGGCAGATCCGGTTGTTGCCAGATGCTCATGCCGCCGTCGACCAGCAGCGTTTGACCGTGAATGTGTTCCGCTTCGTTGCTGAGTAAAAACAAAGCGGCAGGTCCGCAAACGTCCGGCATCGGAACTTGTCCGTTGGGCGTATGCAGCTTCATCCATTCGAGCACGTCTCGGTCTTTGTTCAGTACGCGACCGGTCAGCGGTGAAATCACCAGTCCGGGAGCCATCGAGTTGACGCGGATACCGTGCGGAGCAAGCGATACGCACAGCGAGCGGACCATCATCATCACCGCTCCCTTGCTGGTGTCGTACGCCGTGTGATCCGGTTCGGCAAGCATGCCGTTGATCGATCCCGTGAAGAGGACCCGGCCTCGAATGCCGGCAGCGATCCACCGTCGCGCGAATGCTTGAGTGAGAAAGTAACCCGCATCGACATTCAAACGCATGGTGCGATAGTAAGTCTCGGCATCCATCTCCAGATAAGGCTTATCGATAAACGTCCCGGCGTTGTTGACCAGCAGATCGATGCCGGACGCTGCGGAGATCGCTTTGTCGAATAGCTCGGGAATCGATGTTTCGATCGGCTGCATCAAGTCGTGGAACAACGCAGAGACTTGCACTCCTGCGGCTCGACATGTTTCGATCGTCTGCCGTCCGGCCTCGTCATCGTTCAAGCCGTGCAAGACGAGATCGGCTCCGGCTCCGGCGAGCGCACAAGCAATCGCCGCTCCGACCCCTTGAGTTCCACCGGTGATGAAAGCAGTTCGTCCGTCCAGTCGCATCGCACTCTCTTCCGGCTTCTCAGTTGATGTGGGCGTCGCAGATCATTTTGGGGTGATGCGACTCATCATACACCGACGAACTTGCGTCGTGCTGAGGACACGAGAGCGAGTACTTGATCGGTCGTCGCTCTTGCGCCGGGCCGGACGTGCCTAATCTTCGATGTGAGGTCTACAGCAGACCCGGGAAGAGTCGCCAGCGGACCTTACCGCAGTAGGCTTCATACTCGTCGTCGCGGCGCAGTAAGCGCTCTTCCGCGAAGATGCGCGGAATCATGAACGAGTAGGTCATGGCATAGATGGCCAGGTTCCACCAAGTCGGTGCAGCGAGTAGAAATCCGATGTGCGTGATGAAGTAGCCCATGTAGATCGGATGACGCACGATACGGTATGGACCTTGGCAACAGATGCCGCGGTTGGCTGCCACGATACCGAAGCGTCGACCGAGCACGGCCTTGGCTGCAATCTGATAACAGATGCCGGCGAACATCAGCAGCGGCGCGAAGTTCGAGAGCACGGACGGGTCGGCTTCCAACGGTCGCACCAACGTCGGACTGATCGTGGCGCCGAATGCGAGCAGCCAATCGAGCGGACGTTGAGAAAGCGACTGTGCCGGTTTGCGGAAGAGGACCAAGATCACGACCAACGATTCGGAAACGGCCAAGAGGCCGGCACCGACGTCTAATCGAACGATGAATGCGGCTACAACCGGGATCATGAACGATCCGTAGAAGCCGAGCAGGATCACCTTTTCCATCAAGTCGAGAGCGGCTCGCCAAGTCATTGAGTTCGGCGATGCGTTATGGCTGATCGAGCTTGCAGGCACGGACGACATGATCTTTTTCCCCCAGTGGCGTCCGGCGCGCTGAAGACTGTGTGCGGTCGGTCCACGACCTATGCGCAACTTCGGACCATGAAAACCTAGGTTAAGCCGGACGACGAGCAGCCGATTCCGGCGTCAAAGTTTTCCCGTTCGGCTTGCGACCACCCCTCATAACCGGAACTTTTTCCGGCGGCTCGCTACGGAATGCGTGTTTCCGGAGCGCCGTCCTGCGGTTGAATTCGATCGTACCGGCCGAGTGAATGCGGCTGCGTTCGCCTTTGTTCGGCTTTAACGGCGTCGATGGCGATCTTCCTTTGTAATTGGGGCGGATGGAATGCGATCGGCGGTCGAGTTCTATCGAATTCGTGAGCCGGCGGGCAGCCGAGTGTAAGGGATTGCGACTCGGCTAGTATCGCTGAATAATCAACGGCTTATCGAATCCCTAACTCGTTGCAGGCCCGGCCGTTTCGCTTCGGTGCGGCGTCCGCTTTCCGGTTCGGGTCTCCCATTCGTTCCTTGGTCACCCCCACGGTTTGAGGTCTTTTTATGGCTTTGGTTCCTTTGCGTGTTGTTCTGGATCATGCGGCTGAGCACGGATACGGCGTGGCTGCTTTCAATGTCAACAATATGGAACAGATCCAGGCCATCATGGAAGCGGCTGCCGAGACCGATTCGCCGGTGATCATCCAAGCTTCGCGCGGCGCTCGATCGTATTCGCAGGATAACTATCTGCGTCACTTGATGCTGGCTGCCGCAGAACTGTATCCGAAGATTCCGACCGTCATGCACCAAGACCACGGCAACAGCGTGGCCACATGCGTGAGCGCCATCGATAACGGATTCACCTCCGTGATGATGGACGGTTCGTTGATGGAAGACGGCAAGACTCCTGCCTCATACGATTACAACGTCAAGGTCACGGCCGATGTGGTGAAGATGGCTCACGCACGCGGTGTGAGCGTCGAAGGCGAACTGGGTTGCTTGGGTTCACTCGAACATGGCACCGGCGAACAAGAAGACGGACACGGTGCAGAGGGTGTGCTCAGCCACGATCAGTTGCTGACCGATCCTGAAGAAGCCGCTCGCTTCGTCGCGGAAACGAACGTCGATGCGTTGGCCGTCGCGATCGGTACCAGCCACGGAGCCTATAAGTTCTCTCGCAAGCCGGACGGCGAAGTTCTCGCCATGTCGCGCATCGAAGAGATCCATCGCCGATTGCCGAACACCCACCTCGTCATGCACGGCAGCTCCTCAGTGCCTCAAGATCTGCAAGACATGATCAACAAGTACGGCGGCCAGATGAAGCAAACGTACGGTGTGCCTGTTGAAGAGATTCAGCGCGGTATCAAGCACGGTGTGCGTAAGATCAACGTCGATACCGATAACCGTATGGCTATGACTGCTGCCATCCGCAAAGTGCTGATGGAAAGCCCCGAGAAGTTCGATCCGCGCGATTACTTGAAGCCGGCTCGTTCAGCGATGAAGAAGGTCTGCGTCGATCGCATGGTCGCGTTCGGTCAAGCCGGCCAGGCAAGCAAGATCAAAGTCAAGTAAGCCGATCCATTCGCTTCATCAGCGAACGAATCCAAAACCAACGAACCCGGCCTCAAGTAGGCCGGGTTTTTTATTGCGAGTTGCAAACTCGCGCGAAGTGGGGAGCCCGAGTTTAGTGGTGGCTTGTCAGACCGATGAGCATCGGTCGTCGGGATTTGGGGAATCGAAGATTTGAAATTTAAGATTCAAATTCAAATCAGGCATCAGGAGTCAGGAGTCAGGAGTCAGGAATCAGGAATCAGGAATCAGGAATCAGGAATCAGGAATCTAAAATCTGAAATTCGAGTGCGAGTGCGAGTGCGAGTACGAGTGCGAGTACGAGTACGAGTACGAAGAACATCCACTCTGGTTCCCCGCTACTAGCTACTAGCTACTAGCTACTAGCTACTAGCTAGTAGCCACTAGCCACTAGCCACTAGCTTCCCCTTTTCCATTCTTCTCCGCTACAGCAGCGTTGTGCCAGGCCGCCGCAGGATTCGGCCAAGTCGATTTCGGCTAAGCGTGCTTCGAGTTGTCTTTGGATCAACGAGGCATTGGCTTCGATCTGTTTGGCTTTGGCCTCTCCCAGCGCCTCGGGTTGTGCGTGACCCAATTCGGCCAATCGCTCGAGCGCTGCGACTCGCTGATTCCATGAATCGAGCAACTCCTGAGCGGTGATCACGCGTTCGTAAGCGATCTTAAGAACGTTGCAGCGCTCACAAACCGCCGACTCAATCAAGCGACGTTGAAGGTCGGTGACCGTATGGATCTCGTTGCGTACCCGTTCGAGAATCTGTCCCGCATTCAGTTTGGCCCACAGCGAGTCGACCAGTTGCGGGTGATGTTCAACCAAGCCGATGTTGCCGGCCGTGGAAGAGATGATTTCAGAGATCGCAGCCACGTTTGATTTGTCGAGACGCGTGGCCAGCATCTGCCAACCACGATAGTCGCTTCGATGATTCAACGCTTCGCGGATGAGTGCATCGCAATCCAGGCAGCGAGGCTGGACGTCGAGCGATTCGGCGACCAGGATCGGATTGCATTCGGGAAGCGAAGTGAGCTGAGCTAAAGTGATCCGAGCCAGCGTGCGGCCTTTGAGCAGTTGAAGGCACTGATCTTCGATGCCCAGTCGCCTGCGAGTCATCGCAGTGGGATCGGACGGCGCGATTCCCTTGGCCGCTAATGCATCTGTTGCGGCAGACTGTTCTGCGGTCAAAGCCAAGCCACGTTCGGCTTGTTCCAACTGCGCATCGAATGCGAGTACCGTGAAAGCGCTCTTGAGCGCGCCGGCGGCAACGAGGTCCTGTTGCCACGCTGCTTGATGTTTCAAGAATTGAATTTGAGCCTCAATCGAATCGCGATTGTGCAGTCGCAAGACGCCGTTCGACTCTTCGAGCGTCGCGGCTCGTTGCAGCAGCAAGCGGCTGGGGCCCCAGCACTGAGCGGCGCGGCAAGCCAATTGCGGCGCAGTCCATGACGCGGCATCAGCAGCGACGGGTGCCGCCGCTGTCATCGACGGCTCGATTGTGCCGTCGGCCTCTTGTGGTTCGAGCGACGGATCGCGACGCTCCCACGATACAGATGAAAATCGAGTTGCCTCGGAACCGACGGTCGGCGGTGTAGGAATGTTGGACTGAGGTGTCGACCCGAGAGCGTTCGGAATGCCGGCTGTGGCAAGTGTTGTGTTGCCTTGGTTGAGCTCAGACGAAGGCACTGCGGCGGTCGTGCGCGGTACGGCTGATTTCACTTGGCCCGTCGCGCTAAGTGCCAAATGGATCGACGGCGCGGGCGTCTCAACGGCTTGCACCATCGGCGGAGGAGGCAGTTGGCGGCGAGCGGAATGAACGGGCTGGGTTGAAGACGATTGGGCAAATAGAGTGGACGGCAGCAAGAGAGTGCCGAAAGCCATCGCAAGCGCTTGCGAGAGGGTTCGACGAAGCAACCGGCGAACTTCGATGACGTTCGCTGCCGGAGGCTTGGTCCGTGCGTCGAACGGTAGATTGAGCCGGGGCCGTGAAAACATCTCTGTGTGCATCCTTGCGTTCAGAGCAATCGGTCTGAATCGACCTTATCGGCTTAGATCGAATGCAAGGGGGAGCGGACATCACCCATCGCCGTTCAGTTGCATGCCGCACGGCTTGGCAAAGCTTGACGGCCTATTCGGATTGATCCGTCCAGCGAAGATATAACGCCCGAAAGCAGCGTTTTCGTTGTAGGTCAATTGTCCTCAATTGACCTTAACCAAGAAGGCAGCACCAACACCTGCAACGGTCACAGTTCAACTACGGCTTTATCCATTGCATCTATCATCTCATCCCCGTAGGAGATGCACGCCAGTAGCCGGGGGTTCGAGCGTAGCTCGTACCCCCGGGATTTGTCCTAGTTGCGGCTCGCTGGACCGTGAATGGTTCAGGGAGGCGAAGCACTCGCCGCATACCATCAGCGCCGATGATTCCGGGGGTGCGAGCTACGCTCTAACCCCCGGCTACTTGGGTGAAACGCTTACAGCGTTTGACGCCTATTGCGACCGAATACTGTATCCACCTCAGATCCAGTATCGGCTAACCGCACCGTCGCGACGAGTTGCTGACAAGAATGGGCTGGAGCCCTGTCACGAGAGCTGTAAGCCATAACCAACGCGAATGCGCGACGTATCGTCGACTTATAAAAACGAAAAAGCTCCCGGAGGTGAACGAGTCCCAGGGGGGCGGAGGACTGCGCGCTACGATTCCGGGAGCTAGTGTGCTCAGTGCGGCCGATGAGGACATCCTTGCCCTATCGAACCGTTATGTTGACTGTCGTGAAGGAAGAAATAGCTGACTTGGCTTCCGTGCACAAGACATCTTTTTCTCTGCCGCTGAGATGCTTCACTCGGGTGAGTTCAGCGTCTCGGTGCGAGCCGCACCTTCGACGGACGGTCGTCGCAGCATTTACCGATTCACTGGTTCCTGCTTGCGATGGGCCAACAATACGAATTCAGCCGCTTCAGCGTCAAGACAGGTTTTTCAAGCCGACAAAGTTTTTTGAAATCGGCTCGGATTAGATGCCTCATCCTAATGCTTGCTAAGCATCAAGCATGAAGTTCAACCGTTCCGTAGAAAGCTCGCGCTCGCTGCGAACGCGAGAGAGTGAGCAGGAGAACGCGAGCGCAGTATTAAACGCCGACGGCGCCTTCGAGCACCACACGTTGTCCATCGTGGATAGCGATCTCGAACTTAGCTGCTTCAGCCGTTTGCGCAAGTGTTTGATTGAGGCGAGCCAAGAACTGTTCGGCGTTCTCATTGGCTCGAGCCGTAGCGATAGCTACTGCCATGCGCGTCGGTTGCGATACGTTCTCGGGCCACGTGCTGCGAGCATCTTCCAGTAGAGCTTGCAAGCGACCTCCTCGTTCCACTGCGGCTTCCGTTGAGCAGCCGGGAAGGAATGCGCAGCCGACGAGGTCTTCGTACCGGCACATGACATCGATAACAGCGCAGTTGAGATTGGATCAGGCTTTGGACCGCAGCCCAGCATTGCAGCATCGATTCGGCGGAGTCGGGTGCAGGCCGACGGCGCGGATCATCACGCCGGGTTCGGGGAGGTCTGCTTTTCGTAGCTTTTCCAACTATCTGGTCATGCGCGTCGAAAAAGTTTCCTTGTCGAGCACATCGCCGTAGGCGGCATCCTGACGAACGCTGCGAACCGATTCCACTGCTTCTTCAGGTTCGTCGTCACGGCCCTTCGGGTCGCTTCCGGCATCGCTGCGAATGAGCTTTTCAGGGTCCGACGGTTGGTCCGGTCGATTCGCACGCTGTTGCGACTCGCGAATCAGCTCTTCCGCCGACTGAATGCGCTTGCGTTCGTTGGTGGTAAAGGTCTGTGTGGTGGGCTCAGGCAGCGGTTCCCAGTTGGAGTCATTGAGCCAGAAGCCGCAGTTGCGTCCCGACTTCTTGGCGTTGTAGAGACCTTCGTCGGAGCGATCGTAAGCCGATTGCAGCGAGTCGCCGACAGCCAGGATGCACAGACCCGCGCTGGCAGTGATGCTCAGTTGCAGATCTTCGAACGTGATTGTTTGTTCGCTGACGAACTTGCGCAAGTCGGACGACTTTTGCGCGATGGCTTTCTGATCGCGGCCGGTCAGGATGACGGCGAACTCTTCTCCGCCGTAACGAGCCGGGTAGCATTCCTGGTTGCACCACTTTTTGATGTTGCGTGCGAATGCAGCCAAGACCGCATCGCCCGTGGTGTGACCGTAATCGTCGTTGAATGTTTTGAAGTGGTCGATGTCCATCAAGAGCAAGCCCGCGAACTCGCCGGGACGAATGGCTCCCAAGCAGTTCTGCAGGAACTCGTTCAGAGCGCGGCGATTGGCCAGTCCGGTGAGCGCATCGGTGCGAGCCAATTGAGCCGCCTCTTCAATCATTTCAGACTGATGAGCGATTCGCTTTCGAGCATCAGCCAGTTGGCCCTGCATCGTTTGGTTGGCTGCGATCAGTTCGTTGATGGCGGAGAGCAACTGCGGCGGTCCCGAATCGGGTTCGGCCAAGCGACCGTTGATCGCTTCCACTTTTTCGGAGTGAGCAGTCACGTCGGCGGCTACGCGAAACGAAAGCAGCCTCAATTGATCGGCGATGCCGTGCATTTGAGCAGATTCGGGCGCATCGTCCGACGGTGAACGGCGGACGAATTGCTGCGTGCGGCTGCCTCGGCCCTGCATGAGGCTGGCGACAATGGCCACTCCGGCCACAATCCCGGTTATCGTGCAGAGGATCTCAATCATGTGCCATGTCCCAAGCGTTCCTAACTTCCACTACGGGACATTAGGTTTCACATTGCACTCGGTCAAACGTTTTGCGTCTTGTTAGCACATGAATTCCGTTGATAGCAATTATTACGTCGGGACACTCCGACAAAGGCTTGCAAAAGCCTTATGTTTTCCAAGTTAAACTGGGCGATTGCCATACTGTGAAGTCTCAGAAATATGGAGCGGCTTTGCTTGACAATGCAGGATCGTGAGCAATATTGCAGGTCGGGTTTGAACCCCTACCGGCCGGGGCGCATTGATTGTTTTGAGCTCAGTTTCTTTCGAATTCGGTTGCTTTCGAGTTCGATCGGTTGTGTGGGCCGGGAAAAGAAAAGAGCACTGATGCTGTCGATGTTCTGATATCGACGGATGGGCATTCAGTGCCAGGGCATCGCAACTATTCCGCAGGGAGGTTTCGAGCGATGATTCAAGCTGCTGTGAGAGATGTAACAGTTCGAGTGAAGCAGTCTCTGGCTGACAGTCATTTGGTAGAGCTGCGAAGTCTGCGTGTTGAGCAGCACGGAAATCGCTGCATCCTACAAGGACGCGTCGGCTCGTTCTATGCCAAGCAAATGGCTCAGGAAACGGTGCGACCTTTTGTGCGCGGACTGCGGCTGGTCAATGCTGTTGCGGTTGACTGAGTTCGAGAATCGGTTGCAAAGCCGCCGTCACTTCGTCTTTATTGCTGTCCAGGATAAATTCAACTGGTTGCCGCCAGCTTGCGCGCCTGATGCGTGGAACCTGCAGCTTCACCCAATCTTTCATCGTGCACAGCATCCATTCTGCCTGCGGGTGTTCAGCCGCCCACGATGTCAGCGACGCAATGTCTTCCGCCGTGAAAGCGTGATGGTCCGGCCAAGTGCGGGTGTCGATCAATTCAGCCCCTGCGCCGCTGTCAGCGTGACTGAAAGGCACGGTGGGCGGATTTCCAATGCCGCACATGGCCAGCACTCTCTTCCCTCCCAATTCACTCAGCTCAAGCTTGGACTCGGGGTAAATGCGGCAGTTGGTCGCGCGGTGTGAGCAAGTTGCAATCACCGCTCGCGGCGAAGCCCGTTCGATTCGCTTGCGCAAGGCAGTCACACGATCCGCGGATGCAAGATCGCAACGCGTCAGCAGTACGATCTATGCTCGCCGCAAGCGCTGAAAAACGGTTTCGCACAAGCCGCCCGGCAGCAGGTGCCAGGCACTCGGTGGATCGGACGCGTCGATCAGCACAATGTCGAGATCGCGCGCCAGCCGGCGGTGCTGAAAGCCGTCGTCGAGCAGGATCAGTTCCATCTCGAGTTCGTCTGGCGCGAGCTCGGCGGCTGCAGTGCGATCCGGGTTCTGCAAATGCGGCACGTCGGGGAGGCGAAGCTCAGTTCGAGGGCTTCCGTCATTCGAGCCGTTTCGAGTCGGCCGTAGCCGCGACTACGGGATTGCGACACGCACCCGGCTCTCGAAACCAAGCCGCCAGCCAAGCCACAGTCGGAGTCTTACCGGTGCCGCCTACCGATAGATTGCCGATTGATATGACCGGAATCCGCACGCGTGTTGTGCGAATGATACCGCGATCGAAGCCCCAATTGCGCAGGGCCATCACCGTTCGATAAGGAAGGCTCAGCCCTCTCAATGCGATGGCAGCAGTCGAATCACCGATTCGCGTGGGATCACGCTGTGCTGCGCCAACGCCTGCTGGAAAAAGCCTGACCAGCAGCACGGCTACGTTCCGGCTTCGTCGCCGAACGCTGGGGAGCGCCGAAGCCAGTCGTGCTGCTGAGCGATCAGCCGAGAGCTGGCCTGGAGTCGGCCAGAGCGCTGCCGCTACTTCGATGCCGACAAGCCAGCGATCGTCGGCGGCCCTTGAGTCGGCAGCGCCGTCGACTGCTTCGATCGTCGCGGCCACGGCATCTTCCCAACGCCAGCCGGTCAGCCTGCGCCGAGGTGCCGAGCATGGCGGCGCCCTGATGGAATCAGTGTGGTCAAGTTGACCTCATTCAGTCTTGTACTTCTGGAGCTGCTGCCGTGAGTAAGCCTGAATACGCAAAGCAGCCTGGACTGAGCACAGCCCCAAGTGAGCACTGAGAATGCTGATGAGGCCACTCCTGAGGATCACAGACGAGGATGCCAGGCAGTCTGCAATACTGATAATGTCAAGGCAGCCTGGGCTTTGTGCAGAGGCCAAGCAGCAGCAAGCAATGACGGATGATCTCAGAACTCAGATGTCAGGCATTTCATGACTCTGAGCCTGTCCCTGAGTGCTATGCTCACTGTCACTTCATGAGTGCTGGCTTCAGGACAAGCTGCTGCCCCAGACTGTTTCTGAAAGGGACCATGCACTGACAGAGGCAAAAACAGACGCTGACGAGCCGGATCTGATACGCCAGCCTTCAACTGTTCTTGACCCCAAGATCTGGACGGCAGCTTGCTGATGGACCCACTGGGCCAAAGGCCAGGCTGCTGACTCAGCCCCTGAATGCCCACAGCAAGCCCTCCTGCAGCCAGAACGGATGATGATGTCGGACGGGCAACTGTGCTGAAGAATGCATGGATGCTGGAGCAGAGCCTGGGGATTGACAGGCGGAGACTGAGTCTGACGGCAAACGCGGATGCTGTGAAACCAAGCTGACCTGGACGGATGGAAGCGAGGCACCAGTGCGACGGATGCTGGCGATGGTGCTGTCCGGAATCGGAGTTCCCAGTCGCTCCATGACGTCGATGCCGGCTTCTTGGACGTCCCAATTGATCGAAACGCCGGTTGCGTCCACGCACTTGCGAGCTGCCTCGGCCAGTTCAGGGCCGGTTCCGTCACCGGTGATCAATGTAACGTCATAAGCCATGGCATGCTCCGGAGTTAATGCGGGGTGAGAGCCTTGTAAGGGCTGAAGGGAGAGAATCTATCAAACGGTCGGGTAGAGTCAACGCACCGTGTGATGGGAAGAGTCTAATTGATGGCCTTAGCGACGCAATGCCTCTCGTATTACAAATCAGCCCTTACGGTTTCGCTCTACCGGTCGATACGGGTGGGCAATGGAGTCGGAACGTGCAGCGGGTTGAAAAGGGGCCAAATTGCGGGCTTTGCGCGGCTGTGCTAGACTCCCGACATGCGTAAAGGCATTGCTGTTTCACCTGGAGTTGCGATCGGTACCGCGTACTGCATTCACGAGGTGTTCGTCGCTCCGGACCGCGTGAACCTGCAGCCGGAAGAAGCTGCCGCCGAGCTGGCTCGTTTCGAAGCCGCTCGCAAGCGCTCGATCGCTGATGTGCGCGTGCTCCATTCGAAACTGGACCGTCAAGTCGGCAAAGATGCAGCCGCAGTCTTCGCGGTTCACGAATCGCTCCTTCAGGACGCAGCTCTGGTCAACAAGGTCCGCGACTGGATCGTTCAAGATCATCTCTCCGCGCAAGCCGCACTGGCTCGGCTCGTCGATCATTATCGGCAACTGCTCGACCGCTCCGGCGATGCCTACCTTCGCGAGCGCTTGGCCGACATTCGCGACGTCGTCATGCGCCTTTCCAGCTACCTGAGCGACGCGCTGCGAGAAGATTCCGGCAGCCTCGACGGTCCCGTGATCGTTGTTGCTGACGAACTGCTTCCCAGCCAAGTCGTGATGCTCGGTACTAAACCGGTGCACGGTATCGTTACCGAAGCGGGAAGCCAGACCAGTCACGCAGCCATTATCGCTCGCAGTCGCGGGATTCCGGCGGTCAGCGGTGTCAGCGGTATTCTGCGCCAGACGAAGACGGGTGACTTGCTGGTTGTCGACGGACGAGATGGACATGTGATCGTCAATCCCGAACCCGAGACGTTGGCCGCGTATCGAAAGCTGGAGCGCGAGTTCTTCAACCTTCGCGATCAGCTCGCTCACAATCGCGATCTGCCGGCTCGCACTCAAGATGGTGTCGAACTGGAACTGTTGGCTAACATCAACGGGGTCTCCGACGCGAAGAGTTCCGTTGCGATGGGAGCGGCAGGTGTCGGACTCTATCGCACCGAATACTTGTACCTCACTCATCACGATGTTCCCGGCGAAGAAGAGCAAGTCGAGATTTACAAACAAGTGATCGCGTGCAGTCCGAATCGCACCGTTACGATCCGGACGCTCGACATCGGCGGCGATAAGACCGTTCCCTTTCTCGGACGCACGCAACACGAAGCCAATCCGTTCATGGGTTGGCGTAGCATTCGATTGTCCTTCGAGCATCCGAACTTTTTCATCACGCAGATACGGGCCATCCTGCGAGCGGCCGCGGTCGTCGAGCAAGGAGGCGGCCAAGTGAACTTGCTCTTTCCGATGATCACGAACTTAGAGGAAGTGCGCCGCTTGCACGCCTTCGTGCGACGAGCCCAAGAGAGCCTCCGCAAGGAGCGCTTGAGCCAAGGTAAAGTGGCCTTCGGCATGATGCTCGAAGTCCCCGCAGCCGCAATCATGATGGATCAGTTGCTCGGTGCCGTGGATTTCGTATCGATCGGTTCAAACGATTTGGTGCAGTACTTGATGGCTGCCGATCGCGACAATCCGAAAGTCAGCCACTTGTGTCAACCGTTAGCGCCGCCGGTACTGCGAGTCCTGGAGTCGGTGGTCACGATCTGCAATAAAGCTGGCCGACCGGTGACTCTGTGCGGTGAGATGGCCGGCCAGCCCCAAGCCTTCGTCGTACTGCTCGGCATGGGCCTGCGAAGATTCAGCATGAGCCCCGCGTTCATACCGACGATCAAAGAGCTGGCGTCACACGTAACCATACCGATGGCTGAAGCGCTGCTGAAGAAAGCCATGAAGCAAAAGACGACAGCCAAAATCAAACGCATGCTGAACGAAGAGCTGCTGCGCATCGCACCGAAGCTGGCTCCGATCCTCACAACGTGATAAACATCTAAGATCGTCCGTCAGCTGTCACAGTAGGTCAGTTGTCAGTGTAGGTCAGTTGTCAGTGTAGGTCAGTTGTCCTCAACTGACCCCACCCCAGCCGGAATCAACAATACCTCCAGCGGTCACAAGAAATCGTACCCGAGCTGATGAATAAAGCAGTATCATCATTACTGTGGTCGGTGGTGGTGCATTCGAAGGTACTCGGGGTCAGTTGAGGACAACTGACCTAGTGCGCCTGTGAAGGCGATTGAATAGTTGGGTGAAAGTCCTGACCGGGAGTAATCGTTACTACCCCGTAGCAGAAAGTAACTGCGTTTTCGAAAGGGAATGTGGAGAGCAACTGGAAGCGAAAGAACAGTCCGTAACTTAAGTGAACTCGATTCGGCCAAGCCTGTCGGGGAGCGGCTCTGGGAGCTGGTGAACCCCTGATCCTATGAAACGGCCCAAAGAAGACCTCAGGTCTGGCTGCCAAGGAGTAGTCGGTCGGTAGGACGATTCACACGGTAACAGAACAAGTAACGTGCTAAAACGAGGTGAATGAAAAGGATATGCGGTGGTTGGAGACGGAATGTTCGGAAGTTCAATCGAGATAAGCAGGGAGACCTTGGCGAGCAGCAGACTCGAGTCACGCTTGGCCAAGGAGTCAGAGCCCTCATAGTAGTGATGACAATCAGGAACCAAACCCGATCCGAGCGAAGGGGGGCAGGAAAGTGGATGCGGAAAGACCAGACAAGTTGAAACGTAAATCGAAAGACTACATCCCAATCACAGTGCCGTTTTCAGCGGCTAAACAGGCTGGAGAGCCGAAGAAGAGATTAGCAATTGAGATCTCTTCGTGGGCGAATCGAAGTGTCTGGACCGACCGCATGTTGAACGCACTCGCTGTAGGAGTGCGAGGAGGCAAGTGGCATGCCTTGAATGACAAGGTGTGCAGTGAGCTGAACCTGTATGTGTCGGCCTGCAAAGTGATCGGCAAGAAGGGTGCAGCGGGAGTGGATCGGCAAAGCACCGAAGAGTTCTGCGCAGAGCGAATGGCAGAAGTCAAACAGTTGCAAACGCAGCTAAAAGAGCGGACCTATCGTCCGCAAGCGGTGCGAAGAGTCCAGATACCCAAACCAGGCAGCTCTCAAAAGCGACCGTTGGGTATACCGACCGTTCGAGACCGAGTCGTGCAAACGGCTTTGGTCAATATCATCGAACCGATTTTCGACAACGAGTTTCACGAGAGAAGCTTCGGCTTTCGCCATGGACGCAGTTGCCATGATGCGCTGCGCGTCGTCGAGAATCTTCTGGAGACCGGTCATGTCTTTGTGGTCGATGCTGACTTGAAAAGTTACTTCGACACGATTCCGAAAGATCGCTTGATGGAACTAGTGCGATCGAAGATATCGGATAGCCGGGTATTGGACTTGATTGAGCTGTTCCTAAATCAATCGATCATGGAAGAGCTCAAGGAGTGGACACCGGAAGCTGGTGTACCGCAAGGGGCAGTACTATCCCCGCTCTTGTCCAATCTATACCTCAACGAACTGGATCATCGCATGTCTGATAAAGGCTATGAGATGGTTCGTTACGCCGACGACTTCGTCATCCTGTGTCGTAGTCAGGAGCAAGCCGAAAGTGCCCTTGAGGAAGTCAAACGCTTTGTCACAGAAGCCGGCTTGACGTTGCATCCGGAGAAGACCCACATAGTCGACAGCCGAGAAAAGAGCTTTTCATTTCTGGGCTATTCGTTTCGCGATCGATTCCGCTTTCCGCGGGAAAAGAGCCATCGCAAGATGGTCGACACGATTCGACGACTAACCCCTCGACGGTCAGGGGAATCCATCGAGTGCACGATTGGCAAGCTCAATCGTGTGACGATCGGTTGGTTCAACTACTTTCGACACTGCACGTGGAACGTATTCGACAAGTACGACGGAATGATCCGCAAGCGTCTGCGAAGAACACTACTCAAACGTCATCGGCGCAATCCGAAACGCCTGAGCCGTACGCAGCGCTGGCCCAATGCTTACTTCACTGATCGTGGGTACAAAAGTCTGCGCCATGCCCACACTCAGCTCGTTCAATCCCTTTTGGGCTACCACTAACCGGAGAGCCGTATGCGGGAAAACCGCCCGTACGGTTCGGCGGGAGGGGAGACCGAACTCAATCGGTCTTCCCTACCTCGATCCAAGGCCGGAAGCAATAATACCTCCCAGCGGTAACGATCGGACGTACCCGAACTGATTGAAAGAAGACCTCGTCACCAGACAACTCCGTTAGTACGGGCATTCAAACGCTGGAGGCGTTTCATCCAAGTAGCCGGGGGTTCGAGCGCAAGCGAGTACCCCCGGATTTGTCGACGAAGACAACCTGCGGCGAGTGCTCCGCTTCGCTGAACCATCACGGTAAAGCGAGCCGCAATTGGGTTGACATCGATTTTGAGAACAGCACATTGCGGCTCGCTCAAGTTTCACAGCTATGGCCCAATCCCCTACTCGCCTCCGACGTAGGGCCAGACTGAATCCCCGGCTACTCAAGTGAAACGCCTTCAGCGTTTGGCGAGTACATGGCTGTCGCGGGGAATGGGCTTGATATAATCGTTCGTTACGACTCCGGGTCCTTTCCCGCAACGACAACCCCAGGCTTCTCAGCAAACTTTTGATCATCATGCCTTTGTACGAATACCAGTGTCGCGATTGCCATAACCAAACAGAACTGCTCATTCGGTCCTCGACCGAGCAGCCCGTTTGTCCGAAGTGTGCTTCGAAAAAGATGGACAAGCTGCTTAGCGTATCAGCGGCTCCGGTGATCTCTTCCGGTTCTCTGCCTGTTTGTTCGCCGGCTCCATCGGGCGGCTGCGGCAAACCGCAATGCGGCTCAGGCGGCTGCATGTTCGGCGGCTAGGATGTCGAAAAAGAAAACGCGAACGGAACACAAGCACGTCGCAACGAAACCTGCCGGCGACCGATGGCAACTGCTGCTCATGATCGGCAGCTCATTGGCCGTGGCCGTGATGCTGGTTGTCGCTGTCTGGTGGTCTGCAATGACTGCTGACACGGGAGGCGAACCGTTCGATCTTTCGCAGGCCTCTTTCGTCGGTTCGCAGAGCTGCATTCAGTGCCATGCTAAAGAAGCTGCCCTCTACCGCGGTTCACATCACGATCAAGCCATGGCGCCGGCGACGGACAAGACGGTACTGGCTGACTTCGGTGATGTGACACTGGAACATCTCGGCGTTACCAGCCGCATGTTCAAGCAGGACGGCAAGTTCATCGTCAATACGGAAGGACCTGACGGAGCCCTGCACGATTACCAAGTGAAGTACGTCTTCGGTGTCGAACCATTGCAGCAGTACTTAGTCGAATTGAACAGCAGCGGAGTCGCTCCGTCAGCCGGCGCGGTACCGCGCATGCAAGTCCTGCGACTCAGTTGGGACACGCTGCAGAAACGCTGGTTTCATCTCGATCCGCCTGACGTGCGCGAGCGTTTGGCTCCGCAGGATGATCTCCACTGGACCGGCATGGGCCAGCGCTGGAATAGTATGTGCGCGGAGTGTCATACGACGAACTATGAAAAAGGATTCGATACTGCGACACTCGCTTACCATTCGACCTTCACTCAAGGGAACGTCAATTGTGAAGCGTGTCACGGACCGGGGAGCGTGCACATCGACTTGGCCAAGAAAACGTTTCCGGGTTGGAATCGAACTCGCGGGTTCGGCTTAGCCAATCTCAAGCGATCGGCCGAGGATCAGATTCAGGCTTGTGCGCCGTGTCACAGTCGGCGCGATGTCGTGGCAGCCGGATTTCGCGCCGGCGATCACTTCTACGATTTCTATTCGAATCAGTTGCTGACCGAGCCGGTGTACTATGCCGACGGCCAGATCTTGGATGAAGACTTTGACCACGGTTCGTTCATCCAGAGCAAGATGTATCACAAAGGCATTCGCTGCACCGACTGTCATGACCCGCATACCTCGCGGCTCAAGCACGACGGTAATGCCGTATGCACCTCGTGCCACCAACATCCGACTGCGAAATACGATTCTCCAGCGCATCATTTTCACAAGCCGGGCACGGCGGGTGCGCAGTGTGTCAACTGCCACATGCCTGCCACTGTTTATATGGATGTCGATGCACGTCGCGATCACAGCTTGCCGCGTCCGCGTCCCGATCTCAGTTTGAAGATCGGCACGCCGAACGCTTGCACAGGTTGTCATCTGAAACCGGAAAACGTGGCGGCTGATAAACGCGGGCCGCTTGTGCGCTATCAAGATTGGATGACTGCGGCTCGCAGCGGTGATCAACAAGTGAAGGATGAACTCGCGCGGGCCGACCGCTGGTGCGACGAAGCGTGCGACAAGTGGTACGGCGAACTGCGGCGACGGGACGAACATTTCGGGCTCGCGCTCGCAGCCGGACAGACGCGTGCTGAAAACGCGGAAGCATTACTCACTCGCTTGATTCGCAAGAGCGGCCCCGAGGCACCCGCGATCGCGCGTGCGACTGCGTTGCAGTTACTGGGCAGTGTCAATCCGCGTGCCGCCGGAGAAGCCGCGGTGGCAGCGGTCGAAGACGAACATCCGTTAGTGCGAGCCGCTGCGTGTGAAGCGGCGCTCGGCAATTCCAACATGACCAAGACAGCCGGCCTACTGACCAAGGCTCTGAAAGACTCTCGCCGCATCGTCAGACATCAGGCGGCTCGCAGTCTTCTGCAGATCCCGAATCGCTACTGGCCGCAAGGGGCATCGGTCAGTGTGCAGAGTGTCATGCGCGAGATCGAATCGGGGCTGCTCGCCTCGAACGATCGCGCCGGAGCCCATTTGTCATTGGGAACATTTGCTGAGATGGACGGTCGTGAAGACGATGCCATCAAACACTATCGCAATGCCGTGCGAGTCGAACCGGGAACAGCCGGAGCACGCAGCAACTTGGCTACATTGCTGGAACGACGACTGGACTCCTCGGGTCGATCCGCGGATCGCTCTTCTTCATCGGATGCATTGCGAGAAGAGATTGCAAAGCTGCGCAAAGAAGAATTAGCGTTGCTTGAACGCGACGCCAAATTACTGCCGAGCGCTGCGCCGCTTCAGTATCGTTATGGACTCGCCCTCGTTCTGGATAAACGCTTGGAAGAGGCGGCCGTGCCTTTGATGAAAGCGGCTGAACTCGAGCCCGATAACTTTGAATTCGTGCAGGCTGCCGCCATGCTTTGTCGGGAACTCAAGCGTTACAAGGATGCCGCCGCCTGGGCTGATAAGTTAAAACGTCTGGCACCCGACGATCCTGTCACTCAGCAGCTTGTCGAAGAGATCCATCGCGAGGCTGCTGCACATCCCTAACGACTAGTCTTTGAATTCTGCTTTCACTTCGGGCTTATTGAGCACGACCAATGCCCAAATGCCGAAAGGGATTCCGAGGAGACAGCACGGACCGATACATGGAATCACGCTGACGAAAGCAGCCGCGCGAGCCGTGCCGTAGCGTCGCAAATTCTTCATCTGAATGGAGCCGTAGAGGACGAACGCCGACGCTATAAGCAGCACGAGTCCCCACAAGGATCGAATCGTAAGCTGGGCCGTTTCTGACATCGGCCCGTCGTTGGCTTCCTCGAGCATTTGAACTGCCCCGGTGGCAAGCATCAGCACGTCGATGACTAAACCGATTGCGCCCAGCCCGATGGCAATTACGGACACAACCATCAGTGAAACTGCCGGCGCCGTCACCTCGTTTCCGCCTGAAGGTCTGCCGCCGCCGAAACCGGAAGGATTGCTAGGAGCCTGATAGGGATTGGACATGGGCGTCTTTCTTTAAAGGCTCAGGTGGGTCCGAGATGGCGAAGTGCGATTACATTCCGGAAGTCTTTTTATAGTCTTCTGCCCTGAAGACCAACAAGGGGTCAATTCCGATGACGAGGTATTCGTTCGTCTCTTCCTGTTTTCCCACCAGTTTAATTCTTACTTTGAACTGCGGGTGCTCTTGTTCAGGCACTTCCTCAAGAACGGTGTAGCTCTCGAGCTTGCTGCCGGCTTGCCAGCGAGCGTCGAAAGTGTTCACCGTCGGTTTGCCGTCGACAGGGCTCAATGATTTGCCGGACTTCCATGCGTCGAGCGCTTTTTCGATAGCTTGTCGAGCCGCATCTCGTTTCGGATTGTAGCTTTCGATCGACTTGCCTCCGCAGCCCATTATGGTGCTGATCAGAAACAAACATAGAACACAGGTGGCCTTAAATCGAGCGCCGGAATGCATGTCTTCATCCTCGTTGGTCAAGTGTTTGAGCTTGCATCCATCGTCGACGACGGATTTGAAAAAAGAGAGCCGGTATTAATAAGTCGATCACTTCGTCAGCAATCAAGATGCCTCCGAGTACCGGTGCGGCCATGGGGCGAATCACATCGGCGCCGGGTCCGGTGCTCCAAAGAATCGGCAGCAAGCTGATTACCATCGCAGCCTCGGTCAAGAGTTTCGGTCGTAGTCGATGGACCGCGCCGCGAATCACCGCCCGCTTCAATTGCTCGATGGATGCAATGCCGGCACGCTGTTCCGTTTCGACGGCGCTTCGCAGGTACACCAACATGACCAAACCTGTCGCTGCCGCCATGCCCAAGCAATTGATGTAGCCGATGACGACGCTGAGCGAAATAGGAAGTCCCAACAACCACTGTGATAACACTGCTCCGATGAGGGCACCGGGCAGTGTCAATAAGATCAACAGCGTGTCGGCAACATCGCGCAGTGCCCCCCACAATCCGCTGATGATGGCGATCACACACAGGGGTATCAGCCAGATTAAGTGGTTCGCCGTGCGCTGCGCATGTTCATACTGACCGGTCCACTCGATCTGCGTACCGTCCGGCCATTCGTGGGCAGCGATGCTGCGCCTGGCCTCACTTACCCAATCCTTCGCCGATCTACCCACAACGTTCAGCCGAACATAATTGCTCAATCGGCCATCGGTGCTCTTAATCGTCGATGGACCGTCGAAGTGTCGAACCGTACCGAGCGATCCGAGTGTGAACAGTTTCTGACCGCCAAGTCCGTCTACCACTTCCGACCCTGAAGATCGGTCCGTTGCCATACGTAAGGGTAAGCTCGTGCTCAGCAATGGATCTATCGCTGTAGTCGAGTGCGATTGGGATTGAACCGTGGCTTGCTGCAGAGTGATTCTCGCGGGGAAGAAACATGCTGAGCGTGCATCTTCTGATAGATGGAGCCGCAATGGAACGCCTGTTGTGGCTGCAGTGACGGCAAGTCGGCAGTCTGCCTCCTGCAATCCGTGTGCAATGACTTGGGCTCGATCGATTTCAAATCGAACATAATCGCGACCACGTATAGGGTCTGCGATAACGCCTGAGGCTCCGGGAATACTGCGGACCATTTCCGCGATATGTTCAGAAACTGCGACCACTTCCTGCAAATCGTCCCCCGTCACGCGAATACCGACTTCTGCATTGACACCTGTCGTCAACATGTCGATGCGATTTTGAATCGGTCGTGTCCAAACGTTGGCCCAGCCGGGCATCTGAACTGCTTGGTCGAGTTCGCCGGAGGGGTCGGTCAACGAGGCCTGTGTATGAGCCCACAACCAGGCTTGTCTGCGAAAACGAGCCTCGGCACTTTTCACGATTCCGTCGTACTTAGGATGCGGATCGATCAAAGGCAGCGGGCTGGTCCCCGGCATCGCTAGATGTTCTCCGGCATGATGCGTCGACTTACCGGAGCCGTATCGAGCTATGGACGCTTGTTCTCGCTTCTTGGCAAGTGCCGGATCAATGATGGGGACCCGGCGAAAGACCTCGTCGATTATGATCTGCGTCCAAACGGCACCGACCCGCTGCTGTAAGCGGCTGTTGAGATCTCGAGTGAATGCGGTCCGCTTCGATCGTTCGATCTCTCGCAGCTTGGTGGTCAATTGCTCGACTTCATCGACCGTCACCTTAGTCGAATCGACTCCCGACTTGTCTTGCGAGGTACCTACAGATGAAGAGTCATGCATACGATCGATGATCATCTGCACACTGTTGGCAGAGAGCTGCGCGGCGAGCAACGCTTGCATGCGCAGAGGGACTCGACTGACGAGCATCGCCGGCGGTCCGCCGTCTGCGGATCTGGGCTTGTTCCCTCGCTGTGTGAATGTCCGCTGCTCGACTTCGCGGGCAATGGCTTCGGTCAATTCAACGCCGAGTTGTGCTTGAAAGAGTTGGATTGCTTGCCAACATACTTCTCGTTGCACGGCATCGAACCGGGGAAGGCCTGCGTCGGTGATCGGGTCTAAGAGTGTGTGAGGCGAAGCGGGCGTGTCGATCAGTTCTGCGTCGCTTAGTTCCTGCAGTATCCAGGCGGCATGCTCGCGAGCTTGGCCGCGATCGAGGCGTCGTCGAGGCCAATTGGTTTCCGGTCGAAACTCGACCATCGTCTCGATCATGTCGATCGGAGCCGGATCGAACGCTGTTTCAGCTCGGCCCGCTTTGCCCGAGACCATGGCCACTTCCGGAAAGCGGCAGAGCAGCATATCGCGAACTTTCAAGTCATCAGTCGACTGGCGTATCGTAGTTCTCGGCAGAGTGATCGGCATGTCCATGATCATCCCTTCATCCAGCGGCACGCGCAGCGCGAATCCGATCGGATGAACCAGGCTATGACAAACAAGGCCGAGGATCAGTGCGGCGGACGAAAACGCGATTCGTTGTGTCCATCCTCGCGATGCGAACCAAGCGAGTCCGATAACAGCAACCGTAACTGTTCGCAGCATCCAAGGGAATCCGGCTGCTGCAGAAGCAATGATGCCGAGAACCGAAGGTACTGCGATGAGGATCGCAGGTGAACGAAATCCGAGGGATAGAACGGGTTCATAGACTTCGATGATGCTGCGAAGGATGCGACTCTCTTGCTCGGTTCGCAATCGACCGCGCACTAAGTCGCGAGCCAAGCAAGGGACCAGCGTCACAGCCAAGATGATCACGCTCAGCAACGTGAATGTTTTAGTCCAGAGCAACGGGCGCATCATTTGCCCGTCGATTCCCTGCAGGGCAAAGAGAGGCAATATCGACAAGATCATGATGATCATCGCCATCACAGCCGGACCGGCCGTTTGTGCCGCTGCCTCCGCCGTCAACTGATCGGTATCTCCGGCAATAGCGTGTGAGCCGAACTCCTGTCGCAATCGGTAACTCACGTTCTCGACAATAACCACGGCAGCATCGATAAGTATCCCGACCGAGACTGCGATCCCCGCCAAAGACATGATGTTCGCGTTCACCTGTTCGCCTGCTGCTCGCAAAACAGAGATGCCGATGAGGGAACCGAGGACGGCCAGCGGAAGTGTAAGTGTGATTACCAGCGATGTTCGCCAATGACGCATGATGACTATCACGCATACCGTGGTTACCAAGATCGCTTCCAGTAGAGTTCTGACGACGGTGCGAATCGAGCCATGGATAAGCTGCTTGCGATCATAGCAAGGGAGACAGCTCCAACCGGTCGGCAAGTCACATTGAACTTGATGCAGTTCCTTCAGCACCGCATCGGTGACCGTCAGCGTGTCGGCATCCGGCTGCATATGGACGACACCCGCGACTAATTCGTTTCCATCTTGCTCAAAAGAACCGTAGCGCGGAGCCGTCTTGAGCGAAACGTTCGCGATGTCACCGAGCGTGCAGACGGGTCGGTTATGCGACTGAATCGGATGGGTCCGAAGGTGCTCGGCTGCTTCATAAAGATCGGCCGACTTGATAGGCACATCGGATCGAGACAATGAAGCTCCGCCGGCCGCGATTCGAGCTGCCTGGACTTGCTGCAACACTTCTGACAAGTCGAGATCAAATCGTGCGAGCGCTTCGGCATCGATATCGATCGCGAACTCCGGCTCAAAGCCTCCGACGCTTGCTACTTCTGCAACTGCGGGAATGTTTCGTAATAGAGGTGCGATCACTCGATCTTGATAACTTCGCAATTCGATCGGATCGGTATCTTCACCTCGCAGTGTGTACCAAACGATCTGGCCGGTCGCGATCCCTTCCGCGGCTGTCTGCGGCTGAACATCATCGGGTAGTTTTATCGCCGACCCGACGATCACCTGCTGGACGCTTTCGCGAGCCGCTTGGAGTGACACGTGCTCGTCGAAGATGACATAGATCAACGAGAACCCGACGTCGCTCGATCCGCGAACGCTTCGCAGCCCCGGAATGTTCTTCAGTGATTCGGATACAGGCCGCGTGATGCGCTGATAGATCTCTTCCGGTTCGTGATCAGGCCAGCGTGTGTAAACCAGAACTTGGTTCTCGGAAAGATTCGGGAGCGCGTCGATCGGGACTCGGCGTGCCGCCATGATTCCTATGATCGATACGAGGACCGATACGGCATAGACCCAGGTTCGATAACGAATGACCGTCCGTAAGAAGCGGATCAGCAGCATGGCATTACTTTTTGTCGGATGACGCCGGTGCTGACGTCGAAGGGATGCGCTGCAAGTACTTTTCCGGATCGTTCTGAATTCTTCCTCGACAACTGCCGCAACACAATGCAACGCGCCGACCGAGGACCTCCACGAAGATAGGTGTCCCCATCGAACCCAGTTCCGCTTCTGTTACAGGGCAGATCTTCTGTAAAGCGACTATCGCTCGGTCTGGTTCGGATAACGGGTCGGCTTTAGTCGGTTCTTGTTTCTTCGGTAGTTCCGGAGGAGTGGTTGCGAGCGATGAAGGCTGTGACGCGCCGAAGTATTGGGTCGAGATGTTCGGACGCAGACGCGACTCAGCATCGAGCAAGAGAGCTCCGACCGCGGCAACTCGCTGACCTGCTGATAGTTTTGCTTCGACGATTTGCGATTCGCCTGTGCGATTTTCCAGAGTAACAGGAATCGCATCGAACATGCCGGGCATCGATTCGACATAAACGAGCGGTTGCTGATTCCAATAGAGCACCGAGGATGCGGGCACTTTGATCCGATTCGGGTTTGAAGCTGTCGCTACAGGGGCCTGTGACGGCAAAAGATTCGATGGGGTTTCGGCCGATTCGATCGGCACCGTACGAATACCGGCGAGGGTCAGTTTGTAGGGGGAGAACTGCATTCGAGCCACGGCGCCGTCCGGGAGGATTTGAGCGTCGGTCTTCTGTCTTCGAATCAAGTCCATATTGCAGATCGGGCAAATCGCCGGCCAAACGGAAATGACTCCCGGGTCCATCGGGCAGAAGAATTCGCTACCGCTGCTGACGGAAGGCTCCGAGATCGATGCCGTAAAACTTGCAGTCCCCCTTTCCCACAGGATGAGCAGTCGCGGCCATGCAGCGAAGAGAATCGTGAGTCCCGCGATAAAAAGAAAGAACCGCAACCGAACTTGTACGGCTCGCAACCAAAATCGCAGAGTACTCGGTGTAGAGTTCATTGGTCATTCCATCCGTGCAAGTCGATCATGGCGTTTGCTGTTCCTGGTTCGGCTTTTCAGGAGATTCGGTTTGCTTGGATGTTTCGGCTTGCTTGGGTACTTCGGGCATGTAGTGATCCCAATGCATCAGAAGTTCATAGTCTTCGCGGCGAAAGACCCAGATCGGATCGATACCGACGATGATGTACTCGGCCTTGAGTTGAGCTCGCGGTTTATCGAAGCTCAGCTCAACGATGAATGTTCTTCCATGGCGCGATGCCGTCTCACCGAGGATCTTGTACTCGATCAGTTCTTGGCCCGCTTTTCGCGAGGTGTCGGTAACGTAGATCTGAGGCCTCGTTCCTTCGACCATGCCGCTAGGTTTCCCCGCTTTCCAGGCAGCGAGTCCTTGATCGAGCGCATGCTCAGCCGTTTCCGGCGTCGGGATAAACTTAGCGTTCGGGTCTCCGCAGCCGAGGGCTGCGATGATCAAGCACAACGCAGACAACGATCCTATCGCCGCGGACATTAACTCTGGTCGAGCCCGATTCAAGGACATGCGTTCTGCGGCGAGATCGAATGGCATGTTGCCTCGCGAGTTTAGGAAGCGGTAGAACGAAAGAGGTTCGATCTCAGTTGTCGAGTACCGAGACTTCGCCGCTGGAACGACTGCCGATGGCTCGCCATGCGGTCAAGTCGATCGAGTTCGTCATGAAGCGTACCGAGCCGTCGCCGAGCATGCACTGGACTCCGCCGGTGTGCCTGCTGTTGGCCGTCACCTGCATGGCCATGTTGGTCATCGTTCCGGGAAAGCCGGTTCCGCCGCAGGAGTTGCGATTCGGTGTGGCTACGTGGTTGTATTGAGTGCAGCAGTTTTCGCCCATCACCCAACTGTAACCCCACTTGCTCGATAGGGGTGTGGCTGTATTCGGATTCAAACTGTTGCAGGCCATGTAGGTTGCATCGAGTGATGTTTGATGTGGAATGATGAACAGGTCGCTGCGCGGATCGGGTGAGCCTTGGCCGCGAATCTTCTCACTGAAGAAGACAGTGTTACTCATACCGTCCTGCACGTCAGCCGGCCGAACTTTGCTGAGCAAGTAGAAGACGCCGGTTTGCGTTTCGCTGGGTGAGACATCCGATGCGCCGGCCGCTTGATCGCTGCGATCACACAACCAGCCCCCTTGATTACCCACGTAATTGTTTTGAGCTTGCCAAACATCTGTCGGTGCCAAATCGGACGGACAAAGAAAACCCGGAACCGGCGTTCGACTCCCCGCTGCATTCACTCCGGTCGGATTGACCCACGGCGGCATGAATGCGACGACACCGCCCATGCCCGGCGTTTCCGGTGGAAAACGGAAGTCGAGGGTGTTGTAGAGAGAAAGCTGTTCCATAAACGGCAACAGCAATGCGTGCTGTGACCAACGAGCATATACAGGCGCACCGGGATAACTGGGGCCTTTGCCGAACGGAAAGACTTTGTGCGCTGTTGAATAGTTGTGGAGCGCTAGTCCGATTTGTTTCAGATTGTTGCTGCACTGCATGCGTCGTGCGGATTCGCGAGCCATCTGCACGGCGGGAAGTAACAGACCGACCAGAACACCGATGATCGCAATGACCACCAGCAACTCGACTAACGTAAAACCCGCACGCCGTTTTTTGAGGCCTTTTTCAATTGCCATGATCAAATCTCAAAGTGAATTACAGATACCAAAGGTTGAATAACGAGGGGCTTTACCCCGGAAGATAATCGATGTCGTTCGAAGAGGCTTCGAACACTTAGATCGAAGAAAGACAAGAGAGATGCGCGAACGCTATCTGCAGACGCCCCGGTTCTAAAACCTGGGCGGATGTTCCGGGATCGATGGATAGCCGGATAATTCAACGGCTTCGAAGAAGTGCACTTCTTCGCATCGATCTTGTTGCGCATCAATGAAGAGAGCTGCATGCATCACCGGTAACCGGTGATGGCCGCCGGCCGGCGAGGTGCTCATGCTGTCCGAAGAAACATCTTTACCGGCTCGGCATAACGGACCATGACAAGGTATCGAGCGTTCTCGCGGCACGAACTTTGTCAGACCTCCCTCGTAGACCCATTGTCCATCCAGGAAGCTGTGTGCGGTTCCATTCTCGTGACTCATGGTCGGCATCGATTGCAGACCATGCGCCTCATATCCGCACCCTGCGTAGGTGTGTGCGGCAGCGGTCGCGATCACCAGCCAAACGCATACCTTCATAAACGAGAGCCCCCATCGCCAAACGGCGGTTGGCCTCGTCACTCGAGGGGCTACGATCTCGGCATCGATGGTTTGCATGGCCGATGGGACTGACACAAAAAGTTCCGTAACGGAAGGAGCCGAGTCATCTCGCTCGCTGCAAGCACTTGCGACTGAAAAAAGTATAGCTGAACGGCGAGGAAACCGCCAAGTTTTCTATGTATGGGGATTCGCCTCAGGCAGGCCGCACACTACGGTGCTTCTTCCGTTTCTCGATATTTGATTTGGATATTTACCTTCGGCAGTTTTTTCTGCAACTCGGCGGCTCCTTCTTCGGTAACGCTGGTGCGAGTGACCTTCAGGTCGGCGAGCGAGGTAAGCGTATGCAGACCGGCGATTCCATCGTTCGAAACGGCGGTGGACCCGAGATGGAGGAAGGTGAGCTTGGTAAAGCCGGCGACCACCGGAATCGAGCCGTCGGTGATTTGCGTGTTGTCGAGATTCAACCATTCCAGCGATTTGAGTTCCGTCAAGGATTTGACGCCGTCATCGCCGATCGCATCTCGCCACAGGTTGAGCTTTTTCAGCGAGCCGATCTTACCGACTTGTTCGAGCGCGGCATTGTCGATCAAGCTGCATTCGCTCAAATCGAGATCCTCGATCTTGAGACTTGTTAAGTGCTTCAACCCGGCGCCGCTCACACTGGTACGGGCCAGTCGTAGTTTCTTCAGCGTCGCGATCTTCCCCACGCGTTCCAGCGCGGCGTCGTCGACCAGCGAGCCGCCGACATAGAGTTCGCGCAAGTCTTTGACGCCGTCTAGTTCCGCTAAGCCTGCATCGCCGATCCACAAGTTGTCCAGCGCGAGTACTTTCAACTGCGTGCAAGCCTTCAGTGCTGACATGCTCGTATCTTGAACTGTCGTAGCGTTGTCTTGCCCGACAAACGCAGCGTGGTTAGTTGCGTCATTCGAAAACGACCTGTTTGAACTGATCTTCGTTCATGGACAGGTTCCAGGTCGAGTTGCTCAAGGCTGTGGTTGAGCTCTTCCCAGGGTTGCAGGATCGGCTGAGTTGACCGTTAATGATTGCAGCTTTTTTCAGCTCGGTAATCGAAGCAGCCAAATTCGTTGGCAAATCGGCTCGGAAGGTAACCGCAGTGGATGGTTCCTTCCGCTGACTTGGTTACGGCCGCTTTCGCATCCTCCAAGAGTTTGACTACTTCGGCGCTATCGGCAGCTACGGCGGTCGATTGCTTCTTGGCATCGTTCGCGGGCTTTGCAGCCGGACCATTGCATCCGCTCAGAAGGCCGATTGCGCTGCATGACGCAAAGAGATTGAGTGCTGCAAAAAACAGCGTGCGCAAGGACGATCGTCGTCGAGAAGGTATGAGCTGCATCGAGTGGCCTGCTATGCAAATGGGTGATAATCGAATGGGTATGAAATGATCGAGGCTCAGCGGAATGTTTCATCGTCGCCGGGGAATTGTCCGCTGCGAACTTGGTCGCAGTATGCGGAAACGGCCGCGCGAACCTGCGCTCCGAGGTCCGCAAAGGGACGGACGAACTTGGGAACATAGCCGCTGGTGAGTCCAAGCATATCATGTGTGACGAGGACTTGGCCGTCACAGCCTTTGCCGGCTCCGATGCCGATCGTCGGAACCTTGAGTTCCCGCGTTACTTGCTCGGCATCTGCGGCGGGGACACATTCGAGCAGAACGCAGAATGCTCCGGCGGCTTCGGCAGCTTTAGAGTCGTGCAACAGTCGATCTGCATCGCGCATGACTTTATATCCGCCGAGAGCATGAACGCTTTGCGGTCGCAGTCCGACATGCGCGATCACGGCGATGCCTGCGCCGACCAGCGTCGCGATGGTTTCGGCTTGTTCAGCGCCTCCTTCGAGTTTCACGGCATGGCACTGGGTCTGCTTCACGATCTTCGCGGCGGTCTTGAGTGTGGCCTTGCGCCCGAGCTGGCCGTGCGAACGGAAGGTCGACGGCGACCATGGCTCGCTGAGCCCCGCGAGTCACCATCTCGCCGTGATAGATCATGTCTTTCAATTTCACCGGGCTTGTCGTTTCTGCGCCTGGATCATCATCCTGCTGTCGCCCACCAGCAGGATACCGACGCCGCTTTCGTCGAGCAGACGTGCCGGTAGTCGTAGGCGGTGAGCATCGTAATACGCTCGCCGCGCTTCTTCATCTGCTGCAATGTCGTTACGGTGACCGGTTTGCCGGTTGGCGCTCGGTGGAAATGACTTAGCGAAGGATGGGAAGCTGTCAGAATAAATCCGGATCAGCCGGCAGGCCGCCAACCAAGTCACTGCCGGTCGAACGATCTGGGCTCGCGGTGCCGGATCGCGAGGTAAAGTACTCGCAACGGCGAGATGTCCGTATCAAACTTGAAGAACTGATTTGCCGTGCCGTACCGCTTTCATTAGGGCGAGATGTCCAGTCTTCTTACGTGCGAAGCAGAATTTCAGCGGCGAAAACTAACCCCGAACACACGGACTGAGATATAATCAACAGCGGTTCGATCCGAAAAATCCCACCTTGATGAAGCCTATCCATCGATCGGACCCGTCTCGTTCGAAGCGTTCTCGCCAACACTTGTCCATCCAAACAAGCCCGTCGAAAGGTCGAGTCATGAAGTTCGGCATCTTATCGCGTCACGTGCGTCTGGCTGTGCTGACATCAGCGGCCGCTTTGGTGTTCTCGCCCATCCCTGCATGGGCTCAGAAAAAGCCGAAGACTGATCCGCCTGCGACCGTCGATCCAGGTACCCGTGAAATTGCCAAAGGTTCGGGGACGATGTCGGCAATGCAAGGCTACAACCTCAAACTCACGAATGCCGACAAGAAAGAAGTCTTTTTAGTTTTGCAGGATCAGGCCGAACTACACGGCTGAAGCAGAGACCAAGTGGCGGCTCTATGTACGATTCTCGGCTCCGTTTGATGCCTCCGGCAAAGCGTCCATGCCGCTGAAGGCGCTCGAAGTATTCGTTCCTTCGCAACAACCTCGCATGACGCCCGACCAAATTCGCGATCAAACTCCCGGCGTCTATCCGGAAGCGAAAGGACCGCCGCCGGGAGCCAAAAGAGTTGTTCAATGACAAAGATAAAGCGGCCGCAGGCAAGCCGCCCTCAGCTCCCCGCCGCAGGAGCCCAGTCGTTCCGAGTCGTCGACAGCTTCAAGGTCTCCCCGCCGCCATGATGGTCGTCAACGCCGGGGGACAACCGGTGCAAGTGGAACTGGATCCCGCCGTGGCTATCGTCACTGCTCACGACCTGACATTCTTGCAACAAGGGGAGAGATCAGCTACACAGGCGCTGTTCAGTTCGAATAAGCCGGATTGGGTGGAAGTCGAAAAGATCGACATCGTTGCCGAAGAAGTTGACCTGCCGCACCGACCGGCAACGCCGTACTCGTCCAAGCTCGAAAGCCAAGGCCGGCGATCCGAACGATCCGGCTGCTGCCGATGGCGATACCAAGCCGGGTCAACGTCCTTCATCGCGCACGAAGAAACCTGCTGCTGGTGACAAGAACGCTGACAAGCCTGCCGATAATTGACAAGAACGCACCTAAGTAAAGACTCTTGAACGATCGTTGAACGGATGACTGGCTCTGACTCTTCCCCTGTAAAATAGGTAAACGAACGGACGTCGCTACTGCTCCGCAGTCGAAGTCCGCTCATCCGGCCCGGGTCAAACCGCAATCCCCCGGCCTCAGCAGAGAACAGCCAGAACGATCTGCTCAGCAACCGTTGCGATTCTTTTGGGACACTGTTCGGAATCACCGCTGCCTTGGCCCGTTTTCGCTACTTTGGTTCATTGTCAATGATCCTCAACACGCTCTACACCGGCCGCCCAATAGCAATAACTTGGGCCATATGCTTGGGCTTGAGTGTCGTGACGCAATATCAACCCAGTTGAGATCGCCAAGTCACTAGTTCCCCGCCCCGAGCTTCCCGCCTCACATCGCGCAGCCGAATAGCTCAAGGTTTGTCTGCGCCCTTCCTACTACTCGACAATCGCATCATAACCCCCGCGAGGTCTCCTGACATGCTTCATCGTTTCGTAAATCGATTGGTCTCGCTGTCACTTCTAGCCGCTCTTCCTTCCAGTGCTGTTGCGGTTGCTGATGAAGTTCAATGGGAAAACGCAACCTTACCTGTGACGTTGACGGTCGGATATGCAGTGCGTGCTTTGGACATGAACAGCGATGGGAAGACGGATATCGCGATCGTCGACAGCAAGCGCATCCTGTGGCTGGAGAATCCGACGTGGAAAGAGCACGTCATCTTTGAAACGCCGGAAGCCAAAGCCGACAATGTTTGTTTTGCACCGCACGATGTCGACGGCGATGGCTTGCTCGACTTCGGCATCGGTGCCGATTGGCAACCGAATAATTCTGATTCCGGCGGCTCGATCGGTTGGCTCAGGCAGACCAAGTCCGGTCCTTGGGAGTATCGTCTTATTTCGACGGAACCGACTGTGCATCGTATGCATTGGGTAGAAACGGCACCGGGCAAGACCAGCTTAGTAGTCGCACCTCTCAAGGGACGCGGTTCGCGCGCACCGGGTTTCGAACAGACACCGCTGCGGCTGTTGGCCTTCACACCGCCGAAGTCATTCCATCCGGCGGGGAGTAATGATATCGATGCGTGGCAGCAAGAGGTGTTATGCGATCAGTTGCACGTCGCACATAACTTTCACATCACTGATCTCGATCTCGACTCACAGCCGGATCTGATTTGTGCAAGCTACGAAGGAGCCACTTGGCTAAAGCTTGCCGGTCAGTCGCTGCCTGTCAAACCGTTGCGATTAGGTACCGGCCAGGAGCAAGCTCCTCCTGCTCGCGGTGCCAGTGAAATCCGCATCGGTCGTTCAGCCGGCGGACGTCGCTTTTTGGTGACCATCGAACCGTGGCATGGTGATAAGGTAGTTGTCTATGTCGAGCCGGAAGGCTGGGCACCTAGCGCTGACGCAACTCTTTGGAATCGCTATGTAATCGATTCCGAGTTGGCGTGGGGACATGCCATCGCCGTCGCGAATCTGGACTCCGATCCCGAAGATGAGTTCGTAATCGGCGTTCGCGACAATCAATCCGACGCGCATCGCTGTGGAGTTCGTGTCTACGATTCGACCGATAAGAACGGTGAGAAGTGGGAACGCACGATTCTTGATCCGAGCGCGGTGGCCGTTGAAGATCTGGTGATCGCAGACTTCGATGCCGATGGCCGGAAGGATATCGTGGCTGTGGGCCGAGCCACTCACAACGCCAAGATCTATTTCAACCGTTTGCCGACGAAGTGACGATCTGCTTGCCGGTCGAAGTCTATTCTGCTCCGGCAGGTGTCGCCGGCACCGTTTCACCGTCAGCGGGCGATTGCGGCATGCCCCCGTGATGTTGATGATCCGGTCGTGGTCCGACAGTCAGAGCTTCCCAGGGCTTGGGGTAGTAGTACTGCTTGTAGTATGCCGGTTGATGATGCGGATGGTAATGGCCTTGAGCATGATTCTCGGCCCATACCATTGCCTCTTGGCTCTGCGGCGCAAAGTAGTAAGCTGCGCGACCCATGACGTTGGTCGGACGATTCTTTTGCAGTCGGTACGGAGTCCAGAAGTTATAGAGTCCGTTCGGCAGAATGTTGGGCCGCGGGTCAGCCGTGTGATTGAGCGTCGGTCGCTCGGGCGGTGCTGCGTGCACAGCAGAAGTTGCGGCAATGGAAGCCGTGCAGATCAAGCCTGCAACAAGAATCATGTTTCGACGCGGCCGGCGCATAAATGTCCCACCCTTTCGCTGTTTCATCCGTGATCGAGCGCTCGAGATGTTTCATTCCATCGACGTCAACGAGTGACCTGTAGAAAGAAGAGTCACTTCGGTCCCAGGATTTCACAGGCCCGTTATCGATCGTAACGATTATGACGCCGCCAATAATAGCAAAGTAGCAATCAAACGCGGCATGCAAAGTAGCAATCACGCACCCGCATGGTTGCATCGCAGGGAATTGGGTCGTCATCACCCATCGATTGTTTACACCCAACGATCCGGCAGCAACGTGATTGCTCTGCGTGAATCATTTCGGCGGCAACGAGTTTTGCGTGATGGCGCGCGTAGCCGTAGGGCTTCGCCCTTACGATCAAGGGATTAGGCGAGAGACTTGTCGTAGATTCGGTAAGTCTTGGCTCGGCGCACTCCGGCTCGTTCCAAGCTGGCTCGCGACAAGTGATTCGATTCGAGCACCCACGAGAACTCGCCGTGCGTAATGCCCAGTTTCAACACATCGGGCAGCATGCGTTCGAGCGCGAGCAACCCGAAGCCCCACTTCTGATATTCGGGCAACACATTGGTGCTCATCAACCGCACCCGCTTAAGGCTGCGCTTACCGAAGAGCAAACGTAGGAAGCCGAATGGGAAGAGTCGGCCGTCGATCTTCTTGATGATCGGGTTGTAGTCGAGCAGTCCCAATCCCGCGCCGATCGGTTTGCCGTCGACTTCGATGATCGTGGTCATCTCCGGCACCAGCAGATGCTTTAGGCCGGCCGCTTGATGAACCACTTCGCGTTCCGACATCGGGACGAATCCCCAAGTGCCGACCAACGAGCGATTGTAGATGTCGAGAAACAGTTTGACTTCGTCGAGGAATCGCTTCGGATTGAACGGACGCACATTTACATTAAAACGTCGTTTCAATTCCTCGATGACGAACTTCAACTTCGGGTCCAGACCGGCCAGCATCGATGTATCGCCTTCAAAGGCGTACAGATCTTGGCTCTTGGTGAAACCGTAGTTATCGATCAGCTTCTCAAAGTACGGATGGTTGTAGGTCATTAGGAATGTCGGAGGCGTGTCAAAGCCGTCGATGAGCAGCCCGACTTCGTAGTTGAGCGAAGGATTGATCGGACCGCGAATGTCCGTCATCCCCTGCCCTTTCAGCCAGTCACCGGCCGTGCGAAACAGAGCGTTCGCAACCTCTTGATCGTTGATCGATTCAAAGAAGCCGAAGATCCCTCGCTTCTCATCAAAGCGAGTGTTGTGAGCATGGTTGATGATCGCCGTGATGCGACCTTGGACTTCACCGTTTCTGCCCGCCAGGAAATTCTTGACGATCGCGTTGTCATGGAACGGATGAGGTTTGAAACCCACCAGTTCCGTGATGCTCTGCCGCAGCGGGGGCACCCAGTTCGGGTCGTCTTTGTAGAGTCGCCAAGCGAAGTCGATGAACGATTTCTGATCGCGCTTGCCGTTTACTTCCCAGACGCGTACGTCACTCATCGTTTGCCGACTCCCTGCCGCCGTCGATAGTTCAGTGAAAGATTACTTCTTGGCCGGAGGGTTTCGATTTGGATGTGCAATTCTCGCAACTGCTTCGGCTCGACATCCCCGGGCGCGCCCTCGGTCATCAAAGTCATCGCCGTTGAGTCTTCGGGAAAGCGATGCAGTCACGGATGTTGTCCAGCCCGCCGAATAGCATCGACGCAGTCGATACCGAGTGCGATACCGCCGTGCGGGTGAAGACACCGTAACTACCTCGTCGACAGGCAAATCAGGCCGGTTGACGGCCATCTCCGGTGAAATCCCCAGCAGATCAGGCGATCTGTTGCTCATCGCTGTCATCGTCTGAATGGAACCGCCTTGCTTCATAACCGTTGATGACCAAGTCATAGGCTTGAGCTCGGCAAGCAGCCAGATTGCTCTTGAGCATCTCCAGATCCTGCTTGCGCGGCAGTGAACAGATGGTGCATGGCGACAACGATTTTCTTCCGGGTCGCGAATCGAACATCGGGAACTCGACGACCCACGAAAATGCATCTTCCGGATCGCTGAAGACCCAGTTCCGCACCGAAATCGACGTCGCAGTCCGTAAAGACCTTTGCGTGACTTCCCATGAGTCAGCCAGGATCAACACCAAGTCACCTGGCTGGATATCGAATCGAGCTTTGAAGCCGTCGAGGACGCGGGTTCGAGGTTCTTGCAATCAGCGGCCAGACGCTGCCGTCTGCTTCCCCTCAATGCTCTGCCAATCCCATAGCGGCGAAGTCATGCTTGACGAACTCAGTCAGCATCATCGATACGCTTGCGCGCTCTTCGGCTCGTTTGTCGATCTTGATGCACGCATGGCTCACGCCGCCGTCGACTGCGCCGCGGAATACACGGAACTCGGTTTGTTTTGCCGTCGCTTGCGTCGATGATCTCCATCCCGAAACGCAGGTCGGGAGCGTCGTGACCGAAGCGACGCATCGCTTCATCGTACGTGATGCGCTTCAGCGGTGTTTCGAGTTCCAGTCCGAGAATGTCTTTGGCTAACTTCTTCATCAAGCCGTCGATCATGCTGATGATGTCTTCTGCGTCGATGAACGACATTTTCGAGGTCGAGCTGTATCTGAACTCGAGGTTGTCGATCGGCTCGCAAATCTTCATCGCGGAAACAACGCATCACACTTGCATGTAACGATCGTATCCGGCCACCATCAGGATCTGTTTGTAAAGCTGCGGAGATTGCGGCAGCGCGAAGAACTTGCCCCAATGCACACGGCTTGAACCCAGTCGTCACGAGCTCCTTCCGGTGTACTTCGGCCGAGAATCAGCGTTCCACATCGATGAGGGAATTGCTGATCAGCCCCAGTAGTCTCGCATGGCCTTGATGATGCGCAGCAACAAGGTGCAGCTTGCATCTGCTCGCGACGCAAATCGATGTAACGATACTTCAGTCGCAGGTCTTCGCCCGGCAATTCGGCTTGGTTCGGGAAGAATGGAGGAGTCAAACAGCGGTTGAGCACTTTGACTTCATCGGCGATCAACTCGATTTCACCTGTGTCGAGCTTCTCGTTCGACTTCCCTTCCAGTCGCCGCTGAACGACGCCGGTGAATAGGGCCACATCTTCGCAGCGTAGGCTCTTGGCCAAATCTAAAGCCGCATCGCCGGCATCCGGATTGACGACGACTTGGGTGCGTCCGTAACGATCGCGGAGGTCGAGGAAGACTGTCTTGCCGTGGTCTCGGGTCGTATCAATCCAACCGCACAGGGTGACACGCTGCCCGATGTGATCGCTTCGTAGTTCGCCGCAAGTGTGCAGTCACCGACAAATAGCACTCCTCGAAAGTTCCGCCGTTTTCCTAACCTGAGTTTTCAAAAGCCCCCAGATTTTTAGTAGAAATTACCGCCGGCGACTAGAGCGGGGACGGTGTTCGTATATCAGCGGGGAATAGATCCGGCGCAATGCATCGCGCTTGCCGTGCGGCCCGCCGATTTGGGCCCGAGGATCTCGAAACGATGCCTGACTACGGCCGTTTCCTTGGAGTGCGAAACGGCGGTTGCTCAGCTCACGGTAGACCGCCAGTTGAGGAGATCGACGCGCTGTCGATTGAACTCGGCAGGGTCGAACGGATCCGATTTGCGGCCCGGCGCGATCGGTTGTCAGCACCGGCGTTCAATTGCGTCGAACTCGGCGTCGCAGGAATTCCAGGTACGGCGGCTCACCGAGGGGCTCGTCATTTCCGTCGAAGTCACCACGGCATCGACTCCTGAGGCGAGCGGTCCCGATTCTCCGGGGAGCGATGCGAAAGCGGCGAAGCCGGAACTGGGTGCGGCGTATTATCGGCGAGGACCTGTTGTAATCCGGCTGAGCCTGGGGCGAGCTGGTTACGCGGCGCATCGACGCGATCCGCCTATCCGGGGCTTGAAAGGCATAGACTGCAGGGACTGCGCTGGAGTTCAAGTACTGTACCGCACGGCGATGCGACCAGGCGAAGGCCGAGAATGGTCCAGCTGCAGCATTTCGATCAGGCGAGTTTCTTGAGACGTAATGGCCGGCGTCTTCTGCATGCCGTGCGCGGTGATCGCTTTACGCACCAAGAGACTGAGCTGCGTTTCGTCGGTCTGTAGAAAGTTTGCTGCGCTTCGACAGTTCTGCTCGGTGATCCGAGCGTTCTGTTTCCGTGGTGCAGAATCTTATGACACGTTGTCATACTCAAACCGTGACAACCCGACTGCCTGGGCGGTGAGCATGTTTGGTTGGACCTGTCGGCTGAACATCGTTACGACCGACGGATGAATGACTTGTTCTTCGACATGGTCTGTCGAAGCGGGTTGAACCTTGTTCGACTCTCCCTGTTGAGCGGCGGCGGCGACGGACGGCATTCCCAAGTAGTTGCGGAACTGATCCGTCTTTGAGGAGTTGCTCGCACGCTGATGCCAGGCTATCTGACGCTGGATGATCACCCACCAGCTTGTTTAATTAACGTGGTGTTCAGCGGCGTGAGCATTGAAGTGCACGGACGGTAAGCCAGCGATGTGAGCTAAGTGTTCGCCGGAACCGAGTCGCGTGAATCGCTTGATTTTGTACTGGTAGACGTCTTCCAGATCCGCAGATGAATTCGACGTCGGATGCACGCTGGAGGTGATCTTGATGCCGCCTGCGGTTCGTCGACGACTTGATCGCCGACGCGGCGTACCGCCCCAGTCAAGCAGCGTGTGCGCCAACAGCACGACTTGCTGCTCACCGTGGTATTCGTCAGCTCTTCGGCGCCACAGACGACGAGACGAGCAGACAGCATGCGGCTATCAGCCGAAGAATCGATCGGATGGTGGCAATTCGCGTTAAAATACTCATGGTTGCGCAGGAGATTAGGAGTTTGCCTACGTTCGAGTCAAGAGCATTTCGTGAAGAGATAGAAAAGAGTGATGCGGAGACTGACTGTTTATTACTCGGGTCGTGTACAAGGAGTCGGTTTCCGCGCGCGGACTCAGCGTCTGGCTGCAGGATTTCGTGTTACAGGTCGCGTCTGCAATATGACTGACGGCCGTGTCGAGTTGATTGCCGAAGGTGAGCAGGAAGAACTGGATCGATTCCGCGTCGGCATTGCCGACGAGATGAAGCGTAACATTGTCGACGAGCAAGTGACCTGGTCGGCTGCGCTGAGGACTTGGGCGGAGTTTGCTGTCGGGGCGGACAAGTAACACGCCGGTCGAGAAGGCCGATCGAGAACGGCTGTCAATGAAATTCGAGCGCGTGGCGTGCGAAGCGCTGCTCTGATTCGTCCTTAGTTGAAAGTGGAATTGCCACTCTCATCTTCTATCACGGCGGGCTGCCGATGGGTCATGCCCGCTTCTTGTCTGATTAGGGAGGTCGTCATGAAAGTTCGGAGACGATTCAGCTTCGCAGCAGCCTGGGCCGGCGCCATTCTCGCAGCCGCAACAGCGAGTGCTCAATGCCAGGGTGGTAATCGACAAGGGAGCGGATCATCGGGCTCAACCGCTGCCATTGCTTCTTCCGGTTCCCCCTTCACGCAGAATTCCTCAGCCTACACACAGAACCCGTTCAACGCGGCGAACCAGACAGCGATGGCAGCCTATTCGCATCTGCAACAAGCGGCGGCCATGCAAAACGCGATGAGCCAGCAAGCTCGGTTGGCTTCCTTACAAGTCAAGTACCAGACTCATTTGGCACAGTACAGCGCCAAAGAACTCCAGCGTCAGTCCGCGGAAAAACGCCGCCAGATGGAAGATAACGCGGCTGAAGCGCGAGCCTTGAAAGAGGAACGCTTGGCGGCGCGACGTAACAAGAAGGAACGAGTCGAATCAAGCTCTGCGGAATCGCGTCGCTATACATCGGCCAAGAGTACTTGAGTACCAGAGTGATCGGCAAAGGTACTTCACTGATCCCTCGCACGCGAGGACGAATCGGTTTCGGCCGATCCGTTCTCGCTTTTTTGTTTTCGCTCGATGACCTCGCGCGAAGTGCAGAGGGGGAATAGGCCGAACGAACCCGGCGAGCTAAAATCGGGTCTCTCGTCGAGTCGAGACCCCGGCCTGCGAAGCCGGTTTCTGCCAAGTGCTCGACGAATCAAGCCTTTTTTCGAGCCGGATGGGTGGCCGAGTGGTTTAAGGCGGCGGTCTTGAAAACCGCTGTACGGGTGACCGTACCGGGGGTTCGAATCCCTCCCCATCCGCTTGAATTGGCAACGTCGCCAATGTCGCCTTTCGCTCCGTCGAAAGGCAGCTCTACTCCCCCTTCGGCAACTCATCACAAGCCGCCAATGCCTTCAGGGCCTGCGCAGTAGCGATATAGGTGATGTAGTGATAGTTTCCTCGGTACAACGAGTGCATCCACCAGCGACCCGATTCGCGTTGCTGCGACTTCAGCCAAGCTACACCGCGTTGCACGCGCGGATCGTTCGTGGCAATGTTGCGTGACCGCATTAAGAGGATCGCTTTCGCAGTCATATACGGATCGCTCTCGGGCGCATCAGCATCCGGCAATCCGCGAATCAAATTCAGCACCGTATCGCTCATCGGCGTTCGCCAGTTATCCACGGCCGACATATCGCGTAGCGACCAACCACCGTCGGCATGTTGTTTTTCGGTCAGTAAGGCGATCGCAGCCTCGATCTCTTCGGTGGTTACAGTATCCGGAAAGTATCCGGCCAATTCCAAACGCAAGACGCGCTCGTAATCGTTTCGCGGCGGTTCGCTTTTCAAGTACGACTTGAGCTTTGTGATTTGTTCCATGCGTTTCGCATCGGTCGAGTCCGCAGCCCAATCTCCAGCCGCACTCACAGCGCGGGCCGCTTGCAACGACAGTTCGAAATCGGTCGTGATGTGCGGTATCTCAACTTCACCCGTCGCGACGAATCGACCATTCTCAGCCTGTCGCAAGAACATGTCTTGCAGCGAGCGAGCCGTTTCCGGTGAGAGGCCGCCGGTGATGTGGCGATCCCATTCGACTAATCCCAATGTTCTCCAGACGACCGACGATGCACTTCCCGTAGGTTTCGTATCGCTGTTGATCTCTCGCGGTACATTAGCAGCAAAGCTCGCACGAATCTCGGTTTGCGGCGGTCCCATGAGCTTGCTCGGTACCGGACGCTCCGCCATGTACGGGCCTGTCGTGTGGCAGTTGATACATCCGCTCGCACCAGACAAAGCGCGTCATCCAGGTATTTAGCAGCAGCCGCGGTCGTGCGGCATCAATTTCTTTACGCGGTTCGTCTGCAGTGGTATCGAGACTTCGATTCCTTCGATGCATACTGCGGCTTCAGTCCCGCCTTACGTGGTTCCGGTTCAGCCGCCGCGGCGTAAACAACCGAACTGCCGATCACGGCGCGTTGAGAACCGAAGCGTGAGCGCGATAGCCGGGAAACGACATGGTGGGACTCGCAGGGAGAGGACGAGAGGCGGGAAGGTGCTGACTTTTTAACATTTTTTTTCTGCACGACGCGAAATGAAACATTCGTCTTCGGCTCTTCCTCCGTTTATTTGTGTTCTGCTGATGCAAAACTTTCGGAGACGATCGATGAGACTCATTACCATGGCCGCGGCGATCCCTGCCTTGCTCCTGCTGTTTTCTCCGAATTGCAGCGCCGGAAGCGCCGCGCGCAGAAACCTACTTGAAAGAAGGTAGAACAGCCGATGGGATTCCGGTCCTGGCGGAATACGTTCAGTCTCACGGCGACGATGATCGCGCGTGGATGGAACTCGGCACGCTGCAGTTCGTCGGGTCGATCGAAAAGGTCGGGCAAAGCTTTTATCGCTTCGGATTGCGTCGGCACAAAATGTTCCTGACGGGTTCTATCCCTCTGTTGCGCTTACCCGTTCCGGAGAATCCCGAGCCCGAAAAAATCACCTATGAAGACTCTCGCCGCATCTTGCAACAATTCATCGATGATCTGGCGGTCGCCGAAAAGACATTTGCCCACGTCGATGACGATGCCGTCAAGATGCCGCTGCATGTGCTCGACATCAAGTTCGATTTCAACGGCAAGCGAGACCAACTCGTCACCCTGACCGAAGTGCTCCAACGCGTCGGTGCTCCGAATATTAAGCCGATCGGCGTCATCACATTCGATCGTATGGATGCTACATGGATACGCGGCTATTGTCGATTGTTGTCAGCCATGTGCGAAGTCGTGCTGGCTCATGACGGACGCGAACTGTTCAACTCGACAGCTCAGTTGTTCTTTGAGCGCGCCGAGACACCGTATGAATTCTTGTTGCAAAATCAAGAGGATCGTGTTGAAGGAGGATTTGATCCTTTCGACATCATGGACTTGATAGCCTTTGTGCATTTGGCCTGCGCACCGATTCATAGACCCAAGCGTATGGAAGCTGCGGCTTCGAGCACTTGCAACAGTGCTTGACGCTCGGCGATGCCATGTGGACCCAGTGCCTGGCTGAAACGGATGACGATCACGAATGGATTCCGAATCCCGATCAGAAAGGTGTGCTGGGGATACGTATCAACCATGAGATGATTCACTCGTGGCGAACCGCGGCCACCGAAGGCAACGAAGTCCTCAAAGGGAATCGATTGATTCCGTTTTGGCGAGGCAAAACCGGCAAGGGTGTTAACCTGCGACGCGTATTTACGGAACCGAAAGGGTTGGATTTGGTCATGTGGCTGCAAGGAACGGCCGCAACACCGTACCTCGAGTCCGGTCCAATGACGCGTCCGGAAGTATGGCGCCGATTAACCACTGTTTTCCAAGGGAACTTCATCACCTTTGCAATCTGGGTGAATTGACGACGGGTTTGCGCTATTTGCGATAACTTTTCCCGACTTTTTATCGGACCGATGTCGATCCGGCGTTGGGGCGGACGACAATCCGGTGACAATGCGAGGCTCATGGAGAGAACGTCGCACTGCTGACCGTTGATGAGAAAGTCCGTGCCGTGACAACGCAAAAGATTAAACCGTTTCTGTGGTTCACGAGCCAAGCTGAAGAGGCGGCTCGTTTCTATGTCTCGATCTTTCCGAATTCGGAAGTGACGCGAGTCGTGAACGGACCGGGCGGAAATGCCATGGTCGTCGAATTCCGTTTGGCCGGCATCGAGTTCATCGCGCTCAACGGCGGTCCGCATGTGCAGCTCAACGAAGCTTTCTCGCTCGTCGTCGATTGCGAGGATCAAGCGGAGCTCGATGCGATGTGGGAGACGCTCTCCGAAGGGGGATCGAAGAGTCGTTGCGGCTGGCTGAAAGATCGCTTCGGTCTTTCTTGGCAGATCGTCCCCTCGATTCTCTCCAGGCTGATGTCGGATCCCGAGCGCTCATCCCATGTGATGCAGACTCTGCTGGAGATGGATAAACTCGACATCGCTGAACTGCAAGCTGCATACGACGCAGTGTAGAACTTTCTCGCATTGTCACTTGCGAGCGTCACATGAGAGCTCTGCGCGAGGCGACACTCGTGGCGGCCTAGAGCTCGATTCGTGCGACGTCACCACGTATCGATCACGGCTATTTTCATTTCGAGGAGAAATCATGTCCGCAATCGCGTTGCAACCGTATTTGTTCTACAGCGGTCGTTGTCAGGAAGCGATCGACTTTTACCAACAGGCGCTGGGTGCTAAGACTGTTTTTCGCATGCTCTTCAGTGAGAGCCCCGATCCTGTGCCGCCCGGCATGCTGCAAGCCGGTTTCGAAAACAAGATCATGCACGCGACGATCCAAATCGGTCAGGTCACGATTCTGGTCTCCGATAGTTGCGATGACCGGCCGAAGTTCGACGGCTTCCGGCTCGCCCTGATGTTTGAAAATGCGGACCATGCCACAGCCGCTTTCAACGCTCTGGCGGTCGACGGCAAGATCGAGATGCCGCTGACTAAGACTTTTTGGTCTCCTTGGTTCGGCATGGTGACGGACAAGTTCAATGTCGGATGGATGATCTCCGTCCCGGGCGAACTGCCGCCGACATAAGCCTGCGTTCGGTCATGAAGACGCACCGCCGAGTTCTTCGCGATTCGGAAAGTGCACAGATAAGAAGATCGCCCCGACTCGCCGGCTTTCCCTTCTGATCGCTACAATCTTCCGCATTCACCCGACTCTCTCGCAGCGCACGCTGAGTCGCAGAGGCCGGGAGTCCGGAATTTCTTTTTCGTGAGCGGTTGGACCTGGAACAATGACTCAAGCCGGCGATGTCGTGGGAATTTCGGTCGGGATCATCATGGGCAGCAAGTCCGATTGGGACACCATGAGCGCGGCAGCGAACATCCTGACCGAATTGCATGTGGCGCATGAATGCCGCGTCGTCTCGGCCCATCGTACTCCGCAGTGGATGTTCGAGTACGCGCAGTCGGCGGAAGCTCGCGGGGTGAAAGTCATCATCGCCGGTGCCGGCGGCGCAGCCCACTTGCCGGGCATGGTCGCCTCCACCACGATCCTGCCGGTGCTCGGTGTTCCGGTACAAAGCAAATCGCTTAACGGACTCGATTCGCTACTGTCTATCGTGCAGATGCCGGGAGGCATTCCGGTCGGAACGCTTGCGATCGGAACTGCGGGAGCAAAGAACGCGGGCTTGCTGGCCGCGAGAATTCTGTCTCTGCACGATGCTTCCCTGCGCGAGCGACTGCGAATGTGGATCGATTGCCAGACTCAATACGTGCTCGACAATATTCAACTGCCGTAAGATTCTTGCTCCCTTGCCTTGAACTGAACATGTCGCATCATTCTTTGAAAAAGCAGATTCTTCCCGGCAGTCGATTGGGAGTCTTCGGCGGCGGACAACTGGGGCGGATGTTCGTCCATGCCGCTCAGCGACTCGGCTATCACGTCGCTGTGTTTGACCCCGAGCGGAATTGTCCGGCGGCACAAGCGGCCGACGAGCACTATTGCCCTGCGACTTCATCTAAGAGCACCGAAGATCTGATCGCCGATTTTGCGTCGAGCTGCGCAGCGGTGACGCTTGAATTTGAAAACGTGCCTGCGGAATGGGTTCGCATTGCCGAGAAGACGACACCCGTCAGGCCTGGCGCCGACTTTTTAGCGATCTGCCAAGACCGTGTGCGCGAGAAATCATCCGTGGCTGCGGCCGGTTTGCCGGTGACTCCGTTCATGCCGGTCACGAACGAAGACGACGTGCGCGCGGCGGGTGAAAAATTCGGTTGGCCCTTAATCGTGAAAACAGTGCGCTCCGGTTACGACGGCAAAGGGCAAGTCGTCATACGCAGTGAAACCGACATCGCCGCGCAGTGGGTTCGGCTCGATACCAACGACGCGATCGCGGAACAACGCATCGATTTTGCGGCTGAAGTTTCGATGCTCGGCGCTCGCAACGCTACGGGTTCGATTGTGACTTATCCCTTGATCGAGAACTCGCACGCAAATCACATCTTGGATATCTCGCGATGTCCGGTCAGCCCCGAACTGGTTCAGTATGAGGCTCGTGCGCGCGAAGTCGTCAGCGGCATAGCGGAGGCTTTCGCCGTCGAAGGTTTGTTTTGCGTTGAGTTCTTTATCGATCGCAATATAGGCTTGATGGTCAACGAGATCGCTCCGCGCCCGCATAACTCGGGGCACCTGACAATCGAAGCGTTTGAAGTCAGTCAGTTCGAACAGCAGGTACGCGCGATGTGCAATCTGCCTCTGCTCGGTACCGACTTCCGCAGGCCCGCAGCCATGGCCAATTTGCTCGGCGATCTTTGGTATCGATCTGCAGGCTCGACGATGCCTTTGTCACAACCGCGCGGCGATCTGCAAGTCGCCGACGTACTGGCCCATCGCGATGCGCATTTACACTTCTATGGTAAAGCCGAGGCGCGACCGGGTCGCAAGATGGGCCACTTGACCTGCTTGTCAGATACAGCCGAATCGGCCGTAGATGCAGCCCAGCGGCTGAGAGAAATGCTCTAAGCTCTGTGCGCTGAGCTCTGTGCACTGCCGAACGATTTCGCCTCGACCAACTCATCTCTTCTTAGAAGCTGGACGAGCCGGCGATGTATAATGCGGTCTCCCTCCGCGCATGCCATTCGGCGATGTCCTTGAGCTTGCGCATGCCGTCCTTCCCCTACCCTCTTATCGAGTTCTCAACATGTCGATGTCTCTCGCCCCGCGCGCCCGCTCTGTAAGACTCCGTCGTGCTTCGCTGCTGCTTGCGTGCTGCATTTCAGCGGCACTGCCTCATTCATTGCTGCCGGCCGACGGTCCGGCAGACAATGTGGCGAGCAAGGTCCGTCCGATTCCACCGGTCGGTATCGAAGTGCCGGCTGCTGTGCGCGATGAATTGCTGGCCGGAGCCAAGCAATTGGAGGCTCGAGTGGCGGGTCTGACCGATGCGGATAAGGCTGATACTGCCGAGATCCTCGTATTGTCGCGAGCCGTGCGCATCGCAGCGGAGGACGGCATCTTCTACAACGATAAAGAATTCGATCAAGCTCGCGGATTGCTGAAGCTCGGCAATGAGCGCGTCGATGCTCTCGCAGCCGGCAAACGCGGATCGGCACTCATCGGGTTGGCTGCGGCTCCGAGCGACAAACCGCAATTGCTTGTCGGCGGATTCCGTTCGCACATCGACGGTTCGATTCAACCCTATGGCCTAGTGATCCCGGCCGGTGTCGACTTCAGCAAGAACGAGCCGTTGCGATTGGATGTGTGGCTGCACGGTCGCGGTGAGAACGTCAGCGAGGTGGCTTTCCTCAATCAACGTTTGAAGAGCGTCGGTGAGATCGCTCCCGAAAAAACGATCGTGCTTCATCCCTACGGTCGCTATTGCAATGCGTTCAAGTTCGCCGGCGAGATCGATGTGCTGGAAGCGATTGAGCATGTGAAGTCGCGTTTCAAAATCGACAACGATCGGACGAACATCCGCGGATTCTCTATGGGCGGAGCCGGTTGTTGGCAAATGGCAGTGCACTATCCACAAGTCTGGATGGCCGCCACGCCGGGAGCCGGATTCAGTGAGACGACTGAGTTCCTGCGCGTCTTCCAAAGGGAAGAGTTCAAGCCGACTCCTTATCAGAAGGCGCTGCTGCATTGGTACGATTGTCCCGACTGGACCAATAATCTTCGTCACTTGCCGACGGTGGCTTACAGCGGCGAAATAGACCAGCAGAAGCAAGCCGCCGATGTTATGGCCGCTGCGTTTAAAGATCGCGGCATGGAGCTAAAACATATCATCGGCCCGCAGACGGCTCACAAGATCCATCCCGATTCCAAAGTCGAGATCGAGAGGTTCCTCTCCGATACAGCGATCGCCGGCCGACCGAAGTTGCCCCTGAAGATCGACCTTACGACCTATACACTGCGATACCATCGCCAAGCGTGGCTGAGCATCGACGGCTTAGAAGAACATTGGCGCGAAGCGCGAGTGCAAGCCGAACTGCAGCCCCCGTCGACCATCGTGCTGAAGACGTCGAACATCACTGCGTTGACTGTCAAGTTGCCCGCTGATCAAAAAGTGATGCACGTCGATCAGTCGCTGACAGTTCGATTGAATGACCAAACGATCAGCATTCAGGCGAGTAGTCCCGGTAAGGAATCGATCCACTTGATTGTCGAAAACGGTGCATGGAAGGCGTCTGACGAAGTGACTCGACAAGTCAGCGAAGAAACGACCTGGACTACAAGGGCCGATCGACGATGCGTTTATGGGCGCCTTTGTGTTCGTCGGACCGGATGCGAAGTCGAGCTCACCTGCAACGGACCCGGTCGGCAAGTGGCTCGACGCCGAGTTTACTCATGCCAAGACAGAGTGGCATCGCCAGTTCCGCGGCGACATCATCGAAGTGCGACCCGACCAAATTACAGAAGCCGACCTGCGCGATAAGAACTTGGTACTGTTCGGATCGCCGAAGACCAATTCGTTGATTGCGAAGATTCTGCCTCAACTTCCTGTGAAGTGGAACGATGATCAAGTGCAGATCGGCAAGCAGAGCTTTGCTGCATCGAGCCATGTGCCGGTGTTGATCTATCCGAATCCGTTGAATCCGAAACGTTATGTGGTGATCAACAGCGGATTTACTTATCGCGAGTTTGCCTATTTGAACAACGCGCGTCAGATCGCCATGTTACCCGACTGGGCGATCGTCGATGTCTCCAAAGGCTCGAACTACCAAATGCCCGGCGAAGTCAAAGCCGCCGACTTCTTCAACGAGAAGTGGGAAGTGAAGTAGGTAGTTTTCGCAGCGACAACGTAGATCAAAACAGTGTAGGTCAATTGTCCTCAATTGACCCTAACTAAGTCGGGAGTACCACGACGCGTGGTAGTACCGAATGATGGTGATTGGATACTGCAAGGCTGGAGCCTTGCAGGCAGTGGGTGACGAGGCTGGAGCCCTCTTTTCCCTACAAAACGTGAAGCGTATTAATTGCTCGGCAAAGTGAGCTTCACGGGATGGGCCGGGAACGGATTGATAGCTTTGAGTTGGGAACGGAACGAACTCGCCACATTGGATTTCGGGCACAAGCGGAGGAATGATCGAGCGATATACATTCTCGAGCACTTGGTGAAATGCCCAGATTCTACTCCGCAGGCATTTGCAGATAATGCGGCTTTGGAAGCGACCTATCGGTTCGCCAATTCCGAGCATACTGCGCCGGAAGTAATCATGAGTGCTCATCGTGATGCAACGCTGCGGCGAATTCAGGACGGAGATACCGTTGCCACCATTCAGGACACAACGGTCATTGATCTCACGAAGCCTACACTACAAGTCAGCGGTGCAGGTGTATTGGAAACCAATTCCAGCTGCGGATACTTCTGGCATCCGCTGTATGCCGTGCGAGAAAACGGGATTCCGCTGGGGATTGTTGATCAAGTCCAGTGGATTCGCGAAAAAATCGAGAAAGACAAAACCAGCAAGCAACGAGCTAAGGATAGGCGAGTCACTGACTTCTCGTTGAAAGAAAGCTCCCGTTGGCTGGAGATGTTTCAAAGCAGTGAGCAGTTGGCCATGCTCCATCCGAATACGCAGTTCGTTCACGTCGCGGATAGCGAATGCGACATCCACGAGATCTACTTGGAGAAAGAAGGTCAAGCGCCGAACCATCACTTCATCATCCGAGGAGCGAGCGATCGAGAGGTTGTTTCAGATGAATCGGATGAACCTCAAAAGCTCAGCACCTTACTGTCCAAGCTGTCGGTCCTGTATGAAGAAGTTGTGGATGTCGGCGATCGAGAGGCATTGATCAGCGGCGAGACGAGGGCTCGTCGCCAGGCACGGCCTGCACGACAGGCCGTTGTGAGTGTCCGAGCCAAGACAATAACGTTGCAAGGCCCGCGACGTCCCGGCGAACGCCTTCCTGATGTAGAGCTCAATGTTGTAGAAGCGGTAGAACTCTCGCCGCCGGAAGACGAAGAGGCGATTCGCTGGGTGTTGATCACTTCACTGCCGATCAATGAGCTCCACGAGATTCGACGCATCATTGAGCTTTATAAGAAGCGATGGCAAGTTGAGGTGCTGTTCAAAACGCTCAAGTCAGGTATGCGGATCGAAAAGCTGAAATACGAATCGCTATCCGCATTACAAACAATTGCGGCGTTGATGTACATCGCAGCGTTCCGAGTCGAAGAGCTGAAAATGGCAGCCAGAGTAGCGCCGGAAGCTCCTTGCAGTGAATACGTCTCGGCGGCTGAATGGAAAGCCCTATACATGGTCAGAAAAAAGACACGCAAGTTGCCGGACAAGCCGCCGACGATGGCTGAGTTCATTCTTATGGTCGCGCAAGCCGGTGGATACTCCCACCGCCCAGGCCGATCCCTCAGGCTCCGAAACCCTCAGCGCGGCCTTCAAAAAATGGAAGCATACCGCGACGTGTACCTCACAATCTTTAACGAATGAGTTTTGTAGGGAAAAGAGGGCTGGAGCCTCGTGACCAGGGAAGTAGTCAGATTTCGTTAGAATATTGTAGATGAAAACAATGTAGATCAATTTTCCAAATGGATCCTAACCAAGTCGGGAGCGCCTCGACCTGTAGTGGTACCCGAGCGATCCGATGTTGATTCTGAAAATCGCGAGACTCAAGAATCGTGGGGACCTGCACTTGGTTGATACGGTTGTAAGTTTTGGTGATTTGAGCCGTGTGGGGTCAATTGAGGACAGCCGACCTACACTGTTTTGATCTGCATCGCGCTCGCCTAAAGCGTCTCACGAAAGCATTTCTCATCGCGAGCATAATTGCAGCCAGCATCATGCTGTTCGGCTCGGGGACGGATGATACATCGCCGCTGAATGAAAAATCATTCACGCTGAATGTTCCGGTTCCGGCGGTTGCGTTCCATCCGTAGAGCCGGAATTCGACGGCTGAGTTCAAATTCTGATACGCAGCATCTGTAAGGGAGATGCCGACCCCTGTCGCTGTCGGAGAACCGATGTTGGTATTGAACGCGCTGAGGCTGGATCGCAATGCGAAACTGGTCGGACCTGATCCAGAGGCTTGTCCTGTGTAGGTAAAGCTCGTGAGACTGAGGGTTCGACCTGCGTCAGGCGTAAGTGTAAACGTGAAGTAAGCCGTTGAATCAAACGTCGCTGTCCCCCAGCTCACGGCCGTGTAGCGATTGTTCGCATTACTGCCGGTGATTCCCGGTCCACGTCCGATTCCGGACGCTGTAATTCCTGCAATCGTGAACTGACCGTCGGTAAACGGGTTCGATGTATTCGGGTTCGTACCGTCGATGTTGTTGCTGAAGACGATGCCGGCGAAACTGGTCGACGACAGGAATAGCAGCGCAAGAAGTGCGCTGATACGGGCGATGACACTCATGACACTCTCCGTTCGTTGGGCGAATACGACAGAAAGGGATTGCGATCGAAATGATATGCGACTGGGAGGCGACGTCAACTAGGCGTTCGGTGACGAAGACCTCGTACTCATTTCGCGACGGAGCCGAAAACTGTCACGCACTGTGGTTCTTCGGCGGCTTTCTTGTTCCAAATGATGAGCCCGCCGGCTTCGGTACCGGCGACGACTAATTCTTCGCTGACGTCGAGCGACAAGATCCATTTCGGTTGTTTGCTGATCAGCCGCGGGCGCTCGGAGAATCGAATCACTGTCTTCGACTTGGGATTCCCTTTATCATCTTTTCCATCGTCGATTTTTTTCGATTCGATGCGAAAGTGGCGCACGTCCGCTTTGTCCGGCAGAAAGATACCTGGACCGCGCGATACGTAGCGCTGGAGGAACCGAGGCAACCCCGATTGTTCCGCTTTGCTTTGATCGTTATCCGTTCCGCTCCACAGTCGCAGACGCCCCGTTTCATCAAGCGATGTCGGACCGGCCTCGCCCCATGACACGCCTCCCACAGCGCGTTCATGCCGATCGTAACTCGCGATGAGCTCCATCTTCTCGGTATCGAACACGCGAGCCGTTCGATCTCGCGACGAGGTGATCAGTCGCGTACCGTCCGCCGACCATGCCAAAGCGGTGATCACATCGGCATGAGGAGTCATCCGCTCTTCCACGTCACCGGATTCAGTACGGATGAAGAGCAAAGAACCGTCCGAACCTCCGACTGCAGCTCGTTTGCCGTCCGGTGAATATGCGATTCCGGTAACGACATCGGAGAATGATGCGACGGCGCGCGGCGGTTGATCCGATTCCAGTGATACCTGAACCACGGCTCCGCGTTCGCCAGGTTCACCTCCTGCGATCAACAATTGACGGTCATCAGGCGAAAGATCGATGGCGGTTACGCGATGTGCACCGACAGGAATACGACGCGATGTTTGCCTTGCCTCGATGTTCCATTCGATGACCTCGCCGTAACCGCTCGCATAAATGCGTTTCGAATCCGAGGAGATAGCGACGGCTGTGATCGGTATTGGATGATTTGCAGTATCTGAGGTACGCTCGCTGCGCATGTCGGCTGCGATCCACTCGGCGAGCTTCTTATCCGCAGTCAACGCATTGAACGACGGTGACTCGGTGATCCAGCGACGAACGTCGGCGATCTCTTCGGCACTCAGCGGTTCGGACTCTGCCGGCATGCGTTCGGATGCATCCTGCGTCGTGAGGCGACGAAACAGTTCGCTTTGTTCTGGTTTGCCGGCAGTGAGCGGATCATGTTCCGAGTCACCCGCTTTGAGCAGCTCGCCGACAGTCTTGATCGAATAGCCCCCTTCAGCCTTATCTCCGCCGTGACAAGCCAGGCAGCGTTTTATCAGCAGCGGCGCAACGCGACTTTTGAATAATGATTCCGAAGCAGCTTTTTGTTGTGCAGTTGTTGAGGCTGCTGCGGATGTTGTTGCTGAGCCGGGCGGGTTATCGCCTTGAGCCGATACGATCTGACCGGATCCGACCGAGATCAAGATCAACAGGGACAGTGCAACGAAGCGATGCACGGTCGAAACGGCTTGGAAAGAAGAAGGTGCCATACAAAGTATCGGCCGATGGGAGAGGATGAAGGCGGGGAGTGCGGAAGGGTCGAACTATCTTTGGGTATCGGCCATCGTTATACTAACTCAATCCTCCCACCCCTCCAATCGTCGGCCGTGCGATTGCGGGTTCTCCCCTCCGAAACCCTCCCTACCGAATCGGAATCTCGCCGCGATGTGCAGACATTTACGAGCGGTGCCGCGCATTTTCCTGACCGTTGGTTGTTTGTGGGTTCTCGTTGCGTCGTCCTTCCTCGGCATGACCGTTGCTCATCGCGAGGTCTTCGCCGAAGAGCCGTCTGCGGTCGCTCTCACCGGTGTCTTGCGAGTTGTTCCTGAGCGCATATCGGTATCGATGGATTATCCGGCTCATCTCGTGGCTGTAACAGAGTCGAATGGAACGGCGACCGATGTTTCTCGAACGTCACAACTGCGAGTGGAGATTCCAATCGATCTGCCGATCCAGTGGAATGCAACGCGACAAGTGCTGGAGATTAAGCAATCGGCTATCGATAGCGCAAACGGTCCACAGTTACCGATCAGCGGTCAAGTTACAGTTCGCTTCGGCGAGCTTTCCTCCACGGTCGATGTTCAAATCGGTTCGCTGAGTTCTCAATCGCCTGTGTTCCCGCGCGAGATCACGGCCCTGATGGGCAAGAGCGGTTGCAACCTCGGAACATGCCACGGCAGTTTGCACGGCAAAGGGGGCTTTCGCTTGAGCCTGCGCGGCGATGATCCGCTCATGGACTTCGCCACCATCGTTCGCGGTGATGCCGTGCGTCGTATCGATCCGATTGCGGCAGGCGATAGCTTGTTGATCAAAAAGCCGGCCGGTCTCACGGCTCATCAAGGCGGCATTCGATTCGCCAAGGATTCACCCGAAGCAATCCTCTTGAAGCGCTGGATCGAAGAGGGTTGCCGATGGAATGCAGTCACAGACGCATCGCCGCCGGCAACGATCGACGAGCATCGGCCGGATGAGACACTGACGCGTCTGTCCGTCGTGCCTGCTGAAACCTGGGCTGCAAGTTCGGCGCGTGATCAACAACTTGTCGTGATCGCGGAGTTTGCAGACGGGACATCGCGCGACGTAACCGATTGGTCGCGCTTTGAGCCGAGCGAAGCCACCGGCGTTTCGGTCTCATCGAGCGGATTGGTTCATGCCGATCGTCCGATCGACACGGCTGTGTCGATCGCCTATCTCAATGGTCGTACCGCAGCTCGACTCACTTTCTTGCCGGCAAGCTCAAGCACGTCGGCGACTGAGAACACGACTCGAACGGTTGCGTCTCCGTTGGATGAACGGATCGATGAGCAGCTCGCGCGCATGCAGTTGCAAGCGATGCCCGCAGCGTCTGATTCTGTTTTTCTACGAAGAGTCTACTTGGTTACTATCGGCCGACTGCCTACAGCCGAAGAAGCTCGGAATTATCTGAATGACGCGACAAGTGATAAACGAGAGCGCTTGGTCGATCGATTGTTGAATGATCGAGGCTATGCCGTGCTCTGGGCTCTGCGTTGGAGCGATCTTCTGCGCAACGAGCAGAAAGTGATGAGCCCCGAAGGAGCCGCGGGATGGCATCGCTGGATGGCCGATCAAATCGCAAATGATCGACCTCTGACCGAATTCGCAGCGGAGCTCGTCAGCACCGTCGGCAGTACGTATGAGCATCCGCCGGCAAGTTTTCATCGTACGCATCGCGATCCGGAAACGGCGGCTGAAACAATCGGCCAAGTGTTCCTGGGTGTCCGTTTGCAATGTGCCCGTTGCCACAATCATCCGTTCGATGTTTGGAAACAAGACGACTACTACGGACTGGCCGCTTACTTTACGACGATCGAACGAAAGCAAGTGGAGAACAGTCCGAAGGATCAGTTCGACAAGCACATCATCTCCGGTGACGAGATCATCTCGCTGGCCGGCAAGGCGCCGACGATCATGCATCCCGGTCGCGCAGAACAGTTCGTCCCTAAGCCGCTCGGAATACCCTTCGTCGCACAAAGCGAACGCCCGCCGGAACCGACGACGGTCAAACCGCTGAAGTCGCTCTCTCGCTGGCTGACACAAGATAATCGCCGATTTGCTCGGAACATGGCGAATCGGATTTGGTATCACGTGATGGGGCGAGGCATTGTCGATCCTCCTGATGATTTCCGCGATTCCAACCCCGCCTCGAATCCTCAACTGCTCGAGTATTTGACTGACCGTTTGATCGCAGGCGGATATTCCACGCGCACGCTGACTCGCGAGATCTTGCTCAGCCAAGCCTTTTCGCGTGCGTCCGCCTATCATGCCGGTGATGAACAGTCACTCAATGCGACCGCTCAGTTCGCGGGCTATCCGCTGCATCGTATGCCTGCCGAGATCTTGCTGGACGCCGTCTGCGATGTGACCGGCGTTGCGGACGACTCGGTGGAAAAAGGAATTCAGCCGGCGACGACCACGGCGGAACGTCGAGCCGTTTATCGGTCCGAGGTCCCGTCGCGAGCCGGGTTCTTGACCGCTTTCGGCAAACCGAATCGATTGCTCGTATGCGAATGCGAACGATCGAGTGACACATCTCTCGGTCAATCGCTGATCCTGGTCAACGGCGTTGAGACTCGAGATAAACTCTCGGCCGGCGATAACCAGTTGGCTCGACTCTTGAAAATGCAGAACGATCCTGATCGTTTAATGGAAGAACTCGTGTTGACGGCGCTGACACGCATGCCGACCGCTGAAGAGCGGGCCAAGCTGCGAGCTTACTTCGATGCAGCCGCGGACCGTCGTGCGGCTCTCGAGGATATCCTCTGGGCGCTGCTTAACAGCAAAGAGTTTGTACTCATCCAGTAACAGTTGAATGCTCGTTAAAGGTCATCGATGCAGGTCATCAATGCGATGAACAGTTTGACGACGGAGTGAATCGGCGATGCGAGGTTGTGAGTCCTATCGAACGTGGAACAGCTCGCGGCGTTCCTTGCTGCAAGTCGGAGCGCTGGGGTTGGCCGGATTGGCTTTGCCGAGTGTTCTGCAAGCCGAATCGTCCACGGCCGGCCGACGACCGACGGGACCGAAGCCGAGAGCTAAGAACGTCATCTTTCTGCATCAGCACGGCGGTCCAAGCCATATCGATACGTTTGATATGAAGCCGCATGCGCCCGACGGCATACGAGGCGAATTCTCTCCGATCCCTTCATCGCTGCCGGGCGTTCCGATCACGGAGCATCTGCCGCGCTGGGGACAAATTTTGCATTTATGGGGACAGGTGCGATCGGTTCACCACAAGATGAAGAACCATAACTCGGCCGGCTACTACTGCCTGACCGGGAAGGCTCCTCCCACCGACGATCAACGCCTGCGTGATTCGCTCGAGCTCTATCCTGCGTACGGTTCGGTAGTCGCCAAGCTGCTCGGATCTTCGCAGGCCGGTCTACCTCCATTCGTCGGCTTTCCGCATGTGGCTCGCGACGGCACGGTGACTCCAGGTCAGCATGCGAGCTTTCTCGGCAAGCGATACGACCCGTTCTATTTCAGCAGCGATCCGAATAGTTCTTCGTTCGCATTGCCTGAGCTGCAGTTGCCGCAATCAGTCGATCTGGCTCGGCTCGATCGCAGGCGTCAGTTGCTGGAAGTCGTTGACGCACAGCTTGCACTCAAAGAACAGTCGGCCATCGCCGAAGGAATGGATCAGTTTCAGCAGCAGGCGCTGTCGATCTTGTCGGCTCCGGGCTTAAAGCAAGCGCTCGACATTTCGCAGGAGCCTGATTGGTTGCGCGATGCGTACGGGCGCACGACGTATGGACAAAGCTGTCTACTCGCACGTCGATTGATCGAAGCCGGTACTCGCTTCGTCACGGTTTACTTCGCCAGTGGAATCGGCGGTAAAGGGAGCGAAGGCTGGGATACGCACCAAGACAATTTCACCGACCTCAAGAATCGTTTGCTCCCCATCACGGATCGCACAGTGCCGACACTGATTGAAGACTTGCGCAGTCGAGGTCTACTCGATGATACGTTGGTCTTGTGGATGGGTGAATTCGGACGCGGACCGAAGATCGGTGACCGCGACGGCAAAGGTCGTAATCACTGGCCCGAGTGCTACACGGTGATGATGGCCGGCGGCGGAGTTACCGGCGGTGCGATCTATGGTGCCAGCGATCCGCACGGTGCATTTCCGGCGGCTGATCCCGTTCGACCCGAAGATATCTCGGCTACTCTGTACTGGGCGCTTGGTCTCGATCCCTCTACGGAGATCGTCGATACCCAATCGCGACCGTTACCGATATCCACCGGAAAACCGATCGCCAAACTGTTCACTTAATCAGTGATCGACGCATTTGCAGAGGATGACCGCTGCGATGCGATCGATTACTTCGGTACGTCGATCAGTCTTAATGTCAGTTGCCGAAACTCGATCGATTGCTCACCCGGAATTTTTGTTGCGCGAAGGCTCAATTCTTGTTCACCGCCAGGGAGCTCGATGGTGCCGAGCTTCATGACTTTCCAATCTTTGACGAGTGATTCCGTGTCGCGCGGTACGCGGTCATGTTCGTTGCCTCGAGCCGGAGGATCGTGCTCCTCGGTGACTTCGGCTGAAACTTTTCCTTCACCGCACGACAACTCCAGCACCGTACCGACGTTCTTTTCGGCGCACGAGTAAACCACTTCGGCTTGATAAGTACCGGGCTGCCTGACATCGGTCGCCCAGTAGATCTTGTCCTTTGTGTCGGTCCAATGAGTCAGGTAAGAGCAATTCGGCGCTTTGGCCGAGCGCTGAATCGTTCCTTGATGCTTGGCATCGCGCGCGGGCAAGTGCGTGATCGGAAAATTCAAGTTGCCGATCGTGAACGGTCGGTAGTCTTGGTTGGTACCATCGAGCACATCGATGCGGAACTGAGAGACTTGATCGGCCAGTTCAGCTCGTATCTGCGGGAACTTTTTGGCGACGTCTTTCGTCTGGCCGGGATCGCTGATCATGTCATACAGTCGACCCTGTGCGTCGAGCCGAAACTGTTGCGTGCGCACACTGACTTTGCCTCCCCAAGTCGAGAAGACCGGACGTTCCGGGAGCGCTGCCGTTTCGCCGGCGAGCAAGGGTTTAAGAGATCGGCCGTCGAGAGGATGTGTACCGGTGGTCGGAACACCGGCGAGGTCGGTTAACGTGGGAAGGAGATCGACGGCGCTGCAGATCTGAGTGATCAAGCGATCACGGCCGATGACTTTGGGCCAGCGTACGAACAACGGGCTGCGGACGCCACCTTCATCCGTCGAACCTTTTCGACCGCGCATGCCGCCGTTCCAGCGCGCTGAATTGGGACCGTTATCACAGAAGAAGACGACGATCGTGTTGTCTTCGAGCCCCGATTGCTTGAGCTTTTCGAGCACACGCCCCACATTCCAATCAACGTTCTCCACCATCGCCAGCGCGGCTCGCGTGAACTCGACATCCTCCCGCTCACCCGGTTCTGCATACTGCACCAACCGCTTCTCTTTGAACTTGTCCCACCACTTATCGGGCACTTGCATCGGAGTGTGCGGAGCATTGAGAGCCAGATAGAGGAAGAACGGTTGTTTGCGACCGCGGCTGAGGAACTCGACGGCTCGATCAGTCAAATCGTCGGTGATGTAGCCGTTACCTTGAATCGGTTCGCCGTTGATTTCCAAGGGAGGCGAAAAGTAGTCACCCCAATGTCCTGAACAAAAACCATAGAACTCATTGAACCCTCGCGTGCAAGGATGATACGGCGGCTGTGAACCGTTATGCCACTTCCCGTAAGCCGCGGTGTCATAGCCCGCTGCCTTGAACAATTCAGGCAGCAGTCGTTCATCTAAGTCCAATCGTTCACCGCCGGACGAAGTGCTGGTGACGCTGCTGCGAGGATGGTAGCGACCCGTCAGGAATTCGGCTCGCGTCGGCGAGCAGACGGGACAAACGAAGTATCGATCGAATCGCGCGCCGCCGCGGGCCAGTCCGTCGATGTTCGGCGTCGAGAGATTCTCATTACCGTTGATACTCAAGTCTCCCCAGCCTTGATCATCGGTCAGGATGACCACAACATTCGGTCGATCAGCGGCACACGCGATGGCCGCTTGGAGAGACATACAAAGGCAAACGAGCAGAGTGGGCAAACGAAGAAACATGGCGAGTCATCCTGGCTCAGCATACGGCGGGGTGATCGAGTCGCCCCTATGATACTGGATCAGGAGAGTGCTCGCGCCTGAAGATGCTCGCAAGTCGGAACAACTGCGATGCTTTAGGCCGCGAGCATCGCACTGAGGGCGGCCAACGCAGTTGCCCAGTCGTAGTTCGCATCTCGCTGCGTTTCCCACCAAGCGAAGATGACATTCTGTTCGTGTGCCGCGTCGTCCGATGACAGCTTTAACCACTGCATCAACGCTGCTTCGATGTTCGGTGCCGTATTTGAAGAGACCTGCAATTCTTCAGCGGCCGCAAGTGTGATCGGCAGAAGTGCTCGCGCGGCCACGGCGGGGAGCTTCCAACCGTGAACTTGTTCGCCGTATATGGGCCGATCAAGCTGTAATTGAGCCAGCAGCCATGCCAGTCTCAGTATCTCCGGCAGTTGCGGCAAAGGATCGGTCAGTAAGGCTTCGATATGGACGCAGTTGGTATCGAGGTGCGCCGCGCCGAAGCCTCCGACTACCGGTTGCACCAATATCACCGACGCCGATTCCGCGATCATATCGGGTTCTGTTAAGTTGCCGATCATCGCCAGCAGGCCGGGACCGCGAGCTTCCCACATCGATTGAAGTGGTCCGATGCGCAGATTTAATTCTTCTGCCAGACGCGGAAAGGAGTGATTGAAGACCGATCGGCATTCAGCGATTGCCGCACCGAGCAACGATATGTTGTCCGGCGTGGCGCGAGCCGGATTGGCTCTTTTCAGCACGCGCGCGGCCAATTCCTGGGAACCGGGATAGTGCAACGATTGAGACTGCAGATGCCGAACGAACTGTTCGTCATCCAAGTTTGCCATGCGAGCGGCGGCGAAGAGTCGATTACTTGGTTCTTCTATGGCAGCGCGAAGCGACTCATTCGTGAATGGGAGAGATTGACGAGCCGTAACGGCGGCGTGCAGTCCGCTAAGTTCGGTGCTCGGTATCCAGCGAAGGTCCATATCCGGTGAAGATCCATGACGGGCGGGCTACTGCTTGGGTTGCATCTGTTGCGAGATCCAAGTTTCCAGTTCGCTCCAATCCACCGGCGGCAACTTGGAGAGATCCGGTCGCAAGCGAACGGCGTCGTGAATGTAGACGTGATGAAGTTCCGACTGCGACTTGGTCGTGTTCCAATGGACCAAAACGCGAACACATTTCTGCAGCGATCCCGGAACTTCGATTTCGTAGCCGCACAGCAGCGGGACTTCGAGCCATCCGAGCTGACGAGCAGCCAGCGCAGGAAATTCCGCGTTCAGATCCTTGGTGACGGTGAAGATGGCACTGGCGATATCAGCCGGAGCGATGTCATTGCGGCGGACCAGGAGGGCCAGCATTTGACGCGTCGCGGTCAAAATTGCTTCGCGTGAGTTGTCTTCGACCGTCGTAGCGCCGCGAACTCCTCGGCACAGCATCGGCTTGGAGGCCTCTTGCATAAGGGCACTGTACTTTCTTCGTGACTTTCTTCGTGATCAGCTCATTTTCCGGCCGCTCGACGTGTCAAGACGTCCTGCACGAGCAAGCCTGTTGGGGCTACTATAACAAGGACGGCAGAACTTGTTCAGAGTGCCCCGGTGGCCACTTCTGTAAACACCTCTGCGGAGCGGCCGATCTGCTCTGCCCGTTTTCCTCGGAATCAGCGAATTTCATGAGCGAAACCCACCTCCCCAGCGAATCGGAAACCTCGTTTGACCCCCGGGAATTCTCCGTCCTGATCGTCGACAACGATCGGGCTCATGCTCGCGCGATGTCGGAGAGTCTCGAGCGAGTCGGCTACCGCTGCGCGACGGCCATGGGGGGACCGGAGGGGCTCGATGCGATCGAACAGAACACTTACAACGTGGTCGTCACCGACCTGGTGATGAACGACGCCGACGGGATTCAGGTTCTGCAAAAGGCAAAGGAGTCATTGCCCGATGCCGAAGTGGTCCTGGTCACCGGCCACGCTACGGTTCCGAAAGCGGTCGAAGCCATGCAACTGGGCGCTTTCAACTTTTTGGAAAAGCCCATTACGCCGGGACGATTGCGAGCCGTCGTCGCCAAAGCGATCGAAGCGGTCGAGCTGAAGCAGACGAACACCGAACTACGTCAACGGCTCGATGAGAAGTTCGGCTTCGAAGGGATTGTCTTCGCCAGCGACAAGATGCGAGACGTGATCGAACGTATCAAGCGCATAGCGCCGACCGATGCTACGGTGTTGATCACCGGTGAGAGCGGCACGGGCAAAGAGATGATCGCTCAGGCGATTCATCAGAACAGTCCTCGCAAACAAAAACGGATCAAGGCGCTCAACACTCGCGCCGTGTCGGAGAACTTGGTCGAAAGCGAATTGTTCGGCCACGTCAAAGGTGCTTACACCGACGCGTTCAGCGATCGCATGGGTGCGTTTGAGTATGCCAACGGCGGGACGTTGTTCTTGGACGAAGTGGGCGACATGCCGATGAGCACGCAGATCAAACTGCTGCGCGTTCTCGAGGAACATAAGATCACGCGCGTCGGAGATAACAAAGCGATCAAAGTCAACGTGCGACTACTGAGCGCGACCAACCGGCCGCTCGAACAGCTTGTTGAACAGGGACTGTTCCGCAACGATCTGTTCTATCGGCTGAAAGTGGTCACGATTCATTTGCCTGCTCTGCGAGAAAGGCGCGATGACATCGTGCCGCTGATGGATCACTTCAAGAAGATCTTTCTCCGTCGACACAACAAACCGGCTTGCTCTTTTTCACCGGCCGTCACCAAACGATTTCATGCATATCAGTGGCCCGGTAACATCCGCCAGCTTCGCAACTTCGTCGAGACCATGGTCGTACTCGATACCGATCGCGTACTCGATCTGGACGATCTGCCGCCGGAACTGATGGAGGAAGGGGATGATCAGTTGCGTGCGACAGTCAGCGCCGGTCCTGCCGAAGTTCGTCCGGCGGCTCCGCCGATGGTGATTGAAGGAGGAGCCGAATCGCAATTGATCGGTCAAACGATGGATGTGATCGAACGCTGGGCAATCGAAGAGACGCTCAAGCTGACCAACGGTAATCGCGAAGAAGCGGCCAAGATACTCAGCATCGGAGCTCGCACGCTGTACCGCAAGCTCGATAAGTATCGACACGAAGATCAGACTGGAATTCGAACTGAAGAGGATGATGAGTAATGCCTACGATTCGGCAACTACCTCCCAGCCTGATCAATAAGATCGCCGCCGGTGAAGTCATCGAACGTCCGGCCAGTGTGGTTAAGGAACTGCTTGAAAATAGTATCGATGCCGGTGCCACGCATATCGAACTGGTGATCGAAAGCGGCGGGCTGGATATGATCCGCATCAGCGACGATGGTTGCGGTATCGCGTCGGAAGAATTGCATCTGGCCATCGCCAGCCATGCAACCAGCAAGCTGCAGACGGCGGATGATTTGTTCGATATCCATTCGCTCGGATTTCGCGGCGAAGCCTTGGCGTCGATCGCTGAGGTCAGTCACTTGATGCTGCGCAGTCGCCCTGAAGCGCAGGAAGCCGGAGCCGAACTGCAGGTACGCGGCGGCCAAGCGGAACCGATCGTGCCGGTCGGTTGTCCTGCCGGCACCGTCATCGAAGTTCGTCACTTGTTCTTCAATACGCCGGTGCGCCGCAAGTTCCTGCGCGCGCCTCAGACCGAAGCGAGCCACGTGGTCGAGGCCTTCACTCGCATCGCGCTGGCTTATCCGCAAGTGCATATGGTGATGCATAGCGGTTCGAGGCAATTGTTCGATCTCCCTCAGACCTTCAATATGATCGAACGCATTCGGAAATTCTTCGGCGACGAGATTGCGGATTCGTTGATCTCGGTGGAGAGTCAGCATGAAGGGATTCGGTTGAACGGTTTCGTGACCGATCCTTCGGTCAGTCGCAGTAACAATCGCATGCAGTATCTGTTCCTTAACGGTCGCCACATTCGTGATCGATCATTGCAGCATGCTCTCGGTGAAGCCTATCGCGGACTGCTGATGGTAGGACGCTTTCCGGTTTGCTTCCTGCAGCTTGATATGCCGGCTCAGTTAGTGGATGTGAACGTGCATCCGACTAAGTTGGAAGTGCGCTTTCAGGAGGGAGGCAAGATCTATTCGCAGTTGCTGCAGACGTTGCGACATAAGTTCTTGTCGAGCGACCTGACGGCTCGCGTCCGCACGCCGGCACCAGCAGCCCCTTCGACTTTCGATTCCGGACTCAGTTCCTCCATGCCGGTTCGTCGCGATGACGAGCGCTGGGAAGAGCATGCCGGTCGCATGAGCCTCTCGCCATCGACGAGTGCAGCAGCACCTGCGGCGCGGTCTCTTCCTTTCCATCAAGAACCACCGCCGTTCCGTCCGTTTCCGACGGTCCATTCGCTCGCCGGTCAGTCCGGTATCTCTAATCATTCCATGCCGGTTGTCCCCGGACCGACCTCGATGCCGCTCAAGCCGACCACGATGGAAAGTGAGTCGTTGCCGGAGGGAGCCGAGCCGTGGAATCCATCGACGTTTGGAGTGCCGCCTGCTGCTTCGGCCGATGCAGTCGTCGATGCAAGTTATCCAGCCGAACGGGAAGCGAATTGGCAGAGCGCGAGCGGTGTGAATCACCGCGTCGATGTCGCACAAGCCGCCGGGCCCTCAGCCAGTCATCTCGGTTTCCAGATCCACAATCGATATCTGGTGACTCAAGATGAGAGCGGCATGGTGTTGATCGATCAGCATGCGCTGCATGAACGCATCATCTACGAACAACTCCGTTTGAAGATGGCGGACGGCAAGCTCGAGAGCCAACGGTTGCTTGTTCCCGAGCCGCTGGACCTCACACCGGCTGAGGCAGCCGCAGCGCTCGATTCTCGCGAGTTGCTTTCAAAGATCGGAATCGAAGTCGAACCGTTCGGGGGCGATACGGTCTTGATGACATCGTATCCGGCGATGCTGGCCAAGCTGCGACCTGCCGAGATGTTGCGCCAAGTGCTCGAGCCCTTGATGAACGGCGGCAAGGAACCGAGTGCTCGCGATTTGCTCGACGAACTTCTGAACATGATCGCATGTAAAGCCGCGATCAAAGCGGGTGACAAGTTAGCTCCGGAAGAAATCACTTCGCTGCTCGAACAGCGTTATCACTATCAGGATACTCACCATTGTCCGCACGGCCGCCCCACCGCTCTCTTCTTCAGCCGCGAACAGCTCGACAAAATGTTCAAGCGGACATAGACAGTGTAGATCAATTTGAGTGTAGATCAATTGTCCTCAATTGATCCCAACCAAGTCTGCATCGCCAACAACTCAAACAGTATCAAACGCTGGAAGCGTTTCACCCAAGTAGCCGGGGGTTCGAGCGTAGCTCGTACCCCCGGTATCATTGGCGAGAATGACATGCGGCGAGTGCTTCGCCTCGCTGAACCATCACGGTCAAGCGAGCCGCAGCTAGGTTGATGGCGGCTGTGGGAACTGGAGATGGCGGCTCGGCCACCATTTGCAGCTATGCCAAATCACCGACTCGCCGCCGACCTAAGGTCAGATAGATTCCGGGGGGTACGAGCTGCGCTCGAACCCCCGGCTACTGGCGTGCATCCCCTACATGGATGAGATATAGATGCAACGCCTACGGCGTAGAACGCGAATACCTCTGCATCCGTGACCATGAACTCGTTCAGCTCGGCAATCTGAAACATGTGATCGAGTTTGGAAGGGAAAAGAGGGCTGGAGCCTAGTCACGAGGTAAGACGAGCAAGCTGCTACGTCGCATTACTTTGCCAACTGCCAGTTCCAGAATCTTTGGGCGGGCATTCTCATCGTCACGACAATCGCAATCAATGCCGCGCCGCCGCCGATGATTGAGATCCATTGAGCGATGGTGAGCGACGTTCCGAACTGTCCGGCTTCATCGCTGCGGATCAGCTCCAGAGTGAATCTCGCTACTCCGTGCAGAGCGACGCCGGTGAAGAAGGCTTGTCCGTCTCGTCGAACCCACGGCTGCAGCCAATAGATCAGACAGCACAGCAACAGTGCATCGATGGCCGAGTAGATCTGCGATGGATGTACCGGCAAGCTGCGGTGCGGCAAGTCGGACGGAAGCAGGACATCGCGCCGACCGCCGATCGTTAAGTCCACGGCCAAGTCCGGGGCTTGAGCCGGATCGGTGCCCTTCGGCGGCAACTGCGGCATGAAGCGATTGACGTTGAACGTTTCCCCAGGCTGTGCGTGGAATTTTTCCAGTGCAATCGAGTTCGCCTCGACGCTCGCAATCTTCTTCTCAGCGTTACCGTTCGATTTCAATGACAAGCCGAGCAAGTGACCGTCTTCGATTTGAGCGGCGAACGGAGGGCTGCCTTGAGGGAAAGTGATGGACGGTAATTCGGCCGCGCAGACCCCGCCGAAACAGCAACCGTTGAGAAGGCAACCGATACGACCGAATGCCAAGCCGATCAGAAAGCCGGGTGTGATGAGATCCGCGATTGCGAGCGGTTTCAAGCGATGCTTGCGGCTGTAAATCAATAGCGCAACGAGGCCGCCGATCATACCGCCGTAGATGACGAGGCCCCCTTCGGTAAGCTTGACGATGGCGATTAAGCGATCGGTGAAACCGAGCGGTGCGAAATCCTCATCCCACTTTTGCACGACGTAAAAGATGCGAGCTCCGAGAACTCCGATCATCATCATCCAGAATCCGAGGCTGACGACCAGATCCGGCGGCAGCCGCAGTTGTTTGGCGCGGCGCATTGTGATGCCGATGCCGCTGAATAGACCGAGCAAGACCATTACACCGTAACCGCGCACCGGCAAGCCGATGGGCTCGCCGCCGATCACGGTTTCAATCTGCGGTAGAACAAAAATGATGATGGCCGCTGCGATAGCCCAGATCGGCAGGCCCGAGGTGAGCTCTTCTTGGAGTCGACCTTCGCGATGCAACCAAAAGGTCCAACCGCAGGCTCCGATGCAAAGCAGGACCAACAACCAACCGAATCCGAGCAACGGTAGTCCGAAGAACTCGTGCGGTATGTAAAACAGCGTACTACGCAACGCTCGGCTCCAATGTCAGATTGTCGATCAATCGCGTAGACCCGACGTGGGCGGCGATCAGCGCCACGGCCGGTCGGTCGAGCACTGTCATGTCTTCTAACGAATCGGGGGTCACGATGCGAGCGTAATCGATGCGATCGGCGCCGTTATCGAGCAGAATGCGCTCCATGACCGACTCGAGTTCCGATATACGCCGCTCCCCTTCTCCGACCAACTCAGCTGCACGACTGAGAGCTCGCCACAGCGAAAGAGCCGCCGATCGCTGTTGTTCGCTCAAGTATCGATTCCGACTGCTCATGGCCAGTCCATCCGGTTCACGGACCGTCGGACAGACTTCGACGCGCGTCGGTACGTCAAGGTCTCGGACCATGTGTCGAATCACAAGTGTCTGCTGATAGTCCTTTCGTCCGAAGAGGGCGATCGTCGTCGGCAGCAGATTGAACAGCTTGAGTACGATCGTCGCTACGCCTTGAAAATGCCCGGGGCGAAAGGCTCCTTCCAGCGGCAGGGAAACGCGCGGCGGTTGGACGAGTCGAACTGCCGGCGGGATACATATGTTCCACTGCCGGCACGAATACCAGGTCGGCTCCGGCATCGCGGAGCATGTCCAGATCTTGTTCGAGTGTTCGCGGATAGCGAGAAAAGTCTTCGTTGGGGCCGAACTGCGTCGGATTGACGAAGATCGTAGCGGCGGCCGTATCGCATTGCTCTTTGGCGATGCGAACCAAGCTGATATGGCCTGCATGCAAAGCACCCATCGTGGGAACCAAGCCGCTGCGCAGGCCCGCTCGTCGCCATTGATCCACATGGGCGAAAGCCGCATGGGGATTGTCTACCACTTTCAACTTCGAATCCTTTCAACTTGCCAGGCTGCTCTCGATGACGCGAGGCGATAATCGCCTCGCGCTTCATTAGACCAGCGACGATCCGTGCGTGAGTGCCTTCGGATCAGTCTTTCACACGGACCAGTTTCATGATGCGACCGGAGACGTTCCAGTCTTGCACATACAGGTTACCGTCTTTATCCCAATACGAGCCGTGCGTGCCGCTGAAAATGCCTTCGATCCACTTTTCTTGAGGCACGTTGAAATTGCCTCCCTGTTTCGGATCGGGATTGTGGCCGAGCACTGCCATGATCGTGTTGTTCTTGTCCAGGATCACAACGCGGCCGTGCAAGTCGGGGACGGAGACGTAGTCGCCTTGGATGGCTGCTGAGGTCGGCATGCCGAGCCCCGTGACGACTTCTCCGATGAACTTGCCTTCCAAGCTGTAATGGACCAAGCGACCTTTGGGTTGATGGTTGCGATCGCAGATCAGCAGACGAGCCGGTTCGTATCGAGTATCCAGTACCATGCCATGGCATGTGTTGAACTCTTCGAGCCCATTGCCTTGCACACCGAAGTGCATCAGGTACTTGCCGGCTTTGTCGTACTTGAAGATGTGGTTGCTGGCGTATCCGTCAGCCAAGAAGATGTCGCCGTTGGGAGCGACAGTGATTGCCGTTGGATTGAACTTGTCTTTCTTCAACCCCGATTCTTCAGGGAACTTCAATCGCAATACGATCTCGCCGTTCTTGGCGTTGAACTTGATCCCTTCAGCGTTGTTGTTGCGAGCTCCGTAAATGAACTCGCCCACTTCTTCCTTGCGAATCTTCATGTCGTGGATGTTGGAATAGTCATTGCCGAGATAGGACTGCACGACCATTCCATCCGGACTGAACACGAACACACCCGCGTTAGCGCTGGTGTAGATGTGCCCTTCTTCATCGATGACTACGGAACCGTGTGTCGGGCCGATCGATGACTTGCCGTCCGGTCTCAATCCCCATCCGGGAACTGTGTCGAACGTCATGATGCCGCATCCCATACGAACCGGCTTTTGTTTTTCTTGAGCGAAAAGGTTAGTGACGCAGGTGAGCGTCAGAGCAAGGACGAAAGCGGTGAAACGGAGTTTCATGCGGGAGCTCCTGACAGGCGAGTCGGTCGAGGGGATGAGGAGGGAATGTGCCGAATAAGGCGAGCACCGAATGGGGCAAGTGCCTAAGCGGCTGCCCGGGCGAAAGCCAAAGCGACAGACAGTATAGATGGCGCCGGGATGCGCTTCCAACCGGGGCTCGGGTGATTGGTGCCGGGCGCGGAGTGGTGAGCGGTCATCCAAATTCAACGCCGGAGGCGTTGCACGCCAGTAGCCGGGGGTTCGAGCGCACGCGAGTACCCCCGGTTACAGTCCGCTCTCGCCTCGGCGGCGAGTAAGTGATTTGTTAATTGCAAAGCCATGAGACCGAGCCGCAATCTACCTTCCCGACAACCGAAGTCAACGCGATTGCGGCTCGTTTGGCAGAGATGGTTCAACACAGTGTAGCCCTCGCCGCAGTCCGACGGGGTCATGGAATCCGGGGGTACTTGCTTGCGCTCGAACCCCCGGCTAATGGCTTGAAACGCCTCCGGCGTTTGCAGAATATAGCTGCCGTGTTGGGCTTTGGCCTACAGACTACTCAGCCTCTCAACTGCGTAGTCATGATCCTTCGTCGACATCAATCGGCGGCACTGCCGTATGGCTGCGCCATTACGCTCAGGATGGCCGTATGGCTTCGCCATAACGCTCAGGGGTAAAAGAGATTCAACGAAAAAACCGCATGACGCGGGTGCGACATGCGGTTCTGTTGGAGCGGAAACGATGTTGACTTGGATCACAAGCCGCAAGCTAGCCGAGTCCCTGCACCTCTAACCGCTTACAGCTATCACTTACACCTTCTTACTCACCGGCAATAACGGCTTTGCCCGCACCGAAGACGTCGCGTGGCGCCGGCACGGCGGTGCCTCGATAGTGCATGCGGCGAACAGTGTTGCCGTAGAAGTGGAGCGGGCGATAGGGTCGCTGTGTAATCGGCATCGACTTGACGGCATCTCGCTCTTCACCGAAGAGCAGAACCGGGCCGGACCAGCCTGGTTCACCATTCGATTTGCGAGGACGAGCCGGATCGAGCGCAGAAGCGGCAGATCCGACAACGGAAACCAGACCCAGAGCCAAAACGAGAGCTGTTCGTGACTGCAATTTGTTCATACCACACCTTGGGTAAATGGTGACGAATCGGAGTCAGGCAACTCATGCGAAGAGTGTGCCGATTAGACCGATTAGTCAGTGTCATCCTTGTTGACGGCCGCACAGATATGGGCCAAGTGTGGGAGAGACAGCCCCATCCGTGCAGCTCCGAAAAACTTCATCGCAAGCTTACCTCACGACTGGTTACTTGCGCGGTTTCCCGAGCTCTTCTTCCGAAATTACGCCGTCACTATTCTGATCAAGCAGATCAAATCGACTTTGCCAACGCGCGGGGACTTCGCTGCGCTCGATCTTGTTGTTCTTGTTCGCGTCCAAGCGTTGCAGGATACCCTGTTGAACAATCTGTTCGATAAGAGCTGCACGTGTCGCGCTCACTTTATTCTTCGCATCACCCTTAGGCACAACGATATCGAAATAGCCGATCATCATCTCATCAGTCGTCTGGTCACCCCAGCGAACACGAGCCGAGGGGTCTGGGTTGTTCAGGTTCTTCTCCGAGTTGTCGAACACCGCCTCGCAGAAGATCTTCGTGCCTGCGGAGAGTTTGAGCGGATCAGCCGTGCGATAGCCGGTTTGCCAATTGAAGTCGTAGCGCGGGATGTCGAGCAGAATGTTCTTCGATCCGTCAGCTCCGATCGCGGTATAACGGAACGCTTTGCCGCGCAGGTGCATGTGAGGCGCGAGTGTCAGCAGTTCGCAATCGGGCAGTGTTTCCGGAGTGATCGCCGTCGTCTTGTAATCGGCTTCGTGCGGCGGGATGTCGAGCCGCACTTGGACAGCGCTGGTCGTGATTACTTCTCGCTCTACTTCGCTCTCGTCCATGAAGATGAACCCGATCTTGCTCGCATCTGTCTGCGGCGTGCCGACCGGCGTGTAATGGACTTGGAAGATCAACTCGCTGCCGGCCGGAATGCGTTTGGCTATGCCTTTCGGATACGCTTCGGCATAAGCGCCCGGCACATAGCCGAACAGATAGCCTCGCTCAGCGCCGAGAGGTTCCTTCGCGTTCTTGTCACGAGCGAAGGCGAGCACGTGATGCACGACGCTGTGGTTGCCCGGTAGTATCTGAGCCGAGCGCACCCATTTATCGGTGGTGAAGCCCGGATCGACACGGAAGTACTGGTATTTGACTTCGCCGTCGGCGGGAACTTGGAATGGTTTCGGATTGATGTTGAGAATCAAATCGGGTTCGCGTTCGAGTTGCCAACCGGTGACGTAGTGTTTCGGTTCAGGCAGTGAACTCGGGTCCCCTTCGGGGGCGCCGGCGTCGACCCATTGTTGAACCAGTTTGCACTCTTCTTCCGACAGCGAGCAATCGTTGGCGAACTTGCCGTACTTAGGGTCAGCATGCCACGGCGGCATCCGTTTTTCTCGCACGACTTCGGCGATCATGTCTGCCCACGGTGCTACCGACGCATAGTCGGACATCGCGAAGGGGCCGATCTCGCCGTCGCGATGGCACTGTACGCACGAGTCACGGAAGATGCGGGCGATGTGGCTGGAGTAGGTCACGCTCGCATCGGCCTTCGGCTCTTTCACCTTGCCGATGATGCAACCGACGGCCGTCGTTTTTGAAACGAGCACAGGCTTGTCATCGAGTAGTGCTTCGACGGCTTCGCTGAGTTCATGTGTGGACGGCTTTTCACGGACGTAACCGATACCGAATTGGTCATCGATGCGGCCTTGGTATCGAACGGTTCTTTCGGCGTCGAGCACGAAGACTTCGGGAGTGCGCGATGCGCCGAGCGAGGCAGCAAACTTTCCATCGCCGTCTTTGACGAACGGAAACTCCATGCTGTGGCGTCGAGCGTGCGATGCCATCTCGGTGAGTGTGTCTTGGGCATTCGAATCGACAGCGATAATCGCGACCGATTGCTTGCTCCACTTCTCCGCCAACTCCGCCAATCGCTCCGAATAGCGTTGCGCCAAGGGGCATTCGACTCCGAGGAATGCAACGACGAGGACTTTCTTCCCTTCGAACTCGCTGAGCTCTACGGTTCGACCACGATAGTCAGGTAGATGCAACGCCGAGACTCGCTTGCCGGCGGATGGTTCCGCGGCGGCTGCTGAGTTCATATGGATTGCATGACCGGTGAGCAAGCTGAGGGACAGGGATACAAAAGAGGCAATGCGACGAAGACGGAGAATCGGCATAGTAGGTCTCGTGCGATTTAGATTCAGTCGATCGGAATGCGGCTATCATGACTCAGGCGGAGGTCGAGTTCCGTCCATGAAGCCGGCCGCTTATACCAAGGATTCGCCGGGCACATTAGCATCTTGAATGCTCGAAGTCAGCAGATCTTCAACGATCACCGATACGGCTCGTGAAAGCAACACCAGTGGTAGCGAAGGGACGGCGATATTGGCTGCTGCGACTTGTTCACTTGCCAGCGGCAGATGGACAAACCCGATCGGCGTCCGCTTGTTCCGCTGAGCATGCCAATGATGAGACAAGTACAGCGCCGCATTGCAAAGGTATGTCCCGGCATGAAACGATATCTGAGCCGGCACGGATTCTTTACGGAGTGCTTGGCACCATCGATCCAGCGGCATGGCGCTGCGATACGCCGCCGGAGCCGACTCGACCAAGTCGTGAAGCTGGTCACTGCTCTCGCGGATTGAGTTGGCTGCGTTCACGGCGAAGGCTTCGAGCTTCACCGCTGCACTGCCGGGAGCTTGGCCGAGATGAACCACGGCGTCGAAGCCGAGAGCCAGATCGCGCTCGAGGCAGTGGTGGAGCTTGGCCAGATCGACTGGGTAACGGCGAGTGACGAGTTCCGAACTACTAGGTCGAGTGCGAAGGAAATCAACCAAAGCCAACCAGCTCGAATTGTCCGGCCATTCACCGTAAGGTTCGAAAGCGGTCAGCAGGATACGCATGGCAAGCCGATATCACGAGTTGGCGTGTGCTCGGCTCGCAGCGGCGCTCAGCGCTTGCGGCCGATGAATTGGTAGTAGGGAGTTCGGATGAATGGAATATAGGGTACTTTGGACCGAGCCTCTTGGCACCAGACGGGGTCAAAATGGGACCGAAGAAAAGGCAAATGATCCGCGGACGGAAAGACATTGTCTCCGGCGAACCACACAGGCCAAAAACTGCGAGTGAACCAGGAGTGCTTCACTCCTTCGCTGACGTGCTTGCGCGAGACGTAGAAATCGACGACTCCGATTACCCCGCCCGGCTTGAGCATTCGCAACGCGTTTTCAATGGCCGCAAACCAATCGGGAATCATGGTCAGCGAGTAGGAGAAGGTTACGACGTCGGCACCTCCTTCCGACGGTTGCCAAGTCGTCGCGTCGGCCTCGACGGCTTCGACATGTTTCCAGCCGTGGTCGGCGAATCGCTTGTCGGCGACCTTGAGCAGTGAAGTCGCCAAATCGACCACGTAACCCTTCTTCAATTGCGGAACGCGGTCGTGGATGAACTCGAGGTTGCTGCCGGTGCCGCCGCCGAGATCGACCCACACGCCGCCCACCGGCAGTTCAATGTGACGATACAACTCTTCACGTCCATGCAGCAGTCGCTTGCGAAAATCATCGTAGGCATCTGCTTGCCCATGATAAAAATTCTCCATGCGCTCGGCATGGCTTTTCCCGCGCACGGGTCGCAGTGCGAGGTGGTAGAGGATTCGCAAGTCGGTGAGCAAGGACATGCAGTGGATCTCAGGCTGCGAGGTCGGCGATGTAGAAACTGCCGTAGGTGTGGACGCGATCGAGCTGATGCAGTTCCGCGGCCAATTGCTCGTGGTAGGTCAGCAGTTCCGGGAGCTTAGTCGGTTTGCCGTCGCGCATCACCGTTACGTTTTCAATGAAGTCTGTCTTCAGTCCGCCGCTGCGCCATAGGACGCGAGTTTTCGGAGCGGCACGCAACAGGATGGCTTGCCATTCCGATTCGAGCAGCGGGAAGAAGTGATCGGACAACCAGTCCATATGGTCCAGCAGAATGAAACGCGATATCTGGGTTTCGGTCTTCTCAAGGAATCCTTGGACCGAGTCGGTATGCACCGAAACGTTTTCAACGTTCTGTGCCTTAAGCATGGCAAAGTTGTCGGCTTTCAAATACTCAGGGCAACATTCGGGCGAATAACGCCCGGTGATGTAGACTCGCCAGAAGTAGTTGTCGTAGATCGGCAGTTTGGCGAAGACCGCTTCGATCGAGTCCTCGATGAACTTAACGATCCCTCCCGGATATTGCTTTTCAATTTGACGGCGCTGAGCCTTGGGAACACCGAGCATCGAGAGGGTCGTGTCGCGGTTCATGGCAAAGCGGAGCGAGCGACGCCAGAAGCGATCTTTGATCTCTTCGTAGACTTCGACTTGTTCCTTCAAATCGCGGCATTCCATCAGTTGATTGATTTCGGGGCGCACGCGAGCCACGCGATCGATGTAGAAGTTGATGCCGCGAGCGAAACTTCCCGATGTGCCGCGGAAGTAAAACGATCGCTTGGAGGAGTCGAAAAAAGTGATCCAGCGATCCCAATAGGTTTGAGCCCAGGGACTCAATCCGTCGCGCAGAGTGGAACGATAGATCTCGGCGGCCTTGGCATGATAACCGTATCCGAAGAGTTTGAAGAAGTCTTCGAATTCGAGCTTCCGGATGCCCGCGATCTTCAGCTCAAGCAGCGCATTCTGACGCGGATTCATATCGACCGCATAGACATGAGCCGGCCCGGTGATCGCATAATCCAGTGCATTGCAACCCGCGGAGGTGATCACGAGCACGCGATCCTCGGAAGTCAGTTGCAGAGCCTGTCGGTCTAGCCGCGGATCTTCCCAGCAGGTGTTGTAGACGAGGTTATTGCCGTGGACGAACTTGAAAACTCGTCCGCTGATCCAATTGCTCAACGACATGGCGGCGTGTGCGGAATCCGTATGAGGGTGTTGGGCTCGCGATCGACGAAGAAACCGTCGAAAGAACTGCGTTCACACGGCGCATCCTAACGGGAAATTTCCCAAACGCCCAGCGGGGAAGGATCTTGGCGCGGTCGTTGAAGTATTTTCCAGTGTAGATCGATTGAGGTCAATTGACCTACACTGGACTAGTTCTACAACTGCAAGGCTGGAGCCTTGCAGGCCGTGCGTGACGAGGCTGGAGCCTCTTCACGAGAACACTTAGCCTAAGCAGCGCCTACAAAAACTCTTGCCAACCGCGGGCTTGGAGCTGTTTCACTACTTCGCGGACTCGCTCTTCTTCACTCTTAGGGGCGACGAGCGTGGCGTTCGGCGTGTGGACCACAATGGTGTCCTGCAGTCCGATAGTGACGATCAAATGCTCCTGATCGCCGTAGACGATCATTCGCTGCGACTCGATCGGCAGGAACTTGCCTTGTACGCAATTCCCTTGTTCATCAGGAGCTGTCAAGCGGCCGATGGCTTGCCAAGATCCGACGTCATCCCATGAGAACGGCACTTCGATCACCGCCACATCGTCATAGCGTTCCATCACCGCATAGTCGATCGACTTGCCGCTGATCTTTTCGAATTCACGTTGCAGCGTAATCGGGAATCGCGGCGTTCCGACGCTGGCTGCGATCGCATCGATGTGTTGCATCATCTGCGGTTCGAACTGGCGGAGCGCTTCAAGAATCGTTTGCGCGCGCCACATGAAAATGCCGCTGTTCCAGTAATACGTACCGGCCTGCAAATACTGCTCGGCCGTTTGCCGATTCGGTTTTTCGCGGAACGAAGCTACTTTGAAGGCTGCGCCGGCTTGAGCCTCCTTCAACGACTGGCCGCGTTGGATATATCCGAACGATTCAGCCGCATACGTCGGTCGAATGCCGAAGGTCACGATGCGATCCGGCGACTGTTCGATCAGTCGCATACCGGTGCGCATGCAATCTTGGAATTGTTGCTGCGTCTTGATGACGTGGTCAGCCGGTAGGACCAACATGACTCCGCCCGGATCGGCGTTGGCGATCAACGTCGCGGCCAGGCCGATGCAAGCCGCCGTGTCACGCTTCATCGGCTCGCCGATGACTTGTTCCGGCGGAACGCTCGGCAATTGCTGACGGACCAAATCGACCAACTGACCGTTGGTCATGATGAGCGTATGTTCCGGCGAAACCAATCCACTCAGTCGCGAGAAGGTCGACTGCAGCATGGTCTCTTCGCCGAACATGCGCAACAGTTGTTTCGGATAATCCACTCGGCTGGCCGGCCAAAAACGAGTACCGGAACCGCCGGCCATCACGACTGCGTGTAACACTAGGACTCTCCCGAATGCCAAAACACTGTATGCCAAAACACTGAACGAACTAATCGACACAAGCTAGTCGAAAACGTCCAGCGGTTGGCTCTTGGGTTGCGTGGGGTGATGAGGACCGCTGCTGCTATCCAACACCGTGTTTAACGGGTCGGATTCACTTCTTTAACCGAAGTTTCATCGGCATTGTAGGTCGAATGACTGCAAGCCACTACACGCTTCGCAAGAAATACCGTTCTCTGTTTCCTGTGAACCTATTAGCCGAAGATGCGATGAGGTTATCAGACAAGTGTCACTCGAGTGTCTTGGGTGATTTAAAGTCACGCAGGGTCTGTTTTGAGGAGTGCGGTCTTCCCTACCGGTCGAGGGCAGCGAAGGTCTCCGCGAATTCCAAGCGGTCTACATCAAGAACGTATCTGTCTTGATGTGCAGCGGCGGTTGCACTTTTTCTAAGACGGCGGCGGCATCGAGAGCCCATGCCGGATGGATTTCGACCAGCACCTCTTCATCGACCTTCGCCCCGGCGGCTTCTAACCAGTCTCGATGCAGCCGGCAAATGGCTTGCTTGGAATGAGCCGGGGTATCGACTGCTGCTCCATCGGCATTCTTCACCGGTGCAAACACTTTCGCAGCGTCGGCTTCGACAACCAGCGCGTGTTCAGCGAGCGGCAGGAGATCGAATACAAATCGCTCGAACTTCATAGCGTTCGGTTCTTTGGGCTGAACGAGTTCGCCGAGCGTGTTGAGATGAGCCACTGCTTTGTGGGCGCGGTGAAACGGCAACCCACCTGCTTCGTTTTGAACCGCTTCCAGGAATCGTCGCTCGAACAAGTGAACAGCGATGTTGCCGGCCCAAAGTTTCAAGCCTCCGTCGGCATCGAGCTGCTCGGCGGCCGAGTCGGGCAAGTCGCTGTATTCGATGATCTGAACTTTGCCGCCGATCGAGACCACGTTGCCGACTTTTTCCTTGGCAAATCGTTTGCGCACGACCTGAGTCGTCATCTGGCTATGGTCGGCGATGTGATAGCCGATGAGGAGCGGATCGCACAATTCCACCAGCGGATTGTCGACTTGAGCATAGAAGAAGTGCTCGACACCGCGACGGGCTGCATCGTCTAGGCAACCGCTGCGAGCCAGCGCAGCGACGATACCGCCGTGACCATCAGGACTTAATGCAAGTTCGTCGTTTGCGCTGAGCAGTACTCGCCCGGTCGCTGCATCGACTGCCGGCATCTGGCCTTGGCAGAAGAAGTGGAGCTGCGATTCGCTTAAGCCGCATCGCTGTTCGCGTGCAAAATACTCGCGAGTATCCGCGTCGGTTGCGGGGCTGGTCATGATGTACAGCGGAATCTCGTGACCATATCGTTCGCCTACGGCTCGTATGCGATCGGCATGCATTTGAAAGAGCGTGCGACCGCTGACCGGTCCGATCGGAAAGAGTCCCTTGGGCAAATTGAAACCGAGTCGACTCCCCTGCCCTCCGGCTACGAGCAGAACCGCGATCTTGCCGGCTCGCAGCGCTTCTTCGCCGGCAGCACGGGCTTCATCGGGGGACAAAGCAGGATGCGGACGGTCCAGTCGCACGGCGGTCGGCGGTTCGGCGCGAGCGGCGAGTTCAGCCCAGTTCGGACCTTCATGCTTACCTGCGTGCAACACGGCCAATTGCGCAAAGTCGATGTCGCGGATTTGTTTCAGCAGTCGAGTCGCTGCTTCAACCGAAAGTTGATCGGCGAACGCCAGTAGGTGTTCTTGGCCGTGCTTCTTCAGTTCCGACTGGATAGATTCAAATGTCATGTTGTTGTCTTAAGCGAGGATGGTTGTGCAGGTAAGCCTGCGGCGAATTGCCCTCTGCAGAGATTCTACGCGGTGGAAGGCGCAGACGATCACCTCCCTTAAAATGCTCGGCTTGCCTACTTTTGGGACCGCATTTGGAAAACGGACTTCAGCATGAGCACTTCCCTAGACCTCAAGCCCTGGGGCATTTCTGTTGCAAATATTGTGCGCAACGCCACGCCTGCGCGCCTCTATGAACACGCGATTCTCAATCATGACGCGGTGATCGCCTCCAGCGGCGCTCTTGCAACCCGCAGCGGCGATAAAACCGGACGCAGCCCGAAGGACAAACGGATCGTCGATCTGCCTGAAACGAGCGAGGACATTTGGTGGGGCGACATCAATATTCGCCTCACCGAGCGTTCGTTCATGATCAATCGCCAGCGAGCTCGCGACTACTTGAACACCCGCAGCCAGCTTTATGTCACCGACGGATACGCCGGCTGGGACCCGCGTTACCGGCTGAAGATTCGAGTCATCTGTTCCAGCGCTTATCACGCTCTCTTCATGCAGAACATGCTCATCCGACCGACCGAAGCGGAATTGGCTGAGTTCGGTGATCCTGACTACGTCATCTACAATGCCGGATACTTCCCGGCCAATCCTTACACGGCTCAGATGACCAGCACGACCAGCGTCGATCTATGTTTCGAGCAGCGGGAGTTCGTGATCCTCGGTACGCAGTACGCCGGCGAAATGAAGAAGGGTGTGTTCACCATTATGAACTACCTGATGCCGAAGCAGAACGTGTTGTCGATGCACTGCTCGGCAAACGAAGGAGATAGTGGTGATGTGACACTCTTCTTCGGTCTATCGGGAACCGGTAAGACAACTCTCTCGGCCGATCCGCATCGCAAACTGATCGGTGACGATGAACATTGCTGGACGAACGAAGGTGTCTTCAATATCGAAGGAGGCTGCTACGCGAAAGTGATTCACTTGAGCGCGGAGAGCGAACCGGAGATCTACAGCGCGATTCGTTTCGGCTCCGTGCTGGAGAACGTGGTCTACGATGATTCGACTCACATCGTGAATTACGATGATGCTTCGATCACCGAGAACACTCGCGTGGCTTATCCCATCGAGTTCATCCCGCGAGCCAAACTGCCGTGCACTGGCGGGCACCCGCAGAATATTATTTTCTTGACCTGCGATGCCTTCGGCGTCTTGCCGCCGGTCAGCAAGCTCACGCCCGAGCAAGCCATGTATCACTTCATCAGCGGCTACACTGCGAAAGTAGCCGGCACGGAGATGGGAGTGACCGAGCCCTCGGCGACTTTCTCCGCCTGCTTCGGTGCTGCATTCCTGGTTTGGCATCCGAGCAAATATGCCGAATTGCTGGCTGAGAAGATCAATCATCATCAAACGAATGTATGGTTGCTCAACACCGGTTGGACCGGCGGTGCCTATGGCGTCGGCAGTCGTATGTCACTGGCTCATACACGAGCCATCATCGATGCCATCCATAGTGGCGAGCTTGCCAAAGTTCCGGTGAAGTCCGATCCGATTTTCGGTGTCGGTATCCCGACCACGTGCCCGGGCGTGCCAGAAAAGATGCTCGATCCGCGACAGGCTTGGCAGTCGGCTGCCGACTACGATGCTGCGGCTGCGAAGTTGGCTCAGCTCTTCCGCAACAACTTCAAGAAGTTCGAATCGCAATGCAGCGCAGCCATCCTCTCGGCTCAACCGAAGGATTGCTGATCGTCTGAAACCTCCGAACGCGAGCCTTGAATCTGTGACATCCGAGAGAGGCTGCTGATTTTTTTCTCGGCCGCTCACTCTCGGCGACTTAGTTTGCCGATAGAGATGATGGGTAGATAGCTCTGCTTTCCGCTCTTTTGCAGATTCACTAGTCATCCTCGCGGGCATGGAGGCCGGCACTGATGACAGCATTGAATATCGATCTTGTTCGCCTTCAACCGCAAGTTCGATCGACGATTTCGACCGGTAGATCGCTGATCGCTCAGCGGGCGTTCTGCACCATCGCGCCGGTGGTGATCGCGCTTTCAATGATCATGCTGGCCGGATGCAGTTCCGAGTCATCGCCGATCGCGTCGGACGGGACGGCTATCGCACAGGATACCAATATCAGCGGTTCGTTTGCCCAGCGAGCTGCGGCGGCTTCGCCTCAGAAAAAAGAACCGCGAGACGATTCGAGTTCAGCCGCTTCTACTGCGGTGATTGCACCTCCCGGCGGTATCAAAGCCGGCGGCGCTGCCGAGAGCTCGCCGCCCAGCGGCGGTTCGATGACTCTCAACATGGGGACGCGTCATCCGGAACCTGCAGCGGCACAAGCTGAAGAGACTAAGGAGTGGCGCAGCGAAGCCGGTTCTGTTCAGGCTCGCGTCATCGATGTCTTCTATGCCACCGACCGTTTGCCTCTCCTTGAATTGACGCCTCACGTCGGACAAATCTTTCTGCCCGTGCTGTGCATCTCAGCCATCTGCTGTGTGATGTTCATCGGTGCATTTGTTGTGCAGCGCATGAACTTGGTATGGATGATCGCTGCCTGCTTAGGGTGTTGCGTCGCCGTACTGACCCTTCACACCGCTGTGATTCGTTGGCAGCAAGTACAGCGGATCATTACCAACTCCAACACTTTGTACAGCGGCCGTCGATTCGAATCGAGCGACAATCGTTATCCGCTCCACATCGGTACTGCATCGGTAACACTTCCCCCGACGCATCGCGTCGGGCATTTTGAAGTTCCCGAGTTTGTGAAGCTCGAGTTCGTGGAGTCGACCGCCAAGCATATCGTGTTGCAGCAAGTGACGCCCGTCGATTCGGTAGACGCATGGTTCGCGCAATTGCGAAAAGAGACGGATCAGTCTCATGACAGCGAAGCCTTCGTGTTCATACACGGCTTCAATGTGACGTTTGACGAAGCGGTCAAGCGTTCGGCGCAGCTCGCCGCCGACCTGGAGCTGAGCGGACCGGTCGTCTGCTACAGTTGGCCTTCGCGGGGACATGCTCTCGGCTATGCGGCTGATGAAGCCACAGTCGATTGGAGCGCGCCGCATCTGGAGCAGTTACTGGTCGACATCAAGCAGAAGACCGGCTGCAAGTCATTGAACGTGTTGGCTCACAGCATGGGCAATCGCGCTCTGCTGGAAGCGCTCGAGCGATCGGCTCTGCGCGGCAAGTCGGAGACCGATGCCGTGGAGCTGGTCCGAAATGAGTCCTCGGCGAATCGAGCCACCACGAAGGAGTCGAAGCTGCTCGACAAAGTGATCTTGGCAGCACCGGATGTGGATGCCGGCACATTCTCATCCCGATACAGTTGGGCCGTGACGAGCTGCAGCCGTCAAACCGTTTTGTACACATCGGCGACGGATATGGCGCTCGGTCTTTCCGATCGACTGCATGCCGCCGATCGAACGGGCTCTGCGTTGCTCGAGGCCTCCGCGCTTCCCGGAATCGAGACGATCGATGTGACGGGGTTTGATCGAGCCGGATACGGGCATGGCTATTACGGCAACAGTCCGGAGTTGATCACGGATATGCGAGCCGTCCTCAATCAATCGCGTACCGCCGGTGCACGACCCTGGTTAGAAGCCAGGCAAACCACCGCCGGCAATACTTACTGGCGGCTCGACGCGGCCAAGCAAGCCGCCACCCCCCAGCCGTCCGTGAATCGCTGAAACGATCTTGTTTTCGTTGTTAGACGGCAATTCAAAAAAATCTTATTTGTCCGAAGCAACTTCCTGCGCCTGCGTGCGAGAACGGTAGTGTGGCAGTTAAACCGGTGACGAAACGGCTGACCAGCAGCCCCCGGTTTGAACGGTAAAACTACGACTTTTCAATACGCAGTTCGAATCAAAACACGGGAGATCGGATCATGGCAGCTTACATCAAGTTTGACGGCGTCGACGGCGAAGCAAAAGACAAGGCACATGCCAAGTGGAGCGACCTGGAGAGCTTTTCCCAAGTCGTGCATCGCCCCGGCAGCGGAGCCACCGGTGCAGCTCGCCGACGCGGCACGGTTCTGCTCGAAGACCTGCACTGCACCAAGCTGATGGACAAGTCCAGCCCGAAGATCGCCGAAGCGGTTTGCAAAGGCAAGGTCTTCCCGAAGGTTGAGATCCACGTCACGGTCTCGACCACCGACTCGGGTCGCGAACCGTATTACAAGTACGAGCTGAAGAACGTGCTGGTCACCAGCTACAACGTCAGCGGCGGTCATCAAGACAAGCCGCATGAGAACTTCAGCCTGAACTTTGAAGAGATCAAGGTGACCTACACCGAGATGGACGAAAAGGGCAGCAAGAAGGGCGACGTCGCCTACGGCTGGAAGGTCGAAGAAGGTCAACCTGCCTAGTCTTGCTACGGGGCCGTCTCGCACAAACGTTCCGTTCTGGCGACAAGCGTGCGAACAAACGCTCCTCAGAGTTGGAACTGCAACAGCCTCGGCGAATCCGGTGTTCGCAGAGGCTTGTTGCATGGAATCGAACCATGAAGACGATGAAGTGACCCCTGGCGTCACCGACCGGCATTTGTGGATCGTACGTTTGCAAAAGACATCGTGCCGGTTTCGACGCAGATCCCCGGCTCAATGGGAGATCCGCCAATGGTAAAGCGATTACTCGAACTGGAGCCGACAGGTCTCTTCGGCCCCGATGCGATCATCGTATCGTTCAACGGACGGGAAGAGCTCTCACACCCGTTTGAATTTTTTTTGTCGATCGCATCGCACCGCGACAACATTCGCCCTCAGGATGCCATCGGCCAACCGATCGCCGTTCGACTGGATCGAGGCTCGGCTGAACCGAGATACTTTCACGGATACATCAGTCACCTGTGGGCTGGTGACTTCAGCAAGCTGGAAGGAGTCAAAGGAACGCCTTCACGTGCCTATCGAATCCGGATCGTTCCATGGATTTGGTTCATGACTCGCGCGGCCCGCTGCTTTGTGTATCTGCCGGAGAAAAAAGAGAAGACGATTCACGACGTGCTCGAGGCGCTGTTCTTACGAGTGAAGTCGTACGGACACGTTGAGACTTGGCGAGATGCGGCGGGAGCCGCAATACTCAAATCGCGCAAGACGGAGCATTGCGTTCAATACCGCGAGACAGATTTCAATTTTCTGTCGCGGACGTTGGAACGAATGGGCGTGTACTACTACTTCAAGCACGAGAAGGACAAGCATACGCTGGTCCTTTCCGACAAGGCAGGCTATCCGGCAGCGGCTGAAGCAGAAGTCGAGTATCCGAAATCGGCCGGAGGCCAGACCAATCACGATCACATATCGAGCTGGGAACACGCATACGAATTCGTTTCCGGTCGATACGAGCAGACGGACTACGACTTTATCCAGCCCAGCACGAGTCTGCGGGTCAGCGCACCCAAGCATGCCGAACTGCCGCTGAAGAACAATACAGCTTATGAACTGTACGACTACGCCAACGACTACTTCCAGCGCGCCGACGGCAAAACAGAAGCCGAGCGACGTATGGAAGAGGAAGAAGGACGCTTCAACACAGTCAATGCCTCATCCAGTTGCAAGTCGTTTGCTCCCGGCTACAGCTTCAAACTGAAACTGCACCATAGTTGTCCGACCGAACAAGGCAAGTCATTCTTGCTGACCGGCGTCACTCACTCAGCGACTCAGCCCGGTCCGTTCTCCGGGCACAGTCAAGAAGCGACGTATCAAAATCGCTTTACGTGCATCCCGAAGGAAGTCCAATACCGAGCGCCCCGGACGACGCCTCAGCCGCATCTTTCGGTATTCAAACGGCGGTGGTCGTGGGTCGAAGGGCGAAAGAAGATCTACACGGATCAATACGGCCGAGTCAAAGTACAGTTCCATTGGGATCGCGAAGGAAAGCTCGATGAGAACACGTCGTGCTGGATTCGTTGTCAGCAGACGATCGCCGGAAACAAATGGGGCTTCATGGCTCTGCCTCGCATCGGGCAAGAAGTCATCGTCGATTTCGTGGAAGGCGATCCGGATCGTCCGCTGATTACCGGCTGCGTCTACAACGCCGAACAGATGCCGCATTATTCGTTGCCTGCTGAAAAAGCGAAGACCTATATCAAGACGAACAGTACGAAGGGGGGCAAAGGTCACAACGAATTGATGTTCGATGACAAAGCCGATGACGAACGCGTCTACATCCATGCCCAAAAGAACATGGATGTCCGCGTACTGAACGATTCCAAAGAGCGCATCTTCGGACACCGTCATCAGATCATCGGTTATGAAAAGGACGGCAAGAAGGGAGGCGATCAACGTGAGATGGTTTACCAAGACAAACATCTCAACGTCAAACGCCACCAAGTGGAACATATCGAAGGCAGTTATCAACTGACAGTCGGAGCCGGTGAATCGAAAGAAGGCGGCAACCTTGACTTGACCATCGAGAAGATGAAGTCGGAAGCCATCGGCGGCGATTCGCACTTGATGATCACCGGCGATCATCTGGAAAAAATCGACGGCGGACTCTCGTCAACGATCGGCGGCGATTGGCAGACTAAATCCGGCGGCAATATCGCTCAAGAAGCCGGCGCCGCGGGAGAAATCCACTTGAAAGCCGGAATGAAGATTATCATTGAAGCCGGCATGCAACTCTCCTTGGTCGGCCCCGGCGGCTTTGTCGACATCGGACCAGCCGGCGTGACGATCCAAGGAACGATGGTCAAGATCAACAGCGGCGGTTCAGCAGGCAAGGGCAAAGGTTGCAAACCAAAAGCTGCAAAGAAGGCCAAACCTGCCAAACCTACGAAGCCTGAAGTCGCTCACAATTCGACCACGGGCGCTAAATCGAGCCGCACCTAAGAGCTGACCCGAATCGGCAACAAACGTGAATGCAATTGAAATCAACATCCTCAACGGCATCGAACAAGGACGGTCGATTCGCATCGAAGATCGAACGCTGAAATTCGGTCGCTCGAGCTCCGCTGACGTCGTCATCGGAGGCGATGCACTCGTTTCATCGCGCCACCTCCAGATCGGTCGTGAAGGAAACTCATTCTTTGTAACCGATTTAGGCAGCACCAACGGAACGCGTGTCAATGACGAGCCGATCACGCGCAAGTTGATCCGTGTCGGCGACAAAGTGCAATTAGGTTCTACTGTTTGCCTCGTGGCACTTCCGGCCGATCAAATCGCCGATGATGTCGTCGCACCGCCTGCAGCGCGTCGCAGCGACAATCCGATTGAATCATCGATCGTTAACTGGAACTCAGCCGCGACGCCCAGCAGTCCACAAGGACTCGAAGTTTCCTCTGCGCCTGTGCAGAAACGAAACGCTTTCTTACCGACGACTGAGTCGAATCCATCGCCCGATGTGCAGGAGCGTCCGCCTCTTCGCACATCTGCGGCTGTTGCACCGGTGGCCGCGACTCCTATGGAGTCTGCGGTAAGTATAAGCGGTGTTATCAGCCAAGTTCGTTTACTGATCTCCGAATCCTCGGGCGCATCTCCGGCTCGATCTCTATTCTGGCTGTCGCCCGGGCAGTCGCTGACCTTCGGCAGAAGCTCAGAGTGCGAATGCTGCGTCGAAAGCGATACGTATTTGGCTCGTCGCCACTTTCAAGTGACGTGTGAAGAGCGAACCTGCGTGATCGAAGATTTAAAGACGGTGAACGGAACGTTCGTCAATGGAAATCCGATCCTGTCTCAGGCTCTATTCCATGGGGATCGGATTCACGCAGGGCGAACAGATTTCACTGTGGAAGTCGAAGCGGCCGACGGAATCATAGCGCGCGGCGGAGCAAACGGCGCATCGACGACGTCGTCTGTACAATCCGCCGGATCGACGACTCAGCGCGGGATGCTGATCCAGATCAGCCAATGCCCGAGCAAAACATGGTGTCTGCGCGGAAGTCTGCCCGAAGACATGTCGGTGCTCGATTTGATCGTTCCGTTTCGTCATCTGGCGCCCGAGTTTTACTTGACGGACTTTTCACGCATCGGAATCCCCTTCCCCGAATCAAATGCAGTCAGTGAATCCAAACTTTTCAGTTGGCTGCCCGATTTCGCGGCTGTGCAGACTCCGAACTTGATCTCGTTTGCAAAGCCTGAAGAAGCGGAAGAGTTAGCGGACGAGGCATGGGGCGGAGATTCGCTGGTGATATTGTTCAGCAAGACGCCGAAGCCGAAGCTGCTCGCCGCATTGCGTGACTGCTTGACCGATCCATCGCGAAGCATCGATTCGGCTCAAGGCATACTCGGCTTTTGCTGGCCGTCGGTCCTCGGTGCGTTGTTGGAACAGGGCACACACGGTTTTCCGCCGCGACTGTTCGAACATGTGGAAGCCGCGCTGATCGAAGGCTCCAAGCCCAATCGGTGGCAACTCTTCGTTCCCAATGAAACCAAAGCCAAAGAGATATGCGACATCTGCGAACGGCTCGGACTGAAGTTCCGAGTCAAAACCGCCGAACCGGCTCAGACTGCCGCATAGAGAATCATTCCATCAATCCGAATTACTTGCTCCGTAGTGATCAGGGATAACCAATCATGCCTCCTGCAGCACGCATAACGGACATGCACACGTGCCCGATGGTGACGCCGGGTACGCCTCCCATTCCTCACGTCGGCGGTCCGATTTCCAAGGGAGCCGCGACGGTCATGATCGGATTCATGCCGGCCGCTCGCATGGGAGACATGGCAGTGTGTGTCGGACCACCGGACACAATCGCGAAAGGCTCACCGACCGTCTTGATCGAAAACATGATGGCAGCCAGAGTCGGCGACCTGACAGCCCACGGCGGAGTGATCTCGGTTGGCTTTCCCATGGTGATGATCGGCGAGATGGGGATGGGAAGCGCGGCCACGACGCAAGGGAAAGCTATGCGACAAGCGAAAGAAGGCGCCGTCCCGTTCTGTCAAAAGTGCGGCACTTGAAAAACGCTTTGCGTAGGAGCCGACTATGTCTGAAGCTATCCGCCCCCAAGTACGGCCTCGAGAAACGTTGGAGCAGTCTGTTGCCGAACAAAAGGGAAAGTGGTTCGCCGTGTTGGATGCTTGCGATGAGCCCGCGGTTTTCGAGTGGTCGATCGAACGCAAGGATCGTTCCTTTTCCCTCTATCGCGGGAACGCCGAACAAAACTTCTATGACATCGCTCCCTACATCTTCCAACTGGACGTCGAGTTGCTCGGCAAGATACTCGACGACTTAGCCGGCAAGCCTTGGGGCTTTCTGGCTACGGGCGGCATGGACTTAGCATTGGCTAGGCGGCACTTCCGCAACTTCCTAATGATTGACGGCCCCGACTCAGAAGAGCTTTACTTCCGTTTCTATGATCCTCGGGTTCTACATCCCTTCCTTCGCGCCTCCGATAAAGACAGGCTGACTTCATTCTTCGGACCGGCGTCGGCAATTATTCTTCCCGATGAAGATGATCGTTTGCTTGAGTTTCATTCTGCAGAGTCATCCCCCGAAGCGAAACCGAAACGCGTTAAGTTGCATTTTGCCCAAACCGATTGCGACGAGTTCAGTGCCGCTCGCCAAACGATCTTCCGTGAACGACTGGCCGATCATATTAAGCAACAGCATCCCAAATTGCCCGGCGTAAAACCGGACGAACTGGATGGCCAAGTCCAAGAGGGGATAAACCGAGGTCTGCGATACGAATTCCGCAAGCAATCGGAAATCGCCGTATATGTCGAGCTGATGATCAGCAAGTTCGGAAAGTTCCAGTCGGATCGTGATCCTCTTCCGATCCGCAACATATTATTCGACCGTCGCATGCTGCCCGAGGAACGCTTTGAGCGCTTAGCAGCTTTCGATGGTTCGGCTCAATCGCAACCTGCGCAAACTGGAGCATAACGACCATGGCCAAGTTCTCCGGTGCAGGTGCTGACAGCGAATTGGTACAGCCCTGCGAAGACAAAGACTATAAAGCCAAAGAAGGCCACTGGATCGAGATTGAGATGGTCTACGAAAACGCAGGCGAACCCGTCGGCGGTGAAGAGTACTGCATCACGCTACCCGACAGTACCGAAGTGCGAGGATTGCTCAACGCCAAAGGCTGGGCAAGAGTGAATCTCGTTCAAGATCCCGGAAACTGCAAAATCACCTTTCCCAATCTCGACAAAGAAGCCTGGGAAAACGCTTAGGGAGCTGCGATATGGCCGGCGACATCAAACACGTAGTTCAGGAAGGCGACTGCCTTTCCAAGATCGCCAAGCACTACGGGTTTACGTGGAAAAAACTCTGGGACTATGGACCGAACGCGACGCTCAAAGCGAAACGCGAGGATCCAAATCTTTTGTATCCCGGAGACATCGTTGTCATCCCTGAAAAATCTCCAAAAATGGAATCCAAAGGAACAAACCAAAAACACACATTCAAAAAGCGAACCGAACTACCAACATTCCAAATCCGCTTACTCTTCGAAGGTGCCCCTCTAGCCAACTTTGACGCCGAACTCACATTTCAAAGTCCATCTTGGTCTGCAACCAAAACGGGAAAAACAGATTCCGACGGCAACCTCTTGATTGAATCCTCTCCAAAAATCAGAATTCCGGGCGACACTCCTGGTGCAACTCTACTTATTGGTAATAAGCCTTACCAGATTCGATATTCTATATGCCTGAGCTCTCTACCCGATCACAAAACGGCGGCAGGCGCGTCGATCCGGTTATACAATCTAGGTTATACCTCATCTATTATCAACGAATCACAAATCGACGAACTCCAACCTGCGATAGTCCGATACGCACGATCCAAACAACAGAAATCCAACGGCGAACTATCAGAATCTGTAAAATCAGAACTCAAAAAAGACCACGGCTGCTAACTGTACCTAATAGACCAAGCAATCACACATGTCCAATACGATACACGCCGCCAAACAAGCCCAGGGCTCCCCAGCGAATCACAACACACATCAAACATTGTCACTGAGATACGCCAACTGCGGACGATGGCAAAGCGGCGCGACAAACTTCGTTGTCGTCTCGGATTTTGATATCGTCCTGGCGAGCTGGAGAAACTACAACCGAGAAGCAGCCAAAGACAAACCGTGGCTTGTGAAAGTCATTGGCGAAACAGAGGAAGATTACGAGTCCCGTTGCAAAAACGAAACAAAACAGTTCCTCCGTAAGATCCTAAATCCCGATCTGCGCAAATTCCTTGAATCAAACGGGTGTTACGTTCACAACGTGCAAAACTTCACGCCATTCGAGGACCTAATTGAAAACAACTACAACCCCGACGCGCTATACAGCGTCTGCAAAAAGGTCGCTGCAAAACTAACATCGGGCGGAAAGCTCCTCTTTATAGTACCCGATTGTCACATAACAGCATTCCGAGGATGGCTGATTGACGGATTCACGAAACCGGACAATGTCAGCGGAGAATCGGATCCGACGATCGCATCACAAACCAACATAAACGGAGCCTACCATGAATTCGTGGCATTTCTAAAGAACAAGAATTACGCCACTCTAAGGGCGTCGCTGGACGACGACTTCCAACAATTCGTCTCGACTGCCCAACTCTCAACAACATCTGAAAATATTATCCAACTCGGTGACCTCTACGACAATTGGCATATTCAATGGATGTACGAGTTCGCGTTCGACAAGTACGCCGAACAGCTCGTTTCTCCCAGAACCGACCGTTTTCCAATTGAACTATTGGACAATCGGGATCGAGCACTTGACGAAAAAATCTCAGACGAGTTGCTTTCAAACTGGGCACTACACTTCCCGAAGTACCTTAACATACCAGACTCCGAGATTGACAAAGAAACGGGACTCATACGTAACTGGCACACCCATGTCTGCATGATGGATGTCATTGCGATCGTATTCTGGGGATATGGACTGGACGCGATCGATCCGTCTTTCACATGCCTCCACCCTGATGAGTTTATCTTTCTAAAGACAACACTCCAATCGCCGCTCAATTGGGTGAATCAAAAACACATACCCACAGACTCACTTGACCCGTCAGTATCGCTAATTTGCCACGTTACTTGGAAGTACATTTCCAAGCTACGTGCATCGGTTGGTGCCCCTGAAAACGAGAAAGACATGCCGTTTGACATCTTAGACAAGAATTTAACGGAGGACCGAATACGCAAAGTCCACAAGAACGCAGCCTCCGCCTTTTCGCTGTTCCAGGAAAAGAAAAACTACATACGCGGCAACCACGACACCTCAGCATTAAATGAATACTTGCAAAACAAATTTTCGAATTGCGATCTAACTGCGCGACCGGAGCAGTTTGTTGGACAAAAAGACGCCGACAAAATCCTTGATGACAAAGAAGTACTCTGCCCCTCTGAGATAACGATTAAACGAGGCGAAGACGACAGAATTCTCATTGAGCACGGAGATGCCTGGGATCGCCAAAACAATGACTGCAATTACTATCGTTTCGTCGTAGGCCACCCATGGTTCGACACTCCTGGTGATTACATCAAGAGCGGAGCTGCCAAAATGGTCGACGCCGATGATGGAGGATATCACATGCCGAAGACTGGATACAATGAAGAACAAGCAACTTCACCCAATAGCCTGTACCATTGGGCGGGCAGATACGCTGGTGACTTTGGTCTTGAGCCTCCAACGGAACTCCGAGTCAAGGCGCTATTCCTAAAGTCCTCGAAAACGCCTCGACTGGTAATTGCAGGTCATACACACTTGCCGAAGCTAGAGTCAATTAAGATCGAGAAATCGGATGTTAAAGCGATTGAGAATGTCGGGGCAGTATATATTGACTCAACACTGAAATCAAAGTACGAAAAAGCGAAAAAGAGCGTAAACGCGTTCTTTGGCGGCAGCTCTTCCGACTGAACCTCAACAAATCAGAGGTCTTTGCCGGAGAGCGTGAATTTAACGCAAGGAAGGTTACCCAAACGCCTTTTCATATAACTTTGACACATAGGGCCAACACCGACGCCCTCGGCAATCCCAAACCGATATCACCCAACAATCCCCCACGATAACACCGGGAGACACCGATCAGCAATCTAAAGTATTCTTCGGCTTGGAGTCGCTATGACGCCCAACCTTAAAGCTTCACATTATCTGCATAGTTTTTTAATTGAAGACAAATCCTGGAAGGCTGGACGGGATGCACGTCATTTGCCGTGCATCTTGCAATCGTCAATTTTAAAGAGTCGATTGGATCAGATTCGTTGCTTCGAATTTGTCCCCAGCAACTATGAGAATGCTTGGTCGGCGTTGTAGAGTCTTGAGCCTTGTCGGTTCTGCGAGTGGGGGAGTGGGCTTGGGGTGGCTGTGGGACTCGCTGAGATGCTTGGGTACGACGCTTGCGGGATTGAGATTGATGCGGAACTCGCGGAGCAGTCTCGGCAGTTCTTGGCTGAACATGGGCTTAAGTCGCCGATCCATACGGGCAGCTACTTTGATTTCTCTCCGGAAGTCGATCTCGTTTATGTCTACTGCTGGCCTGGACAAGTTGCAGCCGTTGAACAACTGTTCTTCGATAAGATGCCGGATCACGCTCGAATGCTGCGAGCTTACGGGCAAGACGACCTGCGTCTCTATGTGAAGAACCCCGAAGCCATCGCGGCTCGTGATGCGGCGAAGTGATGCGTCGGAAGGTGTCGGCATTCGACCTTTTAAGATCCTGCGCTCGATCGGTCCTGGCGTTTTTCTAATGCCTTTGATTGCGGCCGACGTGGTGTAAGACACGGCTCAGTTGCAATAAGTCGCGAGCTTCGAGGCTGCCACGCAGGAGCGATGGCAGCTACTTGGAGAGGGCTACTTTGGGGCGGCTTGAATCGATTTGGCTAGGATCAACTGCAACCATTGCCAAAGCGTTCGCGATTGCACACCTAATCGAACAGTTCCGACTGAGCCCTTGAGAACCTCTGCTCCCTCGGCTTTTTCCGGTTCGATCTCGATTTCATAGTGAGGAACGTCGGGAAGCAGTTTTCCTTCTTCGCCTCGTACGGAGATGAAGGCATCATCACCGATCAACTCCTCCGGCGTGACGTCGATCGGATCAGGAGCGATACGAGTCACTCGTCCCTTCACTGCGCGGCTCGGATATGCATCCCATAGACATTCGGCTCGCATGTCCGTGCGAATCGATTTAACGTCCTCTGAGGATACATAGGCGCGGATAACCGGTCGCTCCATCGGGCTGTACCATCCCAGCATCGTGCCGCGGTCGAGCTTGCAACCTAGACTACTCGAGTCCGTCGGGCGCTGTGTTCGGTGTACATCGTGAACCGTCGCCAGAGCATCGGCTAGTTTGAGACTACCGGGCAGGAACAGACCGCTCCCCGGAGCTCGCAGAGTTAACGCGTCGAGATCGGCAGCCAATAGCGACTCTTTGGCCTTCAGCTCGCTGATCAACTGTGCGATGGCCGGCTGTTCAAAGGCGGCCTTCGAGTCATCGACGGCCATGCGACGAAGCTGTTCTTCTCTTTCCAGCAGCAACCTCAACTCACCGCGCACCGCAGTCAGCTCAAGTCGCTTTTCCGGCGCATCCAGCTCGGCAATGATCTCTCCGGCTGCGACCGAACTGTACGCCGATTTCACACTCGTCAGTTCTGCCGTCTGTTTAACGAACAGCGGCGTCTTATCCGCGTAGTCGGCGCAGCCGCGGGCAAACACATGGTGCGGAATCGGGAACATAAAAAAGGCGGCCGCGGCCAGCGCGACGATGCTGAAGAGAAGGCACAGTCGAGTTACACGTACTGCCGAGTTATAGAAAGCCTCCAATACGAAGCGATTCATAAGTCGTCGAGTCGCCATGAGCAATCCAAAAGCAGTTACGGAGTAGATCAGCAACGTTAGGAATCCGAATCCCTTGGGGACGAGAAAATACCATGCTAACCACATGATCGCGAACAGCACGAAGGTTCGATACACGAACGAGATCATGGCATACAGTGCCAACGCCCAAACGTTGCGATCCAGATGCTCGGCTTCCGGACGCGTTCCGGTCAGAAACGCACGCAGCAGACTCCACATCGAATCGCGCCCCTGATCGGACAGGTTGGGCACTCCCCACAAATCGGAAAAGATGTAGTAGCCGTCGTATCGCAAGAACGGATTCGCATTCACAAAGATCGTATCGATCGAACAGATCAACATCACGTTGGCGGCCAGCAAGTGCCACAGTCCATCATGCGTGCCTAACCAAACCATCGCCGCTACGGATGCGATGATGAGCTCCACATAGATACCGGCGAACGCAATCGCGGCGCGTTGCATACGAGAGGGCAACTTCCACGAATCGGTCGTATCGCAGTACAAACAAGGTGTGAAGAACAAAAGCAGAATGCCGAGTTCATTACACTCGGCGCGCCAATGACGACAGGCGAGGGCGTGTCCCAGTTCATGCAACGATTTGACTGCGGCGTAGCATAAGACCACAAGCAATAAGCGATCACCTTGGATCAATTCCGTGTCGAGCAGCCTCACATGCGCCTGCGAGATCAATCGCATGATGACTGCGATGATCATGACTATCGCCGAGACAGTGACGCAGCTCATCGTAAACGGGTGGAAGAGCAGGGCAGCTAGCCAAGTCAATGACTTGAGCGAAGCCGTCGGATTCATGAGTGGTATTCGAATCGCCAACGGACTCAGCAACAGATTCAACCATGTCCGGCGCTTCAATGCTCGTCGTCTCAGGCTCAGAGCCGCTGAATGCTGTGGCGAATTGACAATCAACAATTCAGCCGCTCTCAAGCGTCCGACGAAATGCAAGAACCAGCCTCGAGTCAACGATCGTCCCGGAAATCGTCGTTCCAGTTCGGAGAAAACGGCACCGAGATTGGATGTGCCGGTCAACATGCAGACGGCCGCATGCTCCAAGTCGCTGAAGTAATAGAATGCCGAAGTGATCGGATCGCGAGCCACCCAGCGACTCTTATCCTCATGAAATACCCATTGAATGTCGGGACGAAACCGAACGGTCCCTTCCAAAGCTCGAAAGGATTCGTCGGTTTTGCCGACGCTCGGTGCTTCGCCGACGCCGCCTAATCCCGTTCCACCGAGCGTCGCACTCATGATTGCGGATCGATGAAGGCTTGAACGCGCAGACCGGGACGCAACTGAGCTTCCTTGTTATCGACTTCCAAGTAGACCCGGACTTGCGAATTGACGGGATTGGCATCAGGACTGATGAATGTCAGTATCCCGCGATAGGGCTTGGGCTCCGGTCCTTCGGCCAGCATGATCGTGGCGGATCGCCCGATCGCCAGCTCGGCTGCTCGGGCCGCATGAATGAACCCTTCGATCCGCAAGCGATCTGTGCGAACGATTTTCAGCATCGTCGTTCCCGGTTCAACCCATTCGCCAAGCTGCTTTTCTACGGCGATCACCATCCCCGGTGCAGGAGCAACAATTCGGTGGCGCTCCAGTAATTCTTGCGACTGTCGCAATTCGATCTCAGATGTGGATACATCCAACAGTGCCATCGAGCGCATGAACTGGGCTCGTTCAATTTCCAGTTGCGCACGATCCGCGACCAACTTCAGGCGATCAATCTCTTTGAGCGCGTAAGTATCTTTAACGCGTTTGTTGGCATCGATGGCCCGTTGATATTCGTTCTGCGCGACCAGCTCACTCTTCTGAGCCAAACGCAGATCGATGTCGTTGTCCTGCTTCTTCTTGGCAATGTCGACCGCCGTCTTGGCTCGTTCAACTTGAATCTTCACGGCGGTGTCACGGATCTTTCCGATCTCTTGACCGGCCGTGAGACGGCTGCCTTCCTTCACCGGCAAAGCGCTGATAATGCCTGGAACTTGAGCGGCAATGTTGGTCGATTCCATCGTCTTCAATATCGCATTCTCTACGACGATCGAAGACGACTCAGCCTTAGGCGCCGACTCCTTCTCATCATCTGCGCGGACCGGACCGCATGCGCAGGCAACCAGAACGAGTGTCGCCGTTATCCATCTGCATCGTGTCGCTTGAGCTACGAGCATTTTCATATCTTCCAACCGTCGTCTTGTTCGCTATGACTTAAGTAAATGGATTCGAGTCAGGATCGAATCGGCGTCTCACAAAATTGTTTTCATCACAGGCTGCTCAACCAGAGTTTACGTTGCAGTAGTTCGATAAGCGGTCGGCACCAAACGAACCACAGCGGTCGACGTCCGCAGACGAAATAGACACGAGCCTGAGCGCCCATGCGCAAACGATGAGCCGTTTCGGTATCGATCGGTGCGCGAGCTTCGATGACACTGCCTTGACCGAGCGGATTTTCAGCCGACCTCGCCACCCAATCCACCTGCGTCTGGAATCGCTCGTCGGGCAGACTATCGAAGACATATTCCATCGACAGACGATTACTCTCCGCGCCGCGATACTCATCCAACACATAACCGGAGTCGCTGTCCGGCAGTCGCACTTTCAAGTGCCACGGCCCGTTGAGGTCGACGAGTTCAAATAGAGCATCACCGCGGCGTACAGGTCGAGACAAAAGCGTTTGGTCCAGATCGCGTCCGACGACTTGGCCGGTCATCGTGCCTTTGATAAGCAGCTTTTGCGACTCTTCTCGAACCAATTTCAATTTGGCTTGCGTAGTCGCTTCCTGCGTATCGAGCTGAGCGATGTCCGATGAGATGCGGCCTTGATCGGCAGCCGATCCCGCGGCACCGAGATTGATTTGATTCAATGCGACGCGGAGCCCGTTCCGTTTTTCAGCGATCGTTCGCAACTCGCCCAACAACTCTTCCATTCTGAGGCTAAGTTCCGGAGAACGAAGCTGAAGCAGCTTTTCCCCTTCGACTACGGATTGGCCGTCTTCGACGAACAACGCATCCACATATCCGTCAGCGTTGGAGAAGACCGACTTCTTGTGCACCGGTTCCAATACGGCTTCGGCTTCGATGCGCAACGTGCTCGGCATTGTGAGGATGTAGAACGCGACCGCGCCGATTCCGAGAGCGATCGCCGGTTTGATCCAGCGACGCAGAGAGCGAGAGGGATGCAGACGTGTCGCAGCGGCTCGCCGAGTCCACTCAGGCAATCGCAACCAGCGTGACTGCTGCCGCCAAGAGACCGTCAGCATCGGAGCCACGTGAGAGACGATCGGCGCCGAAGCCAGCAAGTCGTCGGCTCGCAGCCATTCGACAATCAATACAGCTTGGACAATACGAGAACCTTGAGCTCGATCGGGAATGCTCAGCGGCAGCGCGACTAAGTTGCGGAAGGTGCCATCGGTGCGAAGAGACTCCGCATTGCTTTCCGCTCGTCCCTCGTCTTCTGAGTCTCGGCGAATGATCGGCCGTTTGGCTTGGAAGCATTCATCTGATAATGCTTGCAATGCCAAACCCGTTTCGGAGCGACGATCGACGGAGGATACGCTGCTGGACGCAAGGAGATTGGATTTACCGCCGAGGGTCGAGTCGGCCGCGACCGTAACTCGCGAGGCTCCGAGAATGGGAACCAATTCGTCCGCAAGCAGCGAAGCCACCTCGCGCATGTCCGCGCATTCCGTGACTCGGTAATAGATATTGTGCAGCCGGTCCCAGTGGTTATCCATGAACCGTTCGAGGTCCGCCAATTGCCTCATCGAAACAATTTCGGCGAACGCGGTGAGGAGGGACCAAATGCCGGCAATGGCCGCGGGCGGGGGAGGCGATCGGAACGCGAGAACGAGCCCCCCCTTAGAAAACTTGCCGGGTCGAACCGGCACCGCAAACCAACTGGGCGGTGAAGTTTTGGAAGTGAAGTGTTTGACGGGATCGGCTGGGTTGTCTGCTCGGTTGGCAGTACACGCTTCAGAAACTTCATCCGCGATCGGACCCAGGGGAGCGCCGGAGTGGGCGAGCCAAAGAATTCCTTTTTCCGCATGCGGAACGAAGATCGCGGCGGAATCGGCTCGCAGTATGTTTCGGAGATTACCCAGCAACTGGCCGAATAAGGTGCCGACTGAGACGTTGGACCTGGCGGCAGTTTCGAGTGAATCGAGGAGGTCGTCGACCTGGTCCAGTCGGAGAGCTGTGGCCATCTATTTTCACCAAAGGTGTTCTGGTACCAACTCCCGACATTTTACTCGACCCGCGTAATCTATCACTCCAAAGTGCGGATTTTGGGTTGCTATCAAGTGGATTCCCCTCAACCCCTCCTGCATTATCGGATCAATCGCACCCTATGGAAAAAAAGGCTTAACAGGCAGAAGGAAAACAACCGAAGTTTAGGGCTACGTCGACGTGCAAGGGAACCCCCATTGGAACAGGGGGGCCAAGGATGGTCCCGTAGTGTCGACCAGGTTGATGGACAGCAGCAAGGGGAGACTTCGATGCGCCCGTCGCGTTTTGTCCTGGGATTCGGTTCGGCTCTAGGGCTGGCGATCACCGGATGCAGTTTGCAAGGAAGCAAATTCGCATTCCGGAAAGACAGCCTCACACAGAGCTCGACGCCGGCCCTACTGGCGGCATCACAATTGGAACCGAGCAATGCCAATCTGTGCCCGCAATACGATGCGGCCTACACAGAGACGGTATCGCCGCTGGATATCAACGAAGCTTCGTTGACTCCGGAGAATCTGCTGCCGCTTCGTTTGGAAGAATGTATCCAACAAGCACTCGGGTCGTCGCGCATCATGCGAGACTTGGGGGGCACACTTCTGCGTTCGCCGCAGACCACCAATACCAACATGGACCCGGGCTTGGTCTTCTCCGACCCGCGTACCGGAGAAGAAGCAGCGCTCGCGGCATTCGACGCGAACTTCTTCGTCAACAACTACTTTGAGAACAACGATCGACGGTTGAACAATACGTTCTTCGGTACGGGCGGTCTTCTCAACCAAGAGTTGAACACTACGCAAGCCGGTGTGAACAAGCGATCAGCCACGGGCGGTCTGTTTACATTCCGCAACGTCGGTATCTACGATCGAAACAATCAAACTTCGAACCGCTTTCCCTATGCTTGGGATCGCTATGTCGAAAGCGAAATCCGGCAGCCGTTACTGCAGGGATTCGGCACTGAGTTCAACCGCATCGCAGGTCCCGGCGCAGCCCCCGGACAACTCAACGGCGTGCTGCTGGCACGCATTCGAACAGACGTCAGCTTGACCGACTTCGAACGTTCGGTCCGCGATTTAGTGGCTGAAGTCGAGAATGCCTATTGGGATCTGTACTACTCGTATCGAGATCTTGAGAGCAAGATCTTCGTACGCTCGATCGCCAAAGACACGCTCGATAAAATGGACCCGCTTGCCGAAGGTACAGGCAAGATGGCTCAAGCCGAAGAGCAAGTCCTTCGCTTCCAAACGGAAGTCATCGATGCGCTCAACGGTCGTCCCTTGGACGGTACTCGAACCAACAACGGCAGCTCGGGCGGTACGTTCCGCAGCACCGGCGGCTTACGAGTGGCCGAGCGAAAACTGCGTTTGATGATCGGTCTGCCGATCAATGACGGACGATTGCTGCAACCAGTGGACATGCCGACTGCTGCTCCGGTGATCTACGACTGGAACAGTTGCGTGGCAGAAGCCATCGAGTCGCGTGAAGAACTACGCCGTCAACGTTGGGTGATCAAGCAACGCGAATTGGAACTCATTGCTAACCGCAACTTCCTCAAGCCGCAATTGGATTTGATCGGTCGTTATCGATTCCGCGGATTCGGTCATGACTTGTTCGGCAACAACAGTGCGACCGACACGCTGTACAACGGGGACTTCCAAGAATGGCAAGTCGGTTTCGAGTACGCGATGCCCGTCGGATTCCGCAAAGCGCAAGCCGCTGTTCAGAACTCGCGATTGGCGCTGGCTCGCGAAATCGAGTTGTTGCGAGAACAAGAGCGTTACGTTCACTTCGGTTTGAGCAATGCGATCAACGATTCGAAACGAGCGTACGAGAACCTGCAGTTGCAGAAGAAGCGACTGGATGCGATCGTCGTACAGCTCGGCGCGATCGAGGCGAAGCGCAACGATCAAGAGAAAGCAGAACTGGACGTGCGTCTTGAGACACACCGACGCCTGCTGGATGCTCGGCTGCGATTCTATCAAGCCGAAGTCGAGTACATCTTGGCGCTGCGTAACGTGAACTACGAAAAAGGATCGCTGCTGCAATACTGCAACGTAGCTCTCGCCGAATCCGGTGCGCCGCCGAAGGCCTACATGGATGCGGAAGAACGAGCCAAGTATCGCGACTATGAAACCGAACCGACTCATCGTGACGACACGATCGGTTCGCCGCGAGCACAGAAAGTCTCGTTCACCGATATGCCGGTGGTCTTAACCGAGACTTCTCAGTGAGAATTCATCGATCACATCGCGCATGCTCCGCTCTACAAAGCCGAGCAGGCGCGTGGGATACGTAGGATCGGGGAACAGAACCGCTCGGATATTCTGTGAGAACAGCATCTCGATTGGTGCCATACCGTTCATCGCGGTCAAAGCCACGAACGAACTGGGCCAACACCAATTGAGAAATCCGTTCGGCGAAGAAAAGCCCGGCATGCCGTCGCGACCGATCTGTAGAATCTCGTTATCGATCTCGCAGTCTTCTGCACCGATCAAAATCATCAGCGCATCGCAAGTGAGCAACTTGGGTGTGAGTGCTGTGACGGTCGAATTCTCCCACGCGGTCCAGCTCAAAATCACAGGCAGAAATTGAGCTGCCTGCATGGCTCGAGGAAACAGCGGCGTGGCGGCCGAAGTCCCGACCGGAGTGGGCATGCCGAGTTTGAAAAAGTGCGCGATGACACGAACTTGTCGCGTTCTGCGAAGGTTGTTCAAGCCGGCTCGCAATGAATCGTTATCGCATCCGCCCGGCTCTTGAGCCATGATCATGAAGCGATCACCTCGCAGGCCGTCGAGTAAATTTTCCGCTGAGGGTACGCGAGTGAAGCTGCTCTCGGCGATCGGTCCGCTGGTCGACAACGCGGATCGATTCTCCACTGCCGGATCGACGCGAGAATAGGGAACCGGAGCCGGTTTAGACAACGGCGGCATCATTGAAGATTCAATAACGCCCGAGGGAACCGCATACTGTCCATTCCCGTTGGTCGGGGATGTACTGCGGTTCGGAGTGGAGGGAGAATCGCTCGGCTTGCCGTCTTCCGTCCAAGACTGGATCGGCGATGCGACAGGCACAGGGGAACATACAGGCGGAACATGCGGAGCCGGGTGGCCGTGTTTCGACTTGCTTCACCGGACCGGATCCCTCGCCAGTCGCGGGTGGAGTAACGTCGTCGTCCTGCAACTCAACAGCAACCGGGGTCTTACCGCGTAATCGATCTCCGGATTTCAGCTCAGCCTGAAGAGCTTCTTTGTTGTTGACCCAAGTGCGGTTCGTGCTGCGACGGTCTTACCGCACAGCATGCGTTCCGTAATTTTGAACGCATACGAAGACTCGACATGTGATTGTCGTCTTCAAATGGGAATGAGCAGTCGAAGCACGACCGATCACGCCCATATTTCCGGGGGCACCAGTTTCCGGCTCCTAAGCGCCGGTTAGTACCGTCAAAACTACGATCACAGGCGACTTCCCCAATTTGGTTAAAGCCGATTAAGGCTAACCAGAACAAAGGCCTTTGGAAACAGTCGCATAACCAAAAATTCGGGAGGAGTTTGGGGAAACGCGTCCGGACAACCGATAAATTGGGCATGTACAGAGAAACTGGCCTGTCGTGCGGCCTTGTTCGAGCAATTTGACCTGCTCGAAACCAAGGGTTTCCGTGGGCTCGACTGACCCGATTTCTCGACCTCAAATCAGCACTGATCCGAACCCGATTTGCGGCTCTCGGACATTAGCAATCAGCTTAATCAGACATTTCGACGGAGCGCCCGGTATGCGTCTTACAAAGCTGTTTTTTCTGACCGCGGCAGTGTTTGGTTCAAGCTCAGGACTCTATGCAGAGGACTCGCTTAAAGTCAGCTACGGACCGCCCGCCGGTGGAGCTCCGGCTCTGCAACCAACGGCCAATCCGCAGCCGATTCCCCAGCCGCCGACGCCTCAGCCCGTATTGGGACAGCAGCCGTTGCCGCAGCAAACCGTCGTTCAACCGATGGTTCCCCTGGGAGGCGGAAATGTCCAATTGCCCGCACAATCGACGGCGACTCAGGGCCATTTGTCGGACATCGCTCCTGCAAGTGTCAATGGTCCGACTTCGGTAACACCGTTCACACCGCTGCAACCCGGCCCGTTCCAAGTGCAGCCGATGCTGCCTGCAGGAGCCGCCGCTATTCCCACGGCCGAAGGACAACCCCACGGCTTGATTGTTCCGGTCGGTCTGGTGCCGATGAATCGATTAGTCGGACACCAAGTGGACAACCCGAGTGGTCTCGATGTCGCTCAAATGATCGGACCGATGCGCAATCCGGCAGAATTCCTATCTCGCTGGTCGACCCCCGAAACGGTTCCGTATCATGCGGAAGAAGCGGTCTCTCCAGTTCGTAAGTTCAACTCACCAGAACTCGGCGGATTGCCTTGGGCTGAGTACACCTATGCTTGGCACAGCCCGGTCTTCTACCACAACCCGCTCTACTTTGAACAACCGAACTTGGAGCGCTACGGCATCGGTACTTATCCGATTCTGCAACCGGCAGTGTCCTCCGCGCACTTCTTCACCAGCATCGCGTTAGTACCTTACAAGACATTGACCCAGCACCCGTGTGAAAAATATTACACGCTCGGCAATTTGCGTCCGGGTAATTGCAACCCGATTCAACGTCGAGTGCTGCTTGGTCAATCGACAGTGGGCGAAGTCTTCGAATACGGCAAACCGAATTCGGGATACTAACGCACTGCCCCTTGCCCACTCCTCAGTCCTCCGGATAGTCTGACTTCGAGGCACAGACGAAGTGCATCAACGACTTCGTCATCGAATAGCTCGAGTCATCTCCGACGGATTGAGGCGTACCAATGCGACAGTGGGTATTAGGGGAACAGCCGGGTCACGATCAACTACGCTTGGACGAGATCCGTCCTCCGGAGCTTGGCCCGCGACAAGTTCGCGTGCGCATGAGAGCCGCCTCGATCAACTATCGAGACACTGTTGTAGTCACTGCTGCCGATCGCTTTACTCCCGGACGCGTACCGCTGTCAGACGGAGCAGGCGAAGTCGTTGAGCTCGGTGCCGAAGTGACGCGATGGCAAGTCGGCGATCGAGTCATCGGCACCTTCTTTCGCGATTGGACATGCGGCCGCTTCGACATGCGCTATCACGCGGCCGCGCTCGGAGGGAGCGTCGACGGCGTGCTTCGCGACTCCGCCGACTTTCCAGAACATGCTTTGGTGAGCATGCCGCGCGACTACTCATTTGAGGAAGCCGCAACGTTGCCGTGCGCAGGCTTGACCGCTTGGTACTCGTTGCACACAAGAGGCGAATTCCAGCCTGGTGACTCGGTTCTGTTGCTCGGAACCGGCGGCGTCTCCGTCTGGGGACTGCAGATCGTTCATGCGTGCGGCGGTCGCGCGATCATCACATCGTCCAGCGATGAGAAGCTCGCGAAAGCCATAGCGCTAGGCGCAGCTCACGCAATCAATTACCGATCGAATCCCGATTGGGAAAAAGAGGTCTTGGCTATCACGAACCGCACGGGGGTCGACCATGTCTTGGAGGTAGGCGGCCCCGGAACACTCGGTAAGTCGATGGCTGCGGTCCGAGCCGGAGGGCATATCGCGCTGATCGGTATCCTGACAGGATTCGCTGCGCCCGACGCGTCGGTATTTCCTCTGACATCCAAGAACGCGACGATGAGCGGGATTTATGTCGGTCATCGCGAAGCGCTCGAGCAATTCGTTTGCTTTCTGGATCAGACGAAGATTCGCCCGGTCATCGATACGGTCGTTCCGTTTGAACAAGCTCCGGATGCTTACCGTTTGATGAAGAGCGGCAAGCACTTCGGCAAGATCGTGATCAAGTTTGATTGAGCTTGTAAGCGAGGACCATGTAGCCGCACGGCTCGTTCAGAATCTCATTCAGCCCTTGAGCCGAATGGAGTCCACCGACGTCGAGCGCAGTCTCCGAATTCCCTGCAGCATGCGTCGCACTCAAGCAGACTAAACTGCGGCAGATGTCGAGCGCCGGACCGCGAGCGTTAGGACCGCCGATCTTCATCTCGCGATAAGCCTGCCAGTGCAGATCAAATGCGATCTTGAGTATGGCTGCTTGTTTAAAGGCAAGAGCCTGCTCATGCACATCGCCGACGATCTTGCCGACCAAGCTGATCCCCGGCACCGGAATGAAGGAAACGGCTACCTTGGTTCCGCGCGCTGCAATCTTCATCGACTTGAGAGCACACAGCGCCATCAAAGTGCGATGCAGCGAGCCTCCGTCACGGACCTTGGATGCCATCGTCCCGAAGCGAGTCAGGTGAATAGCGCTGGAGCCGATGGCCGCCGAGTGCTTGCCGACGTCAGCCGCATTCACCGCCGTAACACTGGATGCCAACGTCCCGCCGAACGAGAACACACTTCCCGCAAACGCTTTGATGCGACGCTTGCGTAGATTGGATGCTGTCTTCTTGCTCGTGCCGTCGATTCCATTCTGGACGAAATGGGGATTCGGCGGCGAGTCGGTATCCTTGTCCAATGCTTCGCGAGCCTTCTTCGCGAGATCTTTGAACGTTTCGAGATACTGATAGGCTTTGAGGATCTCTTCCGGCGACATTCCAAGCACTCCATTGCTCGACAATCTTCCGAATCATTTATCGGCGAGACCCCCGCAGCCCCCTCAGTGATTTCCGGACCCTATCGGCTCTTTGGAATCGGCGTTTCCAGGACCACTTTTTCAGGACCTGCTTCGAACTGCTTTTGACAAGCTTCGCTGCACAGATGAGCCGTGTAGTCGTTGAACTTGGCCGAAAACTCTGCCGAGCCGTCCATTCCGAGCGAGCAAACGTAGCACTTGCCGATCGTATGGTCCTCGGTGCCGTCGACCTTGTCAGCCTGAACCAACAGGGTCGCGACATCGCCGGTCTTCGACTTGTCTGCAGTCGCCGGCTTTTCGCCTGATGAGCAGCCGAGGGTGGCGATTGAACTTAACGCGACGAGGGCAAGCATTGTGAAACGCTTCATGATCTTTATTCCTATTTGTCGAGTTCCGAAATACGAGCTTGAGCTTGCTTCTTAGCCGCTTCGACGACTTCAGCAATTTTGACCGGCGAGCCGCCTCGT
>JAXMBQ010000007.1:0-200258 GCA_046349815.1 Pirellulales bacterium | reverse complement strand
AGCCGACCGGTACGGCACAATCGATCGTGAAGAACCGCACGGCTTGCGCCGTTTCGCTTGAGTTAGATCAACAGGTCCTTACGGCTGGGGTGCGGTGATTCGATTGCAAAGAGCGGGTGCGTATGTTTGTCAACATGCCGGTGATGGTCAGCATCTTGGAAAGCGGAATATGCGCGGTGCAATTGCCCCTCGGGTCGCGATACCAAGCTGTCGGAGCTTCGCCGGATGCCGCGATTCGCGTTCTGAAAAAACGCGTCCGGAAAGAGATTCACGGCCGGCATGCGTCCACCGCGGGCATGTGGGCGAAAGCTGAACTGGAACAAAAGAACTTTTCAGTACGTCCGGCAGTCGTGCACGATTCGCGTCGCTATCCGGCCGGTCCCGAAGTGAACTTACCGGTCCGCTACTTGCGATTGGAAGATCAGAACGGCGAGTTGTATTGTCTGTTGCCTGACTTCGGAGAGATTTTGTTTTGTCCCCAACCCGATTTGTTTCGTACGACGCTGAACGATGCCGTCCGATCATTGACTGCTCTCCTCACACCGAACGAACTGCGTCGTTATTGGCCGCCTCCAGCCAGTGAAGTGCGTTGGTTGCGTGTGTCGCTGAAAGACTCTCGCACGCGAGCCGTCCAGTCATCGATCAAGAAGCTGGCGACTGTGGCTGAACCGCTCAGCGCCAAGAGTTCATCAGCGCAACTCGGCGGCGGTCGCGAAGCTCCTAAGTCAGCCCTCGAGTCGGCGCTCAAGCGAGGTAGTGCATTGGTGGTCGGTGAAAGCGGCTGCGGTAAGTCGACGTTGATACTTGCTGTTGCCAGGCAGTTGGATGATGAGCGACGAGCCGATGCGAAGAAAGAGCGAGCCGGTCGTGATCTATCCGGCACTCGTCAGCCTGTGGTCTGGACCACTAGCGGAGGGCGCTTGATCGCAGGCATGCGATACCTCGGTCAGTGGCAAGAGCGGTTAGAAGCCGTAGTTTCCGAATTGGCTGAGATCGACGGCATCTTGGCGATTGAAAATCTGTTGGAACTGGTGGCGGTCGGCGGTCGCGAGCCGCGTGATTCGACAGCCGCGTTTCTTATTCCCTTCATTCGAGGCGGTCGTCTCCGTTTGGTTGCTGAAGCGACACCGGGGGAACTCGACGCATGTCGCCGCTTGTTACCCTCACTCGTCGATGCTTTGCCTCTGGTGCAACTGGAACCGATGGCAGCGGAGCAAGAGATTGATTTGATTCGCACGACTCTCAAGAGCAAGCTGCAGGCGACTCAGACGAAGCTGCATGAAGATGTGCCGCGCGTCATCAGCCGCATCTGCCGACAATACCAACGGCATACTGCGGCGCCCGGCGCGGCGATGCACTTTGTCGAAGAGTTGACTTCGCGTCGAGCATCGACAGCGCCCGGGACAAGCGCGCCGAACGAATTGTCCGAGGCGATCGTCATGCAAAAATTCTCCAAACGCACCGGTTTGCCTTTGGTGTTGTTGGATGATCGTCAAACTCTTTCGAAATCTGCGGTCGCTGAAGCACTTTCGCGAGAAGTCATCGGGCAAGGTGATGCGTGTGGTGCCGCGGCCGGCGTGGTGACGCGTATCAAGTCAGCCGTGCAAGATCCGCAGCGACCGTTTGCATCGATGTTATTCTGCGGACCTACCGGAGTCGGTAAAACGCAGCTTGCGAAATCTCTATCAGCTTATTTGTTCGGAGCCGCGCGCGAGACTCCCGCGATGACGCGGCTCGACATGAGCGAGTATGCCGGTTACGCCGCGGGACATCGCTTTCTGCATGATGCCGAAGCGAGACCTGCGAGTTGGATTCAGCAGATTCGTACGCGACCCTTGAGTGTGCTGTTGCTCGATGAAATCGAAAAGGCGTCGGGCGAAGTCTTCGACATCCTGCTTAGCCTGCTCGACGAAGGTCGGTTGACCGATCGTTTCGGTCGCACGACATCGTTTCGCACGACGGTGATTGTCATGACCAGCAACATCGGAGGACGCAGCAGTACATCGTTCGGTTTCGGTGATGTTCAGTCCATCGATTACACATCGGAAGTACGCAAAGCGTTTCGGCCTGAGTTCTTCAATCGACTCGACGGCATCGTTCCGTTTCAACCGCTCGATGCGACGGCGATCCGGGAGATCGCACAAAAAGAGTTAGAGGAGTTACGATCGCGTGAGGGGCTGGAACGATTCGGGAAGCGTGTGAGCTGGACCGATCGGCTGGTGGAGCATATTGCGAAGGCCGGCTTCGACGCCAAACTCGGTGCGCGACCTTTGCAGCGCACGATCGAGACGCAGATCGTTTCTCCTCTGGCTCGTTGGCTCGTGGACCACGGTACGGCCCGCACGACGGAGCTGATTCTGGATTGGGAAGATTCGGACGGATTGAGAGTGGAAAACCCTGACGAAAATCGATCAGTCGGGTAAACTCGCAATCCTTGATTTCGAGTCGAGTCCAAAGGATCCATCAGCATGAAGAGTCGCTCTCTGCGCTCGTTCGCCATGCCGTTGTTTGCAAGTTCCCAATCCCTCTGTCGTATAACCGTCCGAGGTTCGCTGCTTATCATTGCCGCAGCAGCGATCTCCGCGACGCTCGGCTGTTCAGGGCCGCAGGCTACGCTACCTCAGGCAGGACCGCCGAAGGTGGCTGTCGTGGCTGCAGGATCGCAAAAGACGATCGACTATGACGAGTTCATCGGTCGAACCGAAGCCGTCGAGACAGTCGAAGTGCGATCGCGTGTCAGCGGCTTCATTCGCAGCGTCGAATTCACCGACGGAGCATTCGTCGACGAAGGTGCGTTGCTGTTTCAGATCGAGCCCGACGCGTATCAAGCGATTCATCAACAGTCACTTTCCCGCATCGATTTGTGGCGAGCCAAACTGAATCTGGCTGAAAAGAAGTTCGATCGTGCCAAAGCTCTGATCCAAACCGGAGCCATTACTCCTGATGAATTTGAAGAGTACAAAGCGGCCGTCGAAGAGGCACAAGCGCAGATCACTGCGGCGCAAGCCGATGCCAAGCGTTCGGAATTGGACGTCAACTATACGAAAGTCACTGCACCGATCAGCGGCCGGATCGACCGTGCGTTCGTCACGAAAGGAAATGTTGTCTCGGGCGGCTTAGGGACCGGCACGATGCTGACTCGGATCGTTCGCAATGATCCGATCTATACGTACGTCGATGTCGACGAACGGTCCATGTTACGGTACCAGCGCAAACAGGCTGCGGCAGCTGAAGGCAAGCCGCAGGATGCGACGCTGAAATCGCTGCAAGTTCCATGCGAAATGCAGTTGGGGGATGAAAAAGACTACCCGCATGTCGGAGTGCTCGACTTCGCCGAGAATCGCATCGATGCGGAGACCGGTACGATCCGTATTCGTGCCGTCTTCGACAACAAGAATCGACTCTTGACCGGCGGCATGTTTGTTCGCGTTCGCATTCCTGTTTCTGAGGAGTACGATGCGGTGCTCATTCCGGAAGAAGCCATCGGCGACGATCAAGGTCGCAAGTTCGCTTACGTCGTCGAAGCAGGCAAGGCGATACGTCGCAACTTGGTGATCGGCGCACAGCGCGATCGCATGCGGATCGTTAAGGAAGGAATCGCGGCAGGAGACAAAGTCATCGCACGCGGCATTCAACGCGTACGTCCGGGGCTCGAAGTCCAAGTGGTCGAGCAATAAAAGGAGCGTATCGTGTTGTCGCATTTCTTCATCGATCGACCTGTCTTCGCCGGCGTCATCTCTGTCATCATCACGCTGACCGGCGGATTATTCGTTTGGACATTGCCCGTCGCGCAGTACCCGGACATCGCACCGCCGACGATTCAAGTGTCATGCTTTTATCCAGGTGCCGGCAGTAAGGTAGTCGCGGAGACAGTGGCTGCGCCGATAGAACAGCAGGTGACCGGCGTTGAGAACATGCTGTACATGACGTCGCAGTCGACCAACGACGGCGGTTACAACTTGACCGTGACGTTTGAAGTCGGCACTGACCTCAATATGGCTCAGGTTCTCGTGCAGAACCGAGTGAACTTGGCCCTCCCTTCGCTCCCGTCCGAAGTCAAACAGACTGGAGTGAGCGTCAAGAAGAAGTCACCCGGTGTGTTGCTGGTGGTGAATCTGTTTTCACCAGGCGATACGCGTGACCAGCTCTATTTGAGCAACTACGCGACGATCAATCTGCGCGACGAATTGGCTCGCGTTCAGGGGGTCGGAGATGTCGGCTTCCTGGGGCAGCTCGACTACAGCATGCGCGTATGGCTCGATCCCGAGCGCATCGCCGCACGTAACATGACGGCACCGGACGTTCTGCAAGCGCTGCGCGAACAAAACGTCCAAGTGGCCGCGGGATCACTTGGAAGACCGCCGGTTCCTGCAGGCGAAGCCTTTCAATACTCGTTGACTACACAAGGTCGACTGCTGCGCCCCGAAGAGTTTTCGGAGATCGTCGTCAAGACCGGCAACGATGGGCGAGTCGTACGTTTGAAGGACTTGGTGACCGAGCGGCGTACTGGTTCCGACGGACGTATGTACGGCGGTATCGAGCTCGGGGCAAAGAATGAAGATACGGCGTGCACGCTCGATGGCCGACCCTCGGTAGGTCTGGCCATCTATCAGTTGCCCGGATCGAATGCGCTCGACACCGCCAAACGCGTTCGCTCGCGCATGGAGGAATTGAAGGGACAGTTCTCTGAGGATGTCGAGTACAGCATCGTCTACGATACGACTCCATTCATATCGGAATCGATTTACGAAGTCTTCAAGGCTCTGCGCGATGCCATCATCTTGGTGGCGATCGTGGTGCTCGTGTTCTTACAGTCTTGGCGAGCCACACTCATCCCGCTGATCGCAGTCCCGGTCGCCATTGTAGGAACCTTTGCCGTGATGGCCGGACTCGGATTCAGCCTCAACAATCTCTCGTTGTTCGGCCTGGTGCTGGCCATTGGTATCGTGGTCGACGATGCGATCGTGGTGGTTGAGGCGGTCGAGCATGAATTGGAGCATGGACTTTCACCTCGCGAAGCGACGCGGAAAGCGATGACCGAAGTCTCCGGACCGATCATTGCCATTTCCCTGGTTCTCATGTGCGTGTTCGTGCCGTGTATCTTCATCACAGGTATCACCGGTCAATTCTTCAAGCAATTCGCCGTTACGATCGCGGTCTCTACATTCTTTTCCGCGCTCAATTCACTGACGCTCAGCCCTGCCCTTTCGGCTATGCTCCTTCGTCCCAAGAACGAGCAGCGCGATCCGCTGACGTGGTTGATCAATTTGGTACTCGGTTGGTTCTTCAAGCTGTTCAATATCGGCTTTCAAGCCGCGTCGAACGTTTATGCTCGATTCGTCGGACGTCTGTTGCGATTGAGTTTCATCGTGCTGATCGGTTACGGCGGACTACTCTACTTGACCTATTACGGCATGACCCATGTGCCGACCGGTTTCATTCCCAATCAAGACAAAGGCTATCTGCTTCTCGACGTGCGGTTACCCGATTCGGCTTCGGTCGATAGAACGCGACAAGTCATTGCGCGCATCGAGAAAGAACTCCTCGGTGACGATCCGCACGGCAATCAGGATCACAATCACGATGAACATGGCAAGGCAAACGGAGGCATTGCCGGGGTCGGACATACGATCGGAGTCACCGGTCAATCGTTCGTGCAGAACTCCGTGTCATCGAACTCGGGATCAATGTTCGTGATCCTGGATGAGTTCCACCATAGGTTGACACCGGAGGGAAGAGCCGCGGCAATTGCTGCGAAGATTCGTCGAGTTTGCAGTGAAGAAATTCAAGACGGAGTGGTCAGTGTTTTCGGACCGCCGCCGGTCGATGGACTAGGAAGTGCCGGCGGTTTCAAGCTGATAGTTCGCGACGTCGGAGCGCTTGGATATGACGTGCTCCAACAATCGGCCGATGAACTGGCGCAAGCCGGCAACGGGAAACCCGGGTTGCTCGGGCTGTTCAACGGATTTCGAGCGAACACGCCGCAGATGTATGTCGACATTGATCGTGTGAAATGTAAATCGCTCGGTGTCTCGCTCCAAGATGTTTTCACGACGTTGCAGTTGTATCTCGGCGGCAGCTATGCGAACGACTTCAATCAGTTCGGTCGTACATGGCAAGTCAACTTGCAGGCTGATCCCGATTTTCGAGTGCGAGCCGAACAGATCGGGCGATTCAAAGTTCGTACTCGATCCGGAGCAATGGTGCCGTTGGAAACTGTGGCGAGAGTCGTGCCCAGCAACGGACCGGCAATGGTGCTGCGATACAACGGAGTCACCGCGGCGGCGGTGAACGGTGCTGCTGTGCCGGGGATGAGTTCGGGTGATGTGGTCAAACTCGTCGACGGCTTGGCGACCGAGCAACTGCCGGGCGGTATGTCGGCGGAGTGGACCGAGCTGACTTATCTGCAGATTCAAGCCGGCAATACCGCGCTGATTGTTTTTGCGGTTTCCGTAGTGCTCGTGTTTCTCGTTCTCGCGGCTCAATATGAAAGCCTGACTCTGCCGATGGCGGTCATTTTGGTTGTGCCGATGTGTCTGCTGAGTTCGGTTGCAGGCGTGGCCATAGTTCGGCTGGACATCAACATCTTCGTGCAGATCGGATTCATCGTGCTCGTGGGGCTCGCCAGCAAGAATGCGATTCTGATCGTCGAGTTTGCGAAGGCCAAACAAGAATCGGGAACACCGGCGTTCGACAGTACCGTGGAAGCCTGCCGCTTGCGCTTAAGGCCGATCATGATGACCTCATTCGCCTTCATCCTCGGCGTCGTTCCCTTGGCGCTCGCTGTCGGAGCCGGATCGGAAATGCGTCGCACGCTCGGCATTGCAGTTTTTTCCGGAATGCTCGGCGTGACTGTATTCGGAATCTTTTTGACTCCGGTTTTCTACTATTTGATCGCTCGCGGTCGAAAGCAGACTGCTGCGCAACAGAATGCTGCGTAACAGTATGGGGCGGCTCGGCACTCAGCTCCAACAGCTACACAGCCGAGCAGCTACTGTGTTCAGGCATCGCGTTGCTGTGCAATCGTTATGACCGGTACAGTCGGCTGCCGCAGCGGTTTGTGAGCTGTTAGGTGATTGCACAACGATGGGGGGGCGGCCGGTTCTTAAGCTAGAGAAAAGGTGGAGAGGCAACGCGGTCGGGAATGTCCGCGTTAGCCGATCGTCGGTCGTCGATAAGTGCGGTGAGTTCACCGATGTGTGATGCGCAGCCGGGATCGGCAGCGGATCAATGCGTCGGAGAGCTACACGGCGACCGAAGTCCAAGCCTCGTCTCTGGCGAAATGAATCGTCTGAGACGAATGCGCATCTGAGGTACCGGAGCTGAACATGAGTCAAGAGTTTGTAGAGTCGTCGATCGACATCCAGCGTATCGACTTGGTCGAATCGTCGTGCAGCGCCGAGAACTGGCAAAAAGAGATCGATACCATGGATTGGGAAAGTCCGGCTCAGTGCCGAGCCTTTCCCGGTACGGTGATCGAATTTGAAACAGTGTTCGTCGAGTGTTCCGGACGATAGAGTCCGAACACGTTGAAAAATCTCTCAGCCGGCCATGCGGTCAATCTGACCGGGGCCAACCACGGCATCTTGCGAATCAGCGCGATGCCGATACTGCATCAAGTACGCATCTTCGGGCGAATCTTCATAGAAGCTGCGTAGGACGCTGATGGCTCGAAACCCTCTTTCACGGAAGAAGATCTGAGCGTCGAGATTGGTCTCTCGCACTTCGAGCATGATACGGTTGCGTCGATCGGCGGAAAGCTTACCGGACAGCTTTGAAACCATCGCTGAACCGACTCCTTTGCGTCGCGCGCTCGGAGCGACTGCGAAGTTCAGAAGATGCAGGCGGTTCTTGTGCAGTTCATAAATCATGAACCCGCATACCACGCTGTCGAGCTCAGCAACCATACCGATGCAGTTGCGTTGACGGAGACAGCGAATGAACTCTTCTTCGCTCCAAGGGAACTCAAAACTCTGTTGTTCGATGTCGAGCACAGCCGGCATATCGCGACGGATCATCCAGCGGATATTGGTTGTCGACTTATCGGTTCCCGCACCAGGCATTGCTCGGCTCCCTCCAGCAGTCTCGGCGTTAGTTGTGAGGCGTTACAGTAACAGAACCAGACAGGTCAGCCAAGACGGAAAACGAGGTCAATCGCACCTGCGATTCGATGGGGAGTTCGACCGCCGAGACTTCAAGCGATCAATGATCCAGCAAGCCGTTGCGACGCGGCGTTTCCACATTCGTCAAACGTCCCGCAATGCCCTCGGCGATGCGTCGTTCTAATTCCAAATCGCGTCCGATTGTGTACCATCCGATCGTCGACGGAAGATCGCTGAGCGTATTACCGGTGCGCACAACAGAGCCGTCATGGCGCTGAGTCGAAGAACCGGCGGAAGGATACTGCGAATGATCGACATCTTCCTGCTCTTTGATCACTTGGATGTCGATCATGTAGCCGTCCGGTCCGGGGATCACTTTGGCATAGCAAGTTCGACGAATCGTCTTGAACGTGCTTTGGATACGTTCGTAACCGCGAGTCGAATCGCGTCGCCACGGTTCAAGCAGAGTTGATCCGACTTCCGGGAATGTTTCCAAGCGACCTTCGATCCAAGCGATTTCATCGCGTCGCACGGGACTTTCCACTGCAATGCGAAAATAGTTGTCGACTTCGTCCACAACTTGTCGCCAGAGAAATGCCGGATCGGCCATGCCGACTTGGAAGGGATTGGCGATCGGTACTTCGATCGTCGGCGGCGGACGTCGCGTGGCGGCGAAGTGCCCGCATCCGATGGGAGAGCCGAGCGCGAGGCAGACAGCAACTGCTATTCGCAGCAAGTGCCGCCTCTTCCTTGAACGATTCATCGTCATCGCGGGCTCCAACCCTATTCCGATCGCACTTCGCTGCAGCGCGAAGGATTATGCAACAGGCAGATCGTCATCATGTCGATCCGTTTTCGATCACCTCTTCCGAAGAGTTCGAAACGGCTAAGTGTCGGAAATCGCCGGCGATGAATCAATACAGATCTGAAGAGATTTTGAGTCTCACAGGGCCGCGGCTCCACGGTGAGTTTGCCTAGTCTTTCTTGACGTCGCGCAGCGAAGTTTCTAAGAGCAACGTTTCGGTTCGTGCGGAGCGTCCGTTTCGAGGAACTAGTAGGTCAGGAAGATCTCAAGATGCAGGCCGACAATTCAACGCAGCAGCCCGCACTTCTTGCGATCCTGCCGATCCAGCGTCAGGGGCCTTGGTTGCAGGCTTGCCTGTTATGCGGCGGCGGACACGACCTGCGAGTCACCCAAGTCGGCGACTTGAAAGATGCCGCGGCCGCAGCACGCAAGCGACACTTTGATGCGGCGCTGATATGGCACGAAGGAAGCGGACAAGAGACTTTATCGCTACTGGAACAAACTAAACATCTTCGTCTGTTCGAAGGCGGCTGTATCGTGCTCGGAATGAAGCCGCACGAAGGCTGGCATGTCCCGCTGTTCGACGCAGGCGCTGCTGTTTGTCTCGATCTCGATCAATGCGATCCGATCACACTCGTTCATCAGATGCGAAACACAATCGAGCTGATCAAGCTGCGTAGTGAGCGCGGTCGAGCCGAGGAAGAAGCGGCGCGAGTTCGTCGGCGCGAAGTCGATCAGCTCGATCGCCTGATGTCGGCTCAGCAGTCCCTGCTCGCTCGACTCGATGCGCTTCACGCAGGAGAGACAGTCTCTGCGGGGACAACGAGGCAAGATTCTCAGCGCACCGGGGTTAGGTCCGCGAGAACAGAAGTCGAGCCGCCGGCGGTCTTGCAACTCGAATACATTGCGTGCCTCAAGCAATATACCTTTGATGCTTCGACGGCTGCTTCCCAAAGCATACGGGGGCTGGCCGTGAAATGTCACAGTTTAGGGCTGACCGGCCGTACTCTGATGCGGTTGCACTTAGGTGCGCTGGAAGTGACGACGCACGGAGCGGGTTCGGGAAGTCTGCGACATATCCTCGTTCAAGCCGATCGATTCCTGATTGAACTACTGCTCGAGCACTTGGAACTCTCATCGCAGACCGGCGGAAGCGGTTCGAATTTGCCTGCGGCTGAGCGAAGCGGGCTTGTCAACTCGCCCTCCGTTGCCGCATGATGTTGTCGAAACTGATTGCGGTCCAGTTCTTTTCTCGACCGCATCCATCGACCTCGCACAGTTGAGATTCGACACATGCCCCGTGGTAAGAGCTTTGACAACGTTACGAAAACCATCGGTGACACGCCGATGATCCGCATCAATCGCCTGGTCCCCGAAGGACAAGCGACGGTGTTTGCCAAGTGCGAGTTCTTCCAACCGCTCAACAGCGTCAAAGATCGAATCGGTGTGGCGATGATCGAAGCCGGTGAGAAAGCCGGCCGCATCAACAAGAGCACGCACATTATCGAGCCCACCAGCGGTAACACGGGTATCGCACTCGCGTTCGTGTGCGCAGCAAAAGGATACCGCTTGACATTGACCATGCCCGAGTCGATGTCGGTCGAGCGTCGCGCCTTGCTGCGAGGACTCGGTGCCAACTTGGTGCTGACTCCGGCTGCAGAAGGCATGCGCGGTGCGATAGCCAAAGCCACCGAACTGGTCGCCAACGATGCCGATGGTTTTATGCCTCAGCAATTTGAGAACCCGGCCAACCCGGCGATTCACGAAGCCACCACCGGTCCTGAAATTTGGGAAGACAGCCTGCACAACATCGACGCCATTGTGGCCGGCGTCGGCACCGGCGGAACGATCACCGGGGTCTCGCGTTACATCAAAAAACTCAACCCCAACTTCAAAGCCATCGCTGTCGAGCCGAAGCATTCACCGGTGATCAGCGGCGGTCAGCCGGGCAAGCACCGTATCCAAGGGATCGGCGCAGGCTTCATTCCGAAGAACCTTGATACTTCGGTCATCGATGATGTCGTCACTGTCGACGATGAAGTCGCATTCGAATGGGGACGTCGTCTGGCCAAGGAAGAAGGCATCATGGCCGGTATCAGCAGCGGAGCCAACATGTGGGCAGCCGCTCAAGTGGCAGCTCGTCCCGAGTTCCGCGGCAAGCGCATCGTAACCGTGATGTGCAGCCTCGGCGAGCGCTATCTGTCGACGCCGCTGTTCGGCGATCTTGCGACCTAATGTGACGTACATCATGCGCTGAGGTTGAGTTGTCATCACGGCGAATTGAAACGACGTTCGAATAGCGGCCGACATGCGTTGAGCATTCGGCCGTGCAGATAATGGTTTGTTGATTTAATTGAGCGGAACGGCGCAGGCCGTCCGGTTCTTCATTGTCGATCGTGCTTTACCGGACGGCTTGCGCCGTTCCGCTTGAATTAGTTCAACAAGCCCGTGTATTTAGACTTACGTTGCTTCGGTGATTCCGGGAATCGAGTAGACCATTGAGTAATGCTGACGAGCGATTGTTCGATCCGGCACTCTTGTTTCGATTGAGACTGCGCCCGGTTCAAACTGCGCTCAAGTTCGGGGATCGCAACTGGCAGTTGCCCGATGACGCAATCATTCCGGCGCTGGGTAAAGAGTTGTCCGGGCAAACCGAGTTTGCGGAGCTGCGTATTGCGGTCGGCGAGAACGCTCTGTTTCTCGAAACGACGGTCAGCGGCAAGCGTCAATTGCCTTGGTGCCGCGAGAGTCGCATCGAAGACTCGGACGGTTTGCACGTTTGGATCGATACTCGCAACTCACGCGATGTGCATCGTGCGACTCGCTATTGCCACCGCTTTGTTTTCTGTCCGATGGGTCGCGGACCGCGCAGCGAACAACCCTTCGGCGGCTGGGCTCCGATCAATCGAGCTCGGGAGAACTCCAACCCGCCTCCCGAGAAACTGATCTTCGCCCAATCGAAACTTACAACCGGCGGCTACACTTTGTGGGCCGCGTTGCACTGGCAAGCATTGACCGGCTTGGACCGAAATGACTTTCCGGTTATCGGGTTCTACGCAACCGTAATGGACCGCGAGCGCGGGCGGCAATCGATCGGGCTCGGCGGCGAACTTCCTGCCGATGAAGATCCGAGCCTCTGGTCGGAACTGGCCCTGGTCCCGGATTAGCAGTGCGATCGATTTCGATACGCCGGCAGTCGATCTTGATAGAGAGATCGGCGCCGTATCTCAACTGTTGAGAGCATGAAAGAAGAGATCATGGCAGCACTCGATGCGCACCAACTAACCGCGAAGAAATGTGTTCCCTGCGAAGGTGGCGTTCCGAAGTTCACCGAGCGTGAATCGAAGGAGCAACTCGCAGCGCTCGGCGGCGAGTGGACGCTAGGCGACGATGCCAAGAAAATCAGCCGACGATGGAAGCTGAAGAACTTCGTCCAAGCCATGCAGCTTGTCAACGATGCGGCTCGGATAGCTGAAGAAGACCAGCATCATCCCGATTTGCATGTGACCGGATATCGCCTTGTGCTGATCGAGCTCACCACGCACGCGATTGACGGGTTGAGCGAAAACGACTTCATTTTGGCCGCCAAGATCGACGCAGCAGCCAAACAACTTGGTTTCTAACCGGCCAGCGTTAGAAAAACTCAAGTGGAACGGCGCAAGTCGGCCGGTTCTTCGACAGCATTCGTACTGATCCGGACGGCTCGCGCCGTACCGCTTTCACGAAACCCGCAAGCCTAAACGTTGCAGCTCAATGGGTGAAATAGTCGCTTTGCGGTTCGAGTGCGGTATGTAATCGCAGCGGCATGTTCTCCAGTGGTGCGGCGGCAAGTACAATCACGGCTCCCCCACTGCCCCGCCGTCAGCCGAACTTGGAGCCAACCTCTTGTCGCAAGATTTCGATAGAACCACCGGAGCACTGAATCCCTACAAGGTGGAGTCCACTCAGCGTCCGGGCGGGCCGCTCAATTTTGACGATCGAACGTCCGCTCTCAACAGCGCTCGCTGGAAGATCTACTTGCGGATCATGCCGCTGCTGTTCATCTGTTACGTGATTGCCTACGTCGATCGAACGAACGTGGGGATCGCAAAGCTGACGATGAAGAACGATTTGCAAGGCTTCGATGACTGGGTATTCGGATTCGGGTCGGGGATCTTTTTCATCGGTTACTTTTTGCTCGAGATCCCAGGTTCGATCATTGTCGAGCGTTGGAGTGCGCGCAAGTGGATCTGCCGCATTATGGTGACATGGGGCATCCTTGCCGCGCTCACCGCTTTTGTGAAGACGCCGATCCAGTTCTACTCGGTGCGCTTTCTGCTCGGTCTGGCTGAAGCCGGTTTCTTCCCCGGAGTCATTGTTTACCTCACTCACTGGTTTCCGGCGAAAGATCGAGCTCGCGCAATCGCAGGGTTCTTGATCGCATCACCGATCGCCATGATCGTCGGCAATGGTGTCTCTCGGTATCTGTTGCAGATAGGAGATAAAGGGAACCCTCGCGTCCTCGATTTGGCCGGTTGGCAATGGGTCTACATTTTCTGGGGCGTACCGGCGGTTGTGATGGGGATCGCCGTTCTGGTGTTCCTCACCGATAGACCGCGCGATGCAATGTGGCTGACGAAAGACGAACGCGACAGTTTGGAAGATGAACTGGCCAAAGAAAAAGCGGCTCATCGCGGCGCTCATTTGCGATCTGCTCTGGCCGGTTTGATCAATCCTCGCGTCTGGATCTTGGCGATCGCATATTTCGGCGTCGTTACTGCCAACTACGGTTTGGAAATGTTCCTCCCGAGCGTTTTGGAAGAATGGTTCTCGGCCGAACCTTATTCGTTCACGGCATCGGGCATAGCAACGCTGGCCATGATTCCTTCGCTGCTCGTCATCATCGGACAGTTGCTGAACGGATGGAGCTCGGATCATTTCAAAGAACGATACTGGCACGCCATCGTTCCTATTGTGTTCGGAGCGGCGGTGCTCATTTGCGTACCGCACGTGAAGACCTCTCTAGTCCTGGCGATGGTCTGCTTCACGATTGCCGCGGCCGGGATGAAAGCTTACATGCCGGCCTTCTGGTCGCTGCCGAATACGTTTCTCACGGCGACTGCCGCGGCCGGGAGTGTCGGGCTCATCAACTCGGTCGGAAACCTGGGCGGCTTCCTCGGTCCCTATACGATGGGATATGTAAAAACGTATTTCAAATCGTACGACTACGGACTCTACTTCCTGGCGATGACCAGTCTGATATCCGCCATGATCGTATTCTCCATGCGCTTTATACCGATGCCGTCGGCTCAATCGGATGACGAATCGTCGCAAGAGCATTGATTGAAAAGCAACGGAACTTGTAACTTCGGAGAATCGTTCCAATGATGCATAGTCAGTGTTCGCTCCGACCGTGCGTCCGGCCGAGTCGAAGAACGAGCTGCGACGTTCTCCATTGTTCAAAGTGTTGAGTCAGAATGGTTGATACCGAATCTTCGACGGGCCGTCCACGAATCGTGATCGTCGGCGCAGGTATAGCCGGACTGTCCGCCGCTTGGGAGTTGACCCGCGGTGAGAATCCACCCGAAGTCCTTTTGCTTGAAGCTGGTTCGCGAGCAGGCGGTGTAATCGAGACGTTCTACGATCCGCCCTACCTGATCGAACGCGCGGCCGATAACTTTGCGACCCTGATTCCCGACGCACTCGAGCTCTGCAAAGAAATAGGCTACGCCGAGAATTTAATCACGCCCAGGCAAGAAGGTCGGCAAGCTTTCGTTGTACGTAGCGGCAAGATCTATCCGATACCGGTGGGCTTCAGTCTGGTGCAGCCGACGCGCGTGTGGCCGATCCTGTCGACCGGTACTCTGTCGCCGGCCGGCAAGCTGCGTCTGTTATGCGAGTACTTCGTTAAATCGCGTCGCAGCGATGAAGACGAATCGCTCGAGTCGTTCGCGCTGCGCCGCGTGGGCCGCGAAGCTTTTGAGCAGCTTGTCGAACCGATCGTCAGCGGCATCTTTACCGCAGATCCGAAGACACTATCGATGCAAGCGACTTTGCCGCAGTTCGTGGCCATGGAACAAAAGCACGGCGGATTGATGCGCGGTTACTTGGCTGCACGGCGCGAAGATTCGGCTGCCGTCGCGCGTCGCGCCAGCGGAGCTCGTTACGATCAATTCATGGCTCCGCGAGAAGGGATGAGTCATCTGCTGAATCACTTGGTCGATGTTTTGCCCAAGGGAACTCTCAAACTCCATTCGCCTGTGCGAGTGATCGAACGTTCCGCAATCAATGATGCGCTATGGACTGTGCGTACAGATGCTGAACAGATCGATTGCGACGGCATCGTTTTGGCCTCGCCCGTACACTCCGTGGCACCGCTGCTCGCACCTCTCGTTCCCGATTCGCAATCGACGCTCAGCAGTATTCCGTATGCATCGAGTGCCGTCGTCGTGATGATAGTGGATCGTGCTGAGCTTAAAGGACGCACCGACGGTTTCGGTTTGATCGTTCCTCGCAACGAACGCCGACCGGTGTTGGCGATCAGTTACACGAGCAACAAGTATCCCGGCCGCGCTCCGGACGATCAGTTGATCATGCGCATCTTTTTGGGCGGTGCGATGGACCCGACGATGATGGACCGCAGTGATTCACAAATTGCTGCAGTCGCAGAGCAGCAGTTGAAAGAGTTGTTGAAGTGGAGCGGACAAGGTTGCCGGCGGCAATTGGTTGTGCGCTGGAAAGAAGCCATGCCGCAGTATCACGTCGGTCATAACTCACGCGTCAAGCAACTGGAATCGCAGGTCGCAGCTCTGGGGAATATCCGCATCTGCGGCGCAGGCTATCACGGTGTCGGTATTCCGCAAACCGTTCGATCGGCTCGTCGCGCTGCTCGAGAGCTGCGCGACGGATTGCAATTGAATCGAAGTGAATCGAAGGCCTAGCTCGGTTGATAACTTCAAGCGCCGGAGCATGATTGCATCGGGCCTTTGAGCTATCATGCAACTTTTCGCTTCCATCGTTTGTTGTCGAGAAGTTGATATGTCCCGATTGATTGGTGCGGCTGCTTGTTTGACTTTCTCCCTCTGCTCCGTATCGCTCTTCGCTCAAGAATCCAAATCGAGCGACGCTAAGGCGATCTCCGAGCATCTCAAACCGTTTGCTCCTTTGCTCGGCAAAACCTATCGCGGTGTCTTCAAGAATTCAACTCCTGACAAACCGATGATCGACGTGTCGCGCTGGGAACGTGCGATGAACGGTAACGCGGTTCGCATCCTCCATTCGCTCAACGACGGCATGTACGGCGGTGAATCGATTTTGATCTGGGACACCGAGAAGAAGAAACTCGCCTGCTGGTATTTCACGACGGCCGGTTTTCGAACTGAAGGTATCGTGGAACTGGATGGGGATCGAAAATGGATCATTACCGAAAAGGTGATCGGAGCCTCCAACGTCAGCGAAGTGCGCTCGGTTTCAGAGCTGACTCCTGACGGCAAGCTCTCCATTCGCGCCGAGTTCTTTGAGAACGGCAAGTGGGAGGTCAAGCGAGAAACGGTCTACGAGGAGTCACCGGGCAGCGAAGTAAAATTCAAGTAGGTTTCCCATCTCGCTACCTCGCCTAGATGATTGATCTATTAACCCGAGCGCGTAGAGAAAATCGTAATCGCGACGCGCAAGGGCTGGTTGATTTAATTCCAGCGGTACGGCGCAAGCCGTCCGGTTCTTCAAGAACGATTATGCTACACCGGACGGCTTGCGCCGTACCGCTTTGAATAAGTCAACATTCTCTCTCGTCGTCCGGTGCGGTACGTTTGATGTTGAAGAACCGGACGGCTTGCGCCGTTCCGCTAGAATGGGAACCTCTACCGAGCAACTGATACTCCACAGTGATCGCGATCGCCCTAGCCCAAACGGCGTGGATCATTTTCTTTAGACTGCAACCGACAAGGAACCATTCATGTCTCGGCTGATCGATGCACTTCGTCTCTCGCTGCTTTTCGCAGCGGTTGGTTTCACCGTTCCAAACGCTGCTCGCGCCGAGCAGTTCACGCTGTTCGATGTCACGTTCACTTACACCAAAGAGGATGCGGACAATTCCAAGCCGAGCAAGTCGCATTACTACGTCAAAAACAAATTGATCAACGAGCAGCGTCCGAAGGACTGGACTTCGCCGGTCGACTATCGCAATGGAACGGTGCACGTGCGATTGGAAGTAATAGAGAAGCCGGCCGGAGACGAGCCGACGACGTGGAGCATCTGCTACATTCCGAATAAAGGCCAAAAGAACGGCTACGGTTGCATCGGCACCGACGTCTATCGCAAGCCCGGCGTGTACGAAAAAGACATTTCGATGACCAAGTTCTGGGAGAACGACTCGATCGTCTGGACCGAGGGTATCAAGCAGATGGATCTCGTGATCAAAGATAACAGCGGCGGACAGGGGCACGCTCACAAACGTGCTGATCATGAAAAGTTCTTTCCCACTAAAGTTCGCATTACACTCGTCCAAGTATCCGCAGGCGCAAAGTACGATCCCGACCAAGTACCTGAACTGAAGAAGAAGCCGTAACCTGTAACCGTGCGATTCGACAGGTTGCATAGGAATCGATTCATCCAAAAAACACTCTGACTTGGTTTGGATGCGATGGATCGGGAACGCTGATCGGCACTGATCATCGCTAATGAAGTTGACCGCTTGTTGATTGAATCAAAGCGGTACGGCGCGAGCCGTCCGGTGGGGCACTATCGAGTGTGAAGAGCCGGACGGCTCGCGCCGTTCCGCTTTCATTTGCCGTAAACGGTTTGCGTCCTTAACTTCATCCTTCGATGAAGATGCCCTGTTTTTTGAGAATAGCTTTGGCCGGTGCGGTCAGCGGTAGAGCGGCTAATTTGCTGCGATCGCACCATTGCCAAGAATCGCGTTCGAGCTTGTCGGCCGTCTTGCGCGAAACCTCCGCTCGGAAGCACTCGACGGTGATGCGGTAGCGCGTCACGCCATGTTTATGCACTTGCTCTCGCGATGTGATTTTGCACGGCAACGACAAGTGCCGCTCCACTTCTGTGCTCAACAACTGCAATCGTGCGTCGTCCCAGTTGCTGTCTGCCTGTTCGGACTTACGGGACGTGTTCTTCGGAGCGGACCTCTTCAACATCTTCTCATCATCCAACCATCCGTGCTCGGTGATGTCGCAGCGCGGCAGGTCCCAAAGCCCCGTCCACCACGAACCGGCTCTGTTGAGCCGCATCAACCATGAATCGCCTCGCGAAATCAACAGGGCTGCATGATGCAGCGGCGTCGGACTCGACTTCACTGTCCGTTGTGGAATCTGATCGGTCAGTCCTGCGGCGTGTGTCGGGCATTGTTTGACCAGCGGGCAAGTGCTGCACTGTGGATCACGTGGTTTGCAGATCAAGCTGCCGAGCTCCATGGCCGCTTGATTCAATCGGCCCGGACCGATTTGTTTAAGGTCCTCGAGTATCCAAGAGGCAAAGTCCCAAAGAGACGACTGGGCAGGCTTGCCCTTCGTATCGCCGCTCAGTTGCAGCAGCCGAGCAAACACGCGTTCTGTGTTCGCCTCCAGTATCGGAGCCGGATGATCGTAAGCAATCGAAGCGACGGCGCCCGCTGTGTAGCGACCGATGCCGGGCAGAGTGCGAATCGAGTCAACATCTTTCGGAAAGACGCCCGCATATTGTTCGGCGACGATCTTAGCTGCTGCGTGAAGACCGCGAGCGCGGCGATAGTAACCAAGCCCCGCCCACAATGCGAGCACCTCTTCTTCTTCGGCGGCGGCGAGATCGATGACAGTCGGAAAGCGATCGAGGAATCGATGAAAATAACCGATCACTGTGGCGACTTGAGTTTGTTGCAGCATGCTCTCGCTGATCCATATCGCATACGGGTCGCGAGTTTCTCGCCATGGCAATGAGCGCTTATTCGCATCGAACCAACGGCTGAGCGATTTGTGAAAACTGCGTCGCCACGCCGGAGAGAGATGTGGAAAACGTTTTGAAAAGGAAGACCAGTCGCGAGCGGTCACTACTGATTCGTTTCCACAGGACGTTCGCGAAGGATGATCGGAAGAGTCATGACTTCCGCATCTTTGGAATTCCGATTGGCACGGCTGCGCGGGCGGTCGAGCTGAATCATCACGGTCTCTCCCGCCGCATGCTTGGCCAGTTGTTGACGCAGTTGCGTAAAGGTCTTGATCGGAACGGAGTCGACATGAGTAAGCAAGTCGCCGGCCTGAATACCGCCCAGATCGGCCGCTGTTCCGCGGACCACTTTGCCGACTCGCAATCCGTCCGCTGTTTCCGGAGAGATACCAAGGAAGCCGCCGCGACTGAATGTTACCGACAAGTCTTCGAGGTCACTGACGAGTTTCTCACCCGCGCTTTGCGTTATCTTCGTCCCTAAGATTTGCATGGACTGAGTAACCGGCAACATTTCAATCGCCGGAATCGCCGCGTCGGTGATGTCCGTGTAAGCCAATTCGAAATGTTCGATGTCGTGCATGTCCTTGAGTTGGATCAGATGCCGGTTCTGAATCCCAGGACCGCGGAAGACCAGTCGCTTCAGCTTAGGCATGGCGGCGATGCTCTTCAGCAGTGTGTCAGGAATGTTCGTGCGCTCCACGTAAACCGTATCCACCGACCGCAGAAACTGTAATAAACGCATATCATCGTCTGTGCCGTTGAAGGAGTCTGTGATATGCAACGAGATCGATGAGATGGTCGTCAGATTTTGCACCACGCCGTTCACGTGCAACTGCAACGGGCCCATGCGGAGATGCATGTCACTGAGTTTCGCGAGTGCCAACGTCTCTTGGCGTTCGATCAGCGCAGACTCGGCATCTTTCGCCAAAAACGAAAGGGTCGTGATGCTCGACCTGCCGGCCGCCAACTTCGCAAGCAGGTTGGTTGCTTCGACGCTGACGTTTGGATCGCTGAGTGTTGCAAAATCGCTCAACAGCGAAATGATTTCGTCACTTTGCTGCACATCGGCCGCCGCCACCGACTTGGACAAAGCCGCCAGCGAGGCGACCGGATCGCTTTTTAGTCGCCAGCGAGCCAATTCTCGCCTGCGAAAATGCAGGGAACTAAGCTGATTCACTTCTTCCGCCATGTCGATCGCCGGACCCGCTGCGGATTGTCGAGCATCCGTAGTTGGAGTGGTCCGGGAGTTGCTGAGGCGTGAAGATGATGGGGGGAATTGCCCCTCGGTTTGAGGAAATGCCAGCGAACTCCCGTAGAGAGCGGTGACCATCAGCGCCGACGCGGTCGGAAGCACCCGGCGAAAGAACGTCGAACGCGGCTGTCGGTACTTGATTCGGGGCATCCGTGGATTTCCTCTGCCGATGCTGCAATTCCCTCAGAATGTTGAACTTTACGTCGACGGCCGGCAGACTGCAAGGTGCACAGGCGGGGAGGCTCGATCTCGTTGCGGAGGTCGAGGGGTGAGCGGGAAAATAATTGACGTCGCCAAACACCCCAATTAGACTGCGCGAGGAGTCTGAATACTTTTCCGGACCGTCAGTTTCTCCTCCTTCGGCCTCTTTTCGGCTTTCCAAGTCTGAGGAATCGGTATGAGTTTCACCGCCAATCGACCGCGCAAAGTGCGTCTGGCAGTCACGTTGGTTGCATGCTTTGCGGTATTGTTCGTCAGCAGCGGTATTAGCCGCCTGCACGCTCAAAATACCAATTCCTCAAGTTCGGGCGGGTCGACTCCGGTCCAGCCGAATGTGAATCCGGGTAACCCGACGCCGGGCATGCCTGATCAAGGCGCTGCCGGTGGTGGAGTGGTCCACGACTGGGGCACCGTCATGATGTTGATATCCATGATGGTCGATCCCGACGAATGGCAAGATTTCGGCGGCACCGGCACCAGCCGCATGATTCCGTATCCCAACGGGGTGTGGATCGATCCGCAAGGTCACATCAAGCGTTTGCAAGCCACCGGAAACATGATGCCGGGATTCGCTGCAGGTGCTGCTCGTAGTCAGTGGCGAGCAGGCAGCGGTCTGCGAACGGTTTCTTTGAAGCAACTCGATGCCGCTCTGGCTGCATCGCAAAGCCGAGGACTCCCGGCTACAGCTGAGATGCTGCAACTGGCTGGGCTCAGCCACATTCAGTACATCGCTGTCGATGTAGAGAACCGTGATGTGCTCTTGGCCGGACCGGCGGGCAATGCAGCCGGACTGGAGAATGGTTTCCAATTGGATGACCTCCGCACGTTGGCCGCTCTCGCCAATTCAAAGACTCAGCCGCTTGGTTGCTCGCTCGATCCGCAAAATGCCGGAATCGCTGCTGCTCAACAGTTCTTGGCTGATCCCAAAGTCATCGCACGATTGGGAAGTGCACCGCAAGCTGTTTCTGAACAGCTCAAGGCCAAAGTCGGTCAGCATGCAGTTAACGTTTTCGGTCTCGATCCGAACTCAGGTACTGCGCTGGCTCTGGTCGATGCCGACGAACACATGAAGCGCGTCGGTCTCGGCCTGGCTGTTACGACGCCGAAGATCAAGACCTACTTCGATCACCTAGATCGATTGGGCAAAGCACCTGCACAAAGCCTCATTCGTTGGTGGTTTGCCTACAACACCGATGCGATCCAAGTCAACGACGCCGGTAACTTGTTTGAACTGCCGAGCAACACAGTGGCTGTGCTCAGCCAACAACAGTTCGTCAACGCTCAAGGCAAACGTCAGCCGACCGGCGGCAACGATGAAGCAGCCGATGCGTTTGCTGCAGACATGACCAGCCGCTTGCCTGCTTTGAGAGCTTCACATCCGGCTTATGCTCGCCTGCACGGCATTTTCGAATTGAGCCTGGCTCTGCAACTGGCGATCGACTCTTCGAAGCAAGAGTCGCTGGCTGAATGGTTCCCGACTCTGTGCTACAGCGAAGGTTCCAAGAGCGGTTCCGCATCTGCGCCCAAGAGTGTCGACGGCGTGATCGCGTGGGACCGCTTGAAGAACGGAACCGTTGTGGCTGTGATCAGCGGTGGTGTAACCATTGAACCGACCGGTGCTGCAGACCGATCCAACTGGGTCGCTTCTTCGGACCTGACCCACGGTTCACCGATCCAGGCCGTTCCGACCAAGCCTTCTGCTCCGCTGGCTGCCCAATGGTGGTGGGATTGATCGCAACGTAACTGCGACGTTGACCCGTTGCCGTTGAATCTCAATCGATAAGATATCAAACAGCCCGGATAACCTCCGGGCTGTTTTCATCGGCAAATTCGGCATAACCGTACACTTTCGCATCGCGCAATCTGCATTGCACGCATAACCGGCTGACAAACTGTACGGGTTGTACGACTAATAGGACAACTGCTTGAGAAGAGCATCCTATCGTCTTTGTGCAAGGTTCCAGAGCTGCTGATTCTCCGGCCGATAGCTTAAGTCAAGGTTTCATCGATTGCGCAGGCGCACTGCGGCGCATCGAGAGTGAAACGGATGGCGGACCGAACCGCAATGATTGTCGAACCGGGCAAGGATGCCGCAGGGCGACGATCCACTTGACTAAGAGGACGCAGGGATGCGACGACTACGAAAGAAGCGATACGGAGCTTTGTTAGCGGCGTTTGCCGTAGCACTGCAGGGTTGCTCACCGACTCGCAACTTCTCGTTTCAGGAACCGAAGGGGAAGAGCTACTACCAGAGCTTTGCCACTCAGGTCGAGTACCCGAACGTTGCGTCGAAACTGAATCCGGAGTCGGCTGCCACGACGGCGCCGCTGACGACCGATAACCCGGCGGACATTCCGGCCTGGGAGATGACGCTCGACGAAGCGATTCAGCTTGCCATGCAACGCGCTGATGTGCTGCGCAGCTTAGGTGCCAGCGTGGTACAAGCTCCTGCCGCAACTCGATCACGATTTGATCCGGCCGTTACTGAAACCAATCCGCAAGTCGGCGTCGAAGCTGCGCTCTCCGCCTTCGATGCTCAAGTAACCAGCGCCCTGTTCTGGCAGAAGAATAACCGACCGCAGAATATCTCCGGTATCTTCTCCTCATTCCAGCCTCGTAACCTCGAACAAACGACTGGTAACTTCCAATCGCAAATTCAAAAGCGAACGGCTACCGGTGCTACGTTCGCAGTACGTCACAATCTGGTTTACGACCACAACAACTCGGCTGCTCGTATTTTTCCGAGTGACTATACCGGCTTCTTCGAGGCTGAATGGCGTCAACCGTTGATGCAAGGCTCTGGTATTCAGTACAACCGAATCGCCGGTCCTACGAACTTGGTGGGACAGTACAACGGTATATTGATCGCACGTATCAATACCGACGTTTCGCTGGCCGATTTTGAACTGAGCGTGATCACGTTCGTCAACGATGTCGAGACTTCGTACTGGGAACTGTATTACGCCTATCGCAATCTGCAGTCGCAGGTCGCCGGACGTAACAATGTGCTGCTGACTTGGCAACTCGTCAAAGAAAAGCAACGTATCGGTGCGAAGGGTGGCGAGGCGGATGCTGAAGCCCAAGCTCGTTCACAATACTATGCACTCGATGCGCAAGTTAAAGACGCTCTCTCCGGTACCAACGGTCTCTTCGCAGCCGAACAGCGCTTGCGTTACCTTCTCGGTCTGCCTGCGACCGATGGACGTTTGATCAAACCGATTCAACAACCGATGGAAGGCCTGGTCGTTTACGACTGGGATGCGTCACTGAGCGATGCGCTGACGCGTCGTGCCGAAATCCGTCGGCAGAAATGGACGATCAAGCGACGTGAGCTGGAATTGATCGCCGCGCGACTCAACAAGCGTCCTCGCTTGGACTTGCTCAGCCAATATCGTTATCGCGGTTTGGGGGACCATCTGATCGGGTCCAAAGATTCATCCAACCAGTTCGACAACATGTACCAAAGCATTTTGACCGGCGACTATCAAGAGTGGCAGGCCGGTGCTGAACTCAGTTATCCGGTCGGTTTGCGAGCCGCGAGCAACGCGATCGCCAACGCGCAGTGGAACCTCACTCGCGAAAATGCGTTGCTCAAGGAACAAGAGCTGCGAGTATCACACGATCTCAGCAATGCCTCGCGTCAGATCGATCGAGCGTATCAACTGGTCTTGACCAACTACAACCGTCAAGATGCGGACCGATTGCAGACTGAAGTGCTGCGAGATCGTTACCGCGCGGGTTTGACGAACATCGGCTTCTTGCTGGCTGCCCAGCAACAATTGGCGACCAGTACGAGTGCATACTTCCGATCGCTCGTCGATTATCAGTTGGCATTGCGGGATCTGCATCGCGAGAAAGGATCTCTGCTCAACTATAGCCAGGTCGGCTTGACCGAAAGCGAATGGGCCGGCCCGGCTTATCATGATGCGTACCTGAAGGGTCAATACTTCGCTCCGGTTACACATCGCGATTCGATCGTTGCTCCCAATCCGATTACGGCGGGCGCATTCGATCCGTCGGAACCTCGCATGCAAGTGGCCCCCGAAATGCTGGACATGTCGGGTGGTTCACCAGTGGGGCCTGCGGTCGGTCCCGGTGCGGCGGTACCGAGTTCACCTGCAGCTCCGGCCGCACCTGCTGCTTCGGCGCCGAAAGATCCTACAACTTAAGACGCATCGATTCAGAGACGATCACGCTCGCCGCCGAAGCGAGGCACACCTTGCGGCGGTTGCATTTGTGGTCCGAACTTCTTGGCTTTCTTCAAGGCAGCTTCGGCTGCCTCAGTGTTCCCCAAGCGATGTTCGAGCTGAGCCAGCGTTTGGTGAGCTCTGCCCGCAATGCCGCCGGCGCCGCGCTCAACGTTTGTTTCGCTCGCGAATTCATCGAGCACACCCGCCAAGCGGTCACGCATTTTTTGAATCTGTTCATCGTTCAGTTTGTCGTTCCACTCCGGACGCAACTGTAACAAGATGAACTGATGATAAGCCACTAGAAAACGAAAGCGATAAAAACGATTCGACGGGAAACGACGATGCAAGTTGTCAAACGCTTCGACGGCTTTGTCGAGATGGTTCTCGGCAACTTCGAGCTCTGGACTCTGCTCAGGGCGATTTTGAGCAGCGCTGACTCCAAGTTTGTAGTGAGTACCGCCTAAGAGTGTCTGATACTCTGCATTATTCGGGAAGGCTTCACACAGCTTCTCGGCATTCGCAACCGCCTGCTCCAAGTAGCTGCGACGTTGATCGGGCGACAAAGACTTGAGACCTAGTCCGGCTGCAGCCAATGTATCGGAGCGTTCCACCAAGGCCCTCGGCTGATTGGGGTTCTTTTCGATCAGTGCATCCAATTCGCGGAGCGAGGCCTCGAACGCCTGTTCGGCTTCATGGATGCGGCTCTCGATCAGCCAATGGGACATTCGATGGTGATGCACTTGCGCGAGGGCGAACCGGTAATCATCGTTATCGGGGTATTCTCGACAAAGACCGCCCAATAACTCTGCTGCTTCGTTCAGTTCATTCGCGATATTTTCGCCCGGACCTCCGGCGGGTCTTCCTCGCGGCCTCATAGGGTCCTCTCCGAACCGACCCCGGCCCATGCCTTGTCGATCACCTTGTCGTTCGGCAGGCCGATTGTTCGGGTCTCTGATCTCCGGACCTGGACCGATTTGTTGATCGTCACGCCGTTGAAAATCGGGAGGAGGACCATTCGGACCGAAATCGAATTCAGGATGAGGCATCCCCGGACCGCCGAACTCGAAGGGCGGTTCCGATTGTCCGGCGGGACCGCCTGGTCCTCGTCCTGGACCGGACATTTTTCCGGGGCGACCTCCCGCTGTACCGTCTGCGATCAAGTCACCGCCGGATCGGGCCATTAATGATCCGGCGCAATCGAGTCCTCTCGCCATTTCAAATCGAATTTCGGGCAATGATCGAATGCGCTCGGAACAGCGCCTGAGCATGTCGATGGCTTCGTGATGGATCTCGACCGCCTCCATAAAGTTGGATGTGTTTACGGCTCGAGATAGTCCGCGATCGTTGAGTGTTTGACTGATCGCCAAAATCGTGTCAGCACTTTCCGGGTTGTTGTCAGCCAACTCACGCAGCAGCTTGAGAGCCTTGATATAAGCCTCCTCTGCTTTTTCACTGCGTCCAAGCCGTTCTAGAATCGTTCCGGAGCGCTTATAAGCCAGAGCGGTCTTTGATTTCAGCGCCGTGTCAGATTCATTCTGCACCGCAAACTCGTTATAGAAGCGGAGCAGTTTGTCGAGTAGCAAGACGTCATCTTCGGTGAGTGTCGACTCGAACGGTGGCGTCTGTGTGTCATCGTCTTCAGCGATGTCGAGAGCCAAGACCTGCGGTACACCGCGTGCCGCTACGTTATCGAAGATGGCGTCAAATGCATTCATCGCGGTAAGCAGATTGCTCTCGGCTCTGGCCTGTGCTCTTTCGGCTCCTTTACGAGCGCTGTCCGCCTCATCTAACGCATCATGTGCGGTAGCCAGCGCGCTGCTCGTCGTCAGGTATCCCCAAGCGCTGACTCCCGTCGTTGTCAGCAGGAGCAAGACGGTTGCCGCTGTGGAAACTGCCAGCGCCGGATTGCGACGGCTCCATCGAGTCAGTTTTTCGAGTTGTGATGCGCGGCGAGCTTCGATCGGTCGGTCTTCGCTGAAACGTCGCAGGTCATCGGCCATGGCTGCGGCAGACGCATAACGAGAAATTGCGTCATGGGCTGTTGCTTTCAGGATGATCGTTTCCAGATCGATCGGTATTTGTTTATTGACCGAACGAGGCGAAGGAAACTGATGGTTCCGAATGCGATTGATCAAGGACTTGGAGACGTCGAACGCGGGCTTGCCGGTGGTCAGTTCATAGAGTGTAAGGCCGAGTGCGTAGACATCGGTACGCTCGTCAGCTCGCCCGTCCAATTGTTCGGGAGCCATATACTTGAGCGTACCCATGATGTCGCCGGTCTGAGTGAGTTCGCCGACATCGGTCAGTTTGGCGAGGCCGAAGTCGGTGACCCACAGATTACCTTCTTCATCGAGCAGCAGATTGGACGGCTTGATATCGCGATGTAGCACGCCATGACTATGCGCGTAAGCCAGTGCGCCGGCGGCTTGCATTCCCAGCTTGGCAATCTCCGGCAACGAGTACTCTCGCGACTCGCTCAGCGGCTTGCCGCGAATGAGCTGCATCGCGTAATAGTGGACCCCGTCGTCTTCTCCGACGCCGAATACAGGGACGATGTTCGTATGGTGCAGTCGAGCCACCGCTTCCGATTCACGTCGAAAGCGTTCCAGTTGACGAGGCGTATCGGCAATGCCGGGGCCAAGTACCTTGAGCGCCACGCGACGTTTGAGCGACACCTGTTCGGCTTCGTAGATAATCCCCATACCGCCGCGACCGATCTCACGGATGATGCGAAAGTCACCCAGCGTCTCCAGTCGACGTTGCGCGAGTTGACGTGTTTTCCGATCGATGCGCTTTCGAGCCAAGTCTTCTTCCGAGACTCGTTCGAACATGGCGATCGAACGCAGCAGCGCGATCGCTTCGTCTCGCTGTTCGGGAACGCGAGCGGCATATTCTTCGACGGAAGGTTGTTCACCTGAGCGAATAGCGGAAGAGAATTCGTCGGCCAGAATTTCCAATGGATTGCGGCTATCGGTCGAGAAGCCGTCGATCGTTTCGTCGTCACCCGACATGTTACGCCTCCGGTTTGCGATCCGCAGCGATCCGGCTGAGACGCGTCATAGCGCGAACATAACGGTTGCTGGCAGCCGTCGCGCTGATTCCGAGCGTCTCGGCGATTTGGTTATTGGAAAGTTGTTCGAAGTGACGCAGCGCAAGAACTTCGCGATCGATTTCGTCCATTTCTTCCAGCAGCAATGTCAGTTGCTCACGCTCCTCTTGTCGCATGAGAGCTTCGCTGGGTGATGTCTGGTCGCTGAAAAATGCAGACAGGATGCAGAGACTGGTTCCGTCTCCGCCGGCCGATCGCTTCGGAGCGATCTCTTGTCTCGGATCTCGCTTTTTACCGAAGTGTCGACGCTGAACATCAATCAGGCATTGATAACTGATTTGTCGCAGCCAGACGTAGAACGAGACGGTGGGTCTTGCTTGGTATTCGGGGAATCGTCGATCGGCTTCGATGAAGGCTTCTTGCATGATGTCTTCGGGGTCGACTCGGCCTCGCAAGCGTTCGTCTAAGCGAAACTCGAGCATCCGTTCCAGCCGAATCCGGTTTTCTTCGAACAGTGCGGACAGTCCGGCACCATTAAGTGAGGAGCCGCAGGGGTTCGTGCCGGTTGAGTCGGAGGCGTCCGGATTCGATAAGTCGTCAGGTGATTCTGTCATCGTGCCGCTTATTCTAACGTTGCCGACTGAGATTGGTGCTCGTCGGGTTGTCAAGCAGCAGGGTTGATAGAAGTACCGCAGAAAGGAAGCTAGAATCCACGCAAAAAGCGGTCGCGAGAAAATTCACTCCTTTTTCATTCCTTGGTGGAATGCGCGATCCTTTTTTCGGTGCCCTTGGAAGGCTGACCGTAGAAGCCTATGTCAGGATTCGTCCCGGTAACTCTTCGGTAAGCTTCATCTCCAACTAGAACCAACCACTTTTGAGCAGCGAATGGATCAGCACGTAAAAGAAGCCTGGGATCAACTACGCCAAGCCGTCTCGGTCGAACAAAACGTCTCGGCGCTGGCCTTGGCCGTCTACTTGGTGATGGGCGGGCTGATGGCTTTGTACCTGCGATTGGTATATCGAAAGTGCGGCGCAACTGCGAACGATGCCGACTCGATCACTCGCGTATTTCCCCTTCTAACGTTGGTGACGATCGGCGTCATCAGCGTCGTCAAATCATCTGCCGCCCTGTCGCTGGGTTTGGTCGGTGCCCTGTCAATCGTTCGATTTCGCGCAGCGATTAAAGAGCCGGAAGAGTTGGTCTACCTGTTCCTCTGTATCGGAGTCGGCCTGGCACTCGGTGCGGGGCAACCTTTATTGGCCTTGACCATGTTGCTGGTCGCATCTGTATTCATATTCGGTATGCACTATGCCAAAGGCTCAACGCAGCACCAGAACCTGCTGCTGACCGTCTCGGGCGATGCGGACCGTTACTTCTCGAACACGGAGAACGGTGCGCTGCGGGTCATCGAAGAAGTCGTCAAGGGGTATACATTGCAGCGGTTCGACGTGGAGAGCGGGCGCGGTCAAGTACGTGTGGTCGTGCATGAATCGAGCCCGCAGGCCACCACCGAAATGATGCAGCGTCTGCGTGAACGGTTGCCGGGTTGTGAATTGTCCTATGTCAATTTGAAAACAACTTGGTGATTCAATGGTTATGCAGATCGTTGACGAAAGCGCCTCGCGAAAAGACTTAGCCGTGCGGCGCGAAACGAAATACATTTTGACCGGTGCGGATATCGGTAAAGTCCGGCGGTTGTTGGAGGGAAACTCTCGCAGGCAGGTACACAACGAGGAAGTCTCAGTGGTTCGGAGTATTTACTTCGATGATGTACGTCTGTCGGCTTGCCGAGCCAATCTCGACGGACTGGGCTTGCGGCGTAAAGTTCGCTTGCGATGGTATGACCGACCGCTGCCGACGCATGATTGTTATCTCGAGATCAAGTGGCGCAACAACAAAGTTACCGGCAAACATCGCTTGCACATCCGCAGTCCGCAAGAAGTCGGTCGTATGACCTATCACCAGTTGAATGAACTGTTGTTACGTAATGTGCCGCAGGAATATACGATCGATCTGCTTCGATACAGCGAGCCCGTCGTGATCGTCGAATACAAGCGAGAGCACTTCACAAGTCGCGACGGCAAGTTGCGCGTGACGATCGATTACGACCTTGCATTTTATGCGCAGCAAGGAAAGCCTGCTCCGTCCGTCGCATTTGCGCATCACATGCCGGGCTTCATCGTGGTCGAAGGCAAGACACCGCTCGGCTGCGAACGTGAATTGCGAACGATGCTGGCGCCTCTTTCACTGCGAGCCGGTAAGTGCTCCAAGTATGTGCACGGATGTCGAGCCGTCGGGATCATTTCGGATCGAGATTAACTCCGCAGCCGCGGGTGCCCTATGAACACAGAATCGTCAGAGAGTAACTTGGGGAGAGAAATTGTGAAGCGATCTATCTTGGGCTATGCCGGGCTGACTATGGTCGCCGGAGCCCTGTTTATTCTGCCGATGATCATGGCACAGCCGCCTCAAGGTGGACCGCCCGGTGGAGACCAAGGACCCGGCTTCGGACCTCCGGGTTTCGGTGGCCCCGGTGGTTTCGGAGGTCCGGACGGGGGTGGCCCCGGATTTCCTCCGCTGCCGCTGATGTCGAGTTTGGATAAGAATCAAGACGGTGAATTGTCTGCCGACGAACTGCAGGCCGCATCTGCCGCGCTTAAGTCGTTGGACAAAAACTCGGATGGTACGCTCACGACCGATGAACTCGTGCCGGCTATGCCATTCGGTCCTCCCGGCATGGGAGGATTCGGTGGCGGCCCAGGCGGTGGCGAGCGTAAGCTGGTCGAACAATTCGATCGCGACGGTGACGGCAAGCTGAACAAAGAAGAGCGCGAAGCGGCCCGGGCCGGTGCGGCTCAAGGTGGTCGCGGCGGTATGGGAGGCCCGATGGGCGGACGCGGTATGCGCGGTGGTGGTGATCCGCCGAAGCCGGGTAAGTCGATTAAGCCCGATCAGGTCAAGAACTATCCCGATAAAGAGCTTTACGATACCGGTGTGTTGCGCACGCTGTTCATCGACTTTGATAACAAGGACTGGGAACCTGAATTAGAAGCCTTCAACAACACCGACGTCGAAGTGCCCGCCAAATTCACGGTCGACGGTAAAGAGTACAACGAAGTTGGTGTGCACTTCCGCGGCATGTCTTCCTACATGATGGTGTCGCGCGGCTCCAAGCGTTCGTTGAATGTGACCATGGATTACGCTGACAAAGATCAGCGACTCTATGGTTACAAGACGCTGAACTTGCTGAATGCACACGAAGATGCTTCGTTCATGAGTTCCGTGCTCTACTCGACCATCGCCAATCAATACATCCCGGCTCCCAAAGCCAACTTCGTTCGCGTCGTGATCAACGGCGAGAACTGGGGCGTGTACGTGAGTGTGGAGCAGTTCAACAAAGACTTCCTCAAAGAGAATTACGGCACAGCCAAAGGGACTCGCTGGAAAGTCGGCGGCAGTCCGAACGGTGACGGCGGTTTGCGGTACCTCGGCGACAATGTGAATGAGTACAAGCGTCGCTATCAGATCAAGTCGGGCGATGATGAACAAGCATGGAACGATCTGATCCATCTTTGCAAGGTATTGAACGAAACACCGATCGAACAGTTGGAAGCAGAGCTCAGTCCGATTTTGGATATCGACAATGTGCTTTGGTTCTTGGCTCTCGATTGTTCACTGATCAACAACGACGGCTATTGGGTACGAGCCAGTGACTACAGCATCTATCAAGGCGAAGACGGCAAGTTCCGTTTGATTCCGCATGATATGAACGAAGCCTTCCACGGCGCGATGGGCGGCCCAGGCATGGGAGGTCGAGGTGGACGTGGAGGTGGATTCGGCGGACCCGGCGGTGGCTTCGGCGGTGGTCCGGGTGGACCTGGTGGCCCTGGTGGATTCGGAGGTCCCGGTGGCGGCGGACCTGGTGGGTTCGGCACGCCCGAAGGTGGACCCGGTGGTCCGCCTCCCGGTGCTGAAGGAAACGGACAAGGTCCGGGCAATCAAGGGCCTGGTGGTTTTGGAGGGCCTGGCGGTTTTGGTGGTGGGCCTGGTGGTCCCGGTGGACCTGGTGGACCTGGTGGACCTGGTGGACCTGGTGGTTTCGGCGGTGGTCCTGGAGGGCCCGGAGGTGGTTTCGGTCCTCCTGGAATGGGCGGAGCCGGAGGCGTGTCGCTCGATCCACTTGTCGGGCAGGGCGACAGTTCCAAACCGCTGCGCAGCCGATTGCTCTCCGTCCCGAGCATCAAAGAGAAGTATCTGCAACGCGTGAAGACGATCGCTCAGGAGTCGCTCGAGTGGGACTACCTGGGGCCGAAGATCGCAGCTTGGCGCAAACTGATCGAGAAGGATGTGCAAGAAGATACTCGCAAGCTCTCAACCTTTGAAGCTTTTGAAACAGTGACGGCTCAGCGCCCGGCGTCCGGTGAAAACCGTGGTCGCGAAATGCCTCTACGCAGCTTCATCGACGGACGTCGCGAGTTCCTGCTCAAGCACGCTGAAGTGTCGAAGGTCAAGCTGCTGAAAGTGGAACGGGAAAAAACTGCGGCATCAAAGTCGACCGCTCCCGAACTCAAGACATCTCTATCGCTTTCCTTGGGTGGCGTAGCGGCAAAACCGGGAGCACCGCGCGTCTTCATCAACGAAGTGATGGCCTCCAACACTAAGTCGGTGAAGGACCCGCAGGGACAATTCGATGATTGGATTGAGCTTTTCAATCCAGGCGATGAAGCGGTTGATCTCAGCAGCTTGTTCATCACCGACTCGGATCGTGCTCCTCGCAAATTCGAGTTCCCCAAGAACACGATCATTCCGCCGCATGGTTATCTCGTGTTGTGGGCTGATGAAGACGGTAAAGCAACCGAAGGTCTGCATCTGAACTTCAAGCTCTCCAGCAAAGGAGAATCGCTTTACCTTGTCGATCGCGATGATCGCGGCAACGGAGTCATCGACAGAGTGGTGTTCGAACAGCAGACCGAAGACATTTCATTCGGCCGTCATCCGAGCTCTGCAGACAAGTGGACTCCTCTGTTCCCCACTCCGGGCGCAGCCAATAAGACCAGTGAATAGCAAGCAGGCTGCTATTCAACAACCGAGTCGTACACGCTCCTCGATAGCTCGCCACACTTCACCTCTCCCAGGCACTGCCTGGGAGAGGTCGAATCGAGCCCTCAGGGCGAGATTCGGGAGAGAGTTCTTGGGTATGTCGAACGATTTCGCATTGACCGAGCGTCCTCTCCTGCAACTCCGTCGCTCTTCGAGATCAGCCCACGTTTAATAGCGAATCAACGGCGTTACCATCCGATAGTTTCAGCGGGCGACCTACCGGTGTAATCAACTCGAGCGAGTAATCCACGTCGAGGGCTTTGAGTACGGTAGCATGCAGGTCAGCGATGGTCACTGGAGCATCGAGTGCAAGCTCTTCTTTCTTGGTATCGACCAGCTTGGCCGCTGTATTGCCGTGCACGTGTCCTCGGCGGAATGCACCGCCTGCCAGCAAGATGCTGAAGCCGTGCGGCCAATGATCGCGACCACCGGCCGGATTGATCGACGGTGTACGTCCGAATTCGCCGCCGCACAGGACGATCGTATCGTTCAGCAGTTCTCGACGTTCGAGTTCCTTCAATATCGCTGACAGTGCGGTGTCCAGTTTTGCGGCTTGACCCGACTGCAACTCGTGATTGTTGATATGGGAATCCCAACCGTTGAGCTCGACCTCAACGCAGCGCACGCCGCGCTCGATCAACCGGATTGCCGCCAAGCAGCCGCGACCGAATGCATGATCGCCGAAGCTTTCCGTCGTCCCCTTTGATTCCTTCTTCAAGTCAAATGCATCGAGCTGTTCGCTGCTCATCATGGCCACGGCACGCGTTGTGGCTGTTTGGTGTTGCGTACGAACGCGATCCATATCGGCGAGTCGACCGCGACGAAACTCGGACTCCAGTGAACCGAGCAGTTGATTGAGCCTCGTGTCCATGCGATCCTTATCGACCCGAGCCGTCAAGTTCGGAATCGGCTGGGCAGGATCGTTGACTTGAAATGCATCGAACTCAGGTCCGAAGTAACCACCCCGCGCGGGCCACTGAGAAGGCTGAATGGATATGTGCCTCGGTATCTCCAGATTCGATGGTTGCTGATGGCACAGTACAGCACCGATCGACGGGTGAACCAATGTCGGATCGGGTCGCCAACCGTTCTTCACGTTATAAGTTGCGCGTTCGTGATCCCCTTCTTTACTGATGACCGTTCGCACCAGTGTTGCTAAGTGCAACTGTTCGGCTGTGCGCGGCATCGTGTCGGCGATCGAGATGTTCGGGATCGTCGTAGCGATACTTTTCACTTCGCCGCCGATGTCCGTTCCGGAATGCGGATCGAATGTCTCCAATTGGCTGGGACCGCCTTGCAGCCATAAAACGAGGAGCGACTTCGGACGAGATCGACCACGAGCCTTATCGTCGGCAACCGCCAGTTGCTCGGCGAGCATCGTAAGCATCCCTGTGCCGAGGCCCGCGCCGACAAGCCGCATCGACTGCCTGCGCGTCAACCGTTGCATTCCCTCGCAGCCGACAAACGATTCTTCTTTACGATGATCTTCGCACATATATTCACTCCTGGTACGTCGACCGTTCTTCAGTGGCCCTGCGCAGGATAGAGTTCAGTGGCTCCACGAGAACTCCGTGGAATTAGTATGGCCCAAGTCACCTGTCGCTGACGGCTTGAACGCGGCCCCCCTTGTTTTGCCGTCCAAATACGTTTTGAACGTCTCGCACTCGGAGGATGACGGGTAACGATTGAGAGTTGACAGAAAGATCAATCGAACGGCTTCGTCATCATCGCCGACGATCAACGCGATCTGCGTGGCTGCGTTGCCGACCAGATCCTGTTTCATCGTTCTTCGACCATGTTCCCGTTCATCATCAGCAGGCGGCGCAGCTATGTGGTCACAGCGTCGAAGTTGAATTCGTCTTCGCCTCGATCGCCGAAGCGTTTTACGAACTCGTTCGAGTCACCGAACGCTTTGAGCTGAATGAAGATGGATGCGTGATCATCAACTGCCGTCAAACGACAGGCTTGGATGATACTGCCGGCGATTTGGTCGGGTCTGAGCTGTACCAGCGGATAGACTGCCCACGCTGCTTCGTGCGCCGCAGTGACTTCAAAATCGGCGCGGCTTGATCGCTGGAAAGCATCGGTCGACGCGATCAACGTTACAAGTCGTCGTAGGTTGTAATCGTGTTTGATGAAGTCGTCGGCAAGTGTATCAAGCATCGCCGGAACATCACCCACCAAGGGAATATCATCGACGGGTTCAATTAAACCCGTGCCGAACATCAACGCCCATACTCGATTGACTGCCGCGCGTGCAAACTGTTTGTTCTCGCGATGCGTCAACCATTGAGCCAGGCGTCGGCGCGGCTTGCCTTCGTCGGGCAGCAGTTCGCTTTGGAATGGAACCTGCGGCCGGACGGTCTCTGTCTGTTCCGAACCTAGAAACTGGTATTCGTATTGCTGTTTGTCTTCCATGATCCCGCGAAAAGCCGCTTCCGCGACGCGCGTGCCGCTATAGAAAGAAGCCAAGCTATGAAAATGTTTTTGAGTGCCTTCGATCGGTTCATCAGCAGTGCCGAAGTTGGTCTTTTGCAAAACGTCGTCATGGCACTGCAGGCAGTCGATGCGCATGGCCAAGAAGGCTCGACTGGTACGCGCGGCCAGTCGCACCGGATCGGCGCGGCCGTTGCGAGCCTCATCCATTGTGGCTGTTATGAAGTTCACTGCCGGTGTGTCGGTCCACAGGCCATCCGATCCGACCATCTCACGCACGATTTGGTCGTAACCTACACCCGATTGAATCTGATCAGCCAACCACGCGTTGAATTTGCGGCGCCGGAAGAGAAGAAACGGTCCCTGATTCGTGCCGACACAAGCTCGCGAGATGCGTTCGGCGAAGTAATCTGCCCAGCGTCGATCATCGAGCAGATGAGCCGTCCACCAGCGGACCTTATCGTCGTCAGGGACTTCTTCGAGGGCTCGGATTTCTTCAAGCGACATGGTGCCGCCGACAAGTGCCAGGGAAAGCCTGCGACATACGGTCAGCGCATCAGCCTGCGGCGCTGCAGTCAGTCCGGCTTGCGTGATTCGATCGGCCGTCTGCTCGTTAACGGAGCGAAGGGATGCCTCAAAATCTTCATCGCGATCTACGGTGGTCGCCGGCATTCTTCAATCGATGCGAGGACGTTGGCGCAGCGATGCACCTAACACTCCGGCACACATGAATCCGGCTACGGCAAACACCAGCCACTTCGCTCGTGGTCTGCGACGGCCGGCCGCCGGTGTCAGCTCTTCGCGGACGCCGCCCGAAGATGAGTTGCCGTTGGAAGCGTTTTCCATGGTCATGAGGTCCCGTACGCGAATGCCAAGGCGAAGCTGCCTGAATCGGGTGCGATGTTTTGTCGTGAATCGGATCGAAGGTATTCGTACCGACAGGGTTGAATCTTGGAAATTGAAAGACGACGATATTCTATCTGCCAATAATCGTTCGCCACAATCGAAAACCCGGCATGAGCACTGTTGCACCTCAGATCGAATTAAACACCGATAACCAGCCGGTAGACGCCGAACTGGTTCATACAGCCGATTTGGTGGCAACAGCCGAGATTGTCCGTTCCAGTGAGCGGCGCGTGGTTTACCTGAAGCCGGAAAAGCGATTTTCCATTCTGAGCATACCTGCAACGATCTTTGCGTTTTTATGGGACACGGCCGGTTTGACCGTCCTGCTGGCGGTCACGACAGCCGTCCCGATCGTGCAGTTAGCCGCACTGGGATACATGCTCTATGCAGCGTCAAGGTTGTCCTCGGGCCGGCCGTGGCGCGAGGCATTGCCCGGTCGGCGCATTGCCGGTCGAATGAGCACCTTCATCGGTTGGATGGTTCTACTTTGGTTGCCCGTTTGGTTTGTGACGGATTTGTCATACCGCACGCAACTCATGTTACCCGGTAGTCCGCAAGCGACAGCATGGCGCTTGGGCTCGTTCGCCTCTGCAGCGGCATGGACGATCTGGGTGGTGTGGGCGGCGCTGCGAGGCGGAAGGTGGTGGCACTTCTTGTGGCCTGCTCCGATTCAGTTCGTGAAGCAGATATGGCGGCCTAGTTTTTGGTCCGGGGCTGCCGATCGATTGTGGGACTTGGCCGTGTCGTTACACTTTCCGCAGTTGTGGTGGTTGGGGGCACGAGCCGCTGCCGGAGCGCTGGTGTGGCTTGCCATCCCCGTTTCGTTGATGGTCATCGGCCTGAGAGCTCAACAGTTGCAGGTCGCCGGCTTGCTCGGTTTCATCGGTGCAGTGCTGTTGACTTGGGTCATGATGGTTTTGCCTCAAGCTCAAATTGTCTTTGCCGAGCGCAATCAGTTCCGTGCTTTGTTCGACGTGCGGGAAGTTCGGCGGCGATTCAAGCATGCGCCGATCGCCGTAACGCTGACGTTAGTCATTCTTTACTCGCTGTGCATGCCATTGTATCTCATGCGCATCGAGGCGACGCCGCAGGAATTGGCTTGGCTACCAAGCCTCGTATACATCGTAATGATGCTGCCCGCAAAGATATTAATGGGTGCTGCTCTCGGCTACGCAGCACGAAGACCGAAGCCGCGAATGTGGCTGTTGCGTTGGCCCGTGTTCGGTTTGCTCATCGCAGGTTCCTTGTTCTATGTCGGATCTCTCTACATCGGGCAGTTCATCGCGTGGCAGGGAGTCTACGTGATGTACTTGCAACACGCCGTCATGGTACCGACGCCGCTGATCAGCCAGTGAGCCGATGAAAAACCTTTGACGATGAATTGAATCGCAGGGCCGTGATCAGTCTCGTTAAACTCATTTTAATCGCCAGAGTCTTCCTGGTTGACGCCTCTTGCTACTCTGGATCTACAAAGTAAGCTGGCTTGGGGATTTTTGGGGCAATCAATTTGTTCGAGGAAACTTGATCTAAGACAGCGCCGACCGCCCGAACACAGATGTACGCCCGAAAGTCACTGTGCGCTGTCTGACTTAGTCAACCGACAGAGGTGCTTCTACGATGTTTCGTTATGCTGTGACTGTGTTAGTCGCGTTCGCCTTGCTTCAAACATCCGCTTCGGCTCAGGAGCCCGCCCCCGGCGTTCCGCAGACAGATCCGGTCAGGCACATTTTTTACATCAAGTGCGCAAATGCTTCCGAACAATACATCGTGGCAGAAGGAAGCGACCAAGCCGACGCAGAGAAAAAGGCGATCGAGTGCGCTTCAAGTATTACGGGTGCGATCACGTAACGTCCATGGAAGATATCGGCGACGATTTTGAAGTGACATGCGACAGGATCATGCGCGGATTTCACCCTGCCGCTCACCCAATCTAACTACGTTCTACGAGTGCAAGGATTTATGGGAGACGGGACGAAACCGTTTGCAATTGGACGAGAGCCGACCTACTGTGCGGCACTCAAGGAAGCATTGGATCAATTGCGGTTCGGTGGGGCACATCATGGCGGATTGTGCTGCTACAAGGTGTGTATCTTGGAACGTCCGAGCTGCGAATGCCCACAGCCGAGACCGAGATGGTTGCTGTTCTGCCGATAGTTTGATGCGATCCAAATCGCCCCGTTTTGTGCCGAGCCAATGAAAAGACCGTCGAGATCACTCGACGGTCTGTCATTTAGATGCTGCTATCGCACGGAATCTTCACGATCGACGGCGAACAGTTTGCGTTCCGCGGCTGTGAGTGTTCGCGAACTGAATCGATCCGCGACTTTGTGCGGCTCGATCGGAATGCGACTGATCCCGGACCCCAGGAACACGATCTCTCCATCGAAGGCGGCGACCGGGTTCCAGTAATGAACACTGCGATGGGCGGTCGCTCTCGGCTCTGCGTCAAAACTCCAGATGGAAAAGCCCGTTTCCGCATTCAACAGTTCTACATGTTGTCCGTCCAAAACAGCGATCTCTTGACCGTCGAATGCGATGGCTTGAGGGCGTTCAAGCGTCAGCATCGTCCTTCCAATCTCACTGAGGTCGGACGAATTCACGACGACCAGTTCTCCTGAAGAGGACACCAGCGCGATACGGGCACCGTCTTTCGATACTGCAGCCAGGGCCACATTATCCAAGACGTTGATCGGAACAGCGGAGAAGTCCGATTTCTTAACTAATGAAGCTCGCCCGAGCTTAGACTTGGTGGCCTGTCGCTTGCTGGGATCCGACAAATCTTCGCTTCGCCACACAAAGGAGAAACCTTGGATGACGAGCATCTGATCTTTAAGCGGATAGACAGCGACAATGCCGTTCTCGTTGTGAAATGTCTGCTGAGTGTTCGACGCGAGATCGATGCCGCGGAGTCGATCATCTTCGCCGAAGGAGTAGACGAAACTCGGTACACTATGATCGATCCAAACCTTCTTTACCGCTCCGGCGTGAATGGCTTCCTTCTTAGTCAACTCGCCGGATTCTGTGTTCCATACCAGGATGTTACCGCCTGTATCGCCCGCAACCACGGTTTTACCGTCCTTACTTATGTCTCCGCTGACGAGCGGCAATCCGCTACCTTCAAACATTCTCTTGAGTGTTCCCGCCTCGCTTAACCAGGCGACGTTGCCGTCGATTCGATAGGTCAAAACTTGTTCGGTCCCGGGCATCCGGCGGATGACCAACGCAGGGCTTGATTGCGAAAACTCAAGCGTGTTCATCTCCCCTTGCTTCTTGACGCAGATCACGGGCCAGACATATCCGGAGACGAGTGCCAGCTTGGCCTTTTCATCTACGCTGAGAGCGGCGCCTGACATCGGCAAACTGTGAGTGACGATTTTTTTCCGCTCGGACAAAGAACACTTCGCAATGACATTCTTAGTATCCCGAACGTCAATGACTTGCGTTTCATGCAGGGCTCTCGCAGCACTTCCCAACTGCAAGAACACGATCTCGTCCTCGATGAACACCGCGTCGGCACATCCTGATTCGACGATCTTTGTGGTTTCGCCGGTCGATAGATTCCAAAGAGTCAACCCGGACTTGATCGAATGAAGAATCGCAAAATCCTGTTTGGGGTGGATGTCGACTTGAGTCAACGAATCGGATTCTACTGATCCGATCAATTTGCTGTCCGTCCTGTTCCAGCAGTGGACTCTTCCGGTTCGATTGCGAGGTCGGGCGAGAATCCGATCCGATTTCACTTTCACTGATTCGAACAAAGTTCCTTCTACAGATAGTTCAGTAGGCATTTCTGCATCGAGGGATTTCCATACCAGCACAGCCCCACGTCGATCAATGGTGATCAGTGTCTCGTCGTTCCCGGTCCAAACCGTTTCGATGACTTCACCATGGTGAGGGATGTTCTTGATTATCGATCCGTCGGCAATCTTGACGATCCTGCACCCGTCCAGTACCCCGACCGCAAGACGATTTCCGTCAGGCGAGATATCCCAACTGAAGATGGAACGATCACTGCCGTTAAGTCCGATCAGTCGATTGGTCTTGGTGTCCCACCGCAGCAAGAGTCCCTCGTCGGTCCAAACTAAAACATCTTCGCTGTTCGGAATCAGTTCCGCTCGGCGCACTCGCCCTTCTTCCAGCTTGATCGAAGCGAGTTGTCGACGTGAGGGTGCGTGAACGATGGAAACTTGGTCTTCATCTACAAGCACCGTTCGATCTCGGCTGAACTCGGCGTCGCTCGATTTCCCTTTCCCGATTTCAGAAACCGTCATCGCATCTGTATTCAAAAGTGCCGTGACCGTTTGCGAATTTCCCAAGGCATAGAATCGTTCGTCCGTCGAGAGAGTATTATCGACAGTCGGAACACTTCCCCATGTCGACCGGTTGATGTTGTCCTTCGCCAGTTGCGTAACAGTCGACCAAATGCGAAGAGATTGATCTCCGATAGTAAAGATTCGCTGATTTGCGAATGACACAGCGTGATCGAACACGGTTGTACTGTGTCCCCGCAATTCAAACAGCCGTTTGGAATCAAGTTCGTGTTGTGCGAAAACGCTATTGCCGGCTGAGATGATCAGCGTCTCTCCATCCGGTGAATAGCTGACGCAATTCACATTTCCCGGCATGGAATGTTTGGCAAGTATCTTTCCGTCGCTTGCGTCCCGAACCGTGACCGTCGAAGTGACCGGCCAGTAATTCGCCAGCCGATTTCGGCGAGGGTTGATTGCAAACGACGGTTCAGTCCAGCTCGATGAAGTTCTTTCCACCCCGGGCTCGCAAGATGCGATTGAAGTGCGGTCTGCAAAGCTGATCACAACCGCAGAACTATCCGACGTAAATCCCAATTGAAAAGCACTGTTCGTCGGTTGTCCCGCTTGAATACGCTTTCGCTCCATCATGGAAGGCAATTCCCAGATGATGACTTGACCTTGCTCGTCGAGCGATGCCAGTAGTTTTCCGTCCCGTGAAATTGCTGTCGCGATCGGCATGGCCGCATGTCCGCCGGTACCGACTGCAACGCGTTTGCACGATGGAAGTTCGTAAATGGAAACGGTGTTGTCCAGCGACGGCAAAGCCAGCAGATTTCCATCCGGCGAAAACATCTCTTTGGTGAGTTCAAAGACTCGGCTTTGTTCTAACTCTCGCTTGCTGCCGTTTTGATCCAGATCCCATAGTACGGCCGGACGCAACTTAGCTTTGTCTACACCGCTCTTCGGTATGGTGTTGTTGTTGATCACCGTTGAAGTAAGTACCAATCGCCGAACGGGATGAAATACCGCTCTAGTTATGTTTTCTGAGTCTTGAAGTTCCTGGATCAGTTTGCCGTTGGAACTGTCGAGTATCAGAGCGGGAGTCGTTCGATCGGCATCGTTTGGTGCAGTGGGGGTCACCACCAGTCGAGTTCCGTCCAAGCTCGTATCGATGGATCTGGCCCCCAATGGCGGAATCTCGACGCGGAACAGTTCATGATTCGCTTTCATAGCGTTGATCAATGACTGCCGAGCCTCCGTGGTCGGATTTAACTTGCACGCTTCTTTAGAAAGGACCAGTGCTAAGCCGGGATTGGTCGGCAATTGGCTCATCGATTTGACTACCAAGCGATACGACTCGTTCTCTCTGGCTCGTGCAGAGGTCTCCTTCAGTGCAACCATCGTCTTATTCGCCGTGTCGTAATACACTGCGGCGACGGTTACGGATGAGAAAAAGATAACTCCCGTGACTATTCCCGCCGCGGCGGTTACGACTTTGTGGCGTGCGAGAAACCGTCGTGATCTTTGTATTAAGTTCGGCGGTCTTGCAATGATCGGACGATCCGTGGCGAAGCGCCGGAGATCTTCCGCAAAATCAGCCGCCGTTTCGTAGCGCTCAAGCGGGTTCTTGGCGGTCGCTTTGGTGACGATCACTTCAAGTTCGGTCGGCACAGTCGGATTGAGGACACGCAGCTTCTTCGGTTCTTCAAACGACACCTGTCGCAGCAACTCACGGGGGGACTTGCCGTCGAAGGGCTGATGCAGACAGAGCAATTCGTAGAGCGTCGCGCCGAGCGAATAGATGTCGGTGCGATGATCGATCAGGAACTTGCGCCCGCTGGCTTGCTCGGGACTCATGTAACGAAAAGTGCCGACGACGTCGCCGGTGTTCGTCGCGACTGTGGCGTCTTGAATGAGTGCCAGGCCGAAGTCGGTGATCCAAGCCTTACCGTTATCATCGACCAGAATGTTCGACGGCTTCACATCGCGATGGATGACTCCATTAGCGTGCGCATGAGCCAGTGCGTCGGCCACGTCGGCGATCAGCAGCGCGATCGCGCGATACAGATTGTTCGCTGAACCACGTCGTCTCGTCGACATGGCCGCCAAGAACTCATCCGCGTTGAGCATCCTGCCGCTCGCAGTCGGCTTGGAATCGGCGCTTGAGCCGCTCTGTGCTTTCTGATGCTCGGAAACCTGAGTGTCCGATTTGGCTTCTCGCTTCGTATCGCGAGCTCCGGATCGAAGGCCCGATAATTCATGACTGATGCTCTTGATCACCGCGGCTAAGTTGCGGCCTTCGATCAATTGCATCGAGTAATAGTGGATGTCTTTTTCGTTGCCGACACGGTAGACCGGCACGATGTGTGGATGGTTCAACTGCGCTACCGCTTTAGCTTCGTTCTTGAAGCGCGCGATACGCTGGGGATCCAAGCCGGATTCCGGGGGCAGGATCTTCAGCGCGACGCGACGGTTCAGCGTCGTCTCCACCGCTTCATAGACGGCCCCCATGCCGCCGCGTCCGATTAAACCCAGAACGCGATAATCCTTCAGACTGTGAATGGCGACTTCGTGCAGGACTTGTCGAGTCGCTCCGGTCGAATACTCGAAAGTATCGCCGACCTGGGTCGCGGACTTAGAATTTCCTTCTGCGGACTCCGTCGGATCAAGCGATGAATTATCCGAAATCGTCATGCTTCCACTCCCGTCCGCGCATTGGTGATTAGAACCCCCATTGTGGCGATGCGATTAGGGGGCAGCAATGGTCATAACAGAGTCAGGCAGCAAAAAAAGGTCGCGCATTCAACGATTCAGTCGTTAAAGAAGCGCTTCCGGGAGAACTCTCGTGTATTAGCGATCTCCATTGCAATGGTCGCTTACGGACTTCCCCGCAACACGATTGTCCCGTCCCCGCCTGTCGGTTTTTGCGGTACGATCTGTTACGGAATGACCTGCACGTCGACCCTCGGAGCCTGAAGACGCATGAACTTTCCTGCCGGTTACGAACATTTGATTCGCGAAAACGAACCGCTGGTCCCTTACACATGGCTACAGATGGGCGGACCGGCTCGCTACTTTGCCGAACCGACGACTGCATCGGAGCTGGCGGCCTTGATCAAAGCGGCAGCGAGTGCGCAAATACCTGTGCGCGTCATCGGCGGCGGATCGAACTTGTTGGTTCAGGAAGCCGGTTTTGACGGCTTGGTTTTGCACTTGGCCGCCCCCGAGCTGTCCGAGATTCGCATCGATGGCGAACGCGTGACGGTCGGCGGCGGAGCCAAACTGAACCATGTCATCTCGCGCACCGTCGGCGAAGGCTTGGCAGGACTAGAACACTTGGTCGGTATCCCCGGCACGATCGGCGGTGCTGTCGTCGGCAACGCAGGTGTGTGGAACGGAGAGATCGGCAGCCGTGTGGTCGGTGTGCGAACGATTGATCGAGCGGGCAATATTCGCGATCGAGTAACGGGCGATTTCCAGTTCTCGTTCCGGCGCAGCGACTTGGAAGATGTCATTGTGCTCGAAGCTGTTCTGCAATTGGAAAAGCGGAGCGCTTCCGAACTGACTCGGCAGATGCAGAACAGTTGGATCGTCAAGCGATCTCAACAGCCGCCGACCGATCAACGTTCGGCGCTGGCTTTCGTTGATCCGGCGGGCATCAGCGCCGCTGAACTTATCGAGCAAGCCGGTTTGCGCGGTGCGGCTCAAGGCGAAGTCTCCCTCAGCAGTCAATTCCCTGGTTACATCGTTGCTTCGGGGAACGCCACCAGCGCTCAGGTGCTAGCATTGCTTGATCGAGTTCGCAAAGCCGTGGCCCAGCAGACGGGAATCCAGTTGCAGCCGCATCTGCGAATCTGGTAATCTTCCCAGTCTGTTTCAAACGAAGTTTGTTTGAAATGCTGACTGCTTCAAACGCTTGCATCAAGTCGAGCTCGATGAAGACGGCCATGGAAGGCACGATGATTGCATCTCACCGCGAAACGCGGGGTGCACCCGGCATGAAAGGAGGTGACGCATGGGGCAAGAAAAAAAAGATGAAAAGCCGCCTGAGCCGCCACCACCGACTCGTTGGGAGATACTCAGCGCTCGCTTAAAGGCACTCCCTGGTGCCGGGCTGGCCTTTGCCCTCATCCCGCTGCTGATCATCGGATACTTCGGCTGGTATTATTGGGGAGCCGAGCATCTTGATCAGACTTTGTATGCGCTGCGAGCCGAGAACATCGAGCTCACGCAGCAACCCGAGTGGATCAAAGGGAACGTGCGCGATGAGGTCTATCAGAACGGTTCGCTCAATCAGATTTCACTGCTCGATCCGCAAGCCTCTGCAACGATCGCTCATGCCTTTGATGCTCACATCTGTGTGAAGAATACGAGACGCGTGCGCAAGCTGGGCGGCGGTAAGGTTCAGGTTGATGTGCAGTATCGCATGCCTGCGGCCATGGTCTATTTCGAGCGCAAGTCTGCGGCCGGCGATCTCAAACGCGGTTGCATACCGGTCGACGACGAAAGCGTTGCCTTGCCGAAAGAAGGATTCACTTCTGAGCAAGTCGTACGCGACTACTTTCGCATATACGCAGTCGGTGCCACACCGCCCCAGGACATTGGAATGCCATTCGGCGATATGCGCATCGTTGAGGCACTCAAGTTATGCAAGTTGCTCTCGCCGGTTCGTACTGTCCTAAAGCTCGAAGAGATCTATGTCGATCAGGATCAGCCGGGCGGTCCGAGCCCATGGATATTGCGGATCTTGACCGACGATAAGCGGCAGATCATCTGGGGCCATGCACCCGGTGATGAATCGGTGGGCGAACCGCGCGTCGAGCTCAAGATATCCATGATGGAGCGCTGGCTGCGATCCGGAGTAGATCCCGCGGGCGGTACGGTTACTCGCAACACCTTGGATCTTCGCAATGGTCCGACGGCTCAACTGACACGCGCACAATTGCCGTAAGCTGCACTGGGCTCGCGCAACTTACGACGATTTTAGGGGCTCTCACTCCATCGCTCGGGTAGTGAGTCCGAATTGTCCCTTCGCGATGCACACACTGTGCGGCTTTCATCCTAGAATTGCGGGTCGACGCGAAATGCTTCACCGATCCAGAGCCGCACCCGATGACTGAATACGCTCAGCCTCAACACTCCGAACGCAGTCGCTTGCTCGCGGCGAAGAAACGCACGGCGAATTGGCAGCGATGGGGAAGTTATCTTTCGGAACGCCAATGGGGTACGGTCCGCGAGGATTATTCAGCCAGCCAGGAGGCGTGGAGCTACCTGCCTCACGATCATGCACGCAGTCGAGCCTATCGTTGGGGCGAAGACGGTCTGCTCGGGATTTGCGATCGCGAATGTCGACTCTGTTTTGCAGTCGCCCTCTGGAACGGTCGCGATCCCATTTTGAAGGAGCGACTTTTCGGATTAGCGGGGCCGGAAGGCAACCACGGCGAAGACGTCAAAGAGTGTTATTACTACTTGGATAACGTGCCGAGCCATTCGTACATGAAGGCTTTGTACAAGTATCCTCAAGCCGAATTTCCGTACGCCAAGTTGGGCGAGGAAAGCCGCAAGCGAGGACTGATCGCGGGCGAATACGAACTGGAAGACTCCGGCATCTTCGACAACGAAGAGTACTTCGATTGTTTCGTCGAGTATGCCAAGGATTCGCCTGACGATGTGCTCATCAAGATCACGATTCACAATCGAGGGCCGGAAGCGGCGACTGTGCATGTCTTGCCGCAGTGGTGGTTCCGTAATACTTGGACCTGGAACTGTACACACGAAGGTTGTACCCCCAAGCCGTTGATGCGCGTCGGATTTGACGGGTTGACGGCGAGGCACATGACGCTCGGCGAATGGACCATTCGGTGTGACGAGACCAGCGACGGCAAGACGGCTCAGTTTCTCTTTACCGACAATGAAACCAATCCGGCTCGCCACCCAGATTCGCCGACCCTGGGTCAGTTCTACAAAGACGCGTTTCACGAGTATGTCGTACGAGGCAACAAGAAGGCGGTCGATCAACGTCAGATCGGAACGAAAGTGGCCGCGTACACCGTCCACGAGATACCGGCGGGCGGACATGTCGAGATACGAGCTCGCATGGCAGCCGCAGCTCAAACCCCTTCTGCTTGGTTCGGCGATGCGTTCGAGAAAGTGTTTCAAGATCGCAAGCAGGACGCTGACGACTTTTATGCTGACACGATTCCGGCCGATCTCAGCGACGAAGAACGCAGCATCTCGCGACAGGCATATGCCGGCCTGTTATGGACTAAGCAGTTTTATCATTACGTGGTTCAAGCGTGGCTCGACGGCGACCCCGTCGATAAAGCGGTTCCGGCATCGCGCGCTTCAGGGCGCAACAGCGATTGGCGTCACATGTTCAATCGCGACGTTATCAGCATGCCGGACAAATGGGAGTACCCTTGGTACGCAGCTTGGGATCTCGCGTTCCACATGCTACCCATGTCTCGCATCGATCAACACTTTGCGCAGGAACAGTTGATCCTGTTCCTGCGCGAATGGTATATGCATCCGAGCGGCAAGCTGCCGGCCTATGAATGGGCGCTCGATGATGTGAATCCCCCGGTGCATGCTTGGGCATGCTGGAATACCTATCTGCAGAGCGGGCCGCCTGGTGCACGCGATCTTGATTTCCTCGCTCGTACATTTCAAAAGCTGCTGCTCAACTTTACGTGGTGGGTCAATCGTAAGGACTTGCAGGGCAATCACATCTTCAGCGGCGGGTTCCTCGGTCTCGATAACATCGGAGTCTTCGATCGCAACAAGCCGCTTCCCAACGGTGCGGTGCTCAGTCAAGCCGACGCCACGGCGTGGATGGCTTTCTATTGCGGACAGATGTTGAGGATCGCTCTCGAACTGGCCGTCGATCAGCCTGCCTACGCGGATATGGCCAGCAAGTTCTTCGAGCACTATCTGGCGATCGTGGACGCCACGAACACGCTTCACGGAACCGGTTTGTGGGACGAGGAAGACGGCTTTTACTACGACCACATGCGGACCGAGACGGAGTCCATTCCACTGCGGCTTCGTTCACTCGTCGGCTTAATTCCGCTTTGTACTCCTGTCGTGCTGGAAGAAGCGCACTTGCAAGTGCTCGACGGTTTCCGCAAACGCATGCTGTGGTTCCTGGAGCATCGCACGGAGATGGCTCGCTACATGACCTATGTCACGCGCGAGTGTCCGAGCCGCGGGCAGACCGGGTTACGGCTGATGGCGCTGCCGAGCATGGATCGTCTGAAACGCCTGCTCGCCAAGATGCTCGACGAGAACGAGTTCCTGTCTCCGTACGGCATACGTTCGATGTCGGCTGTCTATGGAAAGCAACCTTACGTGTTTGAATGTGCCGGAGCCGGTCATATTGTTCGCTACGTGCCGGGCGAAAGCGACTCGTACATGTTCGGCGGTAACAGCAACTGGCGCGGACCAGTATGGTTTCCGATCAACTACTTGATCTGCGAATCGCTCCGAACCTACGACTCGTTTTACGGAGACACGTTGAAAGTCGAATGCCCGACCGGATCCGGCAACCTATTGCGATTGAGCGAAGTCGCGGACGAAATAGAGCGTCGATTGATCGCTGTGTTCTTACCGGACAGCGAAGGCGATCGTCCGTGCTATGCGGGCCACGCCAAGTATCGCGAGCATGCGAACTGGAAAGATCTGATTCTCTTCCACGAGTATTTCCACGGTGACAACGGCCGCGGCTTAGGAGCTGCTCATCAAACCGGCTGGACCAGTTTGGTAGCAACCATGCTTGAGCATCAAGCGGAGAGACGACGTAAAGCAGACCGTTCTTCGGCTGAACAAAGTCGCACGACAAAGAAGTCCTAGCGCGACCAGTTGGTTTGCTCGCCCTTTTCGGATTGGCGACGAGGCATGAGCAATCGCTGACCAGATTTGAGATTTGAGATTGGAGATTTTGGAATTTGGAATTTGGATCTCTGATTTGAAGTTTCAGATTTGAAGTTTCAGATTTCAAAATCTCAAATTGCAAATCTCAAATTTCCGATCTCAAATTTCCGATCTTGATTTCCGTTCGAACGTGTTTGCGTTCGCCCGACTGAACGGAGCTGACTTCCCGGAATCGGCTCTGCGTATTTCGGATCTTCAGAGCGCAGGCCGGCGCACAAAAAAACATACGCACCGAGGTCATCGGTGCGTATGTGTGTTTTTAGGGCTCACTAGCGCGAATCGATGGGGAATGGGGCGTCGTACTACGAACGGGATTCGTCGCATGCAGCGCTCAATCTGACAAGGGAATGCGGAGCTAGTGGCTTTTGAGTCAAACAACACGATGCGCGAATCGGATTAGTAACGACCGCCGCCGCCGTAACCGCCGGTCACCGCGATCACCGCCGCCGTAACCACCGCGACCACGTCCGCCGCCGCCACCACCGCCGCCACCGCCATAACCACCACCACCAGCCGCCGCCACGACCGCCGCGATCTTCGCGTGGACGAGCTTCGTTAACGGTCAGTTGTCGGCCTCCGACGTCTTTGCCGTTGAGACCGTTGATCGCAGCTTGGGCTTCTTGATCGTTGCTCATTTCAACGAATCCGAATCCCTTGGAACGATTGGTCTCGCGGTCCACAATCACCTGAGCTGACTGAACAACGCCGAACTCTTCGAACAGACTTCTCAGGTCACTGTCCTTGGTGGCATACGCAAGATTACCGACGTAAAGTTTTTGGGCCACGCTTGGCCTCCCCGCAAAAAAAGAAACTAAAAGGGGTCCATCACCCAAGGAGGATCCGGACCAGTACATAACAGTAGGTGAGTCTGCGGCGAGCAATAGTGCAATAGGGGGACGGGCCCCAGCACAAAACTATTCCGTAAACTCTCCCGCGATCGCCGAAAAACTCGTCGTCCGCCCCGCATTTGACTGCTCGGGCGGCCGTGAGACGGCTATACGATCTGCTCTCCGAGCCCGATCGGTTGCTGAGCTCTCGCGTAAACCTCGAGAGCTTTCGGCAGTTCCTTCTCCAAGTCTGACGCTCGGCGTTCGTCAGACGGATGTGTCGACATAAACTCGGCAGGCTTAGGCCCCTGCCCTGCGGCCGCAAACCGTTTCCAAAACCGCGGAGCTTCGGCCGGATCGTAACCGGCCTGTGCCATCAGTAGGATTCCGATTTGATCTGCTTCCAATTCGTGTTTACGGCTGTACGGCAAGATGAATCCGTACTGAGTCGAAAGTCCGTACGCTTTCATCATTAGATCGCGTCGAACTTGTTCTTGATTGCGAGTGACATAGCCCACGAGTGTCTGAGCACCGTTGACCACCGCCGTTTGACTCATTCGTTCGCCGCCGTGCCTTGCAAGCACATGTGCCACTTCATGGCTCATCACCACCGCCAGGCCGGCCTCGTTCGAGCATACCGGCAAGATACCTTCGTATACGACGATCTTGCCGCCCGGCAGGCAAAACGCATTTTGTGTATCAGACGCGACGACCTTGGTTTCCCATTGGTAGTCGGTGCGACCGGAGACACCGGCGATGCGCATCCCGACTCGCTGCACAATTTGCTCGTAGCGAGAGTTTTGCGTGAGCGGCTCTTTGTTCACCACGTCGGCGAAGGCCGTCTGACCCATCGAGACTTCAGAAGACTCGGGGACGAAGAGAAGTTGTTTTCGGCCGGTTACCGGTGCTGATCGACATCCGCAGACGCAACCGCAACCAAGCCCTGCGCCATAGACGAGAGCGCGCTTGAGTACTGTTCGCCGATCCAACAAATCCGACATCGAAACCGATCACCTTGCGACCCTTGCGCGGATCGCACCTGCACTGTCAATCCAGCTAGGTACTCTATCAATGCACACTAGCCCTGCACTCTTACTCGGCTCGAACGCTGCTCGAACCACATTCGCCCCGGCACCATAGCGAAAAACGGTGCATCGTGAAAAGATCAGTTTCGTTAAGTTCGTGAAGGACCTGTCGCTCTACCGCATCGCATCGGCTGCGACCGACGATTGCGCGAGCGAAAACGGGCGATCACAGCTACAATTCAACTTCGGTTGTACCTTTTAGGATTCGATTTTCTTCCGAGCAGTTTTGAACGTTTGTATCCCGCATGGCTGATCAATTTGTAGCTGCCGTAGCGCTTGTGCTGGGATCGACGGCGCTGGCCGCGGCTTGTTCACCGACGAGCTGGCCGCTGCGTTGGAACGTAGCACGGCGTGTGCAGCTTGTTGCCGGGACTGCCGGACTTCGAATCTTCTTCATCGTCAGCGGGCTGGCCATGCTCGCCATCGGAGTTTCGCTGTTGCTATGACTCAATCTCCTCGACACACTTCGCGGGCCGGGCACCCTTGTTCGCATCCTTCCGATGTTGATTTGCCTGATCGGTTGTGTTCCACGTTCCGAAAAAGAAGTGGTCGTCTATTCGTCAGCCGATCGTGAATTTGCCACTCCGATTTTGGCTGCCTTTGAACGTCGCCATCCCGATGCGCAAGTTGCGACTCAGTTTGATTTGGAGGCGTCCAAGACTGTCGGGCTGGTGACTCGCATCGAAAACGAAAAGGCTCAGCCGCGTTGCGACCTGTTCTGGAACAACGAGATCATGCATACACTGCGGCTGGAGAAAGCCGGCTTGCTTGCGTCGAGATCTTGGAACATTCCCGGCGATTGGCCGAAGAACATGCGCTCGCCGCAAGGTACCTGGGTCGCCTTTGCGGCCCGCGCTCGGATCTTGATCGTCAACCGTAAAGAATTCGCTTCGCGCGAAGAATACCCGACTTCGGTCCTTCAACTGGCTGATCCGAAGTGGAAAGGCAAGTGTGCCGTCGCACTTCCTCTTTTTGGAACTACCGCCACGCACTTCGCCGTCCTGCGGCAACGCATGGGTGCAGAAGCCGCGGACGAGTGGTTCAAGAAAGTCCGAGACAACGCCGTCGTGGTTTCTGGCAACAAGCAAGTTGCCCAGGCAGTCTCTTCAGGACAATGTGCTTTCGGATTGACCGATACGGATGATTGGTTGGTGGAGAAGGATAACGGCTTGCCGGTGGATGTCGTGTACCCGGATCAAGACTTCCAGGTGCTCGGCCAGTTCGGGACTCTGATGATTCCGAACACACTTTGCGTCATGAAGAACGCGCCTCATCCGGTCAACGCGGGCTTGCTCGCGGATTACTTGCTCTCGCAAGACATTGAAGGCCGGCTGGCTATGGGACCGAGTGGTCAGTTTCCGATGCGCCCCAATCATCCGCAAAAATCGCGAGCCGCTCCGGCTGAGCCGATTCGTACGATGGATGTCGATTTCTATGCCGTTGCCGAACAGTGGGACACCGCCGCAGAACACTTGCGAGCCATCTTCCATGCGCCTCAGTAGTGCTCTTCGTTCACGATCGATTGCAGCGGTATCGCTCCGCCGCGTTTTGAGTGCGGCGGCGGTTCTTGTATGTTCGTTTGTTTGCGCAGCGGTTTATGCACAACCGAATCGATTAAGCAGAACACTCGAGCTTCCTTCATCGCACTGGGCCGCTGCGCAACCGATCGATATTCAGGACGGCGGAGTCATCCGCTTTCAAACCGCAGCGGGTGAACAATCGGTCGCTGCCAAGGACTGTTTGCGATGGCAGAATTGGAGTCCACCTCGTAATCGATTCGCCATCGAACTCTTGGACGGAAGCTGGCTGGTCGGCGAACCTCTTTGGCAACCCGACGGTAAGTTCCGTTTACGCTCCGATTGGTTGGAGGAATGCGAGCTGAGCATCGAGGAAGTGCGAACGATCGGCTTCTCTTGTCCTGGAAGTGCACAGCGTTGGGGAGAATGGATCGATTGGACTGAGGCCGCTCAAGGAACAGACGACGTCGTTTGGGATGCCTCCGGCAGGCGTTCGACCGGAATCGTCCGCATCGACACCTCTTCTAGTTCACGTTCCCAGAGCAATCGTCCTCAAGTGTTTCTCGATGCGGGCAATAACAAGACTGAATTAGCCGATGAAGCGGTTGCGGCTATCGTCTTCAGTCCGATCTTGCGACCACCTCGCTCCAAAGATGTCGGCGGCTACGCGATAAGCCTGCGAGACGGCAGCCTATTGCGGCTCAATCGAATCGACAAAACAACCGACGGTCGTTTGACACTTGTTACTAGCGGCGGTCGCAGCTTGATGACGCTCGATGACTCCGAGCAGTTCGCAGCGGCGCTGCAATCGATCCAGTCGCACCCACGCAGCGTTACTTGGTTGCATGAGCTGACCCCTGCTCGATTTCGGTCCGGAGCGAAAGAATCATTGCTGACTTGGCCGCTGGGCAACGATCGTGACTTATTCGGTAAGCGACCTGTTGTGCGCGGATCGCTGATGGATCACATGCTGTTCATGCACGCGCCGGCACAATCTGCTTACCGACACGACAAGAGTCCGGCGATGCTGCACGGGCAATGCGGAGTATGTCCGCCGGAAAACACGGCGGACGATCGACTAGGCTCGGCTGTTTTTAAAGTGCTGATCGGCAAAGGGAATCAGCTCACCGAAGCCTTTGTGTCACCGACGTTGACGCCGAAAAGCGATTGGCTGCGTTTCAGTGTCGATCTTACGGATGCTCAGTTGTTCGCGCTTGTCGTCGAAGAGGCCGACCTCGGGTCGCTGGGCGATCACTGCGTCTGGCGCGAGGCTCGCATCGTAAAGGCCGATTCATCCGGCAAGCAATAGTCGAGTCCGGTATCAAGTGAACGCAAGTGTCGGTTGTCGATTGACCGACGCTTCAAAGTCCAGCAGCTTGCGCTTCGTATCGGTTCCGCCTCGTCCGGAATAGCCGGTCATTCGTCCGGAGTGTCCGACGACGCGATGGCAAGGAATCAGCAGCGGCCAACGATTCTTCGCCATAGCTTGACCAACGGCTCGAGCGGCCCCCGGGCAACCGACGGCATCCGCCAACTTGCCGTAAGTCATCGTCTTGCCCGGCGCGATTTCGGCGCAGCGAATCAAGACTTTGCGATGAAACGTTGGAACGTTGCGCATATCGCACAGGTCGATCGGAAAGTCGAATGAGCCGGTTTCAAAGAACGACTCAAATGCAGCCGCCAGTTGCGCCGCGTTCTCTCGCTGCATCGCCGACACGTCGTCAGTGCCGGGCAATTCTGATCCGACTTCCGTTGTCTGTTCAGCTTGCTGTGAGTTGTGGTCGCTGAACCGCAATGACTCCAGACCGAATCGGTTCCAATGAGCCGTCATGTCGCCGTAGGGTGTCGGGATGGTTTGGATCATGCGCAATCCTATCGCTTCGGAAGCGTTGAGAGGTCGGTAATGTTACGGCCCTTCCCTCGGGCATCAAGCGAACTTGTCACCCAGGGTGCGAATATAGTCGATTGCTTCTTCCAAGTCACTTGTCATCACTCCCGCGACTCTGCCACCTCGATCGCAACGACAGAGCGTCAGTAACTCTTCATAGCTTTCGTTCTCCGCCAATCGACGACGAGCTCGCGATCCGATGGTTCCGTCGAGAATCTTGTGCGCTTCCATGTGGTTCTCGATCAACCATCGCGTCCTTTCGGAAATGAATCCCTCCAGCGCTTCCAATCCGGACTCGACGTGATTGTGAGGATCGATTCCTTTGCCCACGTCATGCAGCAGGGCGGCGAGCAAAAACTCTTCGTCGTACGGGAGTTCATCGCAGGCTAGATCGAAGACTTGCAAGCTGTGGTAGAGGACATCACCTTCGGGATGATACTTCGGATTCTGCTTTACATTCTCGAGCGGCAACATCAAGGCAGTGAAGAGCTGAAAACGATCGGGTTGGTCGTCCAGTTCCTGCAGCGTGCTCTCTAGTTCCAAGTCGGGATACTGTTCTTCCAACAGCTCTTCCAACTCTGCAATACTCGCTCGTTCGATGGCTTTGCCGGTGATCGAGCTCTTAAAGACAAAATGCGCCAGATCGGCGGCGTAGATCGTCAGCTCGACAGGAAATGCTTCACGCAAATGAATGTGCGTGAACACTCGTTCCTCATCATGCTTGCGGACTCGCTTGCGCTCCACATCGTAGAACAGCATTTGTTCATCGAGTATCAACGTGATGGCGTCGATACTGTCGCTGAACAGATGAATATCGATGTCCGAACCTTGTCGAACATGACCGGTGAGAACCGAACCGATCAGTCGCGGACGAAACTTGTTAAGCAACCGCATCACACGCAGCGCGGTTAGTCGCATTTGCAGAAGGTTATCCGTGCGAGTTGATCCTTCGTGCATACGGGCCAGCGCCTGGATCTCATCGCGTATCTCAGCGTTGCTAGGAAGGTCAGCCGGTTTGACCCAGCCTTTACAGATGCGCTCAGCAGCTTTTTGTTTAGCTCGGTAGTACTCCGCTTCTTCGCGGTAGTACATGGCTCGTGCCGCCTCGTAAGCAATTTGCCTACGTAATTTACTCGGGTTCATTGACCGGTAGCGCCGTAAAGCCCATGAGCGGCGCAGCAAGGCTATCGAGTTGGAAAACGACTGTTGGTGATTCTAGCGGGCGCTCTCGCTCCGGCTAGTGGCGCTGCGAAGAAAAGTTCTTGACCTGTCGCTTCTCGTATTCAAACTGCGGATAATCCAAAGCATCTCTTCCTGACTCTCCTGTAACCGCGGACTACCGTTTCATGTCGCAATCACACAAGCTGCTGTCCATCACTGCGACTGCGTTCATGCTCCTCGGCTTTTCATCCAAGGTTATGGGCGATACGCCGACACGCCGTCCCAACATTCTTGTCATCTACTCCGATGACCATGGCTGGGCCGATCTGGGGATTCAAGGAGCCGACAAAGACATTCGAACGCCCCACTTGGATCGATTGGCGGGCGAAGGGGTTCGCTTCGTGCGCGGTTACGTAACGGCACCTCAATGCGTACCGTCGCGTGCCGGAGTCATTACCGGGCGCTATCAGCAACGCTTCGGTGTCGAAGATAACAACAAAGGTCCGTTGCCTCCCCAAGAAACGACGCTTGCGGAACGACTGAAAGCGGTCGGTTATGCGACCGGTATGGTCGGTAAGTGGCACTTGGATATCGGTGCAGAGAAGGGCCAAGCCAAAGCGAATCGCATCGAGCGTGATTCGATGCCGCATCGCCAAGGTTTTGAAGAGTACTTTCGCGGCGAGATGAAACAGTTTTATGCCTCGCATGATCTAGCCGGATCGCCGCTCGCAAATGCACCGCAGTTGATTTCGGATTCTCGATGTCGAGTAGTCGTTCAAACGGAAGCGGCATTGAGCTTTCTCGAGCGACGCACTTCGCAGCCAGACCAACCTTGGTTTCTTTATCTCGGATGGTATGCGCCGCATGTCCCGCTTGAATCGCCGGAACCTTGGTTTTCGGAGACGCCTAGCGACCTTCCGATCGAACGACGACAAGCCTTGGCCATGATCGCTGCCATGGATGACGGACTGGGGAGAATTCGCGAACAGCTTCGCAAGCTGCAAGCGGACAAAGATACGCTGATCTTCTTTGTCGGAGACAACGGAGCTCCGCTGAAGAGTGGTGCTTGGAACGGTTCGTTGAATGCGCCATTGGTCGGTGAGAAAGGAATGCTGACCGACGGTGGAGTGCGCACGCCGTTCTTGGCTGCTTGGCCGGAACATCTTCCCGCTGGTCTGACGTTCGAACACCCTGTCAGCTCTCTCGACATAGCGGCAACTTCCGTCGCACTATCCGGTGCGGCCGACAATCAAGAACTGGACGGCACGAATCTCATGCCGTATCTCGATGGTCGCAGGAAAGAATCGCCGCATCAGTTTCTCTATTGGCGATGGCGATCACAGGCAGCGGTCCTCGAGTATCCATGGAAGCTTATTCGCCTCGGCAAGGATCATACTTATCTCTTCGATCTTTCTTCCGAAAGCGGAGAGACTCGCAATCTAGCTGCAGAGCATCCCGACAAAGTCAAACACTTGGCAGTCGAACTGGATCGTTGGTCGCAAGGCTTGAAACCGGCCGGCGCAGCCGAATCGGACAATCCGCAAGACAATTTGTTCTTCGCTGCTCACGTCGATAAGAGCTTGGAAGGTACCCTCGCGAAGAAGACGACTGACAAGGGATCATCCGCATCATCCGACTCTGTGCAAGGTTGGATCTGTCGCAATGGGGAATTGAGTATCGGCGATCACGGACTGCATGTCTCCGTGAACGCCGAAGCGACGAAAGGGCGAGCATTCATCACGAACTCAAACTTGAATCTGCCGGGACCGATCACTGTTCAGCTTCGATGTCGAACATCCAGGCCAGGACTTGCGGCCCTCACATGGCGAACAAAGCTGCGCAGCTTCGAACCGAATCAGTCGGCAGAGTTTCGTTGGAACGGCGACGACGCAATTCAGGATGTGAATGTCTCGATCCCGGAAACGGAAAACGTGATCCATCTTCGCATTCAACTGCCTGCCGGAGCCGCGTTCGCGGATGTGGAGTCGATCACGATCAGCGATCGCAACGGGAAAAATCATGCATGGAATTTCGTTCCGAAGTAATCGGTCGACGCGACCGTCAATGATAGGACCTAGTGATGCGTAGCTCGATGGTTCACAGCTATCTCGCGATCGTTCTGTGGATGGTATGCAGTGCGAATCTGTTTGCGCATCAGCGACCGCCGAACATCTTGATATTGATGGCCGACAATTGGGCGTATCCGCATGCAGGCATCTATGGCGATCCCGTGGTGAAGACGCCTGTGTTTGATTCGCTCGCGAGAGAAGGCGTGTTGTTCCGCAACTCGTATTGTCTTGTGCCGAGCTGCTCGCCGGCTCGAGCTGCTTTCTTGTCGGGACAGGCAATCCATCGACTTGGCGATGCAGCCAGTCTTCATGGACGCTTTCCCAAAGACATTCCCGTGTTCACCGACATGCTCGAAGCGAACGGCTATCGAGTCGGCTATTCCGGGAAAGGTTGGGGCCCTGGCAATTGGAATGAGAGCGGCCGAACGCGTAACCCGGCCGGAGCGGTCTACCCTTCGTTCGAAGAGTTTCTCAAACAGGAGGATGCGAATCGTCCATTCTGTTTTTGGTTCAGTTCGAAGAATCCGCATGTACCTTGGACTCAAGGACAAGAGCTGAAAGAGAAGATGAGTCGCGAGTCGGTGGTTGTTCCGAAGTACTTGCCGGATGTTCCTGTTGTTCGCGAGAGTATCCTGGACTACTACGCCGAAGTCGAAGACTTTGATCGCGAAGCAGGCGAACATTTGAAGTTGCTTGCCGCCGCCGGTCATGCGGAAGACACGCTGGTCATCATGTGCGGTGACAATGGTTGGCAGATGCCTCACGGTTTGGCTCAGTGCTACGATGCCGGCACGCATGTATCGATGGTCATCCGCGGTCCTGCAGGTTTTCGACGCAACGTACAATCCGACGAATTCATCACCTTTGACGATATGGCTCCGACAATTCTTGCTGCTGCGGGTTGTCGCGTGTCGGATGAATCATCGGCGAATGTCACCGGCCGTAGTTTTACCGGTCGTAGTCTGATGCCGATTCTCACGGGTGTCGGAGAATGGTCGTCGCGGGAGGCCGTGTTCCTGGAACGTGAACGACATGCCAATGTTCGGCGCGATAACGGCAGCTATCCGGTGCGAGCGGTTCGGACGAAGTCATTTTTATACATTCGTAACTTCGAACCGGACCGCTTTCCGACGGGAGATCCCGAGACCTGGTTCGCAGTGGGACCGTTCGGGGACTGTGATCATTCGCCGGTAAAAAGTCTGCTACTTTCGCATCGTTCTCAGGCAGAGTTCTCGACGTTCTTTCAAATGAACTTCGGAAAGCGACCGAGCGAAGAGCTCTACGATTTGCGCATCGACCCGGACCAGACACACAGTGTTGCAGCCGATGCAAACTACGCCGCAGATAAAGCACGGCTTGCCGCACGACTACACGATTGGATGCGCAGAACAGAAGATCCTCGCTTTGCGGATCCTCACACTCGTATCTGGGACAACGCACCTTATTATGGACCGCGAGCCAAGTCCGAGTAGCTCACTGGTTACGATGCGTGGCGTCACGCAAAGTCCGAACTTCTACGAAACATGGTGAATGAGATGATGAATAATCACAGGCGATCGTTCTTGCAGGCATGTGCCGTAGTGCCTGTTGCTATGGCTTCCATGAGTTCTTTGCCCGGCGCATCGGCGCAAGAGACATCAACGGCTGTGAAGCGCAGGCAGCGCATCGGCGTTTCGACGTACTCCTTTTTCAAATTCGGCGGCGATAAGAATGTGCCGGTGCTGAAGTGCATTGAACTGGCGGCCGAGATGGGGTTCGACGGCGTCGAAATCCTGCATGTTCAAATGCAAGATGATTCCACCGCGGCGCTCAATGAACTTAAGCGTCGCGCCTTTACTCTGGGACTCGATCTGATGGGCTTCTCGACTCATCAAACATTCGTCTCGCCGGATGAAGCCGTTCGCAAGAAGAACATCGAGCACACCACTAAGTGTTTAGAGCTGGCATATCAACTCGGCATTCCGACCATTCGCGTCAACACGGGTCGATGGGGAACAAGCAAGAGCTTTGACGAGCTGATGAAGAACAAGGGGATCGAACCGAACTTGGACGGCTATTCAGACGACGAGGGTTTTAAGTGGGTCGTCGACAGTTATCGCGTATTAGCTGAGCGAGCTGAGAAGCTTGGTGTCATCATGGGCTTGGAGAATCACTGGGGGCTCGGCAGAACTTCCGCGGGAGTAATGCGCGTCGTCCGTGAAGTGAATTCTCCCTGGCTGAAAGTGACGCTCGATACGGGCAACTTCTTGGAAGACTCGCATCGGCAGATGATTGAGCTGATTCCCCACACGGTGTTGGTGCAGGCGAAGACCTATTTCGGCGGTGGAACTTGGTACACGCTCGATATCGACTATCTGAAAGTGGCCGAATTGCTCCGAGCCGGCGGATATCAAGGCTACGTTTCGCTCGAGTTCGAAGGGAAGGAAGACTTTCGGACGGCTGTTCCCAAGAGTCTCGAACTGCTGCGCAGCGCCTTTGCATAAGCTCGGCCGGCTTGTAAAGCGGCAACTTTTTCGCATTGGCGACCGAGATCGGCTATAACGATCGGCTTCAATGATTTGTCGTTACCTTTCTCAAACGGAGTTCTCGGAATGATTCGCTCCATTCGTTATTCGCTGCGAGCCCTATTGGTCTCCGGCGCCGTTTTGGTCGGCGGGTTCCATGTGGCTGCAATCGCTGATGACGCACTGCCTCAAAAAGGGAAAGCTGCACTCAAATCCGCCGGACCTTTGGCATTCGGACCAAGCGGAGTTCTGTTCATCGGTGATCCGGAAGGGGCAGCCGTTTTTGCAATCGGCGTCGGCACACCTTCGAGCGCGAAACCGGTTGAGAACCTGAAAGTCGAAGGGATCGACACGGCGGTTGCGTCGCTGCTCGGTACAAAACCTGATGAGATCTTGATCAACGACTTGGCTGTCCAGCCCGAAACGGGACTCGCTTACCTCAGCGTTTCACGCGGCAAGGGGCCGGGCGCAGCCCCTGCTTTGGTGCGCGTCGATGGTTCGGGCAAAGTATCCGATGTATCACTGGACGAAGTGAACTACGCCAAAGTGTCGCTCAGCAACGCACCGGCTGAAGGAGCCAAGGATCGTCGCGGCACTTCATTGCGACAGGAAGCGATCACCGATCTTCTGTTCACGGACGGAAAGGTTTTCGTCGCCGGTCTGTCCAACGAAGAGTTCGCGTCGAACCTGCGAGCCATTCCGTTCCCGTTCAAAGATTCAAAAGATGGTGCGAGTGTCGAGATCTACCACGGTGCGCACGGACAGCTTGAAACGCGAGCTCCGGTTCGCACATTCGTGCCAATGGAGATCGACGGTAAGACGAACATCGTCGCTGCTTACACCTGCACGCCGCTGGTGACGATCCCTGTGGATCAAGTGAAAGACGGCGAGAAAGTTAAAGGCAAGACCGTCGCCGAACTGGGCAACCGCAACCGTCCGCTCGATTTGATCGTTTACAAGAAGGACGGCAAGAATCATCTGCTGCTCGCTAATAGCGCTCGCGGCGTGATGAAGATTTCAACGGACGCGATTGATTCGCAGACGCCGATCACGTCTCGTATTTCCGACACTGCCGGATTGAAGTACGACACGCTGAATGATCTCAAAGGTGTCGAGCAACTGGACAAAGTGAATGATCGTACGGCGCTGGTCCTGGTGAAGAACGAAGGGGCTTACTCTCTGCTGAGTATTGCTCTGCCGTAACTTACGGTGACTTGATTCACTGATGAAGCGATTCGTACGAAGCGAATCACAAGTTTTTGCACCGGCATCCTCGGCAGGCTTTCAGGGCTTGTCGAGGTTTTTGTTTGTCGAGTTCTCTCGTAAGCGGCAGTGCGACATGCTGATCCCGATTCGATACGTATGCTTCTTTGCACTGTTGATTTCCTGTTTGCCGCACGATGTCGCGGCAGATGATGAATCAGAGCGCGGACCTGGGGACCACATCGAGGTCGATCGCGTTAACGGAATTCCGACAACGGTCATGGTACGTCCGTTGGCAGAGAGTATGCTCTCTGCGCTGTCGGCAAAGATCGGCGACACGGAGTCCATGCAAGACTACTTGGCGATCTACGTTGCGGCCGATTCGGATGCTCGGCCGATTCGAACGGTCCCGGCGGTGACGGGACGATATGAGCTCCGGCGCGATACTCTGACCTTCATTCCTAAGTATCCATTCCAACCTGGTGTGCGCTATTCGGTGATGTGGTCGAAAGACGGAAAGCGAAGTGCATCGCTGCCGCAACTGACAGAGTTCGAAGTACCGCGCGGAACCGCGACTCAAGCACCTGGGATCGAAGCGATTTATCCGAGCGCTATCGAGCTTCCGGAGAATCACTTTCGGTTCTACTTCGTCTTCAAATCGCCCATGCCGCGCGGCGAATTGTACTCGCGATTGAAATTGATTCGAGATGATGGAAAAGTCGTCCCCGAACCGTTCCTTGAACTGGGGGAAGAGCTATGGGATCGCGAAGGCAAACGGTTCACGCTCTACCTCGAACCCGGACGGATCAAGCATGCCTTGGTCCCGAGAGAGGAATTGGGACCGATCTTAGAAAGCGGCCGGAGCTACACATTGGTTATCGAGCCGGGGTGGCGTGATGCGTTTGGAACAGTGGTTGAACAAGCGACTAAGCATTCCTTCAAAGTCGGATCGGCTCAACATGATCGGATTCGTCCGGCCGAATGGCAAGTGACCGAACCGTCTTCAGGCACTCGGCAACCCGTGACGATTCGCTTTCCAGTTGCGATGGACTACGCGTTGTCTATGCGAGCCATCAGCGTGATGCAGAGCAACGGATTGGAGGTGCAAGGTAAGGTTGCTGTATCGGAGGGTGAAAAGTTGTGGACGTTCATCCCGCAATCAAACTGGGAACGTGCCGAGTATCAAATACAGATCGATCCAGTGCTCGAAGATACAGCGGGCAACAATCCGGCCGTAGCGCTTGAAACCCAGGGCACCCCTTCATCCACGCCGAACGCATCTCGAGTTATCGTAACCAGGACGTTCCAAACACGCTGAGCAAGTGCACAGCTTGCGAAGCAATCACTGAGCGGTAGGACGAAGTCCTCCGGTCGTGCCGCCGAGCGAGGTCACCGGCGCATGTTACGCGACGCACGCGACGTCGAATTTCATTTGCGAAATGTGTGGCCATGGACGTGAGTGATCGCCGGGAGAATTAGGCGGCGGCCAGAGTCGTACGACTTCGTCGTTACGCTCAGTCCGTACGACTTCGTCGTTACGCTCAGGGATGGTGGCGTGGATCAGTGTGTCATGGCGTAAGTAATGATGTTTACGCCCAGCGGATACGAAACACGCTGCGAGTACATTTCGAAGTACTCGATGTTCTCGCCTTCTCGTTCCCATCCGTCTGCGACATCGTTGTTGTGGCAGAACAGAGCCATCAAGCGACCGCCATCATCGAAGTAACCCCAGAAATGAGGCGCCGTGTCGTTGTTCTCAAACGGTCCGTGCCAATCTTCGTACTTCAATCCACGCTGCCAGGCTCGGATGCTCGGTACTTGAGGCAGCGTGCGAATGTCGTATACCAGATGAAAGATCTCGTGGTCCTGAGATAGCTCCCGCGGTTCTCGATCGGGAAAGACTTCGCGCATGGTGCGTTGCACGTGATCCCACTCTGCGGCCGCCCAAAAATCATCGCCCATCAGAAAGCCGCCCCGCAGCAAATAGCTTCGCAATCCATCGCGTTCAGCTTGGCTGAGCGACATCGAGCCCATGTTGGTCATGAACACGAATGGGTAATCGAATAACTGCGGATCATCCAACCTCAGTGTGCGACCGTTCGGGTCGACTTTATATGAGGTCAGTTGTTGGAGTCGAAAAGAAAAGTTCCAGTCGCAATCCGGATAGTCATTGCTCCAGCCGCCGAACGCACCGCCTCGACCTCCGTACGAATCGTACTGGATGCGCACGAATGTAAAGCAATCCTCTTTGAATCCGTCGGGAAGTTCCCAGCTCGGATAATCGCTGCGAGATGATCGGGACGCACCACGGCCGCCGCCTCCTCCGAATCCTCCGCCGCGAAAGTCACGTCCTGGAGGCTGCTGAAGATTGAGCAAGTTGTCTTGCTCCGCGCCCGTAAGTTCCCACTCCGGCCAAATCAAAACGTTGATGAATAATCCGCCTGCAAACAGGCAGGCGAGGATCAGACCGACAGAAGCGGCTCGGAGCAGCACGAGATGACTCACTTTCGTAGACAGTTATCCGGAGCACGCGATGATGAAATGGTCGCTGATAGAACAATGACGAGACCGGAATAATAACCCGCGACGCTGCAAAATGTTCCGCGAGAGGACCCGTGTGGAGACCTACCCTTTCTCTTCGATTTGAACAAAAAGGTAGGTTTTCGCAGGGTTTCATCCAGTCCAATCGTTATTGGTCTTGTACTGGTCGCCCGGTCTGTGCTACCAGCACCCACAAGGTGTTTTGTTAGCGAGATCTTTTTCCGCAGAGAGTCCGGACTATGGCTGCAACACGGCCTGAAAGCACACGCTGGCCTCGGGGCTTGAACCGGGGACTCTTGTTCCGTCTGGTCACTCTGCCCGTCGCGACTGTCGCACTCTTTGCAGGTTCGGCACATGTGCTGCGAGCCATGCCGCCCATCGATACGCGCGCCGCATCGCAATCCAAGCCTGCTGAGTTTCGCACGGTCGGAGTGCAGCAAGCGTTTGTCTTTGCAGGACCGAGTGAAGAGTTCTATCCCACTGCCATTCTCAAACGTGGTGCTGCAGTGGAAGTGGTTTATCAGACCGGTGACGGTTGGTCGGCGGTGCGTCCTCCCGAAGGCAGTTTCAGTTGGTTGCCTGCAACTCAAGGTTTTCTCTTGCCGGGCGGGCGAGTCGTCGAAGTCACCGATCCGGAGGCAGTAAGCTGGATCGGATCGGCCATGGGCACCGCCAAACAATACAGATGGCAAGTCAAGTTCCAGCGAGGTCAACAGTTGGCGGTGCTCGGCGAAGAGAAGCTCGACGACGGTGGTCGCCAAGTGTTGTGGTACAAAGTTAAACCGCCTGAGGGTGAATATCGCTGGATGCAAACAGCGAGTCTCTCTGATCGCAATGATTCGCTGCCGACAGAAGGCGATGTAGTTACTGCGTCCGCAGAGACCAGTGACGGCGCCGTGACTCAAGCCGACTTCGTTGACGCTCCGTTCGAACAAGATGTTGAGTTCGAAGCTCAGACGCCGCAAGGGTCCGTTGCTCTGAAGAATCGCAAGCGAGTGACGAATCCGATACACGGCTCGAATGCGCATCGCACGGCGAACTCGGCCAGTCGAGCACCTCAACAGAATACGCAGTCGGCTCCGCAAGATCGTTGGTCAGGTTGGCAAGCCATGGAAATCACCGACAAGGGAGTGACCTTTCCGGGATTGGCTCGCATGTTCGGTTATGCGCCGCCTCAAACATCGATGAGTCAGGCTGCTTCGTCGCGCCCGATGCGCTCCCACGCGTCAGGAGCTGTCGCGGCATCTTCGAGATCGCCTACATCAGGCAATGTCGTATCGGCGAATCGATCGCAGGAGACGCCTGCTGCAGAAAACACTGCGATGCGCACGCGCGAGAACCGAGGCTGGCGCGACCCGAATGATATCCGTCAGCAACGATTGGCTGTTCAGAACAACGCGGCCGGTTCAACTCGCATGCCGCATGACCAAGTAATTCTTTCGCCTGTTTGGCAGGATGAAGAGGTAGGTACCGGCGTGATTCCAGCTGCGGCCGAGATACCATTGGTCGGCACGTCACCGCTTGGTTCGACCACCCTCGGGGCGAGCTCTGCAGAATGGTACGGGATCCGGCAGGCACCGTCAGATGACGTCAGCACAACCATGCAACTGACCAGCGCCGACCTCAGCGATGTGCAGTTGAAGCTGAGCGCCATGGTGGCCGGTCCTGAACGTACATGGAACTTGGCACCACTGGCTGAGCGAACCAAGTTCTTCATTGAGCACGGAGCAACACCGGTCGAACGCGGAGAAGCTCGCTTGTTGCTGGACCGCATTGATGCTTTTGCAGAACTGCAGCGACGCAGCATGCAATCGTTTTCCGGCTCTGAATTCGCGATGAACAACATGCCGCCTTCCGGCAGCGGTGTTGTACCCGCATCATTTGATGCACCTATGGAGAATTCGTCAGTCGCTAAACTCGCCGCACCGTTCGGACTGCAACTGGGAGCCGCATCGTCCCTTGGAACCTCGTCACCGGCGCCACGCTTCGATGCAACCGGCTGGTTGGTACCGGTGCACAGCCAAGGCCGCGATCTACCGACTCATGCGCTGACGAACGATGCCGGGCAAGCCATCGTTTATTTGACACCGGCCGCCGGCGTGAACCTAAGCCGGTATCAAGGACAAGCTGTCGGCGTTTACGGCCTGCGCGGTTATCTGCCGCAACTGAAGAGCAATCACATTCAAGTGCAACGCGTCTCGCGATTGCAGTAGTCAACGGCCGGACTATTCGAGATCTCGATCGCGAACGCCGAGTAGATAGAGTACCGCATCGAGTCCCATCGTGGACATACGATGTTCCGCAGTCTGGCGCACCACAGGCTTGGCATGGAATGCAATGCCGAGACCTGCACGAGCCAGCATCGGTAAGTCGTTGGCTCCGTCACCGATCGCGATCAACTGCTTGCGATCGACTCCTTCATCTGCGGCCAATTGCTCGAGCAGCATTGCCTTGCGCTCTGCATTGACGATCGGACCGATAACTCGACCGGTGAGCTTGCCGTCAACGATTTCGAGCTCATTGGCATACACGTGATCGATCGCCAGCTTCTGCTGCAGATAGTTGCCGAAGTAGGTGAAGCCGCCGGAGATGATGGCGGTGCGATAACCGAAGCGGCGCAGCGTCTTCAACAAGAGTTCGGCCCCTTCAGTCAGTTCCAGTCGAGCCGCAATCTTCGGCAGCACATCGGCTGACAATCCTGCAAGTGACCCGACTCGTCGGCGCAGCGATTCGTCGAAGTCGAGTTCACCGCGCATGGCGGCTTCGGTGATGGCTGCGACTTCCTCGCCGACGCCTGCTTCCTTGGCCAGTTCGTTGATCACTTCGGCCTGCAGCAGCGTTGAATCCATGTCCAAAGCAACGACGCGGCGGATGCGACGATAGGCGTCATCTCGCTGCCAAGCTAAGTCGAGGTTCAAGCTGCCGGACAGTTCCAGCAAACGAGCCTTGAGTTGATTCGGATCGCGCGGCTCGCCGCGCACTGAGAACTCTACACAAGCTCGTGTCAGTTTTCCGGCAGCGGAGCGTGGAGGACGACCGGATAACCGCGTGATAACGTCGATGTTCAGCCCTTGATCAGCCAACATCTGCGTCACTGCATGAAACTGTTCCGCAGTGACAGCCCGAGAGAGCAACGTGAGAATGAATCGCGATTTGCCTTGATGGCGGACCCAATCGTCGTATTCACTATCGGCAATGCGTTTGTGTTTGCACTTCAAACCCAATTCATGTCCCAGCGTTTGCAAGCGTGCAATCACATGCTCCGGATCAAATTCGTCCGGAATGCGAACGAGGATGCCGAGCAGGAGAGACTGATGAATGACTGCTTGGTTGACATCGATGATCATGCAGCCGAATGACGCCAACAATTCAGTCAGTGAAGCAGTCAGACCGGGACGATCTTCGCCGGTGAAATGGAGCAGCGCGATCGTATCCGATGAAACTGCAGAATTCGATTCTTGGCTTCCGGAAGGAACAGCCTGAGAGGAATGAGTGCTCATTCGGAATATGGTAACGGACGTTCTTCAATTCTCCGAGGGTACGACTCACACCGTTCCAACAAGGGTTGTTCAATTCATGCAAGCGGAACGGCGGATGTTGTCACCGGTTCCGGCTTGCGGATGAAGATCTTGGCACCGCTGGTTGTGGCTCCGAAGAGCACCAGTAAGCCTGCCGGCCAAAACCAAATCGGCGGTCCCAACATCAAGTCGTTGGCAAGTCCGGCCAGTGTGAGGAGTACCGCCAGGACGATTCCGGGTCGCATAGAGCGTCGGCCTGCGATGAGAGTCGCGACAATGCCGCCGACGAATCCGCCGAGCCCCCAGCCGAAGATCACAACCAGCAGGGCTCCGGTCGGAGCGCTTGCCATCAGCTCGGCTACTTTGGCTCGATCGGTCAGACCTTGTGCAGCTTTGCCGAGCTCCGGGTAGAGCACTTTTCCATTAAATGATTCGACACACACCATGAGCACGCTGGCGACAACGAACCCAAGAATGACCGCCGCGATGCTCCGCAAGATTTGCATGATGTGGTGTGATGTTCTGACTTGAAGAGAATGGATCGGGCGTCAACGGCCACGGCGTGTAAAGATAGTCGCTTCATCAGGCCGCGAGCAACATAGTCAACGAAAAACGCCGAGCGTCGGACCGTTACGGTCTGACCTCGGCGTCTCGTTTACGCAGTGGAAAACCACTCAAGGCGGAGGGCATGGGACTCGAACCCACAACTGGCAAGCCAGCGCCTGATTTCGAATCAGGTTCCTAACCATTCGGATACCCTCCGGGTCAGGATCGCATTTGGACTGCGACCGGCGAACGCACATTGTTCCTCAACAACTCAAATTAGACAAGCCCGTTGCGACCAGGTTCAGTCGAGAAGCGATCGCGGATGCTGCGGACTGTTTCGGTGACTCCTATTTTTCGGCCGGGCGCGTGCCGGTTACTCGGCGACTTGGCAGCGGGAGAGCTGTTCTCCCAAGCCCACGATGCTCAAGCGAACTTCGTCGCCGACTTTGAGGAAGGTCGGCGGTTTCATGCCGAGTCCTACACCGGGCGGAGTGCCGGTGGTGATCACGTCACCTGCTTCGAGAGTCAAGAACTGCGACAGATACCAAACAATATGATGAATATTGAAAATCATTTTGTTGGTATTGCCCGTTTGGCAACGTCGACCGTTGACGTCCAGGACCATATCGAGATTCTGGGGATCCGAGATCTCGTCGGCAGTCGACATCCAGGGGCCGAGCGGGAAAAAATTGTCAGAGCTCTTTCCCTTCGTCCACTGACCGCCTCGTTCGGCCTGCCAATGTCGTTCGGACACATCGTTGGCAACTGCGTAACCCGCGATCACGGCTGCGGCATCAGCAAAGGATTTAAGCCGACGGCAATCGCGGCTGATGATCACCGCCAGTTCTACTTCCCAGTCTGTTTTTTCACTGTCAGGTGGAATGAGGATCGGGTCGTACGGTCCGCAAATGGAACTGGTTGCCTTTTGAAAAAGGATCGGTTCCTTAGGGATTGCCAGCCCGGCCTCTGCGGCGTGATCGGAATAGTTGAGGCCGATGGCGAGAATTTTATAGGGCCGCGCGACTGGGGCTCCCCAGCGTTCGTCATCCGCCACGATAGGCAGCGAGTCTGCTTTGACGGCAAGTTCTCGCAATTCGGCCAAGCCGCCGCGATGGAAGAAATCATGATTCCAATCGCTGAAGTGCGACGAGCAGTCGCGTCGTTTTCCGTCGCTGCCGATGATGCCCGGCCGCTCTGAACCGGCGGCCCCAAACCTTACCAACTTCATGATGTGGTCCCGCCGTTGTAAAAGGTTACAGGTTTTCGCATCAGCTCGACGAGGTGAGCCGTCGCTGAGTCTCTCGGCATTTAGCTGAGCGCAGCTTCGATGCGTTCGAGCACAGCCTTTTCGCTGGGGCTGATGCTCCCTACGCCGAGCACACCGCCGGAAGCCGAGGCGACGGCCTTGGCTTGAGCCGTGACCGACTTGCGAAGGTTGGTTTTCGATTCGCCGTCAAGCGAAACGGCGAGCGACTTGGCATACTCGACCCACGTATCAAGCAGATCAGCGGGCGGTCGTGTGCCGAGCCAACGCTTCAGCAGCTCGTACGAGGGCTCGCCTTCTATGATCTGCGCGTTCTCGGCCGCCTTGAGAATTCGGAAGCTTTCGTTTTCGTCGACGCGGTCATCAGCCCAGGCTACAGCGACCAGCGGAATCAAACGTATGGCGGCGAGAGATTCGACGGAGATGTCGAGCGCCGCGATGGCTGCGGCAACTTTATCATCGGTCAGGCCGGTAATGCGGCGGATGGCCTCAGCCCGATCCTTCAGCTCGTTCTCGCGACGAAGATTCTGCAGCAACTGCTCATCCACGCCGTGAAAGAAAGCTTCTTCAAGCTTGAACCATTTGTTGGGTGAGCTGTCGGACATACAAACCTCATCGACGGGCCGAAACGCGGGGTGGCAACCTGAACAAGTGCTTATGATACGCGGCGCACTTAACCCGGCAACTAGGCCTCAGAAACGGCGTCGGACGAGGATGAGGCTTTGGTCAGCCAGCACACGTCTTTCATCGGACAGCGGCAAGAGCTGCGAGATCTCGGAAGCGAGTTCGCCCAACGGTTCTTCGTGTCGGGCGAGCAGAAGTCCGAGGAGAGTTTCTTGAGTCAATCCGCCTTGGATTTCACTGGCCAGCAGGCTTTCCGGGGCCAGCATCAGAATGTCGCCCGGTTCGAGCTGCAACGAAATGGATTTGAAGACCGAGTCGGGTTGCAGTCCGAGCATCGGGGCATGTGCTGACAGCAGGCGATAACCGCGCTGCCCGATGATGAAGGCTCGAATCGATCCGGCGCAAGCCAATTGAGCCGCACCGTTGGCAGGATTGATCGACACGACACCGAGTGAACAACGCCAGTCGGCGTCATCGAGACCCCACATCAAATCGTTGGCTCGACGCAACAATTCGCTCGGGTTGTTCTTGCCGCCGTCATAAATATCCAACACGGTGTGGAGCCGAGCGGACACCAGCGCTCCGGCGACACCTTGCGACGCGGCCGCGCCGACGGCGGCGATCATCTGTTCTTGCGGAGTGATGTTCCAAGTATGAAACGATCCGCCCAGCGCATCGGCATGTGTCGTGAATCCGCCGATGTCAAAGTCCGCATGCAGCGGTTGCGAATCAGGCAGCAAAGAGCTTTGCACAAAGCCGGCTGCATCGAGTTGCTTGACGGCTGAACGTACGCGGAGAACTTCGCTACTGAGCACACGACGTTCGATGTCACCCAGAATCTTATCCGATGCATCTTTCGCCGATTCGATATCCACTGTGCTGAAGTCGCGGATATGATCGCTCCACAGCCACAGCGTCCCGTGAGGCATTGTCGCCGACCCGATCGGTACACATAGTCCTGCAGCATAGGCTTCAGGGCTGTTCCAATCCGGTGCTACCGAGATGTTTTCCAGCAGCACCGCGTTACCGAGTAGAGCTTCCAAGTCCGCAAGCGCACCGCGGAGCATGCGCGGCGGCTTGGCGAGCGATGACTTCGGCATGCCGAAACAGGCTCGCATCTTCAGGGTGCTCGTCGAATCGTCGAGCAGATACACTGCCGCAGCATCGCTGCCGGTTGCGATCACGGCTCGTTGCAAAGCTTCTTCGATCGATTGGTAGAGCGAATCTTCAGCTTCGTCACCCGGCAATGTGACGCTTAAGCCGGCAGCCAGTTCCGCTTCTTGTCGTGCAACGGCTGCTTCGCAGTCTCTCAGTCGAGCAGCCATGTCATGGATCGATTCGAGTAGCGACCAGGCGCTTTGCTCGGAAGTCGTGGTGCATTCAAAGAAATCAGATTCATCGAGTAAGCCATCAACCGGGGCCGAGTTGATGAGTTTGACTCGTTTGCGCAAATCGGAATCGGGCCAGCCGAAGGCGGCTGTTAAGTGCTCTTGCGTGACGTGGGGATCAGTGGCACGCACTTCCCATCCTGTGGCTTCGGCGAACGCGGACAACAGCCGACGCACGGCTGAATGTTCTGAATTGCCCGATTGTGCGGCCAATTCCACATCGTCTTCAGCTCGGTGCACTCGCAGGTGCGGAACTTGTTTTCGACTCACCGCGGTTCTTTCGTCGGATCGAACGGTTAGCAACGGTAGACAGTGACTGTGCTAGGGATATCGGAAAAGAAACGTTCTCAACGCGGAGCAAACTGAACGGTGATCGTCAGTTCGGATCTCACCCGGGGCTACGGGTCGCACCTTCGTCATAAACCGAAATGTTCGCGGCCTGCTGCAGGCCCGACGATGGAGATCCATTTTCCAATTTGATCCAACTATGTAGATCAATTTTCCAAATTGATCCTATTCGCGTTCAACGCTGTAGGCGTTGCATCCAAGTAGCCGGGGGCGAGCGCAGCTCACCCGGGATTTGTCTGACCCTGCGTCGGCGGCGAGTCGGTGATTTGGCATGGCTGCAAATCGCGACCGAGCCGCAATCTCCAGTTGCCACAGCCGACGTCAACCTAGTTGCGGCTCGCTTGACCGTGATAGTTCAGCGAAGCGGAGCACTCGCCGCATGTCATTCGTGCTGATGATTCCGGGGGTACGAGCTATGCTCGAACCCCCGTACTGAAGTGAAACGCCTACAGCGTTTGAAGCCTGTTGCAACGGAATGTTTTATTCCCCTCAGTTGCAGTACCAGCCAACAGCATAGTTGTGATGTTTCGCTGACAAGAAAGGGCTGGAGCCTCGTCACGAGCGAGACGTCTGCTTGCTGAGAAGAAGACTACTGTCCGAGCGAGAACGTCGACTGCGTTTTTACCAGTGCGAGATCGTCGGGGAAGGTGTGAATGGCTTGGATATGTAGACTCTGGCGGCGAGTTTCCACATGTATGAAACTCAGGCCGCCGATCGCCATCCGACCGCTGTTCTCAAAGACTTGAATCAGTTCGTGATTTTTCGCGTCATTGCCGAGCTGTTGCTGAATCATCCAGAACATCTCCGCAGGCACACGTTCCAGCGTACTCGTAGCGGTAGTCGACACCTAAGTGATACGCAATGCGATCGCTGCCGGCTGTGTTCAAGTTATGAGCCGCTAGGCGTCGGCGTTGCGGAAGAAGTTGTCTCGCGGAAGCAGCGACCTCGGTCAGTGTGACCGTTTCACTGGTCCAAGTCACGCGATGACCGTCGTGGGTGATGTCGATCTGAGCGGAAAAATTGCTGCGCTCGATCTGATGACTTTTGTATACCTGGAACAATTCCGGGTGCAGGCTCCGCCCGAACACTTGGAATGTCAACTCAGCCACTCGCGGGCGAATTGTGGAAACGGACATCAGCAACTTCCAGCCGACATGAAGGGCAGACAGCAATTCAGCGACAACGCGTCGCACAGTTTACCTTGGGACAGCGAACAAACTACTAGCCGCAAGAAACCTTCTCGGCTGAGTTGGTTCACTCGGTCATTCCACTCGTTCGCCTCAAAGATCCCTGGACCAGTATTGTTCCGTCCGGTGCCTGCTTGCACTTAGACGAGTCCAATTCGACTGATTATAGTCTGTCTGGATAAGAATGACCAAGGGCAACGACTCTAAGGATTACGCCGGCTGCGTGCGATGGAACAGTTGTCGCAGCTAGCGAAAAGCAAATCAACGAACGCAAGCATTCGACAAGTGCCGGCGGCAGTGAATTTCGGTTAAATTGCTCCTCGGAACCCCCTGCGCAGCGAACCCCCTGACAAGCGCGAGCTTTGATTTTGTCATCGATGAACATTGCTTTCATTGCAGCGGAAGCCGTACCGCTCGCTAAGACCGGCGGACTCGCCGATGTCTGCGGAGTACTACCGCGCGAACTTGAGCAGCTCGGGCACCGCTGTTGTTTGTTCATGCCGGGATATCGTCGAGTCTTTCAATCGGGACTCTCGATCGAAGCTACACAGATCGGCTTCACGATTCCGATGGGCGGTCGTCATGTTGCTTGCCGCATCATGAAAACAAAACTGCCGGGTAGTTCCGTCGATGTCTACCTGGTCGATCAACCGCAGTACTTTGATCGCGATGCCCTCTATGGCGACGCTCAAGGCGATTATCGCGACAACTGCGAGCGCTTCGCGTTCTTCAATCGCGCCGTCGTGCATGCGATCGAACAGATGGATCTGAAGATCGACATTGCGCATTGTCATGATTGGCAGACCGGACTGGTTCCCGCATACATGGCCACCGGCACAGGTGGATATGGATGGTATCGGGGCGCCGCATCGATCATGACCGTGCATAACCTCGCCTACCAAGGTCGATTCTGGCACTATGACATGGTGCATACCGGACTCGACTGGCAATACTTCAACTGGAAGCAGATGGAGTTCTACGGCGACCTTTGCTTCTTGAAGACCGGTCTCGTCTTCAGTGATTCAGTCACCACGGTCAGTCCGACGTATGCACAAGAGATTCGGACACCGGAACACGGCTGCGCACTGGACGGCGTGCTGCGCGATCGCGGAGAGAGCTTGATCGGTATCGTCAACGGAGTCGACTATCAAGTTTGGAATCCGGCCACAGATAAGTATCTGCCGCAAACGTTCACGACATCCGATTGGCAGAGCGGCAAAGGGGCAGTGAAACGCAAGTTGCAGGAGCAATTAGGGCTGGCGGTCGACGAACATATTCCGCTGATCGGCATCGTCAGCCGGATCGCTTCGCAAAAGGGCTGGGACCTGATCGTTCCGTTGCTGAAGAAGTGGCTCGGCAACCGTCGCGCACAATGGGTCGTTCTGGGCACCGGTGAAGAACACTACGAACAAGAGTTATCGCGCTTGGCGTCACACTGGTCACAACAATTGGCCGTGCGATTGGAGTTTTCCGAAAGCTTGGCTCATAACATCGAAGCGGGCAGCGACATCTTCTTGATGCCGAGCCGCTACGAGCCGTGCGGCTTGAATCAACTCTACAGCTTGCGTTACGGAACGGTACCGGTTGTGCATGCGACGGGTGGATTGGCAGACACGGTCGTCAACGCGACGCCTGATGCCATCGCTGCATCGACGGCTACCGGCTTTGCGTTTTATTCCTATCGGTTGGAAGAACTTGAAAACGCTCTGTCTCGTGCCATGGACATCTTCGGCACGGAGAAGCAGACTTGGGCGAAGCTCGTTACCACCGGCATGGATCAGGACTGGTCATGGAAGCGAAGTGCCGTTCAGTATGCCGACCTTTATTCGCGCGTTGTCGCGAAAAAACGAGGCTAGCTCATGGTCCAAAAAGAGCCGTCGACAAGCGAGCTGAGGCACGATTGGTTGTCGGATCGTTGGGTGATCATTGCGCCGCAGCGTAATGATCGACCGGACGATTTCACCCATCCGCAAGATGCATCGCTGGCGAGTACCGGCAATGATCGGTGCCCGTTCTGTCGCGGACATGAGAACGAAACACCGAACCCGGTCGCGGTGTATCCCGCTTCCACATTGCCCGGCCATCAACCTCCGTGGCTTGTGCGTGTCGTACCGAATAAATTTCCCGCAGTAAACGGAGTGCAGTCACTGCGCTTTCCGGGAATGCCGGTAGCAGGCATTCCTGTTGCGGGCATGCCGATGCCGGGCAGCCCTGCAGCCGGTGCTTCGATGCCGGCGAGCTATGTTGCTGAAGCACGCACCTACCTTCTCGACGAGTCGACAGCGGAAGCCTACGGGAACTGCGGAGCACCGTCGACTCACAGCGTGGATGCGAGGGCCATCGACCTGTATCGATCGCGCAGCGTAGCCGGCGCTCATGAAGTGATCATCGAGAGCCCGCTCCATCTACGCTCGCTTACTCAGCTCGATAGACAAACGGTGTCGTTGATCTTCCGAGCCTATCGAGACAGACTGCAGCACTGGCGTCGATGCGAAGATATTGCGTATGCCGTCGTCTTCAAGAACGTCGGCTTTGATGCCGGCGCGTCGCTGGTTCATACACACAGTCAATTGATCGCCACCAACATTCTTCCGACGGATATCAAGCGAACGGTTGAACGGATGGAGCTGTTCGTGCGCGAAGAAGGGTGTTGTCTGTTTTGTCGCATGCTCAACGATGAGCTGGAAGAGAATGTCCGCGTCAAAGCGCAGACCAGTGACTTTGTCGCGTTTTGTCCGTTCGCCAGCCGCTTGCCATCGCTGGTCATGATCCTGCCTCGCGATCATGCTCGACATTCGAAAAAACAGACGACGATTGTGTCGAGCGCAGTTGTCTTGGCTGACGCACCGCGTCTTGCGATCGATCGAACTGTGTTATCCGCAAGCGGCCTACAACTACGTCCTCCACACTTCTCCGCGCGCGGAGTGGATTGCAACGCCGCGTTCCACTTAGCGCCTGGAAATATTCCCTCGCTTAACTCGCGTCGCCGGTTTCGAATGGGGCTCGGACTGCTTTATCAATCCGCTTCCGCCGGAACTGGCGGCTCGGCGTTTGCGAGCATGCGTGCACTAGCGCATCGACGCGGGAAACCGGCTGCCTGCCGCTTTGCGAACCGAAGTGATACAATTCGCCTCTTCTCTTGGCGAGCTCCGGGTCCCTTCGGTCTTCACAAAACAGGCGCATGAACGCACGCAATATCCTTGTCACTGCGGCTTTGCCGTATGCAAACGGTCCGATTCACATCGGGCACTTGGTCGAGTACATCCAGACCGATATCTGGGTCCGCTTTCAGAAACTGCGCGGACGCCGCTGTATCTTCATCTGCGCCGACGACACGCACGGCACGGCGATCATGATCCGAGCTCGTGCCGAAGGTCGCACGGAGGAAGCGCTGATCGCCGACATGAGCGCCGCGCATCAGCGAGACTTCGCGGGCTTTCATATTCAGTTCGACAACTACGGCAGTACGAACAGTCCCGAGAACTACACGCTGTGCAAAGAGATTTGGTCCGCGCTGCGTGCTCAAGGATTGGTCGCCGAGCGAGCCGTCAGCCAGCTCTTCGATCCGGTTGCCGGTACGTTTTTGGCCGATCGTTTCGTGAAAGGACTTGCCCCGCGCAAAGGCTCCGAATCAATACGGCGACAGTTGCGATAAGTGCGGTTCGACTTACTCACCGATCGATTTGATCGATCCGGTCAGTACGTTGTCCGGTGCGACTCCGAAGTGAAGAGCCGCTGAGCACTTGTTCGTCGAGCTGGAGAAGCTGCATGAGTTCTGAATCCAGGCGGGACGCAGTCGGGCGAGCATTTGCAGCCTGAAGTGGCAAACTATCTCAAAGGCCATTTCTCCAAGGGGAGCTGCCGCGCGATTGGGACATCTCGCGACCGGCACCCTATTTCGATTTGAAATCCCTGATGGCCGGGGCATTTCTGGTATGTCTGGTTCGACGCGCGATCGGCTACATCGCGTCCACGCAGCAGTGGTGTGAACGCAACGGTGAGAAGCTTAATGATTGGTGGAAGAGCGAGCAGACGGAGATCCATCACTTCATCGGCAAGGACATCACTTACTTCCACACGTTGTTCTGGCCTCGGCATGCTGAAGACCGCCCTGGCTTTCACTACCGGAACAAGTCCACATCCACGGGTTCTTGACCGTCGGTGGCGAGAAGATGGCGAAGTCCAGCGGGACCTTCATGCGCGCCGAGACGTACTTGAAGCATCTCGATCCATCCTTCCTGCGCTACTATTTCGCAGGCAAGTTAGACCGCGTTTGATGATCTCGATTTGAACTTCGACGAGTTCTTCAACAAAGTGAATGCGGACTTGGTCGGCAAGGTCGTGAACCTGGCCAGCCGCACGCGATTTCCGCGCACGAGCGGCTGACGTTATATCCGGATGACGGCGGATTGTTCGTGCTGTGTGTGCTGCCGCGGGTGAAGCCATTGCAGAAGCCTATGCCACGAACGATTATGCCAGCGATGCGGCTGATCATCGAACTGGCGGATCGAGCTAATCCGTATGTCGAGAATGCTCAGCCGTGACGTTATACAAGTCGCCGGACAGCCGCAGCTCAGTTGCAGGCAAGTCTGCACGGTGGCTCTCAACTTGTTCCGACAGATCGTGATCTACTCCAGGCTCGTGTTGCCGCAGATCGCCGACAGCGTGGCGATTTGCTCGGCGAGAAGATCACGAGCTGGTCTCAAAGTCAAACGCCGCTGCTGGGTACGGCAGTCGGCGAGTTTCAACATATGCTTCAGCGAGTTAAGAAAGAGGACGTGGACGCGATGGTCGAAGAAAGCAAACAAGATGCGGCTCCGGTTGCTCCTGCCGCAGATACTGCAGCAACGAGTGCAACGACGTGGAACGATACGGCCGATGCGCTGGCTGCCGAACCGCTGGCCGAAACCTGTACGATCGATGACTTTGTGAAGATCGATTTGCGTGTGGCTCGGATCATCAACGCCGAGCATGTGCCGGAGGCTCGCAAGCTCTTGAAGCTGACGGTGAGTCTCGGAGGCGATGTGCAGCGTACGGTATTCGCGGGGATCAAAGCGGCCTACGAGCCGGAGAAGTTGATCGGTCGCTTAGTCGTGATCGTCGCGAACTCTGTCCTGGCGTCAGATGAAGTTCGACTGAAGCGAAGGGATGGTCACCGCAGCCGGCCCCGGCGGCGAGGAAGTTCTCCTACTCGGCGTCGACTCCGGCGCCAAACCCGGCCAACGCGTGCACTAAAGTAGCTGCCTTCTCTCCGAGAGTAGCATCGAAGCGTTTGACGTCCATCACAATACGGTCGTCCAACATCCATTGATTCAGCAACGCCTCAAGAGCCTGTCGATTTAATCAGCTGCGACGGGTTCAGGTCCGAATTTGTCGAACACGCGTGCTTTAGGACCTGCATCCCTCGCTTTACGTACGGAAATTACGTGCTGAGAAATCCGGAACCAACGCTTTCACAATTCCTGACCAGGTAATTAGCCAAAAAGGCGGTATTCGTAATCGTACTCGATCATGACGCATCGAGTACGAGTACCATTTCATTGAGTACGAGTATGAGAATACGTCCAAAAGCCGCAACTTCAAAATTACGTGTCGCGTTATGGACGAATAAACGGACGCTTAAGCTCGCGCTGCATTAACCGGGCCAGCGCGCGCAGTGGAATCGTTTGCGGTTCTGATTCGTGTGATTCGCCATGGCGAGTCACTTTGCGAATGGTGAAGGGGCGACGATCAAGCTGCGCGAATAATATCGCGTATTGGCTTCACCTAAGAGTCCGACGCTGAACAGTTGCACGCTGACAATGCAGAGCATCGCACCCATCAGTAGCAGCGGGTTGCCGGTCATGTCCATACCGCCGATCAACTTGGCAGCCAGCGTGGCGAAAAGCATCGCACAGCCGAGCGTCAGGAACTGGAAACGACGCGGCCGAACAGTTTCATCGGGCTGGTAGTAATCGAGCATATACTTGACCGTCAGTAGGTCGAGCACAACGCGGATGGTTCGCGACAGACCGTACTTCGTCTTGCCGAAGCTGACGCGGGTGATGCTTTTGGTCACTATTTGCCAGCAGCCGCCGCGCCAGTGAGCCAAAATCGGAATGAAGCGGTGCATCTCGCCGTACAGTTCCAATTTTCTCGGCGATCTCGCGACGCATGACTTTCAGAGTGCAGCCCAGGTCGTGAATCGGGAAGCGTGTGACTTTCGAGATCAGCCAGTTCGCCATTCGACTGGGGATCTATATAATTAACGTGTCCTGACGTTCTTGCGCCAGCCGTGAATCAGGTCGTAACCTTCGTTCAGTTTGGCGATCATCATCGCAGGTACATCGGACGGATCGTTCTGAAGGTCGCCGTCAAGCGTCACTAGGATTCGCCGCGGGCTGCTTCTAAGCCGCATACGGCGGCTTGCTTCGACCGTAGTTCTTGCGAAACTCCACTACGACAAAGCGGGGTTCGACGCGGCTAGCTGTTCAAGTACACGGCCGTCGATCCATCATTCGAACCGTCGTTCACGAAAACCGTTTCGCTGTCTCCATCGAGCGAATTCATCAGCGTTTGAAGCTGTTCCGCCAAGATCGGCAGGTTTTCGACTTCGTTGTAAACGGGAACGATCAGGCTCGTACGCATAGCGATGGATCTCGAGTACGGGGAATGGTCCTCAATCCCAACACTGGTATCAAATGCCCGATGCGGGCGTCAACGCGGAAATGCGTGCCTTTACGATCTTGGGGAAATAGGCGAAAATGAGAACTCCTGCGGCCCCCACCTTTGGGAAAGAACTGTTGTTCCGCTTGGTCGCCGGCTAAGCTCTAGAAGCTCGTGCGGATTGCAATTGACGCCGCCGCGCTTCTGTCGCGACGATAGGCGGCTCCGACCGCGTCCGTTCTTCTCATGATTGAGGTCGGATGAAGCGGTCGAGTGAGCACCAAACCTGTCCGCTCGATGATACGTTTAAAGAGACAATTGAAGAGAATTGAAAACGGGTGAGCCGCAAAGGCTTCCGAGGCTGAGTCGGACTGGGTCCAGCGGCCGTAGCATAACGATACGGGGAATCACATGGCTGAGGCAAAGATCGTGAGTGACGAAGAACCTGCGGTAGTGAACGAAGGGCAGATTCCTGAAGCGATCGATGCTGACCCGGCAGAAACAAATGAGTGGCTCGGGTCATTAGATTATGTGCTGAAGAGCAAAGGACCTGAACGAGCTCGGTACTTGCTCAAAGCTCTTGAAAACAAAGCGCGTCGCGAAGGGGTTGAGATCCCATTCGAAGCCAACACCCCTTATCTCAATACGATTCCGGTCACGAAGCAGCCGGCCTATCCGGGCAATCGCGAATTCGAACGTCGCATCAAGAGCATCATTCGCTGGAACGCGATGGCGATGGTGGTGCGAGCCAATAAGAAGTTCGACGGGCTCGGCGGCCACATCAGTACCTTCGCCAGCAGCGCGACACTATACGAAGTCGCGTTCAATCACTTCTTCAAAGGTCGCGGCGAAGACGGCTATAGCGGCGACATCATTTACTTCCAAGGTCACGCTTCGCCTGGCATGTACTCGCGAGCTTTCCTTGAAGGGCGATTGGCTGAAGAGAACCTCGATAACTTCCGTCGCGAACTGCAAAGTGCACAAGGTCTGTCGAGTTATCCGCACCCGTGGTTAATGCCTGAGTTCTGGGAATTCCCGACGGTCTCCATGGGGCTCGGTCCCATCATGGCCATCTATCAGGCTCGCTTCAACGAGTACCTGAAGGACCGCGGTCTGAAAGACACCACCGGACGAAAAGTGTGGGCCTTCCTCGGCGACGGCGAATGCGATGAACCGGAGACGCTCGGCGCATTGACTCTCGCCTCGCGTGAGAAGCTCGACAACTTGATCTTCGTCATCAACTGCAACCTGCAGCGGCTTGACGGTCCGGTGCGCGGCAACGGCAAGATCATTCAAGAACTCGAAGCTGCTTTCCGCGGCGCAGGTTGGAACGTGATCAAAGTCGTTTGGGGCGGCGAATGGGACGTGCTGCTCGAGAAAGATCAAACCGGTCTGCTCGCCAAGCGCATGGCTGAAGTCGTCGACGGTCAGTATCAGAAGTACACCGTCATGCCCGGCTCGTACATTCGCGAGCACTTCTTCGGCAAGTATCCGGAGCTGCTCAAGCTGGTCGAAAACTACTCGGATGAAAAGCTCGAGAAGATGCGACGCGGCGGACACGATCCGGAAAAGGTCTACGCGGCTTACAAGGCTGCAGTAGAACACAAGGGTCAGCCGACCGTCATCTTGGCTAAGACCATTAAGGGCTATGGCCTCGGTGAAGCCGGCGAAGGCCGCAACGTGGCTCACAACCAAAAGAAGATGAACGAGAAGGAACTGCTCGAGTTCCGCAGTCGATTCGGTATTCCGATCTCGGATGAAGAAGTCGGTAACGCTCCGTTCTACAAACCGCCCAAGACCAGCGTTGAGATCAAGTACTTGGAAGATCGTCGTCGTGCACTGGGCGGCCCGGTTCCGAGCCGACCGAAGAACCATCCGACGATGGAAACTCCGACGCTGGAAGAGTACAAGCGATTCACCGAAGGGATGAAAGAAGCCAGCACGACGATGGGCTTCGTGCGCTTGCTTCAACGTTTGGTCAAAGACAAGAAGATCGGCAAGCATGTCGTTCCGATTGTCCCGGATGAATCGCGTACTTTCGGTATGGAAGGGATGTTCGGCGAAGTCGGTATCTACGCTCACTCGGGTCAGTTGTATGAACCGGTCGACTCCGGACAGATCGCTTACTACAAAGAAGCGACCGACGGACAGATTCTGGAAGAAGGGATCACCGAAGCCGGCTCGATGAGCAGCTTCAATGCAGCCGGGACCGCTTATGCGTCTCACGGCGTGAACATGATTCCGTTCTTCATCTACTATTCGATGTTCGGATTCCAGCGCATCGGTGATCTCGTTTGGGCCGCGGCCGATATGCGAGCCAAGGGCTTCTTGATCGGCGGCACCGCCGGACGTACGACGCTCAACGGCGAAGGACTGCAGCACCAAGACGGGCACAGCCACTTGAACGCCATGGCGTTTCCGACGGTTCGTCCTTACGATCCTGCCTACGCTTACGAAACGACCGTGATTGTGATGGACGGTCTGAAGAAACTGTATCAAGAAGGTGAAACGGCGATTTACTACATCACCGTGCACAATGAAAACTATGAAATGCCCGGCATTCCCGAAGGTGTCGAAGAAGGGATCGTACGGGGCATTTACAAGTTCAAGTCGGTTGATGCCGCCGGTTCAAAGGGACGTGTTCAACTATTCGGCAGCGGTTCGATTCTCCGTTCCGCCCTGGATGCTCAACAGATCTTGGCTGAACGCTACGGCATTTCGAGCGATGTGTGGAGTGTGACCAGTTACACGATGCTGCGTCGCGAGGCGCAGGATGTCGAACGTTGGAACATGTTGCATCCGGACCAAGCGCCGCGCAAGAGCTACATTCAGGAAGTGCTCGAAGGAGTCCCCGGTCCGATCATCTCGGCCAGCGACAATGTTCGCGCCGTGGGCGAACAACTTCTGCCCTATATCGGTCAAGACTATTATGTGCTCGGCACCGACGGCATGGGACGCAGTGAAACTCGCCCCGCCCTGCGACGCCATTTTGAAGTCGACGGACCGTCGATTGCAATCGCAGCCCTGTATCGACTCAGCAAGCAAGGAGTCGTATCAAGCGGCGATGTAGCCAAGGCGATTCAAGATCTCGGTTACGATGCCGAAAAGCGCAACCCGCTGTTCGCATAAGCCACCGACCATTTGCGGCTAAACCAATTCACATTTCATCAAAATAGTTTCATCGGCAATGGCAACAGAAATCATTCTTCCATCATTGGGCGAAGGGGTTGAATCCGGGGACGTACTGGAAGTCCTGGTCAAACCCGGCGATACAGTCAAATCGGGCCAAGGGTTGATGGAACTGGAGACTGATAAAGCCACTATGACCGTACCGAGTCCTTCGGCCGGCACGATCGCATCGATCACGGTCAAAGTCGGTGATACGGTCAAAGTCGGTACCGTGATCGGCACTATGGATGCCGCTGCAGGTTCCGCTAAAGCCGCAGCTCCGGCCGCACCTGCTGCTCCGCCGAAAGCGGCTGAGCCTGTTGCTCCGCCTCCGCCTGCTCCTCCGGTCGTCGCGCCGGCCGCTACCCCCAGACCCGTCACTCCCGTTCCGCCTGTCGTTACCGCGCCGGTAGCACCGGCTGCGACGGCACCTGTTCGAGCCGAAGCAGCTCCGGTCGCTGTTCCCGTTGCACCGATGGAAACATCCGGTGAAGTGATTGCGGCGGGCCCTGCGATTCGTCGCTTTGCACGCGAAGTCGGCATCGATCTCGCCGCAGTCACCGGAACTGGCGAAGGTGGACGTATCACGCGCGAAGATGTGTTGCGAGCTGTACGCGATTCGGGTGCAAGCCGCAGTGCCGGTGGTCAACTGACGACAACCGCAGTTGTCGCAGGCGGATCGTCCGCCAAAGCAGTACAGGCCGGTAACTCGCAAGAGCACGACGAGTACGGTCCGATTCGCGTCGAACGAATGAGCAAGATTCGCAAGACGATCGCGGCTCAAATGCACAAGTCTTGGTCGAACGTACCTCGCGTCACTAACTTTGATGACGCCGATGTGACCGACCTCGAAATCTTCCGCTCCACCAGCAAAGAAGACTATGCAGCTCAAGGTATCAAGCTCACCACGATGCCGTTCTTGATCAAAGCAGTCGCCACCGCCTTGCGCCATCACCCGTCGATGAATGCGGTGATCGACAGCGAAAACGATCAGATCATCTACAAGGATTACGTCAACATCGGGATCGCTGTCGACACGGAGCGAGGTCTCGTGGTGCCGAACTTGCGCAACGTCGAGCAGATGAGCATTCCGGATATCGCAAAGGGATTGGCCGACATGGCCGGTCGAGTTCGCGGCGGTGAATTCGGGGTGAATGAACTGCGAGGCGGAACGTTCACGATCAGCAACTTGGGTGCGATCGGCGGCACGTATAGCACGCCGATCGTCAATGTTCCGGAAGTAGCGATTCTGCTGGTCGGCCGAACTCGCAAGCTGCCGGTGGTTATGGAAGACGATTCCATCAAGCCGCGATTGATGATGCCGCTGAGCCTGTCATACGATCACCGTTTGGTCGATGGCGGTACGGCTGCGCGGTTCCTCAACGAAGTAATCGCTCTGCTGGAAGCGCCCAGTCGCTTGCTACTTGCTATCTCCTAACCCATACTTAGGAACCGAGCGAGTTCAGCTCGGTTCTCTTGGGTCGAGGGATGCATTATGCGCAGCCGGAGACAGACCGGTTTCACGATCGTCGAACTGCTGGTTGTCATCAGCATTATCGGCGTACTGGTCGCCTTGCTGCTGCCCGCAGTGCAAGCCGCGCGAGAGGCGGCTCGTCGAATGCAGTGCGGAAATAACCTGCATCAGATGGGCCTTGCGGTTCAGATGTACCACAACTCGTACAACCGCTTTCCCGCCGGCGTTGTTTTTCCCAATCGAGTGCTCTGGACCGGATTGATCTTGGCTCAGGTCGATCAAGTTCCCCTCTATCAAACGCTCGACTTCACCAAGCCGTTTAACGATGCGACGACGCCCAATGGTCGCGCCTGCGAAACTTTTCTACCCATCTATCGCTGCCCAAGCAGTACATCGCCTGATCGCTTGTCGGTACAAGGTGTGAACGATCGAGTGCCGAGCGACTATCTGGCCGTCGCCAGCGGTACGGCGACAAGAGATTCAGGTGCCGTGCCGCAGCATGTCGGTCGTTTGTTTCAGGACGGCACTATGTATATGAACAGCGGAACGAAGATCGCTGATGTACTGGACGGGACAAGTCAAACGCTGATTATCGGTGAGACTATGGCGGATACGGATGTCGTCGGTCCGGATGTGACGGGCGTCTACCAGATCGTAGATCATTGGTACATCGGAACTGCAGACATGCTGCCTGTTTCAGGCAACGATTGGATCAGCGAAGCGTCGGAGGCTCTCGGTTCAACCGGAGTCGCGCTGAACATCTTGCACAAACCGATCGTCACCATTGACGAACAAGAGATCAGTTTTGCGAGCCGACATCCCGGCGGTGTGCAGTTCGTCTACTGCGATGGTCATGCAAGCATGCTCACTTCGACGATCGATCTGAAGGTCTACAGCGCACTGGGAACGCGAGCCGGATCGGAAGTCATCAACTCGGAAGATTACTAAACCCAATGGGTCGCTCGTCGTTGCCTTCGTCGCTCAAACAGTTGCCCGCAAAGTGGGCTTTGGCAGTTGTCGCACTGCTTATCTTGTACGGCTTGATCCAGCCGCAATTGAACAGTCGCTTGGGATGGCGACTGCCGGGCTTGGCATCACTCATCGCAGAGCCGAACGACGAGCCGATCGCGCAGAATAAGTCCGATTCAAAGCCGAAGGAATCTACAAGAACAACGCCGTCGACGAGCCCTTCAGACAACGAAGCTACTCCACCGCTTGCGTCGAAGAAGTCTTCTGATAAGCCCAGCACTCAAACTCCCCATAGCGATAGCGGTCCGTCCGAACAGCCTCCGAAGAAATCGGATGTCCCCGGTGCTCGGGATGCGGGTAGCGACAAAGTTCACGGCATTCTCACCGACACCGGGCGTGATCGATATCGATCTCCTGCCGGTTTGATCTATGGGCCCGGTAGTGAAGAAGGGCATCGTATTGATCATCTCAAGCGACATCTGAAGGACATCCCTGATCGTCCCGGCAAGCATGGTGTCTTTGAAGGCGAGTTGGAGGAGGTGCTCGGCAAGATCGATGAGGCATTCGAGCGCGGCAAGAAGGGCGGCCGCGGTGTCAGTAAAACAAAAGAAGACGATCGCACGGTTTATGAAGTAACCTTTGATAAGCCGATTGGTTGGATCGGCGGTCGCGACGGCAAGCGAGCCGGGAATCCTGCGGCCAAGAAACTCCGCTTGGTGGTCGAAGGAGATCGATTCATCACTGCCTTTCCGTTTTAGAAACTTGGGAACTGCATGACTTCCGGCAAATTGGACGAATGGATCTACGCAGGCTACTGCCCCGTTTGTCAGTGCGGACTGCGACGCATTCGAGCTTGTGATGGAATCGCGTGCGACGAAATAGCGGGCAGTGTCGGCGACATACACGGCTATGTGTTGTGCGACGACTGCGAGACAATGTGGTTGACGCCCGATGAGAACACGCGGTACCGACCGGTCGATTCAGAGAGTCCGGTTTGTCCGGTCTGCTCAGCGCCGCTGTACGGGCCGCATGCGCGTTGGGCAACTTCTGCAGATGTTGAAGAGCTTGGATGGACGAACATGGTGACGATAGAAAATAAACATGAGTCGAGAGATACAACTCAGTTACTGGAACTGGATGACATGGCGATCGATCTCGACGCTGTTCCACAGCCGGACGCCACCGGCGATGAAGCCATGATCGCGAATTCCATCTCCGCCGCCGAGCGCTTGGCCGAAGCCGCAACGCAATTCGACAGTGGCGAAGACGACGAGCAAGACGAACCCAAACCCGGCTGCTGAACAGCATAGGTCCCAGTGTAGGTCAATTGTCCCCAATTGACCCTAACCCGGCGTGAAGTACCAACACCTTAAACGGTAACAACCGGGTTCAAGCGGTTGCACTTAGTAGAAGGCGAGGCTGGAGCCTCGCAAGCAGTGCGTGACAAGGCTGGAGCCCTCTTTTCCCTACAAAACGTGAAGCGTATTAATTGCTCGGCAAAGTGAGCTTCACGGGATAGACCAGGAACGGATTGATAAGCTTTGAGTTGGGAACGGAACGAACTTAACCCGCATTGGATTTCGAACGAAGCGGAGGAATGATCAGGCGATATGATGCAAACGCGGTGAAATGCCGATTCTACTCCGCAGGCATTTGCAGATAATGCGGCTTTGGAAGCGAGCCTATCGGTTCGCCAATTCCGAGCATACTGCGGCGGAAGTAATCATGAGTGCTCATCACGTGATGCAACGCTGCGGCGAATTCAGGACGGAGATACCGTTGCCACCCATTCAGGTTACAACGGTCATTGATCTCACAGAAACCTACACTACAAGTCAGCGGTGCGAATTTTCTTTGGAAACCAATTCCAAGCGCGGATACTTCTGGCATCCGCTGTATGCCGTGCGAGAAAACGGGATTCCGCTGGGGATTGTTGATCAAGTCCAGTGGATTCGCGAAAAAATCGAGAAAGACAAAACCGGCAAAGCAACGAGCTAAAGATTGACGATCGCGACTTCTCGTTGAAAGCTCCCGTTGGCTGGAGATGTTTCAAAGCAGTGGTAGTTGGCCATGCTCCATCCGAATACGCAGTTCGTTCATCGCGGATGGCGAATGCATTTGAGGATCTGCCGGAGAAAAGAAGGTCAAGCGCTGAACCATCGCTACATCATCCGAGGAGCGAGCGATCGGAGGTTGTTTCAGATGAATCGGATGAACCTCAAAAGCTCAGCACCTTACTGTCCAAGCTGTCGGTCCTGTATGAAGAAGTTGTGGATGTCGGCGATCCAGAGGCATTGATCAGCGGCGAGACGAGGCTCGTCGCCAGGCGGCAACAGGCCGTTGTGAGTGTCCGAGCCAAGACGGCGCGTTGCAAGGCCCGCGACGTCGCCTTCCTGATGTAGAGCTCAATGTTGGCGGCGGTAGAACTCGCCGCCGGAAGACGAAGGCGATTCGCTGGGTGTTGATCACTTCACTGCCGATCAATGAGCTCCACGAGATTCGACATCCGACAGGCTTTATAAGAAGCGATGGCAAGTTGAGGTGCTGTTCAAAACGCTCAAGTCAGGTATGCGGATCGTGAAAAGCTGAAATGCGATCGCTATCCGCATTACAACCCAAACGTGCAGCGTTGATGTACATCGCAGCGTTGGCGAGTCAGCGAAATGGCAGCCAAGGTAGCGGAAGCTCAGCAGTGAACACGTCTCGGCGGCTGAATGGAAAGCCCTATACATGGTCAGAAAAAAGGTACGCAAGTTGCCGGACAAGCCGCCGACGATGGCTGAGTTCATTCTTATGGTCGCGCAGCCGTGGATGCCACGCTGAGCCGATCCCCAGGCTCCGAAACCCTCTGGCGCGGCCTTCAAAATGGAAGCATACCGCGACGATGACACTCACAATCTTTAACGAATGAGTTTTGTGGGAAAGGGGCTGGAGCCTTGTCACGGTATATTGATCAATTGTCCACAATTGATCTAACCAGGTGTGAAGAACCAGCACATAGTAACAATAGATTTTGTGCGATGCAGGTTCGGCTCGAGCCAGGCGCGCCAGTGTAATGACAAGGCTGGGGGTCTTGTGATGCGGGGTCAATTGGGAAGATTGACCTACAGAATTGACCTAAGCATATCCCAGCCGTTACCGATACAGCCTTTATCTTCTATCTCATTGCCGCCAACTCGGCACTCGAGCATGGCTAACTGATCTAACTCGTCTAAAGTACAACCCGAGTCGAAAGCGAGTCGGGTTCGGTCGCTTCCGTTCAGAATATCGATCGGTGGCTTCACTGTCTCGTATTCATAAGGAGGCGGCAGCCACTGGAGTGAATCCGAGAAGAGGTTTCGCACGGCGGCCAGTAGATGTATGGTCGATCGGTAGGCATCGAATCGCTCTTCGTCAATCACTTCGATCCATACGCCGCGGCAGCTTTCGCCTCTCCATTTATCAAATGTCGGTCGAAATCGTGTAGGCCTGAAGTGCACTCCATCCAACCCTAAGCGGTTTAAGTACGAGGCCAATCGAAACTCGTCGATAAACGGAGCTCCGACCACTTCGAACGGAACCGTGGTGCCGCGGCCTTCGGAGATATTGGTGCCTTCAAGCAAAACGCCGCCGGGATAGACTCGCACGGTTCGGTAACCGGGCATGTTGGGAGATGGTAGTATCCACGGTCGATGACAATTCGGATAAGTCATCTTTCGCTGCCAGCCTTCCATAGCAACGACTTCGAGCTCCACGTCTAGCTGCATTCGCCGCTTCGCCAACTTTGCGAACTCACCGATCGTCAGGCCATGCCGCATCGGTATTTCAAGCAGCCCGACAAAACTGCGATAGTCGCTGTGCAGTATCGGACCTTGAAATTGTTTCCCTCCCAACGGATTCGGTCGGTCTAAGACGACGACTCGCACCTTTCGTTCCGCACATGCCTCCATGCAGTTGAGCAACGTCCAAATGAAAGTGTAGACACGTGTGCCGACATCTTGCAGGTCGATGATCAAGGTGTCGATCCTGTCGAGCATTTCCGGCGTCGGACGTCGCGTCGCGCTGTACAAGCTAAAGAGAGGGACATCGAGCGGCGGATACGTCGAATGTCCCGTCTCGATCATGTTTGCTTGTTCTTCTCCCCACAGGCCATGTTGAGGAGAAAAGATCGCGCGGACACGATTGGGAAATCGGTGTGCGATAAGGTCACAAGCGTAATGCCCGGTCAGGTCGACAGACGCCTGGTTCATTAACACACCGATACGTTCGGTCGAGCGAACGATGTCGGACCGGCTGTCGCACAGGGCTTCTAGTCCTATTTGAATCGCAGTCATGCGGGTTCGTCCGAGATCAATGAGAGATGCCAAGGCGATTCATTCATATAGAATGCGGTCTCCAGCATGTTGTCCATCGAAACGTTTTGGCTCGACGAACCTTGATGATTCATCGGCAGAAATGCAAACGCGGCGAGCCTATTGATGGTGATGGAACCGAAACGATCCGCTATTCCTAAAGCTTCTGCTGCATCGGATGTGATCGCTCGAAATGCACGGCTCGGCGATACGTTCTCGTAGAGTTTGCAAACGGTTGCGGCTTCCTTCCAAATCGAAAGATCCGGATTGGTGCTCCGCGAATCAGTCCCGAGTACAACACGTACGCCTGACTCATTCAATGCTTCCCATGGATAAGCTTGGTGTCCGAAATGCTGGTGGGTACGCGGGCAATACACGACGCTCATCGTCTTGCCGACCGATGCAATGGTTGCGATTTCATTATTGCGCAGATAGTTGCCGTGAATGATCAACGATCGCGGGGCTACGGCAAGCTGGATGATCAGTTGATTAAGGTTGGGCGGTTGCATGGGACGACCGTCTTGAAAGCGTTCAAGCATTTCACGGAATGGGCCGGTGTTCTGATCGAGCCACTCGCGCTCGGCAGCGCTCTCCGCTAAGTGCATGACGAGCGGCAAGCGATGTTGCTTGGCTCGACGCACCGCGGACGTGAATAGTTCCGGATGCATCGAGTACGGCGCGTGCGGTGAAACGGCTTCACCGATCAGGCGAGATGAAGCGGACAGGTGACTCGCGCTGAGCCGTTCATCGAGCCACGTCTGCGATGCCTCCATTCGATCTTGGGTGAGCCCCAGTTGTTCGTAACACGCGATGACGTGTGGTGCTCGGTGATGTGGTGCCAGATGTCGAGCGGCAGAAGCTCGCGATGCAGGGCTTAGAGAACGCAGAAACGAACGTAGATCCTTGGGAAGCAATGCGTCGACAGTCGCTGATGGAACTGCCAAGAGGTTCGGTGTCCACGGCGGAGTTACTATGTCCGCGACTACTGCAGTGCCGCTTGTCAGACACTCCGCTAAACCTTGCTGATACGCAATCTGCAACCGTTGAGCTTGCGACTGAGCATCACCGGTGCGTCGATGAGCCAACACGGAACCGATCCACTGCGGAAAACTCACTCCCGGGGGAAAAGGTATCGGCAAGTCGCTGAATTCGAGATGCGTGTGAGCATTGATCAGTCCGGGCATCAGCAGGCCATCGCAGAGATCCAGATCCACAGGACCGTTACAATGCTGCGAGACATCGACGATCGTGCCGTCTCGACATGTGACGTACCCGGGCGAGATGAACGAGTCGGCGTCGAGTAGAACGTGACTGCACCGAATCTGAAAAGCGGTCGACATGGGCAATCGCAAACGAGGAATGAAAGAGGAAAGTGCACCTGCGCAAACGGAACACGACCCGCGTCCGGCCCTCGATAGACTCGGTCAAACGTTCTTTGAGCAGTCGACGATCGAAGTAGCGGAATCCTTGCTCGGCAAGCTGCTCGTTCGATCCTACCGGGGCCGAAGGCTCAGCGGCATTGTAGTCGAGGTGGAAGCTTATCTGTCGGCCGATGATGCGGCCAGTCACAGCCATATCGGGATTCGCAATCGCAATGCAGTGATGTTTGATGGACCGGGAAGATTGTATGTGTACACGATACATGCCAAGCATTGTCTTAACGTCGTGACCGAACCGAAAGGCTTCGGAGCTGCGGTCTTGGTGCGTGCGCTCGAACCGGTCGATGGACTCGCAGTCATGTCCGAACTTCGCGGCGGAATGACGGACCGTGATTTAACCTCGGGACCTGCGAGGTTGTGCGCGGCTCTGGCTGTCGATCTCGATCAAAACGGAGTAGACCTTTGTTCAGGCGAAGAGATTTGGTTTGAAGAGGCTCCGCCGGAGGTACTTCGTCGTGATTGGGATGTAAGACGAACACCGCGCATCGGTATTACGCGAGCGGCCGATTTGCCGCTGCGATTCTTTGCTGCGGGTAACCGCTACGTGAGCGGACCGGTGCATTACCACGGACGAAAACGAGACTGGAGTTTTCTCGGCTCAAAGTAAAGGTGTAATGAACGGCCTGACCTCGCGATGAGATTCGATAGTCGAGTTTTTTGAAGTCCCCGGGGCTCGGAGTCGACCTGTTCTCTGTTACCATGTCCGACGATTCATGGGCACAGATGTTCCACAAAGAGGCAGCCGGCGATGTCCCAATCGTCTTCATCCCAATCCCTGGTGCGAGGACTCACACTGTTCGATACGACGGCGCTCGTCATCGGCACTGTCATCGGAACGGGAGTCTTTATCAAAGCGGCTGTCATGTCGCAAACGGTCGGAACGCCGATGCTGGTGCTCTTGGCCTGGATCGCTGCCGGTATTCTGTCGATGGCAGGAGCACTTTCTTACGCTGAGCTCGCGGCGATGCATCCCGAAGCCGGCGGCGAGTATGTTTACTTGAAGAAAGCGTACGGTGAACCGGCTGCGTTCTTGTTCGGCTGGCAGCGTTTCGCAGTTGCAGGCAGCGCATCGATAGCCAGTCTCGGAGCCGGCCTGGCTGTCTTCCTGTCGTCGTTCGTGGATCTCAGCGCCGTGTGGATCAAGTTGGAAGGACCGGTGTTCGGCAAGAACTATTCTTGGCAATTCGGTGCTCAGCAGGTCGTCGCTGTGTCGGTGATTCTCGGCATGTCGATCTTGAACTGTCTGTCCGTCGCCTTCGGCGGCAAAGTTCAATCGCTGCTCACTGTCCTGAAATTACTCGGCATCGCGTTTGTTGTCGTCGGAGTCTTCACGGCCTCGAAGACCGGCTCGTGGGCCAACTTGAAACAGCCGGCCGCTGTCCCGATGTGGTGCGATTTCTCGTTGTTCGGTGCAGCGATGTTGGCGGCGCTATGGGGATACGACGGTTGGAACAATATGCCGATGACCGCCGGCGAGGTTCGCGATCCGGAGCGAAACATACCGCGAGCTTTGATTCTCGGCATGTTAGCGGTGACGGCGATCTATTGCACGCTGAACCTGGCGTACCTGTATGCGGCTCCCGATCGAGCAAGTCGCGATGGGCAATTCGAGCAAGTATCGCGACGCGGAAGCCGGTGGCTGCGGCCGGCCGCTCAGTCTTTCTTCGGTGACAAAGGGGGCAAGCTGGTCTCACTCGTGTTCGTGCTCTCAGCGCTCGGAGCGATGAACGGATCGATCTTATCGAACGCTCGAGTTCCGTTTGCAATGGCTCGTGACGGACTATTCTTCAAACCGTTTGCAACGATTCATTCTCGCACCCGTGTACCGATTCAATGCATCCTCATCCAAAGCGTATGGGCCTCGTTGCTGGCTCTCTCGGGGAGTTTCGATCAGCTTACCGATTGCCTGCTGTTCGCATCTTGGATTTATTACGCACTGACCACATCGGCAGTGTTCGTCTTGCGAGCCAAGCATCCCGAATGGCCTAGACCCTATAAGACGCTCGGCTATCCATTCGTGCCGGCCCTATTCATCGCCGTGGCCGCTTGGTTGATCATCAACACGCTGTTTACGAAGCCGGTCGAATCTGGAGTCGGCATTGCGCTGATGGCCATCGGGTTTCCGATGTTTGCGCTGTTTAAGAGAACGCGACGCGGGGCGATGGTATCGGTAGAGAATTAGGAGGCCCACTGCCTTAACAAATCCTTGTTACATTGCGGTTGGCCGCTTCTGTAGCCGATGTGGATTCGAGATATAGTTGCAATCGCCCCAATACGCCGGCGGCGTTTCACCCAAGTAGCCGGGGGTTCGAGCAAAGCTCGTACCCCCGGATTCATCGGCTCAGTAGGCTCGCGGCGAGTGTTTCGGTTGGCGGAACCATCACGGTCACACGAGCCGCAATCATGGTGACTTCGACTTTGGCATCTTGGGATTGCGGCTCGTTCAAATTTCGCAATCCTGGCCAAATCACTTCCTCGCCGCGGACAGAGGCCCAGACAATTTCCGGGATACGTGCTGCGCTCGAACCCCGGGGGCTACTGGCGTGAGACGCCTACGGCGTATATCGCGAAGGCCGGATTTTTGAGGTAACAGACACGACCAGCTATGTGCTTTGAGATATGGCTGTGGATCTTTGTAGTCAACAGTGTGATTGGCCCCTCACCCCCGGCCCCTCTCCCCGAGTACGGGGCGAGGGGAGGAAGAAGAGCTCTAGCTGAGTACGGGGCGAGGGGAGGTAGAGAAGTGAAGGTTGTTGCTTAGTTGTTATCGAATTCCGGGGCTTGGCTGGTGGATTCGATTGTGGAGGCCGGGGCGAGCGGTGCGGAAGGGGTTGGTATTGCAGGTGGTGCGCTTACGGCCGGCGGCAAATTTCGATAGCTTCCGACTGGTGCTTCGAAGGATTGCGTGACAGGAACTGGATAAGATGTCGAAGGGTAAGAACCGTAACCACTTGGCCAGCGGTTGTTGTTAACAGATTGAAGCCATTCAGCCGGTACGCCGAGGCCTCCTTGTGGGTTCTCGATCAGCATCGTCAGTAACTTGACTCGTTCCGACTTCATGGTTCGTTGCTGTTCGATTTGGTCCCGCATCATCTTGGCTTTCTTCTCGATTTCGACAAGAGCCTTTTCGCGAGCATCCAGGTCGCGATCCAGTTGTGCAGAGACCAACGCGGTCAACTTTTCTTTTGCCTCGACTCTTTTTTCATCTGTATCCGCTTCTCGCAGAGCTGTGACGGCCTTCTGAAACTCAAATGCCTGAGCTTGCTCTTCTTTGATGCGCGCGAGTCGCTCTTCGGACAGGTAAGGCGGAGCGGTTGTGCCGTATCCCGTTCTATCGCCGATGTATCCTGGCATATGCGGCAGGTCCATTCACGGTTGCCGGATACTGACCCGGATAGGCCGGAGGTTGCTGCCACTGTGCCGGCACTCCAGCGGCGCTCGCGGTTCCGGTGACAGCAACACTCGGACTCGGAGAACGGGCGGTGTTGGGCAACTTCTGCGCGGTGGAAGAGGTTGCCGTCCCAGCTTGCTGTGCATAGAGCCCTGCTGCACCGCTAAGTACAGCCAAGCATGTTCCAATGAATAGTTTGCGGCGAAGTTTCATTTTGTGTTCTTCCAGTTATGGGAAAGAATGAAGTCGTATTCAGCGTTTGATTTCAGTCGAGGAGTTCGGATCAAGTTGTTCTTGCAAGTGACGAAGTTCTGTTTCCAGCGCATCACGTTCGCTTTGATCATATTGTCGCTGGTAAATGTTCCACGTCGCAGCGTCGTATGTGTTCTGGGGTTGTTCGATTTGCGAGAGAGCCTGTTTCAGTTGCTCTATTTGACGTAACCATTGCGATTGATCGGACTGCAGCGCTTGGAACACGGGGTGCATCGGCTGTGGGAACTTAGTTGGGCTGACGAATTGAGTGGTGTTGCCGTTCGGCGGCGATGTGTAACTAGTACCCCAGGGATTGTCATTCGGAGCATTCCAAGGGCTTGGAGCGCTCTGTGCCCAAATGGAATGTGCCATGTCGGGAGAATTGAACAATTCACTCGGATCGGTCACTCTCTTCCACGGATAGATCATGTCCATCAGTCGCAAGCGGTATGACCAACCGACAACCATCGCAACACAGAGGAACAGCAGTGGGACCGCTGCAATCGCAATGAGCCGTGTTCGCTTCGGCTTCACAACTCGCAGTCGTAGCTTGCCTGATTGCAAACCGGCCAGCATGTGACCGAGCGTCGTCGTCAGTTCTTCAGTCGATGCGAATCGATCAGTCGCTTTCTTTTGCAATAAGCGATCGATCAGTTGGCTGACTTCGCGCGGGACTTCCGGGTTGATCTCTTGAACGGGTCGATGTTTTTCGTGGCAAACGCGATTGAGCACTCCCATGGCCGTCGTGGCTCGGAACGGAGGACGGCCGGTGAGCATGAAGTACATCGCGCAGCCCAGACTAAATTGATCGCTGCGGAAATCGATGAGCTCGCCGCTCGCCTGTTCCGGCGACATGTAATGCGGTGTCCCGGTGACGATGCCGGTACGAGTCAAGTTGGCATCGTCGACCGTTCTGGCAAGTCCGAAGTCGGAGAGGATGACTCGATCGACCGATTCTTCGAGCAGGATATTGGCTGGTTTGACATCGCGGTGAACAAGCCCTTGAGCATGAGCCGCGAATAATCCTGCCGCTGTTTGCAGGGCGATGCGCAGCGTTTCTTGCACCGACAATGGTCCGAGGTCATCGACGCGAGCTTGCAACGAAGGTCCGGAAATGTATTGCATGACGAGATACGGAAGCTTTCCTTCGCTCTCGACATTGAAGATCGGAATAACGTTCGGATGAAGAACTGCTGCGGCCGCTTGAGCTTCTCGTGCGAAACGACGTCTCGCTGCGGCGCTATGAGCCAGATGCGGAGCCAACACTTTAATGGCAACCGATCGATGTAGTTCGCCATCGTGTCCTTTCAGCACCACACCCATGCCGCCGCTGCCGATCAAGCGTTCGATGTCATAGCGACCGAGACGACCGAGCAATTCGGGATGGCTCGGCGGTCCCAGGAAATCGAGCGAGATCGGTTCGAGCTCAATTGCATCGACTTCTGCTGTACCGTCGTGCAACTCGATACGCGTGATCGTCGGTGCATCGCTCGAATCAGAAACCCACGAGGCGACGTCTTTCAGTTCTGCCGCTACTTCGCTTTGCCAAGCGATGCCGCCTGTCAATTCGAGCATGCGGTTGCGACAGTGATCGCATGCTTCAACGTGCGCTGCGATCGAACCGGACTCGGGCGTGCTCTCATCGCCCAGCAGTAGAAGTTGCAGTTCTTTATCCGTGGAGTGCATCATCGGCCTCCATTTCTTGTACAAGTTTGCGGAGTCGGGCAAGTACTCGAGAGCGTGCGATATAGACAGCACCGACCGAGATGCCGAGTTGTTCGGCTGCGTGGTCGCAGTCGTGCCCTTGGACGGCGGTCAACATGAAAGCTTCCCATGTAGCCGCTTTGACTTCGCGCTTGACTTCCAGCGCTGCGCTTTCGAAAGCGGCTCGGCGATACTCGAGTGTGCACTCGTCGAGCAGTTCGGCTCGAGGATCGACTTCGGCTTGCAATCGTGTGAGCTGTGTAGTTCCGCCCTGCGGTCGCTCGCGACGTCCGGAGGCAGCTTGATTGATTAGATGGTTACGTGCGATACGGAACAGCCAAGCCCGAAAACGCCCGCGGCTCCGGTCGGGTTTCCAGCGTTCGACGGCTGACGCTACCGACGTGAATACGCGTTGAGTAAGGTCTTGGATGTCTGCCTCTTGCAAACCGCGGCGACGCGCATAACGGCGAATGAGCGGTTCGTAGATTTCCACAAACTGTCGCCAAGCATCCGTGTCCGCGGACCGCGGCAATCGCAATATGAGGCTGATACGAGTGTCCGTCATCGGCGTTTTCCCATAACCATTCGCGAACCGATCTTTTCCTCTAGATCGATACACCCCCCGCGGCTGCTCAGCAGTTTACCGAGGATGCTCGCCGGGTATGAGTTACCACAAACGAAACGGTCGCTTCTTTCTCGGCAGAAAAGATTTTTCGAAAAGTCGCCTCTCGCTCCAGCGAAAGGGCGATTCGTTTGAGTCGGAATCAGAGGCGAAAGCGATTTACCACGACGACCGGAAGTACCGTTTGATCGCTTGGTGTTTTGCATCTCGAAAGGCTCGACTTGGAAAGTCGAGCACCAACAAGCTACGCAGCTTTCGAGCTCAAACGCCCCAGCGCGGCTTGCCAGAGGTCGGGACGCTTGGTGCAGACGGCGTCCATCGGATAAGGCTGCAGCTCAGCAGCATAGTCGGCGATCGTTTCGACCGGACGACCTTGCAGCTCGGGTGACACAGCGCACAGTTTGAAGTGTTTTTTCAACGCAGCATAAGTTCCCGGACAGAGCGGCATGCGAGAAAAGCAATCGATCCATGCCCATTGGACTTTGCCGGCCAATGCCAGCGCACCTTCGATCGGTTCCACTTCCGAAAATCGAACCGCTTGTCGCGTCTCTCCTTGATTGGAGAGGAGCCGTATCATCGGATAAGACGAGTCAAGGAAGAAGTAACTCTCGATCTTGAACCGGCGCATCAACTCCAGCACGCGATGTTCGATCCGCTCGCTCTTCACATTCAAAATGATCAGTGCGTGATGATAGTGTTCGAGGAACTCTTCAAAGTCTTCGGCTTCGGGTTTGATGAAGGGATCGTGTTGCAGCACAATGCGGTCGCCATGGTCGCGCAAATCGAGCTCGATGCCGTAGTGAGCGGGAACACCTTTGAGTTGTTTGACGGTGTTGATGCGATGAGCGATGTACAGCATGCTGCGACCGATTCGGGCTAGGCGTTGGCGATTTCGACAGATTGGTGCGAGCGGCGGAATGCGATGAACTTCAAGCCGACGAAGTTAAGCACAGTTGTTGTTCCTGTGGCAATCAGAAACGCAGCGGCTCGATTGATAGAAGGCAAATCGATGACCGGATTGAGCAGTGCAAGTACGCCGCTGTTGAGGCCGATGTTGACAGCCAACGAGACGGCGTAGACGAGGCTATACAAAGCCGGTTCGGAAAGGCTGCGTTGCTTTGATTCAAAGGTCCAGAGTTTGTTTCCAATGAAACCGACGGCCATGCCGATCAGATACGAAATGCCTTTCGCGGGCATCGGCGTGAATGAACTGAGCAGCAGCCAGTAACAAACCAAATCCACCGCGACCGAGCTGCCGCCGACGCATAGAAAGCGACCGATCTGGCGTCCGGTGTGCGGCACGGTGTTCGTCTCCGCAACACACGCATCAGGCATGGTGGAGTGAGTACTGCTTGCGGACATACTTGCTCCACAGATGGTAATCTTTGTAATCGTCGGGCGTGCCCCAGCCGATGTACTTGTCGACTTCAAACGCACGGACATCCCGTCCTGCCTCAGTTAGCACGTTCATGGCCGAGTCCATATAGAACTCGTTGTTGACTCGTGTGTTCGAACGAATGAGTCCGTTGATCGTGTCGTTCAGTAGTCGAGCACTGCGGAACCAAAACGTACCGCTGACCACATGATCGTTCAGTAGATCGGTCGACAGCGGCTTCTTCACGCTGACTCGCGACACGCGGCAATCTGCATCTGCGGCGACCCAGCCGTACCAATGCGGATTGACCAGCACTCGCGGTTCACGACGATAGGTCCAGATGAGTGCATCGACACTCGGGTTGCGTGTCCACTCGCTATGGGTGAACTCATTGAATAGATGCGTGTTGTCACAGGCGGCTACGAGTACGTCGTCGTCGGCGTCCAGTTGCGGAATGCCGAGCTGCACGCTGCAGGCTTGGCCCTCGGTCAGTCCGGGAGCGATCACGATGGCCGAACCGGGGAAATGATCGAGCAGCACTTCGTCGATTTGATTGTCGCGCACATGGTCGCCGTTGACCACAAACACGATACGGTCGGCCGACGGCAAGTCTTGGACGACGCGAACGATCATCGGAACGCCGTCGACATCGATCAATGGTTTGGGCAAAGTAAATCCGGCATCGCGGAATCGTTGGCCGGCTCCGGCCATGGGAATGATGATTTGCAAGTTAAACCTCAATGCTTAAGCGGCTTTTCCAACCACTCGCGGTTCATGCGATTGCTTGACAGTGCAGGCGAATCGGCTGAAGAGCGAACGTTCGACCGCTTCGGATAAGTTAATGAACAGCCCGAACTTTTCCGAAGCGATAAACTCGATCGGGGCCAGATGGGGAATATTGATCAAGTGACGCTGCGATTCGGGAACGCCGAGCGACTCGCCGACCAGCGTGCGTAACACCACGTTATGCGTGCAGACGAGCGAGGACGGCTTACCGCTGAGCCACTCGGAGGCGGCGAACTGCCAAGCTCGTTCGGTGACGTCGGCCGAGTTTTCGCCGTCAGGGAAACGTGGATCTTCGGCTTGTTGCCAAGCCTCGAACAGCTTCGGGAAGGTGCTTCGTGTTTCATCCACCGTCAACGCTTCACATCGACCGTAGTTGATTTCGATCAGCCGCTCGTCGATAGCGACAGGCTGTGCATCGCCGGTTACGAGATGCATCGATTCACTGCAACGAGCGAGCGGAGAGACGATGCGGCGCTCGGTGCCGAGTGAATCGGCTGCATCGCGCAGCGACTTCAGCATGTCATCGTCCCAGCCGCTTTCGCAGATCGACGGGTTGCTGCGACCGACAAAACGAACCGGACCTTGATTGAGCGGAGTTGGGGCATGACGAAACGCGACATGCCGTACCGCTCGATGAATGAACGCGTCGCGGAACTGGCGTTCGAATGCTGAGACGAAGCCTTCTAGACGGGCGTCCAGATGTTCGATAGCAGTTGCATAATCGATGCGACGTTTCTTTTCTGCGAGATGCAACAGGAGGGCCCGTGCGTCCTCTTCACCTTCGGGGAAGAGGTTGAAAAAGCGGTCCATCATGTTCGAGAGGCTGCTGGTGACGGCAGTCTCGCGGTACGTCAGTTTGATCAGGTTCAGCATCAGGAAACGCATCACGTGGTATGCGAATTCATGACGATCGCGATTGTCCATGGGCTTGCAGCGTTTGATTTCCGAGTAGCCCGATGCGTGGCAATCGAGCTCGCGATACGAAACCACCGAGGCGCGATAGTCTTTCAAGTAATCGGCGACGCTGCGACGCGCCGACAGAAAGTGTCGCGGTTGCAGACCGAATGTCGGATATACTTCGGCCATCGTTTGTTTTCGGCTGACCGGTGACTGTTGCCAGTCGAGGCACGTGAACGGACTGTTGATGACATGGTCGACATGTGCTGCGTGCGAATAGAACATCAGGTGCAGCACAGCCAAGTCGGGTTCGTTGAACTTGAGCGGTCCGAGCGTCGGATTGATCTTCAGTCGATAACCGTCGCTTGCCAATACCGGTTGCAGCGCTTCGGAGAACTCCGCTTGCCACGCTTGAAAGCGAGTTGCGTTGAGCTCATCGACCACAAGAACGAAGTCGATGTCGCTGAGTCCTTCGAGACTATCCGAATTCACAAAGCTGCCGGTTAGGGTCGCGGAGAGAATCGCATCGTGGCGATCAACCACAGACCAAAGGGCTTCGATAATCTGATCTTTAAGCCGAGCGGCGCTCATGCCGTGCACCTGTCTTCAATGTGTAGATGGCTTTCGCGGGAAGTTCGGCGTTGAGTACGCTGCTGGCGGCCACGACATAGCGAGCCGGAATGGCTGAGACCGTTTCCGCATTTACGCTGCCGTCGAACATCAGGTCGAATTGATAACGGCTGCGAATGCGGTCCAGCATGTTGATCGTGTCGATGGCTGCCGGACTGATCTTTTGCCCCGAGTGACCGGGCTTGGCGATCCCCAATACCATGACGAAATCGACGTGCGGTAGAAAGTCGTAGAGTTCGGAGAGCGGATCGGCGATGTGCCATACGACCCCGACCTTTTTGTTCGCTAAGTGACAGCGCGCGATCAGCGGCATCAACGGCGTGTCACTGGCCAGCGAGAATAAGAACCAGTCGATGTGCGGCAGTGTTGCATCCAGCCATCGCTCAGGGCGGCGCGTCATCAAGTGAATCGCAAACGGCACTGACGGCCAGAGCGATCGAGCGAGTTCGATCTTGCCGAGATCGACTTGAGCCGATGAATCAAAGGTGGCGTCGACCAAATCGACATGCACGTGATCGCAGTTGCGACCGACTTTCAGGAAGATGCGCCGCACTTGTTCTTTCGGCGAAGCGTAGACTGCGATGCCGAAATTGCGATCGAGCTGAAAGGTCAGCTTACGATGTACTGCGTATGCGAGCAGAAACAGGACGCCGGAGCAGGCAAGTCGTGAAGCGGCATATCCGACGCCTAGTTCGCGCTGCAGCACATGCACGATGCTCATGTTCAGCATGAACGAAGCGATCGATACGGCAGCGAACCGCAGGAATGTCGAAAAGAAGTACTTGCGGGGAACGTGAAAGTTGAAAAGAGCGTTGAGTACGAAGCTGACAGCGAGGCCGGTACCGACAGCGACCGGCGTGCGCAGGATCGCGGGCCACGATTCAGGGAGGATCGATTGCAATAAAGCGATTTCGACAACAATCGAAAGGAAGCCGAAAGCGATGAAGCCGATCAAGTAGCGATAGCGGAAGAAGAGCAGCGCGGCGGTAGAGAATTTGAAGCGACGTTGCACTCGCCGAATCGATTGCTTCCAGTTCATCATCTCTGTCATCCGTGACTGCGACGTGTTGTGACCATCCTGTCACTTTTACCCAAAATCGTGGGCGCTTCGGCTCAAATGCTCGGAGCGACGTTCGGGCCTTGTTACTATTCAAGCGGAACGGCGCGAGCCGTCCGGTGAAGCACTATCGATCTTGAAGAACCGGACGGCTTGCGCCGTTCCGCTTCAAAATGTCTTCCTTTCCGTCTTCGCCGCGACGGTTATCGAATAAACCGACCCTCGCTTATGCTTCGGGTTAAGATTGGATTCGACAAGTCTTGGCGCCTCATGCGATTGCCGAACAGCTACCGCTTGTTCTTTTGCACGAGTTCGGTAGTTTTCGTTTTTCAGTACGGAATATCCAGTTTCTGTTCCGGATGATCCCAAAAGAACCAAGCTCGGCCGTCCTGCAGCATGCCGACGCGGACGTGATACCGATCCGGCTTGCCTGAAGCAGGGCCGCACAAGGTGAAATCAATCGACTCGCCCGGCTCGACGTTTTTGTACACCGGCAAGCGATCTTCTCGCAACACCATTTCCCCTTTGCGAAACTGGGCAGCGCAGCAAACGGCTCCCATCCCGGGAATGCTGGCTTTCCAGACTTGATCGCCCGTGTTCGTGACTCGCACTCGGAAGACGATCGGTTCGCGATGGAACAGACTGAAGATCCCGCGATAAGACGACTCGGTCGGCGTCTTCGACAACAACTCCAACTTGCTGGAATAACGGAGATCGGGATCGGACGGTATGAGCTGCGTAGGTGCGCCGGAAGATTCAGCCAGCAATTCGTCGCTGAGGGGCGGAAGATACGGCTGATGTTTAATGTCCGAGCGATAGAGATAGTGCAGGCTCGATATGAGCACGATCACGAGCGCGAGCTTCATGACTCGGGCCGACATGGTAGGCAGAGCGGGCAGGAGCAGCACGCCGATGAGTACCACGGAGCTCGTGTTCTTGAAGAATCCGACGCCCGCTTCCCACACGATCCAGCCGGTCATCGTCATCAGGATGATGTGCGGCAGGAGGGCGAGCAACGGAATCGATCGGCGAATTTGCACGACCACCATGACGCTGACGACAGCCAGGCAGAGTGCGCAGCTCGATGCATACCAGATGTCATGTTCGTCCGAGGCTTTGATGTCCAGCCACAGACATTGGAAGTACGCTTTGAACGGCCAGTCGACCAAGCCTCCCCACGGAATATTTCTCGAACCGGCCAGGATTTGCGAATCGGTTTGATGAGCTACATAAGCTGCCCAGCTCAGCACGGCGACTCCCGGCAACGCAGTGAGTCCTACCCGCAGCCACCAAGCGAACGTGTCATTCCATTGCACACGATTGAGGACGGTGAGCAGCCACAACGCGGCGGCAGGTGCAGCATACGATTCACGACATACGCATAGCAGCGAAGCCAGTACGGCATAGATGAGAACACGATTCGATAGGACCGCTAAACAGCACCCGAGGAGCAGTGCATCGGCTGTCGGATCGGGTAAGCCGTGCGACATGGGTCGGATGACTCCGCCGAAACACGCCCACACCAGCGCCCATGCCGGATGTAGACCATGTCGTCTCAAGTAAACCGTGAGCGCCCCGAAGCCGAGTGCGACGATGCCGACTTGAGTGGCATAGTAAGTCCAAGGCGTCGTTCGCTTGGCACCGGTCAGCTTGCCGACGCACCATGCGAGCATCGGCAATGTGTTGCGTTGATAACGATAGGATGCGCTGTCAAACAGCGTCGATCCTTTGTAATCGTTACGCAGCAGCGGATCATTGCTCTGCGTGTAATAGAATTGTCCATCCCAGCCGGCGATCGGAGATCGATAGACCGGACGCGCGCCGGCTTCGATGCTTTCTTGGCTGATACCGAAGAAGGTGGAGATCCACAGTGGTCCGGAGTAATTTCCGGCGTAGTAATAGTGGACCCATGCGCCGAAAACGAGAAAGACGCCGACGAAGTACAACGCGGCAGCGATCAGACCGCTGCGCCATTCACGGCCGGTAACACCGACCGGTTCTGTTGGTTTTGTCTGAGGCGGCGATGAATCCATTCGCTCGGGCTACGCAGACTTCTTCTGACCGTATCGATTCTGATAGCGATCGTTCCACAAAAAGACTTGTTCGGGCGGCAAGGCTTCGACGCGACCGATCTGTTTAGCAAGGATGATCGTCTTGGCGACATCTTCGACCATGGCCGCCGACTTAAGCGCGGAGGTCGGTGACTTGCCCCATGTGAAGACGCCGTGCTTGCCGAGTAGCACGGCTGGGGCTCGTGTCTTGGCTGCCAAGATCGAACGACCGATGGCATCACCTTCGTTGCTGGCGTAAGGTGCGCAAGGAATCGTATCGCCGAATTCATCTGCGATGGCGGTCAAGCAAACAGGAATGTCTTCGCAGCAAGCGGCAAACGCCGTGGCATGATTGCTGTGCGTGTGCACGACGCCGCGAATGCCGGGCATGTTTTGATAGAGGAACAAGAGATGCGGAAGATCGACGCTCGGTCGTAGCGAACTGTCGTACTCGCCAGTGGCAACATCGACTTCGACAAGCATGTCGGGAGTCAAGTGATCGTAATCGATCCCGGATGGCTTGATGACCAATTTGCCTGATGCGGGATCATAGCCGCTGGCGTTGCCCGAATGCATCACGACCAGTCCGAGGGCAGGCAACGAGCGGTTGACTTCGCAGACTTCTTCACGAAGGTGTTCCAGCGTCGACACGATCTTCATAATCTTCTTCCTGATTCGAAGGATGGCCCGCGATAAATCGAGCAACATGCGGCAGGCCTGACGAACTCTGCAGCCTCCTGCTGTGCGGCTCCTCGTAAAACGCGAATTAGCAAAAATCGCCCGGTCGGGTCAATGGCGGCTGCGAAACTTAAGCTCATTTGCTAGCGAGGCGGTAAATCGATTGCGAAATCTGAAACGGTTGTGCCGACCGAAAGTCTCTTATGGGTTGTGAGGCGACGGGCGTTATCGATGAACCCGATTTTGTGGAACTTCCGATGAGTACGGACAGAGCCGGGAATGCAGCCGGCGACAGTTGAGACTCGGGTACATAACGAGAATCGAATCGGTTCGATATATCGTCGTACGCGAGTCCGCGGATATCGGGTGTCGACCATTGCTGATGGGGAAATCCACGTCATGAACTCACGACGTATTCGATTCAAAGCTGCCATGATCTTCGTCGGAGTGGTTTCAACCGGTAGCGGTGGATTCGTGCTCGCACAAGTTCCCATCGCTCCTTCGATCCCATCGCAGGGACTGGTTAGCCCGACATCAAGCCGTCCTGTTTCCGGTGGCGTGGTTCAAACCTCCGGCGGCGGGCAAGCATCCGGCGGTCAAGTCGCTGTGCATGTGCGCCCCGTTTCGATGCGACAAGATGGACTGCAAGTTCAAGCGCCCGTGACTCAAGCGCCTCCGGCTGCGATTCCTGCTGCGAACGAGCCGAGTGCACAGACACCGCCGAGCGGCGGGACGCTGACGCCGCTTGATATGGAAACGGTACGAGCTCCCATCTCGGCGGCCAACATCATGGTCGACAAGATCGGGACTCAAGTATTCCCGGAAGATCAAGCCGCGAAGTTGGAAACGCGAGTCATTGCTCTGCCCAATGGCCAAGAGCGCGGCATCAGTTACCAGCAAGTACGTTGGCAAGCAGCGAACGTGTGCCACTTGCCGTTGTACTTTGAGGAGCCGATGCTGGAACGCCATGGTGTGCAGCGTGTTCCGACCGTGATTCAACCGGCTGTTTCGGGAACTAAGTTCCTGGGCAACTTGGTTCTCCTACCCTACAAGTCAACCTTACAACGACCGCTTGAGAATCGATACACGCTCGGACATTTCCGTCCCGGCGCGACTCCTCCTGCTCTGCGTGATACTCTCCCTTGGAGCCCGCGTGCGGCGGCCGTGCAAGGTGCGGCAGCCACGGCTGTGGTTGTCGGTTTGCCTTGGTAACGTTCGATCGTCCAACGAATGCGTCTTGAACTGTGAGAAAACGGGGGCATTGAGTACACTGATGTCCCCTGAGATACTCTTGAGCACGATTTTGAAGTCCACGACGGCAACTCGGCTCGGAGCACACGGTGATGGGAGAGCACGCGACGAAGCGCGATGCAATCAAGCAGATTTGGAAGTTCACGCCGCACGACGTCGCCGCCTCCAAACAACTTTCGCAGCGCTGTAACATCTCGCCGATTGTGGCGAGATTGCTGATGCAGCGCGGTGTCAAATCTCCGGACGCTGTCGAATCTTTTTTGCGTCCGAAGCTATCCGAATTGCGGAGTCCATCGGAGCTGCCCGGTATCGATGCCGCCGTGGCATGCATCATGCCGAAGGTGACGGCCGGCGAGCCGATCACGATCTATGGCGACTACGATGCCGATGGGATCACAGCCACATCGATTCTCTATCTGTGTCTGAAGCAGCTCGGCGCGAACGTGAACTATCACTTACCGAGCCGCATGGAAGACGGCTATGGCCTGCATGTCGATGCCATTGAAAAGCTGGCGGCGCGCGGCCGACAACTGATCATCTCTGTCGACTGCGGTATCGCCGGAGTCGATGCGGCGCGTCGCGCGAAAGAGCTCGGCATCACGCTGATCGTTACCGACCATCATACGCCCGGTGCAGTGTTGCCCGACGCAGAAGTGATCGTGCATCCCGGATTGCCCGGTTCCACCTATCCGTTCAGTGGTTTATGCGCGCAGGTGTAGCGTTCAAATTGGCATGGGCCTTAGCTCAGCACGCGGCAGGCGGCGGAAAGGTCGATGACCGGATGAGGAAGCTGTTGCTGCAGTTGTTGGGCTTGGCTGCGATCGGCACTGTGGCCGACGTTGTGCCGCTCATTGATGAGAATCGCATCCTGAGTGCGCAGCGGGCTGAAAAGCTGCTCTCCGCCGATCCACTTCCCGGCATGAAGAAACTGTTTGAGCTGGCCAAGCTCACCGGCAAGACTTCGCTCGGCAGCGAAGACATCGCGTTCGCCATTGCACCTCGCGTTGAACGCAGCGGGACGTTTGGCTCAGCGCAGCTCGGTGTCGAATTGCTGACGACCCAAGATGAAGAGCGAGCAGCAGCGCTATGGCGACTACATCGAACAATTGAATGGTACGCGCGAATCGATCGAGCCGCAGCATTACCCTGGCTGCAACGAAGCAGGCCAAAGAACTGCACTCGTTGCAAGATGATCCGGCGATCGTCGTGGCCGGTCCGGGCTGGCATCCCGGTGTGATCGGCATCGTCGCCGGTAAACTCGCCGAGCGATTTCACAAGCCGGTCGTGGTCATTGCGCTGGACAATCTCGGAGCTAAGCCGGGCACCGGATCGGCTCGGTCACCTAACGGCGTGGATTTGAATGCGGCGATCGAAAGCTGCCGTGATCTATTGGTGGGCGGTGGAGGACACGCTGCTGCGGCCGGACTACGCATCGAAGAAAAGAACATCGCCGCGTTTCGAACAGCCTTTTGTGAAGCGTGTGCCGAGCAATTGTCACAGCGCACGGCCGATAAAATCATTCACATCGATGTCGAAGCGCCTTTGGGGCAACTCGATCTGACGACTGTCGAGCTGATCGAGTCGTTGGCCCCATTCGGCAACGGAAACCCGCGACCGTTGATGTTCGCGTCCGGCGTTCGATTGGCTCAGCCGCCGCAAACGATCGGCAAGACGGCTCGGCATCTCTCTATTTCGTTGATGCAGCATCAAACGAAACTTCGCGGCGTCGCGTTCGGACAAGCGGAAGCGTGGCTCGAACATCTCACGGCTTGCGACTATGAACTGGATGTCGCTTTTCGTCCGGTGATTAACGACTTTAATGGATTTCGGCGAGTAGAATTGCATCTGGTTGAATGGAGGCCGACATCGGACTCGATTCTTCCTGCTCCCCATTACTCGGCGATCGGATCTTCCGGTTCGATCGACTGAGCCCGCCGTTATTTCCCACCTTCGCATCTTAGCGAACCATTACCCCGGAGCTCGAACCATGATTTGCAACCGCATGTTGCTTCGCAGTGCCTTCGTCTCGTTATGCATGGCCGCGGCTCCTTACTTGCATGTCACAGCACAAGGCCCTGCGACTACGTCATCGGCACCTGTGTCGAACGATGACACCTCACCGCCGCTGCGTTGGTGGAAAGGAAATACGCATACACATTCGCTGTGGAGCGACGGCGACGAATTTCCGGAGATGATCGCCGCGTGGTATGTCGAGCACGATTATAACTTTTTGGCTCTTTCCGATCACAACACGTTCAGTAGCGGCATTCGCTGGATGCCGCTGAAGACAATCGAATCGCGAGCCGGTGCCGATGCGCTTGCAAATTATCAACGCCGATTCGGATCAGCTTGGGTGGAAATGCGAACGGGCAAAGACGGTGAGGCGCAGGAAGTACGGCTCAAACCGCTGAATGAATTCCGCTCACTGGTGGAGCAGAGCGGCCGGTTCTTGATGATTCAAGCGGAAGAGATCACGGATAAGGCGGATACTAAGCCGGTTCATATGAACGGCATCAACTTGGAAACGATGATCAAGCCGCTGGGTGGTGCCACGGTACGCGAGGTCATGTCGAACAACCTACGACAAGTGCTCGAACAAGAGAAAGCACTCGGCCGAGAGATCCTTCCCCACCTGAATCATCCCAACTTCGGATACGGCATTACGACGGAAGAGTTGGCTTCGATACTTGAAGAGAAGTTCTTTGAAGTTCACAACGGACATCCGGGTGTGAATCAGCTCGGCGACAAGGACCATCCGGGTATCGATGCCATGTGGGATATGGCGAATGCGATTCGCATGCTGCATCTGGATGCTGAGCCTCTATACGGAATCGCTACCGATGACAGCCATAATTACCATGGCAAAGCCAACGGAGCTCGCACAGGACGAGGTTGGGTGCAAGTCCGCAGTCGCTATCTGACGCCCGATCATTTGATCCGGGCCATGAAGGAAGGTGACTTCTATGCTTCCAGCGGCGTGACATTGCAAGACGTGAAGTTCGATGAACAGCGTCGCGAGTTAGTCGTCGAAGTCTCGGCAGAGCAAGGCGAGACCTACACGATCGAGTTCATCGCCTCACTCAAGAGCGCGGTACCTGCTTCTGATACGAAGAAAGCGCCTGGAGAGCTGCTAACCATCGATCCCGCGGCCGTAGGTGTTACTGTGGCCGAAATCAAAGGGTCCAATGGGACGTACGTATTGACGGGCAAAGAGTTGTACGTGCGAGCTCGAATCACCAGTTCTGCCGAAGCAGCCGACCCCAGTTGGAAAGGCCAACGCAAGCAAGCCTGGACGCAACCCGTCGGCTGGAAGAAAGCCGGTAAGTGAGAAGTCGATCAATGAGTGTAGATCAATTGTCCTCAATTGATCCTAACCAAGTTCGCAGTGCCAACACCTGGAACGGTAACGATTGATAGCGAGCAGAGACGGCGAGGCTGGAGCCTCGTCACCAGTGAGAAGTCGATCTACACTGACGAGTCGTTGTTACCCTACGCTTTCGATTCGCTTTTCGACTCTGGCTTGCTAGTCCGTTTTGTACTGCCGGCCGAGTCTCGATTTGAAGAACGCGAGGACGAGGACTTCGCAGGTTTCTTGATGACGCGCGTTCCAGGTAGTAGGTCGTGCAGGCCAAGCGGTGCATTCTTCAGCACCAGGTAGCTAATCGCTTCCAATGGAATGAGTCGGCAGACGCTGCGAATAAGAATTTGGCCGACCCATGGATTGTCACCAAAGCGATCGACGACCCGTGTTCTCGTAATCATCTTGCCGGGCGACTGGTACCAAAAGGTTTCGAACAGCGCGTAATAAGCGACGATCACGGTACAGATCACCAAGAACCAGAACAGCATCAAACCGCGTGGATGATTCTGAAAGACACTGTGGACTTGCTCAGAGATTGTAGCGGGCATGACGAAATAACCCGCTCCGCATAGGGCAGCCAGGATTAGGCTGTCCAACTCAAACGTAACTGCGCGGTCCCATCTCGTGGCGGCAGGCATGTTGTATGGATCGCTGCGCTGCCAGTCCCAGTCTTGGCGCACATCGCTTCCGGACATCTTGGCACTCTTGATCAACATGGTATCGGGCGTAGTCCTGCGGAAGTAATTCCGACCGGCTCTGCGGAAGGGGGTGAGTTTAGGCGGAGAGCCATGACGAGTCAATGAAAGGAGCCGATCGAATCTTTTTGAAAATAGTCGACTTAACTCGAGAAACTATGGTCTATGTTCTGTTTTCCCGGCCCTGAGACCCACATCGAATCTGTTTCTAACGAGTCGGACACTTGCTCTAGTTGGCTAGGGGGTGAGTGCGATCTACTCGGGTGGGGTTTTGGCTTAGAAGCTTAAGTAGTTGGCGGAACTCGGGGGCTTTGACCTCGAAACCGATGTTGGCAGCGGATGCATGAAACTGCTAAGATCCAGCATTCGGTCAGCGTGGGATGAGCCCGCCAGGTTCGGGGGAGTGCCCGGATGCGGCTGAAACAGGAACGGGAAAGCGCATGCGCATGTCCCGATAACGTGCACGGTGTGCTCGGCGGCAACGGCCGCAATTGTCAGGGAGGACGAGCAGCGATGGCCAAAGAGTCGTTTCGCTTTATTCACGCCAGTGACTTTCATCTCGAGCGTCCGATGCAGGACGTGCTCGATCTACCTGATCATCTCAGACGTACGCTCGTCGATGCGCCTTGGAAAGCTGCGGCGGCAGTCTTTGAGCACGCGGCGGTCGAGAACGTCGACTTCATTGTGCTCAGCGGCGACTTATTGAATCCGGTGTCTACCGGCGCACAGGGCATCTCCTTCCTGCTCGATCACTTCCAAGACATGAACGCGCGCGGCATCCAAGTCTATTGGGCCGGCGGCGCAGCGGACGACCCGGATCGTTGGCCTGATGCTGTTCATCTTCCTGCCAACGTACATGTGTTTTCCAAACGGCAAGTCGAACAAGTCGTATACCGACGCAACAGTCATCCGCTTGTAACCTTGCTCGGACGGAGCAGTGACGGAGCCGAAACAATTCGGGCTGCAGAGTATACGCATGAGCCCGATGACAACTACTGTATCGCTGTGGCTTACGGACAAGCCGATACCGAGACGTTGACGACCGAGCGTGTCGACTATTGGGCTCTCGGCGGCGATCACCGACCGCAAACTTTAGCTGCACAGCAGCCTTGCATCCGATATTGCGGTTCACCGCAAAGCCGTGCGATGACCGAGGATGGAGCTCACGGCTTTGTGTTGGTCGACATCGATGCCCAGCGCAATATGCAGACGCATCAAATCGAAGTTGACTTGATTCGCAACACGATTCAAGAGATCGATGCCGAGGATCTGGCTCTCGGTCGCGATCTCCGTCAACTGCTCGCTCGACGTGTGGCTCGCATCCAAAGCGAAGCGGCGGGCCGACATGTCTTGGTCCGCTGGCGCGTTCACATGGATCTTGAAAACGCAGCAGTTGTCGGGCCGAGTGCGCTCGAGGATCTGCTCGGTTGGTTACGGCGCGAGTTCGGACATGGATCGCCGGCATGCTGGTCGACTGACATCGAAGTCCTTCCGCCGAAGCAATTGCCGAAGAAGTGGCAAGACGAAGACACGATCCTCGGCGACTTTTTACGAGTGGCTGCAAGTCATCGCAAGAACAGTGCCAAGGAACTGAATCTGAAGAGTCTGGTCGATACCGAAACGCCCGGTTCGGGACACTGGGCGACGGTGCTGTTGCCGACCGATCCTGCTTCGCAACTGGCCATGCTGGAACGATCGACACTGCTCGGTGTCGATATGCTCCGAGGCCATCAGATTGACATGCTCGCCCCGACGCGACGATTCGGAGGGATGGATAAATGAAGATCAAGGATGCACAAGTCGACGGCTTCGGCGTTTGGTCGGGGCTGACCGTAGACGGCATGCCCGACACGATGGCGGTCTTCTACGGACCGAACGAAGCGGGCAAGACGACGCTGATGCAGTTCTTCCGCACGATGTTTTACGGTTTTACGCCGGAACGTCGTCAGCGTTATCTGCCTCCTGTGTACGGCGGCAAGCCGGGCGGAGCGATTCGCGTTACCGGACCGGGCGGTGGTTACGAAATCTGTCGCCGCGCGCAGCTTGATCAAGGCGGAGTGGCCGGTCAACTGACTGTCACCGGTTCCGATGGTGTCTCGCAAGGTCAGCATCGATTGCAGATGTTGATGGGAAGCATCGACGGTAAAAACCATCTTCACGAACGTCTTCGCGATCGGTCTCGCGCGAACTGCAGGAACTGAGCACGCTCGACGATACCGCCGCTGCCGACGAATTGTACAAACTGTCGAGTGGTCTGGATCGCGTTTCACTCGTCGACGTCATTCGTCACCAGCATCCGCGCAGCCAAGTCGTCGGCTTGACTCCCGAAGACGGACAGATGCAGCACTTCTGATGCTGCAACGCGAGAAACTGCGCGACGAAATCGATTCGCTCACCGGCCGCGGCAAACGCTTGGGCGGAGCTGGCGGGCGCGCAATACGCAAGCAGCGGAACTGGACGAACTGAAGCAAGCGCATCGACCAATGGGAACTCGAATTCCACATTTGAAGTGGCTTTGCAAGTCCGCCCGAACTGGCAACAGCCATGCGCTAACCGAACAGACAGGCCCTCGGTGCGCACCGATGTGCCGGAATCCGCGGCTGAAAAACTCGACACGATCAACAACGACATCAAGGTTCGACATTCTAAGCTGACCGAACTGCGTCAACGCTGCAAGGCACTGCGCGAAAAATCGCGAAGCCTGCCGCTCCGCGCCAGCCTGTTGAAACTGACCGGCAAGATCGAAGCCGCAGCCGAACAGGCTCCGTGGATCGGTCAGATGCAGAAGAACATCCAGCGCATCGAATCGCAGATTCAACAGACTCGTGATCAGCTCGACGAGGATGCCAAGCGCCTCGGCATCACCGATGAGGACCGCGAAGCGCTGCTCAGCGACCGACGCATGTCGCGCATGCCCGATCTCTCGCGACAAGCCATCGGACAACTCGCCGAACCGGCCCGCGACGTTCGCGTTTACTTGTCGAAGATGAAGCAGGCTAAGCAGCAGAGCGAAGTCGATAAGAAGGAAGCGGATCGGCTTTCCAAGGAGCTGGCCGGTGCGCTGTCGACTCGGCAGCATGAAAACCTTCCGGATGCGATACAAGCCGTTACCGATCTGATCGGGTTGCTACGCAAGCGACTGCAACTGCAAGATGCTCTCGACAAACAGATGAAGCGTCGCGATGAATTGGAAGAACAAGCGGTCAACTTGGCTTCCGACGAAGCCTTGCCTCCCGAGCGCTCGTTCATGATGGGGCTGGTTTTCGTGGCCGGCGCATTCTTCACCATTTGGGGTGCCGGGAAACTACTCGGCTGGTTCTCGATGGTCCAGCGCGATCCGAACAACGGATTGCTCTTCCTGCTGCTCGGTGCGTTCGTGTTGTTCTTCTGGTTCACATGGGGCAACATGCTCGACCGTACCACGGTCAGCGACCTCGATGAATGCGAAGATCAACTTGAAGCTCTCAAAAAAGAGATTCGCAAAGCTGAGGCGGAGCGCGATGACTTTGATCGCAAGCTGCCGCCGCACACGGGATCGCTCGAAGTCCGGCTGCGCGACGCTGAAGCCGAACTCACCGTTCTCGAAGGCCTGTTACCGATTCAACATAACTTGCAAGCTGCCACCGATCGTCACAAGTCGGCACGGCGTCGCGCGATGGAAGCTGCCGAGTCGCTGCGTGGAGCACGCGTGCAGTGGGAAAAGACGCTGCATAATCTGGGCATCACTCAGTCGCTGTCCCCCAAGAGCATTCGAATCATGGCGGAGGGCTATGAGTCGCTGATGCAAACTCGCAGGCGCATGCAGAGCCTCGAAGACGAACTCGATCAGCGTCGGATTGAGCTGGGCGCGATCACCCAGCGCATCGACGGCTTGTTGCGGCAAGCCACTGCGACCAAGAAAGCCTCTGACGAGATCTCGCGAGCCGCACGTGATGCATCGGGGCAAGCTACTGCCAAGCCCGCGCCGTCGAATGTGCCGAAGGATCGACCGATTGAACCGCGATCGCGACCGTGATCGTGTGGGCTAGAAACAAACACGACAAGCTGCGTTTGCCGGTCAGGCGACTGAGGCCGATGCGCATCGCGCTGATTCGGATGCGGCCTCGAAAGCGCTTGATCATCTGAATCGCCTGACCGCCATGATCAGCGAACAAGAACAGTACATTCAACAGCGCAAGGGGCTGAGAGAAGAAGACGCCGTTCTGGCTAAGCAATGTGCCTCGATCCGTAAGGGGATCGATCGCCTCCAACGCTCCCACAGCGCTGTGCTTGCCGAAGTCGGTTGCGAAACGGAAGAGCAGTTGCACGAGCTGCTCGATCTGAAGAAGCGTCATGACAAGTTGACTGCTCAGGTTCACGAGTTCAACGATCGTATCCGTTCAGTGGTCGGTGGCGCTGTTCCCTACGATTCGATCGCCCGATTGCTCGACGGTTCCGGTTCCGACGAATTGGAAAAACGCTGGACGGCGGTGCAGCAGCGAGTCTCGCAAGCAGAAAAGCGTGTGGAACAACTGCACGGTCGACAAGGCGAAATCGGTCAAGAGATGAAGGCCCTGGCGGCCGATACTCGATTGGCTGACGCTAAACTCGAACTGGCTTGCCTCGAAAATCAAATCAAGGCCTGTGCGGCTCATTGGCAAACGCTCGGTTCGACGACTCACATGCTGGAGAAGGTATGCGAAGTCTATGAGACCGAACGCCAACCGGAAACACTGCGCGAGGCTTCCGCGTTTCTTTCGCAACTCACCGACGGCAAGTACGTTCGCGTGTGGACACCGCTCGGTAAGAACCAGTTGCGTATCGACAATGCAGCAGGACAAGCACTCCCGTTGGAGGTGTTGTCCCGCGGAACGCGAGAAACGGTCTTCATCGCCTTGCGATTGTCCCTGGCCGCTGCTTACGCTCGACGCGGTGTCATGTTGCCGTTGGTGCTGGACGATGTGTTGGTGAACTTCGACCGCGCACGTGCGTTGTCAGCGGCACGAGTGCTGCGCGACTTCGCCACGCTCGGCCATCAGGTCATAATGTTCACGTGTCACGAACACATCATGCGGATCTTCAACGAGATCGGCGTCGAGGTTCGCCATCTTCCACCGCAAGGCACGCCGGGCGAAGCGAAAGTCTTCATCCCCGAAGGTGAACAAAAGTCGCGACCGGTTATTGTGCTTGAACCGAAACCTGCTCCCCAACCGGAACCTGTCGCTGTCCAGCCGGTAATCGTCGTTCCTTCTCCGGAACCTGTGCCGCAGCCGATCGTCGTAGTCGAAACGCCGCAGGAAATACCACCCGCACCCGCACCTGTCGTAGTAATCGAAGAACCGGCCAAGCCGAAAATCGATTGGCTGTGGTACGACGATGATGATCTGGAAGCAGAGCTCGTCGACGACATCGTCGCTGATGAAGCCTCAAAAGAAGCTGTCGACGTCAGCGGCTGGATCGAATCGGATGCGGAGCTCGATGCCGAAATGAAGATGTCGGCCGAAGCGAGCAAACGGGGGAGTGGCAGAACCGATCGATCTCGGCATGTTGCATCATAGTCGCGGTCTGTGAGCCATCCTCACTCGATCGCGATCTTTTGCCAGTCAGGTAGGAGTCGTTGACGAGTCGAAAGATCGACAGCGCATCGGCTTGATGCTCGCCGGTGGGTGCCTCGTTGCGAAGAGCATGTTCCACTCGATCCCAGCGATCGGCTGCAACGGATGCGATGGTGATGTGAGGAATCCAATCATCGCCGATGAATGGATAACCGCAGCGTTCTACGGCCGACTGTCTTTCTGCACTGAGCGTCCCGAAGTGCGGACGGTAGCGAGCCGCACTGGCATTCGGTTCTCGAAATTCAGCCAGTGACTGAATGAGCCGCGTCTGAAGTTGACGGAGTGCACTGCGAGCTTCGTCCGTCAACTCGCATACAAGCGTTTGTTTACCGGTGAGTACATCGCCGCTGAAGTGATGCCAACCCGAAACAGGCAAATTTGGTCGTTGAATGGATGCACACAGAATACGACATCGTTCCACGACCTGCTCCAGCGCTGCTTCGGCAAACGCTGAGACGTAGAGCGTGAGATGGGGAGGATGCGAAAGATAAGTTTGGTCATCGGCGACCAACAAGGTTTTGCTCTTGGCTCGGCGGATCGCATCATATAGAAAGCTATCGGGCCGAAGTGCGAAAACTAAGGTGTAATACGGACTGTCTTTAGGATTCAACGCCGGCACCGCGCTAATGGAAATCGGGGATGGAAACCCGGTTGGAAAATCTGGGAAGGACCGCCATGGACCTGTCGATCATTGTCCCCTGTTACAACGAATCCAAGAATCTCGAACGGCTCGTCAACGCGTTTCGCGGAGCGGTTGCCGGGCATCGAGACGTGGAAGTGGTGCTGGTGGACAACGGTTCGCGAGATGATACCGCACAGGTTCTCGACACGCTATTGAGCCGACCTGAAAACGCTTTTGCACGCAGTGTGAAAGTCGAAGTCAATCAGGGATACGGCTATGGAATCATGTACGGACTGGAGCGAGGCCGAGGTCGATTCTTGGCTTGGACGCATGCGGACATGCAAACGCCCCCCGAGGATTGTATTCGAGCATGGGAACTGATTCGCATGCTGCCCGATCCGGAACATGCATTGGTGCGCGGTACGCGCCGCGGTCGACCGCTGTTCGATCAACTGTTCACGACAGGCATGGGCTGGGTCGCATCGGCAGCACTCGGATCGCGTCTGTTCGATGTAAATGCCCAGCCGAAAGTCTTTCATCGTTCGCTGTTGGCTGAAATGACTCAAGCGCCGCACGACTTTACGCTCGATCTCTATCTGCTGTTTCGAGCCTCTCAGATCGGGATTGAGCAGCATCTGATCGAAGTCCGCTTTGATCGCCGCACTGCGGGTGAAGCCAAAGGGGGCGGGTCACTCAAGGGTAAGATGAAGTTGTGCAAGCGAACTCTGACGCAGATCTGGAGTTTGCGTAAGAAGCTTCGCGAAGCCGGCTCGAATGCAACTTCGTCGCGATCGCTCGATTCCTCCGTAGATTCGCAAGCCCAAGAGACATCGGCCCAAACGAAGGCAGCCCAAAAGAAGGCGGCCTAGCAAACTAGGATTGAGATCGTGAATATCAAACGCGGGATCGAATGGGTTCGTCGAAGGCTTCGGACACGCAGTTCGCGTCGTATCTACGAATTGACTCATCATGTCCGCGATCTTCGGGCTCAGTTGGAACGTTCCAAGCAGGACATCGAAGCCATTCGCGAGTTGGCGAATCGACTTCGCGATGAGCTGTTCCAAGTCCCGTCGTTACCGCCGCTCAACTTTCTCGACCATCCGCTCAACGATCGCCTGCAGAAGGCTCGCGACGAGATGGACGGTTTTGTCGACACGCATGAAATCACGGACGACGAGCATTTCTATCTGCTGATGCAGATGGTCTTTCGCGGTCCGATCCAAGTCATTCGCGATCAACTGAAAGCAGTGCTCGACAGTATTTCGATCCCCGATGAAATTCGTCGACTGCAAGTCGTCGACATCGGTTGCGGGCGCGGGGAGCTGTTGAACTTGCTCCGCGAAAAAGGCTTTGAAGCGGTCGGCGTCGATACCAGTCACTTGATGGTGCATAAACTAGCTGAGCAAAATATGCCGGCTCTGGAAGGTGACGGCTGCGGACGACTCGAATCGTTCGCTGACGGGTCGCTGTGCGGCGTGACCGCCTTTCACTTCATTGAACATGTGCAGCCCGAGTACCTGAAGCGCATGCTGGCGGTGGCGTATCGCAAGATCGCTCCCGGCGGCTTCATTCTGTTGGAAACTCCGAATCCGTTCTGTCCGGAATCGCTCAGTTTCTTCTACACCGACGATTCCCATGTTAGGCCGATACAACCTTTTCAACTGGCTTTCTTAGTCGAAAACGCCGGTTTCGAAAACACGCGTGCACATTTCTCGGCTCCGGTTCCGGCGGGGCGTCGCCAGTCGATCGATAACTGGCTGCGACTCTATCAAAACCACGGACTGGTAGCCTACAAACCGCGCGCGGCCGCATTGGCACAAGCAGCGTAGGTGCAGACCTCGCGTCGCTTCGGATGATTCCTTGAGCTTAGCTCGTACCTCGGATCTGCGGTCTGTTCATGTTAGGACAAGTGCTACGCATCAGCTTTGTGCTGCTTTGTGTGATCGTCTTCGCTGCATACGTCAGCGTTCAAGTACGCCACTACTTTCTGCCTGCCTTCGCGGCAGACGAGATCGCTTTTTATATCTGGTCTGCGTTTCCCGATTTCGCAGCCGGCGACAGCAGCGTCACGGCATTTCTTTCGCGTCCGAATCTGGCCGGTTACGGAGCGATGTACTGGAATGGATATATCAACCTCAAGTCGCTCTTCGGGTCGGATGCGATATGGGGCATGCGAGCCGCGGCGCTGTGTGCTTGGTTGAGTCTTCCGATGAGCTCGCTATGGATCGGAAGCCGCATCCGATTCGCATGGGGCTGGATGCTCGTCCTGTTGTGGTGTACTCTGCCGATGGCATGGTGGACAGGCAAAGTAACGGGTCCTGAATTATTCTCCGTAGCGGCTGCAGTCCAAGGCGTCCTGCTACTCAGCAAAGGATTGCGAACGGAAGAGGAGACGCCGCGAGTTGACATGCGTTGGTGGGTTGTAGGATGGTTTTTGATCGGTGCCGGGATCGCAATAAAGCTGACCACGCTACCCGTCGCGCTCTTTGCATTTCTCTCGCTGTTGCCGAGGCGAGAATTGCGAACGCAGTTCGCATGGCAGGTGCTCCGTCGTTACGTTGTTGCCGGAGTCGCTGCCGCGGCCGGCTTCATCGTGATCAATCCGCTGCTGATCGTTTCGCCGACTCGCTTCTTCCAACAACTCGGATCGTTGCCGAAAGGCGAAGTTTGGAGTTGGAGTGTCGCCAGGTTGACACTCTCCAATGAGATGTGGAATTGGGACGGTGTGTTCTGCGGCGGATTGGCGGAATGGAGTCTCGTATTGCCCGCCGCTATTCTACTCTTCATTGCCATCTGGCTTGTCCGCTGGTGGAATCTCGTAAGCCTAATTGTGTCCGTCGCGTTCTGTTGGATGTTGATGATTGCCGCGGGTTCGACTCTGGGTTGGTATTGGTTCGGCGCGATCGCTTTGGTTCTACCGGCGCTCTTGGTTTCGGTCCCTGCGGAACGTATTTCGGGAAGCAGGACGGCGAAAGCGGTTTGGATAACGTTAACCGCCGCATGCCTTGTGAACGCTTGGTATCAGTGGCCGCGCGTGGCCGATCAAACGGACATGAAGATTCGACAAGTCTCGGCCATTGCGGCTCTCCCTGAATTGCAGACCGAGGTCTCCCGAGTGCTGACGGAACATCGCCCCTATGACCGAATCGTCGACTTTTCGGAGATCACGCTTAAAGATGCATTGTGTTTTTCATCTGAAGCAGCGACGGAAGTAGTCCAAGCTTCGCCGGCCTGCATTCCGCATCTGACTCCACAGTGGAAAGAAAAATTGGATCGCTGCTCAGGCAGCACCTTTGACCGCTGCTCGTTGGGGATCTTATCCGATTCCTTTACCGCCATTTTGCAGATGAGCGAGAAAGGAACCGACGGTAAGCGTGTCTTGCTGATCGTTTCAAAACGATTGGCTTCGAAGCATGCATTCGGCGGGCTGGACAACTTCATTCGAGAGTGGATTGTCGCCAAGTCGCCGGCAGGGACTCGATACAAGTGTTTAGCAGACTTGGAACATACATGGATTTACGAAGTCGTCCCCAACGAGGAGGCTGAATCTGCTAGCAATGAAGATGATTCAACGGCCATGCCCGACCAATGAGGTCAATCCGTATTGGTTAAAAAACCGCCATGCGTTAGATTGCATCTCGGGATTTCAGGATGATGTCCGGAGTCGGTTTTGAGCTTGAGGGTTCGACCGGCCATTCGAAGGCACGAGTATGAGCCAGGCAGCTCTTTCAACAGATAGCGTCCAGCCTCCGAAAGCTGCTTTTCTCGGACGTGAGAGCCGGGCATTCATCATTGCTATGGTGATCGCCGCGACCATCTTGCGCTCAGCGTCAATCGCATCGACTTTCGGCGTTGACGAAGCCATCTATCTGCAAGGTATCTGATCAACGTCAGCAACGACTCGGGGTTGCTCTACAACACCGCGTATCTGTTGACTTCGCTGGGCGGGCCGATTCCTCTTTCGCCTGCATTACTTCGCTCCTCGGCTTGGTATTGATTTCGTGTGTGACCCGAATCGGAGTCTTGCTGGTTCCCGAGAAGAGTGTGATGTTGGCGGTTGTCATACCGCTGAGTATTGCGATTTCGTATCAAGGCGTATTCTCCATACTGCGAGTGCGGCCGGAGATCTCCTGGCTGACGATGAGCGCCGTGTGCTGTTGGTGTTTGGCTGAACTGAAGCGTCATGACACCCGCGCCATGCGTGCGGCGTTGCTGTTTGCTCTGGCGCTGCTGCCGATGAATCACATGCTCAGTTGGTTCGCCTGTTTGTTCGTAGCCGGTTACATCGGTTTGTTTGCTCGCACACGAGTCGGCTGGAAGATGTGTCTCGCGTGCTTTGCGGCATTGGCGACCGGCGTCGTCATCAACTCTGCCGTACGTTCGTGGATCGTGACCGGAGACATTTCGCTGTTCCCGAAACTGAACTCACCCGGAGCCGGAACGGGTCAGTCGCTGAAAGAGTTTCTGTGGAATGTGTTTTGGAACAGCCCGAGCTTTCTGAATGACACGGCGCTGGGCAAGAACTGGTGGAATCGCATTTTGCCTGGTTCCATTTCGCAATCGGCATCGCATTGTTTGGTAGCGACTCTTCTGTGGGCAGCCGCTTTGCCGCTCCCTCTGCTGATGCGCAGTTGGGAGAGTCGATACGCGGCAGCCGTCCCGCTGCTCACTCTGGTGCTGTTCTACGGATCAGGCTACTTCAATCCGACCTACACGCCGCTTCTGGTCGTTTATGCATTGTTGATCAGCATCTATGTCTCGGCATCCTCATCGTTTGTACGACCGGTGCGGTTCGGCGCAGCGGCGATCGTCGTCATCAGTTTCATCAACGGCGGTTCGTTCCTGTCGACACGCGTTCTCAATCATGGTCGAGCCACATTCTTCAGTGTCGAGTCGGATATCCGCGGCGAAGTGAGCCGATTGCCGGCCGGCTGTACGATTGCCGTAGCGGAGCGATTTCAATCGGTGGTGCGGCCGGGTATCGACAAGAAAGTGATTCTGTTCAAAGACAAATTGCCGGCGGACGTCGATCTCGTGATCCTCGACAACTACGACTACGACATGTACCGCTTTGTGCCTGATTATGAACAGCGCCGCGCGGAGATCGATGCCGTGCGCGCGCAGTTCACGGAAGTCTTTGCCTACGATCGTCCGGTCTACAACCGCGACGCGATACGGCCGGAAGCGTTGGGCTGCGGAAACAGCGGCCATGCAGGGATCATGGTTCTTTCGGAACTCGGTCAAGTATCGAGTCTTCGGTTACGGCAATCAACCGATTGTGGAACATACCGCAGGCCGCTCCATGACCGCTCACGAAGCTAACCAACGATAGGACGGAAATGGTCAGCGAAGAGACAATCAAACGAGTAACGCGAGCGTCACGCGTCCGCCCCTTCCGACCGAAGGACTGCGTCAAAGCAGCTCACAGTGCTCAGCCGCAAAGTCGAACTGGCTCAGCTTCTGGAACCGGAAGATGACGTCGCGTTACAGCATGCGTACCTGACCTTATTAGGACGAGCGGCTGATCAACAAGGTGTGAAGAATTGGTTGGCTCATATCTTCGCGGCGGCAAACTCGACACGAGCCGCAGTGATTCACCACCTGCTCGACTCGGAAGAAGGCAGACGCAAGAATATTATTGTTCCCGGTTTGCCGATCTTGGTCTCGTGCAATGATTCCCTTCGACGGCAGCATCGCACTTAACTCGCCAAGGTCTCGAAGAAAGAGGCTGCCATGCCGTCAAGTTAGCTGCGGCCGTGGATCGCGAAATCAACGATGTCGAGCTGCAGATTCAGCGTTTGGCCGCCGAGTGTCTGTCGAACTTCGAACACATCGAACATCGATTGAGCAAGGTGCCCGGATCATGCTCTGGCCGCTAAAGAGGCAGTTCAGGTTGTCGAACTAAAGAACGGTGGGTCATCGGACTCGCGAGTCGCATTGCTGCATCGCAAGCTCGATCGAATCACGGACACTCTTGAAACGACTCGCTGGACAGCACCGTCGATGCATTGGCTGCTGCTGGCAGCCAATCTCGGCCTGCACGCAAGTCGCCGTACTGGCTGGTTGCTCGAATCGAGTCGCTGTCACTTGTACATGCATGCAGAGCCGCATCGATGGCCGTGACGGTGGCGTCTTGCCTCCTTCGCAATCAGAGCCTCGCGTCCAGTTGAGCCGAGGTCGCGATGACCGCAAGCGCTGTGGCTCTGATGAAGGCATCCGCCGATTGTTCGATCGATATCTGCTGGTTGCAACTGGATTCAACAACGCTCGACGATACCACCCTGTTTGCATTTCTGATTGAGGACGGCCTGCGGCGTGTGGTGCGGGAGGTCTGGTGATTCTGGAATCCATAGGTGGATCAGATTCCGTCTACGCAGCCGTTTACTTGCGATGACTGAAATCTGCGGCTGGATGGATGCGAATGAAGCAGTAAAACAATCGCTGAGTGAGTTGCACTCGGAGGCCGGCTGTTGGCAAAACACTGTCCACAGGGAAGTTCGGGGAGAACGAGCATGACCAAGCTGGCCATTATTACGCCGTGGCCTGACGAGCGGACCGGTATTGCCGACTATGCATACGATCTTGTGCTGGGTCTAGCCGATGCCGGGGCCGATGTCGATGTTTACACGACCTCGAAAGATCGACCGCCGTCTGAGTCAGCGAGCGTATTCAAACTGGATCGCTTCGACGGCCGCGACGGCATGACAACGTTGTTTACCAAATGGGAAACAATAGTGACTTCCATGCCGACATGACTGCTGTGCTGTTCGATCATCCGGGGGTCGTCTTATCTGCACGATCTGTCGCTACATCACTTGATCGCGTTCTTCTTGTTTCGCGGTGACACAGAGCAATACTACCGCGTGCTCGGGTACTCGGTACGGTGTCGAAGTCAAGGGCGACGTACACCAACGAACTGACCGGTTCCGGTTTGGGATTCCAAACGAAGTCAGCGAGGTTCCGTTCTTCGATCCGGTGCTGAGTCAAGCGACCGCCTGCGTTGTTCATTCCGGATATGCGCAGAACACGATCGCGGGAAGGTTTCCGCATCTGGCGACTCATGTGTTGCCGCAGTTGTATCGCAACACGTCGATTCTTGCTGACCCTGATAAAGCGGCCCTGATCGTGTCGAACTTCAGTACGCGCCACGCCGATGTGATCTTGCAGAGTGTGGCTGAATGCAAGAAAGCGGGCTGCAAAGTCCGTCTGCACATCGGTGGTTCGCTCGAGACTGGCGCGAGCAGCTTCCCGAGTTGGCGAAGCGGCTGACATCGAAGACTGCGTTACCTTTCACGGACGATTGGTTGCCGAGCGTTTTCAATTCCTGATGCAAGAGAAGCTGATGATGCAGTGTTGCCAGGCGCTATCCGACGATGGGTGACGAGTGCCGTGGTCTCGCGAGCTGCTTCAGTTGGGATTGACGATCGTCAACGATGTCGGTTGGTATGCGGAAATTCTGCGTCGTAAAATCCGCCGACAACGACAGATGACATGCAATCGCAACTAACTCAGTACATTCAGACGGATCAAAAGTTGGATCGACAAGCTCGAAACGCCTGGCGAGCTGAATGTTTGAAGTTGGCTCGCGGAAGTTATTCCTACCTCCGCCGTAGCCGCGGACTACCTACATCTGATGGAGCGAGCGATTGTCTGCGCGCTGTCTTCGCGTTCTACGGCCGGCCGCGAGGTTCGTGCTGCTTAGGAATCCGCTCGACGGATGATTCAACGTTCCGGATTGACCGTGTCCTCGACTTCCGAAAACTTCACTTACATGACCGCTCGATGTTGACCATTCCAATATACATCGACTGCTCTTCGACTATTACCACTTCAACAGCGGCATCCGTTACAAGCCAGGCGCAGCTGTGGTCAGTTCTATGAGGTATTGCCGGATGGGCTTCGTCCCGTATGCGGACGAGGCGACCGATTCCATCTGCGGACATGTCTTGGCCGAAATGCAACGAACCCAAGGCGTGGGTCGATGCGATCAGCGGCAGTCTCACCGCAAAGCGTTATTGGAAACTGGCATCGGCGGTGCATTCGCCGTTCCAACCACGTTTCCGCCGACTGCTCCTTCCTGAGCAGGGTCATGCCGGGATCTTTAAAGTACCGAAGCCGGTTTCGACCGCTTTGGAAAAGAAAACTTCGCAAACCTGTCGCTGCAGAACGGGCGATTGACTTTCAGCCGGGCGATGTTCTGTTGCTGGCCGATGCCACTTGGCAAGAGCGAACAAAACGCGGTCGCTGCAGCACAGCGAGCGGGTGCCGTCGTCGGGAACTTGATCTACGACATCATCCTGTTGTCGCATCCCGATTTCTTTCCGCCGGAGCTCGTGACCGCTTCAGCGAATGGTTCCGTCGAACTCAATCGATCAGTCGCTGTTTGCATATCGGACCATGTGGCCGAACAAGCGCGGGCGACTTGTGTCGTGCGGTCAAAACGCGGAAGAAGCCGCACGGATCTGCGTTAGTTTTCCATTGGGTCCGACCTGCGCACGATCAGTGCCGCAGAGATCAGCCACCATGCGTTTCGTAATCTCTTCGCCGCCGCGATAATCCGTACTGATGGTCGGCATCATGGAGCCGCGAAAGAATCACTCCTTTGTGCTCGACGCATTCGATCGCCTGTGGTCGAGCGGTTCGCAGGAAAAACTCTGCATCATCGGACGAGTCGGACGGGGCGCGAACAACTTGCACAACGCATTCGTACGCATGCCGAGTTCGGCAAGAAGTTGTTTCTGGTGAACGATGCAACCGACTCGATATCAGCTTGGCCTACAAGCATGCGAAGACGGTGATCATGGCGTCGGTGACCGAAGGATTTGCCTGCCGGATCATTGAAGCCTGGCTTTCGATCAAATCGTACTTGCGAGTGATACTCCCATTCATCGGTGAAGTGGGCGGCTCTTACGTCCGTTACTTTCCGATCGATGGCGACACCGTGGAACTGCAAAGTCAAATCGCCGATTCATCGCGACTCGCTGCATCATCCGCCGTACGCCGCTCTCGGTTCAAGCCGGTGCAGTGGAACGAAAGCTATCGACAACTGATCGATCGCATCGAACAAGGACGCGCAGCCACCGACTTCGAGTTCCATGTAACGCGCCGCGTGCAGGGCTATGGCACTCACAGCCCTTCGCCGGTAACGCAAAGTAGCTGCCACCGCTCCGCGTGGCAGCATCGAAGAACGCGGGCTGACTGCAAAGACCGACGTCTTACACCAATAGATTTGATTTCGATTTGTCCCTCACTCATAACCGATCCGGTCTGATCAAAAAGTTGTAGTGGCGACGAGTTAAACGAGTCGGAAGCCCCCAATCGTTCGCGGCCTAGAGGTCTATCCGACAATATCTTTGCTGCAGTTGGCAAAACGCAGTTACTGAGCGAGTTCATGGTTTGGTCGGGAACGCTAATCTTCGCTGATTGTCGCTAATGCAGAGATGGTTGATCTCAATCGTTTGTTCGGCTCAGATATCAGCATGCGCAAACATTGGAATGGGCGATGAGGCAGTGCCATGAATCCCTACGAACCGCCGAACTGCAATCCAGTCGATTCAACATACCTTTCGCTAATCCGAAGCGAAATTCAAACCGCCGGCCCTGCCGTTCGGATGGTGCTCGCTGTCCTCTTACCCATATTCCTGTCGTTCGCCCTCTTCATCCTGGTCATCGCGATTTTGCTCGCTACAAGCTGAGAGAGATTGGCGAGCCGATACGCCACGTTCCAGGTTTCACTTCAGGCGAGGTTGCGTCTCGTGATCTGTGGGTTCACCCCGATATGAAACACGCCCGCAAACGAAAAAAGCCACGGTTGGAACCGTGGCTTTTCTGTGTCAGTAGTGCCCCCGCAAGGGCTCGAACCTTGGACCCGCTGATTAAGAGTCAGCTGCTCTACCGACTGAGCTACAGGGGCGTCGGTCGACGGGATATTGACTAGCTCGTCGACTGAGAGAGACGAATTTAGCCAACGGTTCGCACTTCGTGAACCCCTGTTGAATGGGAGCCGCGCGAAATTTCGTTTGGGGCGGCTCGGAGCCTGCTTTCGGCCGCATTTTCGGTCGAGTCGGGCTCAATCCTCGGACCGAGTTCGCGTCGGCGCCAGCGAAACATCGTAAAGAACTGGGGGTTTGATTCCCGGTCGACTACCATAAGCTGAGAGCCTCGAACCCTTGCCGCTACGACACTCTTCTAGATCCAGGAGCGTTCGATTCGAGGTAAGCTATTGTGGCTAATAGTCTTAGGTCGGTTGGTTGAGTCTGTGTTTGGTCGCTTGAGAGTTGGGTTTCCCTCTCATTTGAGATGAGGTTTTTGCCGTGCGCATGCGAACGTTTCTAATCGGCTGTGGACTGGTTCTGTCCTTGGCTGCTTCCGCTTCTGCTCAACGGGGTGGCGGCGGTGGTGGTGACAGTGGCGGTCGTGGCGGGTTCGGCGGAGGCGGCTTCGGTGGTGGTGGACCAGGCGGCGGATTCGGCGGAGGCGGTCCCGGAGGAGGATTTGGCGGCGGGGGATTCGGAGGAAGTCGCGGTGGGTTCGGTGGTGGTGGACCCGGCGGTGGCTTTGGTGGTGGGGGCTTCGGCGGCGGTGGCCCCGGTGGATTTGGCGGTGGTGGATTCGGAGGAGGCGGCTTCGGCGGAGGAGGCGGCGGCTTCAATCCGATGGACATGATCAAGCGGATGGATACGAACAACAACAATCAACTCGATGTCGACGAGATGCAGGGACCCGCTCGTTTCTTCCTCGATCGCATGGCTCAAAACAATCCTCGCATCGATACCAGCAAACCTATTCCGCTGGATCGATTGGCCCAAGAAATGGATCGCATGCGGCAAGAGCGCGGCGGCTCGATGGGTGGGCCCGGCGGACAAGGTGGGCCCGGCGGTCCTCAGTCCAGTCAACCCAAGGAACCGGAACCGCTCGTTCCCGGTTTTGATAAAGTCGAAGCGAAAGGTGAAGTGCTCGGCTTCGGATTGCCGGATGAAACAGCGAGCTCTGTGAAGACCGAAGAGCGCGACATGCGCGAAGCGGCAGATCGCATCAAACGCTATGACAAGAACAACGACGGGATACTGTCGAAAGAAGAAGTCGACGGCGGTCGCTGGGGCGATGATCCTTGGCAATACGATCGCAACCACGACGGCAAACTGAGCAAGAGTGAATTGGCTGTTCGCTACGCCAAACGTCGCTTGGGGGAACAAGCTCAAGGCGCTCCCAACGGACAAAACGGACAGCAAGGTGATCCGCGTCAACGCTTCGGCATGATGTCCGGTCAAGGTAGTATGGGCGGAGGCGGTTGGGGCAATCGCGGCGGTGACAGCAACGGAGGCAACAGTTGGGGCTCGCGCGACAATGGCGGACAGGGTGGACCCGGCGGGGATGCGAAGAAAGCGGAAGTGAAATCGTTCCGCACCAACGTGGCTGAATCGCGAGTGAACGAGAAGAAGGGCTTGCCCGATTGGTTTAACTCGGAGCGATGCCAACAGTGACGATCAAGTTGTCATGAGCGAGTATGCATCCTCATGGACGAACGATAAGGTCGCCGAGTTTCAGGCATTCGACATGAACGGTGACGGCATCATCACTGTGCGTGAATGCTTGGCAGCGGTCAAGAACGGAGCTCGCGCGGGCAGTTCCTCTTCTTCATCACCATCCAGTACTGCATCGACTTCGGGAAGTTCAAGCAACAGTGTGCCGTCGAGCAGCGCAAAGCCACGACGAGTGCAAGCGTCGGCAGCAGCTCCGAACTGCGTCCAGCCAGAAGAACATCGATTGGGCAAAGCGTCAGCTGAAAAGTATGACAAGAACAAAGATGGTCGCCTGACACCGGATGAATGGCAATCGATGATCGTCAAACCCGGAAGATTGCCGATGCGGACAGCGACGGCTTGCGTTACGCTCGAAGAGTATGCTGCCCATCGCTCGAAGCGCTGAGCAGCTGAAACCCGTCAAACTCTATGACTCTCACTCGCACGCGGATCAAAGGCTGATTTGCGTGCCGAGTGTTTCTAGGAACAGTCGCATCCAAGCCGGATGAGCGGGCCAGGCCGGGGCGGTCACCAAGTTGCCGTCGCGATGTGCCGAATCAAACCCGCTGCTGGGCGGTACATAGCTTCCGCCGCTGAGTTGCACTTCTGCCGACACTGCCGGATAAGCACTGCACTGCTTGTTCTTGAGCACGCCTGCTGCGGCCAAGATCTGCGGACCGTGACAGATCGCAGCGATCGGCTTGCCGGCTGAATGAAACTCTCGCACCAGTTCCAGAACTCGCTCGTCGAGTCGAAGATACTCAGGTGCTCGACCACCCGGAATCACCAGTGCGTCGTAATCCGACGAACGGACTTCATCGAACGCTTTGTTCAATCGGAAACGATGTCCCGGCTTCTCGCTGTAAGTCTGATGTCCTTCGAAATCATGGATAGCTGTAGCGACGAAATCGCCCGCTGCTTTACCTGGGCAAACAGCATGGCAATCGTGCCCGACCATCACCATCATTTGATATGGGACCATGATCTCGTAATCCTCGACGAAGTCGCCTACCAGAAACAGAATGCGTTTGGCAGCCATGGACATGGATCCTTGTCGAATGAGCGAAGTGTCGAGCGAATGCCGGATGATCGCGAAGATCAAACCGGTTCGCCCGAGAGGAGTTGAATGAGTCCAGATTGTCCGAATGCTCAGGAGCCTTGTCCAGCACCGACGGCTCGACTTGTGAGGTGACACTGCGCTCCGTCGACAACGTGGACCCAGTCCAGTTTTCCGGCCGTCTGATTTCCATTGACTCGGACGGAGACAATCTGCTATCAGCACAGGAATTGAAGTTCTGAGTAAAGCGGTTCAGGAGCCTGCCGAAGATAACTCGCCGATCATCGCTCATCGACTGGCGAAGAAGGAGTCGAACGAGCGTGCGGCGGTAGAAGCTCGAAGGATTGAAGACGTATGATCCCCGAAGGAATGTGGGTTTGGGCCGCAGCTGCAACTATCGCAGGTTTTTGCCTATTCAGCATGATGCGCCGTCGGCAGTTGTACTTGATAAAACTGCTGAAAGAGTACGTCGATCGCAAAGCCACTTGGCAGCGACGTGTTGAGAAGAGTCTGCAACTGGCCGCTCAGATCGAAGCTGCCGAGGCAAAGAAAGCGGCCAAGATTCGGGCGACGATTAAAGACGTTTCCGGCGATCCCGCTCAAGAGCAACAGGCAGAGCAAGCTGCGGCCTAACGCGATGCGCACTCTACTCCCGCGTCTACATACCGACAGCGTTTTCGATCACTGCTAACAGTACATTCGGATCATACGGCTTACCGAGGAAGAATAGACCTCCGGCGGCTCGACTCCGGCGTACGATATCGCCGTCACGCAGACTGCTGAGAATGATCACCGGCAAATCTGCCGTCGACGCGTTGTCGATCGTCTCGGCACATAACTCCAGCCCACTGCCGTCCGGTAGGTGTGCATCCATGATTGCCAAATCAAATCGCTCGCGAGTCAATTCGCTGCGAGCCTCGGATATGGAAGCCGCTTGAGCAACCTGTAATCCAAGCAACTCCAAGCGACGTACTAACAGATCTCGTTCGAAGTCCTCGTCCTCGACAACTAATACTCTTCGTGGCTGAGGCACATATTCCATTTCAGCCAGTTCCGGCGCCAAGAATGTCGACGACACCGACTCGTTCGACGTCGATTGAGGCAACGAAGTTGCGTCGTATGAAAGTTCATCGGCCATAGGAGGTGCGACCTGTTTCGCGAGGTAAAAGTCCGCTCGGGTCGTCAATGGTGATTCGACATAGATGCACATCCGGGGATCGAACGTGCCTTCCATTCGGCTTGAGGCCGATGCGTTTGAAAGAACCATCGAGCCAGAACCATAGCCCTACCGAGCGCACAACAAGTGCGAACAGCATGTTCGGTCTAACCGGAAGAGCAGTCCATTCGATGAAGACCGATTGCGCGATCTTGCACTCAGGTAAGCTTTCGGACCACGATGCGATTCCCTTCTCGCTTGATCACTTCGACGGCTGTGCCGGGATCGATGTAATCGCCTTCGGTCACGACATCGATTAAGCGTCCGTTGAAACGGACTTTGCCTGAAGGGCGAAGGACGGAATCGGCGAGTCCCTGTTCACCCACGATGGGCAATTCGAATCGTTCGCTGCTGCCGCCGGTCAAACTGGTGTACGTCGATGAACTCCCTTCGATGACATCCGATTCCGGCGCGGCCAACTTAAAGCGATTCAGTCCGGGAATCGAATCGAAGTACATCAACTGGACCATCAATACGGCGGTGACGCCGACCACGGAACCGAGCACGAGCAATAGGTTGTTTCGAAGTGTCGTCCATTGCACCGTCGACTCGGGTACGACGAAGTCTTGAGCGGCCATAACCAACGAGACGACGACCAACAGGATGCCGCTGATACCGAAGACTCCGAAACCGGGAAAGACGAAGAGCTCCATAGCTAAACATCCCAGTCCTAGACTGAAGACCAGGATCTCAAGCCAACCGGATGTGCCTCCGAGCGCGTGGCTCCAAAAGAAAATGATGAAACAGGAGAGCGAGATCAGGCCGGCGATACTGATCCCGGGAGCAGCGAATTCGATATACAGCGCGATCAATCCCACGATGAGCAGAAAGCCGGTCACGAGCGGGCGATTCAAGATGTAAACTGTTTGATCGACCCAGGTCTGTCTGGTTTCGTTGATCGATTCGAATTGTAGAGCCGCGAGCAATTGCCGCTCGGAATCGAACAGTCCTTCGCACAACTGCAATTCTTGAGCTCGAGGTCCGGCGACGGTGAGAAACCGATTCTGTCCGGCTTCAGGTATCTCCACCCCTTTCTCAAACTCAGCCGCGTTGTTCTTCGATGCCAGATCGGTGTCGGACATGTAGGTCTTTGCACCGGTCTGCTTGTTGGACACTTCGTAGACTTTCAACTGTCGATCGGCCATGGCCGCGGCTACTGCAGGAGGACGGTTGCGAGACTCAGCCAAAATACGAAGTTCGTTCGACAAGTAGCTGACGATCTTCTCTTCCGCATGCTCAAACAAACCGCCGTGAAAGCGGATCGGTCCGGCATCGCCGAGCGCAGCACGCGGCTGCATATAAATTCGTTCGCAACCCAGCGACAAGATCGCGGCGCCGCTGATGGCTTCATCCGGTACGAAGGCAATGATGGTCGCCCAATCGATCTCGCTGAACTGCTTCGCCAACTCGAGCGAATCGACCATGTCTCCGCCGGGGCTGGTAATGCGCAGGATGATTAAGTCGATTTCGCTGCGACGAGCGTATTCCAATCGGTTCTCGATATAGGCTCGCAGTGAACCGAAGATGGGACCACGGACATCGATGATCAGAGCCTTACCGTACTTGCGCGCGAGAACAACGTCGCTCGTCTTTTCATCGGCTTTGCCTGCTGCCTCATCAACGGCCGGTTGCGGGGCTGCGTCGCCGGTCGGATCGTCGGCGATCTCAGCGACAGGCGACTGCTGCTCCGAAGTCGCAGGCTGTGCCTCTTGGGCCTCCTGCGCAGCGGCGCTACACTGCCATACGAATGGAAACATCAGACATAGGGCTGAGACGCGAAGCGCGCGGAACAGGGACTGGTGCATCATCGATTCGTTTCACGTTGAATCCGGGCATAGGCGAGTTCGGGCATCAGCAGACCGGCGGCTATGCCAACCATCCGGTCGAGCGGTCAGGCTCAAACCCCATTGAACCGAACGCAGTCTACCGGATCAAGTCAGCGCACGGTGCCGGCGGGGAGCGAGCTCTCCAATTGTCGTCGCTGTCGATAGTATTTCAGGCCGGGAAAGAAGAAACAGCCCGCGGCGACGACTCCGAAGATTAAATGCGCTGCATCAGGAAAAATGGCCATCAGCAGGCTGGTCGCGAGTAGGCAGGCGGCTTGCACATAAAACGTTCCGGTCAGGATGCCTGCCTTGATGAAGAAGACCATGCCGGTCACCACTCCCAGCAGAGGCGAGAGTTTCAGCGGTTTTAAGTCCAACCACCATTCGATCGGCCACAACATCGCGATGGCGATCAGGCTGGCTCCCCATACGTGAGCGATCTGTCGTTCGACAAACGTTACCGGACCGACTTGACGCCGCATTGCCCAAAAGACTGCGGCCCAGGCACCGAGACCGATGGTCCATAAGGCGGCGTACCACAATCGGTTGTCAACATGCATCCAGGCAAGTGTTTGGGTCAACACGCATGCGACCAGCAGTACCACGCTGTGCCAGATCCAGAGGAGCCCCCAGTTTTCGAGTATCGGTGCATGATGCGTTTCGCGAAACCAGCGGGCAGCAACATCGGTAAGCGTTCCGCCGCGCGCGGATACCGGTTCATCGCGCAAGAAAGATTCCAAATCGTCCGCAAGTTGTCCTGCCGTCGGATACCTGAGGTCAGGCGGTTTCTGTAGGCAACGAATGACGATCATTTCCAAGTCGCGATCGATGTTCGGTTCAAGCAATCGCGGAAGCGGCGGATCGTGCTCAATGATCTTCAGCGCCATCTCTATCGGCGAATTGGCCAAGAATGGAGTACGGCCTGTGAGACAGTGGTACAGCACCGTTCCGAGACTGTAGATGTCGGCGGCAGGCCCGGTGGCGGCGCCGCGTCCGGCCGCTTGTTCAGGAGACATGTACGAAGGAGTGCCCAGTATTGAACCGGTACTCGTCAAACTATTCTGACCGTCGAGAAACTTGACCAACCCGAAGTCGCTGACCAGAGGTCGCTCTTCGCCGTCGAGCAGAATGTTGGACGGTTTGAGATCGCGATGCAGAATCCCTTCACGATGTGCATAGTCGATGGCTCGAGCAACCGTCGCGATGATTCTCGCCGCTTCGCGCTGAGGCAATGGACCTGCGGTCAAACGATCGGCCAGTGTACATCCGTTAACGAACTGCATACTGAAGAACGGCGAGCCGTCGAACTCACCGACTTCATAAACGGGGACTATGCCCGGATGATCTAAGCGAGCCGTGGCTTGTGCTTCGGCTAAGAACCGCTGACGCTCGAGATCGGAGCTCAAGCGACTGCGCTGAATCATCTTGACGGCAACAGCTCGATTGAGACTGACTTGAACGGCTCGGTAGACGACTCCCATACCGCCGTTGCCGATCTGTTCGATCAGTTCGTAGTCGCCGACGCGATCCGCCAAATCATTTTGAAATGCATTGCGATTCGAGAGGCTGCGACTCGAAGATGACTGCAATCGACGCCGTGCCGTGCTCCCGGCTTCGTTGCCGGCGATGTCAGCCAGCAGCAGTGCGGGCCAAACCTCGGTCAGTTGTTTTTCCAGATGCGGATATTGAGCCGTGACTTCCGCCAGATCAGGACGCTCGCCGCGCTGCACACGATCCATCCAGTCGGCGACGATGAGTGCCAGTTGGGCTTCGTCTTCGGATGCGGGTGGTTCCGCATCGCAATGGCGTGGATCAAGTGGGGGCTGGTACTCGGCAAGTGTGATTCGACAAGAGGTACGACAGTCTGAGTGACATCGAGCGAGTGACGCAGTCGACGTTCCAGTTCTTCCGAGGGCAATGCTGACTGAGTCGCATGAACGTCGGCTGTTTTCACAGCGGCGAAGTGACCATCGCCGGATACCGATTCTCCGGCAGGAGCTTTTGATGCATCACCATCCGATTCGATGGACATTACATCAATCCCTTGTCGCTCGCACCTTCTTCTGCGCTTCACTATCCAGCATCTCACGCAAGCGACGTATGGCTCGCAGGTATCGCATGCTGGCAGCGGGTTCAGTCAAGCCGAGAGCAGCTGCGATCTCGCCGTTGTTGAGCTGTTCATAGTGTCGCATAAGAATGATGTCGCGATCGACATCGTTCAGTCGCCCGATGGCAGACTCGACATGCGCAGCCATCTCGCGTCGCGTGGCCGCTTCTGCAGGAGTCATCTGAGGATCGCAAAGCTGAGCAGCGATCCGGATCGAAGATTGATCCACGGCTCCGTGAACGACCATCGGTTGTTCGCGATCGATCGATCGCTTGGCCGACACGCGGTGGCGACGATGAGCATCGATCAAACGGTCTTTGGCTATTTGACGAATCCAGAGATGGAAAGCCATCGATGGATTGCGCAAGTAATCTTGGAGGCGGCGGTTAGCTTCCACCAGAACTTCTTGAACGACGTCGCTGACATCGACCCGCTGCTTGATGCGCTGATCGAGTCGCAACTGAATCATGCGATGCAGAGAGTCGCGATGTCTAGCCAGTAGGCGATCGACCGCTTCAGCATCACCTGACTTCACATCGTTCAGCAGGTTCGCCGTGTTATCTGCATCAGGCCATATCGATTGGGACATATTCGATTCTTGACTCGCGATCTTCAACGATTCGGAGTCCGATTAAGTTGCCGGCTGACGATCGCTGCGAGTGAATAGGAGCATACCCATAACGAACAGCATGTGCCCGACGAATACTACGCACAGTGTGACCAACATCGCCGATGTGAAGCCGTAGCTGTGCAAACCGATGCCGAGCTGGTTGGTACCGAACCAAGACCAACTGGTGACAACATTGCCGATGACCGCCAGTATCGCCAATCCGCGTTTGCCGACCATGCGATCCCAGTTCGCATGCAGAACGAGTGCGTTCCACAGAACGATCATCAACGCGCCGTTTTCCTTCGGATCCCAACCCCAGAAGCGGCCCCAACTATCGTCAGCCCATAGACCGCCGAGCACCGTGCCTATGAAGCTGAACAGGATGGCGAAGCAGAGGATGCCGTAAATGATACGAGCGACGATCGCTTCGACGACTTCCAAGGAGTTGTCTCGCGGTTGGGTGCCGAGCAATTTGTTATCGCGAATAAAACGCACTCCGAGGGAGACGATACCGAGAATCCCCGCCATGAACGTCGCTCCGTACCCTAGCGCAACAGTCACCACGTGCGTCGACAACCAGAACTGTGTATCCAAAACCGCGTCCAGCACGTGCAAGGTATCGCTGTTGTCGAGGGCTCTGGCGATGCTGAGAGTTGAGACGCCGATAATGGCTGCAGAAAGATTGCAGACACCCATCGGGAAGATCAATTCGAGTATCAAGGAAAAAGCTACGCATGCCCAGCCGATGAACACGGCCGATGAGTAAAGGTTCACCACCGGTGGTCGACCCGAGATGTAGATACGTGCTCCGATAGCGATCGTGTGCACGAGCAGAGTGACGAGTAGCACGACCCAAGTCGTGCGCTGTACCGTATTCGATCCTGAAGTGATGCCCGCGAAAGCCAAAATCATTGCCAGCAGATAGAACGTGACACCGATCATGGTCGGATTGAATTTGATCAGCCAGCTTTCTGCCGCCGCTTTTCTTACTTCGCTTGCTCTGCCGTCCAGCTCGGAGACGTAAGTGCGATACTCGGCTACCGACTGATTGAACTTTTTAGGATTGTTCTCGCGGAATGCGTCTGCCATCTCGGAGTACTTCAAGATGGCAGGATTTGCTTCAGCCCGCATGCCGAGTTTCTGCGCGATGAATGTCGAGAAGACTGCCGGGCTGAAGGCTTGCCACTTGGGAGCCGGTCCGGCTTGCTCTGCGTTCTTGGCCAATTCTTCAGCCGACATGGCCGGCGGCGGGATGAGAGCCGGCGGATTGGAAGCTTCGATTTGTTGTTCGTATTCGAGAACACTCATCAAGCGCGAAACGAATTCTCGCTTGCCCGCTTCACTCGATCCGAAGTCTTTCTCATCGGGAATCGGTGGGGGCATGTAGCTGAAGTGAAGAGAATCGTAGAGCTGAATCTTGCGCATCACGGCAGCCAGCCGTTCGTCTTCTTTCGACAGCTTCTCTGTTTTTCGAGACGCTTCACGCAAATGCGTTCGAAGGTCGTCAGATTTCGCTCTTAGTTCGTTGTACGAATAGCGGAATCCGCTGACTGGTTTGAGGTCGAAGAAGTCGCGTGCTTCCTGCGAATAAAGGCGAAACACCTTGGCATCAGCCGCCCAAGGCTTATCGGTGAGCAACGCCAAGAGCCAAGCCGTTCCGTTGCGCGATGCACCGGTGTCGTCTTTGACTGTAGGTGTCATTCCGAACAGCGGTTCACTGAGTGTTTGCAATACGTTGCGTGCTACAGCATCCAGCGGTTTGATGCGACCTTCATGCATGGCTGGAAGCTTGCCGGCCGCGGTCCAGTCGTATCCTTCTTTCTCGGCTTTCTTCTCTACAGCCATATAACCGACAAAGACGAGTTGCAGCACGGCGGCGACGCATGCCACACCGGCGGCTTCGATAAACGAAGTCTTCGCGTTGGGATTCGCTACCGATCCCGCGGTTGGGATTGCGCCGCGATCCAGCCGGCTTGCAAATCTCAGGAACGTACCGGAGAAATGCGAGATCATGCCGAGCAGAACAAGCATGCAAGAGACATAGGGGATGACCCACCCGGAGTTCTCGACGACTTGAAGGCCGGTCATCTCGACCTGCGATCCGTCCGGCCGTTGTACCTGATCGTACTTGCTTTGATAAAACGTTTCGTTGCGGTAACGGACCGGGTTATTCATCCAGATATGACCTCGGAAATCGGAACCCCCGTTACCGTCCCGAATGACGACGTGCGATGAGTAGTCGCGAGGACGATCGGAGACTTCGTAGTTCTTGCGCTCGACATCTTCCAAGAACACTTGATACGGTTTGTATTCACGGCGGAAGCGAAGACCGAGCGCGTATGTCTTACCGTCAACCGTTACCGATTCGTTCTGATCGGTCGGTGCATCCTTGAAGAGTTGCTTCTGATCGTTCAAGTATTGAGTCAGCAGATAAGTGCCGAGCGATTTGTTCGATTGCTTGTCGAGCAGTTCGACATACACCGAGGCTACGTTCGTCTCCGAATTAACACCGCCGTTGGGTTTGCGGAGTTCCGCGGTCATCGTGGTCCCGATACCTGCGGTAGCGATCGACGCCGCTGTTCCCTGGAGCGGCCGAATAAGACTGTTCGGCATCCACTTCGCGATCCGGATTCTGAACGGCAACGGTTCTGCATCAATCGGCTGTTCGCTCGCGTTGTAGCGCTCCAACCAAGATTGCGGTATCGCTTTGACATGGTCTACCTTGGGATCGCTGGTATCGATCACTGCCAGTTCGACTTCGTCCATGCGAAAGACCAAGTTGCTCGATTCCCCTTCGATGAGCGACATGTGCTGTTCGATCTGTCGATCGCCGAAGATGAACTGACCGAGCATGAGCAGGGCGATGCCGACGTGGATCAGCACGTTACCGCCGCTGCGTCCGAAGATGAGGATGAGACCTGCAAGCACGACGGCCGATGCGATGCCGGCTTGCAGCAGTTGCCAAACGATGCGCATACCGGAGTTGTCGAGTCTGACAGCGATGCCGAGGACTTGGCATGTCCACAAGACGGTACATAGCAGCGTCAAGATACACGCCGAAGTCCAAATGGCGATTCGCGCCAACGTCGGGTAGTCGTGTCGCGTGATCCCCGTCACGACGGCTGCGAGAGCTACGACGGACATACCGACCAGCAGCAGAATCCAAAGTGTATCGAAGCTGACTGGTGGTGCGCCTTGAAGTCCTTCAGCGCTCTGGCCGCTGAAAATAACTAAGGCAACCAAAGCGGCACCGAGGGCCGAGATCACACCGCCGATTGCGAGTCGACCACCTTTTGCACTGACATGGAAGCGCGTCAACTTGGCGGCGATCAAGTTGAACAGCAAGACAGTACCTAAGGTCGCTCCCCCGGGGAATGGGAACGATATAGCCCACGGATACGGTCCTTCCGGAAAGATCGTGCGCGGAAAGAACACATCCAACGGTACGAGGCTGATCCAGCAATTGAAGTACAACCGTTTGACTTCGCCCAGATTCTGTTCGTCTTGCGCCAGCGTGCCGAACAGTACGAGCAGGATGGCCAGGAAGAACGCAGTAACAGTGATCTTCAGAGAGCCCAGCGCTTGCAGCATCGCCCACACCGGATTCACTTCCTTTGCTTGATGGCGTGTATGCGGGGCAAGGAGTTCTGGCTTAACGTCGGCAAAAGGATTCGCACCGGCGGACATCGTATAGTTAACCCTGTTCAGGTCGGGATCGAATGGGAAGAGCTCAGGTACTTGGTCAGACTATGACAACGAAACTACCACTTGAGTGATTCGACGAACTGCTTGAATGCTTCGCGGTTCGCTTCCACGGCCGCTTCAGGACCGTACAACTTGACGAACAACGATTGTTGAGCTTGAAGAGGGAGGATCGCGCAGCAGATGGCTTCGTGATCACCCGGTTCAGAATTACGAACGAAGTAGATTTTGCCGCTGACCGAATTGGCCTGCACTGTCAATGCATTCTTGATCGCATCGGCGACTTGTTCGGGCGGCGCTTTCGGTTGAACTTGGTTCTGCCAACGAGCGACATTGGATTCGGGATCGCCGCCGGCTTGGGTGAATGTCACGAACGCTTTCTTGCCGTCTTTTTCGCTCGTCTCGAATGACTTCACAGCCATGATCGACAAGGGTTGTTGCAGCTCGGTCCAACCTTCAGGAAGTTTAAACTCGAACTCGCCTGTCGGTTTACTTGCACCGCGCGACGCTTCGGCCGCCGGACCGCCGGAACTGGTCGCACCCGGTGCCGGACCGATCATCATCGGACCGCGAGCCATCGGACCGCCCGACATCGGGCCTCCCATCATCGGTCCGCCGCTAGGCATGGTACCGTTGAGCGCTACGAAGTAGGCCGACAGCTTGTCGAGCGCCAGAGCGTCGAGCTTCTCTGCATGGGACAGTACATTGTCGGGCGATTCAGGTTCCAGCGACAATTGGCCGCGCCATCGATTGACGTTCTGAGCGATGTAACTGTTCCAAGTCGACTCTTCAATCGACGTTCCGCTACCGGGCATCGCAATCGGACTCACGGTGGCTTTGATGCCCTCACCATCAGGCGGCAAGAGCTTGGCATACGTGAACGAATCGGCTCCAGTTTGTTGTTGCCAGCCTTCAGGGAGTTTCCAAGTCGGTTCCGCATCTGCCTGGCGCGAGAAGGACTGAACGATGGAGCGAAAGTCAGCTTGGAGCGCCTGGGCTCGTTCGGGCGACGCGGTCAGTTTGAAAACCCATGCGCTGTCGCCTGTTGGAATCACCGCGGCCAGCATAGTAGCCGGAACCGCGTCGGCTGCGCTTGCAGGCGGCGCAGCAACCGAAGCGATCGAATCACCTTTGGGAGCCGTGTACTCGCGAATCTCTTCGTTATCTACACAGCCTGTCGATGGCGCGATCGCAAGGAACGAGACGCAAGATAGACATGCCGTAGCAAACCATCGACGATGCGACTTCGGCATCCATCCGTTGAACACAAATTCCGATTTCATCTGGTCTTTAAACAGTTCGTGAGCTGGTGGTGGGTGAGTGATTCGAGCCTTCGCGCGGGCGCATCGGCTGCGAAAAATGGACTGGATGGCAGTGGAGCCAAACGGTTTTCCGGTGGGCGAAACCGTGGCTGCAACGCGGCGTTCAAAAATCCTTCGAGAGGGCCCGGCGGAGAATCAATCCGTAGCCGGGAACGAAGGAGATTCGAGACGACTTCCTATTGTACGTCCAGAGGAACTCTTGGGGTCGCAGCGCCCGGCCGACACCGGCCGATTTAGGGGACTTCGACAATGGGGAGGGGGATTCAGGTGGGATTCTCAGATCATAGCGATCATGCGGCCGGCTTGTATCCCAAAAAACTTTGTCAAGAAGAGTGCCGTTTCGGCCATGCCTGCGTTACCGAGCAAGCTCCTCTGCAACGTCGCGAGCGATTCGTCGCGAACTAAGGGAACCCTCATCACGCAGCGCAGAATTTACGGCTTCCGCATGGGACGCCACTGCAGTCCATTCGAGTCGACAGAGGTGCCAGGTTGAGCAGGCGCGTAACTTCCGTTCGCACCTCCCAAGCTCGCATTGCCCATCGATCCGGTTCCGGAATTGCGCGACGAACCGTAGGTGCTCAGAGAACCGAGAGGGTTCGCAGCGGAACGCATTCCCGTATCTGCTTGGGACAGTCTTGTAGCAGGTAACGGTTGCCCGAGCTTAGCAAGCAGTTTTTCACTCTCGCTCAATCTCGATTCAAGTGCCGCATTCGTTTCTTGTAATGCTGCCAGCTTGTCCCGTTGCGATCGATACTCGGATAGCAGGCGATCGTTTTCCAATCGCAACTCTTGAACTTGCTTGCCGCCGAACATGTTGCAACCGAACGACGAGCAAATGCACACCGCGACCGACATCCAAAGAAGTCGGGAAGCCGCATGTGCTCGCGGACGATTCGCTGTGATAAGTGAGAATGATGTCATTGTCGCTTTTCGACGCATGCTTTTCAGACGACAACCCGATCGAGTTCGGTAACCCTTGAGACCGCAACACCTTCTCGTACCAAATACCGACGACCGCCGCGAGAGCAGTTTGCGATAGCAGATCAGTTGTCGAAGGTAGATCAGTTGTCAGTAGTAGATCAGTTGTCCTCAACTGATCCCAACCAAGTCGGGAGTACTGAAACTACATCGGTAACTGTAGGCTGCGTACAGTGACGGCGAGGCTGGAGCCTCGCCGGCAGTGGGTAACGAGGCTGGAGCCCTCTTTTCCCTACAAAACTCATTCGTTAAAGATTGTGAGGTACACGTCGCGGTATGCTTCCATTTTTTGAAGGCCGCGCCAGAGGGTTTCGGAGCCTGGGGATCGGCCTGGGCGGTGGGAGTATCCACCGGCTTGCGCGACCATAAGAATGAACTCAGCCATCGTCGGCGGCTTGTCCGGCAACTTGCGTGTCTTTTTTCTGACCATGTATAGGGCTTTCCATTCAGCCGCCGAGACGTATTCACTGCAAGGAGCTTCCGGCGCTACTCTGGCTGCCATTTTCAGCTCTTCGACTCGGAACGCTGCGATGTACATCAACGCCGCAATTGTTTGTAATGCGGATAGCGATTCGTATTTCAGCTTTTCGATCCGCATACCTGACTTGAGCGTTTTGAACAGCACCTCAACTTGCCATCGCTTCTTATAAAGCTCAATGATGCGTCGAATCTCGTGGAGCTCATTGATCGGCAGTGAAGTGATCAACACCCAGCGAATCGCCTCTTCGTCTTCCGGCGGCGAGAGTTCTACCGCTTCTACAACATTGAGCTCTACATCAGGAAGGCGTTCGCCGGGACGTCGCGGGCCTTGCAACGTTATTGTCTTGGCTCGGACACTCACAACGGCCTGTCGTGCAGGCCGTGCCTGGCGACGAGCCCTCGTCTCGCCGCTGATCAATGCCTCTCGATCGCCGACATCCACAACTTCTTCATACAGGACCGACAGCTTGGACAGTAAGGTGCTGAGCTTTTGAGGTTCATCCGATTCATCTGAAACAACCTCTCGATCGCTCGCTCCTCGGATGATGAAGTGATGGTTCGGCGCTTGACCTTCTTTCTCCAAGTAGATCTCGTGGATGTCGCATTCGCTATCCGCGACGTGAACGAACTGCGTATTCGGATGGAGCATGGCCAACTGCTCACTGCTTTGAAACATCTCCAGCCAACGGGAGCTTTCTTTTCAACGAGAAGTCAGTGACTCGCCTATCCTTAGCTCGTTGCTTGCTGGTTTTGTCTTTCTCGATTTTTTCGCGAATCCACTGGACTTGATCAACAATCCCCAGCGGAATCCCGTTTTCTCGCACGGCATACAGCGGATGCCAGAAGTATCCGCGCTTGGAATTGGTTTCCAATACACCTGCACCGCTGACTTGTAGTGTAGGCTTCGTGAGATCAATGACCGTTGTGTCCTGAATGGTGGCAACGGTATCTCCGTCCTGAATTCGCCGCAGCGTTGCATCACGATGAGCACTCATGATTACTTCCGGCGCAGTATGCTCGGAATTGGCGAACCGATAGGTCGCTTCCAAAGCCGCATTATCTGCAAATGCCTGCGGAGTAGAATCTGGGCATTTCACCAAGTGCTCGAGAATGTATATCGCTCGATCATTCCTCCGCTTGTGCCCGAAATCCAATGTGGCGAGTTCGTTCCGTTCCCAACTCAAAGCTATCAATCCGTTCCCGGCCCATCCCGTGAAGCTCACTTTGCCGAGCAATTAATACGCTTCACGTTTTGTAGGGAAAAGAGGGCTGGAGCCTCGTTACCAGGATGCACACATTCGATATGCACTGCAGCGGCGACTTAGGGCACAACGGGCCGTGAATTGAATCGGTACTTGGCGGCAGCTTTCGGCAGTTCGTCTCGGTGACGCAACGTTTGCACTTCGCGCTTGCCCGTCCAGTGGTCTGCGGCTGACATCAACCGCAATTCCCAAGTTCCCTCGGGCAAGGGTTCGATCAGCGCTCTTGCCACGCCGAATTCGAATCGTTGCAGCGGATAGATGGGCGCATGAACATCAGCCAAAGACCAACGATCCATTCGCAACTCGGACCAACCCAACGGCTTTTCCATTTCGACTGCGTGCAACCAAACGTGCCGAGGCAACGTCTCCAGCATGTCATTTCGAATCAGCACTTGGACGCGACTGCTGTGAGGGGCGTACAAAGTCCAGCCCAACCAGTGATCAACCAACCCGATTCGTTCGCCTGCCGGAAAGATAACGATGAAGATGGTGATGAAGAGTACGAGTGGACTGAATCTCGCTTTCGGCGAATCAGCATGTTTCACGGGCGGCTCGCTTGGTGTCACTGAATTCACATCCTCAGCCGTTGAGCAATCGGTAGCGAGCGGGCTGAGGAAGAGCATGTAAACATGAATGATGAATAGTGTGTTCCAGAGCAGGACTCCCCATTCATGATTGAGGCCAAGTGGTCCGAGGATCAGCATCAGTGTCGCGTGCATAAATAATGCGGCGATTGCAGCGATGGTGCGCAAGCGGCGGAACAGCAGTCCGATGCCGGCGAATAGTTCACCCAAGGGGAACACAAGTGGTGCCCATGGGAAATCCGCTTCACTGATGACATATGGAGAGACTCGCAGAAAGAGGAGTATCTGTTCGAAGAACTGCCGACCGACCGTGTGAATGAACTGCGCGTCGAACTTGCTGATCGCCGAGTAGATGTAGATCGTGATCGTGAAGATTCGAACAGCTCGCAAGAATTGAATCGAGTCGGTTCCGCAGGCGGCTCGCAGCAATACGATCAATCCGATGTGTACGATCCAAGTCTGCAAGCGATGTTGATCGGTTGCTACGAGCAGTGCTGTGCTGACTAGAAAAATCGCTGCCACCCAACGACCGAGTTGCGGCTTGATCGCAATGACAGGCCAAAGCGCGAGGCTGAGCACAAAGAGGCCGCAGGCCGCGTTATCCATTCCTGTCGGCCAAGAACCGGCGATCGAAAAGAGCGGCACGCGCGGGAAGAGCGTCTGTGGTTGCCAGAGCCGCCATGTTGCGAAGACGAGCAACAGTAAGACGATCCAAGTTCCGAACAGCAATCGGCGAGCGCACTGTTCCGCTCTCACCTGGTCCATCATGTCGACTCCGGTTCGTCCGGTAGTACGCTGTTCGGCCCGCCAACCTCTTCGATCTCGATGCGCCCGACTTCGCCCACGATATGTGTTTCGTGTCCGGAAGGCTTGGCATAAACGGCAGCCGGATCGACCAAGCGGTTCAGCACCAACGAAGTACTACCGTCTTTGTCGAGCCGACGGAAGAAGCAGCTCGAGTAGCCTTCATGGCACGATGCGCCCGTCTGTTCGACTCGCAGCAGGATCGCGTCGGCATCGCAATCGATGCGCACATCGATCAGCTTTTGCACGTGACCGCTCTCTTCTCCTTTGCGCCAAAGCTTGCCTCGACTGCGCGAGTAATACACCGCGCGTCCGGTAGCGAGCGTTTCATCCAATGCTTCGCGATTCATCCAGGCGAGCATCAGAACCTCGCCGGTTCGGGCGTCTTGCGCGATGGCAGGCAGCAGTCCGCCGCCGGCTTCAAAGTTAGGGAGTTGGTCTAGAGCCACGATTGGTGTTCCGAGTTCCGAGCCGCGACTGTTCGGGTCGTAACGGTTACGCGTCCGACGGCGGCATAAAGGTAAATTACGGTGTCTGGGGCAAAGTGTTCAGGGGGAGGCAAGGCGATTGCCGAATCAACAAATCGTCGTTCGATTCATTGCTGCGCCGAATTGCCTGCCCTGCGCGAGCACTGGATATCGAACGTGCACGGTAATTGAAGTGCACCCGGCGTGCCGCTCCAACGCGGTTTGCTCGGACGGCCCAGGCAAAGGCGTCGATATTCATTCGAACATTCTTCGCAGGCGAACGAAGTAGGCACAGTCGAGCGATGATGAACAGCGAGTCCATAAGCGTCGTGCTGACCGTCGAAAACGCCCAAAACTGGATTTCGGGCGATATCGAATCGCTCATCGATTGCATCGCCGACCTCACCACGCGATTCGAGATCATTGTGGTCGACAACGGATCGCGTGACTATACCATTGAGATTTTAGAAGATCTCCGATGCCGATATCCGCAAATTATCTACCGTCGCATGCCGCAATCCGAATCGTTTGACGAGGCATTGGCGTACGGCTTGGCAATGGTCAGCGGCGATCTCGTCTTCACTACCGCGCCCAACTCGCGAGTCGAACCCGAAGAGCTGCGAAGACTTTGGAATCTGAGAACCGATCGACGTCTGCTGATCGCACGCAGTAAAACAACGGCTCGCCGTATCGATCCGGGTCTGATCTCTCGGTTGACCGGTTGGGCACAGCGCATGACGCCGTCGCGCGAGTCGGCACAGCCGGAGACGTGGAGCGGTATGCAAATGCTACGTCGCGAAGCGGTCGATCAGTTGCATCCGATGTTAAACAGCCGCATGATCGACGAATCAGGCAAACCGCAGATCGAAATCTCTCACATTTCGCATCAACAACTCGCCGGTTCGAAACTCGCCGAGGCAAAGCGTCGCAGCCCGGCTTCCATGCCCGGTATTTAACGAGATCCGCTGTCTCGTTCTGACTTGCACTCGCTCGCTGAAGAACTGCAGCCGACGATCAAAGATCGACGGCTGCGCGAGGATGCTTGTTCTCAGTTGCTGTTCAAGGCTCAGCGCAGTCCGCGTTAGTAGCAGCAACCGGACATGGCTACGGGCTCACCGCAACATGCGGAGGCTCCGCGGCGATGATGATGACCGAACAAGCCGTGATGTCGACGTCCGCCGCTAGCGCACCCTGTCGCACATGGATCAACCGGAGCGGCACAGCAGGTCGGTGCCGGTGCGCAGCAGGCTGATGAGTTCATGACTGGAGCGCCGCAGCCAGGGGCGCCGCAACCTTGACCGATCATTGCGGTCGGAGGTGCTTGCGGAGGCATCGGCTGTTGCTGCGGAGGCATGGGTTGTTGTTGAGGCGGCATCGGGGGTTGTTGCGGCGGAGCAGGTTGAGGCATCGGCTGTTGAACCGGTGCGCAGCACTCGACGACTGGTGCCGGCGCGCAGCACTGAACCGCTGCATAGCTCGAGCCGCCGCAGCTTTGGCCGCGACGATGATGCCGATGCCCGGCTTCGCTCGACTGAACTCCGATCGCGGTGATTGCCAATACGGCCGCCATTTGCAGAACGCGTTTGAACATAACAGTTCATCTCCAAACAGGGAAAACAAACCGGCCCCGCTGGAAATATAGGAAGCGATTGAAGAGCGTAAACCTTTCCGATAGGGAAAATTAGGGGAGTTGGGGAGTTGTTCCCATCGGGAACGCCCCGTCGGTCGCATTTAGACCATCCAGCCTCTAAGCTGCGATTTGGTAGTCTCAAGGGCGTCAAAAATCGCAATCCCCCTTTTCAGGCTGCCCGCTATGCCTACGATGTTTCGGTGGTAACAATCGGGCATCTGTTCACAGTGATCCGCACTCTCCTCGAATCAAGAACGGCGCATTCATGAAGGCATTGGTCAAGAGCCAGGCTTCGGTCGGTCTGTGGCTGGAAGACATTCCGGAGCCGACCATCGGCATCAACGATGTCATGATTCGCATCGATCGTACCGGCATCTGCGGTACGGACATGCATATCTATAAATGGGATGCGTGGGCCCAGAAGACCATTCCCGTGCCGATGGCAGTCGGTCATGAATTCGTGGGTGAGATTGTCGACGTCGGTTCCAACGTGAACGACTTCAAGCCGGGCGACATTGTCAGCGGCGAAGGTCACGTGGTCTGCGGTCGCTGCCGTAACTGTCTAGCCGGTCGACGTCATTTGTGCGCGCACACGAAAGGGATCGGAGTCAATCGGCCCGGCGCGTTCGCAGAGTACTTGTCTCTGCCGATGACCAACGTGTGGCATCATGCACCGGGGCTCGATTTGGATGTGGCATCCATCTTCGATCCGTTCGGTAACGCAGTGCATACAGCGCTCAGCTTTCCGGTGCTCGGTGAAGACGTGCTGATCACCGGTGCAGGTCCGATCGGCTGCATGGCCGCTGCAGTTGCAAAGCATGCCGGTGCTCGGTTCGTGGTCGTGACAGACGTCAACCCTTGGCGCTTGGAACTGGCCAAGCAGATGGGCGCGACACACACCGTGGACGTGCGCACCGAGAACTTGGCCGATGTGCAGCATCGACTCGGTATGCACGAAGGATTCGACGTGGGACTGGAGATGTCCGGCAACGCCGATGCGTTTCGCAGCATGCTGGCGAACATGGCTCACGGCGGTCGGATCGCGATGCTCGGGATTCCGACGGAGCAAATAGCGATCGATTGGAACACCGTCGTGTTTAATATGCTCACTATCAAAGGTATCTACGGTCGCGAGATGTATGAAACGTGGTACAAGATGACCGTCATGATCCAAGGCGGACTCGATATCTCTCCGGTCATCACCCATCGTTACCACTACACGCAGTTTCAAGAAGCATTCGATGCGATGAGCACCGGGCAGACCGGCAAGTCGATACTCTATTGGCGTGAGCCGCCGCCCTCGCATGCCGTGACTTGATCCACCTGTCGCTATCTCATAACCAGTCGCAAGTCGATTGAAACATCGTCAAAACGCAGTTCAACGAAAGTCTCTTCATGTACGGTGCATTTCAAGGTCATGTACAGCAGCAACTGGACGATATTCGCAGCGCGGGCTTGGAAAAGCGTGAGCGAGTGATCACGACGCCGCAGGACGCTCACATCGGTGTTCGCGGTACTGAACGCGTGCTCAACATGTGTGCCAATAACTATCTCGGCTTAGCCGAACACCCGCGAGTTTTAGAAGCGGCTCGACGCGCCCTCGATACGTGGGGCTACGGCATGGCCAGCGTGCGATTCATCTGCGGTACCCAGTCTGTGCATCGCGAATTGGAAGAATCGCTGAGTGCCTTTCTGAAAACGGAAGACACGATTCTTTACTCATCCTGTTTCGACGCTAACGGCGGTTTGTTCGAGACGTTGCTTACAGCCGAAGATGCGATCATCTCGGATGAACTGAATCATGCAAGCATCATCGACGGTATCCGCCTGTGTAAAGCCCAGCGATTCCGCTACAAGAACAACGACATGAACGACCTCGAAGCCAAATTGAAAGAGGCCTCGGGTGCTCGTTACAAAATGATCGCGACCGACGGTGTGTTTTCGATGGATGGTTCCATCGCCGATCTGAAATCGATCTGTGATTTAGCCGATCGCTATAACGCACTGGTCATGGTCGATGATTCACATGCAGTCGGTTTCATGGGCAAGCAAGGTCGCGGGACTCATGAGCTGCACGGGGTGATGGATCGCATCGACGTCTTGACCGGGACGCTCGGCAAAGCACTCGGTGGTGCCAGCGGCGGTTATGTTTCGGGTCGCAGCGAGATCGTGCAACTGCTCCGGCAACGGTCGCGACCCTATTTGTTTTCGAACACGCTCGCGCCGCCGATCACCGCCGCCTCGCTCGAAGTCTTGAAGATGCTCAGTGAATCCACCGAGCTGCGAGATAAGTTGGAAGCGAACACCAAATTCTTCCGAGAGCGAATCGGCAGCGTCGGCTTTACAGTTCTTCCCGGCGAACATCCGATCGTGCCGGTGATGCTCTACGATGCCAGACTTGCGTCCTCGATCGCAGACGCCATGTTGAAGCGGCGTGTACGTTATCGGCTTCTCTTATCCGGTTGTGCCGCAGGGCAAAGCACGCATCCGAACACAAATCTCCGCCGCTCATTCGCAAGAAGATTTGCAGTTCAAATCGATGCCTTTGCCGCAGCGAAGAAGGAAGTAGGGGAGAAGCTAGAAGCTAGAAGCTAGAAGCTAGAAGCTAGAAGCTAGTGGCTAGTGGCTAGTGGCTAGTGGCTAGTGGCTAGTGGCTAGTGGCTAGTGGCTAGTGGCTAGTGGCTAGGACGAAGTTGCAGATCAGTTTTCAAAATTGATCCTAACACCGTCTGAAGTACAAACACCTTTTGCGGCATCGATCTATACGAACTGAAACACCATGGACGTCGAGGCTGGAGCCTCGCCGGCAGTGCGTGACGAGGCAGGAGCTCTTTTCCCTACAAAACTCATTCGTTAAAGATTGTGAGGTACACGTCGCGGTATGCTTCCATTTTTTGAAGGCCGCGCCAGAGGGTTTCGGAGCCTGGGGATCGGCCTGGGCGGTGGGAGTATCCACCGGCTTGCGCGACCATAAGAATGAACTCAGCCATCGTCGGCGGCTTGTCCGGCAACTTGCGTGTCTTTTTTCTGACCATGTATAGGGCTTTCCATTCAGCCGCCGAGACGTATTCACTGCAAGGAGCTTCCGGCGCTACTCTGGCTGCCATTTTCAGCTCTTCGACTCGGAACGCTGCGATGTACATCAACGCCGCAATTGTTTGTAATGCGGATAGCGATTCGTATTTCAGCTTTTCGATCCGCATACCTGACTTGAGCGTTTTGAACAGCACCTCAACTTGCCATCGCTTCTTATAAAGCTCAATGATGCGTCGAATCTCGTGGAGCTCATTGATCGGCAGTGAAGGGATCAACACCCAGCGAATCGCCTCTTCGTCTTCCGGCGGCGAGAGTTCTACCGCTTCTACAACATTGAGCTCTACATCAGGAAGGCGTTCGCCGGGACGTCGCGGGCCTTGCAACGTTATTGTTCTTGGCTCGGACACTCACAACGGCCTGTCGTGCAGGCCGTGCCTGGCGACGAGCCCTCGTCTCGCCGCTGATCAATGCCTCTCGATCGCCGACATCCACAACTTCTTCATACAGGACCGACAGCTTGGACAGTAAGGTGCTGAGCTTTGAGGTTCATCCGATTCATCTGAAACAACCTCTCGATCGCTCGCTCCTCGGATGATGAAGTGATGGTTCGGCGCGACCTTCTTTTCTCCAAGTAGATCTCGTGGATGTCGCATTCGCTATCCGCGACGTGAACGAACTGCGTATTCGGATGGAGCATGGCCAACTGCTCACTGCTTTGAAACATCTCCAGCCAACGGGAGCTTTCTTTCAACGAGAAGTCAGTGACTCGCCTATCCTTAGCTCGTTGCTTGCTGGTTTTGTCTTTCTCGATTTTTTCGCGAATCCACTGGACTTGATCAACAATCCCCAGCGGAATCCCGTTTTCTCGCACGGCATACAGCGGATGCCAGAAGTATCCGCGCTTGGAATTGGTTTCCAATACACCTGCACCGCTGACTTGTAGTGTAGGCTTCGTGAGATCAATGACCGTTGTGTCCTGAATGGTGGCAACGGTATCTCCGTCCTGAATTCGCCGCAGCGTTGCATCACGATGAGCACTCATGATTACTTCCGGCGCAGTATGCTCGGAATTGGCGAACCGATAGGTCGCTTCCAAAGCCGCATTATCTGCAAATGCCTGCGGAGTAGAATCTGGGCATTTCACCAAGTGCTCGGAGAATGTATATCGCTCGATCATTCCTCCGCTTGTGCCCGAAATCCAATGTGGCGAGTTCGTTCCGTTCCCAACTCAAAGCTATCAATCCGTTCCCGGCCCATCCCGTGAAGCTCACTTTGCCGAGCAATTAATACGCTTCACGTTTTGTAGGGAAAAGAGGGCAGGAGCCTCGTCACGAGAATTCCTAGCCAGTAGCCACTAGCCAGTAGCCAGTAGCCACTAGCCACTAGCTTCTAGCCACTAGCCACTAGCTTCTAGCTTCTAGCTTCTAGCTTCTCCCTAAAATATGTCCGGTTCGGCGCCTGGTGATCGGCCGGCTAGGAAGTCGAAATCGCACCCTTGGTTGGCTTGAGTCACATGCTTTTGAAATAGCTGTTGATAGCCGCGATTCCATTTCGGCTCAGGCAACTGATACGCGGCGCGTCGTTCGGCTTCTTCCTTACTTGTCACATGCCAAGTCAAGCGGCGATTCGGGACATCGAGCTCGATTTCGTCGCCGGTTTGCACCAATGCTAACGGGCCGCCAAGGTGGCTTTCCGGCGCCACATGCAGCACGCATGTTCCGTAACTGGTGCCGCTCATTCGGGCATCTGAGATGCGCACCATGTCGCGTACTCCTTGAGCCAACAGCTTTTGGGGAATCGGCAGCATGCCCCATTCCGGAAAGCCCGGAGCGCCGAGCGGGCCGGCGGAGCGCAAGATGATGACGGTATCCGGTGTGACCGGTAGGTCGGGCGAATTGATCTGAGATTTCAACTGCGGATAGTTGTCGAAGACGAGCGCGGGACCGCGATGAGTGAGCAATCGCTTCTCGGCAGCGACGATCTTCAACACACAGCCGTCCGGCGCGAGATTGCCGCGCAGTACACATGTTCCACCGGTCGGCCACAATGGATTGTCTCGCGTACGAATGATTTCGTCGTTCAGTACTTCAGCACCATCGATTTGTTCGCCGAGCGTCAAACCGTTGACGGTGCGTGCATCGAGTGCCAGTCGATCCTTCAATCGACAGAGCAGTGCGGACAAGCCGCCGGCATGATGAAAATCCTCCATCAAGAATCGACCGCTGGGGCGGAGGTCGGCGAGCACCGGAACTCGTTCTGATATTTCGTCGAAGCGATCCAAGGTGAGCGGCACACCGGCTCGGCCTGCCATTGCCAAGATGTGCACGATGGCGTTCGTCGAGCCGCCGATGGTCAGCAATGTCGTGATCGCATTGTCGATCGATTCAGCCGTGATGAAGCGACTGGGGGTGAGCTTTTGCCAAGCGATCTCAACGGCGCGACGCCCGGTTGCAACTGCGAGTCGCGAGTGTTCCGCCACCACGGCTGGTATGGAAGCAGCACCGGGAAGCGTAAAGCCCATCGACTCGGCGATGCAGGCCATGGTCGAAGCCGTTCCCATCGTCATGCAAGTGCCGGCAGAGCGAGCGATGCAGTTTTCAATGTCGGTCCAATCGCTGTCACAGAGGTTCCCCGCGCAGCGCTCAGCCCAATACTTCCAAGCGTCCGAACCGCTCCCGAGCGTTTCGTTCTTCCAACGTGCTTTGAGCATCGGGCCGGCGGGAAAGAAGATCGTGGGGATGTCGGCCGAGATGGCTCCCATGATCATCGCCGGCACTGTCTTGTCGCAGCCGCCCATCAATACCGCGGCGTCGATCGGATGGCAGCGCAGTACCTCTTCGGTCTCCATCGCGAGCATGTTGCGATAGAGCATCGTAGTCGGCTTCATCAACATTTCACCGAGGCTCATCACCGGCACTTCGACCGGGAAGCCGCCGGCTTGGAGTATGCCTCGCTTGATCTCTTGAGCTCGTTCGCGAAAGTGCGAATGGCAGGTGTTCAGATCGCTCCACGTATTCAGCAATGCGACAACCGGTTTGTCGCGATAGTCGGCATCGTCAAATCCCATCCCTTTTAGACGCGAACGATGGCCGAAGCTGCGAAGATCGTCGGGGCTGAACCAGCGAGCCGAGCGAAGTTGTTTCGGATCGCGAGAAGCGTCGGAATCATGAGTCATGTTGTAACCAATGCCGCGGTCGCCTGCGGCTGATGAGTGAAGATGTCGATTCTGTACGTCACGGGCAGTCGTGGCAGTCGGACTCGGTTCAGGCTAGATTACACATCCCCCTCGCCTCCTCCTCCCACACGAGACCGAAACATGAAACGCTTGCTTGGCCTCGCCGCCCTATTCGCCTGCATGGTAATGCCGACTTCGGGGTTTGCTCAACCCGGTCCGCCGCCGGAAGAAAACTATCCGGTCCATCCCGATGCCAAACAGAAGCCCGATGTGCCGGCGGGCGAGATCACCAAAGGTGAATTCCATGAGTCGCAAGTCTTCCCCGGAACGACTCGCGATTATTGGATTTATGTCCCCAAGCAATATGACGGCAGCAAGCCTGCGGCTGTCATGGTCTTTCAAGACGGAGGCGGGTACGTCGGACGCGGCGGCGGAACGGCTGTTCCCAACGTTTTCGATAACTTGATCCACAGCGGCGAGATGCCGGTTACGATCGGCGTCTTCATTAATCCCGGCATCGTCCAGGCAGCGAATGAATCCGTACAAGCTCGATACAACCGCTCGTTTGAATACGATTCCGTCGATGATCGCTATGCCAAGTTCCTGATCGATGAGATCCTGCCGTTCATTGAGAAGAAGCATGAACTGAAGCTCAGCCAAGATCCGAATGATCGGGCCATCGCCGGTTCGAGTTCCGGCGGCATCTGTGCTTTCAACGTGGCATGGCAGCGACCGGATGTGTTTCGCCGCGTCTTCACGACGGTGGGAACCTATGTCGGACTGCGCGGCGCGCACGAGTTCTCAAGCTTGATACGCAAGGTTGAACCGAAGCCGCTGCGAGTCTTTCTGCAGGACGGATCCAACGACTTGAACATCTATGCAGGCGATTGGTGGATGGCCAATCAAGCCATGTTGCGATCACTCGAATTCAGCGGCTACGAAGTGAATCATGAGTGGGGCGCGGGCGGTCACAACGGTAAACAGGGCGCGGCCATCTTCCCTGACGCTATGCGCTGGCTGTGGAAGGATCATGGCAAAGTGCCGGTTGCGGTACATCCTGATAAGTCGAAAAACGATGCTTCGAAGTTCCTCGTGCCGGGCGCCGACTGGGAACTGGTGACCAGCGGCCATCAATGGGCTGAAGGGATGGCTGTGACCGAAGACGGTACGCTCTACTTCACCGACGTACCCGGTAACAAACTGTATCGCATCACACCGGACGGAAAGCAGGAACTGCTGGTCGAAGATACCGGTGAAGCCAATGGCATCGCGCTTGGGGCCGACGGGCGTCTCTATGGTTGTTCGAGCAAAGCCAAGCAGATTCGGGCTTGGGATTTGAGCTCGATTAAGATGGAAGTTATTGCGGAAGGGACTCACAGCAACGACATCGTGGTACGTCACGACGGCACGATTTACTACACCGATCCCGCAGCCGGCAAAGTCTGGATGATCGATCGCAAGACTCGCGAACGCAAGGAAGCAGACACGTTTCCCAATTGCAACGGCATCGGGTTGAGTGCCGATCAATCGCAACTGTTTGTGGCTCACTTCTCCGGTCGTGTTATCTATTCGTACATGATCGCTGAAGACGGCACGCTGAAGCTCAAGCAACCTTACTTCCACATGGAAGTGCCGGCCAATACGCTCGAAGGCCATCTCGACGGCATGTGTTCGACGGTCGATGGATGGTTGGTTGCGTCGAGCGCCGCCGGCGTGCAGATCTGTGATCAACCGGGACGAGTGCACTTAATGCTGCAGTTGCCCTATGGTTGCAAGCGACCTTGTTACATCGAATTCGGCGGACCTGACAACAAGACGATGTACGTGGCAAACGTCGACAAGATTTGGAAACGCAAGACGACTTTGACGGGCGCAAAGGATTCGAAGCCGCCGGTCAAACCGCCCAAGCCGCAGTTGTAAACCGGCGAGATCGAACAGAAGTAAATCTTCCCAATGGAAAAACGGAAATCACGATGAAGCGATTGCTCAGTCTCTGTGTTTGTGCCGCACTCTTTGCGGCATCGGTTCCCTCGCTGCGGGCTCAAGAAGGAAGTCCGGTCGATCCGGGTTCTGTGCAGTACATCATTCCGCAGATCGATGCCAAGATGAAGGAATTCGTCGAGAGCAAAGAGATCGCCGGGGCGGTGACATTGTTCGCTGAACATGACAAAGTCTTACACTTGAGCTCGATAGGATACTCCGATCTCAAAGAGCAAAAGCCGATGCAGATTGATTCGATCTTCTGGATCGCATCGATGACGAAGCCGATCACCGGAGCGGCCGTCGCCAAACTTGTGGAAGAGGGCAAACTGTCGATTGACGATCCTGTTTCGAAGTATTTACCCGAGTTCAAAGAGTTGAAGTTGCCGAAAGAAGGAGATAAGGAAGCGAAACCTGCGGTGATCACGATCAAGCACTTGCTGACTCACTCTGCCGGCCTGAGCGAATTGAGTTCCGAAGAGCAATTGAAGCTCAAAGAACTCGCGGAACTCACGCAACTCGTTTCGACCAAACCGCTGAAATTCACGCCGGGAACGAAGTGGGTCTATTCCCAAACCGGTATCAACTCGGCGGCTCGCGTCGTCGAAGTCGTATCCGGTAAGAGCTTTCCCGATTTCATCGACGAGACGTTCTTCAAACCGCTCGGTATGCGCGATACGACGTTCTATTTGAATGACGAGCAGGTTAGCCGTTTGGCTAAAACATATAAGCGAAACGAACAGGGTGAGTTGGAAGAAGCTCCGCTGTCGATCTTCGGGGATCAGAGTTTAACCAGTCGCGAACGCGTTCCGCTGGCCAACGGCGGCTTGTTTTCAACCGCAGGGGACTACGGTCGGTTCTGTCAGATGTTGCTCTCCGGCGGCAGTTTCAAAGGAAAGCAGATTTTGAAACCGGAAACGGTACAACTGATCGGTACCGTTCACAGCGGCGATCTCGTCACCGGTTTCACACCCGGAAACGCTTGGGGACTTGGTGTATGCGTCGTGCGTCAGCCTCAAGGCGTTACGAAGAGATTGTCACCCGGATCAGCCGGCCACGGCGGCGCATATGGCACGCAAGCTTGGATGGATCCGGTGCGTGATCGCGTGTTTGTGCTGATGGTCCAGCGAGCTAACTTCCCGAACTCTGACGCTTCGACTGTTCGCGAAGGCTTTCAAGAGATTGCATACCAAGTGGAGAACTGAGTCGAGTTCACCGTCGCGATGCAACGGTTGTAGATAACAGCGGGCTCAAGTCCTGTCATTCGCTGGTCACGATGCTCTGATGCAGACGCGGCCGGCAAGGCTGGAGCCCTGCCGGCAGTGGGTGACGAGGCTGGAGCTTCGTCACCAGGATATATCACCCACGACACATCTATACCAAGCACTACACGTCCGTCTCTTCCACTACACATCCTGCCCACCTGCAACACATCCATCGCGCCTAGGGCACCTTCCGCTCCTCATGAATAATCCTCGTGTCAGCACAATAGCTGCGATCGCTCTTCTTAGTCTTGCATCTCTCAGCACAACTGGTGCCCAGGACAAATCGGCGGCGACAACGCTCAAGTCGGCCATCGCCAAGCACGTCGAGACCTACAAACCGACGATGTTGCCTGATCGCGTTGTTTTGACCTGGGCAGGCGATCCGCGAACGACTCAAGCGGTGACATGGCGGACGAGCACGGCGGTGGATCACGCAATCGCCGAGCTCGCTATTGCAGATGCAGGTCCCAACTTTCCGGCCAAGGCAAAGCAGCTGCTTGCGCAGACGGAACGGTTGCAATCGGACTTGAGCGACGCACATTATCACTCGGTGCAGTTCGTCGATTTACTGCCCGCTACGAAATACGTATATCGAGTCGGTGACGGAGTGAATTGGAGCGAGTGGTTTCACTTTCGCACCGCCTCCGACAAACCCGAATCGTTTTCGTTCATCTACTTAGGCGATGCACAGAACAGCATTCGTTCGTTATGGTCGCGAGTCATTCGCGGTGCCTACAGCGATGCTCCTCAATCGCGATTCATCATCCACGCCGGCGACTTGATCACGACTGCGGAGTCGGATGCTGAGTGGGGCGAATGGTTCGGCGCAGGGGGCTGGATCAACGGCATGGTTCCCAGCGTGCCGGTGCCGGGCAATCACGAACAAGCCAAGGCTGAAGACAAAAAGCTGCGGCTCACCAAGCACTGGCGTCCACAGTTCACGTTGCTTGAAAATGGTCCGCCGACTTTGCCTGAGACTTGCTATACCTTCGAATACCAAAACTGCCGGATCATCGCGCTCAACAGCAACGAACAGATCGATGTGCAGACCGCGTGGCTCGAATCGGTACTGCACGAGAACAAGTCTCCGTGGATCGTATGCACCTTTCATCATCCGATCTATTCATCGGCCAAAGATCGAGACAACGCGGCTTTGCGAGCGGCTTGGAAACCGTTGTTCGATAAGTACCACGTCGACCTTGTTTTGCAGGGACATGATCACACGTATGGTCGAACAGGTTTAGAGGTTCCGGCCTTCATCGAACCGGTGAAAAAGGCCGACGAGAAAGCGAGCGTTGAACCAGTGGCAACTGTTGTCCCGGTGCCGGCTGCGACCGCGAACGATTCGACCGGCCAGGCCGTGACAACTGGGACGGTTTACGTCGTCTCGGTCAGTGGACCGAAGATGTACAACAACCAGCGACAGCCATTCATGAAGCGAGTCGCCGAGGACACGCAGCTCTATCAGATCATCCGTATCGAAGGGGATCGATTGCACTTCGAAGCACGTACCGCGACCGGGGAGATCTACGACTGCTTTGAATTGCAAAAGCAACCTGGAACGATCAATCGTTTGACCGAAATTGCACCGGAGATCGAGGCTAGGATGCGGCTTGAGAAGAAGTCAGAGACCAAAGAGCCGGTTAAGTAAGAGCATAGGGTTGGTGTTGCCCCCTCATCCCCGACCCTTCTCCCCCTCGGGGGAGAAGGGAGATTTTGTTACACGCACCGTGCCTTCTGTTCCAATGCGTCATAGTCTTGACTGATCGGTCCCGGCAAAACGTCTTTCCTCCCGTTCTTTCGCAAATGAACCCGTATCCTAAAATGACCTCTTTGCAAAATCGACTTTCGCTGTTGAAGTCATAAATCACTCTTCGGGACAGCCGAATGGGGTCGGTGAGGGAAGCGCGCGAAGAGCCAAGAGGACTGGTGCTATGTCTACGAAATTGGCGACGGAACGGGTTTACAACTTTTCGCCGGGGCCGCTGTGCTGCCGCTGCCGGTGCTCAAGCGAATCCAAGCGGAAATGCTTTGCCTGCCCGGTGCCGGTGCATCGATCCCCGGAAGTTTCCACCGCAGCAGCGACTTCATCGCGATTCAAGATGTGGCGATTGCCTGCGTCCGCAGCCTGCTCGGCGTACCAGAAGATTACGAAGTACTCCTGCTGCAAGGCGGAGCCCGACTGCAGTTCTCGATGACCGCCGCTAACTTGCTGAAAGCACGCCGCAGCCAGGCGGCTCAGTATGTTCTGACCGGTTCTTGGGGCAAATACGCAGCCGATGAGGTCAAAGAAGGCCCGGTCGAAGTGATCTACGACGCCAAAGCCTCGAACTATGACCGCTTGCCCGAACCGGGCGAACTGGAAGATCGCCGGCGACGCATCCTATGTTCATATTACCAGCAATGAGACGATCCAAGGCGTTCGAAGTTCTTGAAGATCTCGACACCTGGTTCGGCTCCGCTGGTCTGCGATTCGAGCAGCGATCAAGCGTGCCGACCGGTCGATGTTCGTCGGTACGGATTGATCTATGCCTGTGCTCAAAAGAACGCAGGGCCGGCCGGTGTGACGGTTGTGATCATTCGCAAAGATCTGCTCGAGCGTTCGAGCGATTCGCTTCCCGGCTATCTCAACTATCGCAACCATGCCAAGGAAGGATCGATGTGGAATACGCCGCCGACCTTCGCGGTCTACGTTCTCGGTTTGGTCGCCGAATGGCTGGAAAAGACAGTTGGCGGGCTCAACGAGATGCTCAAGATCAATCGCCAGAAGGCGAGGATGATTTACAACGTGCTGGACAAAGGTATCCGGAGCTGTACATCGGGCACGCTCAACCCGGCAGCCGTTCGTTGACGAATGTCACTTTCCGTTTTCCGAATACCGATTTGAAAAACAATTCCTCGGCACTGCAGAGTCGGCGGCTGGCAAGCCTCAAGGGGCATCGCAGCGTCGGCGGTATTCGAGCAAGCGTCTACAACGCGATGCCGTTAAAGGTGCCGCAGCCGCTGGCTGAGACGATGGAAGAGTTCGCTAAGACGCACGCTTAGTAGATCACATACGACGGCTTTCGGAACCGCAGCATGTCGGCATGAAGCTATGTACACGCTGCGGTAGTTCAGCCGAGTATGCCGGCCGTTTGTCCTGGCCGACCCGACCCCACCCAATTCCCACTCCGAAGCAAACGCAGTAAATAGAAAGCGACTTGTCGTCCTATGGCACGATTCCGCATTGCAGTACTCGATCCTATCGCCGAAGAAGGACTCGAAATGCTGCGCGCCGAGCAGCAGGATTTTGAATACCAAGAAGTTCACGGACTCAAAGGCGACGACCTTCGCAAGACGCTGGCTGAGTTCGACGGCGCCATCGTTCGCAGCGGTGTGAAAATCACCGCCGAATCGCTCGAGGGAAACAAGCGCTTGCGAGCCATCGTGCGAGCGGGCGTCGGTACCGACAACATCGACAAAGATGCCGCCACTCGATTGGGCATCGTGGTCATGAACACGCCTGCCGGCAACACGCTGTCGACCGCAGAACATGCCTTCGCCCTCATGCTCGCCCTCTCGCGCTCGATCGCTCCTGCTTATCAGAGCCTCATCAACGGCAAGTGGGATCGCAAGTCGTACATGGGAACGCAGTTGGCTGATAAGACACTGGGCGTCGTCGGCTTCGGACGCATCGGTCGCGAAGTCGCGTTGCGAGCTCTCGCCTTCCGCATGCGAGTCATCGCGTTCGATCCATTCTTGTCTGAAGAACAAGCTCACAAGCTCGGTATCGAGCGCGTCGACACGGTGGCTCAAATGCTTCCGAAGGTCGACTATCTCACCGTGCATACGCCGCTCACCAACGAGACCAAGCATTTGATCGGCATGAAGGAACTGGATATCGTCAAGCCGGGGATTCGTCTGATCAATTGTGCACGCGGAGGCATCTACGACGAAGCAGCTCTCGTGGCCGGTCTGAAGAACGGCAAGATCGGCGGCGTCGCGCTGGACGTATTTGAAGAAGAGCCGTGCACGAAGAGCGAACTGTTCGGAATGCCTGGCGTTGTATGTACTCCTCACCTCGGTGCGAGCACCGAAGAGGCTCAGACTCAAGTCGCCATCGAAGGCATTCAACTGCTCATCAACTTCTTCAAGACGGGTGAGATTCGTCACGCCGTCAACGCGGGCTCGCTCGATCCGAAGACGCTGGAAGTGCTGCGCGGTCATTTGAATGTCGCTTATCGACTGGGACTGCTGCTCAGCCAGTGGCACGGCGGTGCGATCGGTTCATGTCACTTGACCTATCGCGGCGAAGTCGCCGACCGAGATACCAAATTGCTGACGGCTGCCTTCTGTGCAGGCTTGCTCGAACGAGCCATGACGGAGCAGCCGAACATCGTCAATGCCGAGATGCTGTTGCGTGAGCGCGGCATCGAGCTGACCGATCATCGCAGTCGCGAGACCGGCGCGTTCAGCTCGACGATAACCGCGGAAGTGCGCGGCGGCGGTGTATCGGTGAAAGCAGCCGGGACTCTGTTCGGCCACAACATGCCGCGCTTAGTGCTGTGCGACGATTACCGTTTAGAAGCATACATGGACGGCACGTTGTTGTTCTTTACGCATTCCGATGTGCCGGGCATCATCGGTCGCGTCGGTACCGTGTTCGGTCAACATCAAGTCAATATCGCTCAGATGGCCGTCGGACGCGCCGGAGATCATCCGGGCGGAAAAGCCGTCGGCATCCTGAACCTCGACAGTAGTCCGCCTCAAGCAGCGCTGGATGAAATGGCCGAGATTGCGGCGATCGAGCGTTGGAAAGTGATCGAGCTTCCCGGCGCGGGTGAGATGCCCCCTTGGTTGCGATAATGATCGCGTGCGGTGACGCAGCCGATCGGCTGCTGTAGCCGCCCGATGTGGTGCGATCTAGAATAGGGTCTCCCGCAACTTCCTACCTGCCGGTTGACCCCATTCCTCCCGCCGTCGATCGATCGGACCATATCCATGGCATTGAGTTTTCGGCGAGGCCATCGTCTCTGCAACGGCCTCGTATTGTTTGCATTCGGCTGGATCGGTCTAACATCGATCTTGATTCAAGCGGCTGAGCCGGAAGACTTCGATGCGACCTTTGCTAGGTCGGTTGTTCCACTGCTGAACGAGTTCTGTATTGAATGCCACCGCGGCTCTGATGCTGAAGCGATGCTCGACTTAACTCGCTTCAGCAAGAGCGAGGATGTGGCTCGCAGTCATCAGACTTGGAGCGAACTGCGACTGAGGTTGAAGTCACGCGAGATGCCGCCGCCTGAGTCGGACAAACAACCGACGGCCGAGCAACGGACGGAGATCGTCGCTTGGATCGATCGCTTCGTTGATTGGCAAGCGAAAAGTCGCGCAGGCGATCCGGGGCCGGTGCCGGTTCGTCGACTATCCAACTCCGAGTTCAACTATGCCGTGCGCGACTTGACTGGTGTCGATATTCGACCGACTCGTGAGTTTCCGGTCGATCCGGCCAACGAAGCGGGTTTCGATAATTCAGCTCAGTCGCTGACCATGTCCCCTGCCCTGCTGAACAAGTTCTTGGAAGCGGCTCGCAAGACGGCTGAGCACATGGTGCTGACGCAAGACGGAATCGAGTTCGCGCCGCATCCGGTGTCGACCGATACGGACCGCGATAAATACTGCGTTAAGCGGATCGTCGATTTCTATAAACGGCAACCGACCGATTTGGCCGACTACTTCTATGCGGCTTGGGAACAGAGCGCTGCGGGCGACGATTTGAGTCTTGATGCGCGTGCTGAGCGACATCGTATCAGTCCTAAGTACCTGCGAACGGTCAACGCTTTTCTGACGGATCGCGATGCTGAGGTGCTCAGTGAGCGAGTTGAGTTGGGTGAGAACGGACCGGGTACGGAAGTGGAACCGCATGATGTTCCGATCGGAGCCGGACCGTCGGCAGTATTGCGCCGCATGTTCCGCAATCTTCCGGCCACGCTCGATGCTAAGGACAACGTGCGTCGACGTTGCGAGCGGATGCGAGATTGGATCGTGGAGCTGCGAGGCCGTTTGGAACCGTCTGTTCCCAACTTCAATGTCAAAGGCATTCACGTCGGAGCGCAGGCGTTCGTCTTGTGGCGTAATGATCAGTACGCAGCCTATCGCCAAAAGCCGAATCTCGATTCGATAACCAAACTCGCACCGGGAGCACCTTCGTTCGCGATCGCGCGCGCCTTGACCGTACCGGACGAAGCCCGGCAGCGACGACAATTCGTGGTGGAACTAGAAGAGTTTTGCCGCATCTTCCCCGATGCGTTTTATGTCGCGGAGCGAGGACGCGACTATGTCGGCAATCGCGGCTCCGGTGAAGAGAAAGGCCGTTTGCTTAGTGCCGGTTTTCACAGCATGATGGGCTACTATCGCGATGACCAGCCGCTGAAAAACTTGGTCCTTAACAGTACTGAGCGAGCTGAGCTCGATCGCATGTGGGATGAACTCGACCTGGTCACATCGGCTCCGGTTCGGCAGTACACCGGCTTCGTGTGGTTCGAACGGACGGATGCTTCGACTTTGCGCGGACAGGAGTTCGATTTCGCACGAGCCGAAGACAAATCGGTGACTACGCCCGAGATGATCGAACGCTTGGCGGCGACATACTATGCGCAAGCCAAACGTTTCGGAGCAGATGAAGCGGCGCTCGATGCCATCGAGAAATATTTCTTGCGCATGAACGATCGCATCCAGTGGATGGAGCGCACGAAGCGGTTGGCTGAGCCTCATCATCTAAATGCGTTGCTCGATTTGGCTCGTCACGCTTACCGTCGCGACTTGAGCATGCTTGAACAAGCCGAATTGATTGCCTTTTATCGCGAGCTGAAGAAGAGCGGCGCCGCGCATGAAGAGGCTGTTCAAGATTCGTTCGTTTCAATTCTGATGTCTCCGGAGTTCCTTTATCGAGTTGACGCCGCGGCTTCGTCTCCGAAGGTTGTTCCGCTGAGCGATCAAGAGCTCGCTTCGCGGCTGAGCTTCTTTCTGTGGTCAAGCATTCCGGATGAAGAGTTGTTGAGACTGGCAGAACAGAAAACGCTTCGTAAGCCCGAGGTTTTGAGTGAGCAAGTCGATCGCATGCTGCGTGATCCGAAAGCGAAGGCCTTGGCACTCGAATTCGGCGGCCAATGGCTCGACTTCCGACGATTTGAATCACACAACAGCGTCGATCGCGAGCGTTTTCCTGCGTTCGATGATGAACTGCGCAGTGCGATGTTCGAAGAACCGGTTCGTTTTCTGTTGCACTTGCTGCAAAGCGATGCCGGTGTGCATGATTGTCTGATCGGCGATTACGTTTGGGTCAATGCAGTATTGGCCAAGCATTACGGCATTCCCGATGATGAGTATCGGAGTGCTCGCGGCTCTGACGGTTGGGCTCGGATCGACCGTGCCTCACGCTTCGATCGAGGCGGGTTGATGACCATGTCGGTCTTCTTAACTCAGAATGCTCCCGGGAGAAGAACCAGTCCTGTGAAGCGAGGTTACTGGGTCGTGCGTCGCTTGCTCGGCGAACACATTCCGGCTCCTCCTCCGAAAGTCCCCGAGTTGCCGAGCGACGAAGCGGCACTGGGGACACTTACGCTGCGTGAAACCTTGGCAAAGCATCGCGAGCACAAGAGTTGTGCGGGATGTCACAATCGATTCGACTCACTCGGACTCGCGTTTGAAAACTTCGGACCGATCGGCGAACGTCGTGAGCGCGATCTGGCCGGTAATAAAGTGGATACGCGAGCCGTCTTTCCGAGCGGTGACGAAGGTGAGGGGCCGGCCGGTCTGAAAGCGTATGTCGACGCGCATCGTCGGCAAGACTTTATTGATAACCTGTCGAGAAAGCTGTTATCCTTTGCACTGGGAAGAACGTTGTTGCTGTCGGACGAATTGCTGGTCGACGAGTTGCGGCGCGGTGCGGCCGACAAGGATGCACGAATGAGCGACATGATTCGTACGATTGTGCTCAGCCCCCAGTTCCTCAATAAACGCAGTGCGGCGCAGTAACGCGGCTTGGTCTGTGACCAGATGGAGAGTTGACCGATGAGTGATGCAAACCGATCCACCGACCACGCGTCTGAGAAGTCAAAAACCTCGCGCGGGAATGCCATTTCACGACGTCTCTTGTTGCGCGGTGCGGGCGTGGCCGTGAGCTTGCCTTGGCTGCAATCAATTCCTGTTTGGGGCAGCGATGCCGCGGGCGCAGATGCGTCTGCGATTCCCAAACGCTTTGCCGCGCTCTTCATGGCTTGCGGTGTGAACGGCAAGCATTGGTGGGCGAAGGGATCGGGTTCCGACATGGAGCTCAGCAGCACCCTTTCGCCGCTTGAGAAAGTGAAGACGAAGGTCAACGTGATATCCGGACTGTTCAACAAGAACGCGACGGGAGTCGGGATCCATCCGGGGCAAACCGGTAACATCCTGTCCGGTGCTTCGTTGCAGAAAGGGGCCGAGCTTCGCGGCGGGATCAGTATCGATCAATTTCTCGCGAATCATCTCGGTCGCGAAACAGCTCAACCAAGTTTGGTGCTGGGATGCGAACAACCGGTGACGGGCTATCACGAAACGAATTTCTCGATGGCATATTCATCGCACATCTCCTGGCAGAATGCGACATCGCCGGTCCCGATGGAGGTCTATCCGTCACTCGCCTTTGACAGCCTCTTTGATAATCGCGGCTCGCGACGCAATCAGAGCGTGCTTGACCGAGTTCGCGAACACGCCGGCAGTTTGATGCGCCAGGTGAGTTCTGACGATCAAGCTAAGCTCGACGAATATCTGACCAGCGTTCGCGAAGTGGAGAAGCGTATCGAGCGGATGCGCGACAGCCAGGGCAAAGCAGCCGAAAAATCGGTTCAGCAAGGAACAGCTCTAGCCGCGATGAAGCGACCGGATAACGGATTGCCCGAAGATATCCGCGAGCACATGAAACTGATGTGCGACATCGTCTCTCTCGCATTCCAAACCGACAAGACGCGATTCGCCACTCTGCTGTTGTGTCGCGATATATCAGGTCTGTTCTATCCGTTCTTGGATGTCCGCAATGCTCACCATTCGGCATCACATGATGACGCGTCGCCGGAGTTCGAGCGGATCTCTCGGTACTACATAAGCCAATTGGCTTACTTGGCGGAACGTTTGGAATCGATGCCTGAAAGCGAAGGGACAGTGCTCGACAATTCGTGCTTGATGTTCGTCAATAACATGTGGTCGGGTAGTAGACACGATTCGAGCAAAGTGCCGCTCGTCACCGCCGGCGGACTCGGCGGCTCGCTGGCCACCGGACGCGTCCTCGACTTCAACGGACGGCCCGATAGCGAACGCAAACTATGCGGACTCTATTTGTCGCTAGCTCGACGTATGGGAATTGAGACAGAGTCGTTCGGGGATGCGACAGAAGTGCTGTCTGAAGTTTGAAGCGTTGTCGATCGTGAAGAGTCGCCTTGCAAAAGTCGTCTTTGGCTCCGCCAAAGGGCGATGTGCGAGAGTTCGAAAAATCGAAAGGTAAACGTGGAGCTGGATAGTGCTTTGGGCGTCCTTTCGCAGGAGCGAAAGACGACTTTGCATAGAGTCGCCTTGCAAAAAGTCGCCATTGGCTCCGCCAAAGGGCGATGTAGAGAGTTTGAAAAATCGAAAGGTAAACGTGGAGCTGGATAGTGCCGCGCGTCCTTTCGCAGGAGCGAAAGACGACTTTGCATAGAGTCGACTTGCTCGAAGTCGCCATTGGCTCCGCCAAAGGGCGATGTGAGAAGTTTGAAAAATCGAAAGGTAAACGTGGAGCTGGATAGTGCTTTGGGCGTCCTTTCGCAGGAGCGAAAGACGACTTTGCATAGAGTCGACTTGCTCGAAGTCGCCATTGGCTCCGCCAAAGGGCGATGTGAGAGAGTTTGAAAAATCGAAAGGTAAACGTGGAGCTGGATAGTGCTTTGGGCGTCCTTTCGCAGGAGCGAAAGACGACTTTGCATAGAGTCGACTTGCTCGAAGTCGCCTTTGGCTCCGCCAAAGGGCGATGTGCGAGATTTTGAAAAATCGAAAGGTAAACGTGGAGCTGGATAGTGCTTCGCGCGTCCTTTCGCAGGAGCGAAAGACGACTTTGCGAAAGGCGACTTTAGGCAAGGCGACTTTGGGCAATTCGCCTTTCTTTGAAGCGACTCTTCAATAGGCGAATTATTTCAGCTCGATCACTTCGGTGTCTTTAAATTTGCCGGAGTCCATGCTCGCTCCGCCGATGGCGATCAGCTTGCCGTTGGCCAGCGGTAAAAGACGATGGAAGAATCGAGCATCACGGGTCTTGCCGAGCGCCTTCCAAGTCTTTTTCTCGGCATCCCACGTGATCAGATCTCCTTCATAGTTGGAAACGATCAGTCGATGATCGATGCTCCAGCCTGCGGCGCCGAAGCCTGCCATGTTTTTCTCGCCGATAATGTCGGGCGCCTCAGACCATGTTTGTGTCTTCGGATCGTAAATCGTGACTGCTTTCGTCGGACCGCCGTCCTTATCCATTCCGCCTACAACAAACAGCTGATTCTCATGCGCAATCAGCGCTAAGGCTCGACGCACAAAAAGTGGATCAGGCATCCTGACCCATTTGGGATCGGCTTGCGACAAATCGATGGTCCAAGCGGTCGTGTGCCAATTCGTGTTGCCGTCGCCTTGCAGGTTCCATCCGCCTGCAACGTAGATCGATGTTCCGATGATGGCCGCATCATGACTGCTGCGCGGTTCGGGTAGAGAGGGCAGATCTCGCCAAGTATTCTTCTTGGTGTGATAGGCTCGGACTTGCGATGAAGAATGGAGATCCTGCTTTTCTCCTTGCTTGTTGCGAGCTGTGAAGCCACCCAGGATGATGAGTTCGTCTTGAAAAGCGACCATACCGAGCCCCTGCAATCGCTCTCCGATGCTGATCTCTTGCCATCCCTTCTCCACCGAAGACAGATCGAACGCAAGGAGCTTGTTCGACTGATCTTCGTTGAAGTAGGCGTGAGCGCCCCCCATATGTCCGCCGTAGGCATAAAGCTTGTCGTCGATGCGAGCCGCACCGAAGCTGGTAATCGGAAAGGGGAGAGCTGCGACCTGGATCTCTGCTCCTTTGTCGGCTTGACTGTATGCAGACGAAGTAATCGTCAGAGCACACAGCGCGACGAAAGATACTGTATGAAGGATGAGGTATTTCATCGGTAGAGAAACCTATGGTTAGTGACTTAGGCGACGCGGTTTTAGTGGGTTTACTTTTGTCGCACGGCGAAGAGCTTGTCGCCGCGGCGAATGAGCAGATCGGGACCTGCTGCAACAGCAGCGTAAAGGACTTGACCTCCCGATGCAGCGGGAGTTTCTTGATTTCCGCCGGACCAAGTGGAGCAGCTTTGAACCTCTTTCGCCGACTTTAAATCGATAATCGACGTTGTTCCCTTTTGACCGAAGAGATACAGCTTTTCCGAGGTGGCCAGCGGCGTAGCCCAGATGCTTCCGGCTGCAGTGCGTCCGATCGATTGTTGTTTGCCAGTGGCTGCGTCGAGTTGATACAGCGCGCCGGACCGATTCACTATCCACACACTACCGGCGGCGACGATCGGACTGCCGAAGCTCGATGCGGCTTTTTCAGCTCGCCAAACGTAACCCACTTGAAATGAACCATCGGTTTGAGCCGTGACTTCGATGACTCCATTTGATGCGGCAGGATTCTGGCCTGGCGTTTCCGTGCGACCTTCTGAAGCACCGATGAGGAAGCGGCCGTCGGCGATGGGGATCGGCGTACAGGTAGTGTTATTCGAAAGTTCTGTGAACTCCCACAAACGGCGACCGTCTTCGGGATGAAAGCCGACGATTCGTCCGCTCGCACTGCAGACCAAATGGGGCTTACTTGCGACGTTGATTAATCGCGGACTGGCCCAACTGGTCGCACCGAGGCCGTCGACTTTCCACGCCACAGCGCCGTCCGTCTTACGAAGCGCCAACAGGTAAGGTTCCGCATCGCGTTCGATCCAGATATACACGGACTTATCGTCTTGTTCGAGCGATGCAGCCAGACCGTGACGCGACGTGATCGCGCCGTATTCGTTGACTAAGTTCTTTTGCCAGATCACATTTCCTGCATGGGATACTGCGACTGCGATACCTCCTTCAAACGATGCGATGACGGCGGATTCGGTGACTACCGGACTCGGAGCGGCTCGGCTGACGTAACTGTTGTTTTCGACAGGCGTCGGATTATCAAAGCTCAATTGCCACTGTTTCTTGCCGTCAGCAAGTGATAAGCAGGCGAGATGGTATTTGTCTTTGCTCGGTCCACTCGTCGAAGTGATGTAGACATGATTGCCGTAGACGACAGGCGAGGATTGGCCATAGCCTTCGATGTCGGCTGACCATGCGATGTTTGTGCCGTCCGAGTTCCATGACTCGGGCAACTGTTTGACCTGCACGCGACCTCCGTCTTGAAATCCGGTCCAGTTCGACGAGGATTCGGCTGCACGCAGCCAGGATGCGCCTGCCAAACAAAGCGCGAAGCAAGCGGCCGCCATCCGTTTGCGGTGCAGGCCTCGCCCGGCGTCTGATCTTCGGTTCATATCATCGTTCCATGGTGTGAAAGAACGGCTGTGGATGGATATCCATGTGCTGGAAGATCCGCTATCTGATGATGATCACTTGTCAATGTAACGGAGATTTCGACCATGGGTTGATCGTATTCGCGTTATTCATCGGATGTGTGCCGGACAGTTCGGATCTTCGGTGTCGATCTGATCACCCGATCGAAATCGAAAGGCACCCGTCGTCTGCTAGGACGGTTCACCGCCGACTGGATACTCGCGGAGGTGAGCCGTGATGACGGCTAGCGTCAGGGTGATGCCGACATACAAGAAGAGTTGCACGATGTGAGCCGTCGTGCTTTCCGTCGAAGCGAAAAGACTCTCCGCGTCACTGTCGATTCTGAGCGGCAGCCAGTGAGTCAGGAGTGAACGGAGTCTGTAGCTGATCGTCAACTTGTTGATCGTGGCGGGAATGATTGAGAGAACGAGTTCGATGAACAGCGTGAATGCCACCGCCATCACCATGGCTCGACGATACAGAAGCGTGCCGAGCAAACTGTACATGGCTCCGTAACAAAGGCTGGAAAGGAGTACAAGCGCGCAAATCGAACTTGCAAGTCGCGATACATCGTCTACTCCCGATGCTACAGCGCTGCCGATCGCGGCTGTGCAACCGGCTGAGGCCGCGAAGATCACGGAGACAATGTACTTGCCGATCACGATGGCCGGTCTACCATGCGGACGAAGCGCAACGTAAATCCATGTTTGGCCTTCGACTTCGGATTGGATCGTCGGTGTCGCCCACATCAGCATGGCTAGGACGCATGTGACTTGCGGGACTAATAAGTAAATAGAGACAGAGGCGACTTCGATCGGCAGGTCTTGTCGTGAGACCTGGCGAGCCAACCACATCAGCGCGATCGGAAACGCAGCCAACATGATCCATGTGACGGCACGAATCGGCGTCCGAGCTCGTCGCAGTTCATAGCGCACGACGCTGAACACGACAGAAGTGAATTCGCGCATCAGACTTCTCCCCGGTGACGTTTCAATAAGGCATCGAATGCAGCACTTAAGCTGCCGTAGGATGACTCGACCGTATGAAGAGCAACGCCATCGATTTGAACCAGCGACGTCAGTTCTCGCAGCACGCGTTGAGGTTCACGAGCCTGAATGACTAAGCGATTCTTCTCGTGTTCAATCTGCACGGCGTCGACCCAATCGTATTCGATCAGTCGCGAGGCCAGTTTTTCCAATCCCTGGCCGGTCACGCGAATCTCCTGGGGCAAGTCGGCGAGCATTCCCTGCACTTCCGAGGCTTCGCCCGACGCGAGCAGCCTGCCGCCGAATATGAGCAAGAACGAGCGTGTGACCGCTTCGACTTCGTGCAGAATGTGGCTGGCCAGAATCAGACTGCGACCGTCGGCAGCCCACTTCTTCAGGAACTCGGTCATTTGATGTCGGCCGATCGGATCGAGACCGTTGAACGGTTCATCGAGGATCAACAGGTCCGGTTCATGCGCGACGGCCTGAGCCAACTTGACTCGCTGTCGCATACCAAGCGAATAAGTTCCCATCGGTCGACGCATGTCAGAGCCCATGCCGACCTGTTCGAGCGATGCAATGGCGCGGTTCGTCGCTTCGGCAGATCGGAAACCGTGCAGCGAAGTGAGATACGCTACCCATTCCACTGCACTCACGGCTGGCAGCAAGATATCGGCGGCCGGACACAAGCCGATACGTCGCAGGACCTCGCGACGCCGAGTCGGTACTTTACCGAACACTTCGACGCGACCGATCGTCGGTCTCAGATTTCCCGTCAGCAAGTTGATCAGCGTCGTCTTGCCCGAACCGTTCGGTCCGATCAATCCGTAGGCGCCGGATTGAAGAACGGTGTTCAAGTCATTGGCACCGATCACGGTGCCGTAGAGTCGAGTCACATGGTCTAGCAATATCATCGCGGCGGTGATCCGTTTCTACATCTGCGAGACGCGGCGGACTCGATAAAAAACAATGGCTAAGGCAATGGTCGTCACGGATGCCAACAGCACCATATGCAGGACGATGTTGATGTCGGGCGGCGTCAATCCGAAGACCCATTGTTCAACTCGCCCGAGAACATGATAGGGAGAAACGTATTCCCAGCGCGTCGGCCACTCGAAGTCCCTGCCTCTCCGACGCGGTCGATCCGGATGCAGCGTCGCGTTCTCGACAAACGTCAGCATGAGATAGGTCGTCCAGCCCACGGCCCACGACGCAAACCATGCAAACGATGCGTATCGACTTTCCACCGTCATGGATGAAAACGCGAGTGCGACAGCGGATGTGGGGATAATCATCACGCAAGAGGCTGCCAAGACTCGCAGCGGTAGATCCCATGTTGAGCCGAAGAGGGTCGGGTCGGGAGAGATCAGAAGTCCGATCACATAGAGGATGAGGGCCGGCAGTGCGGTGACCATGAATAGATAGAACCACAGCACGAAAGACTTGCCGAGTACGTAATCGACGACCTTGATCGGCCTGGAAAAGTAGAGCAGGTAGCCTCGCGTTCGAATGTCATAGGAGATGAGTCGCGGGGCGATAAGTCCGACCAGCAGCACGATGATGTGCATCTGAGGTTGGCGCAGATAAGCGAGCAGGAGCAGACTCCAGACTGTGTGTCGCGATTGTTCCGGATCAGCCGAAATATTCTCGGCCAGCGATCGTGGACCGTCGGCCATGCGAACGAGCTGCGCAACACCTTGGCGCAGTTCCGGACGGCTGATCGATTGTTCATAAAGGGCGAACGCGCCGGCGGCGAAGAGGGCCGGAATCCAAGTCAGCGATAGACTGCGTTTGAGCCACGTACCGCGCCACACGAGAGCGATTCCGGTAAGAGCCAGAACCCACCATCGCGATGCTTCCAGTGCACGGGTATGAGGCCACGCTCGGTAACCGACATCATGGAGCGGCATGATGGCTCTCCGTCACTGCACGAAAGAAAATGTCTTCCAACGAATTAGCTCCGGTGGTCACTTGGCTGATTAAAACGCTCGCTTCCTCCGCCGCTTGCCATAACACTCGCGTGTTCGATTCATCGACACCGTAGACCCATAATGAGTCAGGCGATTGCGTCTCCGACTCGACACCACGTGCCTTGAGGCTGCGACCGAATGCGGATGCGTCGCCGAAAAGGCCGACTTGCAAGCCGGCTCGCTGCGGTCGACTGAGTCGCTCCAAAGTATCGACGACTCGCACTGTTCCTTTGGCCAAGATCACAACTGATCGGCAGACTTCACGCACGTCATGCAAGATGTGTGTGCTGAGCATCACCGATTTACCATGCTGTTCGGCAAGGTGTTTGATGCGCCGAAGCATGGCGATGCGCTGTTCGGGATCGAGGCCGGTCGTCGGTTCATCGAGGATCAGCAGCGCGGGGTCGTGCACTAAGGCTTGTGCGAATTTCAGTTTCTGTCGCATGCCGGTCGAGTAGGTTTCGACCATACGGTATCGCTCTTGTCCGATCTCGGAAAAGTCGAGGATCTCGTGAGCTCTTCGCAGTCCTTCCCGACCGGGAAGTCCGGAGAGTCGAGCCATCATCTGAATCGATTCAATCCCTGAGAGCCCGGCGACAAAGCAATCGTCCTCAGGCATATAGCCGACGCGATCACGGATGGATCGAATTTGCCTCGGCAATGACATCCCGAGCACGGAAGCTTTGCCGGACGACGGCCGGACGAGCCCCAGTAGGATTTTGATCATCGTGCTCTTGCCGGAGCCGTTCGGGCCGAGCAGGCCGATGATGCCGGCCGGGATGGAAAGCGATACGTCGGACAATGCCGGTCGGCCGCGAAACCGTTTGGTGACCGAGGATAATTCGATGATGGATGCCAAAACCGGGCCTTTTGCTGTTCTGCAGGGTATCGTTGACGATTTTGAGCGGCTTGCCGACAATCTAGCCTAATTCGTTTCGAATGTTGGAATATTTAAGCGAAATTCAGACCGCTCCCTACCCGCCACTGAGAAGACTCGATGAACCTTCTTGCCGCGCAAGATCCCGCTGTTGCAGCCGCCATTGATGCCGAATACCTACGCCAACAAGACGGTTTGGAGATGATCGCGAGCGAGAATTATACGTCGCCCGCCGTCATGCAGGCTGTCGGCAGCGTCCTGACGAACAAGTACGCGGAAGGTTATCCGGGGCGACGCTATTACGGCGGCTGCGAGCACGTTGATACTGTGGAACGCATCGCGATCGAGCGCGTCTGCCGGCTGTTCGGAGCGGAAGCTGCAAACGTGCAGCCGCATAGCGGTGCTCAGGCCAACACAGCCGTCTACTTTGCCTTTCTGCAACCGGGCGACACGGTCCTTGGTTTGGACTTGGCTCAAGGCGGTCACCTGACGCACGGTATGCATTTGAATATTTCCGGCAAGCTCTATCGATTCATTCCCTATGGAGTCGATCCGCAGACGCACCGCATCGACTTCGATGCCGTGGCCCGATTGGCTCAGCAACACAAACCGAAGTTGATCGTCGCAGGCGCGAGCGCTTATCCGCGGGAGATTCATCACGAGCGATTCGCACAGATAGCCCGCGATGTCGGTGCCAAACTGATGGTAGACATGGCTCACTACTCAGGACTAGTCGCTGCCGGCGTGCATGACAATCCGGTGCCGGTTGCGGACTTCGTCACGTCCACGACTCATAAACGCTGCGCGGTCCGAGATCAGGTGTGATCCTGTGCAAGCAGGAGTACATCAAGGCGATCAACAGCGCCGTGTTCCCGGGTCTGCAAGGTGGACCGCTCATGCATGTGGTCGCCGGCAAGGCTGTCTGCTTCGGAGAAGCCCTGACCGATGACTTCCGACGTTACGGCCAAAATGTGATTGCCAATGCCAAGGCACTGGCCGAAACATTGATGAAGGATGGACTGAGACTGATCAGCGGCGGGACGGACAATCACCTCATGTTGGTCGACGTCACCAGTATCGGGCTCGGCGGCAAACAAGCCGAGAAGACGCTCGATGAATGCGGTATCACCGTCAACATGAACATGATTCCGTTCGATACTCGCAAGCCACTGGACCCGAGCGGCATTCGCATCGGTACACCGGCTCTGACCACGCGCGGAATGGGAACGTCCGAGATGGAACAAGTCGGTCGTTGGATCAGCCAAGCGCTGCGTCATCCAGAAGATACGAAGCTGCATGAATCGATTCGCGCCGATGTAAAGGCTCTCTGCCAAAACTTCCCGGTACCCGCCGCAGCGCTGAAGGCCTAAGTAGCTTCCAAAAAGTAGCTGCCACCGCTCCGCATGGCAGCGCCGAAGCGAATTATGCTCGCAGCGGCTTCGACAGCTTAAGATGGCAGTGCCAACTTGCGGTGGGCGTTGATCGGGGGATAATCTAGCCTCCGGCGGGCGGCGAAATGCCCGACGATGATTGAAGTTTGTAGGAAGCCCAGCGCCATGACTCAACCCAACCGTATTCTGATCGCCGACGACAATGCAGCCAACCGCGAGTTGCTCGAAGCCTATCTGGCCTCGATCGATTGCGACATTGAGCTGTCGGTCGACGGGCAGGACACGCTGGACAAAGTGGCTGCTTTCAATCCCGACCTCATTCTGCTCGACGTCATGATGCCCAAGTTGAGCGGCTTTGAGGTCTGCAGGAAGCTCAAGGACAATCCGCAGACTTCCAAGATCATGGTCTTGATGGTCACCGCTTTGAATGAGCTCGGCGATATTGAGCGCGCAGTAAAGTCAGGGACGGATGATTTTCTCAGCAAGCCGGTGAATAAGTACGAACTGCTCAAGCGCGTTGAAAATATGCTGCGTCTCAAAGACACGACCGACGAGCTCGAGCGACTGCGGCTTTACATCCAAGAGATGGACGAGCGAACCGCGCCGCGCAAGTCTTAGGCCTCGTGCTGCAGCGATCTATATCTCATCGATTCACGGCTACCACACCAGCCACACGCTATCGGTTGTGAACATGGCCGTTTCAATCCCGAGTCGATAAGACGACGGCCGCATACCGTAGCTTGTAGATTCGTTGCTCACTGTGCACAAGTTGCCCGTGGTCGGCTTGAATCGCCAACGCTGGACCGTTTGCTGAGTAATCGTCGTCGACAATCCGACGTCGGATCTGGCTGCCGCCGACACGGGTTGAACCGAGCTTCGATCGCTGACGATTCGATAGACGCCAGGCGCTTCGATCACTAGTTCCACGGTCGGGTTATCGCCTCCGATCGGCCATGGCAACGCGTTCAGAACAACCGACTTCGTTTGCAGAGTCGGACCGGTCGCTGTGTTCACCACCATCATGGCTTTGCCAGTTGCGGGGTGAACCAGCATGTGTTTGCCGGAAAGATCCCCAAGCGCTTTGCGGAGTTCTTTATAAGCCGGCTTGGGTTGATAGTTACTGTCGAACAGCAGGGGAAACTGTTTCGGACCCAACCAAGACTTTTTGTCGGACACGCCCCAGGTCTGCAGCGAAATGCCTTTGACTCTCAAGAAGATTTCAAGCACCTTGCGATATGCGGCTGCTTGTCGGCTGAGATCGGCGGCCGATGGATTTCCGGCAGCGTCGAGTTTAGCACCGGGGACTGTCAGATCGAGCTCCGTGATGTAGTTGTCGAGCCCTTCGGCTTGCACCGCTTTCATCCTCGCTTCCAAATCAAACTTTGGATCGAGAATGGTATCGGTCGAGGTGTGGAACTGCCATCCGATACCATGGATAGGAATCTTCTTGCTCTTCAGCGTACGAACCAGCGTCATCACGGACTGGAACTTACGCGGGTCGGCTTCTTCTAAACCGTAGTCGTTGTACAGCAGTTTGGCGTTCGGGTCCGCGGCTGCAGCTGCTGAGAATGCGGATTCGATAAACCCCGTGCCGGTCGTTCGGCTCCAAACGCTTTCCAGGAGTTTACCGTCCCAGTTGTAAGCTTCGTTGATGACGTGCCAGGTCGTGATGTCACCTTTGAAGGCACCGACGACGGCCGCACAATGTTTCTTGATCAACGAGCCGGCTAGGTCCGGACGATCTTTGAGTAGCGTCACTACCCACGGAGGCGTGAAACGATCCTGCGCCCAAATTAGATTGTGACCATGAACTTCGATCCCGCGCGCCTTGGCATATTTCAAACATTCAATTTGGTATTTGAATGAATACTTCGGCGTGATTTCGATGGACTTAGTTCCACCCGGCGATGTGACCGTAGTGGAGTTGAATCCGATACCGACCATCGGCGATCCGTTCTTTTCGGCATCGAAGACCGATACATCGGGCAAATACCAATAGGCAAGTAACGTCGTAACGGAGGCTTCCGATTTGAAGACGGTGTCGAGCTTCGGGTCGGGAGCGAACGGGTCGAGTTCGGTCATGGCAAAACCGATCTTCAAACCTTGTTCCTTGGCGAGTGCTTTGATGCTGACCGGCGACAAGGTCTGCGCAGCAGCCCACTGCGGGATCAGCAGTAGACCGATTGCAAGAACGTGTTTACAGACGATGAAAGCACAGCGCGCAACATCCCCTGCGATGGGGCACGCTATTTTGAGCATTCGGGTTGTCTCGGGCAAAAATTGAGGTGGGAGGTTGTGGAAGCAGAACGATTACACTAGTCCGCATCGTAATCGCAGTCTGCGAAATTCTCCAGCTTTCGCCCGATTCAACGTTCACTCCTGCTTGGGATCGATAGGACGGAAGCCCTGAATGCGGCCGCGCGGGGCCAGGCCACGCAGATCGACGGGCATGTCGAGCACGTGTTCAGCAATGTTGCCGGCTCGGTCATATGCTTCCAGTTTTAGGTAGACAAGGGAGGGAGTGGCCGGGTCGGCATTCCAGCGGAAAGATCCGTTGTTCGGTTGAGCCGAAGCAATCGTGATCCACGGTCCGGCTTTCCGTTCCGCATAAGAAAGTTTGATCGGTTGGTCATGCAGGTTTTCATCTCGACATACATAGTCGATGACGAGCGCACCGGCTTCTCCCGCTTCGCCGTAAAGAGCGCGAGTAATCTTCGCCGTCGGTTTCTCGGTATCGACAAAGATCCACATGTCGGCCGAATCACCCGAGTTCGGTTTGTTACTGACCAAACCGTTGTTACCGATCACCACCATGCGGAAACCGAACAATCCGTCGTTGCCGACTTGCACGTCAAAAGGACTTTGACGATCCGGGTCGGTACCCCACAATTGCCATGTCTTGCCGCCGTCTTCGGTACCCCACAGTTCAATCGACGAGACTGCTGCTCCGCGTAGCGAGTCGACTGAGTAATCGAGACTGAAGGAGCGACTGCGGCAGTGATAAGTATCTTGCGGCTGCGGTTCGGCAGCCAGTGCACTCTCGCCCTCTGATTGATCGGGAACGCGAATGCCGGAATCGTCGGACGTCGGCGAATCTTTGACGTTAAGTGAGTCTGAATCCAAATGCGTTCGGTCGCTACTCATGTTCGAGGCGAGCGACTCGGTCGGCTGACTGTTTACGCTTTGAGGCACCGGCAGCTCTTCGTATTGCGGCTTGGGCTGCTCGCCCTGCGCATCCAATGTCAGTTCGGGCGCACCTCGGTCAGTTTGACGATTCGATACGACGTTGGATGTCGAGGCTTTGCTGCCGAGCGTCGCACGACTTGGATTCGGTCCCCAAGGTTGCGAGCCTGCGATCGGCTCAATACCGGAGCTGTTGGATGCTTGATGTGATGCGATGTTGTTCGTCGGAGGTTGCGATGGCCGACCTTGGCCGAAGGCTACAGAGGATTTGTTCGGCGACGCACTCGCGCCGGCCTGAACATCGCCGCGATGACCGGCCAATTGCAGACCTTGTCCGTTCGACGCAGTCCGAGGCATCACATAACGAGCGGCGTTCCTTCACCGACATTTTGTGCGTAGTCGGAGGCGGAGACCGTGACGCTGACCTCACGACAATGCGCCGCGATCTCGGTGGTGCCGCGATATCCGATGTCGCTGGCACAGCGCCTGCTGCTGGACTGCGGCCGACGCGCGCTACCGTCGATTGCGTAGCTCAATTTCAAACTGTTCAAATCCAAATGTGGATCGTTGATCAAGTATTCGACGACTAGTCGCCCTTCGGCATTCACGTCGGTTCGCAACTCGACGGTCGGCTTGGATGTATCGATCACGATGCGCATCGGCTGTGTACCACCCAGCGACTCCTGCACCGCGATCGTCGACCGCTTGAACCGCGAACAAATACTCTCCTTCACGAGCCGCTTGAAATTCAAAGTTTCGTTGTTCAGCGGATGCTTTTCCGTACATCATCCAGGAGGAGCCGAGGTCGGGCGAAACCCACAAACGAATTTCGCGAGGGGTGCTTTTCGCCCGAGCGATCGACGTCGGGCGAATCGCGAACGCGTAAGAAAGATATTGAGCGTTCTGGTTTTGTTACTCAGAGTTCGCAGCCCGCTGGGTACCGTCAACGCGCCGTCCTGCGCGAACCCGATGCGTTCGGACGCAGTGAGAGTCGCGGCCAGAGCCAATGCCAGCTTCAGGCGTCGGCAGTTTCTTCGTCATCGCTCAATGCTCGTATAAGAGCTGAGTGCCGCGCGGATTTGCCAAATGTCTCTGCTCCCGATATTTCGGCACTTCCAGAAAGATCGGTCTCGAAGGTAAATTGGCTTTGAGCGTTTCGGGCCGCCCGTCGCCGGCTTCCTATTTTCCCCCTCCACGCAAAATCTCGGGGAAAGGCCTCATCCGCAGTGCTTGATGTGCTGGACGACCCGACGGCTTTCGCAAGTCCGCAATAAAGAGTTTTGAGCATGAGTCAGTGCGTTTACGAATTTGATGTCGTTGTCATCGGAGCCGGGCACGCCGGTACGGAAGCAGCCGCTGCGCGCTGCGGTCAGAGCCGAGACCGTATTGCTGATAGTCAATCTCGATACCGTGGGGTCGATGAGTTGCAATCCGGCGATCGGCGGAGCGCCAGCAAAGACAGATCGAAAAAGTGAAATCGATGCCATGGGGTGGCATCGGTGGCCAAGCGATCGATCGCACTGGGTATCCAGTTTCGCTTGCCTTCATCTGGCGCAAAGGGGCTGCTGGCGCGCACAGCCTCGTCGCCGATAAAAGCTCATCAGCTTGAAATCCTGGAACGGCTGATCGAGGAGATGCCGCGCGTCACATTGCGGCAAGAGCAAGTCGAGGATTTGGTGATCGAAGGGACCGACCCGCAAGGCATCGTCGGAGTTCGCGGGTGCGCGGCGCGATGCTCAGGTCCACAAGGATCGGTGATCACGACAGGAACTTTCCTGCAAGCACCGATGCATACCGGTGAAGCCAAGACCGCCGGTGGTCGAGCCGGCGAAGGGACTGAGCGGCTTGAGCGCGGGCTCTGGCTCGCTGCGGCCTGAGACTCGATCGGATTCAAGACGGGAATCGCCGCGGTTAAGTGCCAAGACAATTGACTTCTCTGCCACCGAAGTGCAAATCCAGGCGACGACGAGCCCAGCCGTTTTCATTTTTGACGGAGCGAATCGTCCAACCACAGATGCCATGTTACATCACTTATACGAATGAAGCAGTCCGGCGACCGATTCGAGCCAACCTACATCGAGCTCCGATGTACAGCGGCCAGATCAATTCGTGCGGACCGCGTTACTGTCCCTCCATCGAAGACAAAGTCGTCCGCTTTGCCGACAAGGATCGTCATCAACTCTTCTTGGAACCGGAGGGGCGCGAAACACAGGAAGTGTACGTCAACGGTATCTCGACCAGTTTGCCTCGCGATGTGCAAGACCGCATCATGCCGCTCATTCCGGGCTTGGAAAAGGCTCGCATCATGCGCTACGGATATGCAGTCGAATACGATTACAGCCCGCCGGATCAACTCTATCCGACACTTGAAACCAAGGTTGTTGACGGTTTGTTCTTGGCAGGACAGATCAACGGCACTACAGGCTATGAAGAAGCGGCGGCACAAGGACTCGTTGCCGGAGCTAATGCCGCGTTGAAGGCGGCGGGCAAACCAGCGCTTTCGATCTCTCGCGATTCGGCTTACATCGGAGTGCTCATCGATGACCTGGTCACGCGCGGCGTCGATGAGCCTTACCGCATGTTCACCAGTCGAGCAGAGTTCCGTTTGTTGCTCAGGCAAGACAACGCGGATCGTCGGTTGACTCCGCTGGCCGGCCGATATGGACTAGTGGATGCTGATCGAGCAGGCAGGTTGGCTAAGAAGGAAGAGGACATCGCGCGAGCTCTATCGCTGTTGACGGATGCCCGCATCGAAGAAGTAAACGGGATCAAGTATCTGCGTCGCAGTGAAGTAGATTGGCCTCATATATGCGAACGCATTCCCGAACTGAAGGGCTTTTCAGCCGAAGTGGCCGAGCAAGTGCTCTACGATGTGAAGTACGAAGGCTACGTCGCGCGCCAACAACAGCAGATCGATCGTCAGCGCCGACTGGCTGACAAGCTGATTCCTTCTGCCTTCAACTACGAATCGATTGTCGGTTTGCGCATTGAAGCCAAACAGAAGCTGACGCGCATTCGCCCGACGAGTTTGGATCAGGCCACGCGCATCAGCGGCATTACGCCGGCAGATGTCGCTCTTGTGCTCGCGCATCTTCAATCGCGCGGAACGCGACGCGCGACGGATGAGGATGACGAAGTCTCGTCCTTGTAGCACAGTTGGCGGATGAGTCTTGAGTATGGAAAGCTGACCCACGTGGGCGACTGGATGGGTCTGCGTCGGCTGCGAAGAGGTAACTGTCTGAGAAGCTTGGCGGTCTTTTGCAATCAGCGAAGTATGGGAAAGATTTTTCGTCGATTCGCGTCGTGTTTTCTCTAACGTTATGACTGGCAAAGACTTAGAGCGAGATAATCGATATTGACCCAGCCTACTCATCCGCTATAATCCCGCAGACCTGTCAAACTTGGTAAGCTTGGCAGGCCCGGAGACCGCACCAGGATAGAAGTTGGGCGAGCAGCTTTCGGTTTGCTCGCAGAACAGGTTTTGAGGGAGCACGGAGCCAACGGGATCGTCCTTGTGGGACGATCGACGTCGGGAGCCTAAGGAAGGGACATCTCTCCTTCTGCTTTCGACATGCGTTGACTCGGCCATCAAAGAGGAAGGATGGTTAAGATCAATGTCCAGTTCGAAGACAGTTTTCACGACCGGTGAAGCCGCCAAGATCTGCAAGGTCAGTCAGCAAACAATCATTCGCTGCTTCGACAACGGTACGTTGAAGGGCTTTCGAGTGCCGGGCAGCCGGTTCCGTCGCATCCCGCGCGACCAGCTCTTCAGCTTCATGAAAGACAATGGCATTCCGACCGATGCGTTGGAAGACGGCAAGAAGAAGTTGCTGATCGTTGACGACGATCAAGACTTGGTAGAGCTGATGTCGGATGCTTTCGAGCGCGACGGACGCTTCGAAATTCGCACTGCTAACAACGGCTTTGCAGCCGGTATGGGTGTCAAGGAATTTCGACCCGATATCGTCGTCCTCGACGTCATGCTTCCCGATATCAACGGTAAAGAAGTTTGTCAGCGCGTGCGCAGCGACAAGACATTGGATTCCGTGAAGATCATCTGTATCTCCGGTATGATCGAAGCAGAGAAGGTCGGTGATTTGCGAGCCGCCGGCGCGGACGACTTCCTACAGAAGCCGTTCACCGTCGACCGCTTGATCGACCGTGTTTGCGATCTGCTGGATATCGAAAAGCCTGTCTCGGCGATCTAGTCGAACGGAGTAGTTGGTCAGCGGAAGAGCGCGCTCAGCGCTCTCCGGCTTCGAGTTCTCCAGCCGTAAACGGTCTCGCCAAGTGTCTGAGCAGTTTGCCGATTCAACGTCCGCACAACTGCTCGAGCTGGTATCGGCCTGCGCAGCGCTGGACTGGGGGCGACCGACTCCGCCGTGGTGGGAAGTGCAACGGCGCGCAGTGCTCGATGAAGAACCTGCGCTGGGAGCATGGCTATCGCGCCATGATTCGCAGTCGGCAAATGATCCCGATGATTCAAACATAACGCGTTTAGTCGCAGCATTGGTTCACGCGGACGAGTGCTTCGGCGCATTCGCTCTCACGTTACGCAATGTCTCGAGGGCGCTGCTTCGGCTACATCTCGCGGAGTCCGCGTTTTCGGATCGAGTCGCAACCGATGCCAAGCGGATTGCTTACGACATGGCCTACGGGCTGAGCCACGAGCTGAATAACCCGCTAGCGAATATTGCGACCCGAGCTCGGTTGCTGGCTGAAGGTGAAACCGATGCACGCAAGTTAAGCATGCTGGCCGCCATCGTGGACCAAGCCATGCGCGGCGGCGAGATGCTCGGCGATCTGATGCTCTATGCCCGTCCACCGCAACTCGAAACGGTGGAAACTCCCATGGCCGAATTCTTGGCCGACTTCGTTCGCGATGCACGACCGTGGATTCAGAGCCGCGGTCTTGAATTTGTTGATCAATCGTGCACGACATGCGTTACGCTTTCCATGCTTTGCGATCCAAAGTCGCTCCGTGAAGCCTTATGGGCGATACTTCGCAATGCGATCGAAGCTGCGAAGAGTCGTATCACGCTGAGCGCGAAAAGGTCGCCGACATCGAGATCGTTGATCTACATCAGCGTCATCGAAGACGGATTAGGCTTCTCCGATCAAGCTCTGGAACGTGCGTTTCACCCGTACTACAGTGGTCGTGAAGCCGGGCGCGGCTTGGGGCTGGGGCTCCCCAAAGCTCGTCGCATCGCAGAACTGCACGGCGGCTCCCTCCACGTTCACAACTTGCCCACAGGCGGAAGCGAAGCATGTTTGGCTATTCCTCTTATTCCATCGCCGTCACCACCGTCGGGCGACTGATCGCATCTATTCTTGTCGTGATCGCGGGTATCTCTACGCGAGCGATTGCGGCAGAGGATCGTCCCAACATCATTCTCATCATTGCCGATGATATGGCCGCCGATGATTTCGGTGCCGGCGGCAATAAGGCCGTGCGAACTCCGAACCTGGATCGACTTGCTGCTCAAGGTCTGCAGTTCCAACGTGCTTTCCTCACGTGCAGTTCATGCAGTCCGAGTCGCTCAAGCATTATCACCAGCCGCTATCCGCACAGTACCGATGCCGAGCAGTTGCACTGGCCGCTGCCTGCCGAACAAGTGACTTTCGTTGAGCAGTTGAAGCACTCCGGTTACTACACGGCGGCGTCCGGCAAATGGCATCTCGGCAACCCGATCAAAAAGCGATTTGATTTCGTCGATGAAGCCGGCACCGCTGCTTTTCAGTTGCCTACAGATGCTGCGGCCGGTGCCAAAGCAATGCACGACGATCAGAATGCCAGCGGCTGCGCCGGGTGGGTGCGAGTTTTGCAGGAGAGACCGCGCGACAGACCGTTCTTCCTGTGGCTGGCCGCCTTCGATCCTCATCGCGATTACGAGCCCGGTGCCGCCGAACCGCCGCACCGGCCGGAAGACGTCGTCGTGCCGCCCTATTTTCCGGATACTCCCGAAGTTCGCAAAGACTTGGCCATGTATTACGACGAGATCGCGCGACTGGACAGTTATGTCGGCGCCGTTTTGGCAGAACTCGACAAACAACAGATCGCCGAGAACACAATGGTTCTATTCATGAGCGATAACGGGCGACCGTTTCCTCGGTGTAAAACGACCGTCTATGACAGCGGCATTCGAACGCCGCTCATCGTGCGTTGGCCCAAGAAGATTCAGCCGGGCCGGACGACGAAATCGCTGGTCAGTTCGATCGATATCGGCCCGACGATTCTCGCTGCAGCAGGTGTCGAAACGCATCCGCGATTCTTCGGTCGTTCGTTCTTATCCGTTTTGTCGGATCCATCGCAGAAGCATCGCGACTTCATCTTCGCAGAACACAATTGGCACGACTTCGATGCACTCGAACGTTGTGTTCGAGGACCGCAGTTCAAATACATTCGCAACTGGCATCCGGAAGTCCCCCTGACTCCTCCTGCTGATGCAGTCCGCAGTCCGACATTCCAAGCCATGCGCAAACTTCGCGACGAAGGTCAGCTCAACGCAGCCCAGCGCCGACTGTTCGATGCACCGCAAGCCTCCGAGCAGTTGTATGACTTGCAGGCTGATCCTTTCGAGCTGAATAACTTGGCCGGCCGGGCTGAATACCAGGAGACGCTGCGCGAGTATCGAGCGCGATTGGATCAATGGCAGAAAGAAACGGACGACAGTGAAATGTTGCGATCACCGGACGAGTTCGATCGCGAGACCGGCCAGGCTCTGAAGAATCGTGCTCGTCCTCGCCCGGACAAAGCATCGTTGCGAGCGGCTCGCGCCGCATCATCAGGAAAGTAGGTAAGCGTTGGGATCGTTTGTTCTGGATGATTTCGTACCGGCCGAACGCCGCTGTCGCCCGGTGAGAATTTCGGATCGCGAAGTGCGCTGGCAAGTCTGGGCTCCTCGCGCTTCAAGGATGCATCTGCATCTCGATCCCGGTTCTGCCGGCGAACGACTCATTGAGATGCGGCGCGATGAGTGGGGAACTTGGAGAGCCGATGTGCCGGACGTGCGGCCTCAAGCTCGCTATGCGTTCTCCTTGCACACCGACGGGCCATTACGCCCCGATCCGGCTTCTGTCTTTCAACCTGACGGTGTTCATCGACCGTCCGCTCTCTTCTTTCCGAACGAATACCAATGGCATGACAACGGTTGGAAGGGCGTACCGCGCGAGGACTTGGTCTTCTATGAATTGCACGTAGGGACTTTCACGCCGGAAGGAACGTTCGATGCAATCATCCCTCGATTAAAGTCCCTGCGTGAACTGGGGATCACGGCGCTTGAGATATTGCCGGTCTGCCAATTCCCAGGCTCGCGAAACTGGGGCTATGACGGGGCACATCTCTTCGCTGCGCAGAACTCCTACGGAGGTCCCGCGGGATTGCAGCGATTGGTTGACGCGGCGCATCAAGAGGGAATGGCTGTGGTTCTCGATCTGGTGCTCAACCACTTCGGTCCGGAAGGTAATTATGTCGGCGAGTATGGGCCGTATTATTCGACACGCTATACAACACCTTGGGGACCCGCTTTTAACTTTGACGGTCCCGCCTGTGATGCCGTGCGTTACTTCGTGCTCGAAAACATCTGGCAATGGATCGCCGAGTTTCATCTCGACGGCCTGCGGTTGGATGCCGTGCATGCGATGTACGATACGAGTCCGGAGCATATCTTGAGCGAGATCAAGTTATGTGCCGACGCTGCGGCAGCATCGCGCGGCGCGACTGCAGTTATCGTGGCAGAGAGTTTACTTAACGACGTACGCATGGTTCAGGCTCGCGATCGCGGCGGCTATGGACTTGATGCCGAATGGAACGAGGACTTTCATCATGCCCTGGTGGCTTATCTGACTGGCGAGCGGCATGGTAAGTACATCGACTTCGGGACAGCCGGCCAATTGACGGAAGTCTTGCAGAAGACTTTCTACTTAGCCGGATCGTACAGCCGCTTTCGAGGCCGCCGCTGGGGCGCGCCGGCTCGCGGACTCAGCGGCGATCACTTTACGATCGGCACGCAGAATCATGATCATGTCGGCAATCGAGCGTGCGGAGAACGGCTCTCCACCTTGGTGACTCCTCCCACAACGCGGTTGTGTGCGTCGCTCATGTTGCTCGCACCCTACCTGCCGTTGATCTTCATGGGCGAAGAGTATGCCGAACCGAATCCGTTTCTCTTCTTTTGTTCGTTTGAAGACCAAGGCCTGATCGCCAACGTGCGCGAGGGAAGAGCTCGCGATTATCAATTAGAAGGGCCGATCCCGGATCCACAAGCGGAGTCGTCCTTCGCCGCGTCAAAACTTACGTGGCAATGGACAGACAGCGCCGTGCGGGCCGGACTGAGGCGACTGTACAGCGAACTACTGCGAGCACGCCGAGTCTTGCCTCCGCTGCGCGACTTTCAACATCGGTCTGCGCGGTTGTTACCGGATGCAGAACATGCCGTGATCCTTGAACTGGTTCGCGGCGGTTCGCAAGCGCACAGTGACGGATCGCTGACTTGCTATTTCAACTTGACCGACAAACCGCAGTCTTTGCCGATCGAGTCCTCGGCCTCTGAGAGACTGTTACTACGAACTGAGTGCGAACGATTCGGAGCCCACGATCTGCCGTTGGGTTTGGCCCAGAATGTGCTGAAGCCGTTCGAGTGTATCGTATGGGGCTCGGCCGCCATGCAAGAACTGCTCGGTGAAATGAACTGTTGATTTTGCCGAGCAGTCGACTTCTGCACATGAAGATGTTGAAGAGACAATGCTCAGAAAAGAAACCGAATCGGAAACCGCATCGCTTTATCCATTAAACGGTCGTGTCGCGTTGATAACCGGCGGCGGTTCGGGCATCGGCAAAGCTGTGGCTCAGCTCTTTGCCAAGTCGGGTGCCAAGATCGGTTTGCTCGGGCGTGATGCCGAGGAACTTGCGGCAGCAGCCAAAGAGATCGATGGTCAGACGGAACTGCTGGTCGCCGATGTGTCACACGGTGATGAAATGAAAGCAGCCGTGAAGCAATTAAAAGAACGCTTCGGCCGGTTGGATATCGTGGTTGCCAATGCGGGGATCAATGGCGTATGGGCACCGGTCGAGAATCTGCGGTTGGAAGAATGGAACGATACGATCAGCGTGAACCTCACCGGTTCGTTCCTGACAATGAAGTACACCGTTCCGCTGTTAAAAGAGTCCAAAGGATGCGTGATTATCAACGCATCCATTAATGGAACACGCGTCTTCAGCAACTGCGGAGCCACAGCGTACGCTTGTTCGAAAGCGGCTCAAGTGACGCTCGCGAAGATGACGGCTCTCGAACTGGCCGGTTTCGGCATTCGCGTTAACGTAGTCTGCCCCGGTTCGATCGAGACACCGATTCACGGTAAGACTATCCAGCGCAAGCTCGAGCAAGTGGAACCTGCGGTCGAGTATCCGGAGGGTACCGTTCCGCTTACGCACGGCAAGATCGGATCGCCGCACGATGTCGCGCAGCTCATTCACTTCTTAGCCGGCGATGCAGCCAAGCATATCACCGGCACAGAAATCTGGATCGACGGCGGCGAGTCCTTGTTGATGGGCTAGTTATTTGGAAACGACTAACCCTCGCCGAGTTCGATGCGTTGCACTTCCTCGCGCAGGCGACGCATGATTCGGCTGCGAGCCGCGTAGACGGAGCCGACTCGTTTGCCGAGCTGTTCGGCGGTCTCTTCGGGCGATCTTCCTTCGACGGTAGTCAACCAAAAGGATCGCCATGTATCCGGCTCGAACTCTTCTGCAATGCGAGTTGCAGCGATACGAAACATCTCGTTTTGTTCTTCTCGCAACCAAATCTCTTCGTCGTTCGAAGGCGAAGGAATCTTATGCAGGAGATCGATAGCCGCTGAATCGCCGCAACCCCGATCCGGCTTGGCTCGCATCAACGCGTTCAGCGTCGCATTGCGTGTTACATGAGCCAACCAGGTGCGAAACTTGGCTCGATCCCGATCATGCGGTCGTTTCTGCAATGCACCTGCGGTGGAAAGTAAGACCTGTTGCACGATGTCTTGTGCGTCGGCGTCTTGCAGACCCTTGTATCGCGCGGAGCGATAGATGATCGGCGAGTACATTTGTGTGAACTCGAGCCAGGCCGCTTGATCGGCCGGGTCCTGCAGGCGAACCAGCAAGCTGGATCGCGTTTCCGGGCTCAGCGGGTCTGCAGACACTACTCTAATCCGATCACTTTGTTCGACCGTATTGCCGTGTTGGAAAGCGGGTGTGAATGAACATTGTAATCGCTCGCTGGAAATCCGTTCCTGATAGCGATCACGCTCCGTCCGGCGTCATGTCACCTTCGGAACGTTGCTTGCCGGCAGCGATGTAGGCCGCGCGTCGCTTAGCGTACGACTGTGCTCCGGGAAGCTGAGCCTGCAACCATTCTTCGAGCTCTTCCCCCGGCGATTCGGCTGACTCGATTTGTTTCACTAAGCGTTCAATGAAAACACGACACCAACCACAACCGGTCCCGGCACCTTGGCATTCACTCACGCGGCTGGGGACGCGAATCTTGTGAATGCGAATGTAATTGATGACTTTACGCCAAGAGACGTGAAAGCACATGCAGAGGTCATCGTCAGGCAGCATGTTCGATCAATGCCTTGGCGATTCGGCAAGCGGCAAGATAGTCCGCGATATCAAGCGATTCATTTTGTGTATGAACATCGCGTTGGCCGCAACCGAGAGTCACGGTGGGGATACCGTGTTTGACTAACCAGTTCGCATCGACGCCGCCGTTGGAAACGGCTGTGATCGGTTCTAGACCGCAGGCTTTCACTGCAGACTTGGCGACCTCGACCACCGGTGAATCGTCAGCCAAGCGGAACGATTCGTAATCGACGCGTCGAGAGACTTCGGCTCGCACGGCATTTCCGCTTCTACTTACGATCTTGGCCGCTTCTTCGACGAAGGCCTGCTCGATCTCGGAGGCGATTCGATCGCGGAAAGGACCGTCATGGCTGCGAGCTTCGGCATCGATCTCGACACGATCCGCAACTACGTTTGTCGCTACTCCGCCATGAATAACACCGATGTTGCTAGTGCCTGCCAGTTTGCCTTTGCGAACAGCTCCCAACCAACCCGCCTTCTGCAAGCGTGCGATGGCTAAACCGGCTGCATGAATCGCGCTGGCGCCTGCTTCCGGTGCCAACCCTGCATGCGCCGTTTGACCATGAAGAACAATTTTCAGACGTTCACCTCCAGTTGCGCCGATCGTCAGCTTGGCGGGACTTCCTCCGTCAAAGTTGTATGCCATGGCGACTTTGCCGAGCTTCGCGGCTGAGAGATTGCGGCTGCCTTGTAGTCCGATTTCTTCTTGCACAAAGAAGCAGAGGGTCAGCGGAGGCAGAGTGACTCCGCTGCGAATGCCTTCTCTTAAGCCGACTAACACTGCCGCGATACCGGCGCGATCGTCCGCACCGAGTCCCGTACTCTTATCCGCAGAGATGATTTTGCCGCCGACCTTTTTCGGCTGAGCACCCAAGCAAACAGGGACGGTATCCATGTGAGCCGACAGCATGATGCGCGGACGTTTGTTGTCGCCGGGAAGTTTGACGATCAAGTTACCGATCGCGCCCGGACGCGGCGTACGACGGTGCGCCGTATCGAATTGAACGGTAGAGCGTTCGATTCCCATTTCGGCCAGAATCGAGACGATTGCGTCAGCCACTGCGGTCTCTTCACAACTGGGACCGCGAATCGCCATCAGTTGCATGACGAGTGCGAGAGCCGATTTCTCATCGAAGGATTTCGTCACGTTTGCTGCATTCAAACTAGAAGGTAGAGAACGAAGAAGGTCGATGTGTAGACTCGGGCGAGCTTACAGTAACTGACGGGCTTTGATTTCCAGATACTTGTTCACCAGCGGCGATGCCATCTCTTCCGGGAACACATCCAACGCAAAACAACCGTTGGCCTGCATCCGGCGAATTGTATGATGTCGCCACAGCAGCAGGTGCGATGCGGCTGCGCTGCGGTACATGACGGCATCGTCGGGTGCCGGGTTATCCGCATACTGAAATACACTATGGTCTTTCAGCAGCACGAGCAGCGGCAAGTGGCACCCGATCAGGTTGCCCATGTAATTCTGAATCTGGTCGGCATTCACTTGATCGATCACATTGGTCACGAGCACGACCAAGGATCGACGGCGGCAATGTGTAGAAAGATACAAGAACGCATTGTCGAATCGGGATTGGACCAGTCGAGGAAACTGATTGAAACCTGCGTGCAGCAGCCGATTCATCTGGCGCTTGCCGCCCGCCGGAGGAACGTAGTTATGGATGCGATCGGAAAAACAGATCATACCGACCGAGTCCCCTTGGCTGAGCGCGACATAGCTGAGCAACAAGACTGAATTGAGCGCGTAGTCGACAAGGCTCTTCTCTTCGTACTCGTTCGTCATCATGCGACCGCAGTCGAGCAGGAAGATGACTCGCTGGCTTTGGTCGGCCTGGAACTGTTTGACCGTCAGCTTTTGGCGTCGAGCCGTGCTGCGCCAATCGATATGTTTGTAGTTGTCGTCTTCTTGATAATCACGCAAGCGCTCGAAGTTGTTTTCTTGCCCTGCGCGCCGTGTCTTGCGCACGCCGATCAGGTTGAGCCGATTGGTGCGTGCGAGCAACGCATATTCGGAGATGCGCTTGATGTCCGGATACACATGCAATTCGCCCGGGCACGGCAGCTCAAACTGTCGACGCCAGATTCCGAGCAGGCTGAGCGTTTCGATGAACAAGACTTTCAAATCGAAACGCCCGCGGCGTTCCGAGAGGATGCGATGATTGAGGATCGATCGTTTGCCGCGGCCCAAGGTGACTTTGTGAAAAGGAGGATCGATCTTCAGTCGGTCGGCCGCATCGTCGGCGATACGCATTCTCAGCCGACGTTTGCCTCGGTTGGAGAGTTCGATCGTTACCTCCTGCCAACCGCCGAGCGATGCGACTCGGGCCATGGTGCGTGTCGCCGTTACACTTTTGAGCGAAGGGACGGTCAGCAAATCAATGAAAGCTGCCAACACAGCCGCTCCGTCGACGGCGGCGACGACGATCCACCACCACTTCCACAGCCATGGGAGAGGCAAGGTCAACACCAGCGGCAAAACGAGCATCAACGCAAGATTCCAAGTCGGATACGTGCGACGAACGATCGCGAGTATCAACAGCGGAATCAGGCTGATCGCGAGGATCGTCCAAGGCGTGATGCCGTACTGCAGCATTGAGAATTCGGTCGCCTGATTCGTCATACCGTTCGCGGCACCTCAATGCTTCGGACGAGCTGGCGAAGTTGGTCGTCGACTTTCAAACCTTCGACTTCGGCTTCTGCAGTCATCACCACGCGGTGGCGGAGAGCCGGCAAGGCGATTTCCACGACATCGTCCGGAATGGCATAGTCTCGACCTCGCGCTGCAGCCAATGTTCTCGCACCTTGAACGAGTGCCAAGCCGGCTCGCGGAGATGCACCGAGATGGAACGTCGGCCAGCGTCGCGTTTGTCGGACGAGTCGATTGATGTAAGCAAACAACTTCGGTTCGACTCGAACCGCCGCGTTAGCTTGAGTGATCGCCATGATCTCTTCAGGCGAAGTCACTGTTTGCAGTTCCTCTTCCATGCGCTTGCTCAAGTCGACCTGCAAACTGTGCATCGTCAGGATGCGCTCTTCTTCCAACTCATCGGGGTAGTCGACCACTGCCTTGAACATGAAGCGGTCGAGTTGTGCTTCCGGCAGGTTGTAAGTCCCTTCGCTTTCGATCGGGTTCTGCGTGGCGAGTACCAGGAACGGGCGCTCGAGCGGATGACTTTGTCCATCGACAGTAACGCGGTATTCCTGCATGATCTCGAGCAGTGCGGCGTGCGTCTTTGCCGGCGAACGGTTGATTTCGTCCGCGAGCAAGAGCTGCGTGAACACCGGGCCCGGACGAAAACGGAACTCTTGCGTGCGCATATCAAGAAGCGGAGCCCCGGTGATGTCCGAGGGCATCAAGTCAGCCGTAAACTGAATGCGTCCGAATCTGCAACCGAGTATCTTGCCGAGCGCTCGCACGAAGAGTGTCTTGCCCATACCCGGGAGACTTTCGATGAGCAGGTGTCCGCTGGACAGCAATGCGACCATCGCTGTCAGCACCAGTTCGTCCTGCCCCACGAAGATCTTTCCGAGTTCAGCCGATACGGCTTGAAAAACTTCACGCGTCGTTCGCATACAAATGCAGCCCGTCTAGGAGTTAGGTGAATTTTGGCTTGAGTCAGTGGAAGGAAATGTGGATTCGGTTCGGTGAGTATCCTTCAATTCTTCGCTCGCTCGCGGTTCCGACGCCGGCAACGCGTCATGCAGAGCCGAAGGAGCGCTGCCGGTATTGCTGTCGGCCTTCGGGAACAAATCGTCGAAGAAGTCCGGCGTAAGAGCCTGATTGATTGCAGCGGCAGTTGAAGTCTCGCCTGGATTGGCCGATGCCGTTCGAATCGCAGCAGGCACAAACTCAGGGACCGCGTTAGGCGATTGGGGTGATGTACCAGCGGATCGATCGAACGGTGCCATGTTTTCCTGAGTCGCAACCGGCTGAACTAAACTCGCGGGCTGCGCAGCGGGCGCAGGTTCCGTCGCGGCAGGCAGAGCATCGAGTCGCGACTTGAGCCACGGGGGCAGCGCGTCGCCTCGCACTTGAGTCATGTAACCGGCGATCGCTTTGAGCGCGAAGGACTCATCGCCCGTACGCTCAAGAATCTTTCCGCCTGCTTCGACATGGTGACCGAAGTTGCTGAGCGAAACACGTTTGGCTCTTTGCGGTCGACCGAGGATCGGGATCAAGACCATGCAGATGATGATGCCAAGTAGTGCACCGTGCATGGTGATCATGCTCATCGGCCAAACGGTGAAGAAGGCCATGCCTACCGGCCCTTCTAAATCTTCATCCACTTGACTAATGATCAATCCGTATTGTTCGTACGGAATAAAGACTACTTTCTTGGCTCCGGCGAGTTCGTTAACCAACTTGGCAGCGGTTTGCCGGGCAGGTGTCGCCACCAGCGAACCGTTCAAAAACGGATAGCCGTTGGCGACGACGATGATCTTGCCTCCTTGATAACGGCGGTCGGTGAGTTTGGTCACCAATGCGCCCCCTTGTTGATCAGCCAAGAGAACTTGGAAGTCGGGCGCTTTATCCCATTCGGCATCCCACTTCGTTGTGCCGTCAATCTCTGTTTCCGACCAGTCCGATCGAAAGCTGTTCTGGCTGCCGGTCGCGATAGGGTTCATCCACGGCGATCCCGTTGCAAAAGTCGGGACTGTCTTTTGCAACGACTTGCGAGGAGGTTCCAACCAGGTGCGAACGGGCCATACCCATTTGCCCGAGTCAATGTCTCGAGCCCAAGGGCCGGAGAACTGCTTCACATCTTTTCGCACTACGTTCGAACGCAAGTAGAACCACCGGCAAAACGTGTCTTTCGACGCTTCTTGATTCCGTTCGCTTGCATTCTTGGATTGAAGTAGTGCCAAGTCGAGTTCCAAAACGCCACGATCTTCGTCGCTTGCGTTGCGGAGTGTGTTCTCACGATAAAACTCTTCCGCGTCAAAGTCGCGACCGAAGTAGATCACCGTACGGTTCTTTCCGCCGGCGAGCCATTCCTCCAGCCAGTCGCGGGCACCGATACCCGGCGGGTCCATTGTGCGTCCGACGAGGATGATGGCATCCATTCGATCGAGTCTGCGCGACAGCCGGGTGGCGGTCAGACAGCGAGACCCATTCGCGGTCAACATCTTCTGAAAAGCACCAAGCCCGTTGATGCCGGTGTCTTTGGCCGAGCCGTCCACAATCCCGTAACTGGTCGATTCGGCCGAGGACCAGTTGCGATATGCGAGCGAGGCAGAAAAGAAGACCAATGCCAGGAGCAAGACGACGGTCAGAAACACTCCCAAGCGACGTAGCAACGAAACGGAGACGCGCCGTCCGATCGAACTTGTTTCGGGCGAAGTATTGCTCATGTCGCCACCGCCATCATGCCTGAGGTGGGCACCTCGTGTTCGACGGTTCGAGCCAAATCGTGGTGGAAGTTATCGAGTTGGTTCCACAGAGCGAGGAATCGGTTTTGATCGATCGTGTGCCGCCCGAAGAATACGTCTTCAAAAGCGAGCATCGCCATTTCGGTAATTGGCCTGACGACTCGCTCTCCTTTCAACTCTCTCAAATACATGCGATTCGTTTTGCCGCGATGCAAATGTATCCGACCTGCGCGGTCCAAGGCGAGCAACATGTAGCCGTATAGGAACAGGACAGCTTCGTCATAGCGGCCGGCTTGCATGAGAGCTCGAGCCTGCGAGAGAGGATCATCCGAAACGTTGACTGCTTCAAACGGAAGATCGACGATCTTGTTCGGATCAATGGTGATGGCCGCCGCTTTCTTGGCGGTCCGATTTCGAAAATCGGTTTTGGATCGAAGCGATACAATCACCAGGCCGATCAGCAGCGCGGCGATCAGTGTTACTAGACTGATCGTGATCGGCCAAAACATCGTGTTCAAAAAGGAAGCGCTTCCGCCACCCTTGCCGCCGCCGGCTGCAGTGGCCGTGGATGGTTTCTTGGGCGCTTTCGGTTTGACCAACGTTCCCTTGGTGCGCAGCGGATGGTCTTTGACCTCGATTCCCTTCGGCGATTCAAAGTCTTCCGCCTCGGGATCGTACCAAGATGTGTCGCGCAGGTTCTTGAGTACCGTATCCGGTTCAGGTCCGGTGCTCGTTTGAGCTTGTGCAAAGCGGCCGACCAGGCATGTCAGGAAAGCGAGCGACATCGTGAAGATCACGAACGCGCGAAACATCGGGATGCTTTCTGCAACTCGGTTGCTCATGTGGCCGCGACTCCCCCTGATTCGCCGACGACATCCAGTCGATTGCTGATCAGTCGCAAGCGTTCGGCCTTCATCTGCAGTTCTACTTCCCAACCCTCCAACCGAATTCGTGCATCGAGGTAGCACAAAAAGCGATAGACGGTCACATAGACTCCGGCAAGCCAGAGGCTGAGCGGCAACAGCAGATGGTCATACCAACCTTGCCAGGCCGACAACCAGTTCAGCAAATCCATCCCATTAACGAGAGCGGACAGCAAGATAATGGTCAGAAGGGTACAAACAAACGAGACGCACATGAACCGGCCGAAGTTTTCTGAATAGAAAGGGCTGTGAAGGCCGGTGATGCGTCTTCCATAACTCAAGTCCTTCGTTGATTTCGTGCGCAGCTTGCACGACTCCAATCCAAGTACCTCCGGGGCAAACGGATTGGTGGAGCGTCTCAGCATGGCGATACCGCATGTCAGAAACACGATCAGAAAGAGTTCGACGAACGGTTCGAAAGAAGACTCGCGGCGGACGAATAGTTCGAGGAATAGTCCTGCGAAACCCAATCGTAGAAAACCGAGCACCCAGATGGCTCGCCAAGCAAGGGGACGAAGTTGCCGTAACACTCCGATCAGCCCCAAGCGATCGAAGAAAATTTGGTTGCCGATGAACAGCGTCGCGGGTAGCGAAGCCAGCGGGAACTCTAAGAACCAAAGTGCAACAATGTGCATCGTGTGACGGCAGCGTGCTGCGAAGTACGGTGATTCGAGTTCGTCGTTCTGCAATAGCGCCTGTTCCGAAACCATCCACGACGTGATACGGATGTTGAGCAACATCAGCGGCAAACCGATCAGAGCGCTGCTGATGAGCAGCGGCACGAAGTGGCGCCGGAGAATCAACAGCGATAGGTCCAGCAGTTCTAATGTGGATCGTTCACGGACGACGATCTCTGTTTTATCAAGCTGCATCGTCGTCCTCCGGATAGCCGAGCACGACGAAGTAGAACATCAAGCCGCAGGTCGATGCGAGCAACCATAAAACTTTGAATGCATAGGGGATTGGCAGCGGCGAGATGATCCCTTCGGTAAACGCTGCCATGCAGAAGAGAACTCCCGACGCCGACATGATCGGCAGCGCGCGACGTCCCGCTGCTTGTAAGGAAGCCAACCGAGTCAATCCGTTCGTAAACAACCAACCCAATCCGATGCGGAGTCCTCCGCCGGCGCTCAACGCAATCGCGGATAGTTCGAGTGCACCGTGCGCGTCCACGAATTCCAAGAAGTGATCGCCACCTTCGACACCCAGGCGCGACATATATCCGAAGCAAGCTCCCAAGAAGGACGCGTTAAAGGCAGTCGCTATCAGGCCGGGAACGATCAACAGTCCAGTTCCGAAACACTCCAGTCCAATGCCGGTGTTGTGATTGATATAGAACCCGACCATGATGATGCTCTCTTCCGTATTCCGACCGAGCGGTTCGTCGTACATGTTTTCCAGGCCGACGATTTGTTCCGCACTGATCATCCGCTCGGCATACTTCGGAAACATCTCTTCGTTGTATGCCAACAATGCGGAAAGAGCGAAAAGTCCGAAGAAGAGCACTGAAGCAACTTGAACGCACGGGTCGCGAAATATCTGCCGCGGAGCATCGCGAAAGACTACGTCCCACCAATCCGCGATTCGAGCTCGCGGCGATTTGTGTAAAGCAGCTTGCATGCGGCCGACGAGCGTGTGCAAATAATCGACCATCGATGGTGACAGATGATATTGCTCAGCTAAAGCAAGGTCGGCACAGGCCCGTCGATACAGATCAGACAATTCCATGACAGCCGGGCCGCGCAGATTGCGGGCACCCGTCGCGATATTACCAAGCAGTGTTTCCAGCCGTTCCCAATCAGCGCGGCGCTTCGCGATATTCTCGGCATGAACTGTCATGGCAATTCCCTTCTTATCGCATCTGAACTAGCGGCACTCGTTTCGACTGGAACCGCTCGTGCTGCGACGACAGGATCGGAAATGGTGCCTGGCGCAAGGGAAGACGCGCCGGCAACGACCTGCACATCGTAGCTCGGAGACGGCATCTGCACGGCAGCATAAGTGATCGGCTTCGGTGCCGCCTGCACCTGGGGACGCATGTACTGCTTCGATTTCTCCAGCAGTTGTTCGCGCTGGGATCGACTGTGATAGATGCGAACATAGAGTGCGCACATCAGCAGATCGGTGCTCGTATCTTTCATCAATCCGAATTCACGAATCAACGGTTCTGCCACGTGAGCCGCTAACTCGGCTCGGCGCAACGGATGCAGCAGACTGCGTCGTTCCATGTAGAGTCCGACGACTCGAGCGAGTGTTCGGCTGATCATAAATGTCGGAGGAATATGTTCGGCGAGCGCGAAGGCTCGCGGGTCTTCCGGTTGCAAGTTCATGGCTACGCCGCGAACACGGTCGGAAACAACCATCGTTCCTGACACAAGATCGCCTAGGCGTTGCATGCGTCCGGACAACGTCATTGCGAGCAACCCGAACAAGAAAGTCGGGAAGATCGGAATGTCGTCAATCTCTCCGCTGAAGATATGGATCGTGAGTGGAGGGAAAAGGTCAGCGACTTTTACTAGGTTACGCAAGGCTGCCTGCGTACCGCTGATCGGTCGGCCGTCCGTCGAGAGCACACGTAATCGAAACAGCATCTTGCCGAGGGTTCGGCCATTGACATAGGTCTCCATCAAGACGCCATAAAACCAACTCATAACGAAATACAGAACGATCAGACCGGCTATCACGAGGTAACCAGTGCCCGTGAAACCGCCGATGATTCCGCCGATTACGAGCAAGATGACGAAGACGAAGACACGCAGAAACCAGTCGACAAGGTACGCCGGCAAGCGTTGAAAGGGACCGGCCACCATATAGTCGAACTCAACGTTCTCGGGCGTAATGACGCGCACGACGCAGTCGAGTTGCGAGGCATTTTCTTGAGTCATTACGGGAGAATTCGACTAGCCCAGGGCGAATGGTGAGCCGTCGAGTGACTGACTCAAAAGGATGCGATGGTGAACTCACCTTGGAGAGTAAACCACTGGACCCAAAGCTGTCAACTAACCGTGAGCTTCCGTGACAAAATCGATCTTGGCGCGGCTGCTCGGAATTCCTACCGTCCCCACTGGGAACCGGTATGTTCGGGCCGAAGTGAACCACTTTCAAGTGAACCCATTGTTCGCGCGAGAATTGCCATGAAACGCCGACTTGTTTCGGTCTCGATCTTGATCTCCGTCACATCCGTTGCCGTCGGCGGCCGAGCTCTGGGGCAATCCGGTCCATCGCGCGCCGACTATTTCGGCGGTTGGCAAAAGTCTGCACCCACAAGTCCGATGGGTCCAGATCGCTCGTCGTCTGCCTCGGGGGTCGAGCGAGCTGCGTACTTTCAAGGTCCGAATGTTCCGCCGGGGCTGAGTTTTCCTGACGCCGCAGCTCAGGCCGGCGGTCCTACTGAAAGCATGATTCAGCCCGCTGCATGGTCCGGAGGGGCCGGCGACGGCTCCGTGTTTCCGCCGCTCAGCGGCTCCGTTCCTGGATCGGTCTACCCGCCGTCGAGCATCAATAACAATCTATCCAACCAATTCGCGAATCCCGGCGCCGGTCCGCTTCCCACTACGAACGTCGGCGGCAACAGTACGATTCGTCCTATTGCTCGCCCTGCCCAAGTCATGCCCGCGTCGATGGTGGATCAATCCGGTTTGCCGAGCTCTTCGATTCGACAACGTACCGATGCGGCCGGAAGTGTTCCGTATGGGTATCCGAATGCAGCATCGAATCCTCAATATGCTGCAACACAAAACTCGCCGGCTCAAATTCCGGTTGCGACCGGCCTGCCTTATGTCACCCGTGGATCAACGGGACGCGCGGGCACCTATCCGACGTCCGCGTATCGCGGTGTGACTCCGCTGAATCAAGGAACGTACTTTCGCAATGTCTCGTATCAACTGCCGGTGACTGCGCCGCCGACGGTGGCAACTCAACCTGCCCCAGGCACGATCAATACGAACAACCTCGCTGCTCAATATCAACCGATCGTCGGTACGAACGTCACTTCGTATCAACCCTGTTCACCGTATCAGCCCGGTATACCAACCAATGGCATTGTGCCGGGCGTCGTTCCCGGTGCGATGGCTCCGACAACGTATCCACCCAATCTGGCACCGGCTCTCTACTCGCAAGACAATTCCGGATACCGTCCGTTGTTTTCACTCGGACAAGAGAATTACAACGTGCAACTAGGTCGAGGCATCATCGGGCAACCGACTGTGTACGTTCAGGGGCAGCCGTTCCGGAACTTTTTCCGCTACATCTCTCCGTAATCGCCGCGGAGTCAGTCGGAGCCGGGTTTCCGCGAGCTAAGTTTTCAGCAAGCGATGCACTGAGGGCGTAAGGTCTCGGTCGTCAGAATCGCGCCGAAAGCTTTCTTCGTTACAACCCGCATGTCCAGCGCCGTCAGCACCGAACCGACTTCCGAAGTCGCCGCTCGCTCGCAAGGAGATTCATTCTTGCTTGGGCTGAGCGTCATGTTGATCGTCAACATGTTGCAGCGCCTTATCGGGTTGGTTCGCAACATCAGCTTTTGCCAAGTCCTGACCGACGATGCTCTCGGGCATTGGGCGATGGCGAACAGTTTCTTCATTATCGGCGCTCCGCTGGTCGTCCTCGGCTTGCCTGGAGCATTCGGCAAGTTTGTCGAAGTCTATCGACTGCGCGGCCAGCTCGGTAACTACTTGCGAATGACCGGCATGATCAGCGCTGTCGGTATGGGCACAGCCGCCGGCATGATGATCCTCAATCCCGAGTTCTTCAGTTGGCTGGTTTTCAACGAAACCGGATCGATGAGCGTCATCTTCTGGTTGGCCGTGACGCTGTTCTCCGTGACCTGTTTCAACACGGTCAACGAGTTGGTGTCGGCTCTGCGCGAGGTACGCGTGGTGTCGATCATGCAGTTCGTCAATAGCGTCGGCTTTGCCATACTAGGCGGTGTCGCTCTGTCGATGAACCCGAGCTGGATCGTGTTGCTGCCTGCATACTCTTTGGCATGCATTCTCGGTGTGTTGCCCGGCATTTGGGTCATTTGGATTCGTCGTAATCTGCTGAACAATCAAGGCCCCACACTCGACATTCGCGAGATCGGCACACGCGTTCTTCCATTCGCAGCGATCTTGTGGTGCAACAACCTTCTGACGAATCTCTTTGAGTTAGCCGATCGTTACATGCTGTTGCACTTGAGCCCCGGTGGAGCTGAAGTCGGACAAGCGCTTGCCGGTCAGTATCATTGCAGTCGCATCATTCCGAATCTGCTGACCAGTCTGGCCATGTTGATGTGCGGTATACTCCTTCCCTATCTGAGCGCAGATTGGGAACAGGGAAAGAAAGATCGCGTCGAACAGCGGCTCAACGGCAGTCTGCAGTTCGTCGCCGTCGGATTTACTTTGGTATCGATCGCCGCTCTACTAGTCGCCCCGTGGCTCTTCAACTATTACTTGGTCGGGCGATACTCGGCTGCGCAGTCGATCATGCCGCAAGTTCTGCTGCAATGCATTTGGCTGAGTCTATTTCTTGTAGCGCAAGCGTATCTATTTTGTATCGAGCGCGGGCGGCAGATCATTTGGATTCAATTGCTCGGCCTCGGCCTGAACCTCACCTTGAACTACTTCTTGATTCGGCACTGGGCACTGGCCGGCGCGGTCACCAGCACGTCGATCGCATACGGCGTCGTCATTGCCATGATGATTTGGCGCATGTCGCGTGAGGGCACTCGGCTCGGTTGGAATACGACTCTGATTTGCTTTGTGCCCGCAACATTGGTACTGGGACCGATCGCAGCATCCGCAGCGATCGGCCTGTTGATCGTCATCGCTTCGCGAACCGACTGGATCTTCGATGATGAAGATAGAGCTCGCGTCGATCAATTCATCTTGCCGAAGCTGGCTCGCTTCGGTCTGCGCTTGAACACACTGTGGTAGAGATCAGCGACTTGCTGACCCGATCATGGCAATGATCATCCCGACCCACATCAGACCCCAAAGCAAGGTCATCGTGAATCCGAAGACGATGCCGATCCAAGCGTGAACACTTCCCTTGACGGCCGGATTTCTGGCACGTGCGCGCAAGCCGAGGATGCCGAGAATGAATGCCGGAATTGCCAAGAAGAGTCCGAGCAGCGGGAAGAGCGAGAAGAGTCCGAGGTAGTAAGCGATCAACGCTTGCGGATTCTTGTATGGGATCAAGCCGCCGGTGCCGTCGCCCGAACTTTGCGGCGCTTGCGGATGCATTCCGGAAGGCGCTTGTGTCTGAGCCGCGTACGGGTTGTTGTTCGGAGGGAATGGTTGATTCATGTCGATTACCGTTGACAGATTTCGGGACGTAAAAACGGAACGATGTGGAACATCTTATAGACAGCGAATCCGAGGGCGGTTTAGAGGATGGCCAGCGGATTACGAGGGCCGTCCAGTGTACCGCGAGTCACACCGATGCGGTTATCGGCTTTCAATTCTTTCCAAACTTCGCTGCCGCGCAACTCACCCTTCAACAAACTGCGGTAGAGTTCGATCAGCTTTCGCATTTCGGGTTCGTCTGTATCACGGAGCAACTCGATGCGGAATTGGTGTATGCCGAGGGTGATCAGTTCCGGCACGACCTCGGCACCGCTCTGAGCCTGAGCATTGTAAAGAGTGTTGCGGCAACCGATATCCGCATGCAGCACGTGCTCCATTCCCACTCGATCACGCAGCTTTACATCGTGATGATCACACGGACGACCGCAATCGGATTTGTTCTTGCCGGGGCTCAGCGTGCTGCAAAACACACAATGCTCCATGTGGAACATCGGCATGTGCTGATGTATCACCACTTCGACCCAGTCTGACGGGAGATGGTGCAATAGGTCGGTCAATTGGGATCGATTGAGATCATATCCAGCCGTGATTCGCTGCGCACCCCAGTCCATCAATCGCTCAGCTGTCAACGGATTCACGGCGTTGAGTGAAAAGTCGGCGATGAACGGAATGTTCCGCTCGCGAGCGGCTGCGAGTGCAGCCAAATTGCGAACGAGCCATCCGTCGGCGGGCGATTTGGCGAGCGCTCGGAATAGCCCGTCTTCCCCCGGCTTGTGAATGCGGAGCGTAGCGATATGAATTTCAGCTCCGGCGCTGCGGGCCGCATCGACCGCGTCGGCATATTCTCGCAAGTCGTGAAAGTCGGCGATAACGCGACGGATGCCGGCCGCCAGGACGTCCGTCAGTTGTTTCATCGAGCGACAAAGGACGATTAGTTCGGGTTGCGGCGACGTCGTTTTTGTCACTTGTTCAGTGGCATCTCCGCGAGTGCCTCTGCCTTTCACCGCGGCCAACATGCGAGGCACGATCGATTCGGTACTGCAAGGAATCGATTGCGGGGCCAATCGCACTTCATCGAGCAATTCGATCAGGCGCTTGCGGATGCGTCCGAGCACGCTCAACGGGACCATCGGATTGCCCACGATGTCCGCAGTGATCGACTCCAATTCGTAAGCCGACCCGCCTAAACGCGAGAACTGCTCGCGGAGCACGTCCATACTGGTCGGATGTTTGCGAGCCGCTTCGGCGATGTGCTCGTCATCTACCTGAACCGATAGCCCGTCGCGACATCTCGCTTCCAATCGGACCGCTGAGCCTTCGGCGATTCTTAGATGAACAGTGATCGGCGTGCGCTTTAAATGATCGGCAGCTTCAAAGGAGGCTCGCAGCCGCTTAGTCAGCTTCGGATCGTCGGTCTTCCAAACTTTACGCCCGGCAAGGTCTTCAGCCCCTGCCAACGATCCGCGTTGCAGGTAGACATCGACGACTCCTTCGCGGCATTCTGATTCTTTGCATCCGTGCTGTACGAGTTCGTAGACTCGACCGCCGATTTCACGACCTGCGAATCGATCTCCATCGATGACGATTCCGTCGCCGGTAGAGACCGGACATTCCAGGCGCATTCGAAATGCTTCGCCGCGAACCGCTTCGATTGTTCCCAGCAAGACGCCGCGCTTGGCACTGGATAGACCCGGGACCAATCGCTTGTGATCGCAGCCCTCTAACCAGCCCGGAGAGAAACCGCGCGAGAAGCTCAACTCCATCTCGCGCCGTTCCACGTCGCTCATCTGCTTCGGTCGCCCCGCCAACGCTTGATCGATTGCCTCGCGATAATGTCGAGTAACGTTGGCGACGTATTCAGGCGTCTTGAGTCGTCCTTCGATCTTCAGAGAACAAACTCCGGCATCGATCAACTGCGGAACCAAATCGTGAGCGGCCAAGTCTTGCGGACTGAGCAAATACTTCATGTCGCCCAGTTCACGATCCGCCCCGTCGCATACCAATTGATAGGGAAGTCGACAGGCTTGAGCGCATTGGCCGCGATTCGCACTGCGACCGCCGAACGATTCGCTGGTCAAGCACTGTCCGCTGTATGCGACGCACAGAGCTCCGTGAACGAAGACCTCGACCGGCATGCTGACCGCTTCGGTGATGCGTCGTATCTCTTTGAGTGAAAGCTCGCGCGGCAAGACAACGCGTTTCACTCCGAGCTCTTCTGCCAAACGG
>JAXMBQ010000006.1:0-203487 GCA_046349815.1 Pirellulales bacterium | reverse complement strand
TCTGTCGAAGTCGACTAAACCAACAAGCCCCTAGCCGTTCGGTAAAACACCATCAACCTTGAAGAACCGGACGGCTCGCGCCGTTCCGCTTGAATTAAATCAACAATCCCTTCACGCTTCTGGTTCCGGTTCTGAATCGACGGCACAAACCAGAAGTACCAATCACGGTTCGAGAACTATGGCCGTGTGCACGGAGAGAGGCGGAACGTGGATGACTTTCTTTCCTGCAATGACCTCGGTCTTCAAATCGATTCCCTCCGGCTCCGCGTGAGTTCGTTGAAACCCGACGCCCGATACTTCGATTCGGATGTCGTGAATCACAATCGGCTCTTCACGCAGCGGAACTTCTGCTTCTTGCAAACCGTGGTCCGACGTTGAGTTGATTCCATTCCAGAGATGAACGATCATCCGTCCATCCTCTTTCTTCCAAAACGTCGATTGGACACACATCGGGGCTTTGACCTGGATTGCATAGGGTTCACGAGCTGCCCACTGCATGGCTCGTGACAACATGACTCGCTGATACGGGAATGAATAGTTAAACATCGCGGCATCGACGCCGCCAGCAAAGTAGACGACTCGACCACGCCCGTGTTCGCCATAGGCCACAGCCGGGTAAGCATCGCGGCTTCCCTCCGGAAAGTAGAGAACCCCCGGCTTCATCGGCGGCGTGAATCCAGACGGCCGGATCATCGGTCCCTTGAATGTCGCTTGAGCAGCAGGCAGCAGTTTGCGCAGCCGTTCATCTTGCATGAAGATCGAGTCGGTGTAATCGCTGAACCGAAAGGCTCCGTTCTGACCTCGCTTCGCCCAGTACTGATCGTTGACGGCGATCGCGAAATTCACATCCAACTCAGGACGAACGGTACTGTCTGCCGCGCGACCGCCATAGCTCGTTCCGAAGAGATCTTTCAAACCAAAGTCGCTGCGTGGTCGCCCCATTTCATCGCACAGCGACGTTTCGCAGGTTGCCACGAGACCTCCGCCGCGGCGCACATATTCGCGAATGATCTCGCATTGCCGATCTGACAAACAAGCCACGTTCGGCAGTATCAATACGCGATAGCGGCCGAGCTCTTCCGGCTTCAGATCCAATTCGGTGATCAGAGTCATCGGCAGGTGCTCTTCCATTCCCGTTCGGTATACACCGGCCGCATGCGACAACCAACGTTCCACGATATTGCCGTGAGCATAAAACTGGCGAGTCGGTTCGCTGATCAGAAGAGCGGCCCAGGGCTGTTGTTCGAGCCGAGCGAACCACTCTCGCCGCACGGCTATCTCGCGTAAAGTTTGTTGAGTTGATTCTTTGCCGCTCATTTGCGCCAGCGGCGTGAACGATCCGTTCGTCATCGCCCCCAGGCAGCGTACGGTCAATTCATGCGGCGGAAAACTATCTGTCGTGTAGGGGTTGCCGTGCGACATCAGATAGGGCTCGCTCGCACCGACCTTGCCGCCACTGACCGCTCTTACATAGGCTGCGCCGAAGTAGGGAACGACCGTGGCGCCGAGGTTGACTTCGTCGAGCCACCATTCTTGAACTGGGCAGTGAATGAGCCGATTCATGCGAGCCGACATCACTCGCGGGCTAGTCAGAAAGTGTCCGAATCGTCCCGCGTTGGTAGTCCAAGTGTAGATCGCTGCCTCGGGATTCACTTCCTTTAAACGAATGCCCAGCCGCCGATACCATTGTTCGAGCTTTTCATCAGCCCACATTAGATAGTCACGATAAGCTTGGTTATTCAGATCGATCTTCTCAGGCAGACTGCGTCCCGTCTCGCGCTTGTACAACTCTTTTTCATAGGGGCTGAAGTTGATCATCGGATGGTAGCAACCGTCGAAGGAGAATCCGTCGACTTCGAAGTCCTTCATCATCTCGGCTAAGCACTCAATCGCATAATCGCCGTACGGAGTGTTCAGAGGCAGAGAGCGCAGGCCGATGTTCTCGGGCAACGTGAGATCGAGTTCAGCCTTTTTCAGAATCGACGGATCATCGCTTCCGTGGTTCATCCAATCGGGATGCTTGCGGACGATTTCAACAGGTGCATACGGCGAGACCCCGAGCACCACACGCATCCCGTGTCGTTTGGCGACGGATACGCCTGCTTTGATCCGCGAGCGCTCCGACTCGGGAACTCCAGCGGACGGATCATCTCGGCGAAGTGGATAATACGGCGACGGTCCTCCGGCATGCAGGACAGTCGCCCCGATCTTCGCGGCTTCTTCGATACCGGCATGGTCCTCTAAACCGAGAAAGACTTTAGCGACACCGTCCAAAACCCAGGTCGGCGGTTCAACACCGACGAACTCGGAATCAGGCGTCAACGCAGGAGGTTGCAGCCAAGCCGTCAAACACCACGAAACCACCCAGGCACTCAACCAATTCATCGTTCGTTCCGATTCAGACCAGTTCGTCTTTCGATGTTTCTACGGATAAGCCCTGAATCGATGGTAGGCACATCGTTATCGAAGTAAATGGGAAGATGGCCTGAATCTTATCCGAGAATTTCGCATGCGGCGCACCGAGGAAGAATCCCGAGTCACGATTCGGAGCAACTCTTTCATTACAATATTCGCGATTAGAGGTTTCGGTATAAGGGGTCCATGTTGAATCGTTTCTTAATCGCTGTCGCAACTTGCGGTCTGCTGATTGTGCTCAGTTGCGGAGGCTGCATCTTCATGGCGGCTTGGTTTGGAAAGCCGGCCATGACGACGCAGCAAGCTCTCGAGCAGATCCCAGCGGATGAACGCGAAGCTTTGAGTGAGCTCTGTCACTCAGCCGAACTCGAAGTCGACGATCTTCGCCATATCGCATCCTATTCGGGCAGCATCTTTAATTACCCGGCGAATACGTACTCTTTCGTCGTGCAAGACGGGCACGTTGTAGCCTGCTGTATACGGGAGCGCATTTTTTCAGCGAGACCGGATCTATTGCGGTTCCCGGCCCTGATCGCTCTAGATCTTCAGGGCTCCACCATACCGGACTGGCCGATCACAAACGATGCGGCCAAGGTCGAGACATTGAACCTCGGGAGTTGCAAGGTGACTCAGGCGACCGAGCCTCGATTTCCCGATTCAGTCATCGACCTCGACCTGTCGAACGGCCCCATCGTCGAGCTTGACTCGCTCTCGCAATTGAAAGCGCTGCGCAAATTGAATTTGTCCGACACCAAAGTACAGGACATCGAGCCTCTGATGGGCTTGTCGCTTGACGAATTGACCCTCGTAGGAACACGGATCACTGCTCTGCCACGCAGTGTCCCAAAGAGCGGCGAATGGATGCTCGATCTCCGAAACACGCCGATCACGACGCCTGCCGGTTATCGCCCTGCCTGGCCGTTTCCCACAATGGTGACAACAGCACCGTCGAACGATGTGACTTTTCAAGGCGTCCCGAGTCGCAAGGAGATGTCGGTCGATGCTCTCATCCCGACAGCCAAGTCGTTGCACGCTTATGACCTCCCTCGCTGTACCGTTGCCAACATCGGCGAGGTAAAGTTGACGGCTTCTTGCTCAAAGGGCAAAGTGCGCATCTGGTTGGAAGAACCATCCAGTCTCTTCAATGGGCCTTGGTTCGACGCAGGAAAAGTAAAAAGCTTCGGCGCAATGCGCGCTCGCGGCTATGTCTCCGCTCTCGTGACACCCGCCGGCGAAGCCGCGTTGGTCGGACGATTGCGACTGAATACCGAGAGTCGATACTACGAACAGCCATCCAACAATCGCAGCGAAGCGACCAAGCAACCGGATTGGTGTCATTACGGATTCTTCGTCGAACCGCTCGATGCGCAAGGTGCCGAATCACTAAAGATCCACATTGAGACGGTTGCTCCATAATGAATCCGTCAGCCTAGTTCTCTAAGCGGCATAAATCCCCTCATCGCACACGCCTCACGCTCAACCACAACGCAAGGACTATAGCTCATGCGATTCCTTCTCCTCCTGCTGGCGCTGGTGGCAAGTAACTTAACGCCCGCCTGCGGTGCAGATCGACCGAATGTCATTGTCATTCTGGCGGATGACCTCGGTTGGGGAAGCGTCGGATGTTACGGAGCCGATCCGAAACTGGTTCGCACGCCCAACATCGATACGCTCGCTTCAGAAGGGAGACGATTTACGGATGCCAACACGACCTCGTCGGTATGCTCGCCGACTCGTTACGCAATGCTCACCGGTCGATACTGCTGGCGGACATCCTTGGTCAGTGAGGTACTGCCGACGACTGCACCACTTCATATCGAAACAGATCGGCTCACGCTGGCTTCACTGTTGAAGTCCAAAGGATACAACTGCGCAGCCATCGGCAAGTGGCACTTGGGATACGGAGTGGAAGAGCGTTGTGACTTTACGAAAGAACTGAAACCGGGACCGCTGGAGATCGGATTCGACTATCACTTCGGAGTCCCCTCCAATCACGGCGATGTAAGCGGAGTCTATGTCGAGAACCACTGGGTATGGGGACTGAATAAAGAGAGTCCCGCGGAACCGAGCCCAACCTACGTACCGGTCGGAGCTCAAAACGGACGGGACATCCAGTCGATGGCGATCAATGCGCCAAAGCGAGTCGACGATGAAGTCATGAATGTTCTAACCGACAAGACTGTGTCATGGCTTGAACAGCAAACGTCGGACCGGCCATTCTTCCTCTACTACACGCCGGTCGCCGTTCACAATCCGATCACACCTTCGAAAGAAACGAAAGGAAAAAGCACCGGAGGCATTTACTGCGACTTTCTGCATGATCTAGATAACAGCGTCGGCCGCATCTTGGACGTCTTGAAAAGAAAGGGTCTAGCAGAGAACACGCTGATCGTTTTCACCAGCGACAACGGCGGCGTCAATAAACAGAACGGCAACACGCCTCAGAATGCAGCTCGCGACGCTGGACTCAAACCAGTCGGTCCCTTTCGCGGCGGCAAACACGATGTTTGGGAAGGTGGCTTCCGAGTTCCCTACATTGTGCGCTGGCCTCAACACGTACCGGCAGGCACGACCAGCGATCAAACGATCAGTCTTGTCGATACTCTGGCATCGGTCGCATCGATCGTCGGTGAGCCCCTTCCGACGGCGCATCAAGGTGCTGAAGACAGTTTTGATGTTTCGGCCGCATGGTTAGAAAGAGAACCCAGCAAACCGATCCGGCCTTTCTTGATTGTGCATAGCGCTGACGGCAATTTTGCCATTCAAAAAAATGGATGGAAATGGATCGAAGGCCTGCCCGCAGACGACGTCAAACCTGCCTCGAATAAAGCTCGTGCCGAACAGTTCCACCCGATGCTGTATAACATTGATCACGACATCGCTGAGACTCGCGACCTCGCGACCGATGAAAAGCAGCGAGCCGCGGACCTCAAAGCACTGCTCGATCGTTATCGGGACGGCGGCTATAGTCGCGAACTTCCGCCGGCCGTAGACAAGAAAGCGAGTGAGAAGCCGAGCACGACTGCTATGCCTCTTGAATCGCTTAGCGGCAAGATCCTCTTTCATGATGCGCTCGATCAATCTCCGAAGAATCCATGGCAGAATCAAGCCTCAGAGTGGATCGCGCGCGACGGAGCGGCACGCACGATCGCTCCGGTCAAAGGTGCGACGCTCACAAGGCCGGTTGCTTTTCACAACGGAGTCCTTCAATTCGAAGTGCTGCTGGGTGAAGCGGATCGGCACTCACTCCGTATTCAACCTGTCGGCAACGAACGCAGCTTTCGGACTGTACTGTCTCGCAGTAACTTGGAGATCGCGATCAATCCTCCGCAAGGCGAATCGGCGACCGCTACAATACAGCTCGCCAAGCGACGCCTGAAACTGGACACCTCGCAATGGCAAACCGTGCGAGTGCGATTCGAAGATGACAAGCTAATCGTGGAAACAGCGGGACAGACCATCACAGTCAGCGATGCGAGACTGAACAAGACGAAACAGTCCTTGAATTTCATCGCGTTTGACGGTGAAGTCGCGCTGCGCAACGTGACGCTGACCGAAATGCCCTAAGAGTCTGTCGATTTAATTCACTTCGATTGATTAAAGTACGAATCACAACATGACGCGTAGGGGAGGTACTCGATACCTCGCTCACAGGCGTGTTGAGCTAATTCAAGCGGAACGGCGCAAGCCGTCCGGTTCTTCAAGATCGATAGTGCGACACCGGACGGCTCGCGCCGTTCCGCTTGCATGTAATCGAACAGGCTCTTAAGCAGCTCTACCGCATAGAACCTTACAACCAGTCGAAGAATCCGAGCCCTTCCAGCTCGCTTTGCAGTTTGCTTTGCTCATTCATAGAAAGCGATGCATTGGGCAGGCGAGGAGCGCCGACGTCGACTCCCAATTGACGCATGACGAACTTGGCCGCTCCCATGTAACCATAGCGAGCCAGCACTTCGATCAGTTGCACTGAGCGAAACTGCCAAGCACGAGCATCATTGAGTTCGCCACGGGTAAACGCATCCATCACTCGCAAGTAAATCGGCGCCGCAAAGTTGTAGCTGCTTCCGACGGCTCCGCGCGCGCCCAGCGACAATGCGGCCAGCAGGAATTCATCGACTCCCCACGGAACATCAAACCGACCGCCTTGCGCTTGCAAACAACGTTGATAGGACATGAGGTCCGAGTTAGTGAACTTGAGGCCGGCCAGATTCGGAATTCGCTCGCTCGCCGCCTGCAAAAAATCGGGCATCGAAAGATGCACTCCGGTCATCGACGGAATGTCATAAAAGTAAAACGGCAGCTCAGGTGCGGCTGAGGCAATTTCGCGGCAGCAATCGACCAGCACATCGATTGACTTCGGTTTGAAGTAGCTTGGGGTCAACGCCGACACGGCGATCGCGCCCGATCGAGCGGCTGCTGCGGCCAGTGTCTTGGCATCGGCTAAGCAGTTCGAGCCGACGTGGACGACAACTTTCAAAGACGAACCGCGAGTGACTTCACTCCACCGCTCATTCAATCGCAAGCGTTCATCCAGCGTCAACGAATGACTTTCGCCGGTACTGCCGCAGATGAAAACGGTTTGTACGCCGCTCTTTGCAAGATGAGCCGCCTGTTTCTCGACGACAGCAAAGTACACTTCCCCACGATCATCAAAGGGGGTGTGAACTGCCGCAACCAACCCGGTAAGTTTCGTTATGTTTGTCATTGATCTAATGTCAGTTCCGATTCAGAAGAAGTTGAGAGACGGATCAAGTCGCAGCGCTCTCGGAATTTTCGACATCGCGGGGTCGAATGAGTAATACGAGGACAATCGATATTATGCCGAGCGCAGCAAAAATACCGAAGATGACGTTGAGCGAAACATGGTGGTCGCGCATGTAACCGAAGCCCCAATCGGCCAAGCCGCCGCAACTGATGCTTGCGAAGTTCATGATGCCGTACCCGGTGGCCCGAAGCTGCGGTCGAACGATCTGCGATAAGATCGGCATATTGTTCCCGTCGAACAATCCCCAACCCAGTCCGAAGATGATCAAGATGATGACTGCCGTCTGTAGAGTCGCCGCACTGCCGATGCCGACGATGACAAGCATTAATGCCATACCGAATGCGCTGACGTAGATGCGACCGCGGTTGTTGGTCTTCATCCATCGATCGGCAGTTAAGCCGCCGACCGTGACGCCGATCATGGCAGCCAGTTGCCAATAGAGAGATGCGGAGACGCCGGCTAGTCCTTCGCCGATGCGGAATTTTTCTTTGAGTATCGCCGGCATCCAATCTCGAACCACCCATCCCGCGACAGCAGGCAGAGTGAAATAGAGAACAAGCAATAGAAACGATCCGTTCAACAGAAGCTCACTCCATGCGGCCAAAGGTCCGGGACGATCCGAGCGCCTTGTGTCGTACTCAGGCTTAGCTGCTGACTGGGCAGAGCTCGATCGATCTCTCAATGCAAAGACGAGTGGAAACGCGTAGGCCATTCCGATGATTCCACAGAACAGAAACGCAGAGCGCCAACCCAAGCTCTCCGACTCAGCGACGTATCCGCCGAATCCGCCGGTAATGACTCCCATATAGATCGCCATCTGATGCAAACCGACGGCGCGCGAGCGGGTCCCTGAGGAATGATGATCGGCGATCAAAGCTAAGGCCGCGGGGATGTAGAACGCTTCGCTGATTCCCATGAGTGACCGGGCCAGAAGCAGTTCGACATAAGTGTGCACCATTCCGGTCCACAGTGTTACCGCCGACCAAACGAAGAGACTGATGCATATCGTCAGTCGACGGCTGAACCGATCTGCGACATAGCCGCCGATGATGCTGCAGGCCGCATAGACCCATTTGAACAGGCCGAGCATGAAACCCCATCGCTCACCAGGATTCTCGGACAAAGCAAAACTCGGTATCGACTCCATGACCGAGGTTTTCATCGATGCCAACATTTGTCGATCAAGATAGTTGAGCAGCGCAACCGGCATCAACAGCAGGACGATCATCCACGCCACCGAGGCCGTTCGCTGCTGGGTTGTTTCCGACATTCCTTGCGACATCATGGACCTTTCAGAGCGTCAAGGCTGACGGCTTTCACTTCCGGGGAACGAATACCAGGTCGCATCTCGCCGCTCGGCACAACCACCTGATCATGCCAGACGACACAAGGAACTGTCACTCGCGGATGCTCGACATCGTCGTGGGTCGTCCAGCGGTTCTCGGAGAGATGATACTGGAAACGTCGACGACTGAATCCCCGATGATCAGCGGCCGAAACGCCGACTTGTGAGCCGTCATCGCCACCGAGGACCACGAAACCATCGCTCACGGCCGGGGCAGGGGAGGGTGATGCCATGATCGGGCTTGGACAATCCGCCTGTCTTTTCCAGCCTACATTCGGATCGTATGCGTAGGCATCGCGCAGATAAGTGCGAACCGCTTTTCCGTCGCTCCCCGCATCGAGACTCGCACCTCCGACGATGAAGAAAGTATCACCGACGGCAGCAGCCACCGGAAAGATACGTCCCGCGCCTGGAAGTTTCGGAAACATTTCCCAGTCAGCATCTTGTTTGCTCAGATCCAGTCGCCATACACGGCTAAGAGCCGATGTCGATGTCGGAGCGGATTGACCACCCATGACATAAAGATGATGGCCGACCAACGCGCCGCTGCAGTTGGCTATCGCTTCCGGAAGATTAGGCAGCGTCGAAATCTTCAACTGACGCTCTTTCAGACCGATGCGAAAGCAGTCCGCGTAATGACGCGTTGCATCACTACCGCCGACGCAGATCACTTCGTTTTGATAAGTGACACTCACACCGTACCCGAGAGGTCGAGGCAAGCGACCGACTTTGCGCCATTGAGCGTCAGGTCGATCCAACGCATAAACGGTGTCGTACCAAACTTTGATTCCGCCTTCCCATGGCTTTTTGTCAGGGAAATTCGCTCCCCCCGCAATCAGCAGCGCATCTGCTGCGACTCCGGCGTATGCACCTGCAAATCCTTCGGTGTCCGGAATCGAAGGCAAAGAGTTCCACGTTTGGGCCTCAACACGACAGAGTGTCGCGATCGCGATCACAACGACGCAGAATACGACCAAGCACTTCATAGCGGGAATCCTCGTTCGAGTGCGAGTTCGTCGCATAATTGGGAACAAGTCATGAGCATGCGAGGCAAATGGAACGGTCCCTTCCACATGTTTCCCTTCAGAGTGACGGAAACTCGGCCGTCGCGGTGCAGGTATCCGTACCACTCACCGAACTCCCGATCCGGGAAGTGTTCAAAACTCCACTGGTGTACCAGCGAATGCATCTCTGCATACTGAGTTTCGCCGGTGAGTTGCCAGGCGAGCAGCGTAGCAATGATCGCTTCGCAATGCGGCCACCAGAACTTCATGTCATGCCAATACTCTTGGACAGGATAACCTTTCACGTCGCAGAAGTAGAGCAAGCCGCCGTATTCCCGGTCCCATCCTCGCTTCCACATCCAACGCAAGATCGTGAGGCCGAGTTCGATAAGCCGTCGATCTCCTCGCAGTTTCCCTTCCCACATGATGAACCAAGCGCATTCGATCGCATGACCTGGGTTCAATTGTCGTGTATCGAAGTGGTCCAACACGGAGCCGTCCATGCCGACGACTTCCATCAGCACTTCCAGATCGGGCTTTAGGAAGTAGGTCTCAATCTCCCGGATCGCGACATCGATCCACTCCGTCATCGATCGCTGCTTGACGACCACATCACCGAGCGTGCGACGAATTTCCTGAGCCGTCACGATAGCGATCATCCATGATCCGATGCCTCGCGTCGGACGCGTGCTAGGATCCACCTTCGGGAGCATCGCCCCCGGGTCGAACGAAACCTGCAGGTAGGTTTCAAAGCAGGCGAGTGCCGCACTTCGATACGCTACTTCACCCGTCTGTCGGTGGGCCGCAGCATACGCGATGGCTGCGAAAGATTCACTGTACACATAGCGTCGGCTGCGCAAGGGTTTGCCGTCGCGTGTCACCGTGAACATCAGCTTGCCGCTCGGGTCGGCTCCGTGTCGCTGAAGAAAATCTATACCGCTGCGAGCCGCCGAAGTCAGTTCCTCTTTCAACTCCTCGCTGCAATCATCGGATTGCGCCAGAACTGAGAACATCCAAGCTCCACGTCCTTGAAACCAGATCGACTTGTCCATATCAATGACCGATCCGTCTCGCGCCAGCGCTGTCAGGTAACCGCCGTATTCATGATCCAGACCATAACGAAGCCAAAACGGAACGACGTCTTGCCATAGCGACTGTCGATACTGTGACCGTATCGATTGAAGATAAGTGTCGTCGGAGACGTTCATCATACGCGGGAAGATTTATGGAAGGAGAGAAGGGGGGAGCAGCGAGACGGGTCACAGGGGCGGGAGCGATTTGGCCATAACACGTGGAATTTCCTTCTTAGAAAGGGCTCTCAGCAGCCCGCTTGCCCGCATCGCTTCAAAGCGTCGTCGTGATCTTGCCAAATGTTCGGCAGCGGCAGCATCCGCTGAGAATTGAAACATGCGACGCCGCGCGACGCGCTCGTAGTGCTTGTCATACAGCAACCGTATCGGATGCTCATTGGACATCATGTAAAGGTCGACAAAGTCGAGCTTGAACATGTCGACAAGAGCCAGGTTCTCCGGTTTAGTCATACCGGTAAACACTTCGGGATCTTCATCGCCATAGGAATTCATTTCAAGCGTGACTTCTTCCACCGGACCATTAGCACCTGCGAGTCGCTGCCATTCCAAGGTGCTAATCACACACCGATCTTGGCTGAGATACAAAGCCAAGACCTGCTCTTTCGCACCGATCAGCTTGGGCAGTCGAACGCAAACCGATGTGAATCCGAGATCCTTGAGCTGCTCAATATGCGGAGCCCATTTAGCTGCGACGTACGGCGGAATATCTCGCTCGGAAACAACCCTGGCATACGATGCATCGGCGGCTCCGTAGTTCGCTTGGAAAGGGAGCCTGAGTTTTCCGCGAATACGAAACAATGCGGCAATTCCGATCGCCATCGGGTAGGGAACTTGTCGGCTGAGAAACCGCAGCATTACTTTAAATGGAACAGACGTGGGATCTTCGCAGTAGTACTCCGGTTCCATGATGCTTCTTTCATGTCCTTGTTTCAGGCATTCTCGAACAGCCCGAATTCGCTGACTGGAGCCATATACGGTTCGACCTTCTCCAAGCTCGGCAAGCCCGCTTCGGCAAGCAGAGCTTTCATCCGCTTTCGTCGTTCGGCTTTATCCAAAGGACCAGCCGCAGAGAAGCGATCATCGCGCTCACCCTGAGGCATTTTCGCCGCGAACGACCTCTTCACTTTGCGTTCAATCGTGACAAATCCAATCATGGTTAATAGGACCATGATGGCCACGGTGATCAATACCGCGGTCCAGTTACCGGAGACCGCGCCGAAGATCAGCAGCGGACTGCAGATGACGACCAGGAGACATCCGGTCGCCTTCATAGCCGTCTTCTTCAACGAACCACCGATGGCCTCCAATGCACCAGACAAAGACATACGCTCGGTGGAGAGCATCAGCGGCATAAATGTACCGAGAGCCGCTTCGGTGCTGAGCGGTCTTCCGGCCGGACCGGCTGCAGAGCACTGCTGTTCGTAACCGCGAGTCGCCCAGGCCACATCCCATCCCGACCAACCACGCTCTGCGTAGGGCAATGCCGCTTGCGTATCGGGGGCACCCCAAATGCGAACCTCACGTCGCTCGACGTGAATCCAGATCCCTTCCATCACATTCGCTTCCGCAGGCACTTCCGTCCCCTGCATCGACTCTAGCGCAATCAGCGCATCCGGAGAACCCTGAATTAGATTCTGCGGTAGACAAGAGAGCATTCGATGCCGAACGATTCCTTGGCGATCGATCAAGGTGACCCAAGCACAAAGCGAATCGTCTTCGTGTACGTAATCCGCAAGAAGGTCAGTATCGCTACCGTATTCATGCACTGTCATCTCGCGCGATGACGAATTTCGATTCTCCTGCTTATCGTCGAAATCATCATCGTCGAATTCTGAATCCTCATGCGATCCGAACGAATCTTCGAGCTCGTCTTCATGCCAGTTGCTCGCGTCTCGTACAGCATCTTCGACAGTCGGCGGACGCTGGTCTAGCTCCGGGGCTTCGATATCTGTGTCCAGTAAGTCATCGAACCCGAGTTCTTCGATTATTGAATTGGTGAACGGTGCCTCGATGATTTCAAAGCCGGGCCAAGCCGCAGCCAACAAGCGCTGATAAAGCCCGGCGACCTTCGGAATGCTGAGCAGATCATTGGGACAAAACCATGTCAGCCGCTTCGAATCGAAGTCGGCGATCGCGGCATATTCGTAGTCCTCAGGGAATTCGTCCAGAGGAATGCGTGTCGTGACCCACTGCTCGAATGCTTCCGGTCCCCAAACGAGCTCTCTCGGCATGGTCTCGCCGGCGGTCGGGTCGAAGAACATTTGGCGATTTCCGCCTCGAATCAGTACGTAGAATGTGCCTGAATTCATAGCTTGCCGAATTTATTCCGTGGCTGAAGGGTGGACGCATGGATAACCTACCCGAACCCAGCACTTTTCGCGAGACTCACAGGGATTGCGACCAGCTTCAGAAGCGCTCGTGCCCAATTTTTTTCGTCGAATGGGAAGTGTTATACTCTCGACGTTGCCTCTCCTTGCGTTCACCGCTGTGTATGGCTTGTCCGATGTTACCGAATTCCTCTCGCCGGTTGTTTCTGCAGTTCTGCACCGCTTCCTATTTGGGGCTCGGACTGAACAACCTGTGGGCGGCTCAGGCGGCAAGTGAAACATTGAAGCCACCCTTGGTGACCCGCAAACCGATCCGCGCATGCATCCTGATCTTTTACTACGGCGGTCCCAGTCATCTCGATACTTGGGATATGAAGCCGAATGCTCCGGCCGAAATCCGCAGCTCTTTCAAACCGATCTCGACCAGCGTTCCCGGTCTGCAAATCTCTGAGCACCTGCCCCGCATGGCCGGCGTCATGCACAAAGCGGCCGTCATTCGAAGCGTTCATCATCAAGCGACCCTTCACGACGCGGCTTCGATCCACGCTCTGACCGGTCGCCCCCTGGAAGGTCCTGATCGCGAACTATTCTCGCCGCTCCCTCAGTTCTATCCCAGTTTCGGCAGCGCCGTTTCGTATGCTCGTCGCCATGACCAAGTCGACGTTCCGTTCGCATCGCTCCCCTATGTATTTCAAAACGTCGTGCCCACTCCTTGCCAAGGTGGCGGCATACTGGGAGCAGGCTACGATCCGCTTCGTATCGATGTCGACACTGCAGCCAAGAAGTACCGCGTCGATGCACTGGCAGGACGAGCCGGCATCGATGCACTCAGGCACACCGAACGAATGACTTTGCTCAGGTCGCTCGACGATCACCCGTTTCCAAATGTTTCGCTCCATCGCTTTTACGACAAGGCCATGCACTTGATCGAAAGCGAAGCACTCAGAAACGCCCTGGATATCGAACGCGAGCCGACTGCTGTTCGTGAGCGCTATGGTTACTATGCCTCGCCGACGGCAACCGGTGAAGTGAACGGCGGCGGGGGCGAAATGGGAGTATCTCGCGAGATGCGAGGCCAGAACCTGCTGCTCGCGCGTCGTCTGGTCGAAGCGGGCGTACCGTTCGTCAACGTCTACGACTACAAACAACAGGGACAGAACTGGGACGCGCATGTGAATTGCGAAAACCAACACAAGCAGTTCCTTCTCCCGCCGGCCGACCAAGCCCTATCCGCTCTCATCGAAGACCTCGACCAGCGCGGACTGCTCGAATCCACATTGATCGTGGCCACCGGTGAGTTCGGCCGCACGCCGAAGATCAACGCTCAAGGAGGTCGCGATCACTGGCCGCACTGCTACTCCGTGCTTCTCGCGGGAGGCGGCGTACATGGAGGCGCCGTTTGGGGAGCCAGCGATGCGCACGGTGCTTACCCGGCGCGCGATCCGGTTACACCGGGCGATATAGCAGCCACCATCTACTGGCGATTCGGCATCAACCACGCGATGGAAGTGCGCGACTCACTCAACCGCCCCCATCGCTTAGCCGCCGGCGAACCGATTCAGGATTTGTTCACGGTGTGATGCGACTTGCCCTCACGCTTCCATCGTTTCCACTCTGGCCTGCCGCTTCCAAATAAAACCATCTAGCACATAGTGCGTTATTTGAGGCACAGCCAAAATCGGCGTTAACACAGTTCGCCATCCTGCGGACTGCAGAGGCTCGCCGAACAGCCATGGTCGGTCGTGCCATACACCGACGTCCCAAAAGAACTCTTCCAGATACGCCAATATCCAAATCAACGCCAAGCATCGCAGCCAACGCATACTCCGCCCGTCGGACGACTTGTGATGAGTTCGATCTCGGACCCACAGCACAAGAATCATGTACGGCACACCATGCGCAACCACATTGGTTACCGTAAACGCGTAGTCGGAATCGAAGGTGATGATACCGATGTACCAGAGGAAGGCCGTAGTGAAAACGACGATGTCTTTACCAGGATTGGGACGCCCGCCGAACCAAGCTCGATAACCGCTGCGGAGCGTGTACAGACTCAGGCTCACTCCGTAGATGGCAAGCGCGACCTCGGCCGTCCAAGCCGGTATCGATACAAAATCAACTGACATGAACCAAGCAAAACTGCGCGGTAGATGAGCATGCCAATAGATCAACGGATAAAGCGTGGCACTGTAGATCGCCGCAGAATCGATCCACCATCCAAACATGGATCGATCATTCTCTTTGGATCGATAAAGGGCGACCCAGCCGTATTGCTGCCGCACAAAATGAAAGACAGCCAGATACGCTAAGCAGCGCCAGTACAATTGCGGACCGATGCTGAATAGCATGACACCGATCACATAAGCCGAGATCGGAGTCAATGTATAGAGCCATGGACGTCGCCCCACCTCAGCACGATCGAAATACACGCGGAAGCCGGTCGAGTAAACATGGGCGACATCGATCATCAGGACCAAAGCGATCCACAGTCCATCCGGCGTTTCTGAATCGATCAGCCCCAACGGGAACCCGATCAAGAGCAACAAGACAGAGACCAGTGCGCTCCCTAGAAACGCGGACAAATCGAGTTCTGCGGAAAACAACCAGGGCAGGGGAGCACGACTCGTACGATCCGCGGTGCTCTCTTCAGTGATGTTCCCGGCGGTTGCCATGTAAACGCTTCTTGAATGGATCTCATCGCATGAGGACGGGCAACGGAATTCACTGCGAAGATATGCCGCTCAACACTTCGTCCGCAGCTCGCAGACCGTGATGAAAAGCCTCTTCCATCAATGGAATACCGCTTAAGTCCGTATTGGCAAAATGAATCCGTCCGATCGGCTCGGCAGCTCGCCGTCGCGCATCGCTCCACATGAAACCCGTCACCGGCTGAATCATCGCATGCCCCCAGCGCATGATGTCGATCCGCGTGATCAAGCCACGTATGTCCTCGTGAGCCTGCTCTAGGTCGGTAAGGCAGATGTCGGCCCAATCGTGCCACTCCAGTTTCAGTAACTGCTCGCGAGCCGACTGCGGTAACGTGTCAGTGATGGGATAATACCAGGTAATCACGGTCGGTCCGTAATCCGCTCCGGTTTGATGAGTCGATACTACATAGCCCAACGACTTGCTGTCATAAATCACATTGTCCCAAGCCATCGCAGCGCCGAGAAGTTCGCGAGGTCGCGATCGCAGATGTACATTGGCAGTGATCCACGCCCCATATTGAAACGCGGACCGATCGGTTAGGCCGGCGGGTTGCCCCAGCATGCGCTTGGCGACGAATTGCGGAGCCGCAAAAATGACGCGATCGGCGGAGAGCCCGATCACTTCGTTTTGCACCTTGTCGAATACATCAACTTTCACAACCGACGCCTCATTCTCCGGCTGCGCAGGCTCCATACGAAACGCCATCTGGTTCAGGACAAGACGCTCGCGGCACTGGTTCTTCAAATAATCGACGATGAATCCATTACCGGCCGGCCAAGTAATCACGTCTTGCGGATAAGCAGCCGCAGGTCGCAGACGCGATGCAAAGTAAAATACGCCGGCCCACGCGCTGGTGCGATCGATCGGTAGTCCATAATCGTCGCGGCATGCATAGTCGACATACCACGTCAGCCGTGATGAGCTCCATCCCTGACGCTGCATCCACTCAAGCATGGAAAGCTGATCCAGTTCGCGGGCTTCAGTATCATCCGAGCAAGCCGCGATCGGAATGGTGAACAGTCGCCTTCCGCTCGCGTCTCGCTTCTCCGCCCATACCTTCATCGCCTCTTGAAACTCGCGCATCTCACGCAAGTCCTCTTCATCGGCGCCGATGCTTGGATAGAGCCCGTCGACCCACGTGCCTGCTTGATACAATCGCTCCTCAGGCTCACGACACAGCCATTGTTCACCGACAATCGGCTCGCCCTCTGATGACAATCCTTCCACCACACCCATCTCTTTCAGCAGGTCGATCAAGTCGATATTGGAAGCCATCGGCGTAGTGATGTAATGCGCCGCCCATGGATAACGAAACGATTCGGTTTGACCGCTGCGCGATGTGCCTCCTTCTACGGCTTCCAATTCGATGATGCGAAATCGATCCAAACCTTTTCTCCTCAGCCTCCAAGCGGCTGAAAGGCCGGCGATTCCTCCGCCGATGATGAGGACCGGCACATGCTCTCTCTTCTCCGGTGTCGTCCATGAAAAATTGGGATCGCGAAGCCGATGACCGGTCGCGAAATCTTGGCTGAGCAGTTCGCCGCCGGCAGCCAACTTGGGTCGCTCGCATCCGACCAACGCAGCCGCCGACGCTCCCAATGCGGCTCGCATGAGATCGCGACGGCTAATCGAGAGCATGCCATTCCTCGTCGTAGTAGCGCACAAGGACTTGATTATCGAGCCGGTTGATTTCGACAGCGACAGGGCGAATGTCCTGAGGCAATTCGAATAGAGCTCGCATCGAATCCGGATTCAGAAAACGCAGATCGCGAATTTCCAGTTTCAGTTCCGGCAACTCGCCGATTCGATCCGATAGACAGGCGAGCCCGTAGCCCCAGATACCGAACGACGGAACACTAGCTTGGAACGGTCTCACATGAAAGCCCGCTGCCTTCATCGTTTCCAATATGCACCAGTAACACTTGGGGGCGACAACCGGTGACGTGCATTGAATCGAGACCAAAGAGTGCGGTTCGAGTCGAGCGCTCAACAGCCGAAAGAAGCGCGTCGAGTACAACTTGCCGATCGAGTAGTTACCCGGATCTGGAAAATCGATGATGACCGCATCGAATTTCTCTTCCGACTTGCCGATCCAAATAAAGGCATCCTCGTTGATCACGGTGACGCGAGGGTCTTCAAACGCGCCGCCGTTCAGTTCGCGCAGCGGTTCAAAGCGGCTCGACAATCCGGTCATCGCCGGATCAAGATCGACGAGCGTAATGGACTCGACCGTCGAATACTTCAAGCATTCGCGAATCGCTAATCCATCGCCTCCGCCGAGTATCAGAATCCGCTTTGGGTCATTCACCCCGGAAAGGGCCGGATGCACGAGCGCTTCGTGATAACGATACTCATCGACCGAGTTGAACTGGAGATGCCCGTTCAGGAAAAGCTGAAAGCCTTTCCCTTTCTTGGTGACGGCGATGCGCTGGTAGGGAGATTGAGCCGTATGGATGATCGAACCGCCCAGCACACTTTCTTCGGCAAAGGTCGTCAGTTGATCCGCTTTGAGAAAGCCGATCAACAAAATAGCCGTAACCCCCATCGCTCGCCATCGCAAGCGCTCCAACCCGCGTTCGGTTAGCAGGGGCCGAAGCAGAAACGTGCTCCACAGTCCCACCAGTCCGTTGAGCATGCCGAAAGCGAGGCTCGTTCGCACCAGTCCGAGGTACGGCACGAATAGGATCGGAAAGAAGACGCTCGCCACCAACGCACCCAGGTAGTCGAACGTCAGGACTCTTGATACGAGATCATCGAAGTCGAGATGTTCCTTCAAGATACGCATCAAGAGGGGAAGTTCGAGCCCGACCAAGACACCGATGACAAACACCATCCCCAGTAGCAGCGGCCGAAACCAATCGATCCACGGGAAGACTACGAAGAGCACCGGGGCCGATGCACCGCCGATCAAGGCCAACGCGAGCTCGATCTCGATGAAGGCGCGTGCCAAGCTACCGTTCAAACTGCGAGAGAGCCACGCTCCCACACCCATCGCGGAAAGATAGATGCCGATGACAAACGAGAATTGCTTGACAGAATCACCGAGCACATAGCTGGCCAGCGTTCCGGCCAGCAATTCGTAGATCAAGCCGCAAGTCGCAATGACCAGAACGTTCAAGTACAACAGCGATAGCGGCGCTCGGTTCAGCATCAGTCAGCTCGGATCAGCCCAAAATCGATGCGGCAATGATGAGCGAAATACCGAGAATGATCGCTCCGATCACGACAGCCAGAGCTGTGTTGTGTTCGTCAACAATCTCCTTCGTCACCGAGTAGGGAGTCAGCTTTTCGATCAAGACCAAGCAGATTCCCAGCACGATGATCCCGACCACAGCGAAGACGGTAGCGGCCATCAAATGATAGCCGAGCAATCCGGTCCGACTCTCTTCGACAGGCAACTCCGCAATCGGTTGCACCCATGTTACGAGTTGATTGATGATCTCCATTACTTACCACCTCCCCAGGATCCGCCGAACGAACGGCCGTATGATGAACTGCCACTGGAATAACCGCTGCTGCCGAAACTGACCCCGGTCGGGCGCGGAAATCGCCATCCGTTATAGGCTGCAACTGCATACCACATGCAGACGCTGCAGCCGATGAGCAGATAGCTGTTGAATATGAATTTCATAATGCAGGAGCCTTGTTGTTATCTCGATCCGCATCGGAAGAATCCGACACTAGTGTGAACAAGCCGGTACTCGATCACTGCTGACCATATGGGCTGAAGTCGCTGTTCTCCCAGCGTTTGACTTCAAAATTCATTCGATAGACTTGTACCAAAATCGGGACCAGCGTCACCATTCCGAGCGCCGCGGTCAGCATCATGCCGTCTGGTTGCTTATTGGGATGGAGCACGCGACAAGCTGCCGAAGATCCCGATGAGACATCCGATAAACGCGATATTTAAAACGATAAAACCCCATCCGGCCGACGGTGCAGGCTGGATCGCTCCCACGTTCCAGGGCCTGCTGATCCCTTTCAGCTTGAAGGCCGCCTCAATCTCATCGGTTGTCATATAGGTTCCGAGCGAGACGTTGAGCTCTTCCGATGCCACAGGCTTTTGCGGGTCACGGTTCTTTTTCGACGTATCGATCTGCACCGACACTTCATACGACAACATGTGCGGCGGTGCGATGTAATCGTAGGTCTGAGTCGTCTCGCCTACCATCACCTTCCATGGAAACTCACCGACTACATACCGGACATACGCGATTCCCTCGTCGTACTTGCGATATGTCCTCCCGTTGACGTAAACCGTCTTCGGAAACGTATCCCGAGCCGGCGCATCGATCGTCTCTACGAACGACCAATGGTTGCTGTTGTTCACCAGCCAGCGAAATCCTTTGCCTTGTGCATACAGCAGATACTCAGTCCACGGGTAGGCTTTTCCTTCGTATCGGACATAGCGTTCCATGAAACCGATGACGGTGTACTCCGTCCCCGCAATCGTGCCGACGCAGCCGACCGGAATGACGGCGGGTACTTGCTTGCTCGACAGAGTCTTCAGATAGCTGAGCTTGCCATGGTCGGCATCGAGCAGCGCATAGCAACCAGGACATGTGACGCGCAGTGTTTCATCGGGAGCATGCAGCGTCAAAGGTCCGCCGCACTGCGGACAATTCAGTTGCACTGCGCCGACCTTGATCGCCGTAGCTTCCACCAGACTGTCGTAACCAGTCAAGGCCAACGTGGCAGGATCAACCGAGTAGCCGACGAAAACCGTAGGCGTTTCGTTGTCGTAGTCCAGTGTTGCAAAAAGACCTTCTTCGCCTCGCAAGTCGGCGTACTTGTGGTCGGCACCGGCTCGCACTGCCCAGGGAATTTCCCCTTCAGCCGAATGGACCGACGCGACACCTTTCTCCGAGACGGTCAAGTCACCTTTCATCAAGTTGAACGACTGGCCGATCGTGAGCTGATCGTAGGGAGCAATCTGAGTCGTCGACTTCATCCGTCTTTCAAACGTGATGTAGAAGCGACCCTGCGCTTCCGCCAACCATCCCCAAATCTCTCCCGGGAAGAGAAGATACCACTCGTTCCACATTGCTCCGGAGGGATGTTTGTACTGCACGCGACCGACAACTTCGAACACCTTATCGCGATACTTGCCGTGCATTCCGAGCATGAGCGGCGAGTTCAATTCGACTAAGTCGGCGACCTTGCCATGGTCCTCAGGACTCTTATCGCCGCGAGCCACCGCGCTGTGACAGAACTCGCATATCGTGACCAACGACGAACTGGCTCGGAATTGAACCGGTCCACCGCAAGCGGGACAATTGGCCGTCCGTGCCTTTATCATTGTCCGGGCTCCCGATCATGATCCCCGCCGCACACGTTCACTGACCCGTCCTGCGGATTCCCTCGCACCACGTCCACGATTCGCACGCGTGATGCTCCCAACGCTCGGCACAACTCGGTTTCCCACGACCAAGAACAACCTCGTCGGCAGCAATACAAATTGAATGTCGCCAATCCATGTTCCGGATACGTGTGACAAGCCAGATGCGACTCGCTAAGCAAATAGAGCTCCCGTCACGCGGCTTCACCGGGGAACTGATGCCACTGTGGTGTCCCTACGACATGCAACGACAGGTCGCCGAGAATACTTTCGCAGAGAGTCCGCAAGACATCCAGTTGCCGCAATCGTTCCGGTTCGCAGTCGAACGCATCGACGACCCACTCGCATCCGGTCGATAGGACCGGACTGCCTGGATGTTCAGATCGTTGAACTGCAATCGCCGAAGACATGCTGCAAAGACTCGCCGTTCTATCTCGTTTGACTGGCCACGTTTAAATGGCCATCTACATTCGTAGCGGTACGGCGCGAGCCGTCCGGCAGGGCACTATCGATCGTGAAGAACCGGACGGCTTGCGCCGTACCGCTTGAATGAAATCCAATTGCCCCCTGCGCCGCTCTGCTACCATTGCTTCAACGCCTAAACCGAAAGGTGATGGTATTGCCCGATTCTCGGCCGACTAGGGAGCAGGCGGCGGAGGCGGTGGAACTTGTGCTGCCCCTGCAAGTTGCGGAACTTGCGATACCGGCAACCAAGCTTGCATGCCTGCGGTCCAAACCATCGTCGAAGGCTGGACTTCACCTTTGGCGACAGCAGCCGTCAATTGCTCGATGGAATACGGACCGTGCGATTGTCCTTGCACAGCCACATACCACGTCGGCAACGGCGGCGGAGCTACAGCAGCGGCACCCGGCACACCAACGCCCGCAACACCTGCACCGGGCATCATGCGATTGGCCATGGCTAACCCGAGTCCCAATCCGATCCCTTCGGAGGCCATACCGCCGCCGGGGTTCGACGCAGCCATTGGAATCGCAGATCCCATCTGATACTGCTGGTACTGATTCATGTCGCCGATCACGCTCATCTTCGTGCGTGTATCGAGCGCCTTTTCCACTTCTTCCGGCAACGAGATATTGACGATCATCAATTGCGGAATGTCGAGCCCGTATTCGTCATCGATCCGCTCGACAACCATCTTCTGCAGGTCAGCCGCGAACGTACGATACTTCGATGCGAGATCGAGAGCCGCCACATTGGACGAACCCAGCATCTCGGCGAAAGCTTCGACAATGATCGAACGAACCAACTCGGTGACTTCGTTTGTCGATACTTCGCCGTCGGTCCCGACAATCTCTTGCAGCAGAGCCTTGGGATCGGTCGCTTTCAAGACGTAAGTACCGAATGCACGAATGCGGATTGGTCCGAACTCAGGATCGCGGAGCATGATCGGGTTGGGTGTGCCCCACTTCAAATCGGTGACAGCTCGGGTGCTGACGAAATAGACTTCCGACTTGAATGGACTATTGAAACCGTACTTCCAGCCCTTGAGGGTCGAAAGAATCGGTAGGTTCTGCGTGTTGAGGTCGTACGTTCCGGGCTGAAAAATGTCGGCCAGTTGACCTTCGGATACAAAGACAGCGATCTGGCCGGGACGTACAATCAGTTTCGCCCCATTCTTAATTTCGTTCTGGTAACGAGGGAAACGCCACACGAGAGTATGCCGGGTATCATCGAGCCACTCGATGATGTCGATAAACTCGGCCCGAATTTTGTCGAACAATCCCATCTTGCAGATTTCCTTCGTATGGTGACCTGACTACAGACATTCGTGTGCGCGAGACAACATACCGGGAGAAGAGACACAGCGTCAAGCATTCCCCCATTTCACCGCGCGGACGGATAAGCATGGCGAGAGATTGTCGCGGACAAGGCGCGCCGGCAGAAAATTATTATCCGGCCGACTGTTTTCCGGCGGCTAGTGCTCCAGCCACTTGAGCAGTTTTTTCAGCGGCCAGGTGTTGAGCACCTGATCCTTCAGCAATCCGGCCCGGCGAGCTTGTAGAATTCCGTAAGGCAGGACATCGAATCCGTCGAGCGAATGAGCGTCGGTGTTGATGCAGATCGGAACTCCGGCCCCCGCAGCAGCAATCAAATTCACGTCGGACAGATCCAGGCGGCTTGGATGCGAATTGTGTTCGAGGCTCTTTTTGAACTCGACCGCCGCTTGAATCACCGCATTCAAGTCGACATCGTATGAAGGTCGCGATCCGAGCAGTCGACCGGTCGGGTGAGCGATCGCGTCGACATGCGGGTTGCGGAGAGCTCCCAAAATTCGATCAGTGATCTGCTCGCGAGATTGCCGCTGTCCGTAATGCACGCTGGCGATGACCCAATCGGCTTGCGACAGCACTTCATCCGGCAAGTCCATCGGGCCGCTTTCGAGGATGTCGCACTCGATCCCCTTTAAGATAAGGAATCCATCTTCCGCCCGCTCGTTGATCCGATCGATCTCTTCCCACTGAGCCAAAACGCGTTCGGGATTGAGTCCTCTCGCCATACTAACCCGTTGCGAGTGGTCAGTAATGGCGATGAACTCGAGCCCCCGAGCTTTCGCGGCGGCAGCCATTTCCTCGATGCTCGCCTCGCCGTCCGTGGCTGTCGTGTGCATGTGCAGGTCGCAACGAATGTGCTTCTGTTCGATCAATTCCGGGAACTTGCCCGCGGCTGCCCACTGTAACTCTTTACGTCCTTCGCGCAGTTCGGGCGTCATCCATGCTAAGCCGAGTGCCGCATACACTTCTTCCTCAGTTGCTCCGGCGATGTATTCCTCGGGGGAATCGATGCGAGCCACACCGTACTCGTTGAGTGTCAGCCCGAGCTTGCGAGCCGCGGAGCGAACGGCCACGTTGTGTTCCTTCGAGCCGGTGAAGTACTGCAGCGCTGCACCAAAGCCGCTTGCCGGTACGACTCGCAGATCTACCTGGAACTGGTCATCGACTCGTATCGACATCTTCGTATCACCGCGACCGATGACGGAGACCAGACCCGGAAAGGATGCTAAGCGATCCATGACCTGCGCCGGCTCATCGCTGATGATGAGAATGTCGAGGTCGCCGACAGTCTCTTTGCCGCGACGGTAGCTACCCGCGAACTCCATCTCCTTCACACCCTTCAGTCCCTTGAAGTGCGCACGCAGTCGAGTCGTCAGATGATCCGCTTGATCCAGCCGTATGCGCTGCGATGCCGCTTCGGCAATGGCCAGCCCGGCCAATATCGATGCCTCCGTCTTGGCACCGAAGCCTTTCAAATCCTTGACGCGATGCGCTTCGCAGGCGGCTCGCAGATCATCGAGCGACTGAACGCCCAGCTCTTTATGCAGAGCCAGCGCCTTCTTGACTCCGAGCCCCGGGATGCGAGTCAGCTTGAGCAACACAGGCGGCGTATCGGCTCGTAGTTTCTCAAGCGCAGGGAGAGCTCCCGTTTCAACGAGCGTTTGGCACTTGTCCGCTAACGTCTGACCGATACCAGGCACCGACTGTAGATCTCGACTCGGATCGCTGAGAATGTCAGCTATCGATTCCGTCAGTTCGCGAATCGCCTTCGCACCGGTCCGGTAAGCTCGAACGCGAAACGGATTTTCTCCTTGCAATTCGAGCAGTTCGGCCATCTCATCGAATGCATCGGCAATCGTCTGATTGTCCATGTCGATCAGCGTCTCTTCAGAATGGCGACAATGTCCTCGCTGGTGGCATCGATCTTGTGCGGTCGCTTGATGTCGTAGTGGAAGTCATACACGGCGACCATCTCCCAGTCGGGCACTTCCTCGACGAGTTCGTGGAACTGCTTGGCCGTGTACGATCTCAAGTGCAGACAATCGACGATGCGCAAATGTCCGGTCGGCTTGTAGACATCGAATCGAATGCCGAAGCTCTCCATCCGCTTGCGCGGCTCTTTCTTCACCGGCCACATATATGTGTTGATCGCCAGGTTGCCGCGTCGCGCCGACCAACTCTCTTCGTCCGTCGTTTCACCGCGAGTGGGAGTCAGGTGCAGACCGAGCGCGTAAATTCCTCCCGGACGTACTGCCGCAGCCATGCAGCGCAGATGATTCGCAGCCGATTCGCCGGTCGGCAAATGCCGGAAACTATTGATCGTATTGAAAGCCGCATCGTAGGGCTTCTTCACTTCAAAGTCGGACATATCGCCGACGAATGCACGACCTTTGATCTCGTTTTTCTCAAGCCGCTTGTTGCAGAATTCAATCGCTTTCGGATTCAAGTCGTTGCCGCTGACTTCGAATCCTTCCTTGCCCAGACGATAGATCAAGCGACCGGTACCACAAGCCGGCTCGAACAGCCGTTTGACTTTGCCGTCTACATACTTGCCGAACAGGTCATGCAGGAATCGCATCTCCGCAGCGCAGTCGCTGCCGAATACAAGGTCGTAGTAAACGGGGAAGTCGTATATGCTGGCAGTAGTTTTTTCCATGATGGTCAGAATGTCGGCTCCTACCGCGCCCGCGTCAAGAGACCCCATCGTAACCGCGCCACGAAATTCCACTTTTCGCCCTCACGTCCTTCGGCTTCATACATGCATGCAGGTTGGCTCCGCGACGAGCACAAACGTCGCAACTCTGTGACCGCCTCAGCGCGGATGCCTTTGCCGAACACCGCGCGGGTGACGACTGAGCTGATCTTTCCTGCCGCCGAACCGACTCGGACCGAATCTGCATATTAGGTGCCGGCAACTGCAACGACTTGGACTTGCCGCAACTGACATCCGCTTTCCATGAAGTGAGACTGGTCGATCTGCACGATGAAGCAGTGCAAACCGCATTGGAACGACATCGCGACAGCCTGCTATCCGTCGATGAACGGCAAGTTACTCATGATCGAGCAAGAGTAACCTCTGCCGGCGACTTCGATCTCTCCGGACTCGTCGAACTACTCGACAGCACGGGTCGCGAATCGATTCCACCGGCGATGCGCTCAGCCATTGCCATACGAGAGCGACTGCAATGTCCCGCTCCGCGCCCCTGGCCTGACGAGTCATTCGATTGTGTAGCCAGTTGTTGCCTGCTATCGCAACTGATCGATTCTCTCATCCTCGCCTTCGGACCGGCTCATCCCGAATTGGTTACGATGATTTTGCAGCTACGCCATCATCACTTGCAGTTGATCATCGACATACTGTCCCCTGGCGGTCGAGGCATACTCATCAGTGATTTCGTATCGAGCGCCACACTTCCCGAACTGGCCTCAGCCTCCGAATCCGATGTGTCGCAACTGTTGCAAGAAGCGTTAAAGCAACGCAACTTTTTCACCGGTCTGAATCCGATCGCTCTGCGTGAGATGCTCAGCAGCAGTCCTGTCTTTGCGAAACAGATCGAGCAAGTAGCCGTCACCGATTTCTGGCGTTGGTCGCTCGGCAAAAAACAGTTCGGAGTATGCGGCTATTCGTTCGTGAAACGAGTCGCATAGACCTTTCAGATTAGGTCGATTGTCCTCAATCGACACCGCCACGGCTCGTATCACCAACACTTACGACAGTCACAACACCGCTGCTTCACGACAGTCACGTCTTGGTCATGATCACTCCCACCGCGGCAGGTGTTTCCGCTGCAAACTTGGTTAGGATCAATTTGGAAAATTGATCTACACTTTCTGGTACGATGATTCTCCCCGCCTCATTCGACTCACCTCTCAAGGCATCCGGCATGCATCGACGCACTCTTCTCTCAGCCGCGGCTCTTTCGGCCTGGACAATCGCAACCTCGCGTCGCGCGACCGCCCGGCAGCCGGATGATCAAGCTTCCAAAAACGTGCCGCCGCACGAGGTCATCGAGACGCGAGTCATCAGTTGGAAACCGCCTCTCTATCACGGTTGGCCTACTCTGGCTCGTCGTCGCAACGGCGAACTGCTGTTGGCCTTCTCAGGTGGTCGAGAAACTCACGTGTGTCCGTTCGGTCGCTTGGAATGGATGCGATCGAAAGACAACGGTTTGACTTGGGGTTGGCCTCAAGTCCTCTACGACGGCCCAATCGATGATCGAGATGCAGGAGTCGTCGAAACGCAGAACGGCAGCATACTGGTCACAACTTTTACATCGCTGGCCTACGAGCCTCGTCTTGTCCGCGCGGAAAACGCCAAGCCCGGCGAACCTGGTGCGTTTTCGGATCCGAAACTGATCGATGAGTGGCGAGCCGTACACGGACGGCTGAGCGAACAAGAACGCAAGGGAGAGCTGGGTTCGTACATGCTTCGCTCGAACGATGGCGGCGTAACTTGGTCAGCTCGTTATCGCGTACCATGCAATAGCCCTCACGGTCCTGTCGTAACGAGCAGCGGTCGCTTGCTCTACTTCGGCAAAGAACTATACGGCAGTGATCGCATCGGTGTCTGGGAATCGACGGACGACGGCGTGAATTGGGAACGGCTTAGCTTGATTCCTGTTCGCAACGGTGACGAGTTCGTCAAGTATCACGAACTGCACGGTGTGGAAGCGGCTGACGGTACACTCATCTGCCATATACGCAACGAGAACAAACAGGATTCGGGTCACACGCTGCAAAGCGAATCTCGCGACGGCGGCAAAACTTGGTCTGTACCCCATGTCATCGGCGTCTGGGGAATCCCTTCGCATCTTCTGCGACTCAAGGACAATCGACTACTTATGTCGTACAGTCATCGCCGTAAACCGCTCGGCAATCAAGCTCGTATCAGCACCGATAACGGCTTGAGTTGGAGCGATCCGATCGTGATCTCAGGCGACGGCATTACCGGCGATCTCGGTTATCCATCGACAGTCCAATGCGACGACGGAACTCTAGTGACCGTGTGGTACGAAGTCCTGCCCGGCTCGCCGCTGGCTCAACTACGCCAAGCCCGCTGGCGGTTGCTGTAGAACTTTTGCAAGTTCAGGTTTCTATCGGTGGCGTACGAGCAAACTAAGGCTTGGGAACACGTTTCATGTTGTAGTGGGCTTCGCTGGGAAAGAGCGATTCACCGTTTGTCCCGATAGGTGAAACGCGGACTTCGTAGACGCATCCTTCGCGAAGAGCTCCGAGTCGAATTCGTACTGCTGACGAGTCATCAGTCAGTTCCACCGCTTGAATCGTCTCGGTCTTCTCGTCTTGATCATCGCCGCCGTAAGCCGGAGTCGACACGCGGCGGTAGGAACGGATTGAGTAATTCTTCGGATCAATCGCAGCCGATCGATCCAATGGCTTCGTGAACGCAATCTTCAATCCATCCGTCGCCGCAGTAATCGTGCGAATTCCAAATTGCCAAGTACCCGCGGGTCGAAGTGCGACGATCGAACCTGTGTTTTGACCGCCCCCCCAACCGCTGTCGTGAATATTACCTACGACCAGTTCGCCGCTGGGTGACACCGAGCACACCACCGGGCCTTCAAAGGTAGGCTCGTCCTCACGCGGCGGACGGCTGAACATATACGCTGCTCCCTGATACTCTCCATCGACCTTCTCCAGGCTCATGCGTATCAACGACAGCCCGTTGTATTCGCAACCGATCAAATGCCCTTCGAACGGACCGAAGACATCACCTCGCTCCTTCTTCAGTACGTCGGGAGTGATCAAACAGCAGATGCCGTTGACACTGCGAGTCCACGGGTGCGGAAGATTCACGGCAGGTGAATCGAACGGTGGAGAGAAGCCTGGCTTGGCATCGAGCTTGTTGATGAAGCCATAGCGCCGACCGTTGACCAAATGATTCAGTTCATTGAAAGGGTTGTAGTTACCTTGATTGTCCGTTGCAAACAGATCCCCCGCTGCATTGAATGCCAATCCCATCGGGAAGCGCTGCCCCGCACTCATCGTTTCCAGGCGATATTCACGCGGATCATCACTGGTCGGTGCTTGCGGAATCAGTTTTTGAATCGTCCCACGCAATCTCGCTGCGCTCGGCGATCGATCGTCTTGCTGACATGGCAAAGCCACGTAATAGTTCCCGGCTGCATCGATCGGCAATCCTACGGCCCAGTCGTGATAGTCAGCCGTGTAGCCCCAGCCGTCGGCTACCACGCGCATCGAATACGGAACAAACGATTGAGCTGTGTTCGCTTTCAAATTTGCTCCGTTGGCCGGCGGCGTCAAGCGAATCAGACCGAACTTGCATAGCACATCAATCGCTTGATCGCGGACCGCCAAACCATACGGTGCAGGTAGATCATCGCTGAGCACTTGCCATTGATCGGGCAAGCCGTCGGAATCGGTATCGACCGCGGCCGCCACCCGACCTTTCAACGATCCGATCAACAGTTGATTGCCTCGCCAAGCCAGTGCTGTCGGCATCTCGGTGCGAGGCAATGGGAACTGCGTGCCTTCGAAACCAGGCACGACGGCAATCTTGGTGGACAATGGCTTTTTCGATGCGTCCGCTTTCTCAACAGGCTTCACTGTCTCCACCGCGAATTGATCCAAGGCCCGCGAGGTGACCAGTTGAAACGAGATCGCATTTTGATTCGGTGCACCTTGAGTGATCCGCGCGATCAGAAGCTCGGACTTGTCGTCGACTCGGAGACTCATCGGACTTTGAATCTCTTCGATCAACCGTCCGTTACGGTCGACAGCGGCAACCGATTCGCCTTCGGAGAGCCCTTCGAACACGAGCCGTATTTGAATGCCTGAAACTTGAGGTTGCCTATCGAGTTCTTCGACCTCCAATCTTAACTTCACTGTTCTTCGCGTATCGGTGGCCTCACCGAAATACATGCGTCCGACGATACGAACGCCGGTAGTTGTGTGCTCGAGCCCATCGAACTCGACAGCAAATTGCTCGATCGGACCAGCTTTGAAAAGCTTTTTATCGTTCTTGCGCAGTGCAAATCCCAAGAGTCGTTCGCCACGCGCGTTCAGCGATGGAGCGCCGGGTTCCCAATACCACGACTTACCGCGAGTCAATTCGCGAGCCGTATCGCCGATCCACCACTCCGTGAACTCACCCGATTCCAAATCAAACAAGATATTATGCCGATTACCGAGGCCGATGATCATCGGTCGCAAGTATTTGCGATCCGGTGTCTCCAGCACATCGGTCAACACGTTGGCATGCTCTTGTAATCCAGGTTGATTATGCCCGCGCACGATACGCACCGGCGCCGGCGTCGGAGGTTGAAAACCGGGAGTGTTGAGAGTCCTCCAGACGGCATCTAGCTGACGATTGAGGTCATCACCGAGCACGCCATGCACTGGCACTTGAATTGCCGGCATCTCCATCCGAGGAACAATACGAACGGGATTGCGAACCCATCGTTCAAACCACTCACGACGAATACGATTTCCCAACATGGTCAAGTCAGTCCCACGCGCATTCAGCGCGACGGTGGGAGGCAACTGCTTGCCGATCTGATGGCAACTCTGACACCCGAACCCATCCGAAGTCACCAAACGACCTGCGGCCAATCGTTCTGCGACATCATCTTCAGCCACACCGAGCGACGGCGACTCATTCGGTGAAGGGGGCAATCGATCTTCGGCAATCCACTGATCGGCCAATCGCTGAATCGAATGCCCATCGAGCGGAAAGACCGGCATGCGCACTTCCAGCCAAGGACGACGTGCCTCTTCCTTGCGCTCGATTGCGCTCCGCAGTGCGGCATCTTGCAGCTTATCCCCGACGCTGTTCAGCGACGGAGGCACGATCGCCGCCGATTGCGAGGCCAACTCGGGCACCGCCTTGATAACTTGTGCTAAGTTTGCCGCGATCCCTTGCGACGCCCCGCGCGCGTGGCAGTTTAAGCAGTTGTTCACACCGATCGATTCCGCAGGTGTCATCGGCGCGCGACATGTGCGGCCGTCTGCCAATAGAGTTGAAGCGCGCAGCACTTCCTTGTCGAGCGAAACCGGGCACGTTCATCTCGGGCTGCACTCGCTAAACAGCTCTTGTCTCCCCAGACCGAATGCATCGAATCGTGCGTCTTGGCAATCTGCGTCAACTCAGCCGCGGACTTGTGCTGCGCATCAAGCGGTTCATCCACGTTTAATCCCGCGGGTAATTCATGACATGCACCGCATCGCCACTTCGCAATCAATGTGCGACCTCGATTCAGGTCGCTCTCTGAAGGCTCTTGGAAACTGCTTTGCTCGCTGCTGGCTTGGAGGAACCGTTCGATATCGCGCCGCTCCAAATCACTCAGCTCGAACTTCGGCATTCGATGATTCGTGATGCGAGCTGCAGGATCAGCCAACCAAGCCGCAATGAATCCGGCAGGCCGCTTTTCTTGGACCAGCGATAAATCTCCGCCGCTGAATAAGTTCTTGCGCAAGTTTTCCAAGCGACGATGCGGGAGCCAATTCGATTCGTCCTCGTCGTCAACGGCCCCGATCCCGAGCGACGAGATCGCGTGACACGCCACACAACCGCGAGAAGCAATCAATCGCTTTCCTTCTGCAGCATCCGGCTCGGTTCGCTCTTTCTTCTTGTTCTTCGATTTGTCCTGTCCGCTATCCGGTTTCTTCGTGGCGTCGGTCTTCGTCGGCTTTACATCCTCGCTCTTCTTTTCCGTATTCGATCCCGCGCGCGATAGTTGGAAAAGTGCAGCAGCGACCGCCCGAGCATCGCCCTGTGTCATCGCGAAGTGCGGCATACGGCGCGTGATGTCGTCTTCAGCAGCAACGGCAGTCAAAATTGCCGGCCGACTCGCTTCTGCGGATTGTCCACCGCGCGACATCAACCGCTCGACCAACCAATCGGTCTTCACATTCATCGCCACTCGCTTGAGGCTCGGCGCATCCACAGTCGCATTTGCGGAGCGATTCGGTCTGCGTCCATTCTGTTCTAATCGATGGCAGGCCGTGCAATTCAAGGCCTGTGACAACAAGCGACCTCGTTCGAAAGCATCTGTCGGATGATCTTGAGTTCGATGCGAGAGAAAGCGTTCCGAGAGTGGCTCGAGACGAAAGTCAGAGCCTTGCCAGTAGAGCCCGAGCTCTGCTTTGCGCGGCGGCGACTTGTATCGGATCACGAGGTTGTAACTGCGACTCTCGAGCGGCAAAGACGCCGTCTCATGACGCCGCACCTCCGAAGATTGGAATGCCAACAGCTCACGACCATCGATCTGAATCGACCCTTTGCCGACGGCCATGACGCTCAATCGATACTCGCCCGCCGACTTGATTTGGAGCAGGCCGCTCCAGCGCACTTCGACTTGCCCTTCGTTGTTCAATCGCAGATCGGGTGCAATCCCATCTCGATCTGCATCCCAATGCAATCGAGGAATCATGTCGATTCGATGAGCTGCCTTGCCCCCTTCAAACGATGCGACCAAGCCCGGTAAGAAGTCGGGCAACTCGACATCATCGGCCGCACGCAAAGGAAACGACGAGCCGATGCCGACAATCGATACAAGATGGAGATAAGCAATCAGCAGATGCATTAAGCATTTCTGCTGCAAGACAGCAGGTCGTTGGATCAGCATGTTCGATACCGGCGAGACTTAGGGGGTAGGAGCCGGTTCGCTATGCGTTTTGGTTGGATTCGATCAACGAGCTACGCCGAATCGACCATCGGAACCGACGGCGAACAGTTTACCATACGGTGAAATTGCCAACGCATGGAATCCGGTCATATCCAAAGTCGCCCATTGCTTGCCATCTGGAGAGACATCGGTACCGGTCGGACCTACCGCGATGAATCGACCTGCAGATCGATCCGGCTGTTGCCAGATTACAGCGGAACGAAATGCCGAAGGACCTACTTCGGCGACTTTCCAACTCTCGCCGCCGTCGGTCGAGTACGCAGCGTTTACAGTTGCGTGATGATCCGCACGATAATCACCTCCGACAGCCGCAACCAAATCCGTATCCTGCGATGGATGCACGCCGGATGCAATCGAAAATATGCCTGACGCAGGTCCGCTTGGAATCGGACATAGGGCGGCTCGCCAATGAGCGCCGGCATCGTCAGAGAGATAGATGCGAGAGTTCGCTGCCTCAGTACCACCAGTTCCCAGCAAAGCTCGCGACGACTTCGTGGAAGTAACTGTCAATGCTGAATTGGAAGCGGCAAACGCGGCCTCCCCTTCGCGCATTGCAGGTATCGCGTTGTCTTCGATCGGAGCCCATGTCTTACCGCGATCAAGAGAGCGGACGATCAGCAATCGGTCGGAGATCGGATCGCTAACGGCAATGCCGATGCCGGCCTTGGTGAATGTCAATCCGTCGAAGAAAGCATTCGGTTCATCGCGGCGATATACTTCTTGCCAACTCTTGCCTCCGTCCTCGGTCGCGAGAATTACAGCGGGAGTCCCGGCGCTGCAGATGATGGCGTGCTGATCACTGAAGGCTTGCAACGAACGAAACTCGAGCTTGTCGAATCCGCTCGGCCCGCACTGCTCCCATGTGGTTCCTCCGTCAATCGAGCGCAACACAGTCGACTTGCTGCCGCAAGCCCACAGCGTGCTGTCGTCCACAGCACACATGCCGCGAAGGCTCGCATCGGTGCCTGTGGATCGAACGGTCCAGAAAGGTTCGACACCGGAAGCCGGAGACGCTTGAAATGCAACAAATATACATACGGCAATGAAGATCAAAGTGCGCATGAGTTCCGGCCACTGTGTAGTGAGACGCTTGGAATGACGCGTCCTATTCTACAGCGGCAGAAAGACCCGCGACGCGCGGCTCGGTGGCGATGTTGACCAGTTCATTCGTAGCGGGCATCGGATGGATGGTCACCACGACGGCTTTGAAAGCCGGAGTCTTGGAACGTGGATCGAGTGTTCGCGGCACAAGCTCATTTGCTTCGGGATAATACATCAGCGCGTTGCCCGCTTTGACATTGTCGTAGGCTCGAGCCAAGAAGCCGCGGATCTCTCCGACGGAGCTCTTCACGATCACCGGCTGATCTTTCTCCAAACCGAATCTCGTGATGTCATCCGGATTCATCAAAATCAAGTCGCGTCGTTCTTGGCCGCGATATAGATCTTCCTCTTCATAGACGACTGTGTTGAACTGACCTTCGCTGCGAATGGTCATCAATCGCAATTCGTTTTCACCTCTACCGACTAGATCCGGGAGTGCGTGCGTATGAAAGACCGCTTTGCCGTCGGGCGTGGCGAACTTCGGCGCATGGAACGTGCGGCCGGGGATCTGAAACTCTTTCTTGGTCTTATCGATGTCCTTGACCGCATCGTAACCGGGAACCGTTTGGCTGATCCACTCGCGGATCGTAGTCCCTTGTTGCATTGACTTCCAATTGACAGGAGTCGTATCGCCGAGCAACTTTTCACCCAAGTCGGCGATCACTTGGATCTCGCTGCGCGGGCCGGGCAAGCGGCTCGGACCACCGTCGCTTAAGCGAACAAAGTTGAACATCGACTCTTGTGTTGTCGGTTGCGGCTCCTCATCGCGAGCCAACACGGGCAGGACAATGGTCTCTTCGGCCAAACCATGGACATGACCTGTATTCATTGTCGTGTTCAGCATGACAGTCATCTGCATGCGGCTGAGTGCATCGCGAGCATACTGTGCATCCGGGTTCGAACCGTAGAGATTCCCACCGAGGAAGAGACCGAACTTAAGGCTTCCGGTGTGAGCCCCTTCCATGCAGGCCATCGTATCCAGCCCCGGGTCTCGGGCAGTTTCACACCGAACGCAGCGCAGACTATCGAAGATCGCATCCTTCAACTTCGGCGTTACCCACCGAGCCGATGCCTTGCACATTCGAGTGGCCTCGAATCGGCATCAGGCCCATAGCCGGGTCGACCAGCCATCCCTCGCAGCAACGCGAGATTCACGATGGCTTCCACGTTCTGCACTCCGTGCACGTGGTAGTGATCCCCATTGTCCAGCCGATGATCGTCGACGACTTGGAAGCAGCGTAGACCGCAGCGACTTCGCGCATTTCTTTTTCAGTGGTCCCCGACTTGGCTTCAACTCTTTCAGTCGAGTCCTTTCAGCCAATCAGATATGCATCCGCTGCGAGTGATTCGACATAAAGGTCTTGTCGATCGCACCCAGTTCGACGACCGCTTTGAGATGCCGCTGAGCATCGCCAAGTCACCGCCGATATGCGGCTGGACAAATAGCGTTCCGATTTTCGATCGAACAAAGGCTGAATTACGAAACTGGGGATACGGAACTTTTGCGGTCGAGTTCTTTCACCGGATTGATGATGACCACTTTGCCGCCACGGCGGCATGTATAGAGGCTGGTCATCAGCCGCGGATAGTTGCTGGCCGGATTGCCGCCGATGATCATCGCGCGGTCGGCTTCTTCCAAGTCATCGAGCGTCACGGTGGCCGTGCGTTCCGAGCGGAAGGTTCAAGCCGACGCCGCTGGCTTGATGGCGGTAGTAACTGCAATTGTTGAGATTGTTCGTTCGTAGGGCGAACCAGCAGTTTGCAACAAGCCGCCCCGTTACTACTGCGTCCGGAGAAGTACCAGAGCGTTTGATCGGGAGTGAGGCTCGTCGGCGCCTCTTGATGATCCTTTCAGATTCTGCCCACGTGATCGTTTTGTAGTGTCGAGCTCCGCGGCTCATAGAGAATCGGCTGAATGAAACGGCGGCATATTGCCGAGGCGACCAGGCCTGGAGATCGCTGATCGAATGCCGCCCCAAAGTCCGCCGTTATCGCGGGCTGCATGTCGGAGGCCATGGCCTGCATCGACTTCTTGCAGACTTCGGGAACGATCCCGTTCATTCACCATACCGCCGCATGGCCACCACTGACGCACAAGTCTTGCACGCGTTCTTGGAACAGGCCTTTGTAGAACTTCAAATCCCGCCTGCCTGCTTGGCTTTGGCGAGTGAATATCAGTGCCGGAAAGCCGCCGCGGCATCTCTGCTGCGCATCGTACGCCCGGTCAATGACTGAAGAACCCACGTATTCTAGCTGAGCGGCTCACCGGTCAAAAGACCCGATTTCCGCCCGGCAAGTGAGCCATTTTGACACGGGGCCAAATTGACACAGCCGACCAATATCGCGATTGAGCATCCCCGTCTACAATCGTTTCTCCCTGAGCAGTACGGCGCATGCCGTTCGGTTCGCAGCGCCATCACGAAGCGCCAGCACTGCCAAGTCGAACCAGCGCAGCCATCACCCACCTACCAACTCACACAGCAAACATCAAAACAGCACGACGATGAAAAATTCTGATTATCGGAAACGGCGGCCGAGCATGCGGCCTGGTCTGGAAAATCAAGCAGCCGAGTCCAAGCATCTGCGTCGCTTGTGTACCAGAGACAGCCAGAGACGCTGAGCGTTCCGATTTCGGCTGAAGATATTCCCGGCTTGAGTGAAATTCGCCAAGCAAGAAAATCGACCTCACAGTCGTCGGACCCGAAGCTCCTCTGGCACTCGGTGTCGTCGATGCTTTCCAAGCTCAAGGGCTGCGCATATTCGACCCATCGCGAGGAAAAGCCGCTCAACTGGAGAGCAGCAAGGTGTTCTGCAAGAGCTTGCTGCGGCAAGCCATGTGCCGACCGCGGACTTCAAGTCTTCCGCGATCGGATGACGCCATGCGATTCATCAAGGCCGTTTCCCCGGCGAACGCGATCGTTGTCCGGTCGTCTGAAGCCGACGGACTGGCGGCGGGCAAAGGTGTGATCGTCTGCAGCGCGCCTGATGCATCGATGCCATCGATCCAGATTTCGCGTCGCAATTCAGTCGCGGCGGTAATCAGATCATCATCGAAGAACGGCTCGAGGCCAAGGGCGGCGTGCTCGCGATCACTGACGGCGAGACGATCATCCCTCTCCTCCTGCTCAAGATCCGCAAAGCGGCTTTCGACGGCGACACCGGTCGAACACCGGCGGCATGGGGGCCTGCTGCCCGTGTCGTCGATGATGCCATGATGGCCATGATCGAAGAGAACGTCCTGGTACCGACGATCCATGCGATGAAGCGCGTCGTCGACCGTTCGCGGAGTTCTCTGCGCAGGTCTGATGCTGACATCGACCGGTCCGAAAGTTCTCGAATACAACGTGCGGCTCGGTGACCCCGAATGCCCAGCCGCTCTTGATGCGTCTGAAGTCAGACATCGTCGACATCTTTGAAGCAGTGGTCGATAAACGACGCATCGATCCTCCCGAATGGGATCCACGTCCCCGCGATCTGCGTTGTGATGGCCAGTCAAGGATATCCGGGCGACTATGAAAAGGGTCGCCTTTATAACCGGTATCGATGCCGCGGATGAGCTCGAAGATGTCAAAAGTCTTCCTGCCGACGCAAGCTCGACGAGTCAAGTCGTCACCGACGGCGGTCGCCGTGCTGGGTGTCACGGCGGCTCGGCAATGGCATCTCCGCCGCCAAGTTGCAGGCTTACAGCTGTGCAAAAGGTTCGTTGGGCCGGAGCATGGTGCCGCAGGACATCAGCGACAGGCACTGCAACCGATCAGCGAAAACCAACTCAACAGTAAGCCATCCGGCGTTTCGTCGCTCTGCTCAACGTCCCGATCGGCAATCAACGGTCTGCGCATGGAACCCGTGGACGCCACATCGGATTCATCGGCGACACCTCGACCGGCGGCGAGATGAACTGCGAGCTGCCATCGAACGCGAACGCTACATGGCGAGCTCGATCGCGGAGTCGCTACCCTGCGATGGTTTAAAGCAGCCGACCCCGTAGTCTGCTGACCGCAGCCGTTGAGCGCCGATCAACCGGCCGTTGAGATCGATCCGTTCTGGACCGTGATGGCGTGCTGCGCGGGCATCGATGCTTTTCTGGCGGCGAAGGACATTCGCGGAGTGCGTGCTCGAGTTAGGTTGCGGAGCAGGCCAAGCCGGTATCGCAGCCGCACTGCAGGCCTCTCGTCACGCTCAGCGCCGTTCGATTGCGCTTGAGTCGCCGAGCTGAATGCGTTCACGACCGTGATCAAGGTCATATGCAAACAACTGCGATGGAGCACCGACGTCCTCGACGAGCCCATTTCCGCTGATCATCGGTTCGGACATCGTCTACGATCAAACCATTTTTACTCAGCTAGAAAAAACTGCTGAGCTCATCTGGCACCGGGCAGTCTGTTCAGCAGACCATCGACATACGGGCGATAGTTTTTCAACGTGGATACATCAGAGGCGGTTGGTCCACCGTCGAACGCGACATCCAGTTGAACCAGACCGAGTGCCGATCCGCATCTTCGAATGCAGACTAAAAACCGCGCGATCGTCGTTCGGAGCAAAGCGGCGCGTGGCGAAGCGGAACGGCAGCGCCGTCCGGCTGGTGCCTCCATCCTATCAAGCATGTCCGCCGCAAACGCCAAAGGATGAAGCGCTGATCCACTCGCCGCCAGCGATTGCGGCTCGAACAACCCGCACTTGGTCCAGCAATATCAACCGCTCGCCGCTCTTCCTTTTGCTCGACAAATCCGGGGGTACGAGCTGCGCTCAATTTGATGCATCCCTTGCAGGGATAAGAACCAACCGTACCTCAAGCGTATCTCGCTGAGCGGGGCAACGCGCGGCAAATCCGGCTAGTCCCTCCGATCAAGCATGTCCGCCGCGAAGCGTAACGGCTCCGTTATTGATCGATGAAAGCGGTACGGCGAAGCCGTCCGGTTCTGCACGATCGATTTTGAAGAACCAGACGGCTCTTGCCGCTGCATGAGCTAACGGCCCGCGAGCTGCGGATTAAGGCTCTTCGCGCCGCCCACTCATTCAATGAACCTTAACGAACATGCATCGTACCCATCGCCACATGCACCCAACTCATCCAACAAAAAAATCCCGCGAAGCCTGATCGACCTCGCGGGACTTATGTGATCTTCGTCAGTGCTCAACGTAATCGCATGCGTGATGCGATCCGTTGATAACTTACTGAACAGCCTTCTCGACAGCCTTGCTGACAGCGTCGACATCCAGTTCGCCGGCCTTGGTGTAAGCGATCGTGCTGACCACTTTACCTTCGTTGGCGACCAGAACAGTGATCTCAGCCTTGGCGTTCAGACCGTAATCTTCCGGACCGTTTTCGAATTCGTTCGGAACAACGAACGGAACTTTGGAAGCTTTGGTGGAAGTGGCGAGCTTCTTGGCTGCATCGCCGGCTGCGTCCTTGCTTTCGCCCAGAACGTTGACGAATGCGCGCAGTTGCTTGTCGCTGTTCTTGGCAACTTGTTCGTCCAGCTTCTTCACCAGTGCGGTGACCTTCGCGTCCGAGGAACGAGTGAAGACCATGACTTGCGGACGCGCGCCGTTCTTGCAGCGGTAGCACAAGTTCTTGCCGACTTCGACGCCGTCGTCTTCTGCACCGGCCAACTTGGTCACGTTGAACGGACCGATCGACTCGCCTGCCTTCAGACCGCTGGTAACTTCTCCTGCAAATACCGATGCAGAACCACACAGCAAAGCGGCTGCGAGCGCCAGAACCTTTAGATGCTTCATCGCACACTCCTTAAAGGGAACATTCACCAACACGATCGAGCGCATTCGATTCCGCAGAACACATCTGCGATCATCCGTTCCCCCGAGGCTTCGTATTTCATTTCGAAGACGACTCGTTGGCCGGAGCGCCAATCGATCGTGACACTTGCGTATAATATTAAGTCAAGTCAACGGCGGGGAAAGCACCCGGCAAATTGCCGGCTTTGCGAAGTCCTCCTAATCTCCGTTGTTGAAGTTTTCCGTACTGCGTCAGGAATCGCCTTCGGAAACACCGAAATCATCGTTTTTTCGCAGGGATTTCGTTGCAGACCGGCCTTTTGGAAAAGGGATATCGAGGATGCCGATCGGCGGATGGCCTACTGAAATTTCATTTTGTTTTCGCCTCCTTTCCATGTACTTGTTATGGGGAATCGCCCCGCTGCTATGTGCTGCTGCGGAAAACAAAGCGACTCGCAGACGCGCTGAATTCGGGGTGATAAGGCTCCAGTCGATCTGACGCGGAGAGCTCAGATGGCCGCTATCTCACGTCTCAATCAATCAGTCCGCAGTTCACTGTCACTGGTCAGCCTGCAAGCTTCCAAAGTGATCGACGAAGCCGACTGCGGTGCACCCATCGGGCATGATGTGGACATCGGACGAAGAGCTGATCGTCACCTGCACCGTGCGGGAACCGTCGAGCGCTTCCGTATCGCAGAAGGCAAGTTAGTCGCGACGGGCAAGGTTCGAGTCGGATTTGAACCGGTAGGAATCGCCGTCGATCCAGGATCACCAAGAAAGCGTTCGTCGGCCTCTGGCATCGGCTCAAGTTGCAGAAATCAATCTCACCTCCGTCCGCGTTGACGCCGTGATCGAAGCCGGACCATGGCCGCGCTTTATCTTGCCTTGTCACGATGGGTCTCGACTGGCCGTGTGCAGCAGGGGACAGCCAAGCGCATATGTGATCGACACATCAAAACGCGAAGTCGTCATCGATGAAGCGGCGCCAGCAGCGGGATCAATCTCGGTCATATGCAAACATCGCCGCGACGGGAAGTACGTCTACTTTCCATCGATGATCTATCGCACCAATCCGATCAGCGTTCGCAACATTCAGCTCGGCTGGGTTTCTCGCCAACCGCATCGTGCCGTGCGGCTCGATGAATCCGCGGTTCGTGAAGCCATCTCGCTCGACGTGCCGCGATTGGCTGTCTCCGATCCGCATGGATTAGTGTTGAGCTAACGAACATCGGCTATTGGTGACGGCATCGGGAACGCATGAACGCTGCTCGTCTATCGCTGAAGATCTTCCGTTTGAAGGAGTCGGCGGTCCCGGCGATCTCATCGATCCGCGACTGACTCGCGATCGCGATCTATTCTCTCGCATCGAACTGGGCGGTCGTCCGATGGGATTGGTCGCGGCACCAGACAATCTTGCCCTGGTCACCGTCGCCCCCAACTACCTGCGAGATTCCATTCAAATCGTCGATTATGAACGACGCGAAGTAACTGGAGATTGAGCTCCCGGCACGCCCGATCGATCATCGGCCGCATTCCGCGGCATGGAGATTTTTACGACGGCCGTCGCAGTCTCGATCAGTGGTACAGTTGCCATACTTGCCATTACAACGGCGGTATTAATTCTCGCGCGAATGGATACGAAGAATGACGGTAGTGATTTGACGATTCAAAGTGCTGCCGCTCGAAGGAGTTTCTCACTGGAGGCCTTGGACGGCACGGTTGGCAGGAGAATTTGCCGCAATCGATCGCCAAGTCATTCACCGAGTCGATGCAGGACCGCCGATCAATGACTCGGACGTCAACACCATGTCAACTTACCTGGACTCGCGTCCGCGAAAGCCGACCCATTTCGCAGGCCCGACGGTTCGTTGAGCGCTTACGGCCGCGCGCGCTGGGCGATCTTCGAAAGCGATCGGACTCGTTGCGCCCCGAATGCCATAGCGTTCCGCATTTTACGGACGGGCAAATTCATGATGTGGGGTTGGGTAGCGAAAGTGACCGCTACAACGGCTACAATACTCCCACGCTCGTCGGACTGTATCGCAAGTTCGCTTCCTGCACGACGGCCGGACCAAGTCGCTCGACACGTTGCTCAGCGACATGCCTGCTCGCCGGAGAAAGTGTCGGGAACAGAACTTCACCGATGCTGAACGAGCCGGTGCTTGCCCCGAGAAGAGTTTATAGCGGCCTAAGTCGTTTGCCTCTGCGCATGAAGCGACGACATGGTTGTGCTCAGCATCCGTTGTCACCAGCCCAGTCGCCCCTTCGGAAACTCTATGTCGCCATCGTCGATCGACACGCAGTTACTACCGCCCGAACCGACGGCTCGATTAGAAAGACTGGAGCTGGTCAGCAAGTCTTTCGCGGTCCGCATGAAGGGAACGACGCGGTCGCCGAAGAGGACAGAGCGTCGAGTTCGCCGACTTTCGCAGTTATGTGCCGGGGGGACGATCTTCGCTTCGTCGATTGGAACTTGTACGCGAGGCTCGACAAACTCTTCCTCAAACTCTTCCTGGAAGAGGAAGACTTGCACGTGTTCTTCGTGGTCGATGCCAGCCCATCGATGGACTTCGGCGATCCGAGCAAGTTCTACTTCGCCAAACAAATGGCGGCCGCTCTCGGTTTCGTCGGTATGTGTCGAGGCGACCGAGTGAAGATCGAATTCCTCGGTATCGAAAACAAAACCAGCCCGGTCATGCGCGGCCGATCGCAGTTGCCACGGATGCTCGACTTTGTACAAGGAGTCGAACCCAACGAAGTCTTTTCGCTGACTGACAGTATCAAGCGCTTTTGTCTTCGCAACACAGGTCGCGGCATCATCGTGCTACTGACCGACTTGATGGACAAGCGAGGCTATGAACCGGCGCTGCGACTACTGGTCGGTCAACAAATGGATATCTTCGTTCTTCATATCCTCAGCCCCGAGGAGATGGAGCCGGATCTTAAGGGCGATCTGAAGCTGATCGATTGTGAAGACAACGACGAAGCCGAGATCTCGGTCAGTACACAACTCATGAAGAAGTACAAACAGACGTTGGCCGCGTTCGTCGACCAAGCCAGAAAGTTTTGTGCACAGCGCGGCATCGCGTACTTGCTGGCTCGCAGTGATCAAGGTGCCGACGTGTTAGTCAGTCAGTATCTGCGGGAACGAGGGCTCGTCCGATGAACTGGATACCCATGCTGACTCCGCTGCAGTGGCTGGTGATGGCCGCCATCCCGCCGCTGATCGTGATGCTCTATTTTCTGAAGCTGCGTCGACAACCGATCCAAGTGCCCAGCACTTTCCTGTGGCAGCGCACGATCGAAGACTTGCACGTCAACAGCATCTGGCAACGGCTGCGCAAAAACATCCTGTTGCTGCTGCAATTAATCGCCGTGTTGCTGTTCGTCTTGGCTTGTCTCCGTCCGGGATTTTCAGGCCAATCGAAACTCGGCAAGCGGTCGATCTTCCTCATCGATAACTCGGCCAGCATGCAGGCCACCGATGTCTCCGGTTCGCGATTGAAGGAAGCGAAAGCCAAAGTGCTCGAGCTGATCGAAGCTCTCGAAAGCGGCGACGTAGCCATGGTCATTGCCTTTTCCAATGCGGCCGATGTCAAGCAAGGGTTCACTGGTGATCGTCGACGTTTGCGAGAAGCGGTCAACGCGATTCAACCGACCAATCGCACGACGGATATCGGTGAGGCACTACGAGCCGCCGCCGGTCTCGCCAATCCGGGACGCACCAGCAATCTGGACGGCATCAGTCAGGATGTGCCCGTAGCAGAAGCGATGCCGGCCAAGATGTACATCCTGAGTGACGGCGGCTTCACACCTCCGCAATTCGAAATGGGTCACCTCACTGCAACCTACATTCCGATCGGTAACGCCGAAGTCAACAACGTCGCGATTCTGGCTTTCACAGCAGAGCGTAACGCCGAGAAGCCGGATCAAGTGGAAGCATTCGCGCGCATCAAAGAACTTCGGTACGGAGAAGGTCACCATCACCGCTTCGCTGAGCCTGAACGATGAGCTGGCCGATGCCGCTGAGGTGACGATTCCGCCCGGCGAGGAAAGCGGTGCATCGTTCCAGTTGAAGGAAGTCGAAGAGGGTCGCCTCAAGCTTGATCTCGAAGTCCAAGACGATTTTGTCTTGGATAACTCCGCTTACGCAGGTCTCGATCCGCCGCGTCAGTTGCAGGTCGTCCTCGTCACGCCGGGTAACTCAGCTCTCGAAACCGCGTTGTCGACTAGCCAAGCCACAACGGTGGCAGGTCTCTCGATAATCTCGCCGGAGACACTGGAAACTCCCGAAGGCAAGAAGATGGCCGAAGGAGGCAAGGTTGATCTGTTCATTTACGATCGATGTTCGCCACCCGCCATGCCCGCGTCAAACACACTCTTCATCGGCGCCGTGCCGCCCGGTGATGCATGGAAGGCTACTGGACCAGTCAGCCCGGTCTTCATCATCGATACCAAACGATCCCATCCGATTCTGCAGTATGTGGATATGGGTTCGGTACGAATCGTCGAAGGATCTGTATTGCAGATGCCTCCCGGCGGTACAGAGCTCATGCGCAGCGAGTCGGGCGTGTTGATGGGAGTCGCTCCGCGCGAGGCTTATCAAGATGCTGTGCTCGGAATGCCATTGGTGCAAAAGGGAGAGCAGGGCGAGGAACCGAATACCGATTGGCCTCGCAAACGGAGCTTCCCTGTATTCCTACTGAACTGCCTCGAATACCTCGGCGGTGCCGTTTCCACGTCGGGGTCGAAGACCGTTTTGCCGGGTGAATCGGCCGTGCTGTCGCTGGCCAGCCGACACGAAAAAGTGAACGTCAAGCTACCCGGCGGCGAGACCAAGCAACTCGATCGAGCTGGTCAGCCTCAATTGATCTATTCGCAAACAGAACAGCCTGGTTTTTATTCGGTGACGCCGACGGACAGTGATCGACTACTTCAACTGTTCACCGTCAACTTGTTTACCGAACGCGAAAGCGATCTGGCGATCAAGCCGGAACTCATGCTGGGCGACCAGCCGATCGCGGCTGACTCAGCACAACAGCCGACGCGACGCGAATTCTGGCGCTGGCTGTTGTTGTTCGCTCTCTGCGTGCTGACCCTTGAATGGATCATGTACACCCGCCGCGTAGCTGTTTAGCTTCAGCCGACACAAGCGAGACCAGCGCTTAATCGAAAACGTCTGCGTTCGAGACCAACCGTCTTCGTAACTATCCGCGAAGCGGCGTAAGCACGTAGCCATGTGCGTGAGCACATGGATAACAGATCACGAAGCACACCGGAGAGCCGCGAAGCGGCGTCAGCAATTCGCAGCCGGCGCGATCGATCGCTGCCGCCGCTTCACGGCTATTCACTCTGAAAAGATCATCCGCACGGACTCATCCCGGCAAACGCCGTCGGCTTGACGACAAGACTGTCGGCGGATGATCAAGCGCGACTGCGACGCTTGTTGATCGATAATTGCTCGTCGACATTCCATGCAGCCTGCAAGAACGCTGATTGCAACGGATCGTTCTGTCCGACCCCGATGATCGACGCACCTAAGCTGTCGATGTTCGACGCACCTTCTGCGGCGCCGTTCGGATTGTTGAGTGAATTGATGACGTACAGAGCATCGAGCGCAGTCACGAAGTTGTCGTTCGTAACGTCGTAATAGATCGGTTGGAAATTCCCGACGCGATTGGCAAGATTCCCACCCTGGTTCGTGTTCAGCATATTGATGATCAACAGAGCGTCGATCCCTGAAATCACGTTGTCGCGGTTAACATCCAGCGGCTTGATATAGTTATGCCACTCGCTCTCATTATCCGAGATGAAGAGACGCACTGAGCCGTCGCCGCCTGCAGCCGCTGCAAACAGCACAAGGGCTTCGTAGTTGTAGTAGCTGTCATCGATCAAGGTAACGGGGAACGTTGCAAAGCGCTGTCCGGCCGGGATGGTAACTTGAGCCGGCACGGTAGCGCGCGACGGATCGCTGCTGCGCAGCGAAATGACAACCTCTTGTTGGTCATCAATCTGTTCGAGCGTGCTGCGGTGGACTTGCGCCTGAATTGTGCCGGCTGATTCGGACACGAGTTGACCGCCGGGGAAGCCCATCAGTCGCGAGTCTGAAACAGAAACGATAGGCGAGAACTCCGAGGTCCCTTCGGACAAAACGGACGCCAGAGCCCGAATGCCGTCATAGGGAACCGCAGGTAGATCTGCGTTTACGCTCCAACCGACACTTCCGCTCTTGTATGTCAGCACGGATGTTGATCCATAAAACTCAGTTCGCAACAAGCCGCCGACCTGGCGCTGCGTATACAACTGAATGCCGACTCCTTGATATGGTTTTCCATTCACCATGCCGGAGATTCCACCGCCGCTCATTCCGAGGTGGACCGATTGAACCTCAGGATAATTGACCAAGCCGTTGGGCCCGATGTCGGTATCACCGGAGTCATTCGACGTGGCACCGTTGTTTCCCAGATCGATGATGTTGGTCCCGGCCCCCACAAAATCATTTGGTCCCAGTGTATTCCCGACAGACGAGCCGTTGACAACGATAGCCGTTTGGTTGTAAGCGATCAGGTTATAGAACGACGACTGCTCGGTTCCGATCTGGTTTTTGTTCGCGTTGGAGATCAACACGCTGCGACCGGCATTTAAGTGTCCTGTTGCTCCAGATGCTGTCGTACCGATGCGATTACCGTTGACGCGATTGCTCGAGGTTTCGCTAAGCCAAACACCATTGCTTCCGTTATCTGCAATGATATTGCCCTGTGTGGGGCGCAGTGAGAAGTCGGAATACCCGACCTCGTTATCAGTTGAGTTTCCGTCAATCAGAATTCCATCACCGCCGTTCCCCGCCGCCGATTCGCCGTCAGCCAGCACGCCGATCATGTTTCCCGAGATAGCGTTGAAATAGGCGGAATTGATGCGGATACCTGCGTATCGATTGAAAGCAATGACGTTGGCTTCGTTGTTATCCACAGTTCCGCCACTCACAATACCGACAACATTCGAACGGCTGTCGTTCGTGATCCCGATGCCGTCCGAAGCATTACCCACGGAAGTGAACCCGTCTGCTCCCACTCCGATCCAATTACCGGCAATGCGATTGCGATTCGAAGTTGCAACACTGATTCCAGGTCCGTTGTTTCCCGAAATAATGTTGCGACCACCTACTCCCGACGCGCCGTCCTCAACACCGATGACGTTTTCCGAAGCATCGTTGGCGAGCAGAATTCCATATTGAGAGTTGGGAATCGCGGCCTTTCCGGACGCACTGGTTCCGATGTAGTTGCCCGATACCCTCGTGTTGTTGGTTTTGCTACCGCTGATCCGGATTCCCGTTTCCCCATTGCCGGAAATCACATTGCGGTCAGCCGCCGTCGTTCCTCCTATCGTGGTGTACACCGAATCAAGAACATAAGCGCCGTTGAGATTGTTGCCGACTTTAGCCGTTCCCGCCGCATTGGTTCCCAAGTAGTTACCGGCGACGACGGCTCGACCTGAATTGAGAACCGTAATACCGTAATCAAAGTGGTTGATGACCAGCCCGCGGACTTGCGAATCGTCCGAATTGATCGTCAATCCGCCCGCGAATTGCTGAGTTACCAGTGAACCGTCGATCTCAACCAGTGGATGATCGACGTAACCGGGCTGCGTCGTGGCATCCAAAATCACAGAGTCTGTCAGCCACGGGAGTTGGCCGGTCGGACGGATGACGCGATCGCCTGCCGGCAAATTGAAGACGATGCGATCCTGCCCCGCATTGGCATTCGCAGCCACCAGCGCGTCACGCAGCGTACCGGTACCACTGTCAGCGGTACTGGTAACGGTATAGACAGCCATCAGCCGTCGTGATTCCAGGTTTTCAAAGCATCCAATTCGCGAAGTTCGAGATCGGGCGTTTCGAGATCGGCGGGCCATCGACATCATCTCAAAACAAGGTAGGAAGATTCAGTACCGGAGATGGATTCGATTCTAATTAATATTCAATTGCGACACACCGCACCCCAAGCATTTTGCAGGGGAGCTACCACGCCATTTCATGTTTTCTGGGACAGCCGATAACCGACGGCTTGCGCTCAATGCCTTCATCTTTGTAGCGGTACGGCGCGAGCCGTCCGGTTCTGTGGAGTCAAACGTACTGCAACCGGGCGGCTTGCGCCGCTCCGCTACCATCGCTCGATCGCGTAAACCGAAAGTGGATGACATTGAGCTCACGCTGCCGGTCTATCCGCAGGGACCGAAACATGCTTCACCAATTCGACTGCTCGATCGTCGACTTCTAGCTGTCGACTGACCGTTGGTATGTAAGTCATCGCCACACGAAACCCTTGGTTGCTCAACGCCATGTTCACCAGTTCGAGAGCGGCCAATGTCAGACGACCGGCTCTGGGTGCCAGCGAGAACGTGACACCGCCGATTCCGTCATATGCTCGATAGATGACTTCGGTACAGACCAAGCGAGTCGAGACGGTGAAGTCGAAACTGAAATCGTACTCCTTACCCTCATGGAAGAAGGCTCGTGACAGAGCCTGATCGATCTCGTCTTGGTGCAAGCAAGGACGCAAGACCAAGATCGAATCGCTCCGATACGGAGAGTCCATCGTTCGTATGTGGACTCCGTCTTTCATCGCTTCCATGACACGCCCGCTTCTCGACCCGTGTTCATCGCGGCATTTGTCCATGCGCGATGCGACATGCGGTTCTGAATCTAGTCCGCATGATCGGAGCGACTGTTCGCTTCCCAAGTAAAGCGCCGTATGAGGCCAATAGCCGGGTAGAAAATAGTTCGTCAGCGCATACTCCTTCCGCATCAGCAACACGTCACCCGGCTGCAACTTGCCGTTCAGCTCCTTTCGTATCTCATCGGGTAGTCCTGGTTGATGTCCAAGCTTGAGATACTTCTCGGCGGCCAATACTCCGAGAGCCTTTTGGACTTGCCACATCGCCGATCCGAACATGTCGCGTTTGAGCAGGCTCCAGCACTCGCGGGTCAAGCATCGCACACGTGCTTTGGCGAAGTCAGACCAGCGAGTCCCGAGCCGCGAGGAGAGACGATCGATCAGCTCAAGCATCCGCTCTGCATCGACGTCCCCTTTCCATTCATCTGCATTGATCCGTCGGCGATGGTAACGAGCCGCGTCGAAGAGTTCCCAAGCATGTCGCGGCCTCGTCCACGATTGCTGGGTCGTATCATAAACACCGGCGGGAATGCCAAAGTTCGGCTCCGGCTCGTTCAGCTTGGCTCGAAACAACGGCTTGTCATGAAACTGTTCACGGAGGAACCTGGCTGCATCGAGCAACACCAAGGCACCTGCATAACCAGGTAAGAAAAGCCGATCGTAATCAGCCTTGGACCGCGCCGCGCGCGCTCGCAGATCGTTCACGACTTCGAGCAATGCGGAGCGCATCTGCCAGTATGCGATCAGCAACCGACGAGCCTGCTCATCTTCACTCGGCGTAAAGTAGCCGCGATCGACAACAATCTGAAATCCCTTGATCGCGATGACGGCTTGTTTCAATTCGTCGAACTGGCGTGCCACCGAATCCACGGCACGGCACGAAGTCGCAAAGACATCGTTGTTCTGCGACGCATGTTCGGCCCGCGTCATATTGCTTCAGCCCGGGAAAAAAGACTTGAGACCGACGATAAGGCTATTTGATCGGCACGATCTTCAATTGCTCGATCTTGCCGCTAAATGTTGCCGAGGAACTGTAGCGAGTGATCGGCTGGCCATCGTCGGTCCCGATGCAAAAGTTCTCCTTGGGCTGTCGAGGCAGAAAGCCGACCGCTTTGGAACTGGCGGCTTGTTCGCTTCCCGATTGAAGGGTCAGTTTGCCGTCGGCCGTAAATCCCGCCTGCACATCTCGCAAACTGTCGGAAGCAGGAAATGGTATCGATACTTCCTGTTCCGTCGTCGACTCGCGCATCGTAAAGAACAGCCGTCCGTTCTTGAGATGCAGTGCATACCCGACACTTGTGCCGCCGTGAGCCAAGATCACTCCGTCGCTCTGAGCTGTTTGCACTTGGCAATGAATCTGAAACGCGATGTTGGCGACTTGCGGAGCCTGCCGGCCCGATAGGATGTCACCGATCTTGGATTGAGCGAGATTGAGCGGCAACTTCTTACCGACTGAAGCAGTACCTGCTGCAGCGTTTGCCGCTTCGCTCGGATACAAGGTCTTGGCGTCTTCGGCGATCCCCGGAGGCCGCCGAGCAATCGGTTCATCACCGCCGATTTCTGCTCGCATCTTCTCGATCAGCTTGGTCAGTTCAGTCACCTTGTCAGGATGTTTCGCCGCTAAGTTCGTGCGGCTCGCCGATCTCTTCTTGCAAGTTATAGAGTCGCGGAACGATCGAAGCATCGTGCTCTAAGTCCTTCCCGACAGGCTCGGGCTGCTCGGCCACAGCAAGCTTCCATGGACCTTGCCTAACCGCCTGCAAGTTATAGCCGGCGAAGTAATAGTGAACTCCGCGCGGCGAATCCGATGACTTGTCAAACAGCAGCGGCGATAGGTCTCGACCGTCGATGACCGGAGTGGCCGGCACTGCGCCCCGGCTAACGAAACAGCGGTCGGCAACAAATCGATCGTTCCGGCAATAGCATCCGATGAAGTCCCTGCCGCAATTCGTCCCGGCCACCAAGCGATAGTCGGGACGCGCACGCCACCTTCCCATGTGCTCCCCTTGCCGCCGCGCAGCGGGAGTGCGCTTCCCCCGTCGGCACCTTTGATCAGCCATGGTCCGTTGTCGCTGGTGAAGACTACCAATGTGTTCGTATCCAGCTTGAGATCGTGCAGCGTGTCGAGCACTTGGCCGACGGACCAATCCACTTCCTCGACCCAGTCGCCGAACCGCCCGTTCTGTGACTTGCCTCGAAACTTCTCACCTGGATGAATCGGCGTATGGACCGCGGTATGCGGCAAGTAAAGGAGGAACGGATGATCGCGGTTCTCGCGAATGAATCCGACAGCCTCTTGCGTGTAGCGTTCCACGATGCGGCTTTGCTGTTCATCAGTCAGCAGTTCAATAACTTTGTCATCGCGCAGTAGCGGCACAACGTTCTGTTTAGATTCAGTGGAACGACGCTGCATATCGTTGGAATAAGGGATACCGAAGTAACGGTCAAAGCCTTGCTTGGTCGGGAGGAATTGTGGCTGATCACCCAAGTGCCACTTCCCGATACACATCGTTGCATAGCCTCGCTCCTTCAGTCGTTCGGCGATCGTGATTTCATTCGGATGCAAGCCATGCTTCGACGCCGGAGAAAACACGCCCGGTACGGAGACTCGCGATCCGTAGCAACCGGTCATCAATTGAGCTCGTGAAACGGAGCATACCGGCGCGCATAAAAGGAAGTCAGTTTCTTACCCTCAGCTGCCATGCGATCCAGGTTCGGCGTCTTTTGCTTGAGTGCTCCGTAAGGTCCGATGTCGCCGTAACCAAGATCATCCACGAAAAGAATAACGACATTCGGCGGTCGAGACTCTGCGGGCGCAAATCGACTGCATGCAACGCCGACGATGATGATGATCAGGACGGTTGAAACGCAATTGATAAATCGAGAGCACATTCGATGGAGGTTCATAATGGACGTCTCGGTCAAGGAGTGGGGCAGGTGAGAACCGGTTATGGTACGATCCGAAACAGGACATTACGAGTCGGAAAGCGCTAACCCGTGGAGAATGTGCCCTGATCGCGGAAATATTGTTGGGAAGCTGGGAGCAGTTCCTAGTTCTCCTGCTGGCCGGAGCCGGCTTGGTAGCCTCTCTGACAGCTTCCACGCATGCGTTGCTTACCAAACGCGATTCACGATCGATCATCGCGTGGGTCGGTGTCGTGTGGCTGTCGCCGCTCGTCGGTTCGTTTCTCTACTTGTGGCTCGGAATTAATCGTATCGAGCGCAAAGCCAAACGTTTGCGTTTGGGAAATCGCATCTGGAGTCCACCGGCAGACGACGACAGCGAGGCAACGGCCGACCTTCAAGCGGCTCTCGGCCCGGATCGCAGGCATCTGGCGTCCATACCTCAATTAATCGGACGCATTACGCAATTGCCGCTTCTGTCCGGCAATTCAATAACGCCGCTCGAAAATGGAGACGCAGCGTTTCCCGCGATGCTGGATGCAATCGAGAACGCGGCTCAATCCATTGCGCTGAGCACGTACATCTTCGATAACGATTCAATCGGTCAGCAGTTTGCCTCTGCACTCAAGAGGGCTCACGAGCGCGGCGTGAAGGTCCGAGTGATCATCGATGACATGGGATCTCGATACAGTTGGACGAAGATGCCGACGGTGTTGCGACGACATGGAATTCCCTGCGCCACTTTTATACCTACGCTCGTTCCTTGGACGTTTCATTACTCGAACTTACGCACACACCGCAAGCTGCTGGTCGTCGACGGTCGCGTCGGGTTTACGGGCGGTGTCAATATTCGTGAGGGCCACAGATTGCAGTCATCACCGCGACATCCGATCGCTGACTTGCATTTCAAACTGGAAGGTCCCGTTACGGCTCAATTGCAAGACGTCTTCGTTGACGATTGGTACTTCTCTACCGGTGAGATATTGGAGGGTGAAGCCTGGTTCCCGACACTCAGTTCGTCCGGATCGGTGCCCAAAGGTACGATTCCGGCTCGAGCCATACCCGACGGACCGGATGAGCGACTCGAGAGCTTTCATCTTTCGCTAATGGGAGCTATCGCCGCAGCGGAAAACACAGTGCGAGTCGTGACCCCGTACTTCCTACCCGACTCATCGCTGATCACCGCGCTGAATGTCGCTGCCTTGCGAGGAATCGAAGTCGATATCGTGTTGCCGGACAAGAACAACATTCCTGTTGTGAACTGGGCTTCGACGGCGATGATTCGCCAAGTCATCGAACGCGGCTGCCGAGTCTGGATATCGCCGCCGCCATTCGATCATACAAAGCTGATGATCGTGGACGACGTGGTGATCTTCTTCGGATCGTCCAACTGGGATCCGCGCAGCCTGCGATTGAACTTCGAGCTGAACGTAGAATGCTACAGCCTGGAAACAGCGGCAGGTCTTACGCGTTTGATCGAGTCGAAGATTGCGAACTCACAAGCCATGACACTCGAGTCGATAGACGCAATGCCGATTTGGAAGAAACTCCGCAACGGATTGGCCGCGTTAGGATCGCCGTATTTGTAGGCAGTAGTGTCTGCATTCTTCGTGACGAGGCTCCAGCCTCGTCACGCACTGCCGGCGAGGCTCCAGCCTCGCAGCCCTCACCCGGCAGGCCGGAGCCTGCCGCACAGCAGGTAACGAGGTTGGAGCCTCGTTACCAGTAGGTGTGCCCGCGAGCTGATACTGCATTCGTCACCGATTCAACACTCGATCTTCTCTCAAAACGATAACGAGCACGATGCACATCCAAGCGGTCCAATGGGGATGGACGGTCAGGTCCCCTGCAAAAGTGAATCTGATACTGGATGTGCTCGGTAAGCGACCGGATGGCTTTCACGAAATCGATACGCTGATGTGTCCCGTGAGTTTGACGGACGACCTCGAGTTTCGTCCTCTTAAGGAGAGCGAGCTGCGGTTGGAGTTGGTCGTCGCGGATCGTCGAGCGGCAGATTCGGGCGGAAGCGATCCGGCTTGGGACATTCCAGTCGATGGTCGCAACCTCATCCTGAAAGCGCTCCTCCGCGTGCGCGACGAACTCGGCGCGACAGGAGGTTGTCACGTTCGATTGATCAAACGAGTTCCGGCCGCAGCGGGGTTGGGCGGAGGGAGCTCCAATGCAGCGGCTGCGATTGCAGCGGGTCTGCTGATGTGGGGAAGTTGGAATCGAGAGCTTGCATGGAGAATCGGCGCGGCGCTGGGGAGCGACGTTCCCCTTTTTTTCGGAGACGAACGAGGCGGCATCGGATTAGCACGAGCTACCGGACGTGGCGAGCACGTGACCTGCTACACCGGCCGAACCCCTTTGCACTTGGTAATCACACATCCTGCCGTCGGTTCATCGACGGCTGAGGTTTATCGAGCTTGGAAGCCGGCTGAGATTAATTGTTCAATCGAGAGCGACATGCAGTCGAAAAAGGTGACACAGGCATCCGAAACGGATAGAGTAACCGATGCAGACAGCCGACAAGACGCCGCGCATAAACATGAGCAACAACGATCAGCACAGCTTTACGCAAAACAACGAAGCGGGCGAATCGAAAGAATGCTGCAGGCTTGCGACGAAGGAAATGTCGATACGATACGTAGTCTGATGAGCAATGACTTGGAGGAGCCTGCCGGTCGGTTGAATACATGGATCGCAACGCAGCGATCGATGATGACAAATTTAGGATTGAAGAAAGCAATGATGACAGGCAGCGGATCGGCTTGCTACGCACTGGTCGACAGTGCTGAGCAAGCGGAGAATGCTGCGGCCCGATTGATCGAGCTTGGACTGCCTCGAGCCCATGCGGCTGAGGCCTGGTATGCACCACCCATTGAAGCACAACTTAGTCAGCAGCCTCGCCCGAACCCTTGAGCCTTGCAGAGCCGAGTGGATCCACGTTTACGCATCAAGGAGCTGTGACGGTGGAGATTACAGAGGTTCGAATAAAACTGATGGAAGAGTCCGAAGATCGCTTACGAGCGTTCTGTTCCATCACGTTTGACAACTGTTTCGTGGTGCGCGACCTCAAGATCATTGAAGGGAGCCAAGGCCCTTTCGTTGCCATGCCCAGCCGCAAACTGACCTTTCGTTGCAATCGTTGCGGTAACAAGAATCATCTGCGCAGCAACTTCTGCAGCCAATGCGGTACTCGTCTGCGCGAGTCGCGTGAATCGCGCGATGAAGAAGTTCCCAACAAACTCTACGCCGACGTGGCCCACCCGATTAATCAAGCTTGTCGCGATTCGATCCAGCACCGAGTCGTCGAAGAGTACGCTCTGGAACTCGAGCGAGCCAAGCTGCCGGGTTATACGTCGCGCTACGATGACGCCTACGAAAGCCACGACGCCGGACCTATCAGCGGACCTCATCATGGCCCCGGTCACAGCGTCCCGCCGCCTCACCTAGCCGCGCCACGCAGCAACCACGTCTCCTCCTCAAGCACGGCGTCTTCCTCAGATGAATCCAAAATAAGGCGTCCCTGAGCTCGCTGTTTTCCCATTCCCCCAAGTCGCCTTTAGATCCAAAGTCACCTTTCGCTCCCGCGAAAGGCAGTCCTCTTCAACTCTCCATCGGCCCTAATCTTCTCAATCTCCGCCCAAAGTGCCTTCTCTTCTCCGGGCTCATCTCCTCCAACCCAACCCCAACTTTTCCCGGCCCAGCCACTCTTTCTTGCCGTTTTCACTTTGCGGTCATTGAGCTTTCGCGGGCTTGAATCGGGACTTTGGCATAGTAAATCCGCCGTATCTTTGGCAAAATTACTATTCCGTATCCGGCTTCTTATTCGATACAGCCGGTAAAATCGGTCTTAACCACCCAAATTACTTTCGTTCCACAACGGATCATCTGAATGTCTCAGGACATCTCCGCGTCCGCCGCTGCGGTCAAAAGCGTCGAGACTGTCAGCGGTATTACCGTGCGATTGGTCGGCGACTCTGGCGACGGAATGCAATTGCTAGGCACCCAGCTTACCAATACCTCCGCTCTTCTCGGCAATGACGTTGCTACATTTCCGGACTTCCCGGCTGAGATCCGTGCACCGCGCGGAACGCGAGCCGGCGTGAGCGGTTTTCAAGTGCAGTTTGCATCGCACGAAGTACATACCCCCGGTGATACGCTCGACGCGCTCGTAGCGATGAACCCGGCGGCTCTGGTGACGAATATTGCCGACTTGCGTCCGGGTGGCTTGTTGATTGTCAATGAAGACGGCTTTGAAGACAAAGATCTGAAGCTGGCCAACTTGACCGTCAATCCGCTCGAAGAACCCAACATGGAGAACTACCGCTTGGTAAAGGTTCCCATGACGCGTCTGACTCGGCAGGCCGTACAAGATCTGGGTCTAAGTGTCAAAGAGTCCGATCGCTGCAAGAATTTTTTCGCGATGGGTCTCGTCTACTGGCTCTACGGTCGAGACATGGACGCCACACTGCGGTTCATTCGCGGCAAGTTCTCCAAACTGCAGGATGTACAAGAAGCCAACGAACGCGCTCTGCGCGCGGGTTGGGCGTTCGGCGAAACGACCGAAACACTGGGACATTCTTATCGAGTCGAAGCGGCTACGCTGCCCCCCGGCACGTATCGCAACATCATGGGCAATCAAGCGATGGCTTGGGGCCTGATGACAGCAGCTCAGCTCAGCAAGAAGAAACTCGTGTACGGTTCGTACCCGATCACTCCGGCCAGCGACATTCTGCATGAGCTGTGCAAGTTCAAGAACTTCGGCGTTTGCACCTTCCAAGCCGAAGATGAGATCGCTGCTATCTGCGCAGCGATCGGCGCATCTTACGGCGGAGAGATGGGAGTTACGACCAGCAGCGGGCCGGGTATCGCTCTCAAGGGCGAAGCCATGGGGTTGGCCGTCATGCTCGAACTCCCCCTCGTGATCATCGACGTGCAGCGCGGCGGTCCGAGTACCGGTCTGCCGACCAAGACGGAGCAAGCCGACCTGTTGCAGGTGCTCTTTGGCCGCAATGGTGAAGCACCGATTCCGGTCTTGGCCGCGCGCAGCCCCGGCGACTGTTTCAATACAGCCATCGAAGCTTGGCGCATTGCAACTCGCTTCATGGTCCCGGTAATCGTTCTCTCCGACGGCTACATCGCCAATGGTGCTGAACCCTGGTCGATTCCCGATGTGACGAAGATGGAACCGATCGAGATCAAGCATCCGGTTGCCACTGGTGACGGATCGGCGTTCAAGCCGTATGCTCGCGACGAAATGCTGGCTCGTCCCTGGGGTATCCCCGGAGTCCCCGGCCTGGCGCACCGCGTCGGCGGATTGGAAAAACAAGACGGCACGGGCAACGTCAGCTACGACACGGAGAACCATCAGAAGATGGTTCATATCCGAGCCAAAAAGGTGGCCAACATCGCTTCCGTCATTCCTCCACAAGAGGTTTACGGTCCGGAGCGCGGCGAACTCTTGGTGCTGTCGTGGGGTGGAACGCACGGCGCTTGCTACACCGCAGTGCAACGAGCTTTGGAAGCCGGCCGCAGCGTGGCTCACTGCCATCTTCGCCACATGAATCCCTTCCCGAGCAACTTGGGCGAGATCCTCGGTCGTTATGAATCGGTTCTTATTCCCGAACTCAACAGTGGACAGCTTCGCATGTTGATTCGCAGCCGTTATCTCGTCGACGCCGTCGGCTACAACAAGATCAAAGGCAAACCGTTCACGGTCACTGAATTGGTCGACAAGATCATGGAAATGACCAGTGCCGAAGGAGCCGGCGTGTTGATGCAATCGCGATCCTGATTGCATTCGACTCCGTCATGCTCGTAACACTCAAGCAACCAACGATCCAACGATAAACAGCGAACATTAGAGATGAGTACTGCACTTCCGGTTTTGACTGCCAATGACTTTGCCAGCGATCAGGACATTCGATGGTGTCCCGGTTGCGGAGACTATTCGATTCTGGCGCAGATGAAAAAGATGCTGCCCGAATTGGGGCTGCCGCCGGAGCAGATCGTCTTCGTGTCGGGGATCGGTTGTTCCAGCCGCTTTCCGTACTACATGAACACGTACGGAATGCACAGCATTCACGGTCGCGCGCCGGCAGTCGCCACCGGCTTGAAGTTGGCTCGTCCTGACCTGAAGGTCTTCGTGATCAGCGGCGACGGCGATTCGCTGTCGATCGGCGGCAACCACTTCATTCACTTGTTGCGTCGCAACGTGAATGTCACGTTGGTACTGTTCAACAACCGTATCTACGGCCTCACCAAAGGCCAGTACTCACCGACCAGTCCGGTAGGTCAAGTGACCAAGAGTACGCCGATGGGAGCGGTTGACCATCCGCTCAATCCGATCCTCGTCGCTCTCGGAGCCGAAGCCACCTTTATCGCCCGCTCGGTCGACACGCACATCAAGCACTTGGCTGCCACGCTGGAACGAGCTGCTCGTCACCAAGGGACAGCCATCGTCGAAGTCTATCAGAACTGCAACGTCTTCAACGACGGAGCGTTCAATTACGCACAAGACCGAAACTTGCGAGAAGACAACATGCTCGAGTTGGAGCATGGCAAGCCGATGCTGTTCGGAAAGAACCGCGATCGCGGCATTCGACTGAACGGCCTCAAGCCCGAGATCGTTCAGCTCGGTAATGGCGTGACTCAGGATGACCTGCTGTTCCATGATGAGAAAGCAGATTCAACGCTGACTTATCTGTTGGCCAGAATGCGCCATCCCGAATTTCCTGAGCCGATCGGAGTCTTCCGAGACGTCCATTCGCCGACGTTCGAATCGGAAGTGCAAGGTCAGATCGACGCCGCCGTAAAAGCCCGCGGTCCCGGTGACTTGAACAAACTCTTCCGCAGCGGCGACACCTGGCAAGTTGCGTAGACATTCGCTGCCAGTTGTAGCTCGATTTTCCAAATCGAGCAGCACCCACAGACTCACGAAAGCTACCTAAGCCGCCTTCGTCTGCGCGTCATGCCTCAGCAGTGATAGTTCAGAGAGCAACTCACCTTGGAATGCCCGTTCGAAAGCGTTCAGCGCTTCCGCGGCGGCGACTCCGTCGATGACTCGATGGTCGCACTGGAGAGTGATCCACATGCGACCGTCCTTCTCCATCGGGCCGTAAGCCAACGACGAGGTAAGGATGCACGGGTGCAATCGGTTATAAGCGCCTTGAGCTGCCAGCACTGAGATGCTGCCTGTGCCGAGTCTTCGAGCACGATCTTTGGGTTGGAAGTTGAATCGCCACCACCAGCCGAGACGTCGCAGAGGCCACGGTAGTTTCGACGCGAGCATCTGTCGCTTGAAGACTTCCTGAACGTCTCCTTCGCAGTAGGAGTCGAGCTGGCTTTGCAGGTCGACCAACCGCTGATTCTCCGGCTGATAAAAACGTCCCCAGAACAATCTGTCTTGGCCTTCGCAGAATCGATTGATCGAAACAGAGATGACCGAGCCCGGGGATTGATAGAAGTGAGGAAACGGATAACGCAGATAGTGAGCTCGAAGCTGCGGGATCTGACGGCCGGCCAGTCCATAGGCTTTGATGAACAGCGTCACCCAAGAGATGCGTCGATAAGCGGCCGAGCGCGCCGCGGCGATCTCGCTCATGTCGAACCACCGCTCGACCGGAAACGCGGGTACTTTTTCGGCGAAGTAAGCAATGTCGAGCACCAGCGTTCGCCGGCTGGTAAGTCGATAAAAATGTCCATCCATGTTCGACACAGTTTCGGCCCTTCTCACATCCCTGTCATTCGATTGCCGCGTGTCTACTGCTATTCCGTTTGCCGTCGACACCGGCGCGCAAGTTCCTCTCGGTATTCCCCGGCATGTTAGCCGATTCGGCAGTTTGTGAGTACCTCGATTGTGCGGCTATTCATAATGCAGGCTGCCAATGCATTCATTGGCATATGACACGGCAGAGCCAGAGCGAAATCCGTCGTTTTTGCTATGATTGTCGCTTGAGTTGGTTTGCCGGACGGTCGCTGCCGGACCACGGCGAGCACGCGTTATGCGCGTGCTTGGCCGGAGGGTCGGAAGAGGAAAGTACGGGCTTCGCAGGATGGAGCGGTCGGTAACGCCGACCAGCCGCAAGGTTAGGGAAAGTGCCACAGAGAACAACCGCCGAACGGCCGCGGCTCGCAAGAGTCGCGATGCGTGGTAAGGGTGAAAAGGTGAGGTAAGAGCTCACCAGCGGCCGAGGCGACTCGGTCGGCTGGGTAAACCCCGCTCGAAGCAAGATCAAACAGAGAGCAGAGTCGATCCGGCTCGTTATCGACTTTCGGGTAGATCGCTCGAGGCCGTGAGCAATCGCGGCCCTAGATAAATGACCGTCGTCAGAGGTGCATGAGTACCCCTGAGACAGAACCCGGCTTACAGGCGAACCAACTCATTTTCTTTTGCGACCGAGTCATTAGGTTGTAGCTCAGCCCTCAAAGCCGTCGTAGCTCGACGTTCCAAGTCGAGCGCGCAGCGGCCGGCACAATTAGCAATCGAGACGCGAAAGAACAAGTTCGCACAATCTCGCACATCGAATGCTATTCAATCGAAGTCCAGTGGTGTTCCTCGCGATCTGAATCAAACGCTGAAAGCGTTTCACCTCAGTAGCCGGGGGTTCGAGCGCAGCTCGTACCCCCGGGAATTCGATTCCGCGAAGAGGGGCGGCGACGGAAAGATCCGTTAAGAAACTCCATTCGACCGAGCCGCAATCCTAATCGCATGAACGAAGTCAACTCGCATTGCGGCTCGAAGAACCGCATCGATTGAACGAAGTCAACGACTCGCCGCGATTGGCACGGCCAATAGAGCCCCGGGGGTAGGAGCTGGCGCTCGAACCCCCGGCTACTGGCGTGTATCCCCTACGGGGAATTGATAACTGACATCATTCGTTGCGTGAGTTATTCGGCGCGTAGCTATTCGGCTGCCGAGGAAGAGCCGCATGGCTTCGCCATTACGCTTGGAAATGCAGATCAGAAATACAGATCAGAGATACAGATCAGAAAGACATAGCTCAACTGTTGTCGCGAAGGCAGTGTTGATTGGCGATGGAGATACCGGATACGATCGAGCCGATGATGCCGACGAAGCCTTGGTCGGTGCCGCAGAGAAATAGATTCTTCAAGTGCGTGGTACCGTCGAGCTTCTTCTCCGGCGCGCCGTAGACGGCTCCGTTGTCGTGCCAAGTAAAGCGACGAATCGTCTTCGGCGTGAAGATGTCCGTATCGATCGTACGACTGCGGAAATCAGGGACGAAGCGCACGGCTGATGCGACGCTCCGGTCATACCACCACATCTTCTTTTTCAAATACTCTTCATCGCTCAAACCGACCCAGCGATCGTAGTCAGCGATGGTCGTTAGTCTCATGATGCCGTCGGACAAGTTACCGACTTCGTCCGGATACAAGTAGTTATTCGGACTGCACACGACACCGGTGCGTAAATCGCAAAAGTCATCATTCGGTTTGCGCCAATGAAACTTTTCGCTGTCGTTGTAGAAGACGATCGTCTCTTCAAATCCGACATTCTTCGGTTGGCAGTCGAGCACCGAGATCGACTCGATGAATGACAACTTGCCCGCGCGGGCCACGTCGGTGGTCGTCAAGTCTTCGCACAGCCGCTGGGTCTCCACGATTCCCGCGCTGGAGAGGATTCGTTTCGCTTCCAGTTCGGTGCCGTTGTCCAGAACTACACCGATTGCGCGATCACCGTCGACTTTGATCCTCGCTACGCCGCTGCGCAACTTCAGTTCGCCGCCGAGTGAGCGAAATCGGCGAACCAAGTGCTTGAGGATCAATCGCACTCCTTTGAAAGGCCGTGCGAAGCCTTCCAGAAAGATGCTGCGGAACATGATGCAGAATTGACCGTAATCCATATCATCTTCGCGCGCGTTGCCGTACCACATCAACGGACAGAGCAACATCTCGATGAGTAGCGGCTCGTGGAAGATGCTGGAGAGAAATGCGCGCGCCGAGCCGCTGAAGTTATCTTGGGTCAGGTCGTCGTAATCGGCTAGTTGCGCGAGAAGTCGCTCGAAGTTGTCCCTCTCGCCGGGGAAGGCTTCCGCGATCTCGGCTTTCAACAATTCGATGTCGTTGTTGAAGCGCAGTTTGACGCCAGGAAAAGCAATGGCGCTGCCGCACTGAGGCGACAGTTCGAACTCGTCCCAGCGAAAGCGAAGTTGCCGAAGCAGTCTCGCCAGCGGACCTTTTTTCGCTCCGGCCGGTGTGAAGTTCGTGACCGCATGCAGGCCGACATCGTAGTCGCGGCCGTTCATGCGATAGAAACCGTTCAGGCCGCCGATCGTGGTGTGCCGTTCGAGTATGCACACCTTCTGATCGTAATGGGCCAACCGGATACCGGCGGCCAGTCCGGACATCCCTGCCCCGATGATGATCGTGTCATACACGGCGGAGAACTCATCGCACGGCGGGAAAAAACGAACGTCTAGAGATCTCGCATCTTCGGTTCGAGATACGTAACCGTGCTTTCCATGCTTGCCAATTGGCCGTAATCTTCCTCGGGAATCTGGACGCGGTGCCGCTTGCGCAGCTCCATGACGATGTCCAGAAAATCCATGCTGTCGAGTTCAATCTGCTCGCGGAAGGACTGGCTGTCATTGAGCCCGCTCAGATCTTCGTCCGGAGCGATGTCGCTCAAAATGTCGATGATTTCTTCACGGATTTCGGCAGGTGTCATCCTGTCAAAACTCCCCCAGGGCCGGTACCCACGCAAGCAGTTATCGAAATGATTCTCGCCGACCCTACCCGCACGCTTTGACAAACAACAACAGTGCCCGACGAAGTTACCTTAGCCGTAACACAATGCCGAAATGACCCTCTACGGATGAGCCGCGAGAGTGTGTGCGGAAGAGCCGTAACAATTCGCCTCAGCTTACCGCGGACCCCTGAGTTCCGCCAGTCCCGCTCGCAAATCCGTGCGGTACAGAATTCTGATCAACACGCCATCCGCGCCGCTCGATAAACAACGTGATAGGTCAACGATCTGTCTCGCATTTGCAGACTGGTGCGTTACCGGTCGGTCGTTGCGTTCCGACCGGTTTGCGGATATCTTCGCGCACCTGAACAGCACATGAGATTTCAGCACATAAACACCTAGTTTTGAAACAAATGCCTCGACCATCGCCAGGTGTCGTTCGAGGCGCGGGAGCCCAGTTGAATGAGCGTACAGAAATTGTCGGTTGAGCAGACTGCGATCGATACCATCCGCACCCTCAGCATGGATGCGGTACAAGCCGCCAACAGCGGTCACCCGGGAACTCCGATGGCGTTGGCTCCGGTCGCTTTTCAGATTTGGACATCTGCTCTTCGCTACAATCCCGCGGTTCCGAACTGGCCGAACCGTGACCGCTTTGTGCTCAGCGCCGGGCACGCATCGATGCTGCTCTATTCGCTGATTCATCTGAGCGGCATTAAGGCGCTAGACCACGACGGTAAAGTGCTCGATCGACCTTCGATCACGCTCGATAACATTAAAAAGTTCCGTCAGATGGGCAGCCCCTGCGCGGGCCATCCTGAGTACGGAGAAGCAGCCGGCATCGAGACCACGACCGGGCCGCTCGGTCAAGGTTGCGGCAACAGCGTCGGTATGGCGATCGCTTCGAAGTGGTTGGCCGGTCACTACAACCGTCCCAGCCTCGACATCTTCGATTTCAATGTCTTTGCGATTTGCGGCGACGGCGACTTGATGGAAGGGGTCTCGTATGAAGCCGCTTCGCTCGCCGGCCACTTGAAGCTTTCCAATCTCGTTTGGTTCTACGACGACAACAAGATCACCATCGAAGGCGAAACCGATTTGGCGTTCAGCGAGAACGTCGAGAAGCGTTTCCAAGGGATGGGATGGAACGTTGTTCGCGTGGCTGATGCCAACGACTTGGAAGCTCTGTCCGGCGCGATCGAAACGTTCCGTCAAACGAGCGACAAGCCGACGCTGGTCATTGTGCGCAGCATCATCGGCTACGGTTCGCCGAACAAAGCCAACTCGCACGGCGCTCACGGTGCACCTCTTGGTGAAGAGGAAATCAAGCTCACCAAAGCCGCCTACGGTTGGCCGACCGATGCCAAGTTCTTGGTACCTGACGAAGTGCCGGCTTACTTTGCAGATACCCTCGGCAAGCGCGGAGCTGCGGCTCATGCCCAGTGGCAAACCAAGTTCGATAAGTATCGAGCTCAATTCCCCAAAGAAGCGGCTGAACTGGATGCGCTCTTTGCAGGCAAACTGCCTGCCGGTTGGGACGCAGGCTTGAAAGCGTTCGAAGCCAATGAAAAAGGTTTGGCGACGCGCGTCAGCAGCGGCAAAGTGCTGAACATGATCGCTCCGAACCTGCCGTTCATGGTCGGTGGTTCAGCCGACTTGGCGCCGAGCACCATGACGCTGCTCGACAATCAGAAAGACTTTGAATCGCACAATTACGGCGGACGCAATTTCCACTTCGGCATTCGAGAACACGGGATGGGTTCGATCCTAAACGGTATGTCGTTGTGCGGACTGCGCAGCTACGGCGCGACCTTTTTCGTGTTCACTGATTACATGCGCCCGGCCATGCGACTGAGCAGCATCATGCATCAACCGGTGCTGTATGTGTTGACTCACGATTCGATCGGCCTCGGCGAAGACGGTCCGACTCACCAACCGGTCGAACACTTGGCAGCTTGTCGAGCCATTCCCGGTCTGTATGTCTATCGTCCGGCCGATGCAAATGAAGTTCTGGAAGCGTATCGTTCGATCCTGGAACAACATCGACATCCGGCGGCTCTCGTATTGTCGCGACAAAACACTCCGACCTACGATCGCACCAAGTTCGCATCGGCGGAAGGAGCTCGTCGCGGCGGTTATGTCATCAGCGATTGCGAAGGAACTCCGCAAGCAGTGCTTATGGGCACCGGCACTGAATTGTCGCTGTGCATCGAAGCTCAACAAAAGCTGGCCGCGGCCGGAGTGAAGACTCGCGTCGTGAGCATGCCTTGTATCGAGCTGTTCGGGGACCAGACGCCCGAGTATCGAGACAGTGTGTTGCCGCCGAATGTTAAGCTGCGTGTGGCTTGCGAAGCCGGCATTCGACAGGGTTGGGATAAATTCCTCGGCGATGCCGGGCACTTTGTCGGCATGAGCACCTTCGGTGGTTCGGCTCCGTACACGCTCTTGTACCAGCACTTCAAGATCACAGCTGATCAGATCGTCAGCCATGTGCAAGCCTCGCTGGCCGGGGCTCAGTAGAGCAATACCCGGCTACGATCTGCATCTGGTGACGAGCTGTATCTGGTGACGAGCTGTATCTGGTGACGAGGCTCCAGCCTCGTCACCCACCGTTAGCAGGCTCCAGCCTGCCGAGACTAGACTGCGAGGCTGGAGCCTCGCCGGCAGTGCGTGACGAGCCTGGAGCCTCGTCACGAGTAGATTGCCTCGTCACGAGTACTACTCACGAGTCGTTTGCGGATGGACTGCTTTGACGCAACAATGGTTGAATCACTGCGAAGGATGATTTACGGATGAGCGTTGCAGATTCAAAGAAGCGAAGAGATCCGCCGCCCCCCAAGATCGAAGAAATCCTCGACCGAGCTCCACCCTGCGATGTCTCGGCGGAGATGGGGGTGCTGGGAAGTATCCTGCTGTTGCCTGACGTGGCGAACGATCTGGCATTGATCCTTCGCCCGGATGACTTCTACGACGATGCGAATCGCAAGCTCTATCAGCACATGATGCTGATGTGCGAATCGAATCAAAAGATCGACGTCATGCTGCTCGTCCATCGCCTGAAGGCTGCCGGCGATTTCGAACTCACCGGCGGCAGCGCGTACCTGGCCAAGCTTGCCAATAGCGTTGCCAATGCGGCGCATGCGATTTACTACGCGGAAATCGTTCGCAGCAAAGCGACCTATCGCAAGCTGATCGAAGCCAGTACCACGATCTTGCGTGATGCATATGAAGAAGCTTTCGAAGCGAAAGAGCTGGTGTCGCAGGCCGAACAGCGAGTGTTTCGCATTCAAGACGAACGCAGTAGTCAATCGGCTGATTCGATCAGCGATCTGCTGACTCAAGCGCTCGACCGCATCGATGCACGCATGAAGGGGACACACACAGACGGCGGTGTCGATACGCACTTCACCGATTTCGACGCCATGACGGGCGGCATGCACAATGGCGAGTTGCTCATCTTGGCGGCTCGACCTTCCATGGGTAAGACCGCTTTTTCAATGAACGTCGCCGAGAACGTTGCACTGCTCAGCGGTGCTCCTGTGTTGTTCGTCAGCTTGGAAATGTCGGGCATTGAGTTGGCTGACCGTCTGCTCTGCTCCGTGGCGCGCGTCAACGGTCATAAACTGCGCAACGGCTCGATCAGTCAAGATGATCGCAAGCGACTGGTCGAGAAAGCCATGGAGATCAGCAATGCGCCGCTCTATGTAGACGATTCACCCAGCCGTACGGTCAGCGAGATCGCGGCTGTTGCGCGGCGTATTCGTCAGCGCGAAAAGCGACTGGGCATGATCGTCATCGACTACCTGCAGCTTATCGAACCGGACAATCCGAAAGATCCGCGTCAGGAACAGGTGGCTCAGATCGCGCGTCGTTTGAAAGCCATGGCTCGTGAAATTCAAGTCCCCGTCTTATGCCTGGCGCAGCTAAACCGTCAAGCCGAAGAAGGTAAGGATCACCGACCTCGATTGAGCCACCTGCGCGAATCGGGCGCCATTGAACAGGATGCTGACGTGGTCATGTTCGTCCACCGCGAAGAATACTACCATCGCGGCGATGAAGCGGCTCAGTATGCCGGTCAAGCCGAAATCATCATCGCCAAGCAACGTAACGGTCCGGTGGGTGAAGTGGAGTTGATCTGGGAGAAAGAATTCACACGCTTCGGCGATAAGGCTCCCGAACGCCATAGTGAATTCGACAACTACTCCGAGTTCAAAGCGCCGGGCGGTTTCTGATCCCGCGCCCCGACTGGATTGCTCTGTGCTCGCAGCAACCAAACCTGGGTGCACAGCGCCATTGCGGTCGCAGCCATGACCAGTGAGTCGGCGTGTCGCAAGATGACATCGTCGATAGCAGCCAGCGTCTCGCAGAGACCCGGCGCATCCAGTCCGTCCCTTCGATCTTCGGCCTTAGCGTTGAGAAAGTCCAAGTAAGCCGCTGTGCGAACGATGTCGGACGGCGAAAGCTCGTGACCTGCTTCGTTGCTCTCCGAGGACTTCCATGCCATCGCTGTGGTGACGAATGACGGCTCTCCTTGTCTGCAATTCACCGACTCTGCGCCATTACCTGCAGCCCAAAACGGACCGGTCACGTAGAGGCCGATGAGTCCGTTCGACAGCTCATTCCGATGCAGATTCCAACTTAGGGATGAAACCGTAGATGAATGATCCGATTCCGTATCGCGGGACGAATGCATTCTCCACGCGACAGTGGAGATTTGATGGATCGGCCGTCCCGACGCATCGACGTCTTGGACTGTCGCTTCGGACGCCGCAGCAGTTAAGAAATGGTCTTGAGTTACCATCCAGCGCACGACGGCCACATCGACTTCATCTCGCCGTTGAATACTGATCTCGGCCGGCCGGTTGAGGTCGACCCACGCTTGCGGAATCGTCCAGGCAAATGGAACGGCTCGAACGCGGGCCGACTCTTTTTGAATGTCGCTTAGAGGAATCACGCCATCCAAAAAATCGCCGCGATGAATGGAGTACTCATCGATGACGGATCGTGTATCGATCCCGACGGTTGAACCATATTCGGTCCCCAAGATCATCGGCTCAATATCGGTCGTTGATGCGAGGTCCGGATTGTCTACTTCCGATGTCAGCGATTCCCTGTTTTCAATCAGGGAAGCAAGATCTTCAGCCGGTGATGATGCGTCGTCCGAAGTCAAGTTGCTGACCCACTCACCCATGATGCCGACGCCGAAGGTCAGTGCAAATCGAGCCTCAAGATGTTCGGCTCGCAATGTTCGCTCTGTCGTGTGCCCATCTCCCTTCATCGTAAGAATCGATCGCATGCGATGAAGGATGGGAGGGGGCATTGCAGATTATCGTTTGTCGTCAGAGGAAAACGAGCGTATCGGTCATTCGTCGACTGGAAGCAACGAATCGCGTTGATCACTTGGAATCTGTTTTGAAGTGACACGATCGAAGTGTTTACGATGTTCATCGAGGTCGGCGCGACATGATTCGCAATCGGACTTTCTCTGTAGAGCAGCTTGTTGTTTGATTACCGCCATCTGAAAAAATCTGCAGCCGCTTGCAATTGACCGCGGCCTTCCGCGGCAAGGCCCAGATTGCCTTAAACGCCTCCTAAGCGACTTTGAATTCGATAATCTTCTGAACGAACCGCTGCCATTTCCATGTTCTTGAGTGATTGCTGAAATGCATGCATCGCATCGGAAAAGGATTGGTTTTCCAATTCGGCTTGCCCCAAAATGTTCCAGGCCCCGGCCAAATCCATGCGGTACCTCAAAACATGAGGTCCCTGGTCAGAAAGGGCTTGGAGTAGCTCAATCGTTCGATAAGAACGGCTGTTGACCGAGGCTGAGCAAGGAACGGAGGACTTGCTGCCGAAGCTCATCGCCGTCCTCGGCCATAGGCAAGTGCAGTGAATTCAAGCTCGCTGCTGATGCATCCGTCGACAGTTGTAGCAATGCATATTCTACTTCAGCAATCGCGTCAGCCTTATTTCCGGCCAAAGCGGATAACCCGCTAAGTCCCATGAGCCATCGCGATACGGAGCCGCGACGTAGCCGAAGTAGTGGATGTCGGGCGAAACCGGACAGTAATACGAAAGGCCGGAAGTCGGCGAACTTGTCACTGGCCTTTCCGTCGAATTCGTTAATTTGAACGGAATCGAGGCCCTGTGCACGGCCCTGATTGCTTTGCAGGTTCCCCTGCGGACGGTTACGATGATTCGGATGTCCCACCCTCTTCCGCTGCCGGCGAGGTTCGTATGGCCCTCGATTCCAACCGATCTACCCATCCACGCCGACGCTTTCTATCTCAGCTCAGCGGGTTAGGAGCCTTAGCACTCGCCTCGATGCCGGGCGGCGTGAATTCTATTCATCCGACTTCGCGTTCGCTCCTCGCGGCCGATGCCGCCTCTCCGCCGCCTGCACCAATCGGTGGAAGAGTCCGGCGAGTTATTTGGTTGTTCATGCACGGCGGCCCGAGCCACGTGGATTTATTCGATCCGAAACCGGAACTTGCGGCTTGTCCGGCTCGCCCCTGCCCGGCTCCTTCGGCGAAGTCATGACGCGCCGCAAAGTCGCTGAGAATCCATTGCTCGGACCAGTCAAGCCGTTTCGCCGTCGCGGAACAAGCGGCATCGAGATCAGTGATTTCTTGCCGAACATCGCGGAACACGCCGATGAACTGTGCGTGATTCGATCGATGCACGGCGACAGTGTCAATCATCCGCAGTCGGTCTATCAAATGAACACCGGCCGCATCCTGATGGGCCATCCCAGCGTCGGGAGTTGGGTCGCATATGGTCTCGGGTCAGAGAATAGCGACCTACCTGCCTTTGTTGTTTTACCTGATCCGGGCGGAGGATTGAAAGGAGGTCCGCCAGCCTGGGGCAGCGGCTATCTCCCCGCGGCTTATCAAGGAGTGCCGATGCGCGGCGGTTCGCAGCCGATACTCCATCTTCAATCGGCCTCTAAATACTCTTCGCAGTTGCAGCGTGAGACGTTGGACTTGATGCAGCAGTTCAACCGCGATCACACTGCGGTTCGTGATCAAGACGATCAACTCGCTGCGAGAATCGAATCGTATGAACTTGCTTTTCGCATGCAAGCCGCCGCGCCGCAGTTGGTCGATTTGCGCGAAGAGTCATCGTATGTCCGCAAGCTTTATGGTCTGGACCAACCATACACTACCGAATTCGGGACGCGATGTTTGCTCGCGCGCCGCATGATTGAGCGCGGTGTGCGATTCGTACAGGTTTATTCGGGCGATACGAATGGTTGGGACGCGCACAGCGACGTACTGAAAAATCATGAACAGTTCTGTCGCGCGACGGATCTACCGGTTGCCGGTTTACTGAGTGATCTCAAGCAGCGCGGACTTTGGGATGACACGCTGGTGATTTGGGGCGGTGAGTTCGGACGTATGCCGATGAGCGAATCGGGACGAGGACGCGATCACAACCCATGGGGCTATTCTGTTTGGCTGGCAGGCGGCGCCGTGAAAGGAGGCTACGTTCACGGCGGGACAGATGAAGTCGGATTGCGAGCTGTTGAAAAGCCTGTACATATTCGACATTTTCATGCAACGTTGCTCAGTCTGATGGGACTCGAACCGAAGCTGTTGAGTTTCTATCACAACGGGCTTGATGAGCGATTGGTCGGTCCGACGGATGATGTCGAACCTGTGCGGGAGCTGTTTGCATGAGATGGTTCTCTGCATGGATGATCGCAGCACTCGCCGTCCTTTCTACAGCACATGCCGATGATTCCGATCAAAAGCAAGCCGGCGGTGAGACTTCGTCCCAACTGATTGACGAACAACCGATCACTTCCGGTGACCGAGGACACTGGTCGTTTGGTCCCTTGTCGATCGATGCTGTTCCGAGCATGACGGTCGCAGCCGACGAAGTTCCGCTTGCTTCAACGGTCGATGCATTGGCCGCCGAACGAATGAAGCGCGCGGGGCTCGGTTTTGCGCCTCAAGCGGATCGACGTGCTTTGCTGCGTCGCGTGAGCTTTGATCTCACCGGGCTCCCACCATCGCCTGAAGCTCTCGAGCGATTTTGCGGATCGACCGAGCCTGATGCTTGGGAGCGCGAACTCGATCGCTTGCTCGCTTCGCCGTCCTATGGTGAGCACATGGCGCAGAGCTGGCTCGATCTGGCTCGTTTCGCTGAAACGGACGGGTTTGAACACGACAAGATTCGACCCGATGCGTGGCGCTATCGCGACTGGGTCATCTCGGCTTTTAATGAAGGGATGACATACGATCGATTCGTCGGTTTGCAATTGGCCGGTGATCGAGCGAGCGACGCAGCATCGATTAGTGACGCGAACAAGATCGCGACAATGTTCTGTTTGTCGGGACCGGATATGCCCGACATCAATGACCAAACGGAACGTCGACACAATTTGATGAATGAGATGACGGCTACCGTCGGATCGGTCTTCTTCGGTTTGCAATTCGGATGTGCGCAGTGCCACGATCATAAAGTCGATCCGATCAGCCAAGGCGATTTCTACCGATTGCGAGCCGCGCTCGAGTCCGGAGTTCCCGAGCTGAAGCGAGACAAGCAAGTGACCGTGTTGGCGGCAAGTAAGCTGCCGTCGCCGGCTCGTCTCTATCGTCGCGGAGACTTTCGGTTCCCCGGCCCTGAAGTGGCTGCCGCGCTGCCTCGCTTGCTGGAACTAGACGCTGACAAGTCGATTGCGTTGAGAGAGGACGACCCTCGCTCCGACTTGGCGGCTCGGATGTTCAGTTCATCGAACGCGCTGACTGCGCGCACGATGGCCAATCGCATTTGGCAGCGTCACTTCGGCGTCGGGTTGGCTGCGACCTCCGGCGATCTAGGCTTGACCGGTACAGAGCCGGCGCATCCAGAATTGCTTGAGTGGACTGCGGCGGAGTTGTCTCGTGATTGGGATATGAAGCGGCTCGATCGCTTGATCGTTCTGTCGAGATTCTACCGTCAGGCTTCTTATCTACCTGCCGATGCGCCGTCGACAGCAGCCGAGCGATGGAAAAAGAGTATCGAGATCGATCCGGAGAATCGATTGCTCAGCCGCTATCCTCGTCGGCGGTTGACCGGTGAGATGTTGCGCGATGCGATGCTCACTGCGGCTGATGAACTGAATCGCGAAGCATTCGGTCCCGGCGTTATGCCGCCGTTGCCTGATGAAATCTTAAGTACATTGCTTCCCGGTCAGTGGAAAGTCAGCGAGAGGATCGCAGATCATCATCGACGAAGCATCTACATCTTTGCTCGACGGAATCTGCGATATCCGCTGTTCGAGACTTTTGACAGGCCCGATGCAGGCGCCAGTTGTCCGGTCCGTGATCGCAGTACCACCGCGCTTCAATCACTGACTCTGATGAACAGTGCGTTTTCGGTTGAGATGACCGCAGCAATCGTTGATCGCGTGCGAAGCAACGATTCGACGCCTGCTGAACAAATCGATCGATTGGTGGCGCGAGTATTGTCGCGGCCGGCAAGTGCCGAAGAGCGAGACCGTTTGCTTAAGTTTCTGCAGGCCGCCTCCGGTGACTCAACCGACCGCTTGCAAGCCGCGGCCTTGGCGCTGATCAACTCCAATGAGTTCGCCGTTCTGGACTGACAGGGTTCTACCTCAACCATAACCTCACCCTTTGAGGCTTATGATTGGAATGCAAGCGGAACGGCGCAGCCGTCCGGTTCTTCCAACCGGATCTCGCGGAACCGGACGGCTTGCGCCGATCCGCTTGAATTCGAACAAGGGGGCCTGCTCAGTTCGCTTTTTCAAAAAGCTCGCGTTGTCTTCCTTGAGAGTCGGTTTGATTTACACTGGCTGTTTCAACAAGCGGCAATCGCTCGATCGTCATGCATTCCGTTCATTTGCCACGAGAGTAAACGATTTATTGAATATGCCCTTTCAAAAAACAATCGGCGTCTTTGCGTTCAGTGTCGTTACGGTTGCCGGATCGATGTCGATCGGCGCGAGAGTTCTTGCAGATGACTTTGATTCAGCACGAGAACGAGCCGTTGCGAATGTTCGTCGATTCGAGAGCAAGGTTTTTCGTCGACAGATCGATCCGCAGTGGCAACCTGATGGAAGATGGATGTGGTATCGCGTCACGACGGGAACGGATAAGCATCAGTTCGTGCGAGTTGATCTCGAGTCCGGGAAACGTGAACCGGCGATGGACCATGTGAGATTGGCTGAGTCGCTTGCAAAAGCAACTGGCCGAGAAGTCAAGGCACTTTCTCTGAATATCAGTCGCTTGGTGATCTCGCCGGACGGCGCATCGATTGAATTTCGATTCGGTTCCCAAGGCTACCGTTGCTCGCTGAAAGACTATGCTCTAGAAGAGATTGCAGCCGGAGCATCGGCCCCGTCTGAACTGCTCACTCGAGCTCGTCGCTCCGTATCAGGTGGAGAGGAGACGCATGTCAAGCTCGTCAATAAACTCGAACAACGAGTGACTTGTTTTTGGCGAGGCACGGACGGCAGCGCTACGCGATACGCGACCATCGAGCCCGGCGCGGCGCATGAGCAACACACTTTCGCGGGCCACATCTGGGAGGTCCGCGATGCAGACGGCAACGAACTCGTGCGCATTGCGGCTGTCGAAGGAGATGTCGAGTTCACGATCGACGCGGCCGTACTGGACGCATTCAAAGACCTACCGACAGACGGCGGTCGGTTTGCTCCGCGCGATGGCATGCGTGGACCGCGACGGGAAAGACGAAGTGACGAAGGACCGCGACCGCAAGTCTTTGTCAAAGAGAACAACTTGTGGTTGCATTCTGAGACCGAAGGCGACGTGCGCTTGACCGATTGCGGAACTGCCGAGGCTCCCGTCCGCAGCGATGTCTCTTGGTCACATGATCACAAGCGATTGATCGCACGACAGACGACGGTGGTCGAGGAGCGTAAGATCCAAATTCTCGAAGCGGCAGTCCCTGTCGCTACGGTTCACGAGCTGAACTACAACAAGCCGGGTGACCCGCTGCCTCAGACAACTTTGCATCTGATCAACGTTGAGTCGCGGAAGCATACTCCGATCAGTGACGAATTGATGAAGCCGCAGTGGAGTCTCGGCGACTTGCGCTGGTCAGCCGATGATTCGCGAGTCACTTGCTTGTTCAATCAGCGCGGACATGGGCGATTGAGTGTGCTGGCGATCGACCCGCAGAGCGGCGAAGTGCGTCGCTTGATCGATGAAACCAGTCCGACGTTTGTCGACTATGCCCACAAGAACTTCTTGCACTTTGATGATGCACGCAATGAAGTGCTTTGGATGAGCGAGCGGAGCGGTTGGAATCATCTTCATCGCTTCGACAGCCGCACGGGAGCCGCCTTAGGCATGGTCACGAGCGGTTCGTGGGTCGTGCGCAGTGTCGAGCAAGTCGATGACGAAGCCCGCGAGCTGTTGCTGGTCATCAGCGGTTATTATAACGGGCAAGATCCCTACTACCGTCATCTGGCGAGAGTTCGTTTCGACGGCAGCGAATTTAAAGTCCTCACTGAAGGAGACGGCGATCATCGCTGGCAGTTTTCACCGGACCGAAAGTGGTTCATCGATACATGGTCTCGAGTCGATCTGCCGCCGCAGAGCGTCCTACGACGTAGTGCAGACGGGTCGCTCGTATGCGAGTTGGAACGCGCCGATTGCGACGAGTTGATCGCTGCCGGATGGCAATTACCGGAACGGTTCTCAGCCAAGGGTCGCGATGGAACTACAGATATCTTTGGAGTGATCGTAAGGCCCAGCCATTTTGATCCCATGAAAAAGGTTCCGGTTATCGAACAGATCTACGCCGGACCGCAGTCTTCATTCGTTCCGAAAAATTTCGGTGTGCTCGGCGGTCTAACCGAGATGGCTGAGCTCGGCTTTATCGTTGTGCAGATCGACGGCATGGGAACTTCGAATCGCAGTAAAGCGTTTCATGATGTGTGTTATAAGAATATCGGCGATGCCGGCTTTCCTGATCGAAAGTTGTGGTTGAAGGCGGCTGCTGAGAAGCATCCGGAGATGGACTTGAATCGTGTCGGTATTTACGGCGGTTCAGCCGGCGGACAAAACGCGATGCGTGCTCTGCTCGACCATCATGATATGTACAAAGTGGCTGTAGCGGATTGCGGTTGCCACGATAACCGGCTTGATAAGATCTGGTGGAACGAATTGTGGATGAGCTGGCCGATCGATGAAAGTTATGCTCGCAGTTCAAACTTGGTAGATGCCGCGAAGCTGCAAGGCAAGTTGCTGTTGGTGGTCGGCGAAGTCGATCGCAATGTCGATCCGGTTTCGACTTACGCGACGGCCGCAGCGCTGGTTCGCGCGGGTAAAGAGTTCGAGCTGCTGATCATGCCCGGAGCGGGCCATGGTGCGGCCGAGAGTCCGTATGGCAAGAAGCGTCGAGCCAAGTTCCTGTACGAGAACCTGATCGGGGCTCCGTAACGATTCGCAAGTTACGGACTAGAGAATGTCGGCGTTCAGTTATTGCCCCATCGCTTCGGCAACGTGATGGCGTAAAGAAGAACGATGGCACCGCAGGCTAGCAGGCTCCACGGAATCCACTCGGCAGGCTTTACGATTCTGTTAGGGTCGTACATGGCCTGAGGACCGAACCACGATTGCTCGGCGGTCATGGGCGGAGGCGAATCGGTTGCCAAGGTGGCACTGTCGATGATCAAGCATTCCAGTCCAAGAATGACGACCATGGTCCCGACCGCCATGAAAAATGCTCGCCACACGATAGGACTCCTGAACACCCGAAAGGAACGGTCGACGAAGGACCCGCAATCATCGGTTTCGGATCGGCCGGCGGTTCGACTGAAAGGTAATCGCAAAGAGTGTCGAGAAGGCCCTGGAACGGGACGGTAAGTCGCATAGGGGCGGCAAAAAGATTATCATCTGTAGGGTTCGCCCAAATTGTACATTGTGCGTGAACTGATTACCCTCAGGGCATTCGGACGAACACGTGATCGGGCGATTTCCCTCCAGCCGACTGCGCGGCGGCGCCGACAACAACTGTTCACCTCGGCTGCGGCACCGACTGAGAAGCTGATCGCAGCCCTTCGAAACCATCTCACCTTTCCCACCTCCAGGAGCTATTCCATGAAACAATCCTCCTCACGCCGTACGTTTGTGAAGACAACGGCAGTCGTCGGCGCAGGCTATTGGGCTGCCGGCGGCGTTGCCCCACGCGAGAGCCGTAGTGCGATCGAGCGCATTCAATTCGGATGTATCGGCATCGGTGGTAAAGGCCGCAGTGATTCGGAAGACGCGAGCAAAGCCGGCGATGTGGTTGCCGTTACCGATATCGATGATGAAACCATTGAAAAGGAAATCACCCGTTTCCCGAACGCTGCGAAGTTCAATGACTTCCGCGAAATGCTCGGCAAGATGGGTGACAAGATCGACGCCGTCACCGTCAGCGTGCCGGATCACTCGCACGCCGTTGCCACCGCTATGGCTCTGAAGCTCGGCAAGGCCTGCTTCACCCAAAAGCCGCTCACGCGCACGATTTGGGAAGCTCGCCGTTTGGCTGACCTTGCCAAAGAGAAGAACGTTGCGACTCAGATGGGCAATCAAGGTTCGGATCGTGCCGGACTTCGCGAAGCGGCTGCTCGCATCAAGTCGGGTGCGATCGGCACCGTGAAGGAAGTTCACGTTTGGACCAACCGACCTGTTTGGCCGCAAGGTATCGAGAAGCCGAAGGGTGAAGCTGCTCCGAAGCATTCACTGGGAGCAGTTCATCGGTCCGGCTCAAATGAGAGATTACAGCCCGGCCTACCATCCGTTCAAGTGGCGCGGATTCTGGGACTTCGGCACCGGAGCTCTCGGCGATATGGCTTGCCATACCATGAACATGCCGTTCGCAGGTTGCGAACTGGTGAACCCGATCGCTGTCAAGGCAGTCACCTCGGGTCACAATGGCGTGACCTATCCGGGTTGGTCGGTGATTGAGTTCGATTTCGCCGCCACCGCATCGCGTCCTGCCCTTAAAGTCTTCTGGTACGACGGCGGTAAGAAGCCTGATGCTGCCAAGCTGGCGGGCAAGTGGAGCGACGGCAAGGAGACGAAAGAGTTCTCCGAGTTCAAGAGCTCCGGTTCGCTCATCATCGGTGAGAAGGCTAAGATCTTCTCGCCGGACGATTACGGCGCCGAATACTTCTGGCAAGGTGACATGGACACCAAGGAAGTCGAATTCGATCGTTCACCAGGTCACTTCAAGGAATGGGTCAACTCGATCAAGGGCGGCAAGCCGGCTTGGTCGAACTTCCAAAACTACGCAGGCAAGCTGACCGAAGTCATTCTGCTCGGCAACTTGGCAGTGTGGGCCGCCGGTCAGTCAAAGGACGGCAAGCAAGTGGAAAGCCCCAAGCTGGAATGGGATCAAGCCAACCTCAAGGTCAAAGGTACCACCGCCTACGACAGCATGATCACCCCGACCTACCGCACCGGATACGAGTGCTAGTCGGTTTCAGACAAAGAATCTAACAACACAATCCCCGGTCGAGTCCAAGGCTCGCACCGGGTTTTTTTATGAGTATTGGGGATGGTTGGAACATGGATGAACGAGATGAACAGGATGATGGAGAGTAATCGATCAAGTGTGAGATATGGGATGAGTAGTAAGTAGTAAGCTATAGGGTGGAGATAGAAGTGTCATAAACAAGCGATTTAGCGGCAGCAGAAGTTGCGAGACTGCCTGCAATCGACACGTTCCAAGAGAAGTTAAAAGCTCTCTGTCTTCCTAGCCACTAGCCACTAGCCTCTAGCCTCTAGCCTCTAAACCGTCACATTTCTCAACGGGCTGAAGCGTACGTAGTTGATATGGCGGTACAAATCGGATCGCTGCAACAATTCAGCGTGAGTTCCTACGTCGGCAATCTGATGTTCGTGAATCAAGAGGATGCGATCGCATTGTCTGAGTGTGGTCAAGCGTTGCGGCAATAAGACAGTGATCGTGTTGTGACGAACTACCGAACGGATCGCCTCAATTGTTTCTTGTTCTGTCTTGGTATCGACGCGAGATTCCGGCTCTTCCATCACGATGATCGACGGTTGCCTCAAGAGGGCTCTGGCGACACCCAGACGAAATGGTGCGTCGGCGACGAAGCGATCGTCTTCCGGTGTTACGACGGTGGCCGTCCCTTCCGGCAAACGTTGCATCGCGTCCAAGGCTCGTGAGGCTTTAAGTGCGTCGAGCAAATCGGCATTCACAGCTCGGGCAGCGTCGTTCAGCAAGTTGTTCTCAATCGAACCGGTGACGAGCGGTCCGTCCGGCGAGACCCACACACCGAGAGCTCGTAGCTGTTCGGGATCGATGTCGGCGACCGAGAGCCCGTCGATCAACATGCGTCCGCTCACCGGTCGTCCGATGCCAAGCAGCAATTCCATCAGTGCCTGTGCTTGCAGGCGTCGGCTGGCAACGAGGCCATAGAGTTGTCCGGGACCGAACTGCGCCGAAACATTTTCGAGCAGTTTCCGGCCGGCGCTGTCTTGTAACGTGACATGCTCCAAATCGACATGCGAAGTCACTCGCGGCAATCGCTTGGCATCGATCACCGGCAACGAGTCAGCCGGTAATGCCAAGAAGCGTTCGAGATCATCGGCGGCCGTGGTTACATTGCGAAGCTCGCGAGCGCTGCGTTGCAAGCGCACGACACTCCCCGCAGTGCCGACGCAACAAAGTACAAAGGTCAATGCACCGGCAACCGTGAGAGTACCCTGCTCTCCCAGCACTTGGATTGCAGTCAGAAACACGAACAAGCAACCGAGAATACCGGTCAGAGCGAGGATGAGAGGCGTTTTCCAAGTCGAATTGGCCAGACTGCGAACCGCTTCGCGCCGATACGAGGCCAGTTCCTCTTCAAACGTGGCTTGTACATCAGCTTGATTGTGAACCGATTCAAGCAACGGTCCTTTGAGGCACAATGACATGACTTGATTGCGACGCTGAGTAGCTCGCTCGCGAACCACCGGCAGTGCCGTTCGTCGGCGGCTGTCGATGATACGATAAACGACCACGATGATGACCGCTGCGGTCAACGTGATAAGAGCGAGGACCGGAGCGATCAGCAGTGCGGGTATTGCGCAGGCGATCCCTTGTACGACATGCCGCGGAAACGCACGCCACCAACGACTTAGGCCGGCTCGTAGTCGCGGCAGATGATACTCGAGTCCGTCGGTCAACGCGGTTTGTTGACCGGACAAGCTGCGGACTGCGGCCAGTTTTCGCGAGTGATTGCGCAGCGCGTGCATCACTGCGGCTTCAAATGCGACGGCCGTGGCTTGCACGCGATAGTAGAAGAAGTACAAGCACACGACTTGGAAAAGCAGAATCGTAAGTGCTGCGCCCAGTAAGACGATGACTTCAGCCAGCGGGCTGAAATCAGCGGGAATGAATTGGCGAATGTTAGGCAGCCAGGTCCCGAACCTCGCCGGGTCAGGCTCGGGAGATGCCAACACATCAGTGACGCTTCCGCAGAGCACGAACAGCAGCGGCACTGTTATCGCAACAGGAATGGCGACCAAGTCCGCGACGATCAATTGCGGAACGCCGCCGACTCGCTTCAGCAAGGCACGTTGCTGCGTTGTTAACACCGTTGCATCTCCCGATTACCTGCCGCTTGAGTGCTTCAAACTTGCAGTGTAATCGTAGCCGCGTGGTGCTGGAAAGTGCCGCGGTTCGGGTGACGAAGGGTTACCGAGGACGGGGCAAGCGGATCAGGCCGATCAGAAAACTGGTCGTCAGCAGTTGAATACCTGCCAGCACGCCTGTGGCTGCCGGGATGACTTGCATCAAGAATGCATTCAGATCGATTGCAGGGCAACCGGCTGCGAACCAACCCATCACGCGCCACGCGGCGATGCTCTCACCGACAGTGATCATCGTGACAGCAGTCAGTACGCAACGTTCGTAGGTGATGAACTTACCGAGCCGCGCCATGTTGGCTTCTCTTCCTCGCAGTCCCGATCGTTCCGCAAAGACGCGAGCCGTGAAGGCGCATCCGGTCATCTGCACGCCGGCCAGGCACATGACACTGGCGATGAACAACGACCCGGCACCGAGTTGCAATCCGATCGATGAGCCGAAAAAGACGAGGCCTGCGATGATCGACGATGCACTCAGCAGCGCGAATGCGGGCAAGAGCCAAGTTAATCGCAGTTTACGAGTCGAGAAGTAGCGCAGCGTGCGAAGGGCGCGGCTGATCGAGGATCTCGCTTCGGGATAAAGCTGATGCTCAGGCTTGTAATATGTGATCGGGACTTCCGAGATACGTGCTCCGCACTCGGTGCTGCGAATCAGCATTTCGTGGAGGAATTCACTGCTGTTGCATTGCCACTGAATGCGATCGTAAAAATCCTTGCGGAAGGCTCGCATCACGCAATGAATGTCATGCACCGGAGTGCGGAACATGCGCCGCGCGATCTCTGCTTGAACAGTATCGAGGAGAGCTTCGCCGGCATGCATGGCACCCGGCATGATGCGTCCGCCGCCGCGAGCAGTGCGGCATCCCTGGACGACATCGGCTCCTTCGCACAGACGGTCATAGAATTTATGAATAGTGGTGAAGTCGTATCGTTCATCTCCGTCCGCGATCAAACAGTACTGTCCGCGAGCCGCTGCGATCCCTTCCGGCAGAGCGTTTTCACAGGTCGTGTCAGTAGCATGAACGATGCGAGCGCCGAGCGCTTCGGCGATCTCTACGGAGTCGTCGCGACTCGATGCATCGGCGACGATGACCTCGCCTTGAACGCCGAGTTTTTCGAGAGCGTAAATTGCTTTTAGGACACTATTGCCGATCGTGCCTGCGTTGTTGCGGCACGAGATGACGATGCTGACTTCGATCGGAGTTGCAGCTTCTTCGGAGCTCGCTGCCGCATGCGCCGAAGATTCGGGGCTGTCGATACGCGTGACATCGGCGCGTGCGGTATCGATGCGCGCGGGCACCGTTGTCGAGCTGTGGAATCCGGCTTCGCATGCCTGATCGATCGCCAAGATATTGAGCAACTGATCGAATTGCCGTTCTACTTGTTGCTCTTCCGATCGCTTGCGGTTGGTGGGGATGCGAAGTTCGACGGGGCTCGATTTCGTGTCTTCGGCCGTCGATGTCAGCGTGTTACTCATCGTTCTGAACTTTGCGGTGAGTTTCCTCTTCCGGGCGCGGAAATTCCGCACCTCAACACGCAAACCTAAGTTTCGCGACCACCTTGTCAAAGAATTCTGCGCGAGCAGAGTGCGGGAGTCGGGCAGGCTGTTCTGATTGTGCCGGTAATAGCGTTCAGTGCGTGCCATTCGCGGCGGCGATCTGCAGCGTGTGCAGTTGCAGAGCACTTCGATGTCCGTCGATTCGGCCGGCGAAACGTTCTATTAAATCGCTCTCGGTCGAGCGTCCGATAAAGCGGCTTGCGCGGCCACGATCTCCCCTGCATCGGGGAGCGAGTCGCCTATGCCGATTCGAAACGATCCGTGCAACTCACGACATCCGGTCCGCTTCAACAGCTCGGCCGCGTTCTTTCCACGCACACCGCCGCCGGGAAGGATCGTGATTCGCTCGGCCGCTTGTCGATGGAGCGCTCCGAGACGGTCGCTCCCTTCTATTGCCGTAGGTCGACCGCCGGATGTGAGCACACGTGTAAAGCCGAGCTGAATGAGCGTCTCAAGCGAGGCCGCGTGATCAGACACTTCATCAAAAGCGCGGTGCATGACAAGTTCGCAATCGCCCGGTGCGCTTGCTGTGAGTGCAGATAAGAAATCTGCATCGAGATCGATCGCATCGCCGGACGAACTGTTCGATCGAATCAGACTGCCGACTGCGACTCCGCTCGCGCCGGCCTCGATGGCTTCGCGTATCTCATCCAGCATCAGCAGTTTTTCCGCTGATGAATAGTAAAACGCTCCCGGCTTGCATCGCACGAGCACTATGACCGGCACGGAAACCGCGCGGACGACGTGACGAATAAGCGACGCGGTCGGTGTGACTCCGCCTACAGACAGCACGGAACAAAGTTCGATTCGATCCGCGCCTGCTGCTGCCGCAATTTCCGCAGTAGCAATCGAATCGACACAGACTTCTAACGTCACGATAGAGTTCCGATTGATCAGCAGTTATCCGCCGAGACTTCGCACTCGGGACACGTGTCGTTGATGGCGTCGATGAGTTGGCGAAGTCTGCCTAGGCGGCGTCGATCGAAATGGAATCGAATACGCGGGAGATGAGCAAGTTCCGGTTCGTTTCCTTCCTCGGGCATCGCAGCAACCTGTTCGATCTTGCCGGAAATCGTGATGTCGGCGAAATCGCGATTCAGCCCATCGACTTGCGATTCGGTGAGGCGATGGCAGATGCGCAGCACGAGGAAGTTATTGACATAGCGCATGCTGTGGTAGACACGGTAGAAACCGAGTACCTCTTCGACAGCGGCGTCGACATTGTCGGTGATGCGATACAGCGATAGATCTTCGGGACTGATCAGAGACGCATGCAGCAGACTCGCGTCGACGAACTTGCCGAATTGATTCCAGTAGTTGCCCCCGGGCTCGTCGAGCAGCACGACGGGAATCATCGTTTGCTTGCCGGTTTGCAATAGTGTCAGAACCTCAAGCGTTTCATCGAGCGTTCCGAAGCCGCCGGGCAAGCAGACCACGCCGCTGCATTCTTTAACAAACATCAGTTTGCGCGTGAAGAAGTACTTGAGCGTGACGAGCTTGGGGTCGCCGTCGATGATCGGGTTGGCACTCTGTTCGAACGGCAGCAGGATGTTCAACCCCATCGACAGGTCGCGTCCTGCGCCGAGATGACCCGCTTCCATAATGCCGCCGCCGGCACCTGTGATCACCATCCAACCGTGCGACGCCATGGCTCGACCGAGCGCTACCGCTTGTTGATAAGCCGGATGGGTCGGGGCGGTTCTTGCCGAACCGAAGACAGTGACCTTACGTCGTCGCCTGAAGGGTTGGAAGACCTTGAATGCGTAGCGAAGTTCTCGCAATGTCCGAGACAGAATCTTCAAATCACCGCGCGTCGTTCCGTCGCGTTGCAGGCGTTCGATAGTGCGCTGCATCATGCTCAGCAAATCATCTTGATTGACCGCCGATGGTGCATCCGATTCGTCTGCCGGCTGCGGTCGTTCCTTCTCATCTTCACCATGCGCTTCCGGATAACGCTCGAGGTCTTCGTTACTGTCGCTCAATTTTTTCCGCCGTAGTTTCTTCTTGTGAAGTCGGTTCCATTATGTGGTCCTTTCCTTCGGACCGGAACAGTTTCAGTTTAACGAATCGCCGTCGATCCGTGGTTCTCCATCGCGATCCCTTGCCGCGGGAAAACGCAGCAGGCCGATTCGTTGGTTTGTCCGCTTCTCGATGCTGTTGAATCGGAATCGCGGCGGCTGTGGACTGTTCCTGCGAAGCTGAAGTCTTGTTAAAGTGGAAACCTGTTAAAATCGAACCTGCGTTCGATTCGGACTTTCCCACCGCCGAGCCCGCTGCGCTGCGGGTCCCGCCTCGATCCCTCAAAGAGCTTTGGAGCCGTACATGACTGATTCCGCTGCATCGTCGACTCGATCTGATTCGTCGCCCGTTTCCACTTCATCGCGTCGTTCGTTCGTGAAGTCTGCGGCCGCGTTGACCGGAGCCCTGACCACAGTCGCTGCGGCGGCTCCTCATGTGCATGCCGCCGGGTCCGAAGACATCAAGGTCGGTTTGGTAGGATGCGGCGGTCGCGGTCGCGGCGCGATCATGGATGCTGTAAAGGCCAGCTACCACGTCAAAGTGACCGCCTTGGCCGATGCATTCCCTGAACAGATCACGGCGGTTCGCGAAACGATCAAGTCGCAGGCGAAGGATCAATACGCCGTTACCGACGACAAGTGTTTCGTCGGCTTGGAAGCGTACAAAGATTTGATTAACGAAGTCGATGTCGTGCTGCTTTGTTCGCCGCCCCACTTCCGACCGCAACATTTAGAAGCGGCCATCAACGCGGGCAAGCATGTGTTCTGTGAAAAGCCTGTGGCGACCGATCCGACCGGCGTACGTAAAGTGCTTGAGATCTCGGAGCTGGCTGCACAGAAGAAACTGTGCCTCGTGTCCGGATTGTGTTGGCGCTACGATCACGGTGTCAAGGAAACGATCAAGCGGATCAAGGACGGCGCTATCGGCGACATCGTCAGCATCCAGGAAAACTACTTGACAGGGACACTGTGGCAAAAGGTTCGCAAGGAAGAGTGGACCGATATGGAATATCAGCTCCGTAACTGGCTGTATTTCCGCTGGCTGTCCGGCGACCATATCGTCGAGCAGTTCATTCATAGCCTCGACAAGTCTCTGTGGCTGCACGACGACGTTCCGCCCAAGTACGCCTACGGTCTCGGCGGTCGACAAGTCCGAACCGGTCCGGAGTTCGGCGATATCTACGACCACTTCTCCGTCGTGTACGAATGGGAAGACGGTACTCGCACTTACGCACATACACGTCAAATGTCCGGTTGCGTCAACGAAGTCGAAGACTTTGTGTTCGGCACGAAGGGACATGCCAAGGTCCTCGCCAACGAGATCGTCAGCGGCGATACCAAGTGGAAGTTCGAAGGCGACAAGCCGAGTATGTACCAGGAAGAACATCGCGAGTTGTTCGCTGCGATTCGCGAAGGACGAGTCATCAACAACGGCAAGTACATGTCGTACAGCACCTTGATGGCCATCATGGGTCGCGAGGCCTGTTACTCGGGTCAGCGCATCGAGTGGGACAAGCTCATGAACTCGCCGATGGATCTGTCGCCGAAGAGCTACGACCTCAAGGCCGCGCCGCCGGCTGTCGAAGTGCCTCAGCCGGGCAAGCACAAAGTCATATAACGGATGGAGTCTCGATTGCCGGGCGGGCGTATCAAAGTTTGTCACGTTATCCCGACGCTGGATCAAGGGGGAGCTGAGAAGCAGCTCTGTCTGCTGGCCGGCGGCATGGATTCCGAACGCTTTGAAACGCATGTTGTTGTGTTGACTCATTCGGGACTTCGCGAAGCGGAGCTCCGCGCGCGAGGTATTCCGGTGCATGCGATCAACAAGCGCGGCAAGTTCGATTTCTCGGCACTGTCACGTCTGACAAAACTGCTGCGCGATCTTCAGCCTCAAATCGTGCACACTTGGCTCTTCGCCGCCAACTGCTACGGGCGCTACGCAGCCGTGAAAGCACGCGTGCCGGTGATCATCGCCGGCGAACGATGTGTCGATCCTTGGAAAAGTTGGTGGCACGGTGCGCTCGATCGCTATTTCCTCAAACACACGCGAACGATCGTCACCAACACCACAGCCGTCGTCGACTTCTATGCGCGACGCGGGATCGGCGCGGATCGATTCACGGTCATTGCCAACGGTGTCGAGTTACCGAAACAGAATCGTCTTTCGCGGGCTGAAGTCTTTGCACGGTTGAAGATCGATCCGACCGAAAGCTGGTGATTGCAGTCGGTCGGCTTTGGCCGCAGAAGGGCTATCGCGATTTGATTTGGGGAGGCGAACTGTTGCGGACCGCCGATCCGCAAGCGACCTTGGTCATCATCGGCGACGGACCCGAGCGCGAACAACTGCTTCACTATCGCGATCAAGTTCTGGCGCAACATGCCGTGCGCTTGGTGGGACACCGAACGGATGCTACGGAACTGATGAGCGGAGCGGACGTTGTGTGGAACGGAAGCTTGTATGAAGGTCAGTCGAACACGATTCTCGAAGCGATGTCTCTCGGCATTCCGGTGATTGCTTCCGATATACCGGGCAATCGCGATTTGATCGTTCCGGGAGAGACAGGCTTTCTATTCCAGCTCGGCGATACGGCTCAGTTGACTAAGCAGACCTGCAGTTTGTTCTCCGACGCTGCGAAGGCAGAAGCGATGGGAGCGGCCGCTCGTTGTCGTATTGCCGCCGAGTTTTCTGTGGACCAAATGGTCCGAAAGCACGAAACGCTCTATCAAAATACCGTTGCTTGAGGGGGGATGACGGTTTATAAAAGACTGGCGTTTTGATATTGAGGGTCGCCTCACTCTTGCGAGGATTCGCTCGCAAAAAAAGATTCGGTGTCTCCATGAAGCGTTTCTCGGTCCGTCTGTCGATGGTCGATCGAGTTTGTTCACTGTTGGGGCGTTGCGCAGCACGATGTACAACGGTCGCTGTTTTCTCGGCGGCTTTGTTTACTGCGACGATCGGCACTCCGATCACTCTCTTAGCGCAGCGCCCTTGGCCCGACCCGTTGCGTTCGATCTTAGACGATGACGCACTCAAAGCGACCGAGGCTGAAGGGGATCTTCGTAAGCTGCTTCGCTCGCCCGATCGCACGGAAGAAATGGCGTTGGCCCTGGCGCTCAGCGGTGTCAATCGCAACGATCCCGAAATAGTCAGGGTCGCCATAACCGGACTGAAACAAGTCTTCCCAGACCCGCGACCGGAGACGACCCAGCTCGTAAACAGATTGCGACTGTGGTACAGCCTCAGTGGGCAGAACACATCGGATCCCGCTACCGCGTTTATGGCTTTGGTGAAACCGGCGACCGACGGATCCCTTGATCCTAAGGAAGCGAAGCTGCATATCGCGATGCTCGGTGCCGTTGCCGGAATGCTGGACCCCGAGGAATCCGGTTCTCCGATTCGTCGCGAGACAATCGCGCAGACCGAGCAGTTGTTGGCTCAACCGCAGCACCGATCTCTGCTGAATGCGTACAAGGCGGCCCAAGATACGACACGCGATCGTGCGCGAGGACTCGCCGAAACGATAGCTCGCGTGCAGTCGATCGGAATAGAAGCGGCGGAAAAAGAGCTGGCCGATTTGGGATTCAAGTTTGTAGAGATGGGTATCGCTGCAAAAGATGCGGCGATATCGGCTCGCGAGTTGATTCGCAACGCGCGTGAGATTCGCAACCAAAACATCAAAGATAGCCGCAAACTGGAAACTCTGGTTAGACGCATAGACTTAGATGCCAAGATTCCGACTCCCGGACATCCCGGAACTCCGCCTATCGAGCCGAGATTGCCGAACAAGTCCGATATCCATGTTGATGAATACAAGGAAGTTCGCGACGGATACGTGGAAAAGACGGACTCACAGGGGAACAAAACCCGTGAACCGAAATACAAAAACGAAAGACGTTCGCAAAGCGAAATTGATCGAGAGAGAAGTGAGAAGTTTGCAGGGTTGATGCAGCAGTATCAAGTGCTGAAGGCTCAATATGATCGCTACTTGGCTGTCTACCAACAATCGTTGGCGAGTTGGATTGAAACGGATACCAAGCGTCGCGAAGATTTGAAGAAGAAGCGGGAAGAAGCGGTTGCCCGGCAAGAAGAGCTCGCGAAAGAGATCGCTGCCGTCAAGGAAGAGAAGGAAGCCGCAGCGCGCGAGGCATCGTCGCAGCGCTCAGAAGCGGAAGTGTTGGTGGAGCGATATGAATGGCTCGAAATCTCGGTCAAAGCGATCAAAGAAAATCGAGTTCCTGCCGCATTTCGCACGGCCAACTTTGACATCATGAATCTCGTATCCGAGCAACAGAGGTTGTTGGCATTGGCTAAAACTCGATCGCCCGAATCAAACTGACACGTAGCGCATGAATCGAGTTCCCGGAGGAATTCATCATGTGGCGTGCAAAAAAACTTTTCTGGTTCGATGTGCGGAGCTGGACGGCATTACAATAGTCTTCACCTCAATCCGCACCCTCGATCGCCGATTTTGAAACAGCGAGAGAGAGAAAATGTTTCGCATGCTCATGTCCGTGAGCGCCGTCGTCATCGGCGTTTCACACTTCACTTCGACCTCTTTCGGACAAGAAGATCCGGGCGACACAAAACGTAGCGAGCGCTATGTTGCTTTGCTGGATGATCTGCAAGCCAAGCGGATGATTCTCAAGAATCGGTCGTCAACGCTGATGGCTCAGAGTCCCTATCTTCAAGAGGAGATCGGGCGTGCGATGCAGCAAGTGTTGGTGGCTCAAGGGCAATTGGCTGTAACACCCGAGGTTTCTGCAATTCCCCGCTTGATGCAGTCGTACGGCGGTATCGTCGGCCGCCGATCGCAATGGGCACTTGTCAATCCACAGTACACTCTCTGGTACACCTTTCAGGACAACACTCTATTGCGTCAACAGTTGATGGCGCAGCTCAACACTTCACTTCAGACAGTGCAATTGCGAGATGCGAACTACAAGTCAACGTTGCAAGCAATCAATCAAGTTGCTGTCGACGCCGATCAGAACTTCAGCGACTTCCGGCACTTGGCTGACCTCATGGGACGTCGTTCGGCGCGAGAAATTGCCGAAGCGGAAGCGCGAACGAAGACTTGGTTGCAAGAAGACCCGGAACATGCCGGCGCCGGTTTGATCGAAGCCTACTCACTCCGTACTGCGGGGCGATTTGATGAGGCCTCGCGAACGCTCGACAACTTAGACGACAATTACATCGCGCTGCAATCCATTCGGCTGACTCTGGCGGCCCAGGTGGCATTCTTGGCCGACGATGTTCCTGAGGCTCATAAGCAACTTGAGCAAGCAATGCGACTCGCTCGTGACGGTTCCGTGCGCGAAGCGTTGCTGGTGCGAGCGTGGATCTTTTTTGCAGACGGTAAGCTGAGCGAGGCCAAGCAGATGTGCAGCAAGCTGAGCGACGCGGCACCGGAAGAGCTGGAGGCAGCGGTGATCGAGAGCTTGGTCATCACGGCACAGCGACCCAAACAAGCCAAAGATGCACTCAAGCTGTTGCGAGCCTCGCAGATCCACTCATCCCCCGATGATTGGTACTATCAAGAAGCGATAGCGATTATCCACGCCGTGATCGGCGACAAGATCATGGCCGGCCGAGCGATGGACAAAGCGCTGGCCACCGTGCCGTCTCGATTTCGCGCGGAGTTGGAGAATGAAAAAGCGGACCTGCAAAAAGGAAACGTCCCGCAAGTAAACTGGCGGGAACGTCTCAAGAAACAGTGGCAGATCAATTAACCGCAGTCGTTAGACTTGGGCGATGTTGATATAGGCGTGAACGTGCGGCGCGCCGCGGAAGTGCCAGACGAGCGACGGTCCTTCGACGCGCCAGATGTCCCACTGCTTGTCGCTTTCCAAATCGCCTTCCTGATAGAACGCGAGATGAAGTTGATCGAGCCCGCCGGAGGCTTTGAGAATTTCAAAGACTTCGTCGACGTCTTCCGACCGATACGGCGCGAGCAGGACTTTCAGCGACTTTTCCACCAGCTGCTTTTGGTCGGCAGAGAGACTGCTGACTGCCAAACCGGGATAGGTCTTGCCCGCACCTTGTACCGCCACAGCGTCTTCTTTCGGCGCTTTGGTGACGAGGGCCGCTTGAGCCTGTTTGCCGTCGAGGGCTTTGAAGACTTCGTTTACTTGCTGCGTTTGATAATAGAAGAGATTCTTCTTGGCATTCTCTTCGCCGTGTCCGTAAACGATCGGACCGCCGAACGCGGCTTTGTCGACTGCGTTTCCATCGGCTCGCAGTGTGAGGTGACGTCCGGTGAGTTCCCACTCGATCTTGCCCGAGTCGGGATCGCCGAAGATCGCCATGCTATAGCCTTCGATACCTCCGTCATCCTCTTCCATTTGTTTCTGGAATCGAGCGTAACCGTCTTCGGTCGTGACGCCGCGCACGATTTCATCGATGATGACGCGCTGGTCCTTGGTAAAGAAATCGCTGCCGATGAGCGGCTCCGTGACGTGCCAGTTCGCGTTGACTCGGCTGCGCAGCGCGTGGTCGAACGGAAGGACCAGCTTCTTTTTCTGTACGTCGGACATGGATTGATAAAGACGTATGACGGCGCTTTCGGCTTTGGACTTAGCCGTCGGAGCTGCGAGCAACTGATGCGGGTTCCAGAGGGCTGAGCCGACGGCGGCTGCAGCGGCTCCACTGGATACCGTTTGCAAAAAGCGACGCCGAGAAGAACCTTGGTGAACGTCAGCGGGCGCTGGGGTGTGTTCGACGGACATGACGCGAACTCCTTGTGAGGTCGAGGCGTTGAGTGAGGCGGGATCAGTCCTCGTGCTCGTTCGGTGATTAAAAGGTTGAGCACGAGACGCTGCGGGCAGTTGAGCGCAAGCTACCACAGCCGCCCAAGCGACGCAAACAATCGCGGGTTGAGAGTGAGTAGAGATCGCGTCGGCCTAATCATCACGCAGCCGGCGCAGGTGCGGAATCATGAGAAGTCCGCTGGGACCTAGGCACGTCCCTGTGCCCAGGATTGGTCTCAGCAGCCGCTGGTCGACATCAAAGAAGTCGACGTCGCGGTCATCCTTTCACGCCGTCCGTGCGCTACGGGTTGGATCATGACTTCACGCGTTCCCGAAGGCTCGCGTGTTTGTGGCGAGTTCAGCCTGTGGCCGCGGGCTGAACGAGTCACGATCCGAATTTCGGAAGGACGAAGGTATCGCCGTTCCGGAATTGTTTCGTCCTATCTTGTTCACTTCGTGTCCACAGTTGCCTGAGTTTCGATTCGACGGAATTGTCACGGCGCGGTCGGTTTGGCCGCTGGTGCAAATGCACTCTCTGCCAAGCGATCGTAGCGTGGTTGGTTTTCGGTCAAGTAACGATCCCAGGCCGCTGCGTCCCAAAGTTCCATATGGTCGCGAACTCCCAGCAAAACGACTTCGGATTGAATCCCGGACCACTTGGCCAACTCCGGAGGCACGCGAAGACGTCCTTGTTTGTCGATTTCCGCCGGCTGAGCCTGTGCATAGAAGAGTCGACTGAAAGAACGCATGTCCTGGGCGGCGGGACTGGTATCGGCCAGCCGTGACCCGAGAGCTTCGATGACTTCCTGAGTGTAAATGGCTAATGAGCCGTCGGTGCCGGGAGCCAGGTACAGAACAGTTGTGTCGGCAAAGCCGGCTGCGTCCCGAAGTTGCTTAGGAATAGCCAAGCGGAACTTGTCGTCCAAAGTCCGCCGGTAGCTTCCCGTTAGCAGCATGATTTACCACTGTGTACCACTCGCTCCCACTGAGCCCCAAAGATATCCATCCTTGGCCCGCAGTCAACCATTTTCCATCCAGAATTCGGCTCGCGCACCCAGAAGGTCGACGTAGGTCCAGTCAGCAGAACGAGTTGCGGTCAGATAAAATCGCAGAGCCCTCGTCGTTGCTCGGCGTTCCAAGCCGAGCGCAGCCGCCCGCATCAAAGAAAAGCCGACGCGAAAGAAGATCAGTGCACCAAATGCCGGGCGATCACGCATGAAATGCCAGGCACCTGGCTTGGTCGCTGAATCGTTTAGCAGTTGCGGCTCGATCAACCGAAGCTCTTCGGTGAAATCGCGCTCGCCGAGGATTCGCCCGGAGCGATAACGGGGGTATCGCTGGCGCTCGAACTCCCCCGGCTGGCTTGCGTATCATCCCCTTACGGGGAAAGGAGAAAATCAGGGGCCAGGCACCTGAAGTTGAGGTACCTGAAGTTGTAGCCGGTGCCCCAAGCCGCGCGCAGCGGCCCGCATCAACGAAAAGCCGACGCGAAAGACGATCATGCGCACCAAATGCCAATCATCTGGTGTGGCGATCGCCGGCAGTGACCTTGTAATCCGCGGCCTGACGCTGCGCTTTCATCAGGAGATCTGCAAGCTCGCTCAGGTCGAGCTTCGTTTGGCCGCGACGCAGCATTCGCGACACGCGTTGTTGGCGGCACGATGACCATCCCAGCTTCGATGCCTGATTGAGCTCATCGAGTTCCCGCCTTGAGTTGCCCCACGGACGAGAGTTTCAATGTCAGGAGCATGCCTTCGATGCGAGAGTCGGCATGAGTCACGATATCGCCGACCACATCCAAGGTGTAATTCGGTGCGACATTCGCATCACACACCAACCACTGGAATTTTTTGTACAGTTTGCGTTTCACGGCGGCTGCTTTGCTGCGCCAGTGTTCGAAGTTTGCATTCGCAAGCAATCGTTCATCCATCTCGGCCGCATCCACACCGGTGACGATGCATCCTAAGTCGAGTAATCGCTGGCAAGCACCTCCCGGGGCGCTGCCGATCTCGACGACTCGCGACTGGAATCCGATCGGAAAACCGCTCCACAGGAGTGCTTCGGCCAGCTTGAGATAAGCTCTGCTGACCATCTCTTCCGGCTCGACGATCGGTGGAACCGCACCCGGCCAAGTCTCCTGTACTGACCGAGCTTTATGCCGACCTGCCAGCCACTGATTCGGTTCCGCCAGGACGATGTCGAGGATGTTTTGTCCGATCGATACCGTCTCGTTGACCGGAATGTTGCAGCCTAGTTTAGCGAGTTCGTCTCGAATGAAGCCGGCGATCGTGTCGGTCAGCTCGCTCTCTCCAGGCTCAAAGTCGCGCGAGCCGGGCAGTTCTCGATCTCGCTCGAAAACGTGGATAGCATCCCACTGAGGCAACGACGCGGCGGTTCTCGTAGCTTCGGCCATTTCCCAAATCTTGGCAAAGCACTCGGCGGCAGATTCGCTGCGAGCCGAACCGATGCCGTGTCCGGCGAGGCGAACGAGCACTCCGGCCGGGATTTCTATCGCAGCCGACGGGTCGGTCCACTTAAGCGTCAGGAGTCCGGGGCGAGAGAAAGCCAAGCGATAGGCGGGCTGGGCGGCGAGCAAGCGTTGCTTGAGAGGTTGTTCAGCACCGAACTGGCAAACTGCGAAAACGAACGAATCCAACGCAAACTCCGAGTCAAAGTGGGCAGCCGAAAGCGGGGAAACCTACTAGCTGCCTTCCTGGACGGCGAGGAGGTTCATCCTTTATAACATGTGGTCTCGGAAATCCGCAGGGACACGCAGAGCCCGGAAGAACTTACCCTCAGAGAAATCTATGTCGAAAAAAGAAGAAGCCTTCGAGGTCGAAGGTACCGTTACTCAAGCCCTCGCCAATACGCGATTTCGAGTGCAACTCGACACCGGCACGGAAGTGTTGGCTCACGTAGCAGGCCGCATGCGCAAGAATTTCATCCGTATCGTTCCCGGTGATAAGGTCCGCGTGGAGCTGTCTCCTTACGATCTCACCAAGGGACGCATCGTCTTCCGCGAACGGTAAATCGATGACGATTGTATTTCAGCGCGGCGGCCGCGACCTCGACTTAGGTGAAGCCGATTTTCGCGAAGCATTGGAAGCCGCGTTCGCTTTCTATGGCCGACCCAAGCGCGTATTGGCGTTGCCTCCGGATCATACGCGATCGGACAGCCGCGCCGGTGAGCTGACCGTGCTGGCTCATCAAATGCTGGGCGATCGACTGGTCGATGTCATGCCCGCTCTCGGTACGCACGAGGCGATGACACCCAAGCAACTCGACTACATGTTCCCGGGCTTGCCGCATGATTTGGTCCGCGTTCATAAGTGGCGGACGGATGTGCAGACACTCGGCGAAGTCGATGCCGAGTTCGTGGCTGAAGCGACCGAAGGCATCTATCGCCAACCTTGGAAAGCGCAAGTCAATCGCTTGCTGGTCGAAGGTGGTCACGACCTCATCCTCTCTCTCGGTCAAGTCGTGCCGCACGAAGTGATCGGCATGGCCAACTACACGAAGAACGTCTTCGTCGGCACCGGAGGGAAAGATGGTATCAATGAGAGCCACTACTTAAGCGCACTGTACGGCACCGAGCGCGTCATGGGACGATGCAACACACCCCTCCGTAGGATCTTGAATCGAGCCCAAGATCTCTTCTGCCAAAACATGCCGCTGATGTACGTGCTGACTGTTGTCGAGTCACTGCCGAGCGGCGAAAAGAAAGTCCGCGGTCTGTTCGTCGGGAACAGTCACGATACGTTCTTCGCAGCCGGTGAATTAGCTGCTGCGGTCAACTGCTTCGTCATCGATCGCGCGCCGCAAACCGTCGTCGTGACGATGGATGCCAAGAAGTACAGCAAGACCTGGCTGGCAAACAAAGCCATCTACCGAACTCGCATGCTCGTGCGCGAAGGTGGTCGCCTAGTGGTAATCGCTCCGGGAGTGGCTCGCTTCGGTGATGATCTCGAGATCGATGCGCTCATCCGCAAATACGGTTATCGCACGACTCCCGAAGTGCTCAAGATGGTCGAGCAGCACGACGACTTGCGAGCCAACCTCTCAGCGGCCGCTCACTTGTTGCATGGCACAAGTGAGAACAAGTTCGAAGTCGTCTACGCGCCGGGTACGCTCAGTCGCGAAGAGATTGAGTCCGTCGGTTACAGCTATGCCGATGCGGCTCAGATGCAAAGTCTTTATCGCACCGAAGGTCTGCGCGACGGTTGGCATACAGCGGCCGACGGCAGTGAGTTCTATTACATCAGCGATCCCGGCTTGGGCCTGTGGATGCGCAGCGATCACCCGCATGTGATCAAGCCCGGCGAGAATGCCGTCGGTTCATAGCAAACCTGTGCAGCACGTGGCCGCAGTCGGTTATTCAACTCGATCTGCGGCCGAATCGCTGCATGTCGCAGGTCTGCGCGTTACGGCCATCGATGCGTTTTGCGATGAAGACACACGTCGAGTCGCACAGTGCATGGAGATCAGCGATTGGCCTCATGGAATCATCGAAACTGTTGCAGTCTCCCAGCCCGATGCCGTTCTTCTTTGCGGCGGCATGGAAACGCAAGTTGATGTTGTCCGGCAGATCGAGCGACGTTGCCGGTTGCTCGGGCCCACTGCTGAGCAAATCAAACAGCTTCGTGATCCGTTGGTGTGGGCGGCCGCTGTCGATGATTGCGAAGGTATTCGCATCCCGAACACCTATAGCGGAAGTGATCGACGATGGCTCGCAGCCCGCAACACTCGCCTCGATGATGTTGCGACAAACGATGAGCGATGGCTGTTGAAATCGCTATCGGGCGCCGGGGGATTGCATATTACGGAGTGCTCTTTTGCATCCGGCGTTCAGCAACTGTCAGTTGATGAAGATCACCACGCTGCACCTAGGTTGTTGCAGCAGTTCGTATCGGGCCGAGTAATCGGAGTCGTGTGGTATTTAGGATACGACTCCGTTGAACTGTGCGGCGCGGTACAGGCTTGGAATGCAAACGAGTGGCCCGCTCCTCTGTCCTTTCAGTATCGTGGCTCGTTCGGTCCGTTGCTGTTGAATAACTTGCAATCGGAACGGTTGAAACACTTCGGAAGTGCGCTTCAGCAAGAGACGGCAGCTTGTGGTTTGATCCAAGCCGATTTCATCGAAGATACCGACGGGAATCTCTTTCTGCTGGAAGTGAATCCGCGCTGGACTGCAGGAATCGAAATCTTAGAAGCAGAGCATGCAACCTCGATGTGTACGCGTTACACAACATCCCGTTCTCAGTCGGTTTCGGTTCCATTCATGGACCAATTCTCGACGCGCGCGGCCAAAGCGATCTACTACTCCCCTTTTGATCTGCGACTCACAACGTCGATGCTGCGAGAACTCCAATCATTCGGCCGCGATCGATTCCGCATTGGAAGAGCAGTCGGCGAAGCGTTATGGTTTCTTTCCGACTTGCCGCCGGTTGCCGAGAGCAATGTTGACTTCTCGCAAGGCTCACCCGTGTTGACGATTCAGGCTCGCATCGATCGGTCGTTGAGCGAGAATGACGATCGCGACCGGCTGCTTAATCAACTGCGAGCGGGATACGAACAAGTGGCACGCCTTACACGCTCGGATAGATGAATTCGATTGGAGCGTGAATGTCGGGGTGAATGCTTTGCTTGACCGGACAATGCTCTGCGGCGAACTCGAGCTTTTCGCGAATGTCGGCGGGAATGTTGAGTCCCGGGGGAATCGTGACCACCGTCTTCAGTGATGCGATGCGGCGCACCGGCGTTTGAATCATCTCTTTGGTGACGTGCACACGTGTACCGTTGAGGTTTACCTCGTGGCGAGCGCTGACCAAGCCGAGGACCGTCATCACACATGTGCCGAGTGCGGTGGCTACTAAATCGGTCGGCGAGAACGATTCGCCTCGGCCGCCGTTGTCGACCGGTGCGTCGGTGTTGAGCGCCGTACCGCTCGGCCCATGCACCGCGTTACAGTGTAGGCTTCCTTCGTACAGAATGTGAATTTCAACAGCCATCGCGCGGCGTCTCCCGAGAGGTAAGAGTTCCGAAGTTCCAAGAGGTGCCCGTCATTGTCTATTGTCATGCCGACCTGCACAATGAAGCCGACGCGAACGGTAAAGGAACCGAACGATGAGTAAAAGTGGAAAATCGTCGGCGGCCGGCGAATCCAAATCTGAGGGAAAGTCGGCTGTCGATGCGGACTTGGCATTTGAGCCTGCGCTCAAGCGATTGGAAGAGCTGGTACGGCGTCTCGAACAAGGCAACTTGCCGCTGGATCAGAGCTTGGCTGACTATTCAGAGGCGGTCGAGCTGATCCGCCTATGCCAAGGAAGACTAGCGGAAGCTCAAGTCAAAATCGAAGTGCTCAGCGGTTTCGACCCGGACGGCAACCCGATCGTGCGCGATCTACCGCGCACCACCGGCGAATCGCTCGAAGAAAAGCAGCTTTCTCGGAGCAATCGACGGTCGGCTGAGGCTGCCAAGCAGACAACCTCGGACGGCCCTGCCGGCGCGGCGCGGACACGGCGCAAGACGTCGGACGTGGACGATCCTGGACAACTCTTCTAGAATCATTTGCAGTCGTTGGTCCGATAGGCCGGATTTCATGGAACCGGGCGAGGCCATTGCATCTTTTCTCGAGAACGGCATCCCAAGTTGCAAGTAGTCACGTACTCCACTTCCACCTCGACTTCGGCTGTGCAAGCTGAGTTGAGTCGCCGTCGCCATGCGGTGGAGGAGGCGCTCGACCGCTTCACGGTTCAGCGGCCCGGATGTCCGGAGCGATTAAGTCAAGCTATTCGCTACAGCCTGCTGGCTCCCGGCAAAAGACTGCGTCCTCTACTGGTCCTTTTCGCCGCCGAAGCCGCGGGAGGTTCCTGGCAAGATGCGATTCCGGCAGCCTGCGCCGTCGAGATGATTCATGCGTACTCGTTGATCCACGATGATTTGCCCGCGATGGATAACGATGATTTGCGGCGCGGACAGCCGACTTGCCATCGCAAGTTCGATGAAGCCACGGCGATTCTGGCCGGTGACGCTTTGCAGATGGCTGCGGTTGAAGTGATAGCAGAATACTCGAGGCAAGAAGTCGTCGGCGCATGCTGCTTGGCGCTGGCACGAGCGGCAGGTGCAGCGGAGTTGGTCGGCGGCCAAGCGGATGACTTGGCGGCAGAGGGCCGTTTCGGCGGCAAGCCCTTCGGCGATTCGCCGGAGAGGAAACTGGCGTTTCTACAGAACATTCACCGCCGAAAGACCGGAGCCATGATCGCAGTCTGGTTTGAAGCTCAGGCCTTGGCCGTCGGTGCGGAAAACCAGGTCGCCGATGCTCACCGAAACATTCGGGCATCGAATCGGCCAGCCTTTCAGTGCTCGACGATTGCTCGACGTAAGTTCTCCAGGCGCGTGGGCAGGCATGCCCAGCAAGGATGAAGCGCGCGGCAGCGCGACCTATCCGAGGCTGCTGAGCATCGAGCATCAAGCGTTGGGCGAGGAACTGATCGAGCGAAGCGCCACAGGATGTGCTGCAACTCGGCCAGCAGGCTCAGCCGCTGATCGAACTCGCGCGATTCGTTTTGGAAAGGAACTAGGCGATGCATGAAGCTGGAACAACTGGAATCGGCGGCCGAACTTCGCAATATGCTCCCGTCCCCGAGCTCGTGGAGCTCGCCGACGAGATACGTGATCGGCTGTGCAGTTGCTCCGGTATCCGTACAGCTCACTTTGCATCGAACCTGGGGTAGTCGAGCTCTGCATGGCCCTGCACACAACGTTTTTCGATTTTCGACAAGATCGATTGATCTGGGACACCCGGTCATCAGATCTATCACTGAAGCAGTCACCGGACGATACAAAGACTTTGCGAAAACATTCGTACGCGGCAGGATGATGGGTTATCCCAATCCGGTCGAGAGCGAATACGACTTGTTCGTCACCGGTCATGAGCCGCAGCGTCTCCGGCGGCACAGGATTGAAGGACAGCGATGATTTACGCGGCAGAGGTCATCAGCGCAGCGTGGCAGTTATCAGTGACGGAGCCTTCAGGCGGCATCGTCTTCGAAGGCGATGAACAATGCCGGCGAGCTCAGCAGTGACATGCTGATTGTGCTCAACGATAACAAGATGAGCATCTGTCGCCGCGTCGGTTCGGTGGCTCGTTACCTCGATCGCTTACGGACCAATCCGTTCTACACAGGCATCAAGACCGAAGTGGCCAAGATGCCGTCAGTGCCGTTGTTCGGCGACCCGGCTGAACGATTGCTCGCCAGATCAAGAAGGAATGAAAGCCTGACTTTTGGCGGCATGCTCTTCGAAGAGCTCGGTATTCGTTACATCGATCCGATCGGCGACCGCAACATCGGCTTGATGCGCAGTATCTGCGGATAGTTAAAGATCTCAAAGGTCGATGCTATTGCGTGGTGACCGAGAAGGGCCGTTATCAACCGGCGAAGGATCCGGTCTTCTTCCATGCCTGCCGGCTTTCCGAGGAGTAAACGGTACGCAGAAAGTGGTCGGAGGCAAATCACAACCGGCTTATACAAACTATGCGCGATACGATCTTGAATGCGATGCGCGCGATAAGCGCGCCAACGATCATGACGGCCGCCATGTACCAAGGGAACAAGCTCCAGGCCAGTCCGCGAGGGGATTCAGATCGATTCTTTGACGTCGGCATCTGCGAATCGCATGCAGTTGCATTCGCAGCCGGTCAAACCAAGACCGGTCTCAAGCCGATCGTCACGATCTACAGCACCTTCATGCAACGCAGTTACGATCAGATCTTCCAGGAAGTCGCACTGCAGAATCTGCCGGTAGTGATGATGGATCAGGGACGGTCTGGCAAGGTCAACGGCCGACTCACCACGGCGTGTTCGATATCGGCTATATGCGAGTCTTCCCGAACGTCTCGATGGCTCCGGCCGATTGCAACGAAGTCGACGCGATGCTCGATTTTGCATTACAACACGACGGCCGACAGCCGCGCGACCATCCGAAGCGTCACCCGCGGCGCCAGCCTCGAATCGGAACCGATCGAACTCGGTCACTTCCAGCGGACAGTTAAACCGGCTGGGGAACCGATGGCGATCCTCGGTTTGGGTACGTGCTCGAACCTGCGGCTAACGCTGCTGAGCGATTGGCGAAGGACGGATTGGAATTGCGGTCATCGATCCTCGCTGATGAAACCTCTCGATGAAGGATTGCTCATAAAGAAAGTCTTCAAGAATGTCGCTTTGTGATCACTGCGGAAAAGCACAACTCATGGGCGGTTCAGTTCAGCCGTCTTGGAACTGGCCTGCGATCACCGGATTTAGGATACGCGACACATGAAGCGTGGGCTTGCCGGTACGGCTAAACATTGAACACGGCGAGCGAGAAGAGTTAACCGAGGACTTCCATTGTCGGAGAACGGATTGGTTCGCACTTGTTTGGCGATAGCGCGAAGCCTTCGGCGACGCGACCGCTGTGTCTTCACAACACTACGCTTTATCTTTCCGGAAGTCACGTCGCTATGTTGCAAGCTGCCCCGTGGACGAATGCGGGTCGACATCGTCCGCGGATTGTTGTGTTGGCCGCCGTCAATCGTGAGCGAGTCCGCGCCGAACTCCCCACGATAGAAAAGACGCTTGCGAAGTCCGCCGAGATCTTGGCTGTCGACACCGAACAGTCTTTCGATTTTGCTTCGCCTCATGTCGATCTAGTCGTGACATTGGGTGGCGACGGTTCGATCCTAAGTGCCGCGCGGCAGATGGATCTTTACCAACGCCCTGTGGTCGGCATCAATCTCGGGCGACTCGGATTCTTGGCAGGCTTAGGCATCGAACAGCTAGAGGATATCTGGCCTCGCATCTGTGCCGGCGAGTTTCCGATTTCGCAACACGTGATGCTAGCATGCACCGTGTGGCATCAAGGGCAACTGCTCCATTCACAGCTCGCTTTGAATGAAGCGGCAATTCTGGGCGGACCGCCGTTTTCGATGCTTCAGATCGATCTTTACGTCGATCGGGAATTGGCGTCTACTTACAGTTGCGACGGCTTGATCATCAGCACACCGGTCGGTTCTACGGCTCACAATCTGTCGGCCGGCGGACCGATTTTGCACAGAAGCCTGCAGGCGGTGGTGATCAGTCCGATCAGTCCGCACACATTGACGATGCGACCGGTGGTGGATACCTCCGATCGCGTGTTTGAGATGACGCTGCGACAAGGTCACGATATGACCAGTGCAGTGGTGGACGGCCGAGTTCTCGGTTCGCTGCGTGAAGGTGATAAGTTTCGGGTGAGCCGTGCTCCGGTCTCATTCCAACTGGTTGCGATACCGGGCAAGAACGAATACGAAACACTGAGAGAGAAATTGGGCTGGGGCGGTAACCCTCGCGAAAAGCGAACCTAGCACTGTCCCTGACTTCAGTCTCGTACCATTTAAGACTCAACGCTTGTTCATTCGGCAAGGAGGCCGTGCAGTGCGTTTTTCAGATTCATCGACGCGTTCAATCAGCGTAAAGACAGGATCGACTTACCTGTCATTCTTCCGCCGAAGTCTGGCAGTGTTTCTCGGAGTCACTGTGTTCGCCATGCCTTTGGCAGCTCAGGCGCAGAACAAGTCGAAGACGAACGCTCCTGCCAAGCAACCGGCCAAGCAACCGACCAAACCGCCCGGTAAGCAAGCATCGACTCCCGTTCCCAAACCTGTCACGGGTGGCAAACCCACTCCCGCCCCTGCCGTACCGAACAAGCCGGCGGTCACGGAGCTGGACGCGGAAGGAAAGGTCCGCCTCGAGCACAAGCTGCTCAGCGGCGAACAGGTGCGTATGAAAACCATGCACCACGTGAATACGTTGACACGCATTCAAGGGGTCGAAGACCAAAGCGAAGCTCGTTCAGCCAGCATCAAAGTCTGGGAAGTGAAATCGGTCGATGCAGAAGGGAACATGACTTTCGAATACCGCATCGAATCGGCTGATATGATGCAAAAGCAACACAACTCCGAAGAGGTCACCTACAACAGTTTGACCGATACAGAAGCTCCGAAAGAATATGCTAAGTTCGCCGAGATGATCGCCAAGCCGATCGCGACGATCACGATCAATAAGGCCGGCAAAGTGATCGAACGCAGCGGAGCGCCGAAGATGCCGAACATGGGCTATGGCGAATTGGCGGTGCCGCTCCCGGAAGAACCGGTAGCCATCGGAGCCACCTGGGAACTCCCTCGAGAAGTTCGCGTGAAGCTCGAAGACGGCACAGAAAAGAAGATCAAGATCCGCGAACTCTATCGTCTCGAAAAAGTCTCTGCGGGTATCGCCACGATCAGTGTTGAATCGCAACCCATCACTCCGGTAGTCGATAGCACCGTCGAATCGCAGCTTTGCCAACAGATGAGTGCGGGCAAAATGAAGTTTGATATCGATAACGGTTGCATGATCAGCAAGCAACTCGACTGGGACAAGGAAGTCGTCGGCTTCCGCGGCGCCGATTCCGGGCTCAAGTACAGCTCTCGCTATACAGAAGAGCTCATCACCGAGCCCGCACGCACGGCTGTGCGACCGACTCCTCGCGCTAAGTAGTCACCCGTTACGTCCCCGGTCCAAAGCAACGACTGTTGCACGGTTTCGCACGGTGGTCGTTCCGCGCGCCTTCCACATTTCAAACGCAGGCTGTTTCTGTTTCACGGCCTGCAAGGATCGTAATCGGGGTCGCCGTGACGATTGCTGTCGGAGCACAACCGACTGTGCTCAACGACTCCGGCTTTGTTTCGGGTGCAGGTTCGTTCGGCAACAATGGTGCCGGAGCCTCATCTCCGTTCTGTTTTTCGCCGACGCCGGCATCACTCGCTTCACCTTGCTGACTTGCTTTTTCGTCGTTGTTCTCACTGCTGTTTTCGTCGGTCATATCTTGGATTTCCGGCATGTCAGCTTCGAAGAACTGTATCAGATCATCGCGGCTTCCTTTGCGATGGGATGCAGTTTTTTCGTCGTCCGGGTCGGATGTTTGTCCGATCATGATGTCGCCGTAACTGATAGCGCCGTGCAGCCCTACAGCGAGTCGTGAATTCTCCGGCAATTCACTCGAAGCCGTCGATTCCGCAACCGTCCAGGCCAGCACGGCTAGCGTTTCCTTTGCGTCGCTGGTGAATTTGCGATAGGAAGGGACATGAACCAGGAACAAGCATCGATCCTCATGCAGTTCACAGTAGGTCACGTAATCGCCGCCCGACATCTCGAGAATAGGCTTACGAGAAGCAGTGAACATTGCGTCGCTGATGAACTTCAGTTTCTCAGAGAACTTCTGAGCCAGTGCGATTGCTTCCGGGGAGTTACCACGACCTGACTGCTCGCCTGCTTTGAATGCGATGCGGATTTCAGCGTCTCGCAATGCCGCTTCCTGCTTTTGTCTTGGTGTAATAGGACCGGCACGTCGGCCATCGTTACCGTCTTTCGGTAAAGGTATCACCAACCAGCAGAGGAGAAAAAACGAAGAAATGCAAAGCGATGTATATCCCAGAATCAAGGCAAGGGTTGCCGGTGCAGTTCCCGACATAAATGGTCGGTTCTTATTTATGGCATGCAGACCGACGTGACCCAGAATTACTGTTGTGAGTCCGATCGGCATGGATATGAAGAAGATGCAGGAGGTGATGAAAGACAATAATCCGGTAAGCAGGCCGACGATTGCTGCGGCGGAAACACCGCTCTTTTTCGGCCGGGTGCTTGGTGGTCCGCCGAAGGCGCTCATAGGAATCATTGCCATGCAGTTTCGGCATTGGACAAAATCATTCAGAGGCGTTAGCGGCAAGACGGGGATAAAGAAGAGTCTGAACCAACGTCGCTCCTGAACGTGAGCGCACTCGGAATAGGTGCTGCATGACGGACAGGCAAATCGTGATTGTGCCAACTCACGCCGACGCGTGTGTCCGCCCAGAAAAATAGACATGAAGATGACCACTTCAAATGGAAATGCAACCGGTTTGGTATTTTCGCGATTGCTTTGTTTAGCGTAGTCTCTTTTCGTTGTCCACTATTTTGGTGGCTCGGCCTTGTTGAAAAGCCGGATTTCAAGAGTTTGGTGCTATGCGTAGCGCAAGCGTCGAGTGGACTATTTCTTCCGACCGATCGGCGCGTATCTGCTGACTAGTCCGATCAAGATCAAACCGCCGCCGATAATGGTCCAGATGGGCGGTTGATCATTCCATGCGAAGAAGGCCCAGAGGGGTAGCAGCAGCGGTTCGACCAGCGTCAGTACCGATGCTTCTGCCGGGCGTGTATGCCTCAGCCCCCAAGCGAACATGATGTACGGAATTGAGATTTGGACCGTTCCGAAGAACGCCAACGCCAAATAGCTGGTCCAAGGCACATGATGCTCGTTAGTAACTACCCACGGTGAAAGGAGCAGCGCACTGCCGGCATGATTGAGCGCGATCAACCATACAGCGTCGACACCGCGCATCGATCTTAAGCAGAGGATCACTCCGGCATACGAGATGCCCGACACGATCGCCAGTGCTGTTGCAGTCGGCGAACCGTATTGCGATTCACGAACCACAATTAGGCCGACTCCGGCGAAGCAGAAGGCGAACATCAGCAGTTCAGCGCGGCTCGGTTTTTCTTTGAAGATGAAGATGCTGATGAGCAGCACCCATACCGGGCAGAGATATTGCAGCCAGATTGCATTGGCCGCTCCGCCTTGCACCATCGCAGAGAGAAAAGACCAGATCATGACTGCGAAACAAACGATCATCGGAATGATCTGAGGTCGCCATGTTGGTCGGCGGATGAGCGGCAGGAGAATAAGCAGCGCAAAGAAACTTCGCCAGAAAGCGAGCAGAGCGCCGCGCGTTTCGACCGGCCAAGCATCGAACCACGGTGCTTTGGCAAAGAACCCGCTCGTACTCCACAGCACTGCAGCGCTCAAAATCAACAATCGACCTGACCACTCCGGTGCCGCTTCCGCGGCCGTATCGTCGCTGATTGAGCACGCTTCGATGGATGCTGCCGCCTCATCTGAGGTCGGGAGCGGTTCGTCCGTCGAGTGACTCATTCAGAACTTGTGTCCCTTCCGGGGACCGCGCTGCGTTTGCGTGAGAATCTCCGGACCTGTCTCGGTCATAAGAATCGTGTGCTCGAACTGCGCCGACAATTTCATATCGCGCGTCCGCACGGTCCATCCGTCACTCTTATCGAGTCGAGTAAAACGCGTTCCGGCATTGATCATCGGCTCGATCGTAAAACACATGCCGGGCAGCAATCGTTCCTGCCGTGACTTGCGATCGGGCACGTGCGGGATGTTGGGAGGTTGATGAAAATCTTTGCCCAAACCATGACCGACGTACTCTCGGACCACGGAGAATCTCGCTTGTGTGCTTCGGCTGTGATCGCATCACCATTGGCCCACTGACTGGCCATCCCGGGAACAACGCGTCGATGGCTAAGTGCAGGCAATCGAACGCATTGCGTCACGCCACGCCTTCGGCCGACGCTTCACCGATGATGATCGTTTCGCTTTGATCTCGGTATAACCGTCGACGATGCTGGTCAAGTCGACGTTGATGATGTCACCGTCTTTGAGCACCGTGTCATCCAGCACCGTGACAGATCACGTCGTTGATGCTCGTGCAGCAACTGCGTGTTATAGCCATGTAACCGAGCGTTGCCGGCGTGTTGCCGTGCTTGATCGTGTACTCGTGCACCAATCGATCGAGCTCGGCGGTGGTCACTCCGGCTTTGACGAAATCGCGGATGTAATCCATTACTTGAGCGTTGAATCGCCCGGCAGCTCGCATGCTGTTTCGGCCGGCTTCGGTAAGTTGAAGTTTGCGAGGCTGTTGGTTCTGAAGCATGGGATGGATTCAATCTATCTCGTTCCGATATCGCTACCGGACTGTGGTTCAGCAAAATGCGTCGTTGACCGCTTGATGACCGTGGCACACGGCTCGGGCTTGTCGATTTAATCGTAAGGCGACGCGTAAGCGAGGGATGCGGGTCCGTCGCTTACGCGTCGCCTTACGATTCGATAAACAAGCCCCTCACGGGGTATCGAGCAGTATAAGCCGCGAGACGACCTGAGAGCAACGCATTCAAGTTGCCGGTTGCGGCGAGCACCCTGCAACCAGTTATCGGATGGCCATCGTAATCGTTCAGGCCGAGCAATTCTGCGGATCTTTGCTATATTTCCCGCTCCTCTCGGCGATCGATCTCTCATCGGCTTTCCCCAGGCGTTAAATGCACTATGTTGCGAATCGGAGTCATGGAATGGCTAAGCTCCGGAGGCGCTCGGCTTCGTCCCCACATCCCGTTTCCGGCCGGCGTGCATCGCGAAGGCTGGGCTATGTGCCAAGCCGCTCTGGTCGACCTCATAGCATCCGGATACACGGCGGTTTGTCTGCTCGACAACCTCGCGGCCGAGGCACCGCCGCAACTGGGTGCGTTTGTAAAAGATCATCCGCCCGGTATGGAGATCTTGTCCCTTGCTCCGGACGTCGATCCGCTCGTGCCGTGGCGAAGTGTTTATTCGACTTGTGATCATGTACTGGTCATTGCCCCCGAATGCGATCGTATGCTGGTCGATGCATTGGCAACCTTTCGTGAGGGTTCGATTCCGACGCTCAATGCATCGATTTCGTTTTGCGAAATCGCCGGCGACAAGCATCGCACAGCCGAGCGCCTGCACGCTGCCGGAATTCCACATCCGCCGACATGTCTGTTGAACTGCGTAACCGAGGCGTGGCTGAGTATGCATCGATCGAACTCCGGATCTTGGATCGTCAAGCCGCGAGATGGAGTCAGCGCCGACGGCGCGATTCGATGTACCGGCGAAGAGCTCAATGCAATGCGCGAGCGAGAATCGCAAGAGTCGGCCATTGATGAGAGCTCAAGTCTCATCGTCCAGCCTTGGATCAAAGGTGAATCGCTGAGTCGATCGGCCATCGTGCGCAGTGACGGCAGCGTGCTTTGGCTGCCTATCGCCAGGCAACAGCTCCAGTGGCAACCCACTGCGGCTTATGTCGGCGGTGAGATCGATCCGAACCTCATCCAACAATCGCTGTTTCAAAAGCGACGAGCCAATCGGGGTAACCTCAGCTTGCCGACGGAAGCGCGACGTCTCGAAACGCAACTCGTCGAACTGCTCGACTCAACACTCTCTGCGATTGATGCACAAGCGGGAGGATGGATCGGCATCGATTTTTTGCTCGACCTCGGTAACAAAGCTCATCCGTTCACCATCATCGAAATCAATCCGCGACTGACTACCAGCTTCGTCGGTTTATCCCAAGCCTGCGGAGGCGGGTTGCTGGCAGAGATGTTGGGCACCGCAGAGACATCCGCTGAATCCACTCGGAAATGGCGTGCTCTGCGATTCACGGCCGATGGCGAGATTCGTTTCAGTTAGCAGAAAATCGCGGCGGAAAATTATCAGGCGCCGTTCCGGCATCGCGCCCTTTGAGGAGTTCTTTCAAGCATCGCGACAAGATCCGACAACGCACATCGACGTTCGGTTCCGACAGTAACTGTTGCTTCACCGGTAGAGGCAGACCGAGCGTAAAGGTGATGACGTCGGTGAGTATTCCCAACGGGAGTTGCGAGCCGATGAGCTGCTGAAAACTCTCTTGAACACTTAGTCCTTCGGGGACGAGTTTCGAAAACATCTCGAGTAATCCAGCTTGCGCTTGAGCGCGTGCGATGCCGCATTCGTTCGGATAGACATCTTCCAAGATCTCGACTTCTGCTTGGCGATAACTGCGATCGCCGCACTCGATCTCACGCTTGATCTTGGCTCGACGCAGTCCGGCCAACAGAATGTTGTGACGATTGTCCGCGGTCGGCGCATGAGTGATGACTTTGCCGATGCAGACTACCGATGCAATGGGCGGCTTGTTCTGATACTGAGCTTCCCAACCCGGCTCGAGTAATGCCATGGCGATCAAGCGATCCTGGGCCAACGAATCGCTGAGCATCTGACAGTAGCGCGGTTCGAAGATGTGCAGCGGCTGAACTACGTGCGGGAACAGCACCAAGTTCGGCAATGGGAACAGTCGCACTCGGCCGGAAAAATCCTCCGGCCAGCTCACTGCACTTTGAAGGTCGCTCATCGAGCCATCCTGAAACCGTCGTCCGATCGATCGAGAAAATCGATGCTCTTCACAATATAGCCTATCTTCCAAAGATAGTGATCGATCAAGCCCTGCTCAGCCGCAGGCATGTGTCGGTTATGCAGCCTGCTACGATTGTGCCAGTTCACATAGGTTGGCGGCGAGCACACCTTGAGGGCAACTCCATACGAGAAAGAAGAGTGCTTCGCGACACCAACGCCCTACTGGATGGTCGGCGACATAGCCTGCACCCTTGGCCGCAGCCATCGCCGCCTGCGTTGTGCGCAGGACCAACGAGTTGGCTTGCTGCCTCAGTTCGCTCGCGCTGATCGTGGGGAATCCATCGGCCAGTTCCAGCAGAGCTGACTGCAGTCGTGCGTGATCTTCCGTCAATTTCTCGGTCGGTTCACAAAGATCACCGCGCCGCGATGCTTCGTCAATGACGAACTCGAGCGCCGCGCCGGTCAGTCCGATGGCCAGCGTTGACGTTTGCAATCCTCCCGTTCCGCCGCCGACGCCGACTTGCATGACGTTCTCAATCGGTCCGGCCAGCACATCTGACTTGGGAACGACAACGCGCTCGAATCGCACTGCGTCAGTGCAACTGGCTGATAGTCCCACGAGCTTCGCACCTGGGCCCGCGATCACTCCGGCTTGTGCCGTCGGTACCGCGCACAATATCTGCCGACTATCGTCGAGCGTTGCACCGGTCACGATCCAATCGGCCGCCGGCGCGCCGGTGACCCATGGACTGAAACCATCGATAACGAAGTCACCATCCGCCGTTTCCGTTGCTGTTAAGACCGGCTTGGCCACATGTCTGCGGCTGGTCGTCAGATGGCTGATACCGACTGTGACAAACAAACGACCCGAGGCTAGATCGCTGCCGAAGCGTGCTCCATGATTTACATCGCTTGAAGATGCGGCAAGCATCCGCTTACACGCTGCGTTCCATTGAGTAAGGATGAATGCAGTCGTCAAGCAAGAGCGGCTGAGCGCGAGATAGCCTTCCAGTTGTCGACGTTCGCTCCACTGCCAACCTCCGTACTCGGTCGGTACGAACCATCGAAACACACCCGCTTCACGGCACAGGTCCATCTGCTCTTCCGGCCAAGCTCCTCGACGATCCACCGCTTCCGCGTTTCGACGCAATTGTTCGCAAAGTTCAACCAATGTCATGGGAATCAACCGTTCATCTGGACAATTCCAGTCTCCCTTTCGGATCACCATCAGTGGGGACCGGTAATAAAATGGGCGGGTTGTAGGGTTTGTGATCCGGCAACACGCATGTTCTACGGGAAGTTCTTAGACCCGCGCACCGATTATTCATTGCATGCAACGTAAGTCGCAATGGTTGCAGTCTTTCAGCCGACGTGCCGAATTGAGTATAACTGTGGCGTGAGGTGCAGTTAGTCCGTAACTTGAATGGCCAGGATAACCTATGAGTCAGGTGGATGTTGCAATCCTAGCAGAGTCAGCGAACCAGCCGGTTCCTAGTGAAATGGGAGCGGACGCGCTGTACGAAAAGTGCATGGCTTTGGCCCACAACTTGTGGTGGAGCTGGCACCCCGAAGTCAATAACCTCTTCCGCGACATCGATCCGATTCGCTGGCGGCAAGTGGATCACAATCCGATTGCTCTGCTGCGTGAGTTCACACCGGAGCGATTGGCGGTGCGAGCCAGTGAGATGGTGCTGCACAGTCGGGTGAACTATGCGTATCGTCGCTTGCAGGAGTATCTGCAGGGTGACAACACATGGGCATCGACGCATGCCGGTGTGCTCGGCGCGCGACCTGTGGCTTACTTCTCCGCTGAGTTCGGTATACACGAATCGCTGCCGATCTATTCCGGCGGTCTCGGAGTGCTCTCCGGCGACCATATCAAGAGTGCGAGCGGACTGGGCATTCCCCTGGTCGCCATCGGACTCTATTACTCGCACGGATACTTCAAGCAGCATCTCGATCACGACGGTTATCAACGCGAAGAGTATATCGAGACCAAGGTTCCTAACCTGCCGATCGAACCCGCGCTGGGTCCCGACGGACAACCGATCACTGTTTCTATCGACACTCGCGACGGACGCTTGCTGGCTCGCGTACAGTTGATGCGCGTCGGACGTGTGCGACTTTATCTGCTCGATTGCAACGTCGAAGGGAATCGTCCTGAAGATCGCGAGCTGACTAGTCGGCTCTACGGCGGTGACGAGCGTACTCGTATTCGACAAGAATTGGTGTTGGGCGTCGGCGGCGTGAAGGCGCTGCGAGCTCTGAATATCACGCCCGGCGTATTCCATTTGAACGAAGGTCACAGTGCGTTCGGTCCGCTTGAAGCGATTCGTCAGCGCATGAAGGACGACGGCCTGTCGTTCGAGAATGCAGTGCGCGAAGTTTCTCAGATGACTTGTTTTACGACTCACACGCCTGTGCCTGCCGGCCATGACCGCTTTGATGGACCGCTGGTGGAAGAGCATCTCGGTCCGCTGCGCGACCAACTCGAGATCTCGTACGAACAACTCATGGGCCTCGGCCGCGTCAATCCGAACGACAATGGCGAACCGTTCTGTATGACCGTGCTCGGACTGAAGCTGTCTCGCAATGCGAACGCAGTCAGTTCTTTGCACGGCTATATCTCGCGGCGCATGTGGTCGACGCTTTGGCCGCAACGCTCGGAAGACGTTGTTCCGATCGGCCATATCACCAACGGCGTTCACGTGCCGACTTGGTTGGCATGGCAGATGGCTCAGCTCTACGATCGCCACTTCCCGGCCGGATGGGCGCAGAAGATCGGCGAGCCGGAGGTATGGCAGTACATTCATAACGTCGATCCGGGTGAGCTGTGGGAGACGCACAACGCGCTTAAGAACCTGTTGCTCGCCTTCGTGCGCCGTCGTGTGAGTCGTCAAAGCCGCAGGCGCGGTGAGAGCGATGAAGTGATTGAAGCAGCACGCAACCTGCTCGATCCGAACGTTTTGACGATCGGCTTCGGTCGTCGGTTTGCAACGTACAAACGAGCCAACCTATTGTTCAGCGACTTGGACCGCATCTCGGCGATCCTGAACGATAAAGACCGACCTGTGCAGATTATCTACGCCGGTAAGGCTCACCCGAAGGACGAACCGGGCAAGCGATTCATTCAGGAGATCTCGAACCTCCGTCACGATTCGGCTTTCAAAGGTCGAGTGGCTTTCATCGAAGATTACGACATCAACGTGTGTCGTCACTTCGTGCAAGGTGTCGACGTGTGGCTGAATAATCCGCGTCGCCCGCTGGAGGCTTCCGGTACCAGCGGCCAGAAGGCCGTGCTTAACGGCGGCCTCAACTGCTCGATTCTCGACGGTTGGTGGGCAGAAGCTTTCGACGGTTCGAACGGTTTCGCCATCGGCAACGGTACGGCGCACGTCGACGATCGTATCACCGATCGTCGCGACGCTGAATCGCTGTATGAAACGCTCGAGAAGCACGTCATTCCGATCTATTACGACCGCGATCAGGACGGATTGCCGCGACGTTGGATCAAAATGATGATGAACAGCATCAGCACCAGCGCCTGGCGATTCAGCTCGCACCGCATGGTAATGGACTACACCAAGCATGCTTACTTGGAAGCAGCGGGTGGACTGAGCGTGAAGATGGACTATAACTACTAGCCATGAAACTGATCCTGGCCGTCATTCAACCGCCGAAACTCGCTGCAGTGCGTGAAGCGCTGCAGCGTATCGGCGTCGAACGAATGACGGTCTGCGACGCGCAAGGCTTCGGGCGTCAGCGAGGTCAGACGGCAACTTATCGCGGCATCGAATATAAAACGCATCTGTTGCGTAAGGTGTCGCTTGAGATATTCGTCAACGACGACTTCGTTGAGCGAACGGTCGAAGCGATTCAGCAAATTGCTCGTTCCGGAAGTGAAGGGAACATCGGCGACGGCAAAATCTTTATCATGCCCGCCCAAGAAGCCATCACCATCGACGGCGGCAAACGAGGCCCCGAAGCGGTCTAAAAATAGGACGCTTCTGGCCTCACTGTGTGTGCGTGTGTTTGTTTTCAGAGCGTAACGGCGAAGCCGTACGGCTCGGGCAGCGCGACAAGCCGGCCGAAGCGATGGGTCGAACGCAACGATTGGCGAACAAACACATACAGTGGGTACGAGGTTGGGTTAGTACTGTCGTGGGGCTATGTGATGCTTGCCGTTGAGGGCTCAATTTGGAAAATTGAGCTACGACGCTGCTAATTCGTGATCAGCATGTTGCCGTTGTTGGCGACCGGCAGCAGCGGCATGCCCGCGTTGCCTGATATGTTCTTGTTCAGGCCTTTGCCGCCGAACGAATAGACTAGGCCCATCGATAGATTCCACTGCAATTCGTTCGATCCGATAGCTCCGCTCGCGGAACTTGGAAATAGGAACGTTGAATTGCCGTACAGCGACGTGCGCATATTCAGCGGAGCTTGACCCAAGAGCCCCAGCGTCCAACTACCTACGTCGGCATGGTCGAGCCCGCCGACATAGGCTGTTGTCGACCCGCCGAAGGCATGAGTCCGCTTGATATGCAGATTCGTTTGATTCGATGCGCGAACTCGAATCTTATCTCCCGGTATAGGTTCGATGAGATCGCGGGTGGTGTGGATGGTCGACCATATGCCGATTTCGCTTCGCTCAGTGAGGGCGTATCCAGTGACGGTACGGAATTGACCGACATACAGTTCGGATGCCGTCAGGCCCCACTGCGAAGCCCAGAATTGATCGTAGACCACTCCCCATGCGACGCGACGTCCTGACTCGATATCGCTGCGGCGATAGATGCCGGTGGTGAGAAAGCCTTGCTGTTCCGATGTGGTTTGATTGTCCGTATCGCGGCCCTTCAGATCGTATATGCCGAGCGAACCGCCGATCTGCCCTCGAATCGATCGACGGCCGAGTCCAACGCCGCTGTTGAAGCCGCCGACCATGCCGGCACTGTCCATGAAACCGGATGCGCTTCCGGGCGGATGAGAGATATCACCGATCGATTTGTAGGCATCGAAACCTGTTTGAAGTTGGGTATTGGACAGCCACGAACCCTGCTTGCCGGACGACACGGGGCTCGCGATCGGCCGCGCTTCAGGCAACATGACCGATCGCCGTTCGTAATTCAGAATGTCTTCTGCGCTGACCGAGTAGGAAGGAGCAGCGGTGACCGGCGGAGCTGCGAGAGACGGTGTCACTACAGTTTGTTCAACTGTTGTTTCTTGCCCGGTTCCCGTCGATGCATAGAAAGGGGCGTCGGGAATGGGAATGGTGTTTTGAGCCGACACGATGGAATTACTTGCGGACACAACTGTTGTCAGCAATGCTGCCAGTAGTGACGGACGCTTACTAAACTGACGACTCGGGCGCGATCGTTTCATTGCTGCCTCCATGCACGGCTCGATCTGAACGGAACGGCGAAAGTGCGGTTCCGGGTTTCAGGATTCAGCCGAGGGTTATTCCGCTTCCTGCGGTTCCTCCCGCTATCGGTGCCGCAGCTCGATGGCGATTACTTCCAACGCAAAGCCGCAAACTTTCGATAAAGTCGTTAAACTCTTCGCACGCCTACTTGGCCCCTTGACCCGCGCGGTCTCTCCGCACCGCTTATCGGCAAGTCTCTCATGGGAGGAACTGCTTTGGAAATCGTGAAACGAGACGAGTGCTTGCCGTTTATCACCAAAGACGGCTCAACCATCCGCGAGATACTGGCGCATCGCAATTCTTCTATTCGCAACCAGAGTTTGGCCGAGGCGATAGTCCCGCCCGGTGTTCGGACGCAAGCTCATTACCATCCTCACACAGAAGAGATTTACTACATCCTCCGCGGCTATGGTGTCATGACCAGGGACGGCGAGGAAAAGGAAGTCCATCCAGGTGATGCGATTGCCATTCCCCCAGGATCGGTTCACTCTATCTACAATCCGACCGACCAAGAGCTGGTCTTTCTTTGCTGCTGCGCTCCCGCGTACGAACACCATGACACGGTGTTGATCGAAGAGAACGCTTCGTGAGCAAGCAGCGATCAACGAGCAAGCTGAATGGCGGAACGGCGCAGGCCGTCCGGTTCGTCGAGAGCGATGGTGCATCACCGGACGGTTTGGCGTCTGTTGATTTCATCAGCTTCGACAGATTAAGGTTCCAATCGTAACCCGACGCGTAAGCGAGGGACCCGCATCCCTCGCTTACGCGTCGGGTTGTGATGAAATCGACAAGCCCCTTGCGCCGTTCCGCTTTCATTAATTCACGGATTGTCGTTCTCGCCTGCGGCTTCATCCGGCACGCGAGAGTACAGTTCTCCGTCCACACGAAACGTATTCTTGTCAAGCGCTTCGACTTGCTTGCCGTCAGCCGTCATGACGCGGTGCAGGCGCGGGTCTTCGGTGTAGTTGAAACCTCGCTGCCGAGTCGGATCGGCATCGTCCATGGCTTGGTCGAAATGCACAACGATTCGAGTTCCCCGATCGTTGACAGCATCGACACGCGACATGGTCTTCCAAATCTTGGTCATCGTGCAGGCACCACCATTGAATCGTCACCATGGGATTTCCATGCACCGTCTCTTACGCATAGAGAGACGATGTCGATTTCATTTTTGTAGAGCGCATGCCGTACCAAAGCCGGCTTCTATTTTGATGCCTCGGGCTGCGGGGCATCCGTCTTGCGGAACTCGAGCCAATCGATATTCATCAAGCCGCCGCGATTGGCTTCATTCTTGAATACCACAAACAGATCCGCTTTTCCTTCCGTGGGTGTCAGCTCAATGGTCTTGGTGCTGAATTTCTCCCACTGGCCATTCACTTCAACCGGAATAGAACCGACCAACGGACCATCGGGTTTGTCTGTATGTAGTTCGATCGTTCCTCCTGCTCCGGCGCTGGCTACACTAACAGCGACAGAGCGAACTCCTGACAGCGGTACGCTGCGCACTTTCAGATAGCCATCATGTTCAATGGCGCCGACAAACTGTTTTCCTTCTGCCGAGCCTGAGCCGAGGCGTTGGACCTTCGAGATCTCATCTGCATCTTCGGCTTGCAGGTGTGGGTTGCGAAGTTGAACGGAAGCGGTGCCGACCAGTTTCGGCAATTCATCACGTCCCCCGTCTGTGTAGGTTGCTTCCAACCGAATGTTGGATCCGATCTTTTGAACGACGATGGAGTTTTTGAAACCGACGGCGGTCGGATTGGATGTGCCTGCAGTCACGGAGAAAACATATTCGACCATGCTGCGGACTTCGGCCGGTGTATGTTGGCCGTGCGGGAGCATGCCGACTTTGCCCCAGACACCGGTCGAGCCCTGCATGACCCGATTCACGGTCACTTCGACCTGATGCGGCTGATCACGATACTTTTTGGCGATGTCGACCAAGCTGGGACCGACGAGCGTTCTGTCGGCTGCATGGCAATTGAAGCAATCGCTCTTGCGCATCAGCACTAGTCCTGGAGCGGCATCTTTCGCGGCGTCTCCTGATGCAACCGGAATCGATTCCGTAAAGACTCGCAATCCGGCTTCGGGCCGGATCAGCTCCCTTTCTCCTGATTCCGCCTGAGCCACGTCGCTCGTGCCATCTTCAACATCATGAACGACGACGCGATACGGGACGGGTTCACCGGGCGAAAAGAAATCGCCTTCCGCAGGTGATGCGAATTCGACTTGCGGCCGCGAGTTCCCAACGATGATCGGTAGGCTCGTGACATCGCGAGCCCCGGACGGATCGACTACTTCCAATTCCACGGTGAACAGACCCGGCTTTTCAAAAGTCGCATGGAGTTCTCGCTCTGAACCTAGGTTGATGCGCTCTGCCGTGGTACTTCCGGAAGGAACAGCGGTCCAGCGATACTGCAGTGCATCGCCGTCCTTATCGGACGAACCATCCGCGTTCAATGTGACTTGGAGCGGTTCACGACCGACGGTGTTCTCCCCTTTGGCGATCGCCTGCGGTCGACGATTGCCGCGAACGTAATCGATGCGCACAACACGAGCGTCGGGGTTCACTCCCCACGTTTCACCGTATTCAATCATCAGCATCGAACCGGCCGCGTCGAACACAATGTCCGCCGGTCGAATGAACGGCATCTGAGGCAAGAATCGCTCGACAGACTTGAACCGCGAGTCCTCATCGAGGTGCACGGCATAGACTGCGTTGCGAGACCATTCAAAGGCGAAGAGTGTTCGATCGTATGCAGCCGGAAACTTAGTCGTCGACTTGTTTTGCTCATCAAAGTAGTAGACCGGTCCAGCGCAGGCCGTGCGACCACCCGACTCGAGAGCCGGAAACTCTTGCGACGTGCTGCTCGGATAGTAGATCATCGCGGGCTGTGCCGGCGGCAGATTTTGTGCGCCTGTGTTGTTGATCGATCGATTGAAGGGATGCGCAGGGTCTTGGGCCGACTGGATCTCTCCGTTGGCGAAGTTGACCATGGAGTAAGCAAAGTTGTTGCCGATGAAATAGGGCCAGCCGAAGTTGCCCGCTGCGCGAGCTTGATTGATCTCGTCATAGCCGCGCGGGCCGCGGTTGTTTTCTTGACCGGCATCCGGTCCGACATCACCCCAGTACAGAAAGCCCGTCTTCGCATCGACACTGATTCGCCACGGGTTGCGACATCCCATCACGAAGATTTCCGGATGGCCGATCGATCCATCTTTCGGAAAGAGGTTGCCGTCGGGAATGGAATAGCTGCCGTCCGTTTCGGGATGGATGCGCAGAACTTTACCGTTGTAGCTCTTCGTGTTGCCCGCAGTTCTCTGAGCATCCCACGGTTCGCGTTTCTCGCGTTCGTCGAGCGGAGCGTAGCCTTGTGAATCATTAAACGGATTGGTGTTGTCGCCTGTACCGATATACAAATTGCCGTCCGGTCCGAACTCCATCGAACCTGCGTGGTGACAGCACTCGCGACGTTGTTCTTCGTATTTGAAGAGAACCTTTTCGCTTTCGAGCACCAGTCGATTGTCTCGGAATTCAAAGCGACTGACCTGTTGGCCCGAATAGTTCGGCGGCGAGTATTGCAGGTAGATCCAACCGTTCTCGACAAACTTCGGGTCGAGCGCTAAGCCGATCAAGCCGTTTTCCTGCGCGGTCGTGACTTCTAGTTTGCCGACGATCTCTTGCTTGCCGGTCACCGGATCGATGACTTTTAGGTGGCCGATCAGCTCAATCAAAAAGATGCGTCCATCCGGTGCCGTTTCCAGTTCCATCGGCTGAGTGAGTTCGCCGCAGATGACCGTCTTCTCAAAACGTTTGAGCTCGACTTCTTCGGCTCGACACGTTGAAGGAACTGCGAGCGAAGGGACGAACGATAACGCTACACAGAGCGCGGCAGAACATGCCGATCTCACTGGGTGGAAGAGATCACTGAACATAGGATTCCGTGATGGCAGTAGAAGAGCGGATCGAGGCGGGAAGTGTTCAGTCCAAACGAACCGAAGCGAGGAACGTGTATTCTAATTCGCAGAGAGCAAGGGGATATACCCTGGTGAAGCGGCAACCTGGTGACGAGGCTCCAGCCTCGTCACCCACCGCCGGCAAGGCTCCAGCATTGCATCTCTCGACCAGGCGCAGCAGATCTATCGGTACCAGCGTGGGTGTTGGTGCTTCGTACCGTGAGGGAGTCGATTGAGGACAATTGACCTACATTGGGATCACTGCTGTGAGAGGATCATTTTCTCGCACATGTCGCGCACCAGTCGTGGATCGACGTTCGCGTTCTTCTTTTTAGCTAACCCGATGAGCATGCCGAGCCCTTTCATCTGCCCGGCTCGCACTTGTTCGACGATGTGCGGATTCTCTGCCAGCAGTTCGCGGCACATGGTTTCGATCACGCTCTGGTCGACACCTTCGATACCCAGCGCCGAACGAGCGGCTGCCAAGTCGGCTTGCGGATGTTCGAGCCAATACTGAAAGATCTCTTTGCCGCGCGACGTATCGTACTGGCCCGCTTCGATGGCCTTGATAAGCTCAGCCAACTTCGTAGCGGGGACTGGCAATTGCGCTGGAGTCCAGTTCTGTTCTTTCAGCGTACGCAGCACATCTTGCTGCATCCAACTGCTGACTCGCTTGGCAGGAGCTCCGGCGGCGACAGCATTAAGGAAATAGTCGACCAAGTCGCGTCCTTGGCTGACCAGAACATCAGCATCGTATGCCTTCAAACCAAATTCATTTTCCAGTCGAGAGCGCAGCGGCGGGCAACTCGACGAGCTTTGCACGAGCTGCATCTAAGTCGGCTTCCGAGATGCGAAGGGGTACGAGGTCGGGGTCCGGGAAGTAGCGATAGTCACTCGACTCTTCCTTTTCACGTTGCGGCAACGTCACTCCCGACTCATCGTCCCACCCGCGAGTTTGCTTCGGAGCGTCGCCGATCTCTTGACCGGTCTTCTGCCACAAATCCCATTGACGCTGTGCTTCGTATATCAGAGCACGTTCGACAGCGCGGAACGAATTGACGTTCTTGACCTCGACGATCGGTGTGGCTGCCGTGCGACCATCAACCGGGATATGCAAGTTAACGTTCGCATCGACGCGCAGACTCCCTTCCTGCATGTTGCAGTCCGATACACCGAGATACGTCAGCAGCAGTTTCAGTTCTGTCAGATAGGATTTGGCTTCTTGGCTGGAAGCGATATCGGGGTAGGAAACAATTTCGAGCAGCGGCGTGCCGGTGCGATTCAAATCGATGCGACTATCTGCTTTCCCCGCGGCTTCGTCATGCATGCTCTTCCCCGCGTCTTCTTCCAAGTGAGCACGAATGAGTCTGATACGTTTCGTTTTGCCGTCAGAGCCGTCCTCGGGGATATCGAGATAGCCTTCACCGCAGATCGGTTGATCAAACTGACTGATCTGATAACCCTTCGGAAGGTCCGGGTAAAAGTAGTTCTTGCGGTCCCACTTACAAACCGGCGCGATATGGCAGTTCATTGCCAATCCCGTCAGCAGCGCTAGCTCAACTGCTTTGCGATTCATCACCGGCAACGATCCGGGGAGGCCCAAGCACACCGGACAGACCTGTGTGTTGGGTGCGCCGCCGAAGCGTGTCGAACAACCGCAGAAGAGTTTCGATTCGGTCGAAAGCTGTACGTGAACTTCCAAACCGACTACCAATTTATAGGGAGCTGAACTGCTCATGATCTTTTGTTATTCTGCGATCTGTTGTGATTGGAAGCCCGCCGACTCAAGATAATGCGCTGCGGCCAGCAAGCCGGCTTCGCTCAGCGGCGGACCTTGCAATTGAATGCCGATCGGCAGCCCGCCGGAAGTGCCCGGTGCAGGAATCGACAAAGCCGGAATGCCCGCCAAGTTGGCTCCGACCGTATACAAGTCTTCGAGATACATTTGCACCGGATCATCCAGCTTCTCGCCCAGCTTGAAAGCGGTGGATGCGGTGGTCGGGCCGAGAATGAAATCGACTTGTTCAAAAGCGGATCGGTAATCCTGGCTGATCAATCGTCGCACTTGCAATGCTTTGCGATAGTACGCATCGTAATAACCGGCGCTGAGAGCAAAGGTGCCGAGCATGATACGTCGCTTGACTTCCGATCCAAAGCCTTGGCTGCGCGAGCGACAGTACATGTTTTCAAGCGATGCATCGGAGCCCTTCAGCTCGGCACGGAATCCGTAATGAGCTCCGTCATAACGCGCTAGATTGCTCGACGCTTCACATGGCGCGATCACATAGTAAGTCGGGACGGATGCATCGGCATGCGGTAGTTCGACTTCAACGATCTGCGCGCCTGCTTGTTTGAAATGATCCAACGCGGTTTGCACGGCGCGAGCTACATCGGGGTTAAGACCGGGAGACTCGAGGTGAGCGCGTACGATGCCGACGCGGATGCCTTTCATCGATCGATTCAGCGCCGCTGAGTAATCTTCGACTTCGACATTCAGCGACGTACTATCGCGACCATCGTGTCCGGCAATCACTTGCAACAAAGCAGCCAAGTCGGCGGTCGAGCGTGCGAACGGTCCGACCTGATCGAGGCTACTTGCGAAAGCTATTAAGCCGAATCGACTGACGCGGCCGTAAGTCGGTTTCAGTCCGAACACACCGCAGAACGCTGCGGGTTGACGAACGGAACCACCGGTATCGGTTCCAAGTGCCAGAGGCGCCATGCAGGCCGCTGTGGCCGCGGCCGATCCGCCGCTGCTGCCGCCTGCAGTTCTGGACGTGTCCCAAGGGTTTCGCGTAGGACCGAAGATCGTGTTCTCCGTGCTCCCTCCCATCGCGAACTCGTCCATGTTCGTCTTGCCGATGGCGATCAGACCATGTTGTTTGCAACGTTCGATGACCGACGCGTCGTATGGGGGGCGAAAGTCTCGCAGGATGTTTGAACAGCAAGTCGTCGTTTCACCCGCCGTGCACAGAACATCCTTCACCGCAATCGGCACTCCGGCCAGAAGTGGCAAACACTCACCGGATCGACGTCGCGCGTCGATGGCATCGGCCTCGCTAAGCGCTCGCTCTGCCGAAAAACTCACGAAGGCGTTCGTCGCTGAGTTTTTAGACTGAGCGCGAGCCAAGAAATGCTCGACAACTTGTCGGCTGGACAGCTCTCCCGCCGCGATGCTTTTGCCAAGCTCGACGGCGGATAGCGATTCAAGTTTTGGGGCTGCATTATTCATGCTGAGAAGCTTAAGCGAACCAAGCTTTCTCAACAACCTCAGCGCCCTTTGCCGACTTCAGCGCGATCGCTTGACGCTTTGCCGAGCCAGCTCGGCCAGCATCCGTTTGGAGTCGGAATCGGGGAGGATTTGCAAAGCCGATTCGGCTTCAGCGGCCAAACGGTTCGCATGTTCCAACGTCCGCTCCGAAGCTCCGACTTCGTGCAGTTCGACCAGCAAATCGTCGGTCAACGATCCGCGATTCAGCCGCTGACACAAATCCGATCGCTGCGAAGCCGATTTGGATTGCATCAAAGTAATCGTCGGCAACGTGGGCTTTCGATTGGCCAGGTCGTTGCCGAGCGGTTTGCCGACGGCCGCTGAACCCCACACATCCAACCAGTCGTCGAAAACTTGGAAGGCTACTCCGAGTTTTCTACCGAAGCGATCCATGGCGTCGACGATCTCATCGGAAGCACCCGCGCTCCACGCTCCGAGGGCTGCTGCCGCAGCGCATAGCTCTCCGGTCTTCTGTCTCAGGATGTCGAGATATTCCTCCAGCGGAAGATCCCATCGGCCCACGGTCGCTTGTTGCCTCAGCTCTCCTTCACAAAGCGCCAAGCCTGCTTCTCCGACTCGACGCGCCGGGAACGGAGAGCTCTCGCCGGCGGCGAGTAGATAGGCTTTCGAAAACAGGATGTCACCCAAGAGAATGCTCGGGTTCGTTCCCCACTGAATATGCGCGGCGGGCGCGTGACGGCGCATCGAGGCTCCGTCGAGCACATCATCATGAACCAGTGTGGCACCGTGAACCATTTCTACCACTGCAGCTAAGCGTGTGGTGGCTTCAGTAACGTGACCGCAGGCGGTGGCTGCGAGAAAGACCAGTTGCGGACGCAGTCGCTTACCTTGCAGCGCAGCGGCAGATCCACTGATGCGGCTGACAACTCCGTAACGGCTGATCAACTGATCTGCGAAATAGGATTCGAAGTCGCGGAGGAACCGAGCCGTCTGCGCCTGAAAGTGGCTCGACTGCTGCGACTCACGTTCGGTATCACGCGTGCGGTTCGGCAAGCACTCCGCATCCGCGCAATGCGATGAAGCCCGCGAAGCACTCGGAGCAGTTGGATCAGTCAAACTGCGAATCGTGTCGACGGCGGTGTTCATCGAATGATCTTTCTAAATCGGTGTCACTAAGTTCTGTGCGGCGCTCAGTCGACCGACACCCGAACGAAAATCATTTCAGTTCGCGTGCCAGTCACCGGACTTTCCGCCGGTTTTGGATATCAATCGAACCTGATCGATCACAATCCCTTTGGTCACCGACTTACACATGTCGTAGACCGTCAAGGCAGCGATCGACACTGCGGTCATGGCTTCCATCTCGACACCAGTTCGTGAGGTGGCTTTGGCAACAGCCCGAATTTCCAGATCGGCGTCGCCGCACCATTGGAACACGATGTCGAGTGAATCGAGCGGGAGCGTATGGCACAGCGGAATCAATTCGTCAGTACGCTTGGCCGCCGAAATGCCGGCTAGCTTAGCGGTCTGAAGAACGTCCCCTTTGCTAATCGCTGCCTCCCGAACCTTTCTCGCACAATCCGAGCCCAGCCTGACCAGAGCCGAGGCGACAGCCTCTCTTCTTGTGATCGACTTACCGCCCACGTCTACCATGCGGGCGTTACCGGACTCATCCAGATGCGAAAAACTCGGTTCGTTCGTAGATCCCATGATCTTCTCTTTTAAAGACCGGCCAAAACGCCGCAGATTAACAGCTTTCGGGCCCTTTCTGCCGGAGGACACCATTGCCGATACGGAATGTAGGCAAAGCTGGGCTTTTGCACCAGTTCCGAAAACCAGCAGAAAGGGCACGACTAATCTAAGAATCCCGTACACGAGTGCGATCCGGCAGATTAACTCAACAAAGTCCTTCCGCTCTGGGCTACTTCGGAATCATCAAGAGTGTGATCTAAGCCAAGCGGGTGAGCATCAACCCCGTATCCATCGCCTTCGCAGCACTTTTCCCGTTAAGCAGCAGAAATACTGCTGATTGCGCAGTTGGGGCAATTGGCGGCGTCTATGCCTCTTCAAGAAAAGCTGCATGCCGACTGTGCCGGCAACCGATGGAACGAGATGCGTCAAAGTCCGATCGAATCTCGGGTCGGCACGCATGGTGAAAGGAGTCACCGATGGACCGTTCAGAACTATTCATCCCGCTCAATGAGTACTTAGAGCGCGCGCACGATATCCTGCGCGCCTGGGGTACGTGGTTGGCCGAGCACGAGCGGTTGATCGTCGGTTCGCAGGCAGCTCGGCTCGAACAGCATCTGACGTCGGCGTATGGATTGACCGACGAACTGGCAGCGCTCAGCGAAGCGCGCGGCACCTTGCTGGCTGAGGCACGCCGCGCAGGATTCACCTGCTCCACGTTGAAAGAGCTTGCTCAGTCGCTGACCCAATGGGCGACCGATGCCGGATTTCGTGCTCGCGTGTTGTCGGTCGAGCAGTCGATGGCTCAGCTCCGTCGATTGAACATTGCAGCTTGGGTGCTGGTCAATCACTGTTCCAAGTATGTCGACGAAACGATGTCGATCATGAACAGCGGAACGGCCATGCGTCCGGTTTACATCGATTCGCCGCACGCTGATATGATCGGCGGCCAAATACTCGATCAAGCGATTTAGGTGTCTGTCTAATGTCGCTCTTTGCATCGATCCAAAATTCCGCCAACGCACTCCAGGTCGCTCAGACGGGCCTGAACGTAACCGGCAACAACATCGCTAATGCGAATACTCCCGGCTACATTCGCCAGGAACTCGTACAAGCGACTGCTTTCGGTTATCGCAGCGGTGATTTGATTCTCGGCTACGGCGTGCGCGCCGTAGGCGTGGTGCAAAAGGTCGATGAATTCACGAACGCCCGTTTGCGCGAGACGGGAAGTCAACTCGCCAGCGCTCAAGCTCAGACGGACATCTACAATCAGATCGAATCGGCGTTCGGCGAACTGAACAGCAGCGACCTTTCCTCGCAGCTTTCTAACTTTTCGAATAGCGTCCAAGACCTGTTGAATCAGCCCGGCAACGATTCTCTACGGCAATTGGTGATGGAGCGAGGCAAGACGTTGACTTCGCAGGTTCGCGAGCTGAGCGGGCAGTTAGGGCAACTTGCCAACGGACTGAACAACGAGATTCGATCGGTTTCGCAAGAGATCAACCGTTTGACCGAACGCATCGCGAAGATCAACATTCGGATTGTCGAGACCGAAGGGGGAAGGACGAGCGGCAGCGATGCCGTGGGTCTTCGCGATGAACGACAGCAGATGCTGCAGGACTTGGCCAAGTTGGCGGATATCCGCGCTGTTGAGCAACCGAACGGATCGGTTTCTGTTTACGTGGGCGGCGAGTATTTGGTTTCGGAAGGCATCCAACGTTCCGTTAAATTTTCCGTGGATAACTCCGGTGAAAAACCGCTCCCGGAAATTCGACTGGCTGATACCGATTCGCCACTGAAAGTGACCAGCGGTCGACTAGCCGGGTTGTATGCGGCGCGCGACGGCGCTGCCGGCGGTATATCGCAACAACTCGACGGCTTTGCTCGGACACTTATTGAACAGTTCAACCGCATTCACACTCAAGGCCAAGGCTTGGTAGGCTTCAGTCAAACAACCGGCAGCAATGCAGCGGATGACACAGGCGCTCCGCTCGACCTGGCAGGCTTGCCCACCAAGATCGTTAACGGCAGTTTCGAAATTCAAGTGCTGGACAGTTCGACCGGTCAAGCCAAGACGTCCAACATCGATATACATCTGACCGGCTCTCCGACCGACACCACGCTCGAAGATGTGAAGAATCAGCTCAACGGTGTATCAGGATTGTCGGCCACGATCTCATCCGACGGCAAACTGAAGATCAGTTCCACCAGTTCAAAGATCACCTTTGCATTTCAGAACGATACGGCGGGCGCTTTGACGGCGCTGGGTATCAATACGTTTTTCAGCGGTTCATCGGCCGCCGACATACAAGTGAACCCTGCCCTGCTCGCCGATCCGAAGCTCTTCGCCTCCAGCTTGAAAGGAGTCGGAGGGGGAACTGACAACGCTGTCAAACTTGCACAAGCGTTCGACGAACCGTTGGAAGAACTCGGTGGTCAATCGATCAAGCAGAACTATGAAAGTATGGTCGTATCCGTAACACAGCAGATCAATGTCCAGCAAGGGACGACGGAAGGACTTCAAAACTTTTACAAGACATTAGAAGCTCAATCGCTGGCGACATCCGGAGTCAACCTGGACGAAGAAGCCGTGAAACTGATCTTCTATCAGCGCGCGTTTCAGGCGAGCAGCCAAGTGATCAAGATTTCCAATGAGATGCTCGACACGCTGGTTAACCTATAACACAAGGACGTCGGGGTCGCCTAATTGGCGATTGTCGTCATGACAGCAAGCTTTTATCCCGCGACAGTCGGTCGTGTTTCGCAGCAGCAATCGCTTACGCGTTTGTTGTATCAGGTCAATACAGACGGCAACGCCATCCAAGATCTGCAGACACAGCTCAGCACAGGGCGACGCATTCAAAAGCCGAGCCAAGATCCTGCGGCAGCGATTCGAGCTCTGGCTGCGCAGCGCGGTCAGGAGTTCAAGAATCAGGTACTGACCAACTTAAAAGCCTCGGATTCGATCCTGGCCGCCAGCGAATCCTCGTTGGCTCAGGCGCAGTCTATTCTCAACGAAGTGCGAGGGATCGCGATCGAATCGGCAGGCAATACATTGTCCGATGCCGAGCGTGAAGCGAATGCGACACAGGTGGACACCGCAATCGATAAACTGGTCGCGCTGGGCAATACTCGCTTTCGTGATCAATACCTTTTCTCGGGATCCAAAGTCGACAAATCACCGTTGTCATTCGCAGGCAACGCTGTCGGGTTCTCGGGAACGGACGTCGATCTTCAGAGTATTTCCGATTACAACTCGACCATCGCCGCCAACATTACCGCTGAAGATGCTTTCGGAGTCAAATCGAGCCAAGTGGTTGGGTCGGTCGATCTCAATCCCGCCGTGACTCTGGCGACTCGCATGAGCGACCTGAACGCCGGTGACGGAGCGAAACCGGGAGCGATCGAGGTTCGCGACGGTAATAACGTCTTGCAGATCGATCTTTCTTCTGTGCATACCCTGCAAGATGTGGTCGATAAAGTGAACGCACAGTCGATCGGCGGTCGAGCTCTGCAAGCGTCGCTGACTACCGTCGGTTTGAAGATTGAATTCGCTGACGGACAACCCGGGCAACTCGGCATTGCAGAAGTGGGAGCCGGTCAAACCGCAAAAGACTTAGGTATTCTCACAAACAACATTCTCTCCTCATCGCCTGTCGTCGGCACCGATTTGAATCCGCAACTGACTAAGCTGACTCCGATCAGTAGTTTGTTCGGCGGTGCCGGTGTCTCGAACAACCAGACGCTGCGCATTCGTCAAAACAATCGCGACTACATCATCAGCACATCCGGCCTCAATACGGTTGAAGATCTTTTGAATCGATTTGAACGCAGCGGTGCTCGCATTCAAGCGTCGATCGACGGCCCCTCCGGAAAACTGAAAGTGCAGAGTATCGAAAGCGGCACGACGCTCTCGATCGGTGAGTCCGGGGGAACACTGGCCTCGCAACTCGGTTTGCGAACCATGGATGTGACGACGCCCGTATCGCAGTTGAACTTCGGGCAGGGCATCTACACGAGTCCCACGGTCGTCGATCTCACGATTACTCGTACCGACGGTTCCGCCCTGTCTATCGACCTCGATGGTGTTCAGACAGTCGGAGATGTGATCAATCGCATCAATACGAATGTCAATAACTTCAATCCCGCGCTGCGCGTCGTCGCCTCTTTATCGACATCGGGCAATGGGCTGGTATTGAAGGCGCCGGCCGGAGCACAACAGATTTCCATATCGAGTTCCGGAGGCAGTCAGGCAGCAGCCGGTCTCGGTTTCGTCCCCAAAGGGTCCGTCTCGGCTACCGGTTCAACCGTCGGTACTGAGAGCGTCATCAACGGCGGTGATGTCAGCGGTGTGGAAGTGGAAGGTGCCTTCACGACCTTAATCCGATTATCGCAAGCGATTCGCGGCGGCGACACCGAGAGCATCGGGCGACTGACTAACTCGATCGATCAGGACATTACGAGATTGAGTACGGCGAGAGCTGTGGTCGGCGCCAGACAGCAGTCGATCAGCGAACTGCAGAGCCGCACGGAAGACCAGAACACACATTTGAAAGAAGAAGAGTCGAATGAAATCGACGCAGATTTAGCGGGTGTGATTTCCGAACTCAGCGGACGGCAAGCCGCTTATCAGGCCACTCTGCAACTCGTCAGCCGCGCATCGCAGTTGTCGCTTTTCAACTATCTGTAGCCGAAACGCGGAACCAAGCGAGGTAAGCGGTTACGGATTCGTCTATTGATCTTGCTGTTCGCCTTCGAGACGTTGCAAGATCAAGGAATACCAGTTAGTCGAATAGGTTTCGAATCCGGGCGCTTTGGCATGGGCGACTAAAGTGACTTGCCCATCAATGCGAGCTATGTAGTAACCTTTTTCGACTCCGGTGACACGCTCAAATTCGGGCAACATCAGTTGAGTTGCATCGTCACCGCATGCGGCGATTACATTTTGCTTTTCGTCGACGATGTAGCAGCGACTGCCGGCTTCATTGTCCGCGGTCTTGCTGAGAATCGGTTGCGCCAGACCGTCCCAATTGAAGATGACTCCCAGCGCCCCGAGTTTCTTGCCGTGCGACTGACCGTGTTCGCGAACAGCCGCTGAGTAGATGAGCGAAGGCGATCCGGCAACCAGAGGCGAAGCATGGGCCGTTTGAAATCCGAACTCATCCCCGCTGAGCGTAGCGGCTGCAGTTTGGAACCAAGGCGAACGGCTTTCATCCTTGCCGTGGATATTGAATTTATCAGGACGCCCGTTGGCGATGATGACCCCGCTGCCGTTGCAGACGACGAGATCGAAGTAGACCGTGTAGGCTTTGAGGATCACTCCCAATCGTTCTCGGGCGTACTCGGTGGAACGTCGATCATTTTGGCTGACCGCGTCAACCACGGAACTGTCGGTGGCCCACCATCTCACGTCACAGGTTCGTTCATAGAGACAACGATCGATCAGATCGATGTTCATCAGAGCTTGATCGCTCAAACGTGCGCCGCGCACGTGCCAACTGATCAACTGCAACAACTCTTCCGTCTTGTTGCGGGTCCGCGATGCCATTTCTTTCGCGATGCAACTGGTCTTTTCACTCAGTCGCTGCATCTCTTCCGCTACGACGGCAAAGGCGGCACCGTGGCGACCGGCTCGCGCTGCTTCGATTCTCGCGTTCAGCGCGAGAACTTTGGTTTCGGAGTTGATGAGCAGTATTTCTTCGACGGCGGATCGCAATGTAACCGATAGGTCGCTGACCGTATCCGCCACCAGATCGCGGCGCTTGCCGTTTTGAGCTGTGTTGTCTTCCGCTACACCGCCGGATAGAACCTCTGTCGACGAGTCCTCCGCAACGGATGTAGTAAGGCTGCTGAAGGAGAAGGAATCGGAAGCTGTCGGCGCGTAGCTCATAGCGGTTACTCGATCGGAATGGGCCTGTGGTTCAATCAGGCTCGGTAGACCAACGATGCGGAGCGTCTCGGAGAATAGCCGCCACTATCCATGAGACAATTTGACTCGTCCAAAGTTAGGTTGAGCTTTCAGCTTGGTATCGCAAAAACTCTTGCATATCATGCACTTTTTGTAACAATGCCCTCGTTGCAATCGCTACGACTGCGCCAGGTCGCAGCCCGCGCAGCGGGAGATCGCCGTTCAGAGTCGCGCTCGGTTGCACAGTGGCGAATGCTTATTGTTTCAGGTCGAGAACCGCATGGAAAACATCACAGCCATCTTTGTGTACGGGACTTTGAAAACAGGGCAATGTCGCGAGCGATGTTGGCCGTTGGTCCCCAAGTCGCGTTGCAAAGCATGGACGTACGGCGAACTGTATGACACCGGTCCATACCCGGCGTTGATCCCCGGTACGGATCAAGTCGGCGGTGAATTGTGGTTTTATGCGACCGAGGACACGCCCGATGTTTTCGATGTGCTTGATAAGATCGAAGACTACTCACCCCAGCGACCGTCCGGCAATCTCTATGACCGTCGAGTCGTCGAATGCCACATCGAGAACGGTGACGTCGTAAAGGCCTATGCCTATCACTACGCGAGGTTGGAAGAGCTTCCGCGTTTCCGCAAAGTCCAGCCGCACTACTTGCGCGGCAATTTGCGCTTGGCTGTCTGGCCTGACGGTTCCGATTGGTAACGTGCCGCTAGATCGGCAATCGTCTGAGTCATGCGCTGACGACAGGATGCAGGCGAAACCAATTCGGCTTCTTCGCCTAGTTGCAGGACCTTCGGAATAATCTCCATGTCATGGAATGCCGGGACGCGCAGAGTCGCTGAGCCGTCGGCATCGACCTCCAATGTTTGCTGCGCGTGCCATGGATCTTCCTGCACCCAGCGCGCCGCCGAAGCAGACAAACGTATTTCGTACGTCTTCGCTTCCGCCCCGGAAAAGATTCCGATGCTCTGCCCTAGATGCGCTTCCAAGTCGATCTCTTCGTTCGGCTTGTACCAGTTGTCGAGAGCAGTTGCCGATAGAAAGCGGTCGAGCTTCCAATGCTTCAGTTGGTCAGTCCCGGCGCCTTCGCGAGCTTCTTCCGTGGCAATGACATAGATGCTCGATTGATAGATCACCACACCGTACGGTTCGATCACTCGCACCTGCAACGGCTTGCCGAGCGATTGATACTCCATCTCCAACCGACGATGTTCCTGGATCGCACGATTGACTGTCTTCAGTATTCCCTGCTGCTTCTCATACGACTTGGCCGGCGTTCCCAACACGTACAGGGTTCGACGATAGCGCTGATAATGGTCCCAGACTCCGGCCGGCAACTGTTCGCGAACTTTGTTCCAGAAGGACTCGATCCCGATCCAGAATTGAGTCCCGACCAGCGGCAACATCAACTGTCGACCCATCGAGAGGGCGATCAGTTCGGACGCCGTTATAGCGATCTTCTGCAATCCCTTGTCCGCGCGGCTCAGTTTCCAAACGCGGCCGCGGGCTGTTTCCTCATCGATGATCGGCATGCCGGCAGCGACTAATGCTTCGATGTCGCGGCGTATGCTGCGTGAATGGAGACTCGTCAGTCCTAATTCTTCAACGACCGTGTCGCGCAGTTCATCCAGTGTGGCACCGAATCGAAGTCGCTCTAGTACCTGAATGATCTTGTGCTGACGAATCAACTGTTCGTTGCGTGCCACGCGTGACTTCCTTGTAAACGGGATCGGGCAAAGGGATCAGAAGAAAATCGGAGGACCCTTTTCGGGTCAGCCTGAGTGCTCGACAGTCGCCAAACCGACCACGTTGTCGGCGTTAAGTTTTACCAAAACTACCCGATTCGTGGTTTAGCCTTCGGATCGGAAATCAATTTGAGAGCAAAGCACGCAGCCACGCTTGAAAAACCTGCTCATTTTGCCTGCCTCGACTCGCTTACCCATCAGGAACTTCGTCGAGTCCACTGGTGTACTCCGCATAATCGATTCGATGTAACGAGCGGTGTTCAAGAGAGGATGCGATGCGCTTCCCTCCTGTACACAACCTGTATGGACGACGGATGCGAATGAACTTCGATACTGCGGCCCATCAACTTCTCGATGAATTGGATGTCCGGCACGATCAGTTGCTGGCTGAACTCGACCAATTGAATGCGAGGGTGGATGCCGTGCTCGCTCAATATGCTCCGCCGCGTCCAGAAGAAAATCGCGTAGAAGGCGCAGCGGCGGCGCGAGCTGCCGAGCCGGCCGAACTGGCGCTCGCAATTGTCGATGAACTCGACACCCGTGAATTCGACGACCATGATCACATTGTCGATGAGGACGCCTAGCAGGCTGTCGCAAAGACGATATCCATCCAGTGCCGTGAAGATGTGGTTATCACCGGCGACTATTTCTTCGCTTCGGCGGTTTCATAGAGGCGAGCCAACTGAAGCATCAAGGGCTTAACCGCGGCGCGATACTCTTCGGGTCGCATGGACTCTTTGCGAAGCCGCAGAGCCTCCAGCTCCGTTTCGATCTCAGACCGCTGTCTGACCTGATCGGGATTTAGACGCGGCGCATCAGGCGACGAGTGAACGATAATCTTGCGAGCTCGATCGCCGTCAACCGCTTTTCCCTTCGCAGCCGATTTCGCGGTTCTCACTCCACGGAAGAAGTCAGCGCCGCTGCCTGCCTTATCTCCATTGTCATCGAAAATCGCGTGCTCGGTCGCCAGTCTCGATTCTTCGCGATAGAACTTTTCCGTTTCACCGGCGGCAGCCAAGAATGCTTCCAGCAGTGAGACCTCATCATCGTGATCGATGTCGGCTCCTCCGGTCCCCACGACGCGGGCCAGATAGCTGCCGAAGCGCGAATAGTTGCTTTCGTTCCCGGATCGAGTGGCTGTGATGACGATTCGATTGCGTCCGCTGAGCTCCGATAAGAACGGTGATGAGGACGAACTGCAGACCGCAACGATCATCGGTCTGGAAATCGGTCGCAGCCATTGATCGAGTTCTTTGGTCGTGACGTCCACTCCGCGCAGATTCAGCTTCGTCGTGCCTCGCTCCGAAGTCCCGTGGCCTATGTAAACGAGCCACAGAGCCGAGGAATCTTTCGTCTCCTCAGCCTTCGCGAGGGCCTTTTTCAATCGATCGCGATCCGGCAATGCTTCGTCTGTATCTTCACCGACGACGGTTAGTTCCATCTTGCGTTCAGTAGCCATCTTCTTCCATTGAGCGGCTGACTCGGCGAATATTGCCCCGTATTCGGCATTACCGCCGGCTCCGATAATGAGCACGAGGCTCTCCGGCTCCGCTTCCATGGGCACCGGTGTTTGCGCTACGGCGAGTCCGCAGTTCGCAGCGATCAGGTACAACGAGGCTAGCCGGAAGAGTATGCGATGCCGCATAATGTGAATGGGCGCGGATAAACAGATTCTCGTCATGGCAATCCTCGCACTCTTCGTACACCCCATTCCAGACAGAGCGCTGTCAATGTGATCAAGAGCCAACCGGCGCGATGCCAAAGCGGGTCGACGCGCTGTTCAGTGATCGGGACTTTCATGGTCGGAAGGTCCCGAACGAAGCTGTCGAGTTCATCGATGTCGACCAGCTTGCCTCCGGTCTTTTCAGCGACTGCAGTTAACGGCGCCAAGTCTGCTTTCAACGTTCGGAACTCGGCTGAAGAAGGTTCGGCTGCCCATCCTACATCACGCTCCCCGATTCGCGTTCCGTCCGGCGCATCGACAGTGACTGAGGCGACATAAGGGCCGTCCTGCGTTGACCAGATCTCAGCTTCATAGATGCCTGGCAGCTTGCGATTCGGAGTAGCGGAGACTTCGATCAGCTTTCCATCCGGTTGGAGTGCATCGATCTTCAGCAGCGCATTATCGAGAGCCGCATACTTCTCATCTCGAACCGTAATCACGAGTTTGTACGGTTGGTGATACGATTTGGGTGGAACGACCTCTACCTCCACGCGATGCGGGACGCCTGCGGTAAGCCAGCCGCGCCATCTGTCGCCAGCCTTGAGCCAAGTCGTCGTTTTTGTCATCCGGCCTGAGTGCATGCCCTGCCGCCACAGGTCGCCGACAAGCAAGCGCTGCTAGACCGGCACCGAATTGTTGAGTCACCAGTCCCGCCGCCAGAGAGTCACCGCCGCCGACAGCGAGGTTGGCGACGATCGCCGCTCCGGGCTTGGCTCCGTTCACCGAATTCCAAACCGAGAACGCGGGCATTCCGCCAAGCGTCGAGCTTCTTCGGTTTCGCTGCCGCGCAGCCGCATCCAAGGCTCGAGCGCTCCTTCGCGCGTGAGGCGATAGTTCACCGGAGCATCCGGTTTCGCCGTCTCTGAATTTTGTAGATAGACGGGAAGCATGTCACCGATCGGAGTGTCGCGATAACCTCCACGATCAAAGCTCTCTTGTCCACCGAGCATCAGCAGTCCGCCGCCTCGATCAGAAACAAACTGACGCAGCAACAGCATCTGATCATGCGAGAAGAATTTAGCCTCGAGATCATCGATGATGATGGCGTCGTAAACATAAAGTCCTTCGGCCGTTTTCGGAAACCCGGCTTTCAGTTCTTCTTCGCCGTCTCGCAAACCGAGTGGAATCACGATCGGTTCGTCATACTGCTCGGTAGCGTCCTCGGCTGCGTTATCAAATCCTGCAAAGAGCGGATTGGTCGAGTCGACGGCGCGATCACGGAAACTGAACTTCGCTTCCTTTTTAGCGATGCGCACCAGCGCGTCCCAATCGAGTTCATCGTCCTCTTCCAGCGCACGGCGCAAGAACTTGAATTCCCAATTGGGACGTCCCGCGATATACAGAACTCGATAAGGACCGCCGCTGCGATCAACGGCTACGAGTCTCGCGTTATTGGCCGTCGTTGATTCAATACGACTTTCAGGTAAGCCGCTTTCTGCTTTATCCTCGCCGGCAATCATGGCTCGTATCGTCACGAACTGAATACCGAGTTCCTTTGGACGATACTGAAACCGAATGCGTTTGCGCCATGAATTGCCTTCGACTTTGAAAGTCGCACTCTCGACCGATTCCCCTTTTTCGTTGAAGAGTCGAGCGATGATCTGCTCGCCGTCCAATCCATCGGCCTGCAACACAGCTTCAACGCGCACGGGGGCGACTTCAAAGGCACTCTGACTGACGGTCGGATCCATAACCGACAGATCGCGCAGATTCGTTTTATCAAAATCGATGACTGGAAAGATCGGCATGTCCCAGTCCAGTTCACTGATCGCGGGCAATGTATCGGTGGCCATACCGTCGGTGAATACGATCAAGCCGGCGGTCGGTCGCGATGCAAAGCGTGCTGCGATGGTTGACAGAGCGGAACCGATTGAAGAGCCCTGCCCTTCAAAGTTGCAATCGGAAAAATCTTCGACCGATCGGAGCCGTTCATCAAACAGATAGCGCCGGACCGAAAAGTCTTGCGCCAGTCGCGTCTGCCAAGGAGCATCGGCTGCAATTCGAGGCTTCAGTTTTTCCAGCAGCGAACGCGTTTGTCCGGGCATACGAATCTCCATGCTGCGACTGTTGTCGACGGCTACTGCGACCAAGTTGGCGCCGGGGCGAGGACGCTCACTGCGAATCATCGGTTCCAACAGATAACAAGCCAGCGATGCCACCGCGATAAGTTTCACTAAACCGCTGAACCAAACGATCGGTCCGCGCACGGGGCTGCGTATCAAGCTCCAAATCAATACCAGCGCAGTGACTGACACAAGTACGATTGCGGGAATCAGCCACTGGGGCGAGCCGACAACGAGACTATCGCTCATTTGCGACCGCTCCCGAGGTTGTCGTAGTACTTGCGAACCGATTCATCGAACTGACCCGGCACAGGATCGCGATCGATCGGTACCAGCGCATTTTTGTCTCCGGACTTCTTCAGCAATTCCTCGGAGACTTTCTTTTCCAGTTCTCGCAGCGGTTCAGCAATCATGCGCTTCACCAAATCCCATTGCGGGTCCTTGGAGTGTTTCTTGATGTCAGTGCGCATGTCGCGTGCTGCTTGCCGTATTTGTGTGGCTTGCCCGCGCAATTCGGAGTCTCGTACCAATTCTTCGACATCGCGCAGTCGGTTCGACCAATCGCGGAAACCTTCTCCGGTCAGCGGTCCTTCTAAGAAGGGGCCGCCGAACGGATCGAATCCTCCTTCTCTCGTTCCGCCTTGCGCGTTGCCATTCTGGCGCGCGCCGCCGCGCTGCTCGCCCTGACCTGGCTGTTGACCTTGACCTGGTTGTTGACCTTGACCTGGTTGTTGACCTTGACCTGGTTGTTGACCTTGACCTGGTTGTTGACCTTGACCTGGTTGTTGACCCTGACCTGGTTGTTGACCCTGACCTGGCTGCTCGCCCAGACCTGGTTGTTGACCTGACCTGGTTGTTGACCCTGTCCTGGCCTGCTCGCCCTGACTGGCTGCTCGCCTGACCTGGCTGTTGACCCTGTCCTGGTTGCTCGCCCTGACCTGGTTGCTGACCCTGACCTGGTTGCTGACCCTGGCCTGGTTGTTGACCCTGTCCTGGCTGCTGCTTCCTGACCTGGTTGTTGACCCTGACCTGGCTGCTCGCCCTGGCCTGGTTGTTGACCCTGACCTGGCTGCTCGCCCTGACCTGGCTGTTGACCCTGACCTGGCTGCTCGCCCTGACCTGGCTGTTGACCCTGACCTGGCTGTTGACCCTGACCTGGTTGTTGACCCTGTCCTGGCTGCTCGCCCTGACCTGGCTGTTGACCCTGACCTGGTTGTTGATTTGGATCTGGTGAGGTGTTTTGAGTTTCTTGATTCGGGGTCGAAGGCTGGGTACCGGCGGCCTGCATTTCCTCGTCAAGTTTGCGGGACAGCGTTTTGAGCTGATCGAGAGCCATGCGCAACGAATCGACATCGCTACCCAGTACCGCTTCGGCTGCGTTATCGATGCCTTCACGCAGTTCGGTCAGATTCTGCGATGTTTGCTGCGCCAACTCTTCAGCTTGAGGTACGAGATTGCGATCAAGCAACTGCTCAGTGGCTTCCAGCTTACGATCCGTCTGTTGTTGCTCGGCCTTGCGGAAGCTGTCATACAGGCGTTGAGCCAGCAGCGGTTCCGGTTCCTCGGCTGCTTCAACCGTCTGACGCATTTCCTCCATCAGCTTTTTCATGCGCTCGTTTTGTTCCGCCGCGGTTTCAGCCAATTTCTGTTCCGGCTGAGCGCCTCGTAATCCGGTTTCCGTATCCGACTGAACGCGTGTTTCTTGAAAGCGATTGACCAATTCCTGTTGGTTCTTCTCGAGCTCCATCGCTTGCGACTGCATGTCGCCATTGTTTCCTCGAACTGGTTTGCAGTTTGTTCGCGGATCTTGTCCTGCAACTCTTTCAGTTCTTGTTGGCCGCTCCGGTTGCCGGCTGTCGAGACACGCTTGTGTGCCTTGGTTGAGCGGCTTCAGCCGATTAGCCGCCAGGTTCTCACGAGTCTGTTCCATCTGCTCGCGAGTCTCGGAAAGCGTTTCCGAGTTCTGTTGTGTATCGAGCTGTTCCTTTAGTTCATCCGCATCGCTGAGCATCTCCTGTTGTTGCTCTCGCAGCCGTTCGAGGCGCTGTTCAATCTCTTTACGATCTTCTTCGTTCTGAGCGGCTTCCAACGCGGCCTGCAGTTCGCGAATCTGTTGGTTGAGATCTTCTTGGCGAGCCGCCAGCTCTCGCAGTCTGTTTTGTACCTGGCGTAACGCGCTCTGTTCGGTTTGTTGTTCTTCCTGCGCCAGCCGTTCGTTTTCGTACTTGTTCTCTTGATTCTCAAGTCGCAGTTGATCGAGCTGCTGTTGGCGCGATTGTTGTCGCTGCGAGCGCTGTTGCTGTTGACCCTGTTGTTGCTGTTGGTTGCGGACTACTTCAAACTCTTTGGCCTGCATCTTCAGCAGCACTTGATACGCCTGTTGTTCGGATGCGAGCGCGGATTGAAGGTCTTTCTTGTCCAGCGTCTCAGCCGACTTGGAAAGCTTGTCGGTTGCCTGCTGCATGAATTTCTCAGCCGAAGCCGTGAGCTCCTCGATGCCCGGAATATTCTCCATCTCGGCCGCTGCTTCCTGCATGGCTTCGATCACCGCCGATTGCGATTCGGCCAGCAATTCGATATCCGGCTTGGTTGATTCCGGTAATTTCCCTTTCGCGGCTTTCTTCAAGACATTCCAAGTGCCGGCAGTGACCTGCTTCTGCAATTCAAGCAGCTCCTCCGATTGCCCTTGCTCGCCGTTCTGTCCTTGTTGTTGCTGTTGTTGTTGACGCTGTTGCTCTTCATTCGTGGGCTGTTCACCCTGCCGAAAGATCTCTTCGAACGGCCTGACCTCTGCGAAGAATATGTCGCTGACCGTGCGCCGAACTTCACCTGTTTCGTCACGGTCTTCCGCCCATACGTAATAGGACAGCAGTTGGTCCGGCTCGGCTTTGAGCGCTTCGAAGTCGATGATGTTCTTCAGTTCGAGCGACTTACCCGGTTGTTCCGGGTGAACTTCTATTTCGACTTCATCACCGCCCGCCAATTGATAAGCCAACCCGGCTCGATCGATGCGGAAGTCGTCGGCGATCTTGGCCGCTATCTCCAACTCTTCGATCGGCGATACTCGAACGTCTCCGCCGGTGGAAAGTTTGATCTTCGGTGGAGTGCTCGGAAGAACCTTGGCGGAGAGTTTTAGTTTGGTCTTGTTTTTACGACCCTCGGAATCCGTCAGCACCACGTTCCATGATTCACTTTTCTCAAGCATGATCACTGCGGTTGCCGTCGGATCCTCGGCTGCATTGAGGACGCACTCGATGGTTGAACCATCGTCGGCTTCCAGCACTGCAGAGGCAACCTTCTTATTCAGCCGGCAGATCCACTTGAGCTCCGTACCTTGTACTGCTGTCACGCGTCGCGTGTCGGTGATCGTTTTGTTTTCAAGCTGTGTGTACTCGGGGTAATCGAGTTCCGCGTCGACACTCATCGCCGAAGGATAATCGAAGACTCGTATGTGATAGGTATCCGTATACTTGTCGTCATAGCTGATTCGATATTCAACGGCTTCGCGTAGGTCGGAGATGTAGCCGGCAAAGATCGGATCATCGAGCGAAAGACGCATTTGTTGAATCACGGGCTCGCCGGCCGCAGCGCCTACATCTTGAATTGCCTCGGTCGACGAGATCAACAGAGCCGCTTCGGGAAGTCGGCCATCGAACTTCGCCGTGACGATGACGCTGGTTCCTCGCTCGACTTCCGTGTCGCCCGGCTGGACCGTGACCACAGGCTCCTTGCTTGCGGCTCGCTTCGCAGCGGTCATTTCCGGAGTCTCTTGCGGGGGCTCGATCTTGAGCAGCGAAATGGTGACGAAGATCATCGCCAAGATGCCGGGGATATTCGCAGCCCAAGCCAGTGCCAATTTTCCTCGCGGCGCAGCCAAGTTCCAACCGTCACGATCAGCGTGTTCGAGCGTCTGCTGCAACACCGATTGCTCTAGATAACCGAACTCACCATGTTCATCGGCAGGTCTCAGACTGACGGCCGTAATCAATCGTTCGCCGAGCGCATCGTAATGCTGCTCGATTTCGGCCGCCACTTGTCGCAAGTCACGGGCGGCACCGCGGGCAGCGATCGTTAATGCGACCACTAACAGGCCGGTCACACTCATGAGTCCGAATGCAAAGGTCCGAGCCGCAGGTGCTATCGAGTCGGCGAAGAGGGTCGGTATGATCGACCCGACAAGGGCAGCGAGCATCCATACCGCGGCGAGATACCAAGCCAAACGCAGCATGCGCATGCGCTGAGCCACTGATTCGAGCCGACGTTGCAAACGCAAATCCATAACGACTTGCCTCCCGTGGCAACTGACCACCGACGACGCTTGGAATAAAGCATCTCAGCAGTATACAGCAACCCGTTGGGCCAAGTGCGCAGGATTTTCGACAGAACCAAGCTCCCGAAGTCCGATCAGTCGAAGACCGCTCAGCGCCGACGACCGACGCAACGTACTTGCGAATGTCTTGCTCCAAGGCACTTAATCGATCGCGCAGTTTGGCTTTGGACTGTTCGGTATCGCCGCCTGCCGGTTCGTAGGCAAACGTATAGAACTTCACTTTCGGCTCCGTACCCGACGGACGGACGGCAAAGTAATTGCCTTCCTCAGCTAGGTCGAGCATGACCATGTCGGCCGGCGGGGCGTCAAGCTTCTCGGTATGACCTCCGACCGGGGTGCGCGTCAGAGCTTTGTAGTCGCGGACGGCGGCCACGGCGATGCCTCCCAACTGCTGCGGCGGAGCGCTGCGGAAGGCGGTCATCAGCTTTTGCATGAGCGCCATCCCTTCGCTCCCTTCCATCTGCACATTGACCAACGACTCTTCGTGGCAACCCAACAACGCAAACAGTTCATTTAGTCGTTGATGCAGCGACTTGCCTTGCTGTTTCCAATATGCCGCCATCTCTGCCATCAGCAAACAGGCCACGGCACCGTCTTTGTCGCGCGCATAAGTGCCGATCAAGTAACCGTGCGATTCCTCCGTGCCGAAGACGAATCCTTCCGGTCCGACATCGTCCATGACTCCTGCGATCCATTTGAATCCGACGTGCAGGTTTCCTTCGCAACGCGCGCCGTAATGTTCGGCGACGCGGCGCGTCATCTCGGTGGTGACCAATGTCTTAATGACATACGACTGCGAAGTCAGTTTGCCTTGAGCCTTTAGTTGCAGACAGACGAAGTCGGTCAACAGGACGCCGAGCTGGTTGCCGGTCAATGTTCCCCACGGTCCGCCGATGTCCGGCGTCAGCGGCGCTGCGCAGCCCATGCGATCGCAGTCGGGGTCGGTCGCCAAGATCAGTTCGCCGCCGTTGGCTTTCGCCCACGCGATGATCTCGTCGAACACCTTGGCATTTTCCGGATTGCTGACGTTACCCGGTACATTCGGAAAATCACCACTGGGCGTCGCGTGTCGTTCATACACGGTCACATCTTGAAAGCCCGCTTTCGCCAGCAAGGGCATCACTGCGAAGGACCCGACTCCGTGCAGCGGCGAATAGATCAATCGTAGATCACGCGGTCCCGGCCATGCAAACTTGACCGCTTCATTGACGTACGCTTCATCAATCTCCGCCGTCACGAATTCGACCTTGCCCGCGCTTACGGCCGATGCAAATTCGGTGCGCTTGATCTCTTGTACATTCATGACGCGATCGATGATCGCTTTGTCATGCGGCGGCAGAACTTGACCACCCGTGGACCAGTAGACTTTCACCGCATTATCACTGGGCGGATTATGGCTGGCCGTCACCATGATCCCGCAATTGCATCCCTTCTTGCGAACCGCATAAGACAACTGAGGCGTCGCGCGATAATCATCTAGGAAGTAGACTTTGAATCCGTTGGCCACCATGATCGACGCACACAGCTCAGCGAAGTGCCGTGAACGATGGCGTGTGTCGTAAGCAATCGCGCAGCTGAGCGATTCCCCCGGCTTCTGCTGCTCGAGAACATAAGTTGCCAGGCCTTGAGCGCTCTCGCCGATGGTTCGATCATTGATCGCGTTGGAACCGATCGGATACATGCGACCGCGTCGGCCGCCGGTGCCGAAAGGAATAATTGTCCAGTAGACGTCGTCGAGCTTCTGCCAGTTACCGGCTTCGATATGTTCGATCACCAAGTCGCGGTACTCGGCGTAGCGATCCTGTTCCAGCCAGCTCTTGAGATTGACCAAAGCGGATGAAGTGATGCGTTGATCAGCAGCAGCTTGCGTAGCCGCGGCGATGGCTTGTGCAACGTTCATGACGAGCTAAATCCGGTTTCTGCGGAGTGGTTGGAGTTCGATGCCTCGAAGTCGAGCGTTCGATTTCGAGCGTGCGGCGATTGTAAGGCGCAGCCCCGGACTTCAACAACCGCCGATCAAAATCAAAGATGAGCTCAGAGTTGTAGATCCTCTGTGGTGATCTTTCTATGAGGATCAATTTTCCCAAATTGATCCCCACACCGCTCGAGGCACCAACACAGTCAACGTCACTAACCCACTTGAATTGAATCAACACTCGCGCGCCGGGTTAAGATGCGGTCCGGCGTAAGCTGGAGATCACTACACCAAGCGCGAACCGCGGCCTAGATAACCGGCGGGACTCGGAAGCACTCGTCATCGTGCTGCGGAGAATTCGCAAGGGCTTGATCGCGATCAAGTCCCTGCTTGACGATATCATCTCGGAGAACCGAGTGGAGATCCATGACGCTACCGATCGGTTCGACCGAATCGGTGTTCACCGAGTTGAGTTGCTCAACGAACTGCACGATCTTACCAAGCTGCAAGGTATACGATTCCGCTTCTTCAGCGGTCAGTTCCAGCTTGGCAAGTCGAGCTACTTTGCGGACGTCTTGGATGGTGATTTCCATCGGAGGTCACCCAGTCGCTGAAAACGCGACGTGCTTAAGAAGCCTTGGGTGCGGTCGGCAGTTGGAAAGGCTTTTGCTTTACAACCTTGCGAACAACGCCGCTGCGAATGCACTGGGTGCAAACACGCATGGTCTTGTGCTGGCCGCCGGGCAGTTCGCACTTCAACGTCTGCAGATTCGGCTGGAATTTGCGACGCGAAATACCGGTCACCTTGGTACCGACACCGCCCAAGTACTTGGCCTTACCGCGAATTTCAATCTGGTTGCCGAAATGAGCGGTCTTGCCGCAAACTTCACATTGACGGGCCATTGCCGGTCGCTCCCGAGGAATTCCGATTCGATTGTTCTCAAGACTGCCGCACGGGACAGTTTCCGTATTTAGTAGCTGCCTTCATCGGCAGTTCTCCGCGCCCTAGGTTCGGCGGAATCGCAGAGTATACCTAAATGTGAGTCCCTGCCAACGCCATTTTCCTCCTGCCAAGGAAGTCTTTGCCTGGAACGGGGTTACGCCCTATACTCGGATTCATGACGCGACGAACTGTCCTATTTTGCCAACTTCCGATTCCGCCGGCCGGTCCATCGCCGATTGTAGGCAATGTGCCGCTGGCCGCCGGTTACCTTATTCTCTACGCTCGATTGCACGGCCTGGCTGACGCATTCGATTTCCAAATCCTGAACCCCTCGATCGCGAACTATGCGTCAGATAGGCGGGTGGTCCGCGAAATACTTAGTCGCGATCCATGGATGGTCGGATTCTCGTGTTATCTCTGGAATATCGACCGCACATTGTGGATTGCAGCCGAACTGAAGCGTCAAAGACCTGACCTCACCATTGTCCTCGGCGGTCCCGAAATCACCGCGGATAATGCGTGGGTATTCGAAAGCGGACTGGTCGACTATGCCGTCGTCGGTGAAGGCGAACAAACATTCGCCGCGCTACTCGGTTTGCTCGCATCCGGAAGTGACAACTCGGACACTTCAATTATCCCCGGCCTGTGGCGCAAATCGGCTCCGGCTATTCCGCTGTTCCGCAAGCCGTTGCCGGACCTGAACGAGATTTCGTCTCCTTACCTGTCAGGCATCCTCGACGCGGCGGATGAGAAACTCCTACTGCTCGAAACGATTCGCGGTTGCATCTTCAAGTGCAAGTTTTGCTATTACCCGAAGAGCTACGATGCGCTTTACTTTGTGGCTGAAGAAAAGATACGAGCCAACTTGGCACATGCACGACGAGCCGGCGCGACCGAAGTCGTGCTGCTCGATCCGACCCTGAATCAACGCAAGGACTTCGACGGGTTCTTGCAGTTGTTGGCCGAAGAGAATCATGATCGGCAGTTCACCTATTTCGGTGAACTGCGTGCTGAAGGGATCAAGCCCGAGACTGCCCGCTTGCTGCGCGAGGCCAACTTCACCGAAGTCGAAATCGGATTGCAGTCGATCGACCCAGCCGCTCAAACGCTCATGGACCGCAAGAATAACTTGAAGGCATTCGAGCGCGGCGTGGCGGCCATGATCGACGCGGGTATCAAAGTCAAAGTCGATTTGATCATCGGTTTGCCAGGTGACACGGTGGCTTCTGTTCGCCGCGGCTTTGATTACTTGGCATCCAGCCAGCTCTTCACATCGACACAAGTATTCAATCTCGCAATTCTTCCCGGGACCGCGTTTCGACAAGAAGCCGCCGATCTGGGACTCGAATTCCAACCGCGACCTCCATACTACGTCTACGAAACTCCGACCCTGCGCACCGAAGATCTGTATCAGTTGATGGAAGATGCTCAGGAGGTGTTCGAGTCCGAGTGGGATCCGTTCCCGGAACCGAAGTTGGAATTCGACGAGAGCGATCCTGCTGCACCGATCGAATGTGTGCGCCTCGAACTCGATTCGGATCCAGTCACACTGCCGCCGCCGGAAGATCGCGCGCAAGCCATGACTCTCTGGTTCCGCGCCGATGATTTTTCACGACATCAGAAACAGATGGAGCAAACCGTGGAGCGATTGCTCGACGATTGCCCCCATTCCACTCTGCAGATCGTGCTTGAGCCGACCGGCAATCGCGAATCGATTCGACCCGAAGCACTGGAAAGCCTGTTGGCGATCAGCTACCGCCGACCCAATTATCTCGATCGATATTACAGTCTCGCGCCGCAAGGCTTGCTCGGCTCCAAACGCATCGTCATCAAACTGCCTGACGAAATCGATGCGGAAGAACTCAGTGACGAAGATCCCTGGACCGAAAGCGTCCTGGACTCAGCGACGATCTGCTGAGCAACTTGTCTTAGGACGATCAGGATTACATTGCCTCCTCATCCCGTTCATCCCCTCCATCTATGTTCAATAACTGAACCACCCTTCGATTCACTGAGCCCGCAATGCAGCGATCAGATCTTCGACATCTTGAACGCTGAGCGTATTCTCCAACCCCTCCGGCATGAGCGATACGTTTGTGTTGCGCAGCGTTTCGATTTCGCTGCGAGCGATGGTTCTCGATTGCCCGCCTGCGAGTTTGATCGTAATGCTTCCGGCTGTTTCTCCGGCGAGTAATCCGCTGATGACTTCGCCGGTCGTCAGCAGACAAGCGTATGCCTGGAACCCCGGTTGAATATCAACGTTCGGTGCCAGGATGTTCGTCAACATTTTTTCCGGTGCATGACTTGCGACAGTAGCCAAGTTCGGACCGACTTCGAACCCTTCTTCGCCGCGTCGATGGCAACTGGCACAAGCGCGACGATACACTGCCAGCCCGCGCTGCGTGTCTCCCTTCCCTTGCAACGCAGGTCGGAATCTTTCGAGCACTTCTTTGCGAGATTGCAACGGATCGCGATTAAAGAACTTGGCCGCTCGCTCTGCGATCTGCTTGTCGGGCACTTGCTGCAATCGTGCTCGCTGATTGAGGTCCAGCCCGGCGGCACTCATCTTGCCTGACTCAAGTCGTTCCAACAAATCATGGACCCAGCCTTTGCGGCTCATCCACACATCAATCACTGACGCCTGAACGGCCGGAGTAAGCTCCGACCAGCGACTTGCCAAATGCTGCGGTGTCGAATCTTCACCACTCTCGCGCATCGCTGTCAGCGCTTGTTGTTGTAATGCAACATCAAACTGAGGAGCCAACCACTGGGCCAACGATTCGACGGCCTGCGCACGTCGCAAGGGAACTCGACTGACCAGTGCCGCGGCCGTGATTCGCTCGGCCGGGACCGCATCCAAGTTCTGCATGTCCTCGGCAGCTTGATCGAGTCGTTTGTTCAGCCGCATGACCGCCGACTTCAACTCGACATTCTGAGTCTCCTGCGCGAGCGCCGGCAAGTCGATCGATAGCCGCTGCAAGACGCTAAGCAAACTGCTCAGCCTTCCGGCACTTTTGCCGGCTTCGTCTGCAATCAACACGCCGCTGACTTGCCAAGCCAGTTGATCGTAATCGCGACGTGCCAAAGCCATTCGGACCAGCGGATCACGATAGACATCGGCCGCGGAGGGCTCTGCCGCTAATAGTCGCGAGGCTAAGGCTTGCGCATGCGGCAAAGCCGAGGTCAACACGGCAGCCACGATCGTCGGATCGTCTGTATGACTGCAAGCAAGTTCGGACAATGCTCGGCCTGCGGCTGCATCGGGCCATTCGCCCAGGCTAAGCGTTAATTGCAAAACGACTTTCGCATCCGGTTCGTTTGCCATCGTTGTGAGTAGGTCCAGAGCCGCAGGTGTATGCAACTGTTCAGCCGCTCGAACGGCGAACTCGCGGACTCGGGGATGTCGATCACGCAGACCGGCTTCAACATCTTCGGCCGTTGCCTGTTTCATTGCCGCGAGCGTCGCCAACGCCTGCAATCGCGACTCAGCGAGCGGAGCACTCGCGAGCAGGCTGCGCAGTTCAGTGACCGCGCCGGTTTCGGATCGCTCGAGCAATAGCTGCTGCGCTTTATCTCTGCGCCAATCGTTCGACGATCGGAGCTCGGCGACTAACTCGTGCGAGTTCTTCTCGGCAATCGGTTCAGGTAGCTTGAGCGAGCTCCCCGCCGGTACGATGCGATAGATGCGACCTTTATCATCCCCCAACCGATAGTGCGGCAGCAGTTCACTCTTCCCTTCCGGCGGCAACCAATCGGGATGCTCGATCATGTACCGGTACATATCGGCGATCCACAGCGCACCATCCGGACCTGTTCTTGCCATGACCGGACGACACCAACGATCTTCACTGGCAAAGAAATCGAACGGGCCTTCGCTGACCGGACGGAGCGATCGATAGCTGACTCCTTCGTCAATCAGCAAGTTATGCTGCACTAAGTTATGAAACGGTTCGCACGTGAAAGCATGTTGAGCATCGCTGCGACCGAAAAGCAGATCGTCGTTGTAGATCATCCCGCTGCAAGCCGAGGTGAAGTGACCGGCCTGTTGAAAGTTGTGATAACGTTTTTCAGCAGCACTGGCGGGATAAACGGGCGGGCTGCCTGAAGGCAAGACATAATGAATCGGTTTGGCGATCGGCACATGCGGGTTGCGAGCCAGGTAGCGATCATCGATTAAGTATTGCCACAGCGGATTGGCATTCTGAGTTCCGAACCAATGTCCCCAGCGATCTCGATTGCGACCGAACTGCGATGGTCCGGTTTCCGCTGCGACTTCTCCAGTGTCAGGCGAAAAGCGAAAATCGCGACTGCCGAGTTCATACGACTTGCCGTTGACGTGTGAACGGATCTTGGTGGCGGTTCCATAGTTGGCGTGATGTCCGCCGCTCGCGCAAACTATCCAGCCGTTCAAACCCCATCGCAATCCGTTCAAACGTAGTTGCTGGTTACCTTCCATGAAACCATCGAGCAACACATTTTGCTTATCCGCAACTCCATCTCCATCGGTGTCGCTCAAGAAGAGAATCTGCGGCGCTGCGGTGACGATCACTCCATCTCGCCAAGTCAAAATGCCGTTCGGGAAATTCAATCCTTCGGCGAACAGTTTGCTTGATTCAAACGTGCCGTCGTGATCGCGGTCCTCTAAGACTCGAACTCTGCCGCCCGATTTGCCTTTGCCGTCCAAGCCAAGCGGATAGTCGGCCATCTCAACAACCCACAGCCTGCCGGCAGCATCCCAATCAAACGCGACCGGATCGATGACGTTCGGCTCGCATGCGACTAGTTCGACTCGAAAACCGCGCGGCACATGGATTCGCTCGAGCGATTCTTGCGGCGACAACGGATCGCTCGCCGGGCGATTCGGATCAGGCTTTTCATTCGACTCGTTCGTCGTTTGACTTTTATCTTCTGTGGCATGGAACTCTGCAGCCGCTTTACTGTGCAGCGCGGTGATCTCGGCTGCTTGAAGTGCTCGATCATAAACAGCGACCTGTGCAGCGGCTCCTTGCAATGGCGCGAACTGGTCGCAGCGAGCACCGACGAAGAGGGAGCGACTCCCTTCTGCAGTCCAGTCCAAGTCGGCATCGATCTCAGGTTGTGTGTTGCCGTCGAGCCAAACGCGGACATGTTTGCGATCGCGAACCATCACCACATGGTGCCACGTTCCCGGTTCAAGCTGCGTTCGTCCGTGTACGACTTGGTCCGCGCGATTGCCGTTGAAAACCATCAGTCGGCCGACAAGCGTAGGTCGATAACTGCCGCCGATGCCAAGGTGATCTCCGGGGGCCTGAGCGTCTCCATCGGGGCCGCGCGAAAAGAGATACGCCGTCACTGGCCGCGAGCCTGTTGGTAAATCGTTTCGGAACCACATGGAAACGGAGTAGGATTCGGGGTCACCAGAAAAACTATCCGCGATGCGTCCACCTCGGAACTCGGCCCCTTGAGTCGCTTTCGTTTTTTAATAAAAAGCGATTGTTGCGGTCACGCTTGTTTTAGTCGGCTTAACATCCAGCGGCCAATATCGAAGCGGCTTAGTCGCTAATACATGCTTGCTGAATTCCGGCGGAATCGAATAGGCACTGCGGGTACGATTGCTGCTTGAGCGTCGGGCCGTTGAGATTGAAGCTGTCGCAGTCGAGCTTCACGGCGTTGGTCGAGGTCGACTTCGGATAACGACCAGAGCTGTTTGATCAGCGACGGTTCGATCGCGTCCGAATACAGCAATCTCATCGAGCTTCCCTTGATAGCCTGTTCCGAATCGAACCTCGGCACGATCGCTTTGTTTACCGGTTGCGACGGTAAGTAACGGTGATTCGTCTCCGTCGAGGTGCACGGCCAGCGTTCCGGCGCGGCGAGCGATCACCGCCATGTGCCATTGATCGGCGGCCGGACCGCGCTTCGACTGTTGATCGCCAAGCTTGAGTGAGAGGTGTATGATCGGCGAACTGTTCAACGACCAACGATTCACCGCTCGGCAAGCGGCAGAGCGATCCGCGTCGATCGCTTGCTCCACTTTTCTCTCCGCCCCAGAACCAACAACACAGCGTGTAGTCGCCGGCTAATTGTTCGAACTTGGTTGTCAGTTCGCCATCGGCGAGGTGCACGGCTCGATTGATCTGTCCGGGACCGCTGAATGGACCGGGGACGAGAACTTCACGGTCACCGATGCCTGTCCCGCTGCCGACTCCCGGTAGGTACCACGCAAATCCACCGGATAACTTTGCGACCGCGGCACCGACGACAGAGTTGCGAGCCTCCGTGCCATCCGCATCGTTCAATCGCCAATAGCCAAGCGGCTTCTCCGCCAGCACGCGCTCTGCGTAGGGGCCATGCGTATCGGCCATCGATCGACGAGGTTTGCCGGTGACCTCTTCCAGCGCTGCCGTGAGTGTTTCCGTGATCTTCGTTTCGGCTTGAACTTCAAGACCTGCCGTGCGCGCGGGCCAGGTCGTATAGCCTCCGAGCGTATGCTGTTCAGGCGGCGGGATGTACCCTTCGGCTCCATTGGCCAGTTCGACATTAAAGTGCAATGAAGAAGGCGAGCGGCCTTTGAGCTTTAAACCGGTCAGTGCGTAGACTTCGTTGGGTAGAGCGGCGATCGTCATGTCGCCGATGCGAATCGCTTGCAGCTTCAAAGTTGTTGATTGACGCTCGTGGAGAATGACCGCTTCGCGCGCGTAGACTTCCGGAATGCTCTTGGGCAAATCGTTTTCAATCTTCTCGGCGATCGGACGAGCCCAAGCCAAACGAGCTTCATCGGGCACGCGATACTTCAGCGGCAATTGCTTTTCGACTGCGTTCAATTCCGCACTGTCTCGATAGACCACACGGGCCAAGGCTTGCTCGGCAAACTTGGCAACAGCCTCTGCATATTGCGGCATCGAAATCGGATCTTGCGGCGATCCATAATCCATCCACATCAGATCGCCGCTCGTTCCCTGCGACATCGCACATACAAACTTCTCATTTCCTTCCCCCCCTTGATGCAACAGTTCAGCCACGTGCTTGCAGAACACACCGTAGTAATCGGCCGAGATGGCTTTGGCACCGAAGTAGTGTTGCGAGTAATTGGCGAGCACACCGAGCGGGCGACCGTCCGCCGTTTGCAAAGACAATACGGATAGAGCGGGATCCACCGGACCCGAAGGTCCGATCACTTCTTTGCTCTGGTATCCCGGATGCATGTGAGCTCGACCGGTTGCGTTGCCGAAAGGATCGACGATCTTGCTTTCCGGCTTGCGAATCCAACGTCGATTGTGAGTATGTTCCCAATCGTCGATGGCGGCCCAACCGATACGAGCCGGCTGAAGTTCCTTGTGAGCAGCGATGATGGCTTCCGCAATCTTGCCGGGGAGTGTGGCGGCATAGGCTTCGTCGAGCCGCGTGCCTAAACAACCCATAGCGGCCGGAGCCGAGTGCGTGTGCGTGGCGGAGACCAGCATGTGTTCCGTTGGAATGCCGCACTTGGCGCTCGCCTGACGTTTGGCTTCGTCGATCAATTGTTGAGTCATCATGCAAGTGTCGACGACTGTCAGCGCGAGTTGCTTGCGGCCGTCGTCGAGCACGAAGCTGCGCACGAACAAGCGATCGGTATTGGCGGTCGCGCGGCCTTCGAGGAATCCGCCGGCCACAATGCGTGGGAACTCAGTCGGCGAGATATCGACCGTGGCCACACCGGCGCGAAAACGGGGCTTATCTGAAGTTGTGGCCTGCGCGAAACAACTCTTGATCGAGCTGACTTCTATCAGGGAAAGAAACAGAAAAGCGAAGAGGCCGGAATGAAGTTGGCTTCGCATGGCGTAACTCATCGATTGGTGGAGGCGACAGGAGGTGGGATGGGAGCAAGGCAGGAAAGGGCGAAGAGCTTGTGTCATTGAGCATTAGAGTAGCATACAATCGGAATCGAAGTCGAAAGCGGCGCACCCAAAGTCGGCTCTTCGAACTCTGCCTGCCTATTCCTGCTTGCCGTCTCTCCTCACCGCATCCTTCCCACTGCGTCTTCTCCATAACGAGGCTCTGTCATGTTGAGCTTTCAGCATCCGTTCCGCTTCGGTGCTCGAACCGTGCGCCGAGAGTTTTTACGAGTCGGCGGTTTAGGATTGGGATCTGCTCCGCTATGGTTCTCGCCGCTGAACGCACTGGCTGACTCGCACAAATCGTTGTTCAAAGATCGCTCGGTAGTCTTTCTCTTCATGCACGGCGGGCCTTCGCAATACGAGACCTTCGATCCGAAGATGGAAGCACCTTCGAGCATCCGCAGCGCGACCGGAGACATCGCTACATCGCTCGCGGGCGTTCGTTTCGGATCGACGATGAAGCAACTTGCCGAGCGCGCTCATCTGCTCAGTATTGTGCGTTCCTTTGTAACCGGCGACGGCAATCACGATATCAAGCCGGTCATGGGCAAGGACTCGTTACGTGCCAACCTCGGATCGCTCTACTCCCGAGTCGTCGGGCCGATGCGGACAGATTCAGCCATGCCGAGCAATGTGGCGCTGTTTCCGCGAGCCGTCGATGCCGAGGCGGGGCCGGCGATTACGAGCTTCGGGAGTTTTGAATCCGCCGGCGAACTCGGTGCCGCGTATGCCCCGTTCGTTCCTGCGCTGGGAGACAAGACCGGCGCCGGCTTGCAACAGGATTTGAAGTTGACCTTGCCGCAAACTCGCCTCGAAGATCGTCGTTCGCTTCTTACCACGCTCGACACATGGAAGCGACGGGCCGATAGCGACGCAAACATCATCGGCTCGCAAGCCTGCGCAGCAGGCAAGCCTGATGCTTTGCTGAGCGGTGTCGCAGATGCTTTCGGATTTTCCAAAGAGCCGCCGACGTGATTGCTCGTTACGATACACGACCGCATGCGAATCCCGATCGTATCGACAAGAAATGGAACAATCACAAACACTACGCCGATCACGGCACCAGCTTCGCGTTTGATGTTGTTGGTCGTCGCCCGCGAGCGAGGTTGCGATCTGTTACAGTGACCACCACGGTATGGGATATGCATGCCGGTCATCAATAACGCGCCGATGCAGGAAGGGATGGGCTGCGTCGGTGCACCATTTGATCAGGCGCCGTCGCCAAGCGATCGACGATATCAGCGAGGGGAATGCGCGATAAGGTGCTGCTGGTCTGCTGCGGTGAAATGGGACGCACACTGAAGCTGAATGGCGGTCGAGATCATTGGGGAACGTCGCGCCTCTGGATGATGGCGGCGAGGATCAACCAAAGCGGTGCGATCAAGCTGACGCGCGACGGCGGCGAGCCTGCATCGGATCCGATCTATCCGGATTTGATCGCCACGGTCATGCACAAACTGCTCGATATCGACCATCGCGGACGCCATGCCTCGCAACTTGACGAAGTCATCACCAAAGGCAACCGTTCCCTGCCTGATCAACAGGGCTATGGTGGAAGAAGAAAGCGTGCGCACCATCCGGTCCTGGCACAGCCGCATGTTATTCCACAACTGCTTTAAGCCGACCTTGCAGACCCGCGACCGGGGGCGTGAATCACGGCGAGCGTAGCTGGCCGGGCGAGTCGTTGCCGTGAGCAAGCGCAGCTCGACATGGCCCGGACGTTCGACGCCGAAGCTCAAATCCGCAGCCGCTGTCGATCACTTCGACCATTACTTGCCGCTGCTCGACGAGTTAGTCGTAATGCGATCGATTCCACCCGCGCTGTGCTGCACGGCGCTGGTCAGGCTTGCTGCACGATGCGCATGATCGACCAAGCTTTCCGCGGAGTGAGCTCGCCGCTTCGCTCGGGCGGTTCGAATCGAACTCTTGATGAGCCCGTATGGGCGGCGGTTGAAGGATGCATCGACATCGCGAGGCAGCGAGCTTGAATAGCCACCGCATTCACTCGTCGATCGGCCTTCGTTCTTTCCACGAACTGAATGAGCTGTCGACCTTCTTCAGCCGTTTCGCTGGAGAAAGGCGCCTGCACCGCGACGAGCCACGCCGCCGCGGTCGAGCGGCCGTTGTGAGCTTTCATTTCTTCGGCAGCGAGAGCATTGGCAGGCGACGGTATGCGAGCACCAAGAACCCACTGCAGCAGGCCGCTGTGCAATTCATAAGCTATCCAGCGGCGATCCGGCATGCGTTACAAGTCCAGTGCATTCAAGTCAGCGAACGACCAATTGATCCAAGTCGGAAAACTCTTCATCAGCATCGAAGCGAAGCGGAGAGGCAGTGGATGCGGCGTATTCATCGCCGGATGTGTGTTGTGCCGTGGTTCGCGCACCTGACTGATTGCTGCAAGGGATGGCACGTGGATCGCCATGCTGGAAGACTGGAGTTCGATTTGCGTCGCCCAGCTGCACGAGTTGCACTTGCTGCGAATCAGCCAGCTCACGACATCGCTTGAGCAATGTTTGGCATTGGTGGTCGGCGTCAGCAAAAATAGACGCTGCGTTGTGATCGGCTCAGGCTCTGAGTGTTCTCTACCGCGTTCCATCGGGCGAGACATCGACTGGGTCGGCCGCCGAAACCCCAGACGCTGCCATTCTCGACGGCATTTCGCTCCACGGCAGCCATGCGCCATCGCGCCAGGCCGCGTTGTTTCCTTGCAAACACAAGTGATCGGTGCTGCCTGCGGCGATCGCATCCAATCCTCCGATGAGGTTGGCATCGATTCCCGACGCGAGCATGGCTTCCGCAGTACCGGTGACATCCGTAGCGGCGGAATCACGACGCGGCGGTTGCGAGCGATGGAGAGGAAGCCGAACTGCCATCGAGATCGAGTTTGTTTAAGCGGTAGTCGATGCCGAAAGAAATCGGTTGGGCCGAATAACGACTCGACCGACGAGAGCTCGGGCGTAATGAACGACCAGCTCCGTGGGTGCCCTTCGCGTCTTCCACAATCTCCACTCGTAGTCGACAAACTTGCGGACAGCAGAAACTCTGCGAGCTCCTAAAACGCTTGCCAAACGCAGGGGATGGCTGGTTTTTCGGCTGCGAAGGAAGGCTGCCGTGCGCCAGACTAGGCGTTCAATTTGCGCCGCTTGCAGCCTGAAACCGCTAAAGAGCCACCGAATGTCTCCCCTCCGATCACCGCTGCACGCAGAGCGTGTCGGGTTTATCAGCGTATTCTCCAGCCGCAGATTCTGAGTTTCAGAATCTTCATGCGGCTGTTTTCGTTTCATGGCTCACCATCCGCACGCGGATGGCAACGCGAGGCGACTCGGCTGCAATTCGAAGACCACGGAATATCGATCCGAGCTTCCTTCATAAGAGTTCACCTTCAAGAGCTCATAGTCCCAACCCGAATCCGCGAGGTGACCATGACTGTACCGACCATAAGTCTTCACAGAATACAGGCGGGCCGCGGCGAATCACATCTGATCAACAAGCCCGAGCGCAGCGGCCCGTGCATACGGCTGGTCCATCCACGGTGAGCGTGCACGCCGTAAGTGAAATCCACGACGCAAGCTGCTCGACGCAGTTACCGACGCCATCGTCTGCAGCTCTGGATTACATTCGATGACACCTTTAACCGGTCATCGATTTCATCGAACAAAGCAACAGCGAGAAGAGTACGGTCGCTACGGGCAATCCGAACGAGAAAGTCGTCGAAGCCAAGTTGGCCGCACTCGAAGGTGCCGAAGAGGCGATCGTTTATTCAAGCGGTATGGCGGCCATAGTCGGTTCGCTTGATGGCCAAGCTGGAGTGGCGACGAGATCACGGCCTTCGATCAGTGTTACCATCGCAGTCGTGAATTCTGCTACGCCACTTGCCTGCTTCTGTGTGGTGACGCATCATGAAGACCGGTGACTTCGATGCGATGGATCGCCATCAACAAGAAGGACAGCTGTTGGCCATCGCCGACCAACCTGCATTTGACTTGCATCGATCTGGAACAGTTCGTGGCGGTCGCGCAAAGCACATGAAGTCGAGACGCCGACTACGTGACTCTGGCAACGCCTTATAACGTCAGTTTATCACGGTGCGGGACGATGTTCTCCGACTCAGCGACCACCTCGGCGGCCACAATGATTTGCTGGCCGGTGTGATCGCCGGTTCGCATGAAAAGCTCCTCGAACTGGGTGCGCAGTCTTCGTGGTGTAATGGGCGGGATCAATTCACCTCACCCGTTTGCTGCTGCGGACTGAAGACGTTCCAATCCTCGCATGCTGAACGACATAACCAGAACGGATTGGCGATTGCTCGGTTCTTGAAAACCATCCTCGCATTGAGAAGGTTTACTATCCGGGACTGGAAAGCCATGAAACGCACGAAATAGCCAGCCGCACGATGCACGGTTACGGCGGTTTGATTTCTTTTCTTTGGTGAAGGGCTGATTGATAAACGGCAGCGGTCATCGATCGCGGTGACCATTCCGCGCATCGGACCCAGCCTCGGCGGGCGTGGAATCGCTGATCGAACAACTTCGGTGATGAGTTACTTCAATTATCACCGGCCGATCGCGCTCGATTCGGTATCAACGACAACATGATCCGTTTGGTCAGTGGTATCGAAGACACGGATGACTTGATCGAAGACCTGCGTCAGGCTCTCGAGTCATGAAGTTTCGAACTCGAGCCATCCACGTAGGGAATCCGCCCGATCCGCAAACCGGCGCGGTTGTAACTCCCATTCATCCGGCCACAACCTTCGTTCAGCCCGGTCCGGGCGATTGGGGAACGTTCGACTATTCGCGCAGCGGTAATCCGACTCGCGCGGCTGTCGAACAAACGATGGCATCGCTTGAGGGCGGATGCGGAGCTCTCGCCTTCGCCTCGGGGATGGCGGCCACGCATTGCGTGACCATGTTGCTGAGCGCTGGCGAGAAGATCGTCGCGGGGACGGATATCTACGGCGGTTCCTATCGTCTTTTGCATAAGATCACCAACCGCTCCGGTGTCGAAGTGAAGTTGGTCGACCTCAACGACCTCCATGCGTTTGAGAAATCGCTGACGCCGGAAGTCAAATTGGTATGGTTCGAATGCATCGGCAATCCGCGACTGACGGTTCCCGATCTCGACAAGATCGTCGAGATTGCTCATCGTCACAACATCTTGGTCGGAGTCGATAACACGTTCGCGACTCCGGTGCTGTTGCGACCGCTTGAGCATGGTGTCGACATCGTCATGCATTCGGCGACCAAGTACTTCGGCGGACACAGCGACTGTCTGTCCGGAGTCATAGCCGTTCGTGATCCCGAACTGCATAAGAAGCTCTACTTCATCCAGAATGCAACCGGCGCGGTACTTTCACCGTTCGAATCGTTCTTGCTTGCACGCGGTCTGAAGACGCTTGATCTGCGAGTCCGCGAACAGTGCCGATCGGCTCTGAAGATCGCCGAGTTCTTGGCTGGGCATCCGCAAGTGGAAGAAGTCTTGTACCCCGGACTTGCGACGCACCCCGATCATGCGCGAGCGGCAAAATTGCTCGGTGGTTTGTATGGAGCCATGATCACCTTCGCTGTTCGCGGCGGAGATGCTCCTGCCAAGCGAGTCTGCAAAGCGACCAAGTTGTTTCATCTCGCCGTAAGTCTCGGAGCTGTTGAATCGTTGATCGAGCATCCGGCCACGATGTCGCACGCCAGTTACGATCCCGCTGCGCGAGCCAAAGCCGGCATCCACGACAATCTCGTGCGTCTCTCCGTCGGACTGGAAGACGTCGAAGACTTGATCGCTGATCTAGACACTGCACTCAACGCGTAAGCGTGCTTCTTGCAAAAAGTGCCTTCCCCCAAAGTCGCCTTTGGCTCCTGCCAAAGGGCGATGGGTAAGAGTGAGAAGCAACGAAAGGTAAACGCGAGGCGAGAGCTTGGTGCGAGCGTCCTTTCGATGGAACGAAAGGCGACGTTGGGCGAAAGGCGACGTTGCACGCCTTTCTTCTCAAACTCACTCTTTCTCGGAACTCGCAGCTTATACCGCTCGTCCATTATCTCGTTCGAAGTTCAGCGTTGCTCTACTTGCGGCCGTGACTTCGAGATTCTCAATCGCGGAACTCAGCAGGAACCCATCATGAAACGCATGCTGTCGAGCTTAGTATTTATCGGAGCCATCATCTTCGCTGCTGTTTCTGCTCAGGCTGCGAACGGCTATGAAGTCACTTGCAAGGATGGGGATAAGACGATTACCTACAGCGTGAGATTCGGACCGACCAAGCTGACGGAAAGCTTTACGGCTTTCGATCCGGAGAGCAAGAAGTTCGTCTACCTCAGTTGGCGGCGCGATGAAAAACGACCGGAACCGGCGATGAAGATTTGGGATCATCGAACCGGCGAAACGATCGAGCTGTACAAGTTTCCGGACGCGGAACACCCGCTGCCAGTGATTCCATCGATCGAAGCCATGAAGGTCTGTCCCTTGACCGGCGACAAGAATCCCAAATCAAAATTAGTCATGTTTCTAGACTAAATCAAAGTCGCCTTTCGCTCTTGCGAAAGGACGAGCACCACCACCCAACCCCATTACACCAACTCGCTCAGATCAATCACTCTCCGGCGTCATTACTAACCCGGATGCGAGACCCCTCTTAATCCACAGGCTCGCGACGAGTACTCGATAGCTTGCTGATGGCAACCGATCAATCGACGTTGTAACTCGGCGATCAGTTCTTCATCGCTGAGCGCCGCGACTTGCGACGGTTGCAGCGGTTCGTCGATGGCGACACACAGCGGATATAGATGCGGCATTATCGAACCGCGCTGCAGGACTTGATAGGCACCAGTGACCGCAATGGGAACCAGCGGTACGGCGCTGCGGCGCGCGATCGAAATAAAACCGGGCTTGAGTGCGGCCGGATATCCGGTGTGCGTGCGAGTTCCCTCCGGAAAGATCAAGACCTTGTGTCCATTCTTGAGTCGACGCATGGTTTCTTTTAAGCCGGCCAATCCGCCTCCTTCACGATCGATCTCGATGGCATTTAGAGCCAAAATCAACCACGCAAAAAGGCGACTCTTGAAGAGCGTCTTGCGAGCCAAGTAGCTCATCTCACTGCGGCTCATCATGCCGATGAGAACCGGGTCGAGCGTGCTTTGATGGGTCGACAATAGCAGAGCCGGTCCGTCGAAGTTGAGATGATGTCTTCCCAAACATGTCAGGTCAAAACAGAATACGCCGACCATCTGCGAAAGGTAACGGACAGAGCGATAGAGGAATCGCTCTCGCCACGTTCGCCTTTCATCCGCGCGGATCGACGAAACTCGTTTGCGTTCGCTCATTGGCCCGACTCCGCTACTCGTTGCTTTCCTGCCGAGTGAGGATGCAAAGTCTTGGCATGTGAGGCCGCGTCGAGTCGACGAAAACCGGTCTTGGTTTCCACGATCTGTAGTAGACGATCGATAACCTCGTCCATCGTCAGGCCGTCTGTTAGAACGAGCACCGCATCATCGGCTTGTCGCAGGCTACCCAGCGGTCGGCTGCGGTCTTCTAGATCTCGGCGACTTTGTTGTGCCAAGATTTCGTCGTAGCTAGCCGAGATACCTTTCACTGTCAATTCTTGGCAGCGACGTCGAGCTCGCTCTTCGGGCGATGCGGTGAGAAATATCTTGCACGGCGAATCGGGAAATACTTCGGTGCCTTGATCGCGGCCTTCACTGACGGCGCAGCGACCGCTCGCCCATTGTCGCTGAAGCTCCGAGAGAGCCGATCGAACGGCGGGATTGTCTGCAACTTTACCGATGGAAGAAGAGACCAACGGATCGCGGATGGCCTCAGAGACATCGCGTCCGTTCATACGAACTTGCATGCCATTCAGTTCGATCCGAGCTGTTCGCGCGATGTCTGCTATACGCGTTGCATCGTCGAGCGCTACCCCCGATTCCAAAGCGGTCAGAGTCACGCAGCGGTACATAGCGCCCGTATCAAGGAACTCGAACCCGAGCGCCTCGGCCAGCAAGCGCGCGGCCGTACTCTTGCCGGCTCCGGCGGGTCCGTCGATCGCGATAACCAACGATTCAGAAGTCGTCATGCTTTACAGTGTGCATCGAAGATGTGATTAAAAATGCGACGATTGTCACGGCGAACTGATTCGCACAGTCGAACGACCGGATGCGATTCCAGGCTTCCCTCCGTGGTACTTGACTCGGGATTATCAAGTAGGAACTCGAGTCGATCCAAGTCGTCAGCCGCGTGCGGAAGATCATGCCTTGCATTCAAGTTCATAAGACGTAGAGCCGATTCGGTGTCGCGAAGTACGCGATAGTTCTCGCCGAGATGATCAGCGTCGTCACCGGATAACAATCCGGCTTGTTTCAGCTTGCGAATCGCATCGAGCGTTCCGGGAACCAAGATCTCCGGGTGATCCGCAGCGAACTTGAGCTGCAACAACTGGACGACGAACTCGACATCGAGTGTTCCGCCGCTGCCGCGCTTGATGTTGGTGGCATCGGCTCCTTCCTGTAGTCGCAAGCGTAATTGACGGATCTCGTCAGCGTACTGCGTTTGCCACTCGAGTGACGTTTGCATGGTGCGCACCGACTCTGCGAGCGCCGGAAGAATTGCCGGCGCAGCCCACACAGGTCGAGCTTTGCATAAAGCCAGACGCTCGGACAACTTGGCAGGGCCGTGACAATAATATTGAACCAAGTCGTCAATCGTCATCGCCCAACCGACGCTGCCCCCGAGCGGCCGGAGGCGTGCGTCGAGTTCATACAGATGACCTGACGGACCGATACGAGTGATCGATTTAACGATGCGTTGACTGAGTTGGTTGAAGAAGGTGCGATTGGGTGTCGGAGTGTGACGACGATGGGCCAACAAGCCGCGCGTCATGCCGTCGCCGTCGTAGAGGAACAGTACATCGAGATCGCTATGGTAATTCGGTTCACGACCGCCGAGTTTCCCGACGGCCAGCACAATCAGTTCAGCCGTTTCTCCGTCGCGCGATCCGCCGCTGAGTATCGGAACGCCCAGCTTTTCCACTAAGCGATGGTACTCGTGTTCGACGACTTGTCTCAAGCAAGCTTCGGCCACATCGGATAGAGCACGATGCGTATCGGCGATATCGTCTTTACCAAGCACATCGCGCACACCGATGCGGAGGTGCATCGAGTTCTTAAAGCTGTGCAGGCTCGGTCCTTGGTCATCGACTCCGCGACACATGTCGCCGAGGATGACTTCTAATTGAGACAGCGTCGGCAAGCGATCGAGCATGAGCGAGTCGATCAATTCGTCGATCATGCCGGGGTTGGATGTCAGGATGCCGACCAGATAGGGACTGGATGCGCACAGTCGCACGCACAAGTCCATCGCTGCGCGACTGGATTGAAACAATTCCCACAGCACGGCTTTGCCGCCGAGTGAATCGCTGACTCGTCCCAGTGTCGAGAGGGTTTGATCGGGAGACGGTGTACCGGAAATGGCTTGCAACAAGCGCGGAGCGATGGCCGACAGGAAATGCCGACAACGTGGTGACGAAAGAAAGGAAACGCTTTCTTGGCCGAGGGCGGTCAGTTCTTGAAAGGCGGCGTAGGGATCTGAAAACTGATATCGGCTCAAGACTCGTTCGATGGTCGATTCCGACGGCGACGGATCAAGAACGAGATCGCTTTCTTCTGTGGCCGGTCCGTCATCTGAGAACGACTCGCTGAGCAAGTGATCGAGGATGCGTCGATTGCGATCAGCTCTGTCCATCAACTGCGTTTCGAACAAGCCGAAGGCCGGTTCATCAGCTTGGTCGCGAAAGCCGGCTGCCAAGAGAAACTGTCTCAGCCGTGCGGGATCTTCAGGCAGTGAATGGGTATCACCGCCGAACATCATTTGCAAAAAGTGTTCGAGCCGGCGGAGAAACCGATAGTTGTCTTCGATGACAGTCCGTTCCTGTGCGGTCAACCAACCGGCATGCTCGAGCGAACGGACGGCACGAAGCGTATTGGTACAACGCACCTCGGGCTGAACGCCGCCGCTGTTAAGTTGCAGGAACTGGATGAGGAACTCGACGTCGCGCAGGCCTCCTTGGCGATGCATGATGTTGCGCGGTTCGCTGCCGAACTCGGCCGCTTGGTTTTCAATGCGACGTTTGAGTGCAGCGATTTCACCCAGGTCGGTACGAGTCAGGTAGCGTCGATAGATCCAGGGTTCGAGCTGCTGAAGCAGTTCATTCGCCAGATCGACATCGCCTGCGATCGGTCGAGCCTTAATAAGCGCCATGCGTTCCCAAGTCCGACCGATGTTCTCATAGTGCCGGGTCGCTGCTTCAACGCTGAATACCAACGTGCCGCGCGTTCCACTCGGTCGCAGTCCTGTTTCGATCTTGTAGTTTGCCGGGCCGAGTGTTGTGTCGGACAGCAAGTTGATAACTCGTTTCGCTACGCGTTCAAAGAAGTCCTGTTGAACCGTTGTGGTTCTTGTGCGACCGAAGCCGCCACCGGATCGCACACGAACAGCAACTGCAGATCATCGGTATAGCTGAGTTCGTTACCGCCGATACGACTGTATCCCCCGAGGATGGCGAGTCTCGCTTGGGTACCGTCGGCCTGCAGCGGAAGCCGCCGAACTTGGCGGCCGCCGCGCCAGGCGGCGTTGGTGCCGCTTCGGCGATCGCGTTCGCCGAATTGTTAATTGGTCTGCGACAGTTTCGAGCGGTAGCGCCGATGAAATCGCCGTACGCACGGCATCGTCTCCCGCTGTTTATGTGCAAAGTGCAAGATACGAGCCGTTTGCTGACTGTCGAATGTGACTTCAACTCGCCGCACATCTCGTCGACCAGAATGGCGCGAGACGGGTAGGCTTTCGGTCATCCGCAAGAGATCAAAGCTTTCCGGGTCCGCGATCAACAAGTCTGCCCAGCTCTGACTGATCGAAACGATTTTCACCAGGACCGGCAGCGACGAGGGGTCGCGTTCAAAGAGGGCCAGCAAGGCTTGCGGTGAGCGGCTGGCCTCGATGAATCGCAGCAGATTGGAAAGTCCGACGTCGGGATCTGCCGAGCTCGGCAAGCAGGACGTAAGTTGAGCCAGCAGCCCGGCCAGTAGATCGGGGGAAACTCCGAGGACGGCCAGTCGCATGACGTCGGCAGCGGCCCGAGGGGTCTCGCGACACCCAAGTGTCTGCGCAATTTGAGCCGCGATTTCGGGTCGATCGAGTTGTCCGACTAGCTCGTCGAGAGCATGCGACATGGCGGCGACACTTTAGCCGTCAGGCTCGGTAAGTCTTGGATGGTCAATGGCTTAAGCAACGCGGCGGCGCTCGGCGAAACCGTTCCGATCCCGGCGTGAGGAACGATGCAATGCGTGGGCGCGCCGAGTCGGGTCGCTTCGCCGCAGACGACAAACACTTGGCAATCCGCGTGGAGAACCCAAGCATACTCTCTCCGGCTGATCGTACTCAATGCGTCCGGGGCAGAAAGACGAAGCCCGGCCGGAAAGAGCTCCCCGGATCAGAACGGTGATAAGGAACGTGAGAGCACCGACTGCAATGTGAAAGTGGTTCGTGAACCGTCGCGCATGTTGATTTTTGTCAACAAAACAACATCCAAGAAACACGATTGCTGTATATTGAAAACATTCGCACACAGCGAACCCCACCTGCCGCAAAAGTGCAAATCCTTGCGGCGTAAAGACTTGCGGCGATTTTGCCGTGGTTTTTTCTGTTTTTGGTATCGACCTTGCTTTTCTAACAGGCATTCCCTGACCGACGCAGCAGCCGCTGAAACAGGCGACTGATTGCAAGCCACAGCTCGACGCCAAAAAAGAGGATTGCCATCATGAAGAAGAGCTATCGCGGACGTATGAATCTCGAAGATGGTTTCGATTCAGAAGTAGATGTGTTGAGCGACGGTTTCGAACACAACGTCGAAGACTTTGCTGATGTCAAAGAAGTCGCCGGCGTTGATGAGCTCGATGACGAAGTGGCTGAAGCCGGTCTGGATGAAGAACTCGACAGCGAACTGATCGAAGAGGGCGACCTCGAAGATCTGGAAGAAGAAGTAACCGGCACCAACGATCCGGTTCGCATGTATCTGATGCAGATGGGACAGATTCCTTTGCTGACCCGTCAGGAAGAAATCTCCTCGGCTCGTCGCATCGAATGCACTCGCAGCAAGTATCGTCACTGGATGCTCGGTACCGACTTTATGCTGCAAGGTGCCACCAAGTTGCTCGAGCAAGTTCGCGACGGCAAGCTCCGATTGGATCGTACGATCGAAGTCAGCGTCACCAACGCAGCGGAAAAGCGAAGCTTGATGCGACGCATCGGTCCGAACGTTGAAACGTTGCGAGCTCTGTTGTTGCGTAATCATCACGATTACTACACCGCCATCAACCGTAAGCTTGATTCCAAGGTTCGTCACGAAGCTTGGGAACGACTGACTCGCCGCCGCAATCGCGCCGTGCGTTTGATCGAAGAGATGAACCTGCGAACCAATCGACTCGAGCCCCTCTTCGCCAAGCTGCAAGACATTGCCGCTCGTATGAAGACACTGCGAACCCAAATCAAGACGGCTCGCGAAGTCGGTTATGTCGACGGTCAGTCGCTCAGCCAACTGCTCGACGAACTCCGCTACCTGATGCGAATCACCTACGAAAGCCCGGCCACGCTGCTGCGTCGCGTTGAACGAGCTGATATGCATCGTCAAGATTACGATGCTGCCAAGCGTGACCTGAGTGCCGGTAACCTGCGTCTGGTGGTTTCGATCGCCAAGAAGTATCGCAACCGCGGCTTGAGCTTCCTGGACTTGATCCAAGAAGGCAACACCGGTCTGATGCGAGCTGTTGACAAGTTCGAATGCGAACGCGGATTCAAGTTCTCGACCTACGCCACGTGGTGGATTCGTCAAGCGATCACCCGCGCCATCGCTGATCAAAGCCGTACGATTCGCGTACCGGTTCACATGATCGACACGATGAGCAAGGTCCGCATGGTGACTCGTCAACTGGTTCAAGAACTCGGTCGCGAACCGACGGTTGAAGAAACCGCCAAGCGTGCCGGTCTGTCGATCGATGACGCTCGCGTCATCATCAAGATGGCTCGCCAGCCTCTGTCGCTCGATCAACCGGTCGGCGATCATGAAGACAGCTACTTCGGTGACCCCGGAAGATCATCGCGGATGATGATCCGTTGTACGAAGCCGCCACAATCAAGAACGCGTTGAAGTTCTATATCACCGAAGCTATGCGGGCGCTGAACTATCGCGAACGTGAAATCCTCCGTCTGCGATACGGCCCATTGACGGTTATGCCTACACACTGGAAGAAGTCGGTCGCATCTTCTCGGTCACTCGTGAACGCGTGCGTCAGATCGAAAGCAAGGCCGTTCGTAAGCTGTACAGCCCTACTGCAACAAGGCTCTGATGAGCTTCGTCGACGGTGTTGAGCCGGTCATGCACGACACGGCTGCTCAGGACAGTGCTGCAGCAGGCTGAGCTTCAGATCCGCTGTTCCATCAATTGCAATAGCGCTCGGGCACTGTAATCGCGTCGGGCAATTTCAATAGCGTCCGGCAATATCCATCGCGTTCGGCGATCCGTCATTATCGCCGCCGTTACAATGACGAAGGGCCAGGGCCGAGTCATTGTAACAGTCGGCGATTACGGCGCCGGATTGATCTCTATCTGAGCTGAACGCAGGTCGAGACATTGAAGTCGCGAGCCGTGTGCGGCAGCAGATAACGATCGGGGCCGAGTCACGGTTGAGGATTGCGGAACGTGCATTGTGGAACAGTCGATCACGAAATTGAAGTCACCAGGCCGCCGCTGCCGGCTCTGTCTCTTCTGCAACGCGATTGTTCGAGCAGGTTTCGCGCACGGCACGCAAAGCCACGCGACTCTGGCTTCGCTAACGCGCGCGCGGCCGCGATCTATCTGACCGTATTTCTCGTCTACACCTGTTCTGGATCTGCCTCGACTATCGATTGCATATCGAAGAACGAGGTCTGCGCTGGTTGGTGTCCATTGCATGGATAGGCGGTGCGACGTTTGCGGCTGTAACCAGATTATACGCGCTGTGCTTGAGTGACCGGCGATCTTCTGGCCAAACAGGTCGAAGCGGCTAACGGTGACGAAGCCCGCGACTGGCAGACGCCGTTGTGCTGGCCGGTCTTCAATCGGATGCGTCAGGACGTTACGGTTCGAGTTGCCAGTTCCGCGGCATGGCTCTGAAGCCGCTGAGGCACTGGTTGATCGACTTTGACTGGGAGTTCCCGTATCCGCCGGGAAACCGATACGTCGCGCTGTCGATCGCCGGTTCGACGCTGGCCTGCGTTGCTGCGGATCTGCTGGCTCTGTCCCCAACAAGCAGTACCGCCTGATGCGACTGGCGTTGCCTTGGGCCGATGTCGCCTGGCCTCGCCACGATGATCGCTATGGGTGAACTTGCTGCGAGCCCTGCCGATTGGCGAGTCGCTCGCGATTGAAGTCGAAGACCGACTGCTCTGCCAAGCGCGAACCCCGTCGTACTCCATCTGCGCGCCTCAATGATGCCGAGGGCTCACTCGTTGAGAACGACAGTCTCCATGAAATACGCCGCTACGTTGCCGGTGGTCGCGCCGTTATCGAGCTTCCACTGGCGGAGAGTTCGTTCGAAGTGCGTGTCTCCGGCGGCGATGACGAGCGAATGGCGTGGCACAAAAGATCGACGTCTGCGCCCACTGGTGATCACGCATAGCAAGTTCTTGATCCTCGCCTCCGCCTTATACGCACATTCCTCTGGCGAACTCGTCGGTCGCAGCATCTCCGTTCCTCTGGTTCCAGCGTCGGTATGGAAGTCGAGTTCTGAGCCCGTGCTCAGCGTTGAAACTGATCGCAGTGAATCCCTGCTAAACTGAAGAATGTTACCGGCCATGCGAGAGAGCGACCTGATCGATGTGCTCCATAATGGGACGAATGCACGGGAAGATGAATCGACTGCAATAGCTCGTAAAGAAAAGACGGTTCCATGGATTTCGGAGTGTTGAAAGAACGGTCGCCGAGCGCTACTCAGCGGTAATGACGATCAACCGCCGGTGATCGATCAGTCCTGGCAATGGAAGCTTCGAATCAAAACAACATCGGGCCTGGAATCTACGGACCTGACACTTTGACGATTGAAGTTCATCCCGATGCACCGCTGGAGATTACATCGCCTCGATATCGAACTGGCCGAACTCTCGAGCCGGTATGCAGGCCATGATTCGTGGACAAGCTGCTGACGATATTGAACTGGCCTAAATTCGATTGGCAGAAACCTTCTGAACGAATGAGGATTCACCTGAGCGCGTGCGAGGTTTATGGAATCGCGAGGTTCGTGAAGCGACAAACGGCTCGACAAGAAGCTACCGACCTCAAGCTGCACAAGAGGCGGCCCTGAAGACAGCGTGGCAGTCAATCGCCAGGTTACGGTATCTTCCACACTTGCCTTGAGTCCGATTGGAATCCTCCTGAGGGTTACGATCCCGGTTTGCTGGAGGCCGAAGATCTGGGGGCAGACGACTCGCAGTTCACGACAGACCATTCAAATCGTGTCGCAGCAAACGGTTCTGCAGCAGTTACAGGCTCAGCAAGTCAAATGGCTGAAGACCTGCAGCAAATCATGGATGCTCAGAATCGAAATCGTACGGGCGCCTGGATCGCCCGTGCGTGGTTGCCGAAACCGGTCAAGTGACTCGCGAGCAGATGGATTCGCTCACTGCCGCTGCAGAATTGCAACAGACTTTGTCTCAGCAACTCTCCGCACAGTCCGGCGGCCTCTCCGCTCAAGTCGAACAACTGCGCCGCCGGATGCAAGATGCAGGTTTGGGGGCTTCCTCGCCCGCCGAACAGCTAAACGCGATCGCTGCCGAGCTGAACGACCAAGTTCGACCTACGGCAGATCAAGCGATCACCGATTTGTCATCAGCTATCGAACACATCGAGACCAAACTAGGAACCGAAGAATCTGCCTCCGTCGGCGACCTGCGATCGAATGAACGGTTGAAGACTGCGGCCGAAGGGGAAAAGAAACTGACCGATGCATTGCAGAGCTTGGCATCGAAGTTCGACCAAAGCCGATCGACTCAAGCGGTACTCAACGAAGGAAACAATCTGTTGCAGCGGCAGGCACAGTTGGAACAAGCGACCGAACAGTTCCAACGCGACCGATTGTCGAATCAAAATAGCGACGCACGCGAAGCGTCACGCATCGGCCTCCGTTCCGATCAACAAGGATTGGCTCGCGAAGTCGACGAGTTAGCCGGTCGATTGTCCAAGATGCTTGAGCAAAGGGAAGACTCTGAGTCGTCCGAATCAAAACGTATAACGCAGGATCTACGGTCAGCTCTGCAAGTGCTGAGCGAGGAGCAACCTGGTCAGCGCATGCGCGACGCGGCAGAAAGGATTCATCAGAACGAACCGGTTGAGGCCCTATCGGATCAACAGGCGGCGTCACAGTCGCTGCAGCGAGCTCTATCGCAATTGGATGGTCGCTCGGTCGGGCAAGCGGATCGTCCTACAGATTCCGGTCAGTTGGCCGAAGCACTGGCTAGACTGATTGCGATGCAATCTCCCCTGGTGGATCGTTTGGAGAAGGTTGATGTCGCTAGCTTGAAAGACCCGACACAAGCTGAATCGATACGCGAGTGGACTCGTGATGAGGATGCCGTGCGGGCTCAGACGGAGTCGCTCCGAAAGTCGCTTCCCGAGTCATCCGAATTCCGCTGGGTGCTGGACGGAGCTCATCAAGATATGGCTCGCACGGTCGCTGCCATGGAGCGCGGTCGCATTAAACCGGAAGCACATGCATCGAGCGCCGATGCGCTGCATAAACTTGTTGCCGCTCGTGACGCGCTCGAAGCGGTTCGGGCGGAGATGAAGGACGGGGAGAATTCGGCAGAGTCTGCATCCGAAGAACAGCCGTCAGGCGAACAGCCGGAGACAACCGGTCCGAGCGCCGCGCAACTGATGATGATTCGATCGCTCCAGTTGCAAATCAATGAAGAAACGGAAAGGATGCAGCAACAACTGGCGCTCAACCAAGGGGATCGCGATGCGCAAGCTCGATTGCGCTCGTTGGCTCAGCAACAATCCGAGCTGGCGGACGAATTGAACGACACTTTCCAAGGCAACGACGAGATCCGGGCCGCCTGCGGACGACGGCAAAGAGGTTGCTTCATAATGACGAACGTGAAGAACTCGATGAGGATTCGCAGGCTGGATCGGCTTCGTTCGTGGTCGATGGCGTTCGCACTGCCTATGGTGCCAGTCGATGTTACAGGTGACCGCAGACTCTCCATCCGAAGTGCCGAATCGAAAAGACGGAGTCGAAGGAAAACAACTTCGACGGCCTGCCTGATTTGCCAACCGAGCCGGACCTGGAAGGAATGAGAAGGAAGACTACAAGCCGCTCGCTGGATACAGCTCAACCCGACACAATGCTCGACGGCGAAGACATCGGGTAAGAAGCGATCGGGCTGCTCCTGGATGCGCGCGATTCATGTCCCCTGCGGCTGAACGCTTGCGCGCAATGAGCCGATCGACGCAGTGAAAGCGGCTGCGGTGATCGACGAGATCGATCGCATGCTGGAACAAATCAAACAGTCACACCAGAAATCGTTCGCGATCAGCATCTTCTTCGGCAACTCAATCTTCGAAGGCTCAGTCGAATGAGCAATCCTCCTGCCGCGAAAGTTCCTCGCAGGAGAACGCTAATCCGCAGGACTCTCAAACGTAGCGCGATCCCGATGCGACTACGGCTCAAGCGGCTAAACGAGACGGAGACGAAAACCAGTCGCCTGATCTGGATAGCACGACGCCGACGCCGAACCCTGGGTCGTGAAGGTGGACGCAAGCGCGCGTTGCGGTCGGCGGCAATGATCCGAAGTCGATGCAACAGAATGCATGGGGAAAGTTGCCGCAGCGACGTCGGGAACAGATGCAGTCCCGAATGGTTGAGCAGTTTTTTGCCGGCATATCGAAGCGACATTGAAGCGTACTATCGAGCTCTTTCCCGATGAGTCTTTCCGAGATGCATTCTCTCGGGTTGTCCTTCGCGGGCGCGCATTCACAGTCGATACATGCAAGCGATGCGCGATGCCAGCGCAGCTGTCGGGGGCCACCGTGATCGGACTGCCGGCACCGGAGACTCACGGTGCCGATCACTTTCCGACGCGGTCTGACTTCGACGATCTGTACACACCCAAGATCGATTTGGCGATTTGCAACGGTTTGGCCAAGTTGGTTGAGCGACAGAATACGGACGGAAGTTTTTTGAGCAACGAAGGGGGACGCAACGTCGGTATTTGCTCGCTGGCCGGATTGGCGATGCTTAGCCGCGGCGTTCGTTCCGGCATCGGTACAAGTGGCGAAGCGCTGCGTCGAGTGGGCCATTATGTGCTCGCCAACTGTAGTGAATCGGGTTTCATCACTGTACCGGGGTCGACGACTCATGGTCCGATGTACGAGCACGGTTTTGCTACGTTGTTCTTAGCTGAACTGCACGGGACCGATCCTGAACTCAGCATTCGTACGAAACTTTCGGCAGCAGTTGAACTGATCATCCGATCTCAAAATCAACAGGGAGGCTGGCGCTACGAACCTCGGCCTGCCGATGCGGATCTGTCAGTAACCGTGTGCCAAGTCATGGCCTTGCGAGCGGCTCGCAACGCCGGAATTGCTGTGCCGAAGGAGACTGTCGATCGCGCGGTCGACTATATTCGCCGGAGCCAAAATCCTGACGGCGGATTCATGTATCAGCTTTCGGGCGGTCCCAGTCGCTTCCCGCTGACCGCCGCTGCGGTTGTCGCGTTGTACAACGCGGGAATCTATGAATCTTCCGAGATCGATGCGGCCATCGGTTATTTGCAAGCGAATTTTGCGTCGAGCAGTTCCTTGCAGCGCGATACGTTTTTCTACTATGCCCATTACTATTCGGTACAAGCGTTTTGGCACCGCGGGGGTAATGAGTGGCAACAATGGTATTCGCGGCTGACGAAAACCATTCTGCCGATGCATAATGCGAAACAGGGATGGTTCGATTTCAATAGCATTGAATACGGTACCGCGATGGCGTGTCTGATCTTAAACATGCCGCGCAGCGTATTGCCGATTTTTCAACGATAATTGCGGCTGCGTGGCTGTCGTCCCCGCTACTCTTTGAGCACTTCATCTTTGTCGAGGCCGTCGTGACTGCCGTCAACGAACTATCCAAGCGTATCATCGCCAATGTCGAGAAGGCGATCGTCGGTAAACGCAAGCAGTTGATTCTGTCGCTCGTTTCCTGGTTTTCGGGCGGGCATATTTTGCTTGAAGACGTGCCGGGTGTCGCGAAGACGATGCTGGCTCGAGCGCTTTCTCGCAGTGTGGGTTGTGCATTCAAACGGATTCAGTGCACGCCCGACTTGTTACCGACCGACATCACCGGTGCATCGGTCTTCAACCCCAAGACGGTTCAGTTCGAGTTTCGCGCGGGACCGATCTTTACGCAGATCCTGTTAGCAGACGAAATCAATCGAGCCACGCCGCGCAGTCAAGCTGCTCTGCTGGAAGCAATGGCTGAGGGGCGAGTCAGTGTCGATGGTGTGACGCATGATCTCAAAGCACCGTTCCTCGTCATCGCAACGCAGAACCCGGTTGATCACGAAGGGACCTTCCCTCTTCCCGAAGCGCAGCTCGATCGCTTTTTGATGAAGTTCTCGCTCGGCTATCCGGCCATGGAAGAAGAACTGCGGATGCTCGATATGCTGCAGCGCGAGCATCCGATCGATTCGTTGCAGGCCGTGGCAACAGCCGAAGAGTTGGTCGCAGCGCAGAAAGCGGTGCGAGAAGTGTTTGTCGATCCTAAAGTGCGCCAATACCTGCTGCAGATCGTACATGATTCGCGCTCGCATGATGCGCTTGCCTTAGGAGGAAGCCCGCGCGCGTCGATCGCTTTACTGCGCAGTTCGCAAGCCATGGCCGCGGTGCTCGGCCGCAACTATGTTTTGCCCGATGACATCAAGAAAGTCGTTGGATCGGTGATGGGACACCGGTTGATTCTAAAACCCGAAAGCCGACTGCGCAAGATAACGACTCAGAGTGTTCTTGACGAGATCGTTGCGCGCATCGCCGTACCGAGCGTCAGCGAACACAATTTGGCTGTTTGAGAGACCGCGACATGCGTTTGGTAGCTGCCTTCGCTTTGCTGCTGCTCGTCGGGCTGTTGTTCGGCGCAAGCATGTTCGTGTACGCAGCTTATGCGCTGGCGGCTCTCTATTTCATCAACCGAACGCTGACTCGTCGCTGGACAGAGTCGATGAGTGGGGTGCGAAACATCTCGGAGATCGAGTCAGAAATCGGCGACACGGTCACCGTGGCTCTCAAGCTCACGAACAAAGACAGTTGGCCGGTGGCATGGACTTTGGTCGAGGACCTATTGCCTCCTGCTGCATTGGTGGGGCCGCCCCCTGCCCTGTCGATTGAAGGCGAGAACCTGCGTATGTGCAGCGTGCCTGCCAAAGGGAATCGCATTCTGACCTACAAGCTGACGGCGCTTCGTCGCGGTTATTTTCAGATCGGTCCGTTGGTGGCGGAGACCGGTGATTTATTCGGATTGCAACGACGCTTTCGCACGATCACCAAACCGCATTACTGGTTGGTCTTGCCGAAAGTCATACCATTACACGGATACGAGGTGGCATCACGCAGACCTGTGGGCGAAGTGCGCGTCACCTATCGACTCATGGAAGACCCGACGTTGGTCTCGGGGATTCGTGCGTATCAAAACGGCGATCCGCTTCGAAGCGTGCACTGGCGAGCAACAGCGCGGACGGGCACTCTGCAGTGCAAGCAGTTCGAACCGACGACAGTGGCGGGCGCGACGATCGTGGTGGACCTGCATCGAGCCTCTAACCCCGACCACCATGAACCGATGCGCAGCGACCTGGCTGTGACGGCTGCTGCATCGATCGCTCACACGCTGATGCAAATGCAGCAGCAGTTCGGATTGCTCAGCAACGGACGCGATGCGGTGGATCGCATTGCGGAGGAGCAGCAGTTGCGAGAGTACGGATCGCGCGAATCGCTTCGCTCGGCATCGGCGATGAAGACAAAAAGCGATCGACTGCGCCCCGTGCATATCTCGACGGCTCGCGGTCCTGAAGTGTTCACTGAGATGCTCAAGACGTTAGCTCGGCTCGAACGGACCGACGGTCTAAAACTGCCTGAATTGCTGTTCGAAGGGGGCAGCCGATTGCCGCGCGACGCGACCGTGCTGGTCATCGTGCAGGAGGTCGACGAGTCGGCGGCTCTGGCTCTCGGAATGCTCAGGCGGCAAGGCTATTCTGTCTCAACGATCGTCAACAACTTCGATAACGAAGCCTATCATCAAGCGGTAGGTCGGTTGCTGGCTCAACATATTCCGGTCTATCACTTGTACGATGAAGGTTCCGTCCCTGAGATCTGTAAACAACTCGTCCTCAGGTGAAGACATCCATGGTTGCCAAGAAAAAAGAACGACCGCAAGCGAGTTTGCTCGATTCGATCGCCGTGGGTTTGTCCCCTGCGTTGATCATCGGGATGATCTCTTGTTTGATCTTTTTTCTCATCACTGCCTTCTATCGCGGTCAGTACGATTTACGGTTGATGTACATCTTCGGGTTGTACACCATGGCCACCGTGTTGATCGCACGCATTGCGATTGAAAACGGACGCATGTACGCGATGGCGTTTGCGATACCATTGGCCGGTGCGGCCATGCTGGCCATGCTTCGCTTCGTCGTAGTCACAGGCCCGGCGGCTCCGTTCAGTCTTGTGATCAATATCGGACTATTGGCCTTTTCGTGGTGGCTGGCTGATCGGATCACGTTTGACTGTACATTGCTGGAAGAAGATCGAGAGAGTGTTCAAAACGGGTTGTTGCAATCGCTCGGGCTGATGAACCGCGCAGAGCGAGAAGAAGGCGGTGAGGGTGGCGCCGTGCAGCGCCAAGATCATCGCGCCAAAGCAGTGCGAGATTTGAAGAAAGCCAAACACAATCCCGGCGTTTGGGTTCTGTATTACGCACTCCTCGCGATTCCCATGTTCGGCCTTGGTCAACTTCTGATCCCGGATGAAAGAGGCCGTAACACCGCGTTTTGGTTCTTAGTCGGTTACCTCGCTTTTGCGATGGCGTTGCTCCTCACCACATCGCTGCTTTCGATGCGCCGGTACTTGCGACAGCGCGGATTGTCGATGCCGATCGAAGTAACTCAGATGTGGTTATCGATCGGAACATGCTTAGTGGCCGGAATCCTGATCGCTTGCCTCATTCTGCCGATGCCCGGTCGCAGTATGGGTCTTGTTGGATTGCCTTTCGAGTTCAAGTCGCCCGAAGGTTTGATGCCGAGCAAATGGGGCTGGGGCAATGACGGTCCGCAAGATGGAAAGGGCGGGCAGTCTCAGCAGAAGAACAAGGACCAAGGAGAACAAGATTCTCAGTCCGAACAACCCAGCGAGCAGTCGGGTAAGATGCAACAGGGGGGCGGGCAGAAGCAAAATCAACAGAGCGGCGGTGAGAAACAACAAGAGGGCAAATCTTCGCAGCAGAATGACCAGAACCGATCATCGAGCGATGATTCCAAGGGTCAGCAAAACAAAGAGCCTGGATCGCAGCAGTCCAAAGACGCAAACCAACAATCGCAATCGAATTCGAAAAAGGATGGCGGTAAAAGGCAATCGGAAGAACGTGATCCGAATCGTCAGACTCCGTCGAAGGATCGGAACGATCGACAGGATGAGGCTGATCCGTCGCAACGCGATGATCAAGATCAGCAACAACAGCAGCAGAAACAGCGAAACGAATCGAGAGATCAGGGAAACAATCAGGAGCAACGCCAAGACCAGGAACAAAATCGAGAACAGCCGGAGAAGTCAGATCAGTCCGAGTCAGAATCGCAGGCGGCTCGGCCACCTGAATCAACACCCATGAAGCAGATGTTCGACAAGTTAGGAGGGGACTTCTCTTCGCTCTTCAAGTGGCTGACGATTATCATCTTGGCGGGGATCGTGGTTGTGTATGCGATTACTCATCCGCGCGAGCTGGCTCGACTGTGGAGAGGATTCTTCGATTGGTTGTCGGGACTGTTCGGCCGTAAACCCAACGAGTCGCTGCAAACCGACGAAACTTCTGCAGCAGGACAAACGAAAGTGGCTCGCAAGCCGTTTTCAAGTTATGCAGATCCCTTCTCGCAGAACCTGCAAGGCTGGGAGGCTCGGCGAGTCGTAGAGCATACGTTTGCAGCGCTCGAGGCTTGGGCCGCCGAGCATGGATGTGAACGAGATCGTCAGCAGACGGCTGATGAGTTTGCAAAACGATTGTCGCAAGCTGCTCCGCGATTGGCCAAATTCCCCCAGACGGCAGCCGATTTTATGGATCGTGTGATGTTCGCGCAGTGGAATCCGTCGCATCGCGAACTGGCTCCGCTGGCGGAGCTATGGAGATTGTTGCGCACTCAGTAAGATGGGAGCGGGGCCGAGTTACGAATCAAGTGCGGGATGAGCATCGGAGCCCAGGTCGAGAATCGTCGCGACGAGTCCCTCTGTCGGCGAGCGATGCTGTGCACTCTAGAACTCTGGAATCCTTAGTTGGCTGAAACCGGTTCCGATAGCAGAACTTCCGGGCGTCTTCACTCGCTAGACTACGGCCGAGGCATAGCCTCTCTCTTGGTCGTGATCTTTCATGCTTACTATCTGACTGCAAAGCCGAAGTATTTTGATGCGGCTCCGCTGCCGTTTCACGTTGATTGGGGAGCGCGCGGCGTTGATTTCTTCTTTGTGCTCAGCGGATTCATCATCGCTTATGCGCATTGGAATGATCTCGGCCGGTCAAATAAGCTGTCCGGTTACTTGAACAAGCGATGGAGACGTGTCTATCCGATCATGTGGTGCGTCGCGATTCCTTTTATCGCTATGTCCGTCGCGATTCGTTCCGAGTACGTTCCGAAGACAGTGCTCGGACTAGCTGAGTTGTCTGCGACATCGCTCTTGCTGCTGCCGTCACCGAACTTGCCGGTCCCCGTGGTGTTATGGACACTCAAGCACGAGATTCTGTTCTATGCCATCTTCGCCGGCATGATTGTGCGACCACGATGGATGAGCGGGTTTCTGATGCTGTGGGTGGCGGCTTGTTTCTTGCATTCAGGACTGACCTATCCTGCCGGATTCCTGGCCGACTTTTTGTTCAGTCCCTACAACATTGAGTTCGCACTAGGTGTCTTATGTGCAGCAGTGGCGCGCAAGCGACGAATCCCATTTCCGACGTTGCTTATGATTGCCGGTGCGATCGTCCTGTTCGCTGCAGCTTGGTTCTATGAACCGGTTGAGTTCAACGTGCCGTGGTTGACCAATGCCACTTCGCTCAGCCAAGCATTGCAGTTCGGGATCGGATCGGCGCTTCTCATTCTCGGAGTGGTGCAACGAGATTTTGAAGGACGCAATCCGAGGTTCCCACCGGCCGCTTTGTTGGGCGCCGCGTCGTACAGCATCTATCTCGTTCACTTCCCGGTTATGTCGCTCGTTTTGAAAGTGTTGACGATCGGAGCTGTGAAGCCACACGTTCAGTCCTTCACGGCGTTCCTGATCAGCGTAACCGCCGCATTGATCGCCGGCGTGCTGATGCATCTCTGGTTAGAGGTGCCGTTATTGAGTTTGTCAAAGTCGCCTTTGGCTCCGCCAAAGGGCGATTAGCAAGAGCGTGAAGGATCGAAAGGTAAACGCGAAGCGTGATAGTGATGCGAGCGTCCTTTCGTCGGAGCGAAAGGCGACTTTGGGGAAGAGAAAGTCGCCTTTGGCTCCTGCCAAAGTGCGATGAGAAAGAGCGTGAAGAGTCGAAAGGTAAACGCGAAGCGTGATAGTGATTCGGGCGTCCTTTCGTGGGAACGAAAGGCGACTTTGGGGAAGAGAAAGTCGCCTTTGGCTCCTGCCAAAGTGCGATGAGAAAGAGCGTGAAGGATCGAAAGGTAAACGCGAAGCGTGATAGTGATACGAGCGTCCTTTCGTCGGAGCGAAAGGCGACTTTGGGGAAAGGCGACTTTGGGGAAAGGCGACTTTGGGGAAAAGGCGACTTTCCTTTCTCAGTCTTCGGGAGTTGGTTCGTTGCCGCTTCGAGAACCTAGAGCTCCCCATACGCCTTGAAGACTCGGCGTCTTGGCTTCTTCGTCGGTTTGAAAATGCGGCACGGGCTTTGTTAAATCGCCGACGTCAATCTTCTCTGAAATAAACCGGACCGAACTGTCGCACAGGACTGTTTGAACGCCGCCGGAATGAAAGCTCGCGGATGAGTAGAACCCATCTCGCATCTCATCGCCGATGATTGCACAGCTCGGCGAGTTCGGCGGAAGGATCGTATTGATGAGCGCCGCACCGGCGGCGCCGTCGGGCCAGCGTGAGCCGCGACCCGTTTGGCTCAGAGTCATCGACTGGGGATACGTTGATGCACCATGGACTGAGTCGAGAATGGATTGCGGACGGTCGAGCAGATGAGGCGATTGATGGATGGCGTAATAACTGCGGATGGATCGACTCTGTCCAGTTCCGCATTCTGCCATGAGAATGGTATTCGAAGTTCCATCCGTGATGTCAGTCCGTTTCGGATAGTGTCCGCATGCGAACGCGCCGCGGACCGCTTGGGGTTGATGAATGCTGCGAGCCGTGTCGCCGATGCAAAACAGATAGTTCGTCTGTCCAATCTTCGACGGCTTATCAGCGGGCGGTGCCGACGGGCATAAGAATGGCTGCCAATTGACGGTCCACGGATCATACTCTTCGATCCATGGAGCCGGTCCCATCGGCGGCACAGATCGGCCGTCGAAAGTTCCGCCTGAACTGATGATGTTGAATTGAGGATTTGCCTCAATGTAGGGTAGCAATGCGACGAGGCCGCTCAGTCGGCTCATATTGCTTTGCCAAGGATCTGGCCCCGCATCGGTTCCGCCCATTGCACTGGGTAACCGTTTATGCGCGGATTCATAGTTTACAATCGATAACCCCAATTGTCTCAGTTGGTTCGCACAGTACATGCGCCGCGAGGCCTCTCTGGCGGTGCGAGTGGCAGGCAGCATCAGGCCGACGAGCACTCCGATGATGGCCATGACCACCAGCCATTCAACCAGAGTAAAACCCCGACGAGGCGAGCTGTAGCTATCCATGTTTACGTCTCCTCAGTAGCTCGTATCCGAGCAATGGAACGAGCCAGCTTAACCAGACGACAGTTTGATAAGTGATGGTCGGTTCGAGACCAGCGATGTCCGCGCCGCCCACGATGACTCGCAGCATCAGCGGAGAGAGCAGCAATATCGCGCATCGCGTTGCATGGATGCTATGCGGAATCCATCGCTGTGCCGATCCGGCTCGCCACGCTGCTACGGCAAAGCATGCCGTCAAGCTGATATGCATCGCGAACCCCCAGGCTGCGATCGTTCCGCCGCGAGAGTAAAAGGACATGACGAGTCCGCTGGGAAACAGACCGACGAGCGTTATGCCTAAGAGACTCTGACCCGCGAAACGATGCAACTTCGGTCGACTGCGCAGGACGCGCCCGGACAATTGAGCCAAACACAACAGCACGGCTGCTGGACCGCAGACGATGTGCGTGTAGAACGCTGGTGCATACAGACCGAAAAAGGTCCTTTCGCGACCGATCAAGAACGGAGCGCTGAAGTCGGGCGGAAAGTAGAGTCGGTATTCGTAGAGAATCGTCAGCAGAACTTTGACCAGCAGCAAAAAAACGGCCCATCTCAGAACAGACCAAGGTGTGACTTGCAAACGACGAACCCGAGTCTGCGTCGCCGTCTGAATTGAGTCGCTGGAGTTTGAGATAAGATAAGACATGAGAGAAGAGAAATCCGATCGCACCTAGGGGGCGACGAGTTGCTCGGACTCGTTTCACTCTAGAGCTTTATAGTTCTTCACGCAAGTTTCGCCCGAAGATGAACGACCGATCTCCATTTGAATACGATGAAGCATCCGCTGATGAATTGGGAGATGATCCGTACGTCGATTTAGATTTAGATTCCATCCAACCCTCGGTATGGATGCAGATTTTTTCGTTGATCGTATCAGGCTTGTGTATCACGGCGATCGGTATCCTGTTCGGGTTAGTGCGAATAGAACCGCATCCATGCGCTTTGTTCTTCGCATTGATTTTTGCCGGACCGACTTTATGGATCGCGAGTCTACAGTGGATGGCGGTATTTCGATGTCGACCGACATCTGCAATGGTCGTCGCTTGCGTGGCTTACACGATCAGTTTAATGGTCGCTTTTCAATGTGTTCTCCTGTGTTGCGATCTCAGCCACCCGGTGAACCAAGTGTTGTTGCCACCCTACGCGTTCGTAGCCGGCTATCAATCGCAGGCCGTATGAGTGGCAAGACGGGAGCATCAAGATCATTGCTGTTTACGATCGAAACTCGGGTCGAGCCTACTACCGGCCGAGCCTGCGGGTGATGCTTTCGGCGTTCAGGCGACAACACGCCCTCGGCTGGTGCTATTGATGTTGATAATAGCGATTGATACCGCGGAGTCGCCTGGTGATGGAGAGCGTAGCCGGAGGCCGCGCCGTTCCGTTGGGGAGAAGACGTTGATGAAGTCGTGTGGCGGGTCGCACCGTTTGAGTGATGGAGAATCGGGGCCGGACGGCTGCGCCGTTCCGCTCATGAAGGAAGGGATTGTTTGTGAAGGATGACAGTCTCAAGAAGTTTCAGAAGGAGCTCAACTCAGCGCTGTCTCGTTAGTCATTCTGCTCGTCTGAACTCAAAGCCGAGCGATGTACGGCTATGAGATCGCTAAGCAGTTGGAAGCCGCATCAGGTTTGGAGCTGCCGATGAATCAAGCGGCCGTATCCGGTACTCAGGTCGCTCGAAAAACAAGGTCTGTTGAATAGTCGCATGATTCCTTCCGACAGCGGACCGCCTCGCAAATACTACGATCTAACGGCGGCCGGAAAGCGAGTCTTGCCGCAGTGGGAAACGTCGTGGCGCGAGACTAAGCAGTTTGTCGAATCATTCTTGGAGAGCAGCAAACATGAATCGTCCGCTCCCCGCGCCGGTTCTTCGGTATCTAAGAGAACTTGAACCGAAGTTGAAGGCTCGATTCGGCGTGTTCGTAGAACAAGTGTTGAGCGACACTCGCGAGTTTCTCGTCAACGATTACGATTCGTTGCTCAGCAGCGAACCGGGACTCGATGAGGATTCGATCTACCAGCATTTCGTAGAGCAATTAAGGGCACACCGGCTCAAACGGCGACCAGTATGGCGAGGATCATGGCCCGGCGTATAATCGCGCCGGGTTATGAGTCTGTTGCACGCGGTGCGGCAAGAGCGCCGCTGCTGAACTAGGCTTTGTGCGCATCGGAGCCTGCAGTGTTCAGCTACAAGGAGTGTATTGGTGTTAACCGTGACGCCTGGTGTTGTACGCATGATTCGTGACCTGGACGATACGAATCTCACGGATCAATTATCGATGGGGCGAACACCCGAACTGGGCGCTGACGCGAATGCGGCCAAGCCGTGGACCATCGTGCTTCTATTCTCCTATTGGTCGGGTTGATCTGCGGCGTCGGGACTCCACTTACCATTTGCTGGCTGGCGGGATCGTCGCTCAGCAATCTCATCAGCTTCCGTCGGAATCGAATCTGCCTGAATTGCTCAATCCGTATGGTCGATGGCAACACCTCGATATTCCAAATCTCCGGTCGCTTTGAATCTGACGAAAACATTCAGTGTGCCCGCGACGCAGTTGCCGCCTTCTCGCAAAGTTGCGCGAAACTGACGCGCATCGATAACTTCTTCTTCACGTACAGAGGCATACCGGTCCAAGTCAACGAGCTCGAATGCGAGTCGGCTGATTCTGTGACGCCCCAGTTGCGTTACGTAAGACTAAGTCCAACTGGCGTACGATCGGCAGCCGGGAAAATCGTTTTGAATTGATCGCTCGCGATCCTGCCCAGATGAAGGTGGCCATGCGGGCTCGCAACGAACTGCAGTTGATTCCGCTGAGAGTGAAGGGCGAAGTAGTATTGAGCCTTGGCTCCGATTCGCGAAGTGGAAGTGGGCGAAGCGAAACTGACTATTCAATCTGTTCATAAGCGCTCGACGGCGGCAAATCAGCGGCGGCCGAAGAGATTGCAAGACGCAAGTCTCAACTGATTCTGGGTGATCGAATCATTCTTCGTCAGTTCGGACAAGGTGATGGCGGACCGCGTGGAGCATTGTCCCGGAGCCGACATCTCAATCCATCGACGCGAAATCGGGAACGATCGAGTTTCGATTGCCGGATTCTTGCTGCTCAAGGCCCTGATCCCTGTTACAGCGACCGTGAAGGCAAGATTAGCCAGCCGAACCATCGCTGCGATTCCGGGGGATGCCTCATCGGCAGAATTGTGCTTAGCCGCTACACCGCGCTGGCCGGTCAACTCGCCGCGCATTCGCTCGCTGGCCGCTGAAATCACATCGGATGCGACGACAGACGTATCGAAGGTGGAGATGCTGCTGAACTGGATATCTGACAGCCGTCATTTTCGCTTCGGCGGTGACGTAACCGGCTCGCGATACGGCACCTTGAAAGCGCTTGAACAGGGCTACGGCCACTGCTGGGATTACTCGGATGTGTTCATCAGTTTAGCTCGAGCCTCGGGCGTTCCGGCTCGTCAAGTTCATGGATGGTTGTATGAAAGCGAAGGACACATTTGGCCGGAGGTCTATATCGATGGGCAATGGATCGCGGTGGATCCGACTGTCGGGCTGCGCTGCGGCAGCGACTACATTCCCTTTGCGACATCGATCGACGGAGAGACCACTTACATGCTCGCATCCGAAGTGAAGATCAAACGAACGGACGCTTCGCATTAGTTCGAGTTGGGGTAATCGCAACTCGACACGTAAGGGCATGATGATTGATTCCAAGCGGTACGGCTTGCGCCGTTCCGCTTTCATTGATCCACAATACTTTACCTGTCGCGTGACGATGTGAACCCATGTCGCATGTGTGTGGACTTGTGACGACGGTAGGGACTTGTTCAACTGTGTAGCGGCCGGGTCGTAGCGCGAAGAGTCGCCCTCTTTCTGACCGCGGACGAGGTTGCATCGATATGATCCTCGACAAGATCACTACTGAAGATCGAACTACGTGAGGGAACCGTGATTCGTCGAATAAGTTTGATCGTCCTCTTGGTTTGCGTGCTCGGCGGCCTACTTGTGGCCGGCCAGATGCGCGGACAGTCCTCAGTTGTTTCCGGCTTTATCGAAGCCGATGAAATACGCGTTGGTTCGCGTGTCGGCGGACGCGTGGCTGAGGTGCTCGTGCAAGAAGGCGAGCTCGTTACTCAAGGTCAGGTCTTGGTTCGACTGGAGCCTTATGACATTCGAGAACGGCTACGAGAAGCCGAAGCCAATCTCGCGGCTCGCAAAGCGGAACATGATAAGTTGAAAGCCGGTCTCCGCCCGCAAGAGATCGCTCAAGCAAAAGCTCGTGCGGCGCGCGTAGCGGCTGTGCTCAAGAAGCTGAAGGACGGCCCTTTGCCGGAGGAAATCGCAGCGGCCGAATCGCGTCTGCAACTGGCTCGTGCTCAACTGGATCGCGCCAAGAAGTCACATGATCGTACGGTCAGTCTCTACAACCAGAACACGAATGCCGTGGGCAAGGACGAACTGGATCAAGCAATCGAGGTCTTCCGTGTGGCGGAAGCGAATGAACAAGTGCGTAAAGAAGAGTTGCATTTGATGCAGAAAGGGACGCGTGCCGAGGATATCTCAGCAGCCGAAGCTGAGCTGCTCGATGCGCAGCTCGCACTCGAGCTCGCTACTGCCGGATTTCGCAGCGAAGAAATCGCCGTAGCTGCTGCGTCGGTCGAGGCGGCTGAAGCTGCTGTGTCCGCTGTGCAGAAACAGTTGGCCGAGCTGGAAATACGAGCCGACACGGCGGGCACTGTAAACGCGATCGAACTTAGGCCTGGTGACCTGGTACCGATGAACGGTCCCGTCTTGAGCTTGATCGATCATTCGCGAATGTGGGTGCGAGCCTATCTCCCTGAGAATCGCCTCGGCCCGAAGTTAGGGGAACGATTCGCGGTGACGGTCGACAGCTTTCCCCGCGAAGTGTTTCAAGCTGAGCTGACATTCGTTTCGACTCAAGCTGAGTTCACACCTCGCAATGTTCAGACTCCGGAAGAGCGCTCCAAGCAAGTGTTTCGCGTCAAGCTTCATTTGCTGGAAGGACTCGACCGATTGCGTCCGGGTATGTCCGCCGACGTGCGACTGCAACCATGAACGAATCAAGCGTTTCAACTGCAACCGAAGTCTCGGAGCGTCCGTCTTCAGCGGCAATTCAATTGCATGGTCTGACGCGAAGATTCGGCGATTTCACAGCGGTGGATCGAGTGAGTTTCTCCGTCGAGCGATCCGCGATCTTCGGATTGCTCGGTCCCAACGGCAGCGGCAAGTCGACGATCATTCGTATGTTGTGCGGAGTGCTCGCGCCGACCGCCGGCAGCGCTTCGGTATTGGGATTGGACGTGGCTCGCGATGCCGAAGCGATCAAGCGTCGCATCGGATACATGTCACAAAAATTCAGTTTGTACAACGACTTGTCGGTGCGTGAGAATCTTGATTTCTACGGGCGTATCTATGGTCTCAATCCGGCTCGTCTGCGCGAGCGGAAGGAATCGGTCCTCGAGCTGACGCAGATCGGTCGTTATATGGATCGACTGGCCGGCGCGTTGTCCGGAGGTTGGAAGCAGCGACTCGCGCTGGCCTGCTCCTTGATCCATGAACCCGAAGTGGTCTTTCTGGACGAGCCCACCGCCGGTATCGATCCCGTCGCGCGTCGGCAACTCTGGGATCTGCTCTTTGAACTCTCCGGTCGCGGAGTCACGTTGCTGGTGACAACGCACTATATGGACGAAGCGGAGCGTTGCACTGATGTGGGTTACATCTACAACTCGAAACTGTTGACGGTCGGCAAGCCGCACGACTTAAAATCGCTGCCGCAGGTCACACCGGAGGGGATGAAGCGATACGAGATCGATGCGGAGGATGCTCCTCGTCAACTGAGTATGCTGCGCGGCCTTCCGGGGATTCAAGAAGCGACCATCTTCGGAAGGCGATTGCATGTCTTGGCCGAAGATCGAGTTACTCCGACTGCGATGCAGGAAGTGACCGAGACGGCATCGCTTGATGCTATCCGCGAGATCGAACCAAGCCTTGAAGACGTGTTCGTTACCTTGACCAATGCAGCAGTGGCTCAGTCTGCTTCGGCGGTCAGTATTCAAACGCCCAAGGGGCAGGCTGCTGAGGTCGCAGCAGATCCGGCTTCCAGCGGTTCTCGATTCGAATCACCATCGCCGGCCCCCAGTTCGCGGACTGATGCTCAAGAGCGCGAAAAAAGATTGGGCAGGAGCGAGCCGCGCGGGTCGATGCCGCGGACTAGTCCGGTGGCAGGTTTATGGGCGATCTTAATCAAAGAGTTCTTTCACATTCGGCGGCAAACATCGACAATCTTCTTCATGCTGGTAGTCCCGGTCATGCAGACGATCATCTTCGGTTGGGCCATACAGACGGAGATCAACAACATTCCGACGGCCGTGTTGAACTTGGACGGCAAGCGGCCCAGTCGCGAGTTGATCGAGAGTTTCTTAAACACGCGGCAATTCAAGATCATTGCAGAGACGCCCGATCGTGAATCGTTCATGCGCGCGATCACAGCCGGTCGAGCTCGGGTCGGGATCATCATTCCTCCGGACTACACCGAACTGACGAGCGTCGGCAGGCAGGTTCAGATACAAGTCCTGGTCGACGGCAGTGATTCGCAAGTCGCCACCACGGCGCTCAATACAGCCAACCTGCTGGGCCTGAATTTATCCATGTCGAAGCGCGAATGTCGGCTGAGATGGCCCATTTCCGCGGCGGCTCGCGATCAATACGGGTCGGCGGCTGTGCTGATCGAAATCAGGCCGCGATTGTTATTCAATCCCAATCTTCTCGCCGCTCGTTTCTTTGTTCCCGGCTTGGTCGGGATCATTCTGCAACTGGTGACGTTGTTCTTGACGAGCTTTGCGATCGTACGGGAGCGCGAGCTCGGGACGTTGGAGCAATTGTTCGTGACGCCGGTCAGCCGAGCAGGGCTGTTGTTGGGAAAGTTGCTTCCGTATGCGCTGGTCGGGTTTGTCGAAGTCCTGCTGGTGCTGACGATCATGGTATACGTCTTTCAAGTTCCTATCCAAGGAAACTTGATCCTGCTGCTCGTCCTCTCGATGCTCTTCATCGTCTGTAGCCTAGGACTCGGGCTGCTCGTCTCCACGTTAGCCAAAACGCAGGTCGAAGCGATGCAGTTCGCTTTTATCCTTATGCTTCCCAGCGTGCTCCTATCAGGGTTTATGTTCCCGCGAGCGGAGATGCCGTTGCCGATCTACGCTGCAACGCACTTGATTCCCGTGACGTACTTCGTCGAGATCCTGCGAGGCATCATCTTGCGCGGGGCCGACGCGCTTGACTTGATGCCTTGGATCATAGGCCTAGTTATTTGCTGCACCGTGATTCTGTCGTTGAGCATCGCGAGATTCCGAAAGCAGTTGGCATAGCAGCCGCGTTGGAGCATCGTAATCCGAATCGCAATGATCGCGAGGACTTCATGCAAGCGGAGCGGCGCAAGCCGTCCGGTTCTTCAAGACTGATTGTGCTTCACCGGACGGCTCGCGCCGTTCCGCTTGTATTAAATCAACACGCCCCGAAACACTTGTTGACCTACTCCGATTCCAGTGTCAGCGGAACGTGTCCGAGGATAAAGCTCTTCCGTTCACCGGATGAAAAGAAATCAATGGTCACCGTCTTCTTCGGACCCCGACCTGTAGACGCGATGATGCGTCCGCTGCCGTATTTGGGATGGGAGACAACACGTCCGACAGTGAAAGCGGCGTGACCTGCGGTGATCGATGCGGAGTCGTCGACCAGTTGCGAAGCCGTGGTGAGCTTGCCGCCTAACCGTTTGATTATTCGGCGCGGCATTTCCTCTTCAGGTAGCTGGCAACTGTCGGCATCGAAGTGAACATCGTCGTCGACATGCACGGTCGGTCCGTCGTGCACATCTGTATCGCTGTGAGTATCGATCTGGCTGTAGTCGTCATCCCATAGCGAGGCTGCTTGCGCGTAATCGTCATCGGAACCGCCGTAGGCATCTGCTCCGCCCCAATCCGGTTCGCTCAGATCGCTCCAAATCATTTCACCGCGGGGCAGTTCCATGAGAAAGCTGCTGGGAATACTGGGCGAATCTTGATCACCGAATCCGCGACGCAATGCATAGCTCAACTGCAATCGGTCTTGAGCTCGCGTGATACCGACGAACAGCAAGCGTCGCTCTTCCTCAACGGCGAGCGCATCATCGCGCGAGCGAGCGTGAGGCAGAATATTGTCTTCCAGTGCGATGATGAACACGCAAGGGAATTCAAGTCCTTTGGCGGCGTGGAGAGTCATCAGTGTGACCAACTCTCCGCCGCTCTTCAATCGATCGGTATCGCTTTGCAGCGCCGCGTACTCAAGGAAAGCTTCCAGCGGTGAGCGATCGAGTGTCGAGGCATCTAGCTCGGCGGCCTCGGCGATGAGTTCATTCAAGTTGGCCGAAAGATCGCGATCGCCCGCATCATCTGCTCGCGATGCAGCCAAGTAAGCTCGGTATTCAGTGAGCTCCAGGGCGGCTTCGACCAGTCCGCGTAGGCTGCCGTGAGCCGCTTCGGCAAGTGAATCGAAGATGCGCAAAAAGTCTTGAACGCCGCGCTCGATCTTCTTGCCCAGCAAGTTCCGCTTCACGGCGTCGCGAGCGGCGTCGAGCATCGAAGAGCGCCGTGACCGTGCATGTTGTTTGAGCTTTGTCAAAGACTGCTTGCCGACGCCGCGCGGCGGCGTGTTAACGACTCGTTCAAACGCGACATCGTCGTCGGGATTGTTGACGAGCAGCAGGTAGCTGACGATATCCTTGATCTCTTTGCGCATGTAAAAGCGGAAGCCGCCGATCAACTGATACGGCAATTGTTGCCGCATGAGCGCTTGTTCGATGAGACGCGATTGAGCGTTGGTGCGATAAAGGATCGCGAAGTCGCGCAGCGATTGCTCACCCCCTGCGACGGCACCTGCTATCTGAGTCACGATGTCCTCGGCCTCGCGTCTAGCCGTAGGGTAGACACATAGGCGAACGGCGGTTCCGGAGGAGCGACTGGGAACGAGTGTCTTCGGTTTGCGAAACGTGTTGTGCTGAATCAAACAGTCAGCCACGGACAGGATTTCCGGTGTGCTGCGATAGTTTTCCTCCAGCCGAATGACTTTCGTGCGCGGATAGTCTCGCTCCAAATAGCTGACGTTCTTCAGATTGGCACCCCGCCAGCCGTAGATCGACTGATCGGGATCACCGGTGACAGCTAGGTTCTCATAGTCGATGGCGAGATGCCGCACGATGACGTACTGCGCCAAGTTCGTGTCTTGGTACTCGTCGACCATGACGTATCGATATCGCTCGTCGAGCTCCGCGCGGATCTCGGGCGAGGTGCGGAGCAACATGGCGGTGTGCATCAGTAGATCGTCAAAATCGACAGCGCCGTTCTTGAGTAACTGCTGCTGATAAAACGGATAGACGCGGGCAATGCTGTGTTCTTCGCTGGACAGCCCTTCGGCGATGAGTGTTTCGGGAGTGACCAGCCGGTTCTTGTAGTAGCTGATGCGCGACGCAAGATTGCCGAGCGTGACATGCGACAAGCTGAAATCGGCTTCCACCACCGCTGCTCGCAGCGCCGTCTCTGCATCTTCGGTGTCGTAGATGTTGAAGTTGTGCGGCAATCCGACGAGCCTCGCGTACTTTCGAAGAACTCGAACACAGAATCCGTGAAACGTACCCATCCATAGGTCGGTTTCCCCGATCAGCCGCGCAAGTCGATTGCGCATCTCTTCAGCGGCTTTGTTGGTGAAGGTCAGTGCGAGGATCGAACTAGGCGAGATCCCTTGCTCGATCATGTAAGCGATGCGGTGCGTCACCACGCGAGTCTTGCCGCTGCCGGGCCCGGCGAGCATCAACAGCGGTCCATCCACATGTGTCACAGCGGCTCGTTGCGACTCATTCAATCCGCTGAGCAGTTCGGACTCCATCTTCCTTTTTCCCGTTGCTATCAATTCATTCCCGAGTTGGTGATGAGAAAAGCATGCGTTATACTACCCGCCTCGATTCGCAGGAGCGAGTCGGTCGGAGGATGAATTGCGACGACTACGGATATGAAAAGGAGGGAACTATGTCGCGGACACGAATTCCATTGAGCCAAGCGGAAGAAGATGCACGCAAGATGCGTGAGCGGCTGGATCTAAGCACAGCCGAGATCGGTTTGGCTGTTCGCACGACGAACTGTCTTGAAGAGCGAGGCATATTCACCGTGCGTCAGTTGTTGAACAGCACGCGTGAAGAGTTGCTGAGCATCACGAACTTCGGTGAGAAGACGTTGGAAGAAGTCTACTTGGCGCTGGAGAAGATCGGCTTCAACCGACCCAGTCGCCGCCCCAACGCCCCGCGCTAGTCCTCTACCAGCGTAGATCTCAAGCAGTAGGTCAATTGTCCGCAATTGACCGTAACCGAGTTTGCACAACCAACACCTCGAACGGTAACGACCGATACTGATCAGTGGAGCGCCGACATTGCCACTGAGAAAATCGTCGAGGTGAGGCCGCGTGAGTTGAAACCGGCTCAGGTGTTGGTGCTTCGAGCGGTGTTGGGATCAATTTGGGAAAATTGATCTACAACGGCGAGGCAGAACCTCGTCACGAGGCATCGCTCACCGACACTTTGCTTACGCTTACGCAGCCGTTTTGCTCTGCGCTGTTTCGGCGGCTTCGATGGTGGCTAGTACCGGCGTACTAATCGTGGCCGAAGAGGGACGGACTCCGATGATCCGCCAAGCTACTTTTAGTTTGCGAGGTGTAGGGATCGGCAGCGCGTCAACTCGCAGCAGTAGACCCAGCGCGAATAATCTCCCAAGGCTCGACAAGCCGAAGATGGTCCAATACGACTGCAAGCTCGGTCCCATCGCGGCCAGAATGCAGCCGCCGATGAGCGACCCGACGCACCACGCGCATGTATTCGCCACGTTGTAGATCGTCAGCATGCGAGCTCGCTGAGCCACAGGCATCGATTCGAAGAACATCAGGAAGAAGCCTAGTTCATAGGCTGCCCAAGTTGTGCCGCTCAGCAACTGGACGCATACGACCCACCAGAACGATTCGCTCAGCGTCCAGAGTGATGCGAGCGGAATGATCGAGATGCCTCCGACCCACAATAGGAATCGAGCTCCCTTCGTTCCGGCCACATTGCCCCACAGGATCAACGAGAGGGCTTTGGCGACAAAAGCTGTGGCCACGAGTACGACGTATTGGCCGTAATCGAAGTGGAGTTGCTTGATCATGTAGGGCGTGAAGTACGGACCTGAGATCTGCACCATGCCTTGGACCGCGACTAGATAGGCGATCAATCGCATGCCGCGCGGCTCGAGTTTCGCAGGTAGTGTTCTTTGGGCCGCTGCCAGTCGCTGGACTAAGGCTTTTGTCTCCGATGATTCCTGATGAGCGAGCAACATGGCTGCGGAAAACAATCGGAACAAGCACGCGGCGGTGAAGATGGCAGCGAAGGCAACAAGCACCCAGTCGCGATCAACCCACTGCAACAGAAGTCCTCCGGCCAGGAAACCGCCGAGCGTCATCAACTGGCTGATGCGTGTCCGTTTCGCAAAGAAACGAGAGCGAACGGTTGTGGGTACAAGGTGCCCGATCCAGGTGTTCCAAGCCGGTCCGGCCGCCAAGCCGCCGGCCCAATAGATCGAAGCGATGAGCAGCAGCGCGGTCGGCGATAACGAGCCTGCCATTGCCGCGACGACGAGCGGCACGAGGCTGAGTCCTTGCAGTGCTGCACTGCATGCGATCCACAGCTTAAACGAACCCAAGCGATTGATGGCTCGCAGTGACACGCACTGCAGTATGCCTCCGACCAAGAGCGGCACGCTGGCTACCAACCCGGCCATCACTTCGCCCATACCGAGTGCCAACGCAAACGCGGGTAGATAGGTTTCACCCATCCCGACCATGGCACCGTAAGCCGCGCCGTCACTGGTGCTCAGAGCCAAGTTGCGGCGAAGGTATGGCCAACGAGGTTCACGACTGGACGAGTCGTGTTGAGGATCTGCGGAAGTCTTATCCGAAGATGTTGAGACGTCGCTGCTGACAGCTACTGACACGTGGTGCCGCTTAACCTAGTGGGAATCTCGTCGCTCGTCATAAGAGCAACGCTTGCTTTTCAATTAAAGATAGTCGAAGCGAGTCGCAAGAATAGCGACTCGCTTCGCTCAAGCAAGATCAAGATTTGGTCGCAGGCAACGGTAAATGTCGCCAGGTAACTTCATCGGCCGAAGTTACTTGGGGGCAAGGGTGCAGATCATGCGCTTGCCGAGTTGCTGCGGTTGCGATTCCTACTTTCCGAACTCGAGAAGTTCTTGTACGACATTTTCCATAACGCGTCGGCCTTCTTCGACGTGAGCCATTTCACGACCCCGGAAGATAACGGACACTTGGACTTTGTCTTTATGCTGTAGGAAGCCTTTGGCTTGCTTCACCTTAAATCCGATGTCGTGTTCACCGGTCTTGGGGCGCAAACGAATCTCTTTCGTCTTGCCATGATGGGCATGACCTTGGCCGTGCTTCTTCTTGCTCTTGTCGTACTTGTACTTGCCGTAATCCATGATGCGGCACACCGGCGGCTTTTCATTCGGCGCCACCTCAACCAGATCGAGACCGGCGTCGCGAGCGCGCGCCAAAGCATCTTCCGTTGCAAGAATTCCGAGCTGCTCTCCCTCTTCACTGATCACTCGGACCTGGGAAATTCGAATCTGGTTGTTCACTCGAGTCTGGATGCTGTTGATTGCTTTGTCCTTTCCTGTGGATACAAGGGTCACTTAAGCCCCTCCGCGACCGCGGGCCGCGGTGAATTTTGCCGATAAAGTGTAGCACATACTTGACACCAAGATTTTGTGTAGTTTGGAAGTATGCCATAAATTCCGCACAATAGTCAAGCTCGGCACTGCAGGCTCCCTGCAATTTTCACATAAGACAGCCCAGCGGAGACGTCTTGAAAGTGGCAATGCGCAAACCATCAGGTTCTTCACGATCGACAGTGCCCTACCGGACGGCTCGCGCTGTTCCGCTTTAAATGAATCTACAAGCCCGTAAGCGCGTGACCCGCGTCCCTCGCTTACGCGTCGGGTTTCGATTGCGTGGAAAGCCCTTACGCTTCGGGTTATGAATCGTAGGTCCGAGCGCGGCGGACATCCGGATGCCTCGGGGACTCTACTTTCCAGCTAACCGACCGGCCAAAAACGTTTCGGCTGCTATCAAGACCAGGGCGGCGAGCAGCAGCCACTGCCAGATTTTTTGCCGGCTCTCGAGCTCAACCGTCTGCAACTGTCTGGCTTTCTGGTTGAGTTCTGCGGCTGTCTCGGATTTCCCTACTAACACTCCTAACTGCCCAAAGCGTTCGACATCCAGAGGCTCGAGCATGCTCTCGTCTTCGGGGATCTCCGCAGCAACTTGCGTCTCGAAATTCGATTCCCGAATCCGAAAGAGTCCGGGAATCTCCAGTCGCCATTTGTCAGTTCGTTTTTCAATAGCTCCTGAAGCCTCGAGCGACTCGGTGTTGATAAGCTCGGCACCGTCGACCAATGTGATCGGAACTCCGATCGGATAGCTTTCCATTTCGCGACGGCTGCGGCCGTGCGGATCGAGCATACCGAACAGCAGCGGCACGAACTTGGAGGACAACGCCATTTGACCGGCAGTCACTTGCCATCCGGCGGTTGTGACCCACAGATCTCCCTGTCCGATTTGTCGATGCAAGAATGCCGGATTCCCGTCCTCGAATTTCGCCGGAACAGTCAGCAGGCCCTCAGCCAGTCGACCATCGTCTGTTCGCGTTGACTCAAGCTGTCGATTCCACTTCAGTGAGCGATGAGACCAGAATCGGATCTTCCCGAAGTCATTGAACTTCACGTCGGCGAAGGGTTGAAAGAGCGGATGGCTAAAGCGTATGTCGCCGAGCAGCGCGTAGTCTTTGACATCGGCGTCGGTGATCTGCAAACCCTCGACGTGCAATAGTTTCTCGAGTCCCGCCGTCGATTCCGTCGCTTGTTTTCGCGATAGACAAACCAGTACCGGACGGCCGCTGCTGCAGATTTCTTTGAGACTGTCGGTGAGCTCATCTGCGAACGGCGCTTCGATGATCACTCCGCATACAGATGGATCCGCGACAGCAGTTCGGACGACCGCAGGCTCGACTTGTTCCAACGCGATCTCTCGGATCTTGGAGCTGAACGGCACATTCTTCAAATAATAGAAGAGGTCTTCTTCGCTCTGCTGCGGTCGCGAACCAACGTAGAGAAGTCGTTCCTTTCTGATCCGCTGCTCAGGAACATAGACCACGTTGTCAAACGGTTCGGCATCTCCCAGTAGCACTACCGAATCGGCTGTTGCCGGGCGCGGTGGCATGAGAGCCACGCGCGTTTGACCGGGAGGCACTTGCAAGGATGTGCCGATCGCGGATCCGGCGGTCTGCGAGTTCGATAGGGGGATTCCCCCTTTCGCCCACTTCAGTTCAAAGCCGGTTTCTCTCGAGCTGCGAGAGTTAAAGACGCGAATCCGCAAGCGCTCTTCGTCGCGGTCCGCAGTCGACGAGCCGTCGTTCGATGCTGTTACCGCGCCGCTCGCACCGTCACTTGCGTCTGGCTGCAGCGCGGCTCGCGATGTCATGAGGGTTGGTCGAGCATTGCCGGATCGCTTGCTCTTCGCAATACGCACGTCGAGCCGAACATTCTCGGGCCAAGAGAATCCTTGCAGGCCGTCGAGCCCCACGCTTTCGTGAAGGTCGCTGATGAGGATGATCTCACCTGCACCGGCAGTCGCATCCGCCGAGCTGGTCGATCCGCGTTGCTGAACCAGTTCAGCCGCCGCGATCAATTGGTCCGCCAAATTGGACTTATGCCAAGTCGGTTTCACATCGTTCAGAGCGCTGAGAACCGAAGCGTGGGACGCTGTTTGATCAGCGATCCCGCCTTCCGCTTTTTCGTCGAAGGGGACGATGACTTGAAATTCCGATGAGCCCGCGGCCAGTGCAACTCGATCCTGTTTGCCTAAGCCCTGTATCAATTCGCGGGCCGTTCGTTGAGCTTCGTCCCAGACTCCGTCGCGTTGCATGCTGCCGCTGTTGTCGAGCACGATCAAAACGCGGCGCGATGCACTTTCCGGTTCGGACATCGACGCAGATCGCATGAAGGGGCGCGCAAATGCGAATGCGATCAGCAACAAGGCTGCGGCTCTCAGAAGCAGCAGCCAAATATTGTCCAGTCGACTACGGCGAGTGAGTCGAGGGGGCGAAGCCGTCAAGAACATCAACGAGCTGAATTCGGCTTCGCCCTTCGGGCGACGCCGAATCAGATGAAAGAGGATCGGAGCCGCAACCGCCAGAGCGGCCAACGCATAAAGCGGTGCGAGAAATCCCATATCACTCGCTTTTCAAAAAATCGATTCTCGATTCGGCGGATCGACTCCACCGATTTATTTCGGTTGTTTCGGCGCTGGTGCCGGCGGCTTTTCCGAGGCAGCGCGTTCGGCTGTTTCCTTCGCTGCGGCTTGCCAACTGTCGGCCGAAACGAGCGCAATGCCATGCTTGCGAGTGGCGACGGCCAATTGTTTTCCGGATGGTGACATCGATACGCTCCAGATACCGCTGCCTGGTCCGGCCATTTTCGTTACAGGCAGTTTGGCAGTCGTATCGACCACAATCAACTGCCCATTCATCGATCCGCCGACAACGAGGCTGCCGCCTGGTACCGAGGCTAAAGATGTTACCCAGTCGCTGGTGGTTGTGATGTTCAGCAAGAATTTGCCGGATGCAGTATCCCACAAACGAATGCGTCGATCAGCTCCGCCGGTGACGAGTTGCGAACCATCGGATGTAAACGCAACTGCCCATAGAGCGTCCTTGCCTCGCGTTCCGGATGAGACGGGTTCGAGAGCCGGCCAGCTCCAAACCTTTACCGATCCATCGCCTGCCACCGATGCAACGCGATCGCCGGCGGTATTGAATGCGATGTCGAACACAGCGGCGCCGTGAGCGTCGATGCGTTTGGTTTCTTTCTTGTCTGCGACGGATAGTACGACCAGTTTGCCGTCTTCGGTTCCGGCCAGCAGGTCTTTATCGCCGGGAGCTTTTTCCAACGCGCGAATCCAGCGCGAGGCGCTTTCGAATTTCTGCGGGTCTCCGCCACCTTGGACGTAGACCTCGCCTTTATAGTTGGACGCGGCTACTTTGCCGTCTGCGAGAGGAACGACGGCCCACACAGAGACGTCTTGTTCAGCGATCGTCTCGAGCTTGCTTGTGTCTGCAGCCGTGGTCTTGATGACTTTACCCGAGCGGAAGAGAAGTCCCTGAGATTCCGTACCCAGTAAGTTCTGATCGTCGAGCCATCGAACTTGGGTGATCCACGGACCTGCAGCGACTTCCTCTTTCTTCTTGGCCGGTTCATCGGCTGTGGCAAACGATCCGCTGCCTAGAGCCGTCGCAGCCAAAACAGCAGCAACCAAAGCAAAACGCGGTCGCTTCACATTTCGTATCTGTCCGGCGATTTGACCAGCTTGCGAATCACGATTCGCTGATCGGCTGAAAAGCGATAGGGAACCGAGGGATTGTCGAGGAAGTGCGCTCATGTTCTTGATCTCTCGCGGGGTCACTGAGGGGGATGGATATCGCCTGAGCGCGTGACAACGCTCGGCCTTGTATCCGACAGTATACTCCATCGCGCAGGCTGTTTCGATTCAGGGTTCCGGCGGTGTATCAGTTGCAGCACTGGCGCAGGTGGGTCGCCTAGCGAATTCTGCTCAGTTGCCGAACCGGGCTCTGCAGGGAAAACCTCCTTCGCTATTCTGATAGTTGGAGAACCAAGCTCGGTTCAGACGCCGATGTCCGTTAGATTTGCGGACATACCTTCAGATGTAACGGATTGTGATGGGCATTTACGACCGGAACTATTATCGAGAAGATCAGGAGCTTCCTCGGCTGAAGCCCTGGGATCAGTATTCGATGATCACGAACTTGATCATCGTCAACGCGGCCTTCTACGTCGCCAATCTGATATTCACCGGGCGGTCGAACGCACTCATCGAGTGGATGGAGATTCGATCCGGCGATTTGTTATCGCCGATCAATTACTATCGACTGTTGTCCTACGCGTTTGCTCACGATCCCAATACGATCTGGCATCTACTCTTTAATATGATGTCTCTGTACTTCCTCGGCCAAGCGGTCGAAATGAAGTACGGACGAGGCGAATTCATTCGTTTCTATCTCACTGCCGCAGTGCTCGGCGGCATCGTTCACGCATTGCTCTGTTTCCGCCCCGGCAGCGGTCCTCCGGTCGTTGGAGCTTCCGGGGCCGTGATCGCGGTGAACATGCTGTTCGTCTTCAACTTTCCGCAAGCTCAGTTGTTGATGATGGGAGTCATTCCGGTTCGAGCATGGGTCGTTGGAGTGATCACGGTCGTCACGAATACTTTCTTCATTCAGAAAGGAGTTGCCGTCGACGTCCACCTGGCGGGCATCGCATTCGCTTCGATCTACTTCTTCGGCGGCTGGGACTTGAGCTTTATGAAGTTCGGCGGCGGAAACTGGTCGGCTTTGTTCAAGCGTCGTCCGAAGCTGAAGGTTCATCGACCCGAACAGCCGGAGAGGCTTTCTCGCGATGATCAAGAAGCCGATCGCATCCTCGAAAAAATCCATCGCGAAGGAACTGAGAAACTGACAGCAGCCGAAAAGCAATTCATGGAATCGTACAGTCGCAAGGTGCGCGAAAAGCGCAAGTCGGACTGATCGCTTTGTTGAAAGCTCGATCAGCTCCGCTGCATTCAAACCGGTTCAGCGCAATTGATCAGACAGCCATTGATAGGCTTCGCTGCGTACTTCATCCGGAAAGTCATGTTCGGCGTCCGGATAGCGGAACACGAGGTCGCTGCTCTTGCCGAATTTTTCGTACAGTGGCCGGACGCTCGCCTCGCACTTGCGCACGCCGACGACTTCGAAGTTCGCATCGCGCAGCGGGGCATTCACCAGCAGTGGTCGCGGAGCCATAACGGCGAGCACTTCAGGAAAATCGAACGGCATCTGTTTCGGGTCGCTGTGAAAGAGCGACTCGATTCGAGGCATGTAGCGATCGCTGGTCCAGCCCTTGAGCTTGCCGCCGTAATAGTCTTCGAACGCGTTGAACCCGCAACTGGTCACCGCACAGCGAATGCGCCGGTCAAAGCACGATGTAAATAATGTGTTGTGACCTCCCAGCGAGTGACCGATACATCCGATCTTGTCGTGAGCAGTGATCGGCAGCGATTCGAGCACATCGATGGCTCGTACGTTATCCCATATGGCTTTCATCGTCCCGGCGACGTAGTGCGAACCCTCGGTCTTAAAATCGTACTTGTACTCGGCGAAGCCGGGGTAGTCTGGCGCTAAACAAATGAAGCCGAGCTCAGCCAATTCATGGGCATAGAAGCGACTCGTGTTCCCTCCCATGCCGAGCAGTTGAGCTTTACCGGTTTGAAAGTTTGTCGGATGCAGGCACAGCATCGCCGGGGCGGCCTGCTTCAATCCGTGCGGGATCAATAGATATGCCGGTACGCGCGAGCCAGGCTCGACGGCGTAGTCGATCTTCATTCTTGTGTACTTCTCGGTCTCGACCGACTCTTGGATCCGGACATCCAGCGGTACACGTGCATGCGGATTCGGTAGCTCTCCCATAACGCGTTCCATGTGACGACGTACATCGCGCTGACGCAGGCCTAGGTCTGTGCCGGTTTCAATCTTCATGCGATGCATCTCTCCCTTGGCATCAGGGCGCAACACATAACTCAGGTCTTGATGCTCCGCATAGTTGCCGAGCGGAGCCGGCTCGGCTGCGATCAAACATTGTCTGGTTCGGTTCGGTATTCGTGCTCTTGTCGATTCATATTTTCCTGAGCAGTGTCAGGCCCACTCTCGCGATGGGCAGACTGAATCGATGTCTCCGTCAGCGTCGATGTCGCGGCTTCGGATCGAAGGTCCGCGCGCAGTTTTCGGCGTTGCTCAAGTCTTGCAAGCCAGGTCTTGGTCGATCGGTCGAATTGATACGACGCCCGAATAGCGGTTGTTCTCCCCGGATCACGCCCGTCACATGTCCTTGGTAGCCTTCAGGGCGACGACCTCCTCACGACCGTCACCATCGAGATCGGCGACGAGTGGTGCATGGACATAAAGACAAACTGGTGTCGATCGTCGAGAGTCACCCATGCCTGTTGATCTTTCAGCGCGTCACGGACCGATTCGATTACACCTGTTGCCGGTTCCGATTGTTTGTGCCCTGTTTGCTCCGTCAATAAAGTCCGGCGTTGTGTGCTCCACGACCCCACACCAGGTCTTGATCTCCGTCAACGTCGACATCCATCACCACCAGAATCGGAACACTGGCGTCTTTGAAGAGCTTGAAATCAGGATGCCAATGCCAACGGTCTCGCTCGAGACGGTCGGGCGACTCCGCCCATCCCCACCGGGAGCCGATCAGATCAGGTCGTCGTCGCGATTAATATCTCCGATGCCGATCCCATATCCGGCGAGCTCTTGAGGTAGATCCACTTTTACAAAGTAAGCCGTTTCTGTTCGGCCATTCGCTGTGGCTTCACCGCGGCTCGGGTGTTGTTGTGATACGCAAGCGGCAAACGTGGTTCCGTTGGGTACGATATCCAACTGTCCGTCGTTATCGAGGTCAATGATCTGCCTGACTCCAGCGGCAGGTCGATCGATCTCATGTGATCCATGGTGTGTTGCCGCTTCCCCATTGCGAACCCAATACAAACTCTTGCCGGTATTGACGCTCACACGAGATCCGTGTGCCCATCGCGATCAACATCCAGCGGGAGGCTTGAATAATCGTCGCGTTACCGATCCATTCCACTTCTCTCAGTGGATGTTTGGTGAACTCAGGGCCCGAATACCACGATGCTAAGCAATGTCCAAGATGCCGTCTTTGTCGATATCGATAATCGCCGCAGCACTGAACTCGGATTCGTTATTCAACACTCGAACGCGAAACGGCAATGTGTCGTCTGCAATGCCGAGGCCGGATATCCATGCAACGAACAACCCTACCATGGCCGGCAGCAGATACGATGATCCTCAGAACGCCAGCTGCTTTCAGTCGATGCGTAACAGAAGTGAGCTGATGAACTGCGGCGCATGCCGCCCTTTCTTCATGGGTTTTTCGACGCCGGTATCGGACTCTGTCATCTGAGTGCAATGCGGTCGAAGAAGCTTTCGCGTCAAAGAACTTAAACGAAATCATATCAGCGCACGCGGCGTGTTCGCGCCAAAGTGATGCAATGAAATTCAAGTTCTTCTAAGGAGCGAAACTTGCGGAAGTGGTTGGTTTCAACAGCCCGCAGTAAGACGGATAAAGAACAATGAAATCAGAGGATGATTCATCGTACTTGCGTGCTTTCCGCACAGTTTCTTGGCATGCAGCAACGAAGTATCACTGGCCGGGAAAACATCGCTGCAGTATCAGAGATTCCGGTAAGTCGGAGAAGAGGAAAAGTTGAAGTGGGAGGCCTCGCCAGCTTGACAAGTGCACTTTGAGTTTCTCGCCAAGTGACGAGAACCGCCATATCAATACAACGCTTAGCCATTGGACTGAGCGACAGAGAGAAGTTCGAAATCGGCCGAAACCATTCCGACAGCCCTTTCGCGATCGCACTGCTGAGCACCGCGATCCACTGTACTCGAACTTTCCTCACGTTCGTTCGTAGGTCAAAGCCTCCCTGATGACACTGTTCATCCGGATTCTTGGCTGAATACCTTCGGTTAATTGTGAGCGATTTTGCCGCACCCCGCTTCGACTCTCCGCGGACCGTAGAAGGTAAGCTTTTCGATTCCATCGTGCTTGCCTAACACTGAGCCGACTTTCCTTGCCGCCCGTCTGATTTGACAATCACGCGATCGTTAGGTTGGTCGACGCCGTATTTTTTTCTCACAACCCGGGTTTCGGCAATTCGATCGGCGGCAATTGGGATTATTTTGCCCGTGTCTTCAGTTTCCTTTTGTAAACACGCTCTCCACGGTGATGAACAACGTGTCCATCTCAGCGCCGCCGAACGCAACACCGGTCACGCGTTCTGAATCGGGTCGGGCCAATATCCAGTTGCACCGCCCCAATTGGTCGAGAACTTGGACACCTAATTTTGTGGCGATGTAAAGCCGCCCTTCGCGATCTCCACCATTGGTCCCGCCCGGCATCGCTGTCCTCAACCGGGCAGTGAAGAAACCCGAAGGTCTGGCGATGCTCGAGCACGCCGTCACCGGCGACTCGATAGCTGATCGTCTGGCGACTGCCCACAGAAGAGACATGCAGGAATGCATGATCACCGGTGATTGCCAAGCCCACGGGGGCAGGCGCAAGTTCGTCAACCTTCCTTTTTTTTCCGCCGTAATCAGACCACCACAGTGCGGGAGTTGATGTGTCCGAGAAGTAGAAGCCGGTCGGTAATGTCAGGATGTCTTGGCATGGAACATCGGGAATGACGACTTCTTCCGCCCCCGATTCCAAATAACGCACAATCCGTTTGCGAGTCTGCTGGCAAGCGTAGAGTTTTCCGTCTGGGCCGAAAGCCATGCCTGTGATACGTCTGTTTGATCGGCGAAGACACGGGTCTTGCCATCCGGTGCTACTGCGGTAGATACGTCCCACGCGCGGATCGCAGAAGAGTTCTCCCGCTGCATTGCAGACCAGCGCTCGGCGTCTCATGCCCCGTGACCAGTTCCCAACCAGTTCTTCACCAGTATGTCAACGCGGCGTCTCGGCAGCATTCGGTCCTGCGAAATCGGTTGCGGATAGTCCTTCCATATCCATCGCAATGCTTGAGGCATAACTGATGAAGCATGTTTACCGTCATGGCCTCCTTCGCCCCATGCATGTTCCACTTCATATCCCGCGTACGCGCCCGATGCCATGTCTTGATTGGCGATCCACCAGTCTCCGCATAGATGTTGAGGTCGCGATTGCCGTCCTCCGAGAAAGACTCTCAATGGCTTGGGCTCGGTCTTTCTCACCAGCATCGGAAACTCGTTCCCGCCGCGTAGTCCCGCCAGGTTTTTCCGATCGTGCTGATCACGCGGCGAAACGCATCCGGTTTTTCATGCAGCATTGAATGCAGATGCCTCCCCGAACTTGCTCCTGCCAAGCAACGGTCGTTCGCCTCCGCGGCGATCGAGGGTACGACTTTACCTACTTCCAGGCAGTAGTTCTTCTGTCAAAAATCGGGCGTAACGATCACCGAGTGAATCGTATTCAAGCTCCAGTTGAATCGCGGCTGCGTTCGGTTTGGAGGCGGGCACAACTCCGGGATTAACGAAGACGCCGATCGTCACCGGCATCTCTTTGTGGTGGATCAAATTGTCCATAATCGTTGGTAAGTGCCACTCCTCAGCACGACGTAGGCCGTCTTGCACGATCAGAACGCAAGCGGCTTTGCTTGTCGTAGCTTGCGGGTACGTAGACCCAGTATTCTCGTTCGGTACCCGGATAGATCTTGCCGGTAAGAGAGAACGGACCTTCGATCTTGCCCGCAGTCACACCTTCGCCGAGGGTCGCTTCCGTCGGCAAGCCTGCAGAGGGCCGGGCGTCAGTTGCTGTTCAGTCTGTGCTGCGAGTGTTCCGAAAGTGAACAGCGAGAGCCGATCAATCCACACCAGCCAAGTTGGCGAATTGCGGTGATCGACCACGGTAGCGTTTGAACTGAGTTCGATGCTGAGTCACGGAAATACGTCGCCACGACCTTGTGGTCACGATTGAGTCTACCTCGCCTGCCTGCCATTTGGTCTGATTCAGTGTAGTCGTTCAAGCCGGTTTCTGCGAGCGAAATCTGGTAACGTTAAACAAATCTGCCGCCCTGCATCCGCAAGGCTCACTCGTCGGTCGTGTTAATCAAAACCCGATGCGTAAAGGCTTGTTGATTCATTCGAAGCGGTACGGCGCGAGCCGTCCGGTAGGGCACCATATCGATCGTCAAGAACCGGACGGCTCGCGCCGTTCCGCTTTAAGATGCCACTATTTCCTATCGCCGTTACGATTCTCGGAAAAACCTACACAGCCCACGTGCCTCGAGCTGCGTTCGTTTTTTCAGCCCTTGACGCGATAGCCCAACTGCTCGAGATGCTTTCGCACTCGCACGAGATGATCGCCTTGCACTTCGAGCGCATCAGGCTGCAACGAGCCCCCTGCTCCGCACGCGTTCTTGAGCGATGCCAACAGAGCCGGCAAATCGTTCGACTCTGCTGCTAATCCTGCAATGACGGTTACATATTTCCCCTTCGCTCGTTTCTCGATGCGAAGCTTCGCCGTTTGTTTTTCCGGAGGGATGTGCTTGGGCGGAAGAGGCGGGCAAGTGCATTCGCTTTCCAGTTTCTCACATCGCTCACAGCGAGGAGGAAGATCAAACGGTGTTCCTGCGAATAGTCCCATACAAATCGATCTAAAGGGGGCGGTGGAAAGTGAATCGGTCTTCGACTGCGAAAGCAATCGACGGACTATGGCTGACACAGCTTCAGGTTCGTGCCTGCTCAGATGAGATATTGCTTTCCAGTTCGGATTGCATCAACGCCAATAGCTGATCGGCACATCGCACTGCAAATTGAGGATCGTTGATCTCGGCATCGATCTCGATGAGTTCAATATCATCGCGCAGGTTGTTACGAATAGCATCGAACAGAGCCGCATCAGCAACAGAATCATGGAAGGCTCCGCCTCTCGCAGAGATAACGCTGATCCCTCTCAGTGGAATGAGCACCGAGACGGGGCCGATCGATGCATTTACCTTCTGAGCGAGAATCTTCCCGAGCTGTGAGCACTCATCCGGAGTCGTACGCATCAAAGTAATCTGCGGATTGTGTTGATAGAGCAAGCGGTTTTGGAATGACGCGGGAACGGAATCGCGCGGTCCGAAGTTCACCATGTCGAGGCAACCGGGGACGACGATTGCCGGCGTTCCGCTACGCGCGGCTGCTTCCAATCGAGTCTGTCCCGCAGTCAATATTCCACCCACAAGCTCGTCGGCCCATTCGGTGGTGGTGATGTCGAGAATCCCGGCGATCATGCCGCCTGCGATCAGAGACTCCATGGTTCGGCCGCCGATGCCTGTCGCATGAAACGTCATAACTTCATAACCGTTGGATTCCATGATGCCGCGCGCATGTTCTACGCAGCGCGTCGTATTGCCGAACATGGAAGCGCATACAATCGGTCGATCGATGTTGGTTACCTGCGCATCGCGATGAACTGCTTGAGCCATCGCAGTCACGGCTGCGGCCGCTTTGGTAAAGACTTGTCGTGAGATGCGGTTGAGCCCGGCGACGTCGACAACGGCCGGAATCATGACGATGTCCGAGATGCCCACATAAGGGGCCGTGTTCCCTGATGCGACCGTCGATATGACCTTCGGAATACCCAGGGCAGAGCTCGCATCGCCGCAGCCGATCAACTGTACCCGGTCCCGCCGAGCGATATGACTCCGGCGATCTGGTGCCGACTTGCCAACACCGGCATCGCTCTGGCGATCAGCTCGGTCATCGTCGCGACAGCCGAACCGCGATCATCGGGAAACGAAACGTGCGATGTTCCGGCTGCGGACAGTACTTCTTCTCTTGATATGTCGGCCGATGCGGAAGCGCAAGTCGTACCGACGTCAATCAAGAGCGGCCTGCAATGCGCATCGCGTATTTGCGCCGCGGTGAATTCGCATTCAGCAAGTTTCGTATCGAGAGTTCCAACGACAGCGATGGTCAGCATGCAGAGGCCGCCTTGAGGTTACTGGGGCGCGGTCGACGATGGGATTCCGAACGAGTCGCTTAAGGAGTTGCTGACGCGGGTACTTCAGACTCGGCTTTGGATTCTGCTTTGGATTTGGTTTCTGCTTTCGCGGATAGCAGCACCGGTTCTTTGCCGGAAGCCCAGCGCACACCGGCCAGCATAATGTGTTCGGTCTTGCGGTTTCCTTCCGGATGGGGGCTGAAGCAGATGACACGACCTTGACCATAATCTCCGCGCGCGATCGCAGTGGTTCCGATCATCACGCCCTTCGGCGCTCCTTTCTCAGCGATCTCGGAGGCATACTCTGCGAGTGGTTCGAAGGCAGGCAGATCAGGCTTTGTATCCGGAACGAGCAGTGGGCCTTGACCGTAGTAGACTTGAAACTTGTCCGCTGTTTCGCCGAGCAGTTCTTTCCCTTGAGAGGAGAACTTGAGTTCCACGGTGCCTGTGCCTCGAGCCCAATGGGCGCGATCGAAGACTTTGGCATTCAGCAAGTGCAACGACCATTCGTAGTCCGAGGATGCGAGATACGAGCCGGCGCAAATGCCGACATAGCCTTTGCCGTTGCGGACGAAGTCGCGGATTTGCTCGCGGCCCGATTCCCCCAAGTTAGACGCTTGCTTGCTTCCCGATCCTCCTGGAACAATCAGCAGATCGAATGCCGACAGTCGACCTGCTTGAATTTCTGCTTCAGCCGTTCGCAACGGTAACCCGCCTCGCGAGTCAGAAAGCTGCTCAAGATTCTTGGGACTGCTCGCCGAGCCGCTGCTGTGATCATAGATTGCGACCCAGATGGGTGAATCGCCTGCAACTCGCCGCCGGCAGGAAGCAAGTCAGCGCCAAAAGAAAGGAAAGAATTGCGTTCAAACGTCCGAAAGAATTAGGGCAGGTCATCCCGGTACTTGGCATGGAGTCACTCTTCACGACTATTCAAACTCCGGGGGTTTCGCCATAATTCTGCACCGAAGTGAGCCGGCGGCGAATGCTGCAAAAGCTCACTTGCAAGGTCGGAGAGGATATTTATAATCCTTCCCACTGGCGAAAACGACAAGCCAGCGTAAGATTTGCTGCTCGCCGAGAGCAAGGCTTAGGCGGGCGCGACGTGAGAGTCACGGGACTCGATTCAAAAGAGAGCCGGTCGGCCGTTCCGATTCCCAAGGAACGTCCCTCACACGGAGCAGATTATTCCGGAAGAAACACAAGCGGGTGTAGCTCAGTTGGTAGAGCACAACGTTGCCAACGTTGTTGTCGTGGGTTCGAATCCCATCACCCGCTCTTTCCCGGATCGTCTGACTCTGATGTCCCTGCCCTGCTGTTCCTTTACTCAGGTGCACCGGCATAGGCGGCAATCTTCTGTTTCCGCCTGTTTCCCCCCGTACTAGGTTTGGCCCTAACAGGTTTGCCAGTAGTTGTTTGCTCGTATTTTCGCCGCGGTTTAGAGCGGCCGTTTAAAGACACGGAACCGAATTCATGACCAGCACGGAACTGGATCAAGCTGCCTCGACCGAAGGCGGCGCCGAAGAAGCCAAAACGCTTCAAATGGACGTCAAAGTCGATACGACTTCGGCCTGCGAACGCCACGTTGTGGTCACCATTCCTCGCGGTGAAGTCGACCGCTATATGAAGAATGCGTTCGACGAAGTTTCGCCGAAAGCGGAACTCCCCGGCTTCCGCGCAGGCAAGGCTCCTCGCAAACTGATCGAAACTCGCTTTAAAGCTGAAGTACTCGATCAAGTGAAGAGCTCGCTGGTGATGGAAAGCCTGCAGCAAGTCACCGAAGGTGGTCACTTCTCGGCGATCAGCGAACCGAATTTCGACTACAAAGCCATTGAAATCCCGAGCGAAGGGGATTTCCGTTACGAATTCACGATTGAAGTGCGTCCCGACTTCGATACACCGAAGTGGGAAGGTCTCGCGCTCACCCGTCCGGTCTGCGAACTGACCAACGACGTGATTGACAAGCAGACAGCACGCACGCTCGCTCGCTTCATGCCCGGCGAACCGGTTGACGGCGAGGCGCAATCCGGCGACACGTTGACGGTTGATATGACCTTTACTATCGACGGTAAGGAAGTCAGCAAGCTGGACGAAGAAATCGTCTATCTGCGTCCGACTCTCACCTTCGGTGATGCCACGATCGAAGGTTTTGACAACCTGATGGCCGGTGTCAAAGAAGGTGAAACTCGCGAAGCCAAAACGACGATCGCCGACTCGGCTCCGAATGAAGAGTTCCGCGGCAAAGAAGTGACTGTATCAATCAAAGTCACCGAAATCCGTCGCATCGTTGTCGATGAAATCGATGACAAATTGCTGGACGACCTCGGCTTTGATAATGCTGAGGAACTCCGCGACTTCGTACGTGTCGAGATCCAACGTCAATTCGATTATCACCAGCAGCAGAAACTGCGCAAGCAGATCGTGGAACAACTCACGAAGGATGCGAACTGGGATATGCCGGAGAGTTTGGTCGCTCGGCAGACGTCGCGAGAACTGCAACGCATGGTTCTCGAACTGCAGCGCAGCGGATTCTCCAAAGACCAAATCGCTCAGTACATCAACGCCTCACGTGCCAACACGCGTCAGTCGACGATCTCGGCCCTTCGCGAACACTTTGTGCTCGAGAAGATCGCTGAAGATCTGAAGCTTGAACCGACCGCTGAGGATTACGACAAGGAAGTTGATCTGCTGGCTGAGCAGAGCGACATGTCACCGCGCCGTATTCGTGCTCGTCTGGAAAAGACCGGGCAAATGGATGCGATTCGCAATCAGATCATCGAACGTCAGGTCATCGAGAAGATCACCGAAGTCGGCAAGATCACCGATGAACAGGATGCGAGCTTCCTGAATCAAGGTCCGGATTCCTCAAATCTAGACTTTGTGATCACTGGTGAAGCCGTTGAGATCCCGGAAGCCAAGCACGACAACGATGCCGCCGCCTTCCCCGGAGCTCCCAAGCTGCCTGAGGCTGAAAAGAAAGATTAGTTCGTTCATGGATTCGCATAACGACGCAGCATAGGCGTCAGCGTTGAATCGAAAAAAATTAAATCGGCCGTTCGGAATTCTTCCGAGCGGCCGATTTTTTTTCCCGAATGGTTTGCCCACTGTCTGTTCGACGAAGAGCCGACACCGATCGAATGATCGATTGTTCAGCCCTATCGTGTCATGAGTTATCCAGGCAGACTTTGTCTAACCTGTAGAGCCGTTACGCTGCAACCTGACGTCGACTTGATCTTCGGCGAGAATTGAAGCAACGGTTTTAAGGTTCCTGACGACATTTCCGCGGCTCGGCAAGTTTTTTGCAATCGATCCGCTTTGAACCTAAGCGCTCTTGCCAAAACGGCCGATTCGGCCAACATTGAGCACTTGCGCGAACGGCCGCGCGGAACCATCTTGCTTGTCTATGAACGTTGAAGGAGCGCACGTTGCATTCATTCTTGCCGGAAATCAGCAATTCGTACGCTCACCAAAGCTACCAGCGCCAACGGCAGTTGACGCTTGGTGACTTGCTGCTGGAAAACCGCATCGTTTTCCTGCAGGGTGAGATTCATACGGGCAACGCCAACGACGTAGTCATGAAACTGCTCTACTTGCAGAGCGAGAATCGTCGGAAGGATATCCACTTTTATTTGAACAGCCCCGGCGGGGACGTGATTGCCACTTTGGCAATCTACGACACCATGCAGATGATCTCTTGCCCGGTCGCGACATACTGCGTCGGACAAGCGGCCAGCGGAGCAGCCGTGCTTCTCGCCGGCGGCACGAAAGGCAAACGCTATTGTCTGCCGAACGGTCGCGTCATGATGCATCAGCCTGCGGGCGGTGTGTCCGGACAGATCTCCGACATCGAGATCCAAGCCAACGAGATCCTTCGATATCGCGATGTGCTCAACCATATCCTGGCCAATCACACGGGCAAACCTGTGGAGCAGATTGCCAAGGATACCGATCGCGACTTCTTCCTTACGGCTGAGGCGGCCAAGGAATACGGTCTAGTGGATCAACTGCTGACCAAGCAAGAAGTAGAAGCGAAGGAAGACTAATTCCTTCTGGTTCGATCCGCGCAATGCCGACCGCCGCGCCATCTGAGCGCGACGGTCGGAGACGCCCCGACAGCACATCAACGCACATTCAGAGCCTCAGATCTAGAACGGAAAGATCATGCCGACGATTCCTTACGTCATCGAGAAAAACGGACGCGAAGAACGGGTCTACGACATTTACAGCCGTCTGCTCAAGGACCGCATTATTTTCTTGGGCTCGCAGGTCGACGATGAAGTCGCCAACGCGTTGGTAGCCCAGATGCTGTTCCTGCAGTCGGATGATCCCAAAGCGGATATCCATCTGTACATTAACTCGCCTGGCGGTTCGGTGTCAGCCGGTCTCGCCATCTACGACACGATGCAATTTGTATCGTGCGACGTTGCGACCTACTGCATCGGCCAAGCTGCGTCGATGGGTGCCGTGTTGCTGGCTGCCGGTGCTGCAGGAAAGCGATATGCTCTGCCCAATGCACGGATCATGATTCACCAACCGCTGGCCGGCATGCAGGGTACTGCGGAAGAGATCTCGATTCATGCGAAGGAATTCAAACGCATCAAGCAGAAGCTGAACGAGATCCTGATCAAACACTCCGGTCAATCTCTGACTCAGATCGAACAGGATACCGACCGCGACCGATTCATGTCCGCCGAAGAAGCCGTCGAATACGGATTAATCGACAAAGCGATCGAATCCATGCCGCGCGAGGCCGCTCCGCCGGCTGCATAACCACTGTCGCCTTTCGTCCTTACGTACGCAGCGCTGCTTTGACCAATGTCGCCTTCCGCTCCTGCGAAAGGCAGCTCACCTACAAACAAGCCGCAACTCTTTCGAGTCGCGGCTTTTTTCATGTGCGTGTTCCTCGATTCGCACGGTGACTTTGCACTCACTAAGTCGTGCGAACGCTTACTTCAGGATGGCTCGACGTACCGACTTAATCTGAAAGTCATCGGCCGTCGGCGTCACGTTATCATCCTCCGCGACGGTCCGAACACTGCGCCACTTCAAGAATGATGTGCGGAACTCTTCCACGTCATGCGGTTCACGCTCATACATGTCCATGACGCGACCGCCCCCGACGTAGAACACATGGTGACCTTCCTGTCCGCGATAGCGACTCTGATTGCGTTCGCTCAAACGATCGAAGTACGGATTCTCGAACCATACCTCATCGCCGGCTGACAATTCTCCGGTTAGAAACGCGTCGCCGTTTTTGGCATCGGGTTGAACATAAAACGTTCCTGCTCCATCGTTATCCAGGTCGTTGGGGATGACTTTGCCGACGAGCAGTTCATTCATCTCGCCTTTTCGCTTCGCATCCGAGACGTCGTAGATCGATTTGATCAAGATCAATGCCGACAGTTTGCGACATCGCACGCCGCTCGTGGTCTTCCAAAGATCGTTGATAGCCCGTTCCGGATTCTTTTTCGGTACATACGATCCTTCTTCGTTCTCTTCCCACAACTTCGGATTGCGATACTCAGGGCGTCCGCCGTCCGCGTGCGGGTAGTAGACCTTTACCGTCGCTACGTTTTCAATAATTTTCAGTCGAAGAGCGATCTCGGGTTGCGAGAGTCCTATGGCCGTAAGCTCTCGGCGAGCCTGTTCGACCAACTGCACCAGTCGTTGCGACCCCATATCCGGCTGCGATTGCTGAGCTCGCGCGTCCGGCAAACCAAATAGGTACGTGAGGCAGATGAATACCGCGATGTACAGGGGTCGCGGCGCGTACATTGGGGCTTGAAGCCGATCCATGGTTTTCTCCTTGCACGAAAAGACGATCGAAAACGATGCCGGACAAGGAATTCGCGGATGAGATGAGAACGTCGAGTAGAGAAGAGACGATGATTCTATCCGCTGCGACGAAGACGTTGCAAGCGAAGCGTTTCCAAGGAGCACACGCAACACGGAGTAGACTTCGCCAGAGCAGACTTCTTCAACTCGCAAGATTCAAAAGCGGGCTGCGCCCCAGTTTCGCCTTTCCTACTACTACTACTACTCCTCGTTTTCGTACTCGTACTCGAAACGGAGCCCGAAACAACGGATTGGAATCGCTCGAACCGAAAGACGGACAAGAGAATTGACGGTCCGCGCGTTCAAATTCAAATTCAAATTCAAATTCAAATTCAAATT